>DASUNP010000093.1:0-16945 GCA_036277095.1 Blastocatellia bacterium
TTGTAAAGCTCTCTTCGATGGCATTCACGCGCGGGTATTATTACAAGCCGCGAATCGATAAAGAGCTTCTCTCCGAGCACAGCGAAGGTATAGTTGCGCTCTCGGCCTGTTTGTCCGGCGTCCCGTCGTCGCTTCTTCTTACGGACAAGTTCAACGAAGCCGCGCGCCAGGCCAAGGAGTTCGAAGACATTCTCGGGAAGGGCAATTACTATCTCGAAGTACAGAATCACAACCTCGAAGAAGAGACGGGCGTGGTCATACCGGGCATGCGCGAGCTGTCGAAGAAGACTGGCATTCCGCTCGCGGCCACGAACGATTGCCACTACCTGCTGCGCGAAGACTGGCGCGCGCACGACATACTCGTCTGCATCGGCGCGGGCAAGACCGTGAACGAGAAGCGTGGGCTCAAGTATAAGGAGGGCGAGTTCTACGTGCGGTCGGCCAAAGAGATGTGGCTGATCTTTGGCAAAGACATGCCCGAAGCCTTGCTCAACACCGTAGCCATTGCCGAGATGTGCGAGCTTCAATTGCCGAGCGGCGAAAACCACCTGCCCAACTTCCGCGTGCCCGAAGGCGAGACGATTGAAAGCTATTTCGCACGGATGTCGCGCGCAGGGCTCGAAGAGCGGTGGGCCGCTATCAAAGACCGTCAGGACCGCAAATGCGACCTGGACGATTACAAAGCGCGGCTCGAACAGGAGATCAGCGTCATCACTAAGATGGGGTTTGCGGGTTATTTCCTGATCGTCTGGGATTTCATCCGCTACGCGAAGAAAAACAGCATCCCTGTCGGTCCCGGTCGAGGGTCTGCGGCAGGCAGCCTCGTGGCCTACAGCCTGAAGATCACCGACATCGACCCGCTGCAATACGACCTGCTGTTTGAGCGGTTCTTAAACCCCGAGCGCGTCTCGATGCCAGACATAGACATAGACTTCTGCGTGCGCGGCCGCCAGCAGGTCATAGATTATGTCGCCGATTATTACGGGCGCGATCACGTTTCACAGATAAGCACTTTCGGGACGATGGCTTCAAAGGCGGCCATCAAAGACGTGGGCCGCGCGCTGGAGATGCCTTACGCCGAAGTCGATAAGATTGCCAAGATGGTCCCGCCGCCCGTGCGAGGCCGCAACGTTTCAATCGAAGACGCGATCAAACAGAACCCCGACCTCAAGCGAGCCATCGAGACTGACAGCCGCGTGCGCGAGGTGATCGAGATAGCCAAGCGACTTGAAGGCTGCTCTCGCCACTCTTCGGTGCACGCCGCAGGGGTGGTGATCTCGCCCAAGCCGCTGCACGAGCTTGTGCCAGTGTCAAAGACGGCGCGCGACGAAATAACGACGCAGTACCCGATGACCGATCTGGAAAAGACCGGGATGTTGAAGATGGACTTCCTGGCTTTGACGACGCTCACGATCATCGACGACTGCTTGAAATCGATCGAGCGCGAGACGGGCCACCAGATAGACCTGGCCCGAATACCGCTCGACGACCGCGCGGCGCTACAGCTTTTCGCCGACGGGAAGACGACCGCGATATTTCAGTTTGAAAGCGACGGGATGCGAGACATCTGCCGGCGGTTGAAACCCGAAGGGCTCGAAGACCTTTCGGCGCTCAACGCGCTTTACAGGCCCGGCCCAATCGATAGCGGAATGGTGGACGACTTCATAGAGCGCCGACATGGCCGCAAGAAGGTGCGCTACGACTTCCCCGAGCTTAAGGAGGTAATGGGGAATACACTGGGGATCTGTGTCTATCAAGAACAATTAATGGCCGTCTTTCAAAAGCTCGCGGGGTACTCGCTCGGCGAGGCGGACCTTGTGCGCCGAGCGATGGGCAAAAAGAAGCGCGAAGAGCTGGATAAACATAAAGAGAAATTCTTAAAGCAGGCCACCGAACGCGGCCACGACCGAACGAAGCTCGAAAAACTATGGCAGAGCTTTGAAGGTTTTGCCGACTACGCCTTTAATCGCGCGCACTCGTTCAGCTACGGCTATCTCGCTTACCAGACGGCTTATCTTAAAGCGCATAACCCGACTCACTTCTGGGCCGCCGTGCTCTCTAACGAATTGAACAACACGGCCAAGGTCGTCAAGTACATCAACGAGGCGCGCGCGCAGGGCATAGAGATTCTGCCTCCCGATGTGAACGCCAGCCTGGACAACTTTACCGCGAGCGGAAACGCCATCAGGTTCGGTCTTGCGGCAATCAAAGGCATAGGCCAGTCTGCGGTCGCCTCTATCACGGAAGCCCGCAACGCTACGGGGGCTTTCCGCTCGATCTTTGATTTCACAGAGCGCGTAGACGCGAGGGCGGTAAATAAACGCGTGCTCGAAAGCTTGATACGCGCCGGGGCTTTCGACAGCCTGGGCCAGAGCCGCGCGCGCGTGTTCGTGGCGATCGATTCGGCCATAGAGAGCGGCCAGCGGACTCAGCGGTCGCGCGCCACGGGGCAGTCAGACCTTTTCGGCTCGCTCGCCTCCTCCCTGCCTGTGGCGGAGCCGCAACTGCCTTACGCCGAAGACTGGTCTAATCAGGAGCTGCTAAAGGGGGAGAAAGAGACGCTGGGCTTTTACATATCGGGCCACCCCCTCGGGCGTTACGACCAGGCGCTCGCCGATTTCGCAAACGCGGACATCGACCGCCTCCAGCACTTCCATCACGGGGCGCAGGTGACGATCGGCGGCATAGTGATGGAGCTAAACGTCCGCACGACAAAGAAAGGCGACCGCTTCGGCCTGTTCCACCTCGAAGACCGGTTCGGCTCGGTGAAGGTGGTTGCTTGGCCTGACGTGTTCGGCAAGGCGACCGGTGTCATACAGGGCGACGCGGCGATACTGGTGCGGGGCCGCCTGGAGATAGATGACGGCGGCAGCATGACGATTATCTCGGACGAGATTCAGAGCCTGGAAAACATCCGCGAGCGGTCGGCGCGCAACATAGTCGTCCGCGTCGACGGCGCTGCGATCGATAACAACAAAGTGGATTTGCTGCACGCGCTGTTGGACCGTCACAGGGGCGATTGCGGCGTTGAGTTCGAGGTGGACCTGCCGAACGGAATGATGGTCCGCGTCCAGCCTAACCAGTTTGTCCGCGTCAAAGTCACGCCGGAGCTTACGAACTCGATAAAAGAGATTCTGGGCAACTGCCGCGTCGAGCTTGTCGTCCAGCGAGCAAACGGCGCAGCCCGTTAAACCATGAATCGCCATCTGGCTTGATGAATCCGAACTTTTGCCTTTTACCTCTTGCCTTTTGCCTTTTGCCTTCTTAGAGTGCTAGAGTTTCAATTAGCCCCTGTGGCGGTTAGTTCGCAAACAAACCAAATCTCGCTATCAGGAATCTAACCGGCCAAAGCAGTTGAAAGGAATGTATTCGGTAGAGTCTTGGCTACAGTTACAAAAAAACCGAGGACTCGCGTTATAAAAAGAGAACAGCAGCGCACGGGGCTGCTCCGCCGCATCTTTACGCGAAAAGTCTTGATTACGCTGGGCGTTCTCTCGCTCATCACCATCGCCGTGATGACCTTCTTTTATATCAAATACTCGATCATGATCGACACCTGGCGTAAGGGCGATCTGATAGTTCGGACTACGGGCATTTACGCCGCGCCCCGCTCGATACGTGTGGGCCAGTCGCTCTCGCTCGACCAGCTCAAAAGCCATCTCGACAGCATAGGCTACGTCGAATCGAGCAAGGAAGCGGACTCCAAGCGCGGGCGCTATTTGATTAAAGGCGGCTCTATCGAGATTCATACGAGCGGGGATTCGAAACTCAATAACGCGCCGCAGTTTCCTAACATAATCGTGTCGTTCGGCGGCAACGGTCGCAGCATAACCAAGATTACAAGCTTAGATAGCAAACGCAACCTCGACACGGCGTTGATCGAGCCTGAGATGATGACGGCATTTTCCAACGATAAGCAGCGCCAGAAACAGAAGCTCGTATCATTCAAAGACCTCCCGAAGCATTACAAAGAGGCTGTCATCGCTATCGAGGACCGGCAGTTTTTCGATCATTCCGGCATAAACTTTCGCGGCATAATGCGGGCGGTCTGGCGCGACGCCAGCGAGGGCGAGCTTCAGCAGGGCGGCTCCTCGATAACACAGCAGCTCGTAAAGAACTTCTTTTTGACGCCCGAGCGAACCTTCAAACGCAAGACGCAAGAGATGATGATCGCCGTCGTGCTTGAAACGAAGCTTACGAAAGAGCAGATCTTCGAGCTCTACGCCAACGATGTTTACATGGGCCAGTCGGGCAGCTACTCGATCAACGGCGTGGGCGAGGCGGCTTCGGTCTACTTCAATAAGGACGTGGTCAATCTGACGCTGCCCGAAGCGGCCTTTCTGGCCGGGATAATTCGCGGGCCGAGCCTCTATTCGCCTTATCGCGATCCCGAGCGCGCAAAGGCGCGGCGCAACCAGGTGCTCGATTCTATGTTCGAAGCGGGGTTTATCGACGAGGCTACGGCGAGGCAGGCCAAGGCTACGGAGCTTAAGATAGAGCCGAGGCGGCGGGCAGTGAACTCTGACGCGCCCTACTTCACAGACTACCTGCAACAGCAATTATTGAACGAGGCGGCTACGCGCGACCTGTCGCAGCAATCATTCCGCGTCTACTCGACCGTCGATATGGATCTGCAGCGCGCTGCGGACAAGGCTGTAAACGATACGCTCGCCAAGCTCGACCCGATATTCTCGAAGCGAAAAAAGAACCCTGTGCCGCCCGGCACGCTTCAGGCCGCGCTCGTAGCCTTGAACGCGAAGACGGGCGAGATAGTAGCCATGGTCGGGGGCCGCGATTACGGTCAGAGCCAGCTCAACCGCGCGATAGACGCAAACCGCCAACCGGGGTCCGTCTTCAAGCCTATCGTCTACGCCACGGCGATCAACACAGCTTACGAAGATTCGAGCGACGACGTTATCACTCCCGCAAGCCTTTTCCTCGACGCGCCCGAGACGTTTTATTACGGGGGGAGCAAGACCTACTCGCCCGATAATTTCGGTAAGACATACTCCAACCGCGACGTGACGATGCGCGACGGGCTCGTACATTCGCTCAACGTCGTTACGGTGCGAATAGCCGAAAGAGTCAGTTACAGTAAAGTCGCGCGGATGGCTGAAAAGCTGGGGCTCCCTCGCCCTCAGCCCTTCCCCGCCCTGGCGTTAGGGACGGCAGAAGCCACGCCGCTTGAGATCGCGCAGGCTTACACGGCGTTCGCAAACGGCGGCAACCTCGCGACCCCGCGCCCGATCAAGCGCATCACGAATTCAGACGGCGTCAGCATAATCGAAACCCGCGCGGAGACGCGGGCGGCGCTCAGGCCCGGCGTGAGCTGGCTAATGACGAACATGATGCAGGACGTGTTGAACAAGGGGACGGCTGCGCGCGCGCGCGCGATGGGGTTCACAGGGACTGCGGCGGGAAAGACCGGGACTTCGCGCGACGGGTGGTTCGCGGGCTACACGCCGAACCTTGTCTGCGCCGTATGGGTGGGCTTCGACGACAACTCCGAGCTGGGGCTTGAAGGATCGCAATCGGCGCTCCCCATCTGGACTGCGTTTATGAAGCAGGCGCTCGCGCTCAGGCCCGACCTGGGCGGCGACAGCTTCCAGAAGCCTGACGGGATAGTCAGCGCCGAGATAGACCCTACGACCGGCCAGCTTGCGACGGAAAGTTGCCCGACGCGCCGCGTGGAGTACTTTGTCGAAGGGACTCAGCCGAGCGATGATTGCGAGGCGCACTCTGGCGGGCTTCCGCTCGACCCTCCCGTCTTCCCGCCCATCGAGCCGCCGAAGGAGCTTAAGAAGCTTCCCGAAAAAATAAATCGCGGCATGCGCGAGTTTGAAAAGGCCTTAGATGAAATTGAGCGCAAAATGCGCCGCGCCGGCAAAGCCAGGTATAGAGAGCTAAAATCTCAGATTTGAGGTTTGAGATTTGAGAAGAAAAAATTCAAGGACGATGTATCTTTGTGCCTTGAGATGGCTCTTATGAGATGGGTAAACATCTCAGATCCTCTTTCAGGGCGCGCGATTCAATTTGCGCGCCCTTTTTTTGCGGGCGTTGACCTGGCAATCGCGTAAGAATAGAATGGTGGGGCCGTTTTTCGGCAATCCCGGTTTAATCACTATCTCACTACAGGAGGGCGAGATGATCCAAGAGATTGAACGCATACTCGGCGACGAGGCCGAGACGCTGTTGACGTATCAGAGCAGAACGATACCAAAAGAGTCGCTTCATCTACCTGGCCCGGATTTTATAGACCGCGTGATGGTCGGCACGGACCGCTCGCCGTCGGTGCTGCGGAACCTCTCGACGATGTTTAATCATGGAAGGCTTTCGGGCACGGGCTATTTGTCTATACTGCCCGTAGACCAGGGCATAGAGCATTCAGCCGGCGCTTCTTTTGCTCCGAACATCGAATACTTCGACCCGGACAACATTTTAAGGCTGGCGATCGAAGGCGGGTGCAACGCCGTTGCTACCACGCTCGGCACGATAGGGTCTGTGGCGCGCAAGTATGCTCACAAGATTCCGTTCGTGCTCAAAATTAACCACAACGAATTCCTCTCCTACCCCAACAGCTTCGATCAGATTATGTTCGCTTCCATAGACCAGGCGTTCGATCAGGGCTGCGTCGGCGTAGGGGCGACCATCTACTTCGGGTCAGAGGAGTCTAAGCGCCAGATACAGGAGGTCACGCAGGCGTTCCAGCACGCGCACGAATTAGGAATGTTCTGCATACTCTGGTGCTACCTGCGCAACTCGGCCTTTAAGACAAAAGAGACAGACTATCACGCCGCAGCCGACCTCACGGGGCAGGCCAACCATCTCGGCGTCACTTTGGAGGCAGACATAATCAAGCAGAAGCTCCCCGAAAATAACGGCGGCTATGAGGCGCTAAAATTCGGCAAGACGCATAAGAAAATTTACTCTGAGCTCACCTCGGATAACCTCATAGACCTGACGCGATATCAGGTGGCTAACTGCTATATGGGCCGCGCGGGGCTAATCAACTCCGGCGGCGCGTCGGGCGAAAACGACATCCAGCAGGCGGTGCGCACGGCCGTGATCAACAAGCGCGCAGGAGGGACCGGATTGATTTCGGGTCGCAAAGCTTTTCAAAAGCCTATGCCTGAAGGTATCGAGATCCTGAACGCGATCCAGGATGTCTATCTCGCTAAAGAAATCACGGTGGCCTGAAAGAGCAACTCGATGGACACAGACGAAGCTGAGGAGCCCACGTTCGAGCTGATTCTCAAGATGGTTAGCGAGCTTCGCTACAGCGTCTCGGAGTTTCAAGACAGCATCGAAACGCACCTGACGGCGATAGAGCAGTTCTGGCGGAGCATCAAATCGCGGCTGGCGACGCTCGAAGCGCGGCTGGCGGGTTTGGAGTTGCACCTGTCGTCAGCTCAGACGGACCTGGAGCGGCAGACGGAGCAGATGCAATCCCTGCTCAACGACCTTTACGAGATAAGCGCGGACCTGCGCAACATCCGTTTGTCATTCTACAAGTCGGTCGATGATCTACCGCAGAGAGTGATGTAGAAATGCGTGGCGCAAGACCCGGGTCTTGCGCCACACTAATCACTTCACCTCTTTGACGTTTGAAGGCTTGGCAAAGACTTTCTCGGGAATATTCACGTTGATGCTGACCGTGTCAAAGCTCGCACGCCCTGTCTGTATTCCCTCGCGGTAAAAATCGAGAATCGTCGGATAGAGCACCCCGCCAAATCTCACCCAACGAAAGAAGCGAGCCTGGTTGTTGGTCGTGACCTCGCCGTTGACGGTCTTGTACTCGCTCATCATCGGCAGCTTTGTGCGCATATCGAAATGCAATGTGGCCGAGGCCCCGTCGGCAAAATCTATCCGCACGGCTTCCGAGAATGTATTGCGCCAAGCTTCGCGGCGGCCCAGGTAGACCAGCTTCGCCCCAGGCTCCTGCCAGGCGCGGCGCAGCAGGTTGTCGGGGTCATAACGCATCGTCTGCTGGAAATTCTTGATCTGCTCGTCAGTCTGATCGCGTATGGCCTTCTGGTTGGCGTCATAAATCCATCCCGTGTTGCCGGAGTTGGATTGAACGAACTTGGTGTCGCCTTTGCCGAAATCGGTTCGCTCGCGGTCGGGGTAGACGATGTAATCGACGAAGCTTTGAGGCAACAGAGATATCCCTTTTTCAAAAGGCGTGAACTGCCCCTGGCTGACCGTGTTGGTCACTTTGGTATAGGCGTCGCCGCCGCGCGCTTTTATCGCTTCGCGAATGACGGCAGCCGCCCGCGCCGGGTCCGGGTCGTCCTGCTCCTGGCTGATTGTGCCCGCGTTCGCGATCGCCACGAGCGCAATTAACGATAAGAAGATTGCTCTTAATGACTTCACAGATTTCCTCCAAAGTACGAAACCGGATTGACAGTTCAAATTATAAAATGAAAAGCGGCGCGAGGAAACTTGCGCCGCTTCAATTAATGCAAATCACAAGACTCGGGCTCAATCGAGAGGGTTTATCTTTATCACCCCGTCTTCGACATCGACAAAGAAACGGTTGCCCTCTTTCCACCTCGTAGTCACGGGCAGCTTCACAAGCTCGTCGATCGTACGCTTTAGGAATCGCGCGCCGTAAGTCGGGCTGAATCCCTTCTCGACCAGATAGACGACGGCCTCCTGTGTAATCTCTATGTGCTTGCCCTGGTGCTTCATCTGCCGCTTGATCTTGCTCAGGTAAAGCTCGGCAATCTGTTTCACTTCGTCCTGGGTGAGAGGCGAGAAGACGACTATCTCGTCTATGCGGTTGCGGAACTCGGGCGAGAAGCGCTCTTCGGCCGCCTTTATCACCTCGCGATTGATAGCAGAAATGTCGGCCAGGCTCTTGGTCCCAAACCCGAGCGGCTTCATGTACTTCTTAAAATTCTCAGACCCCAGGTTCGAGGTCATTATTATTATGGCGTCGGAAAGGTAGACCTTCTTGCCGCGCCCGTCCGTGAGCCACCCTTCGTCGAAAGCCTGCAAGAAGAGGTTGAGCAAGTAAGGCGACGCCTTTTCGATCTCATCGAGCAGCAAGACCGTGTAAGGGTTGTCGCGCAGCCGCTCGGTCAGGATGCCGCCGCGCTCGCTGCCGACTATGCCGCGAGGCATGCCTATCAGCTTTTCAATCGCGATGGTCCCGTCCTGGTACTCGGACATGTCAATGCGGACCATCTTATCGTCGTCGCCGAACATGAACTCGGCGACCGCCTTGGCAAGCTCGGTCTTTCCGACCCCCGTCGGACCCAAAAACAGCAGCACGCCGTCGGGCTTGTAGAAATTCTCTTTCAGCGGACCCTTGTTCAGCCTGAGCCGTTGAGCCACGGCTTTGATCGCCACCTTCTGGCCGATGACTCGCGACGAGAGCGCCTCTTCCATGTGAACGAAGCGGTCGTTCGTGTCGCGGAAGATCATGTCGCGCGGGATGCGCGACTCCTGGCTTATGACGTCAATTATGTGCTCGGAGCGGACCTCGCCAAGCTCCGGCTGGTTTATCTCGACTTTGACGGCCGCCGTGTCGAGCCAGCCAATAACTTTATCGGGCAGGTGAAGGTTGCGGACGTATCGCGGGGCCATCTCAAGAGCTGTGTCGATCGCTTCGTCAGAGATCGTGACCGAGTAGTTGCGCTCCAATCGCGGGCGCACGCCCACGACAATCTTGCGCGTGTCTTCGACCGATGGCTCATCGACTTTGACGAGCCGGAAGCGGCGAGCTAACGCTTCATCTTCGGCGATGTACTCTTTGTACTCGGTCATCGTTGTCGCGCCGATGATGCGAATCTCGCCTCGGGCGAGGGCCGACTTGAACATATTGGCGGCGTCGGAACTGGCTCCCAGAGCCGATCCTGCGCCTATAATCGTGTGTGCTTCGTCGATGAAAAGAATCAGGTTATCGCGCTCTTTGACCTCGTTTATTATGCCCTGTATACGCTCTTCGAACATGCCGCGCAGCATGGTTCCGGCCACGATGCCGGACATCTGCAACTGGACCACGTGAGAGTTGCGCAATCGTTGCGGGATGCTGTCGGCCTCAAGCTCTATCTTGCGCGCGAGGCCTTCGACGACGGCGGTCTTCCCGACGCCGGCTTCGCCCACGAGCATGGGAGAATTCGCGCGCTCGCGGTGACAGAGTATCTCTATCATCTGGCGAATCTCTTCGTTGCGGCCGATGACGGGCGGCAGCTTGTCCTGGCGCGCAAGCTTGTTGAGGCTCACGCCGAAGTGTTTCAAGTAAGGCGGAAGCTCGTAGCGACGGCGGTACTTCTCTTCCTTCTCTTCGTGGCTCCGCACGCGCGTCTGTATTTTTTGCATCACCATCTCCCGGTCTGCGCCCAGCCGCCTGAGCAGTTCTACGGGGAAACTATGTACGTCCTTGAACAGGGCAACGAAGAGGTCCGTCGATTCTATGAGGCGGCGGCCGCGCTCGTGTGCATGCTTGAGCGCGTTTGACAGCAGAGTCCTCAGCGATTCTCCCATCCGTATGCCGCGCCCCAGATAATCCCGCTGCCCGAGTTTCGTCTCGACGGCCTGCAAGACGACCTGCGGGTCCAGGTTAAGACTCTGCATCACTTCGTTAAAGAAGGGGCGCTCTACTTCTGCGATAGCGATGAGGACATGTTCCGGAGCTAGCTGATTATGGTCGCGCGAGCGCGCCTCTTCATAAGCTTTCCGAACAAGCCTGCGGCCACTTTCTGCTATTTTGTCGGTGAAAATTTCGAGGTCTAACATTCTTATATGACTTCCCAGCTTCGCGTGCAACCATAGTACCGGGGTGATGCTACGCTTCACGGTTAGTGAATCCGTCCCTATCAAAGTATATCAGAGATGAAAACCTTACTCAAGAATCACGACTTTCACCGCCAACTCAGCTTATACAGCCTTGCGTTTGACTCGCTTCGCCCGCATCGCTTATAGTCGCACGATAAAGGTGTTGCATAAGCTCTTCGGGCCTATTTTATGAATCAAATTCTGAAGCTTATTGTTTTCCACCCCAAGATTATCATCGCATTATCACTCGCCCTTTCGGCGCTGTTTGCGGCCTGTATAGCCGTTCGCGGCATCAGTTTCAACGGCTCGCCGGAAACGCTCACGCGCAAAGACCAGGAGCTGGAATTCTTCAACGAGGTTCGCACGACGTTCGGCGATGACCGCGTCATCATAGTCGCGCTTACCACCACTGATGTCTTCACTCCAGAGTTTATCGAAAAGCTCGATCGATTGACCACGCTATTAAAATCCGTCAACGGAGTCTCGGACGCGATCAGCCTGACCAACCTCCAGGCCGCGCGGCGCGACGGGGAAGGCATAAGGGTCGAAAGCCTGATACCCCGCCCAGCTACCGTCGAGCATCTACAAAAGTTAAAGCAAGAGGTAACTTCTGATCCGCTGTACGCGCGCCATTACATCTCAGAGGACGGGCGCACGACAGCGCTTAACGTCTTTATCAACCCGCGCACAGAGGCCGAGACCCGCCGGATTGCCGAAGAGGTCGAAAGCGTGATGGCGCGAGTGGAAGAGGCCGAAGCAGGAACCACAGAGGTCCTGCTTGCGGGCGTCCCGATTATGAACGCGCGCGGCATGCACAGCATGGCGCGCGACCTGCTGGTCTGCTCGCCCGTGGCAGCTTTTTTGTGTTTCGTCGTTTTTCTCTTCGCCTTCCGCAGTTTTTGGGGCGCGGCCCTTCCAATGATGGCGCTGGGGATGGGGCTCGTGTGGGTCTTCGGGTTGATGAGCCTGTTCGGGCGCCCGATCACCATTGCGACGCTCGTGATGCCGACGATTCTGATGGCCGTGGGCAGCTCTTACATCTTTCACGTGCTCAATCAATATCGCCTCTCGATGTCCGAGCCCGGGGCAACCGAAAGCTCCGACGCGCGCCGCCGCTCGTGGCTTGAAGGGCTGAAGTTCATAGGCCCTGCCGTGCTGGTGTCGGGCACGACGACAATGGCTGGTTTCGGCGCGCTTGCGTCGAGCGATATTCCTACCGTCTTCGACGCAGGCGTATTCCAGGCCGCGGGCGTGATGTTTATGCTCCTGTTGTCGCTGGCCTTCATACCGGCTGCGCTTGCGCTACTGCCGCCGCGCGCTCTGGGTCAGGCTCGCCAGGATAAGAAAGATTACGCATTGTGGCTTAACGGCTGGCTCCGGACGATAACCGCCTTCATCTTGTTTCGTCGCCGAACGGTCCTTGCAATCTCGTTGTTGCTGACGGCAGCCATAGGCGCGGGCGTCCTGTGGCTGCGCATCAACACCGATTATCTCAATATATTCCCGAGCCAGAGTGATACGGTGCAGGATGCCGAGCGGCTGCACGAGCGGATGGCGGGGGCAGCAAGCGTGCAGATAATCGTAACCGGCGCGAGGGGCGCGATCGCCGACCCTGCGTTTATGAGCGGGATCGACAGGCTCGAAGAGTTCGCGCTTAATCAACCGGGAGTCGACGCGGCGCTTTCGATTTCGGACATAGTCAAACGCCTCAATAGCCTGCTGCCTGGCGAGCCCGGCCAGCCAGCGGCAGAGATTCCGCAAGACCCCGCGAGGCTGCGGTCGATCAACGACGACTTTCTCTCGCAGGACGAAACGATCCAGCGGCTGGTCAGCCGCGACGGCTCGCGCGTGATAATACTTCTCAGGACGAACCTCTTCGCCTCAAACGACCTGCGCGGCTTGACGACCAGGATCGACGAGTGGTCTCGCGAGAATCTTCCGCCGGGCGCGGTAGAGCGTGCCACAGGCTCGTTCGTGCTTCTAAACGACGCTTCGGACGCGGTGGCCGTCTCGCAAGCGTCGAGCCTGGCGATTGCGCTCGCTTCGATCTATTTGATGATGGTCATTCTGTTCCGGTCGTTTGCGACGGGGCTTCTCGCGCTGATCCCGAACCTGTTGCCCATAGCGTGCTACTTCGGTTTTCTCGGATGGACAGGGATAACGCTCGACATCACGACGAGCATGGTCGCGAGCGGCGCTCTGGGGCTTGCCGTCGATAATGCGGTTCATATGATTCGCCGCTTCCGGCAAGCGACTGCCGAGCGTCCGGATGACGAAGGCTGGGCAATGTGGCTCACGATGCACAGGACGGGGAAGCCGACAGTGCTCGTCAACCTCACGCTGACGATAGGTTTTTTGGTCTTTGTGTTATCTTCGTTTCTCCCGGTTCGACTGAGCGGCGTGCTCTGGGCCGTGACCATACTGGCGTGCCTGGCCGCCGATCTGATATTCCTCCCGGCTCTGATGAAGACGCAACTGTTTGCGCGAATCGCGAGAGGCCACAGCAAGAAACGAGAGCCGGACAAAGAGCCGGAATACGTAAACATGAAGAGGTGATGGGACAACCATGAAGAGATTTTATACCAGAGTCCGTTGCGGCAATCATTTCTTGCTTGTCTTAACGCTCGCGGTCCTTTCCGCCGCGTGCGGTAAACAAGAGAACGCGCCCGTTGAAAATGTCGCTCGGCCTACGAGCGCGGACGCCGAGCGCGAAGGCGAGCAGATAGCCGAACGCTACCGCGCGCTTGATAACAGCAACCAGAGCGTGAGCAATCTGCTTGCTGTAGTCAAGGATGCGGACGGCAGCACGCGAGAGGTCGCGATGTCGATCTCTCGAAAGCTAGCGCCCGACGGTCGCAGGCTGATGCTCGTAGAGTTCACGTCGCCTGCGGAGGAGCGCGACCGCAACGCGCTTGTCATCATCAACCCACAGGGCAATATCGAAGCCACCCGCTACATTCAAAGCAACAACACATTCGTCAGCGTGAACAACGTCGTTAGCGAGGACTCGCTTTTCGGGATGACTATGCAAGAGTTGGCCGACGGGCAGACGGAGAAGTACACCTTCCGCCTGGTCGGCGAAGAGAGCTTTGAGGGCAAACCTGCTCACCGCATCGAAGGTAAGCTTAAGGAAGGGATGGAGTCCAAGTTTCCGCGCCTCGTTCTGCTCATCTCGAAAGAGAATTTCGCGGCGCTGGTCGCGGAGTTTTACGACAATCAAAACCAGTTGATTCGCCGCGTCAACGTAGACCAGATGGCCCAGCACAATGGGCACTGGACGCGCATGCGCTGGGTTGTGGACAATCTGGCGCGGCAAAAAAAGATATCGTTTGAAACGATCAAGATCGCCTACGACGGGCAGTTGAACGACGCGATCTTCTCGCGCGATCACCTGAAGAAGATAACATCGAGATAGGGGCAGGGGTCGGGGGCCAGGGATCAGGGGTCAGGGAAGAGAGTATCTGAGATTACATATTTGAGATTACAAACTCCTGATCCCAGACCCCGACCCCTGATCCCTGATCCCTGGCCCCCGACCCCTGACTATGGACATACTCGCTGTTTTGAGTCGCGCCGACGAGCTATACCGCTTACGGGCGACACCCGGGGCGGTTAAAGAATCGGTCTCGCTGCTTGCGGGCGCAGCCGAAGGGGCCGCTCGCTTCGAGGTGCAGTGGCGATTGGCGCGGGCATTATTCTTCCTGGGCCAGGAGGCCGACACGGGCGGCGCAAAACGGCAGTTGCACGCAGCAGGGATAGGCGCGGGCGAGCGGGCGGTCGCCATCAGCCCCGAGCGTGTTGAAGGCCATTTCTGGCTCGGGGTTAACCTGGCGCTTTTTGCCGAAAGCGCCTCAAGCATTAAAGCAGCTCGCGCGCTGCTGCGCGGGCGAAACGAACTGCGACGAGCGACTGAGGTTTCTGAAAGCTATCACGACGCGGGCCCTTTGCGCGTGCTCGGTCGCATCGCTCACAAAGCGCCGCGCCTGTTGGGCGGCAGCCCGAAGCGCAGCAGACATTTTTTTGACCGCGCGCTTCAGATAGCGCCTTTAAACAGCGTCACGCTCGTGTATGCCGCCGAGCAGGCGATTGACATCCCGGATCGCGACCGCGCGCGAGGTCTATTGGAGCAGGTCATCAAATCCGATCTTGATCCCGATTGGGAGTACGAGAATCGCCGAGACCGCGCCCTGGCCGAAGCGCTGTTGAAACGCCTGGACAATTTAGGGTGTGGATAAAATCCAGCTTAATAGCGTAGAATGCCTACAGCTACAGCGGCCCCAAATCAAAGGCCAACTTAAGAGCGGAGGATAAAACGATGAGCTTTAGGCGCGTTGTTGTGACCGGATTGGGAGCCGTCAGCCCCAATGGCGTAGGGCGCGAAGCATTTTGGAAAGCGACCTCAAACGGGGTGAGCGGGACCGGGCCGATAACGCTCTTTGACGCCTCGCAACTCTCCTGCAAGGTCGCCGCCGAAGTGAAGGAGTTTGATTTCGATCGCTACATCACGAAAAAAGATAAAGACCGCGTCCAGCGCGCAGTCCCCATGGCTTTCTTTGCCGCAGAAGAGGCTGCCTCGGATGCCGGGATAAACTTCGAATCGCTCACCCCGATTGAGCGCGAGCAGATCGGCGTCGTCGTAGGCACGGGCGCGGGCGGGATAGAGTTCGCCGAGCGCCAGTACAAACAGTATTATGATCGTAATGATCATGACGCCGCTTACCGGAGGGTCAGCCCTTACTCGATCGTCGCGTCTTTCGTCGGCATGATCTCAAGCGAAATCAACATGGCTTTCCGCCTGCATGGCATGAGCCATGTCGTCTCGACCGGCTGCACAAGCTCGACCGACGCTATGGGTTACGCCTGGAATTCGATACGGTCCGGCCAGATCGATACGATAGTCACGGGCGGCGTCGAAGCCTGCATCACGTTCGGGCTGATGACGGCCTTCTGCCGCATGGGGACGGTGACTACGAAATGGAACCACGAGCCCGCGCGGGCCTCGCGCCCGTTCAACGCCGACCGTGACGGTTTCGTGCTGGGCGAGGGATCATGGGTCTTGATATTCGAGGAGCTTGAGCACGCCGTCAAGCGCGGGGCGCAGATTTACGCGGAGGTCGTGGGCTATGCATCGACTTGCGACGCATATCATCGAGTGCAGATTGCGCCGACGGGTCACGACGCGGCCCGCGCGATGCGCATGGCAGTCGAAGGCGCGGGGCTGACTACGGACGAGATCGATTACCTTAACCTTCACGGGACCGCGACACGGATAAACGACCGCACAGAGTCGGCGGCCGTGCGAATAGCCTTCGGCGACCGCGCGCGCGAGATTCCCGCAAGCTCTACGAAATCTATGGTCGGTCACCCGCAAGGGGCGAGCGGCGCGGCGGGAGCCGTGGCGACGCTCATGGCGATGAAGCACAACTACGCGCCTCCGACTATCAACGTCGAAAACCCCGACGCCGAATGCGATCTGGACTACGTCGCCAACCGCGGCCGCGATCTCAGGATCGACACGGCGCTGTGCAATTGCATCGCGTTCGGCTCAAAGAATTCCGCGCTGGTATTCAAGAGGCATCAGGCCGCCGAAGTTTAGCCGGCCATTTCGGAATTAATCGCGGCCTCTCTTACCTCTCTCACCTTTCGTTCGATGGCACCCCGATTGCGTTTACCAGTCTTAGAATCCGGGAGGTAAAAATCATGAAAATGAGGTTTTTAGCATTTCTCTTTTCCGGCCTGCTGGTTTTCGGGGCGGCTCGATCCGAAGCGGCGGCACAAAGAGCGACAGTTCACAAAGGCGCCGTCGCCCGTTACAAAGTGGATGCCGCGCAGAGTCGCTTTATGGTCGACGCGAATTCTTCAGGGGTGCTCTGGTTCCTTGGACACAACCACCACATTGCGGCCCGTGATTTTACAGGCGAGATACAGCTTACTCCTGGCGTAATCGAGTCGGCCTCGCTTCTGTTGCGGATTAAATCCGACTCGCTGACGGAGACCGGCGAGCATTTTACCGAACAACAGAAGCAGATTATAACCAGCACTATGCATAAGCAGGTGCTTGAAACTGCGAAGTACCCTGAGATTGTCTTCAAGAGCGCTAAGGTCACGAATAAGAAGAAGGTCGCAGAGAATCAGTACGAAGTGTTGATAGAAGGCGACCTGA
>DASUNP010000094.1:0-3625 GCA_036277095.1 Blastocatellia bacterium
ACCTCTCCTTGCGTGAACAACAAATCCTGCCGGTCCACCACTCCCACCAATCCCTTGCTCCTCAACCTCGTCACACTCAGATTCGGCATGCTCCTCGACGTTATCACTATGTGCAATACGTCTGGCAGGTACTGCAACAACCTGTCTACCGCCGCCGCTATCGGCTCGCTACTGTCCACGTGGTGATAATCATCCAACACCACTATCGTCTTCTCCTCCACCTGCTCCGATACCTCGTTGACGAACACGTCCACTAATTGATCCGTCTTCTTCGCCAGGTCCTCTGTCTCCGAGATAAATCCCAATGCCACCTGCCCGAACTCCGCTCTCTGGTTTCTTATCCCGTATATCAGGTAGCCGAAAAATACGGCAAGGTCGAGGTCTGACGGGTCTATCTGGTACCAGACGAAGGGGAGGCCTGAGGAGCGGACGAAGTCAGTGACCAGGGTGGTCTTGCCGCAGCCTGCGTTAGCGCAGACTATTGTTGCGGGGCGGTCTAGGGAGGCGCGCATTCGTTCCAGCAGTCGCGGCCTCGCCAGCACACGACTCCCCAATCGCGGCGGCAGCAGTTTTGTCTTTAGAAAAAACTGTGGAAGCATCTCTATTTTGGATTTTAGATTTTAGACTTTGGATTATCGGTTCTGGATCGTTTCGATTGCCTGTGAGGATCGCTTCTTCAATCCAAAATCCAAAATCTAAAATCCAAAATCAGGTCTGTTGTTCGGTCAATCTCTTGTAAGTCGCAGCTGTCTCCGGAAGCGGGTCGACGCCCAGCTCTTCCTTCAACAGGGTCTTGAGATTCTCGTACTGATCTCTGAGCGCGGCACGATTGCCCGTATGAGCGTAAGCGTCCATCAATTGGCGGTGGATGTCTTCGCGGTACGGGTCGCGGTTAATAATGATCTGGCAGTAATTGATCGCCTGCTCGTACTGCTCCGCGCGGTGATAATGATCCGCCAGCTCTTTAAGCGTCGCAAAGTAAAGATTGCGGTAATATGCGCGCTGCTCTTCGGCCCAGCCGTCGTAAAACTCTTCGAGAAAATCGCCCCGGTACAACTCTATGGCGCGGTGCGCCGACTCGGCAAAGGCGGCCGAATCGCCTTCGCGGCGGCGCGCGTGCGCAAGCGCTATCAACCGCTCGAACTCTTCAATGTCTATCAAGTAATTGAACTCAGGGTTAAGATAATACGCGCTTTCGCGGTAGCGTATAAAGTTCTTTTTCACGTTCTGGTTGCTGTTGAGCGCGCGGCGTATGTAAGAGATCGTCGGCCAGAAATTCTTGTCTATGTCTGCGAGGGGCGTCTCGCCCCAGAACGTTTCGACTATGGCGTCCTTCGTCGCGCGATGGTTCTGCCGCGAGGCTATGAAGCACAGCACCTTGAGCGCGCGCGACAGCGTCCAGGCGTCTGGGGCCAGCCTGCGGCTCTGCTCGCGCAGAACCTCGACGGGGCCTAACAGGTTTATCACCAGATCGAACTCGCGGACTTCACTAATGGGCTCCGGGCCGTGCGTTAAGGGCCGGGCGACCGACACCGCAGCGCCAGCCGCCGCGGCGATGGCTTTCGCGCGAGTTTGAGTATCTTTATCCCCTAACTCCCAACCACCGATTCCCAGGCTTGTCAGGTAATCGACTTCGATGTTGCGGGCAAACGCCATGCGAAACACTTCGGGCCAGCGGCTCGCTTCGGTCTTGAGCCAGTACGCATAATTGAACTCGCGGGCGAGATTGATCGCTTCTTGCGTATGAGATGCCGCCGCTTCTTCGTCGCCGAGGAACATCTCAGCGCGGGCAAGCAGCGCGCGCGCGCGCGCCATCATCGCGTGAGAGCGGCAGGCGGTGAACTGCGAGAGCGCCTCCGTGAGCAAGTCTCGCGCTGAGAGTGCGCCTTCGCCTCCTTCGTTCTGGCTCACGTCGCGGGCGCAACTTTCAAGAAGCGAGCGGCCTACCAGCAAGCGCGAGCGCGCGAGCGGGACCGCGTATCCGAGCCGTTCGCGCTTCTCCATGAGCTTTCGGGCCGCGTCGCAGGCTTTCGATATATTGCCTTCCGCAAGCAGCAGCCTCACCTGCTCGTCAGGCAGTTCGCGCGAGTCAAGCTGCATGTGCGCGTCTCTATAGAGGTCTTCGGCGTGAGTGTAATGATCGCGCGCGAGGCCGAATTGCCCGCGGTCGCGGTGGAGGTTGCCAATCACTTCGTGCGCTTCGGCGCGCTCCAAAGTCAGGTTGAACAACCGGCACCGCTCCATAGCCTTTTCGAGCTGGAGTTCGGCAGCCTCCGGCTCGCCCCTGGCGAGGTCCGTCCGCGCCAGGTTGCAGTAGGCGAGCGCCTCTTGTGGGAAGGGCACGTTCCCCTCGCCTTCGACCAGTTGCGAAAACCACTCGCGCGCACGCTCGATGTCGCCAGTAAAAGCGTAAGGCAGGCCGATGTTGTGTGAGATGATGCGCGCCAGCCGGTCGTTCCCCGCGCGGCGGGCAAGATCGACCCCGCGCTGCCACGTCTCGATGGCCTCGTCAAACTCGCCCGTGGCCACGCCCATCAAGAACTGGCAATTGCCTACGGTGTGCTCGCACTGCGCCTGCAACGTGAGGTCATCGACCGGCGCACGCGCCAGGGCCTCACGAGCAAGAGCAAAAGCGCGCGCGTGCTCGCCGCGCTGGATGAGCGCGGCGGCCAGCCCGTGGAGAGCCGACGCCTGGCAGCGCGCATCGTCGATGGCGCGCGCGCCGTCGACGGCTCTGGCAAAGAGCCGCTCGGCCATCGCGAAGTCGCCTTCCATGCGCGCAATGTGCGCGCGCAAGCGGAGCACTTCGGGGTGAAGGTTTGCGATCGTTTCGACGGCCTGATAACCGCGCTTTATGATCTCGAACAACCCCGCGTCCATAAGCTCGCGCCCGCGCTCGACCATTATCTTTGCAATCGCCTCCGTGTCGCGCGCTTCCGCGTAGAGCAACCCGGCTAACTGCCATCTGCCGCGCTGCATTAGATGGTCCGCGTACTCGCGGTTGAGGTCGCGCAAACCGGCCTGGCCCAGTTTTGCGCGGAGTCGGCGGCGAAGAAAGCGGCGGAACATCGGGTGGAAGCTGTACTCGCCGACTCCTCCGCCTTCTACGTGCGAGATGAAAAGATTGCGCCGTTGAAGCGAAGAGAGCAACTGGTAAGCCTCTTCCGCAGGCAGCACGCAGCCGGCGGAATCTGCATCTATGTGCGCGAACAAAGAGAGCCTTAAAAGGACCTCTTGCGTTTCCGTGGGCTCGTATTGCAGCACCTCTTCGGCGAAGTAATCGAATATCTCTTCCTCGCTCTGCTTGAGCGTCTCAAGCAACGCCGATTCGGTAAGATTGTTTCCCTTTGAAGAGAGGCTGCGACGGTCGACCGCCTGCGCTATCAATTGAAGCCCTGTAGCCCACCCGTTCGTATGTTCGTGTAGCTGGCTCAACAGCTCTTGATTGATCGGCTGGTCGAAAGTCTCAGCGAACAACTGCTGCACCTCTCCTTGCGTGAACAACAAATCCTGCCGGTCCACCACTCCCACCAATCCCTTGCTCCTCAACCTCGTCACACTCAGATTCGGCATGCTCCTCGACGTTATCACTATGTGCAATACGTCTGGCAGGTACTGCAACAAC
>DASUNP010000095.1:0-72824 GCA_036277095.1 Blastocatellia bacterium
CTTGCCGCGTGAACAGTCCGAGGCGGCAAGGACTGTTGAAGAGTCATGGGCAAACTATCCCCGGCTCAATTACAGATACGAAAACCTGCCGCAGATAAAACCGGAAGGATGGGAATGGAAGCTATGACGAACTCCAGGCCGAGGAGTAGCAGTAGCTTCCCCGGCCTGATTTGTACCTAAGCCTCCCTCCGGCTCCCTCTCCCTTTACGGGTCGCCAGAAACCGTGACAGTACCGGCGTAATAACTACCGCCCGAGTTGCTATCCATGACTTCCACCGTAACAGTCAAGTGCTTAGGCAAGATATAACTTACACTGGCGTCAGCCTGGAACTGGAAATCTGCGCCCACCTCCAACCGCCCCGTGCCCGGCTGCCCTGCCACCGCCAGGTCGTCTGGGCTGAAGTCGAAACTGCGGAACTGGCCCGCCGGAATCTCCACCTCGCGGCTGCGCGCGATGGTGTTGCCTTGCGAGTCGAAGAGCCTCACTTGCACGCGGACAGGCCCGCCGCCTTCCCCCGCCCTGGTGAAGTTGGCCGCGTTAAAGCGCAGCGTCTGTTGGGGGATGAAGCCGACAACGGTTGTCCCTCTGAATGCCCTGACCTGCTGAGCCCGTGCCGTGAAGATAGAGCCTATGACTGCGATGGCGGCTACGGCCAAAGTAATGACGAAGAGCTTCGTGATTGTGTTTCGTGTTCTCATATATTCTCCTAGTAAGAAGACTTGTCAAAAGTGAGGGCGTCATTAGCGCCCGATTGTTAAGGCGTAAGCAGGGGGCGAAAACTATCATGGGGAATAGAATTATTTTTTTGCACTCCTTGGCCTGCCGCGAGCCACTTTGCCGCCTCCCTGCAATAGAGCGTGCAAAGAAGATGCAAGTGCAATTTGTTGATGCTCGCCAAGTCCCGTTTATGCGGTGCCGCTGCCGGGCTTTGCTAAAGATGTGATCCGGCTAAAAAAGTCCGACTGACAACTTTACATCCGACCGCTTTAGGGATAAAGTAGCGAACATCACATTAACCGCTTCGCAATGTCCCGAAGCATGTTCACCGCTTGTCAATTTTGCGAAGTGAGTTAAAACCAGTCTGCATGAGAGAGGAGATTCGTCATGTTTAAGACATTCTCAAGATTCTTGAGAAATCGCATCCTGGTAACAGCCTTTGCAACGGCGATGGTCTTCTTTTCAATGACTGCATTCGCCATTCCCACTTCAAGTAGCCTTGCGGCCAACTCAATTGTTACAACGTTTTACTACACTGATTCCACATACACGGTGCAGTGTGGTGCTTATTGCAGAAACTGTCAGGGACAGATAATCTCGAACGGTTGTGTTACTCCCTACAAAGTAACCACTATCGAGCCTTGTGGTATGTAGCCTGAGGATTCAGAGAGACTACATCACTAGCTGAATGATCCCGTAATACTCTCTCGTAGTCTTGGGGACATGTCTTCAAGACTTTCAAGAGCGTGTCCTACTCTTTTATTGTCCACCGGGGCTTACGACAGTGCATGCCTATCTGCACCTAATGTTTGAATGATTCTAACCGGAAATTGCGTCTATTCACTTTGAGTAGCTTAAATTACCGTTTCGCAATATCCCGAAGCAACCACAACGCTTGATGCGAAGCGTCCCGATAACTTGCCAAAATCAGGAGGTTAAAACATGCGAAAACTATTTCTTAGACTCGCTTTAGTGATGGCCTTGTTTGGCGCAATGGTCATCTTGCCTAGTGACCTGACTACGGAGAAAGCTTCCGGCTCTATATGCTGTAGCGTTTGCGATGCGTACTCCCAGGAATGTAGTGCTGCATGTCCACCACTCGGTCAACCAGGCCATTTCCAGTGCATCCGACAATGTAACGATTGTTGGAGAACCTGCTACGGAACCTGCTGACAAGAATATTTAGCTGATAGGCGCGGGTGATATGTAACTGCTCGCGCCAAAATGTACCCAACCCACCGAAAGTAGGAGGTTAGAAATGCGAAAGCTAAGAGTTTCAATTCTCCTGATTATCGTTGCGCTATTTATGGCTGTGGCGATGATGAAGCCGACGCAACAAGTTAAAGCCGGATTCTATGAGTATACGATTTATGTCTATGCCGACCATTGTCCTTTTGGCCCCTGGCCGCCCTACGGCACGCTGATGGGTACATGGTCGTATAACTGCTTTGGTCAAGAGAGTGGATGGGGAATGCGGCCAGGTCATGGGGGGATTTGCGAGTATGATGAAATCTACTACGGCAACGAGTGTGTAGAGTAACGATTCTTGCTAAAACGGTGAGACTCCTAGAGCTGGTTCAATAGCTCGTTATGAATCCTGGTGTAGTTGTTGGGATTCCTTATAGCTCCTATAAGGGTCAATAGCTCTTTCTCTGTCCAAATCTTGGTTATCCTGCCGCCTCCCTGTAATCGAGCGCCGCTAGTCCGAATCATTCTCCTCGCTCGCATACAGGAACGCTCCCTTTCAAAATCGCGGCGTTCTCGTTCTCACAATAAATCACTATCTCAATCCGAAATAGCTTTTCTACCTGCCCGTCACGCTAACTGTAGTTTTCTCTCGCGCCTCTTAGGGTGCGAAAGGACAACTTTTGTTTTTTTTGTTAGCGATGAGTGTTTTAGCACGGTCGCGTAATCAAGTAATGATATTCAAGTAATGATATTTCCGACTGGGGATATATCGGTCAGGACAACACAACCCGCCTAACGCGACGGTGGACAGGTAGAGAATTCCGCTCTGCTTGCGGGCTGAGTATTTGGGGAGCAGTTAGGGAGATTGCAATTTGTCAAGCCGTTTCAAATCACAATTTGAGATAGATAAAAGCGACCACCGCGTTAAAGTGCGTGAAGGTGACTTGTCAGATGCGCGGCTCAATCTGTTGATCGACTTCGGGATGCCGGACGATGAAGACCGCGTTTCGATTCAATGGGCCGGTCAATACTTTGATGACGCTTTCAAAGGCTACGCGGTTGAATTGTTCGGGGTGAGAGCCGATGAACTCACACCGGAACCGCGCGAGTGGCTGTCTGAAATAGGGGCTATCACACCGCATCATGTGAAGCTGGTAATAACGGACGCGAAGCCGGGCCACTTCACTGTTGAAAGGCATGACGCTTTCCACGTTTGGCATGTCCGGGTGAATGGCCCTAGTGAACAGACTATCAGTGAGGAATTATGGCACCCGAAAAACGGATGGGTGCAGATGGCGCGCGATGTACCTTATACGCTCTCTGAAGATGCACGATCACTGTTGCAATTTATCGAGGCGGAAAAGTCGGAGAGCAAGGAAGAAAGTAGTATTCAAATAATAGTTGTCTCAAGGGAAAATGACGAATCCACAGAACAGAAAGCCGCCAAGCAAAAGCGCAAACCTCGAATCCCACGAACCCCAGAAGAAACTTTCTTGAGCGAGGGCCTTGCCTGTGCTGAAGCACTAGCCAGGAAAGGGAAAGCGCATTTGCGCATATACGAACTTGCGGCAGAAATGGGGCGAGACAGAGAAGCGGTCAGTAATGCGGCTAACTATTACAAGGATGCGTGGGCTGCTATTAACACGAAATTCACCGAGACAAGGGAATGGCTCGGGATACATAAGAAACGGTAATGCCTGAAATAAATCAGGGCACCTTACAGGAGGGCTGTGAAGATGTCTAACGACTCAAATGTTAATAGATTCATCGCCGAATTAACTGAATATCTTAGGCTTGAGCATTACATTACCCCTCAGACAAAAGCGAAGATATTTGATTTAGTTGACACAAATGGAGATTGGTGTGAGCTTATGAATGAGGACCCTCTCATAGAGGAGCTGCTATGGCACGGCATGCCTCAAAGCCACCCGATACTCCGCGTCTACCTGTCAGGGCGAAACATTTATCAACAGGCGGCGAAAAAGGCGGGCAAGCCGGTTGATAAGACAAAGGAGGAAAAGATGGGCGATTATGTTGTTGTGTCTTTCGGCGTGGCGGCAGAGTGCGATGAGGTTATGAGTCCTTATACCGGCTCAACTGTCACCGTAGATTATAAAAAAGGGGAAGCGAAAGTGCGTGTTCATGTTTGGAGGCAGAGCCTGTTTTGCCGTAATACTAGGCCGCGTTATGAATCCTTTTTTATTAGCCCTGGCTCTCCTGCCGCGCAGTATTACAAAACCCATAATTGGTGGGGAAGAGTAGAGGAGGTGGACAGCGAGCGGCGCGATATGCTGAACGAATTGGCTGATGGCTTTATCCTGATTAGTAGACATCCAGAAATGATAGTTAAGTCTCAGCGTAAACCACGAATGTCAGAAGCCCAATTCCTAATAGAAGGGCAAGCGGCAGAAGTAGCTTTGGCGAAAGCGGGCGAGACGGAAGTTACCATGCAAAACCTCGCAAACCAGATGAACAAGGATAGGGAAACGATAAGCGTCTGCAAATCCGCGTATCCCGATACTTGGAACAAGATATTACAAAAATTTACCGAAGCAAAAACATATCTCAAGCCTTCAAAGAACAACTGATGTGGCTTTGTGTGGCATTCGCCCTTTCCGTGTGGCTTTGTGTGGCATTCGGACCCTATATACTCGCGATAGTAGACACTTTATTATTCAACCCCATATCTTGCGCGTGCTACTATGAGCTGACGCTTAACGTGTTTGATATTTTGGTGGTTCGCTGACGCGGGTAGATAGTTTAAGGCCCGCAAGCATTTCAAGTTTAGAGGCGAGAGATGCCAGCGGGCCTTGATTCGCTCAGCCGAAGCTGCGCTACGTCATTCTGGGTCGCTTGCCTGCCATTGTCAAGTAACCAATCATCGCGCAGCCTGAATCGGTTGAGTCAGAGAGTAGGAGAATCCTCCTCTGGCTCTTTGCTATTTGACCGAGCGCGAGGCCGCGCGCAGATGACAAGTTTTAATCCGCTCGCCAGCCGTCAGCAGCGAGCTTGAAAGGGTAGTGGAACGATGCGGCCTCATCGTTTCGCTGCCCTTTTGACTTTGTGGGAGGCAAGCAGCGGTGAACGGAAACGGTCACAATGCAAGCGCAGAAGAGATTCTTGCTACAGCGCAACGCTACATTGACGCCGGTCTGTCCATTATCCCGATCAAGACCAATGGCAGCAAAAGGCCCGCCGCTGATCTACTGCCGAAAGTATTTGACCCCGAAAAGCAAAGGGAAAAAGCGACCTGGAAGCCTTTTCAATCGCGATACGCGACAGATGAGGAATTGCGCCGATGGTCGCGGAAGGGAATTGCCATTGTCTGCGGTAAGATCAGCGGATTTCTTGAAGTTATAGATAATGATTCACTCAGCGTGTGGCCGCAATGGTGCGATTTGGTGAAGCAGCACAAGCCAGGATTGCTTGAGCGGTTGGTTATCGTTCAAACGCCCAGCGGTTGCTTCCATGTTTTGTATCGGTGTGACCGAGTGGAAGGCAATCAGCCGTTGGCGCGGCGGCTTGTCGTAGTACCCAAAGGCACGAAAGGCGCAAAGCTCTACAAAGGCAGCGCGGAGCAGTTTAAAGGCAAATATGTAGTAGTAGATATTTTATTTGAGACTCGCGGGGAAGGCGGCTACATCGTTGCTCCCGGTTCGCCCCTGTCCGTGCATCCGACAGGCCAACCTTATCGCTTCATTCAAGGTGATGTATCAGATATTCCGACCATAACGCCGGATGAGCGCGAGTTGTTGTTGGTTCTCGCGGCCTCATTTGATGAGATGCCAAAGGAGCCAGATAAGCCGAAAAAGACCAGACAGCAGACCGAACTCTCGCCGGGCGATGATTACAACCTGCGAGGCGACCCGGCTGCCGTGCTGACAAGGCATGGCTGGACTCTGACACAGCGCGTCGGTGCAGTCGAATACTACAAGCGACCAGGCAAAGGAGAAAACGGCCACAGCGCGAGCTTACACGCAATTGGTCATAATAACTTTTATTGCTTCTCGACGGCGGCGGCTCCGTTCGACGCTGAACGTAAATATGACGCCTTTGGCGTGTACTCGCGCCTTGAGCATGGCGGCGACGATACGGCAGCGGCCAAGCAACTGGCAAAAGAGGGTTACGGATCACAGCAGCCGACAGCCAACAACTCGAATAAGACCAAAGCAGACGACAGTACAAAAACGAAAGCGCCGACACACGATGTCTTGCGCAACAGGTGGATAAAGAGCCAACCGCCGACAGTCTACGCGATGAGCAGTTTTATGCAGTACCGAAAGGGGCTATGGAAGCCAAAAGAAGAGGGCGTCATTAAGGGGCAGATGCAACGCATAATTGAGAAGGCGAAAGCCGAAGGCATCAGGCCAACGGGCGGATTACTCAGCAGTGTCTATGCGCTTGCGGTTGCCTTCTGTAGCGTTAGCTCCGAGCGGTTTAATGCGCAGCATCAATATTTGGTATGCGCCAACGGCACATTGAACCTAGAGACGCGACAGCTTGAACCGCATAACCCAAACCATTACTGCACGAGTGGAGTTGATTATGATTACGACCCTGATGCTACGTCACCGACCTGGATGGCGTTTCTCGATTGGCTCTGCGAGGCTGCCAACAATCAAGCGCCACCATATCGGAAGAATGACGCCGGAAGGGAGTTAATAGAGTACCTACAAGAATATTCAGGCTTGGCGCTCACGACCGACAATTCGCACGAACTCGCTTTATGGCTTCATGGCCCGCCAGGGTGCGGGAAATCGACCTTCATCGAAGGCATCATGGCGGCTATGGGCGACCGAACAATCGAAATAGGATTAGGCAACATCGAGCGCAGCCGGTTTGCCATCGGTGATCTGCCCGGTAAGACCCTTGCAATTGCGACTGAACAGCCGGGCGATTTTGTCCGGTCAACCGACTTGCTCATAAAACTGATTTCGGGCGAACTCGTCACGGTTGAAAAGAAATTCGCGCATCCATACTCGTTTCGATCAACTGTCAAGATTCTTTGGGCAATGAACGATCTACCACGAATAGGCAGCCCTGGCAGCGGGTTATTTAGGCGCGTGAAAGTGATTAAATGGCCTAAGCTCGATCCAGCCGATGTGAAGGAGTCGGTAAAGGAACAGATCAAGAAAGAGGGGCCGGGCATTCTAAATTGGGCTCTTGACGGTCTGTATAGGCTGCGGCAGCTCGGCCACTTCTACACGCCTGATGAGGTACAGCAAGCCAGTATCGAGTTTAGAGAGTCGAACGACATACCGGCGGCCTTTATTGCCGAATGCTGCGATGTAGACATAAGTGGAAAAAGCGATTTAAAGGTAGCGGCAGGAGACTTATATAAGGCTTACAAAGAATGGGCGATTGCGACAGGCCACAAGCCGAAATCAATCCAAGCAATCGCGGAGGATTGGAAGCGGCTTGGGTTCTGGCGAACCGAGAGCGGCGGTTATCCATATTGGAACGGTTTAAGCTTACGCCCGATTAGCATAACACTTTGACCGCCCGCATCGGTACTCACTCGCATACGGAGAAGGCAATGAGTGGTTTTTGCAAGAATTCGATAGTTAGGTGTAGAGGTTGTAGACGTTGTAGAGGTTTGTTCTATCTAATACCAACTTATCGCGTGATTCATTTTTTTTAGGAAAGAAAAAGTAAGAGAAAAGAAAAAGAAGAGGAGATAAATAGATATTAAATGGCGGAAACGTCTACAACGTCTACAGTCATTACACCGCAGGCGAGTAGCGCGGCAGATGTGGGCAAGGCCCGATGGCGGCGGCCACAACTAGCGATCCGCTTGTTGATGCCTTGCTCGAAGATGAAATGGAGGCGCGGGCCGAATGGAAGCAGCCGAGATTATGAGTAACCTCCGAGCCTGGGCCTATGTACCGCGATAGAGGTAGAGCGATGAATAGTCCTATAGCTTTTACAACCAAACATGATCCTGAGTTTAAGCGCGAGATGCCCCAATTGAATCTGCCGGGGCCTCGCATCTGGAAGCCGAAACATTTGGCAGAGTTCTTTGGTTTTTCAGTTCATTGGGTTTACAAGATTACCAAATCCACATCAGAAGACCCGCCGCCGCGTTGCCAGGGGATCGGCAGGCTCGCTTGGGATACTGAATCACAAGCATTTCAGCAGTGGATAATTCGACGACTCAGAACGATTGACGATCAAGAGCAAGACAATGTATAGAACATTGAAAGCAAAACGCGAGCCGTCAACCGGAAGGAGATTCAAGATGGCTCGTCGTAAGAGTTATCAAAAGGGAAACGTTCAATGGCACAATAACCAGTGGACACTTAGATACTACTTGCTCGATCACGACACGAACGAGTACAAGCTAAAAAGAGAAAGTGAGGCTCTTCGACACTGCACAGACCGCAACAACAAGAAGGCCGCGCTTCGGGCAGCCGAAAGCTTCATGGCGGACATCAACGAGCAGAACAACAACCCCAAGAAGCGCCTTGAGAATCAGACGTTCAAACAGTTCATCGAAGGAAGATGGGCAGCCTACACGGTGAATGAAAAAACTCAACCTTCGACACTGGCGGTCTATAACAGCATGCTTAGAACTCACTTCTTGCCGTTCTTTGGAAATATGCTGATGCGGGACATAAAACCGGCTACAGTTACACAGTTTTTCAGGGAATTTCGCAAGAAAAATCCTGTTTCAAACTATGGAGAGAATCTCTACAGGTTGTTAAGCTCGATTTTCTCCGTTGCAACTCAATATGATGATATTCCCAATAACCCTGTGCGAAGCAAGCTGCACAAACCTAAGAAGGAAGATAGGGAAAAACCGACTCTTCCACTTCAGGTACACGCAGCCTTGATTCATACAGTAGACCCAAACTATCGAGTGCTGTTTACGCTTATGTCGGTAGCGGGTCTGAGGATTGGTGAAGCACTCGCGCTCAGGTGGATGAATCTGGATTTCGCCACCGGGCGAATCTCGATAACGAATAACCTGTGGCGAAGAAGCTTGAAATCGCCTAAGTCAAGAGCAAGCAAACGCACATTTAGGCTTCCGGCAGCTTTGGTGAATGCGCTTCTTGTTCACAAATCAAAGTCAGCCTTCACTTCCCCAACTGATTTTGTATTCTGTGGATCAAGCGGCAAGCCGCTTTACCCGGATCGTCTACGCAAAGAGGTGCTGTATCCTGCGCTTGATAAGCTAGGGATCGAAAGAACCGCGCGCGAGTACGGCTTTCACATCCTGCGCCACACCGTAGCAAGTCTTGGCTATGATCTCACGAAGGATTCAATCGGCGTTCAAAATGCTTTGGGCCACGCTGATGAGATCATTACGAAAAACATATACATCCACATTAGCCAGGAACAGGCCAGCAACGTAATAGAGGCGGTGGCAAATAGAATCCTCGGTGAAAATGGCAACCTTCTTGTTCAAGAGAGTCAGAGCGTGAACTGAAATGTTTTATGACCTGACTATGACCTGATTTTGATGTAAGATTTTTGTTTGGCGAACTTAGGTTTTATATTCTTAGATTCGCCATTTAGCCCACATACCTGCGATAATTACTGTGCGCGCTCGACATTATGAATAAGAAAGATTTGATCTTCGCCGGTATTGCTGTCTCGGTAATCGGTGTGTTTATATGGCTATCGATTATCGGGAAAGACCCGCCGCCGCTTACCACGCGACCTGAGCATGCAGACGTAAGCTCTATAACACCGCGCGAGACTTGCTGGGGGTGCCACACGCCGGACGCGGAAGTCTGGCTGCGCCATCCGAAAAAGGGGAAACCGCCCGATCAAACGACTCCTTGCGCCCAGTGTCATAAATTCCCCGAACCGACTACCGCGCTGTTTCACTCAACGAATACAAGGGAGGGACTCTTAACATGGCAAAGCCAGCAGCAAAAGTGAGAACGGTTGAGTATCGCAACTACATCAACGGCGAGTGGGTCGCCCCGTCGTCGAACGAGTATATCGAAAACCGCAACCCCGCAGACTCCCGCGAGCTGATAGGGCGCTTCCCGGCCTCAACCGCCGAAGACGTAGGTCGCGCCGTAGACGCGGCCGCCGAAGCGTTCACGAAATGGCGCAAGACGCCCGCGCCGCGCCGCGCAGAGATTCTTTTCAAGGCCGGTGAGATTCTCATCCGCCGCAAAGAAGAGTTCTCGCGCGACATGACGCGCGAGATGGGCAAGGTGCTCAAAGAAACACGCGGCGACGTGCAAGAAGCCATCGATATGACTTACTTCATAGCGGGCGAGGGCCGCCGCCTTCACGGGTTCACCACGAAGGCCGAGCTGCCGAACAAGTATGCAATGTGCTCGCGCGAGCCCATAGGCGTGTGCGGTTTAATAACGCCGTGGAATTTTCCGATGGCCATCCCGTCCTGGAAGATCATGCCCGCGCTCATCTGCGGAAACACCATCGTCATCAAGCCCGCCGAAGACACTCCGCTGTCGACCTACAACTTCGTCGCAGCCTGCGCGGAAGCGGGCGTGCCGGCGGGCGTGTTGAACATAGTGGCGGGGCGCGGCGAAGAGGCGGGCGCGGCGCTCGTCAATCATCCGAAAGTCCGATTGATCTCCTTCACGGGCTCGACGGAGGTGGGCCGCGGCGTGGGCCAGGCAGCGGCCGCAAACGACAAGATATGCTCGCTTGAGATGGGCGGCAAGAACGTAATCATATTGATGGAAGACGCAGACCTCGACCTCGCGGTCGAAGGCGTGCTCTGGGGCGCGTTCGGGACCTCCGGCCAGCGGTGCACCGCCGCCTCGCGCGTCGTAGTTCACAAGAAGGTGGCGAAGCGATTCACCGCGAAGCTCGTCGCGGCGACTAAAGAGCTGCAGGTCGGCAACGGCCTGAGCGACCGGACCGACGTCGGCCCCGTGATCAATCAGGACGCAGTCAATAAGATTTTAGGCTACGTAGAGATCGGCCAGCGCGAAGATAAGGCCAAGCTTCTGTGCGGCGGCAATCGCGTGGAGCGCGGCGATCTGAAGCACGGCAACTTCATCGAGCCGACAGTCTTCGGCGGGGTCAAGCCCGAGATGCGTATAGCGCAGGAAGAGATCTTCGGCCCAGTGGTTTCGATAATCGAATGCCGCGACCTCGATCACGCAATCGAGATTGCCAACGGCGTTCGTTACGGGCTCTCGGCTTCGATCTACACCAGGGACACGAACCGCGCTTTCCGCGCGATGGAAGACGTCGAGACGGGCATATTTTACGTGAACGCCTCCACGATCGGCGCGGAAGTTCACCTGCCGTTTGGCGGGACGAAGGCCACGGGCAACGGCCACCGCGAAGGAGGCACACAGGTGCTGGATGTCTTCTCCGAATGGAAAGCCGTCTACGTCGATTATTCAGGCAAGCTCCAGCGCGCTCAAATCGACACGATCGAAAGCGGTATTGGATAAGACAGTTTTCGGTTTTCAGTTCTTAGTTTTGAGTAACTCTCGGGCGAGAAGATTCAACTGAAAACTGAAAACTAAAAACTGAAAACTGAGGTAAATATGATCGTCGGACTACCAAGAGAAGTAAAAGATAATGAGAATCGCGTAGGACTTGTCCCGGCAGGGGTGAAGGCGCTGACCGTTGCGGGGCATAAAGTCCTCGTCGAGCGCGCGGCGGGCGAAGGGTCGGGCGTTACTGACGGAGAATACGTGGCCGCCGGCGGCCAGATCATCAACACCGCAGACGAGGTGTGGGCCTCGTCGGAGATGGTCGTCAAGGTCAAAGAGCCAATCGCCGTAGAGTACCCGCGCATGCGGCCGGGGCTGGTGCTTTTCACCTACCTTCACCTGGCGCCCGCCCGCGAGCTTACTCGCGCTCTGCTCGACAGAGGCGTCACGGGCATCGCCTACGAGACGATCACAAGCGACCAGGGCCACCTGCCGCTGCTCACGCCCATGAGCGAAGTGGCCGGGAGGATGTCAATACAGGTCGGCGCTACTTACTTGCAGAGGACAAATGGCGGGCGGGGCGTGCTGCTGGGCGGGGTGCCGGGCGTAGCCCCCGGGCGCGTCACTATAATCGGCGGCGGAGTGGTGGGGACTAACGCCGCGAAGATCGCCGTCGGGTTCGGCGCGTCGGTAATCATCATAGACCGCGATCTGGAACGGCTCCGCTACCTCGACGATATTTTCGGGAGCCGCATTCGCACGCTCGCCTCGAACCCTTACACGATCGCGGAATCCGTAGCCGCGTCGGACCTCGTAGTCGGAGCGGTGCTCGTCCCCGGCGCAGCCGCGCCAAAGCTGGTCACGCGCGAAATGCTCCGCGCCATGCCGCGCGGCGCAGTCATCGTCGACGTGGCCGTAGACCAGGGCGGCTGCATCGAAACGACTAAGCCTACTACGCACAGCGAGCCGACTTATTACGTAGAGAACGTTCTTCATTACGGCGTGACGAACATGCCGGGCGCCGTGCCGCGAACCTCGACTTTCGCGCTGACGAACGTGACCTTGCCGTTCGCCTTGAAGCTCGCCAAATGGGGCGTTGAAGAGGCGATAAGGCGCGACTCTCACCTCAAGAACGGCGTGAATACTTATAAGGGTAAGGTCGTTTACGAAGCAATCGCCCACGATCAGGGGCTCGAATACGCGCCGATAGACAGCCTCCTATAGCCTTATCTTAACTCGATCGCTCCGGAACAGCGTTTACGGTGCGTCGGGGGCTTTGACGGCTACCGGTGGGCAAACGCCCGGGCGCCGCCGAACGCGCCTCGCATTACGCCCGTTGCGACCATAGATACGATGGCCCACTTCCGGTGCTTGGGGTTCTGATAGAGCTTGTACTGCATGTACATCGAGGCGGCCGTAAAGGGTATTGCTCGCTCCCAGGCTACCTTTCCGTCCGAACGAGTGAACAAGGGGTTGCCTTCACGAACGCGCTTGCCATCGATCGAGGCCGCGCTCCCGGCTATGTCGAGAGCGGAACCGGCTATCGACACATACCAGGCAGGCTCCCGCCAGATGCTCTTCGTCTTCGTCTCGATTGCTTCGCGCATTTGTAATTTGGTAATGGTTTTTGGCGCCTCCGCTTTGGCGTCGTGTCGAGCGGCGACTGAGGTCGCCAGTGGCGTCTGCTGACCGTATCCGGTTGTGAAGACCAATAATATAAGGGCAAACGATCCGAAGATAAGAAACGCGTTACGTGCCATGATAGTAACTCCCTCTGTGATGAAGACAACTCTCCCCAGGCCACAGGACAGCGTAAGGTGCTCTCGGCAGCTATCCTCTTTGGCAAGGTGTCTTTGTTGGTTTTGTAGGGACTGTGAGTACGAAACGATTGTACATCGCGCGAAACGAGTTTCAAGAGTATTCTTGGCCCGCGCCTCAAATAGCTAAGATGTTAACCCGTCTGTTATAATCCTTCGCTTATGTACACCGAGCTTTTCGAGACCATCTATCCGATCAACACGCCCAAGAAAGAGCGGGGAGTGCTCGTGACCGCGGTCGACGCTTTCGCGCTCGGCGACGAAGTCGGCCTTGAGCCGGGCGACCGCATAATGAAAGTAAATGGCCGGGAGTTGCGCGACTTCCTAGACTTTCAGTTCTACACGGGCAGCGAAGACCGCGTGCAGCTCGACGTCATAAAAAAGTCGGGTGAGGCACGGGAGATTGACGTGGAAGTGGGCGAAGGCGAAATCTGGGGATTGGACTTCGAATACTTCGCGCCCAGACAGTGCGCCAACGATTGCATATTCTGCTTCTGCAACCAGAACCCCAAAGGATCGCGCGAGTCGCTCTTCTTCAAAGATGAAGACACGCGCCTCTCGTTCCTGCATGGCAATTATACGACCATGTCTTCGATATCTAAGATGGAGCTCGACCGCATAGTCGAGCAGCGGCTTTCGCCTCAGTACGTCTCCGTCCATGCGACGGACCCCGAAGTGCGACGCTACCTGCTCGGTCGCAAGCGCGACGACGACGTGATGGCAAAGATGCGATACCTGGCTGGCCGTGGCATTGAGCTTCACGCGCAAATCGTCCTCTGCCCGACGATCAACGACGGCGATGTGCTGCGCCGAACGATCGCGGACCTTGCCGAGCTTTATCCCGCGCTGCACTCGGTCGCGGTGGTCCCGGTCGTCTTCACACAACTGCACAACTATCGCCACCTTATGACCCCTGTCACAGACGATTATGCGCGCCAGATCATACGCGACGTGCGACCATTGCAGCGCGACTTTCGCAACCGGTTCGGTACGACGTTCGTCTTTCTGGCCGACGAGTTTTATCTGCGAGCGGGGCTGGCGGTGCCGGGCCGCGCGCACTACGGCGATTACCCGCAGATAGAAGACGGCGTAGGGATGGCGCGTCGCTTCCGTATCGATGCGGAAAAGACATTGAAGCGAAACCTGTCCGCCGATTTCCACCTTGAGCCGGGCCGTCTTCACGGGACCGTGGCGACGGGCGAGCTCTTTTATCCTATACTCGAAGGCTTCGTAAGCCGGTTGAATGAGAAGGCGGGGACGCGGCTGAAAGTGGTCGCGGTCAAGAACCGTTTCTTCGGCGAGGAGGTGACCGTAGCGGGGCTGATAGCCGGGGGCGACCTTCTGGCCTGCCGCGACGAGTTCGAGGGCGATTTTCTTATCGTGCCCGAACAGGCCTGCCTGAAGGGCGGGCGAATCTTTCTCGACGACCTGAGCCTCGAAGAGCTTGAAGCGCGGCTTCAAATTCCGGTGGCGCACGGCGGCGCTTCGCTTGCGAGCATGATACATCGCGCGCGCGATCTAGAGTCGCGCTTCGTGGTTTAGAATGTACAGTCTAGAATCTCGTGATGCCAATCGCCTGACGAGGTGATATTATTCGGCGCAGCAATCAAGATAAAAAGCAGCTCGGGAAAAAAGGTGAAGAAACCCAAAGCTTGATCTAAACCCCGTGACGCGACTCGCGACCGGGCCGCGTCACGATTCCTGCTCTATCGTCTCGCTACAAATTCCTGGATAAAAATCCAACAATTTGAATAAATCAAGATTGCGGTGATCTCCAGAAATACATGTCAGAAGACCCAAATTAGCAATTAAATTTATGAATGAAAAGAGTTAAATCCCTCCCTGCCTTCCCCCTTCATTGCAGTCTCAATTTGGCATTAGCTTTGCCTTAAAGCCCGTTCCTACATCCACCTCACACGATGACCCAAAATGTGATCAAGTGAGTTTGGTTGGGAGGGTAAAACCTTGGAGAATACCAAGGAAATCAACACAGAATGGTCAGCAATACCGCTCACATAGTTAGGCTATCGCGCAGAATAGTCGCGTTTTATTTGTGACTTTGATCTGTGCGTGTAAGTGGAAGATGCTAGCAGTGGCAGATAACTAGAAGTGTGTCCACCACTGCCAGCTCGTGTAGTTTGCTCACATCAGCCGACAACTGTTGTGAGCAAGCACAAAGCTCTAGGAGGAGCTGTATGCTTCAACATGTTATACGTGTGCCTAAGAACAGAGTCAAGTGGAGGGAAAAACTTCCTTTTTCCCTGCACGAACTCAAAGTACACTTAGTTCTAACCTTAATCATCGAGATTACAGAGATTGCCCTTTGGATTCTCATATTCTAGGATTATCTTGGTGATTAAGTAACAGACAGAGGGCTGGGTATAGAACCCAGTCCTTTGTCCCGATAATAAAAACGCTCGCCTAACTTGTCAGTTCATAAATCTACTCTTTGGTGCTATATAAGAACAATGGAAACTGTAGCTTCCACTTTTGAGTACAGGGCGGGCGAATCTTTCTCGACGACCTGAGCCTCGAAGAGCTTGAAGGGCAGCTTCAAATTCCGGTAGCGCACGGCGGCGCTTCGCTTGCGAGCATGATTGAACGGGCAATGCAAAAAGCGGGGTAGCCATATCTGCTTCAAGGACCCCTCGACCGGCCCTGTCCAATACGCCGCCTGCGTAATACGGCGATGGGTCATTGTGACGTAAGCGAAGCTCCAAAACCACCTGACGGGCCTCACCTGCCGATAGAATCGCCCCCCCTTAGAATAAACTCGGCTTCGCGGTATTTCCAATTATTTGGATATTACATCCAACATTTTGAATATTACATCCGAAAAACCAACCTCGCCATAACAGCCATGTTAAGTAAATAAAGATTTTAAGGTAGACCTACCGGGCTGGCATATATCTTGCAGGTTGATGATTTCCACATTCGTTTGGAACTTCAGCCTAATCAAAACTCTACAGCAGTATTCCTGGAGCCTCAAATTTACTGCTGCTTTAGTATTCTTTAGACACAACAGATTTAAGGAGGAGAAATGAAGCGACTTCGCAAGATGAAAAAGCTGGCTTCGGCAGCTATGCTATTAATCGTTTCCACCCTCACCTTCCCCTATATTGCGCCTCCCGCGATGGCCGCGCAGGCCACGACGGGATCGATCAGGGGTGTGGTTACGGATGCAAGTGGTGCGGTTATTGCCGGTGCTGATGTGACGGCGCGCAACGCCGACACGGGCGTGGAGACTAAGACCACGTCTAACGACGAAGGCATTTACAACTTCCCCAGGCTAGGCCCTGGAAGGTATGTGCTGATCGTAGAGAAGCAGGATTTCAAACGGCAGGAGTTTCAGGAAGTTACAGTCAATGTCGGTCAGGAGACCACTATTGACGCCGCGCTGCAAGCCGGCCAACTTACTGAAACCGTAACCGTAACAGCAGAGGGCCAGGAGCTGCTCCAGAAAGAGAACGTGCAGGTGTCAAACTCTTTCGAGGCCCGCAAAGTTTCGGAGCTTCCGACCAATATCGCGGGTGGCGGTATTGACACGCTGGCGCTTTTGACGCCCGGCGTCGTTCCGGGCCTTGGGTTTTCGAACTCAAACGGCGCGGAATTCTCGGTCAACGGCGCGCGCGGCCGTTCGAACAACTTCAACATTGACGGCCAGGACAACAACGACCTTTCGGTCGCGGGCCCAGGCTTCTTTGTTGACAACCCGGACATCGTCGGCGAGTTCCAGATCATCACCAACAACTTTTCGGCAGAGTACGGGCGCAACCAGGGCGCGATCGTAAACATCGTGACCAAATCGGGCACGAACGAGTTTCACGGATCGGCCTTCTGGTTCCACCGCAACCGCGCGTCGCTCGATTCGATGACCAACATCGAGAAGCGCACGAACAACAACGACCTCGGCCACCCCGATCCGCTGCTTCGCAACGTCGCGGGCGGCACGGTCGGCGGGCCTATCATCAAGGAGCGCGCCTTCTTCTTCGCAAGCTACCAGAAGATCTGGGAGCGCCAGTCGGCGTCGTTACTGGGTGCAAACCCGGCGATCATCGCTGCGGACCTGCCCTTGCTCGAGGGCCTTGCCGGATTCTCGACCAATCCCGCCCTGCAGGCGCTGCGCAACCTCTCGGCTTTTGCGATCACCAACGTGGGCACGCTATTCGAGCGCGAAGACCTTCCGCGCAGCACCGTAGTGATCGGCGGTCAGACCTTCCGCACGGCCTTCCCTGGCCGCTTCGTAAGCTTCCCGCTCAACGCGCCTGAGTTCAGCCTCAGGGGCGACGTGAGGATTACAGATAAGCACTCGATCTGGTATCGCCACCTCTGGCAGAAGGCCGACAACGTCAACTCCCTGGCCGGCTCCAACGGCTTTACGGGCGACGTTCCTTCGGAGAGCTGGCACACGGGCGGCCAATTCACCAGCCAGCTTTCCAACACGGCTGTCAACGAGTTCCGCTTCGCCGTAAGCAAATTGAGCGTTGACTTCGGTGGCGGCTGCGAGGGGGCGGGCTGCATAACAGGGACGGCTGATATTCTAACCTCAGCTCCCAACATCAGCTTCACGGGCCTTACCAGCGGCGGCGTCAACCTTCAGACAATCGGCGGCGCGACCAACCTTCCGCAAGGCCGCATTGTGAAGAACTACCAGTTCGCCGACAACTTCTCGAAATCGTTTGGCAAGCACCAGTTGAAGATGGGCGCTGACATCCGCAGGCTCACCAATGAAGTGCCGTTTTTGCCGAACGTTCTGGGAGCATTCCGATTCCCGAACGCGAATTCGATAGTTCAGAATCGCCCGTCTTTCGTCAACCTGGCCGTCGGGCCGCTCGATTTGGCCTACAACGAGACGGACCAGTTCTACTACTTCCAGGACGACTGGCGCATCAAAGACAACCTGACGCTCAACCTCGGCATTCGCTACGAGAACACGGGCCAGCCGGTCAATGCGGTTCATGACATCACGGTCGAGCGCGAGTCGAATCCGAGCGAGGCGTTCTGGAGACTGAACCTTCCGCTCGAGGCTCGCACTTTCCCGAAGATCCCGACCGACAAGAACAACTGGGCGCCGCGCGTCGGCTTTGCTTGGCGACCCCGCTTCGGCAACAGCTTCCTCGGCAGGATATTCGGAGAGCAGGACGCGACGGTCATCTCCGGCGGATATTCAATCGCCTATGACCCTGCGTTCCACAACATCTTGCTGAACATCTCGACTTCGGCGCCTCTGGTATTCCTGTTCACGACCAATAATCTGGCTGCACCGAACCCGGTCGCGTTCCCGCTGCCCGGTTTGACAGGCGGTGACGTGCAGGCGTTCGCGGAAAGCAACGGCCTCGTCCAGCGCGACATATTCGATCCGAGGCTGTTCAACCAGACCGACGTCTCTTCCGACTTCCACTCGCCTTACGCCGAGCAGTGGTCGTTGAGAGTCCAGCGCGAGATTGCTCGCAATAACGTGCTCGAAGTCCGCTACGTCGGGACGCACGGAGTCGGCCTGTTCCAGACCGTCAACTCGAACCCGCGAATCGACCGCTTGGTCAACGGCTTTAGCGCAGGCGGATTCAACTTCCGGGGCTTCCCGGAGCTTGTGCCGGCCGGCATCACTCCGCTCACCAACTGCATAAATGACCCTGCGACGCGTGACAACGAAGCAGCGTGTCAGGGCCGCATCCTTCCGGGTCGCGGTCTTGTCCGCAGGCGCCAGAACTCGGCGCAGTCGCTTTACCACGGGCTGCAGACGCGCTACGACGGCAGGATAATGGATCAGCTTACGCTCGGCATGTCTTACGCGTGGCAAAAGGCGCTCGACACGGCGAGCGAAATCTTCAACTCGAACGAGTCGGCCGTCTCGGCGGATCCGTTCAACACCAGCGGGAATGAGCGTAGCTTCTCCGGCTTTGACCGCCGTCACGTCTTCTCGATGAACTTCCTGTGGGATGTTCCGCTCTACAGGAACCAGGAAGGCGTGCTGGGCAGGGTGCTTGGCGGATGGCAGCTCAACGGCCTCTACTTCCTAAGCAACGGCCAGCGCTTCACTGCGACCCAGTTTGCTAACGGAAGCGGATTCTTCGGAAACGCGACCTACATCGACAACACCTTTTCGGCGGGGTTCCTCGGCGGCGTCGACAACATCCGTCCGTTCATCGGCAACCCGAACGCTCCGCGCGATCAAGTCGGCATCAACCAGGTCGATGCGGCGCTCATATTCGGCGTGGACGTGATTGACCCGAGTGGATTCTACTCGTTCAACGACCTTAACGACCCCGCTACTATCGTCACGGTCGTGAGCCCCAATGACGTCCGCTACATCTTCAACGGCCCGGGCGCGGCGCAGGTATTCGGAAGCCCGTTCGGCAATGCGCCTCGAAACAGTGAAGTCGGCCCGAGGCTCAACAACCTGAATCTCGGCATTTTCAAGAACATCAGAGTGACTGAAAGTGTCAGGGTTCAGTTCCGCACAGAAATGTTCAACGCCCTGAACCACCCGAACCCCGGCGTGGGCATAATCAGCGGCGACAGCGTACCCGGCATCTTCATTGAAGAAGCGGGTACGTTCTGGAACAACAGGGGTGAGATGGAATTTGCGCGCCGCTCGATACAGTTCGGCTTGAGGATAATCTTCTAGTCTGACTGCGCAAAGAGCGCGTAAAAAATTAAGGAGGAGCCGCGCGGCTCCTCCTTTTTTATTCGGAGTGCTGACCTTTTATCGAATCGCTCCGAAATCAGTTCACGACCAGAAAGTCCATGCTGCGGCTTATGGTCTGCGCCTTCTTCTCGGCGAGCGTGTCGATGATGACCAGCGTCATCGTGTAGCGGCCGGGCTTGACGCCCGAAAGGCCGAGCTGGCCGACTTTGAGCACGCTTTGAGGATTGTTGGCCGTCACGACGAGCGGCTCTTCGTCCGGTTTGTATATCACCTGGCCGTTATGGCTTATAATGAGCTGCGTGCGAACCTGCGGCTTGCCGTCTTTCAGCTTGGCGTTGTAGATGATCGTGGCGTAACGCAGATCGTTGCTGCGCGATATTCGGCGGCTGGCCGGTATGGGCTTCTGGTCGGTCTGGCTTGTGTCTTTCACCGGCACGGCCCCTATGAGCAGGCTGCTCGCGGCGAGCTTCCCTTTCGACAAGTTCGGCACTTCCAGGTAGCGCGAAAGCGTGCCGATGTTGCCCGTCTTGTTATCGCGCGCGGCGAGTCTTACCTGGTAGATTCCCGGCGACAAACTGGTGTTGGCCGAATAAGAAAACCCTGTCGCCCTGGCGCGGTTCAACTCCTGCGGGGTCAATCCCACCGTAATCGTCTCGCTGAACCCGCCCCGCATCTCGCCGAGCACATCGAATATGAACCCGGCCACGTCATAGTTCGCCTGTTGTTTGTCGCCTGCCTCCTCGAAGGTCAATTTCTTGGCCTCGATAAAGAGGTGAATATCTATGGCGCCCTGTTCGGCCGACGCCGCCTTGTAAAGCAGCATCGCGTCGAGCTCGATGTCCCGGCGCGCGAGAGGCGATTTGACGGCGGCAAGCAGCTGATCCTGCTTGGTTGTGGGCGCGGTCGAGGGCTTGTCTTCGCGGGCGATGTAGCCGCGCCGGTTGTAGACCTTTAGCCCGTCGCGCTTCACCTTTATATCCAGCTTGCGGAAGTCGCCGTCGAACTTGGCGTCAGACGGCGTATAAGCCAGCAGGTAGTAAGCTTCGCTCGCGTCGATTATCTTGCCCAAACCTTCGTTGAAGTCATTCTTATTGAGCACGGGTATCCCGCCCGTGGCGTAGGCCAGCGCGCGCAGCCCCTGGTGCCCTGCTATCTGATCGAACGGGTTCCTATCGCCGAAAAGAGACTTGTCAGGCACTCGCCCGAATTGGCCCTGGATAGTCCCCGGGTTGACGCCCATGGCGCTTCTGCCCGGCGTATCAGCGAAGCTGGCGACGGCATGCACCTGCAACCCTCTTATGTCCATCGTGTGAATGGCGACGCCGGCGCGCGTGGCTTTGTCTGTTAACTGGTTGAGGTGGTTCGAGAGGTTGCCTGCTACGGAAGCTTGTTGCGGCCCGATGATAGGCAATCCGCCGGAGATCAACACGAGCGACTTGCGGCCCGGCAACTGTCTCAAACTATCGACGACAAAGCTCGCCGTGCTGAGACTCATGTAAGAGCGCAACATTTTATTTGTATCATCCAGAGCGCTGCTGATGTCGGGAGCTTCTCCCAAAAAATCCGCCACCACATCCGCGCCCGCCAGGCCGGGAGAAGGACCCGCGCTGGGGGAAGGCGTGCCGCCGCCAGCCACAAACTCTAGCGGATTTGCTGGCAATCTTTGTGCGGCGGGGGTGTTAAAGGCGGTGAATGGGTGTGTGGCCACGGTCAGCGAGGCGATGGCGCGGCGCAGCAGTTCCTTGTCCGAGGTAAATTGCTGCAAAACCCCCTTGCCCCCCACCGTGCGCACGATCGCCACCAGGTCGGTCGGCTGCATTTGATTATCGACGAAGTTCGTCAGCATCTGGCGGACGTATACGAGGTCCTGATAAGGGATGGTCAGGTCATCGACTATAAAGCCGAATATCCGCTTGACTTCTGCCTCGCTCAATCCTTGCGGCGACGGATCAACATCACTCTGTTTAGCCACGTCACCGGGGCGGCGGCTCTTGCCTGCCTCGACAAACTCAAAGAAGCTTATCTGTTGCTTTTTTCCTTTTTCAGAGAGTTCAAAGTCATCTTTGGTCAGGCCCCTGACGACCTTCCCGGCCTTATCCGTGACGACGACATCGACCTGCACCAGCTCCGTGCTGATGCGTAAGGGCTGCTCGTCGTTCGCTTTTTGCGGGCTCGCTTGAGAGAGCGTTGCTTTAGGGAAAACAGTTCCGGCTAAAAGCAGGGTGAGCATTATCACGAGGTCTTTCCTGCGCATATCTACCTCCAGATGTTGAAGAATCTTGCTCGTTCGGTTTGAGCGGATTAGGGAAATATCATATCACTAAACAGCACTCGATTAAAATATCCTGCCTGTAAATTCAGGTGTCAGCTTTCAATCTAGACTGTTTTTGCGTATTATCTAACCTATAACTGCACTCGTTGACTTAATGCTTTTTCGAGGAGGAGGAAAAGGCGATGAAAGTAAAGTCAAACGTTCGCTGCCTTGTCATGGCAATAAGCGTCATCGCGTTACATGCATATGGAGTTCAGGCGCAGGACCAACCGCCGCCTGTAAGCAGAATCCCCATACCGCGCACCGACACTGCATTGGGTTCTATTACAGGTCGCGTTGTGCTGCCGTCGGGCCATCCCGTCAACGACCGCGTGAGAATATCGCTCAGCACGCTTAACGACCCGGGCATGATAGTCTACACGGATACGAACGGCGCATTCGGCTTCTCGGGCTTGCGTAACGGCACTTACTCGATAGAAGTGTCAGGCGACGGGAAACTTTACGACCCGGTCACAGAACAGGTAACGCTGCTGCGCGGCATGCGCGCGACCCTGGTGATTCATCTGCGGGAGAGAGGCAACAGCAGCAACAAGAAAGCAGGCGGCGTGGTCTCTGTAGCCGAGTTGGACGTCGGCGTTCCTGCCTCGGCGAAGAAAGAGTACGAGAAGGGATCGAAGCTGAGCATGGAGGGAAAGACTAAAGAGGCAATAGCTCAATTCCACCGGGCGCTGGAGATTCACCCTACATACCTGAAGGCCCGCAACGACCTCGGCGTACAGTACATCATCCTCAAGCAATGGGAGGAAGCCATCGAGCAGTTCGATGCCGCCATCGATATAAATCCAAAATCGTTCAACCCACGGCTCAACATGGGCATCGCCCTGGTCGAGCTACGCAGGTATGTCGAAGCGATGGACCACCTCAATATGGCGGTTGCCATCGACAGCTCTTCGCCGGCCGCGCACCTTTACCTGGGGATCGCAGCGCTACAGACGGAAGACCTTTCCGCAGCAGAAGGCCAGCTATCGACTGCCCTGTCAATCGGCGGCCCGGAGCACGCAATCGCACACTTTTATCTGGCCAACGTCCATCTGAAGAAAGGCGACAGGGACCGCGCGATCATCGAGCTTAAAACTTATCTGCAAAAAGCGCCCGAAGGAGACAAGGCGTCTCAGGCCCGGAAGCTGTTGGATGATTTGAAGAATTGACTCGCGATCAACAGGGAATAAACAGACTGTCTGAACGACAGGACGAAAAAAAGGGGAGGCCCGCAGGCCTCCCCTTTTTTTCGTGGCGCATTTTCATGACGCACGTTTTCAGAACTTGTTGTGGCCTTCTCTGCGTATGAAGGGGTAGCGCAAAGCTCAATCAGCTTGTTACGATACCAAGAGATTTCCGCTCAAAGGAACGCGCCGAGTCGGTGCTAAGAATCAGGCGCTCAAGATTCACACGACTCTGCGTGCAGAAAGAATATGGAGGGGGACAATGCTTATGCTCTCAAGAACGCTTTTCGCCTGCGTGCTGCTGCTCGTTTTGATGCCGCTTGCGGCATCCGCGCAGACAAAGCTGCTGCGTTTTCCAGACATTCACGGCGACCGTGTGGTCTTCACCTACGGGGGCGATCTGTGGATGGCTCCCGCCTCGGGCGGCACGGCCACGCGGCTGACGGCTCACCCCGGCGTCGAAGTATTCGCCAAGTTCTCGCCCGATGGCCGGTCGATAGCCTTCACGGGGCAGTATGACGGGGACGAGCAGGTCTACGTCATCCCGGCGACGGGAGGGGTCCCGCGCCAGTTGACTCATTACCCGGCGCGCGGCCCGTTCACTCCGCGATGGGGTTATGACAATCAGGTTTACGGCTGGACCAACGACGGCCGCTCGGTGCTGTTTCGCTCGCACAGGGATTCCTGGACGCTGCCGGTAACGCGCCTCTACACGGTCCCCGTCGAAGGCGGGCTGGCCGAGCCGCTCCCCATGCCTGAGTCCGGCGCGGGCGATTATTCGCCCGACGGCGCTCGCGTGGTTTACTCTCCGCGCTCGCGCGACTTTCGCACGGAGAAGCGTTACAGCGGCGGGCAGGCCAATGACCTCTACCTGTTCGACCTGAAGACGTTCGAGACCAGACGCATCGCCGACGACCCGAGAGTCGACCGCGATCCGATGTGGATTGAAAACAGCATCTATTTTAATTCTGATCGCGACGGCCATTTCAATCTTTACACCTATGACATCTCTTCGGCACGGACCACGCAAATAACTCGCTCGCGCCCTTGGGATGTCCGCTGGCCGTCGGCTGACCGCGAAGGGCGAATAGTTTACGAGCTGAACGGCGAACTGCAAATCTATGATACGAAGTCAAAGAAGAACAGTCCCATCTCTATACTCGTGCCCGACGACGGGCTGGCCAGAAGGGCCGGGCGAATATCCGTAGCGAATTTTATCGAGAGCTTTTCGATCAGCCCTAAAGGCGAGCGCGCGCTTTTCGTAGCCCGCGGCGATGTCTTTAGCGCGCCCATAGAGAAGGGGCCTACGCGCAACCTTACCGCGTCTTCAAACGCGCACGACAAGTGGGCGCGCTGGTCGCCCGACGGGTCGCAGATCGCTTTCATCTCTGACCGCAACGGCGAGGACGAGGTTTACCTTGTGCCGCAGGACGGCTCGCGGCAGCCTGAGCAGATTACAAAAGGAGGCCGCGCCTTCCGCTACGCGCCCGAGTGGGCGCCGGACGGCAAGCGGCTGGCATTCAGCGATAAGGACGGGAAGGTGTTCGTGCTGACGCTGGCCGACCGCCGGCTCACAGAGATCGCGGATGCAGCCCGTGGGCAGGTGCGCGATTATACGTGGTCGCCGCGAGGCAATCACCTCGCTTTCAGCATGGCCGACTCGAACGGCTTTTCGTCGATCTACATCTGGTCCGCCTCGGACGGCAAGCTGCACCGCGTCAACGACGAGATGTTCAACGAGTACAGCCCCGCGTGGGACCCGCAGGGAAATTACCTCTACTTTCTGAGCGACCGCGAGTTCGCGCCGTTGATCTCTTCATTCGAGTTCAACTACGCGACTAACCGCGAGACGTACATCTATGCGATGACGCTTCGCAAAGACGTGAAGCATCCATTCCCGCCCGAAAGCGACGAGGTGACGATAAGCAAACCCGAAGCTGAGCCGGCGAAGCCTAAAGAAGAAGGCGATCCGACTATCCCTAAAGACCCTGCGAAAGACATTAACAAGGAGCTAAAGAAAGAGCCGGGCAAGGAGCCGGATAAAGCGGAGGCCACGACCGCGCAGGCAGAGAGCAAGCCCGCGCCAAAGCCGCCCGCGACCGGCAATCTAGTCATCGATTTCGACGGGCTGGCTTCGCGCGTGGCGCGAGTGCCGCTCGAAGCGAACAATTACGGCGGGCTGAGCGCAAAGGTGGGTCACCTGCTTTACGGCATAGGCCCCGCGTTTTATTACGGGCGACAGGCGGACACCCCGACTTCGCTCAGAATCTATTCGCTGAAAGACCGCAAAGAGACGGTGCTGGCCGAAAACATGCGCGGCTACGCGCTGTCGGATGACGGGTCGAAAGTGCTCGTAGCTCAAGGGCCTGCGTACAATCTTTACGACGCAACGCCCGTGGGCGAGAGGACTAGAAAGACCGTCTCGATCTCGGGGCTTGCCGCAGACCGCGTGCCCGCCGAAGAGTGGAATCAGATCTTTGACGAAGTCTGGCGGCGCTACCGCGACTTTTTCTACGTCGAGAACATGCACGGGTTCGATTGGAACGCGCTGCGCGAGCAATACCGCCCGCTCCTCCAACACGTGGCTCACCGCTCGGACTTGAACTACGTCATAGGCGAGATGATCGCAGAGCTGACCGTTCAGCACGCTTACATAGAAGGGGGAGATTTCCAGATCCCGCCTCGCCCGCGAGTCGCGCTGCCCGGCGCGCGCTTCGAGCTTGATCGTAAAGCCGGGCGTTTCCGCATCGCGAAGATCTTCGATGGCCAGAACGAAGAGGACCTTTACCGCTCGCCCTTGAGGGAGATCGGCATCAACGTATCTGTGGGCGATTACGTTCTGGCGATCAACGGCGAAGAGCTAAAGCCGAACGACGATCCGTACCGGCTGCTAAAGAACCGCGCGGACAATCCCGTCCAGCTCACTGTGAATAACAAGCCGAGCTTCGACGGAGCGCGGACCGTCTCCTACCGCCCGATCACGGATGAGAGCAGTCTGATCTACCTCGACTGGGTCGCAGGCAATCGACGCAAGGTGGCCGAGATGACAGGGGGCCGCGTCGGCTACATACACGTGCCGGACATGGGCGCTAACGGCATCCGCGAGTTCATCAAATGGTATTACGGCCAGATCAATAAAGAGGGGCTTGTCGTAGACGTTCGCGCGAACGGCGGCGGCAACGTCTCGCGCATGTTGATAGAGCGATTGCGCCGCAAAACGCTCGCGCTCGGGTACGCGCGCACGAACGACGAGGCGACGACTTATCCCGACGCGGTATTCCGTGGGCCGATGGCCGCGCTGCTAAACGAGAACTCCAGTTCCGACGGCGACATATTCCCCGCGATGTTCCGCGAAGCGGGGCTGGGGCCTCTGATCGGCAAGCGCTCGTGGGGCGGCGTGGTGGGGATAACCAATCGCGGGCCGCTGATCGATGGCGGGAGCGTTTCGGTGCCCGAGTTCGGGTTCGCAAACACGAAGGGCGAATGGGTCATCGAAGGCCACGGCGTCGAGCCTGACATCGAAGTCGAGAATGATCCGAAGTCTGTGATTGAAGGGCGCGACCCGCAGCTCGAACGCGCGGTGGCGGAGATTATGAAGAAGCTCAAGGATAATCCCGTGCGGCTGCCCGCGCGTCCGCCCGCTCCTGTTAAGACAAACGGGAAGCCTTGATGGAAAACAGAATTCGCCGCAGAGACGCAGAGCAGAATTATCTTCTCTCTGCGCCCACTCTGTGTGCTCTGTGTCTCTGCGGTGAGATGACCGTTTCGATCAAGCGGTTTATTACTATCTGCGAACAAGGGCATTTATCAAAATTGATTCAGAGAGAACTTTTCATGAGAAAGCCGCTCGCCTTAATCCTACTATTAATCTTTCCGGTGTGTGCGGTCGCTTCGACGACAGGCGATTCCAAGAAAGACGATAAGCTCGCGCGGATTCGGCAAGCCATACAGGCGAAATTGAACGAGCTTCACGCGGGCGCGGACTGGCCCGGCGCGACCGTGGGCTTTGTCCTCGCCGACGGCAGCTCGGCTTCGGTTTCGGTGGGCCTCGCGGATGTCGAAAACAAGACCCCCCTTAAGCCCACAGACCGGATGCTTGCGGGCAGCATCGGCAAGACGTTCGTAGCGGCTGTGACTCTCCAACTCGCCCAGGAAGGAAAACTGAATCTCGACGAGCGTGTAGAGCGATACTTCGGGCGCGAGCCCTGGTTCGCGCGGCTGCCCAACGCGAAGACGATCACCGTGAGGATGCTCATGAATCACACGAGCGGCATCCCCGAACATGTGCTCAACCAGCGGTTCATCGCCGACCTGAAGAAAGATCCGGACAAGGTCTGGACGCCCGAAGAGTTGATAGCTTACGTGCTCGACTCCCCGCCGCTTTTTCCGGCGGGCGCGGGCTGGTCTTACGCGGACACTAACTACATCCTGGTCGGGATGATCTTCGAGAGAGTTTCGGGAAAGAACCTTTATCAAGAGGTCAACCGTCGTTTGCTCAAGCCGCTCAAGCTCGCCAACACGATTCCTTCCGACCGCCGCACTATTCCAGGAGTGATCACAGGCTACTCAAGGCCCGGCAGCCCTTTCGGGTTTGAAGGCCGTGTGATCACCGATGGGAAGTTCGTAATCAACCCTCAAATGGAGTGGACCGGTGGCGGATTTGCCTCGACGGCTGAAGACCTGGCCCGCTGGGCAAAAGCTCTTTATGAAGCGCGAGCTTTCGGCAAGCCTTATCTTGACCAGATGCTACAAGCGGTCGAAGCGAAGACGGGCAAGGGCGACAAGTACGGCCTCGGCGTTCAGGTCAGGCAAAGCGAGTGGGGCGCAAGCTACGGCCACGGTGGCTGGTTCCCCGGATACCTGTCAGAGATGGAGTACTTCCCCGACCACAGATTTGCGGTCGCCATACAGTTCAACACCGACGCCGGTCGCAAGCTTCAAAGGTCGCTCAGGGCATTTATCGCCGATGTCGCGCGCATAATCGCGAGCGAGACGGCGGCGAAGAATTAAACCGAGACAAGGAGAGCATGATGAAGAAATCTTTTGTTATAACGCTTCTCTCAATGCTGTTCATGGCAGCGGGGGCGACCGCTCAAGCGCAAACGTCGGAAGAGGCGGGCGTGCGCGAGGCGATCGAGCATTATTTTCAGGGACAGGCTACGGGCGTGGGCGACCATTTCAGAAAGGCGTTTCACCCCGATGCGAAGCTCTTTTTTATACGCGACGGAAAGTTCAGCACGTGGACGCTCGACGAATACGTCTCAAGGGCTTCGGGCAAGCCCGCAGCGGACGAAGCCGAGCGCAAGCGCAGCATCACGAACATAGACATCAGTGGCAACGCCGCGATAGTCAAGGTCTTGCTCGATTACCCCAGCGTGCGGTTTGTCGATTACATGTCTATGCTCAAAGTCGATGGACAGTGGAAGATCGTCAACAAGACGTTTTACGCGGAGCCGAAGAAACGCTCTTAGCGATCGATCTCTAAACCAGTGGAATAAAGACCGGAAGAGGGAAAGTTTATGAGAATCAAAGTCTGCTTGATTGCTTTGATCCTGATCGGAGTCAACTGTTCGGCGCTTGCTCAAGGCGCCAAGGGCAATACGGCCGCGCCGAAGGGCCAGGCCGTAGCGTTCGTCGGTGTCAACGTGATACCTATGGACCGCGAGCGCGTGTTAGAGAATCAGACCGTCGTCGTGCGCGACGGCCGCATCGCCGAGGTAGGGAGCGCGACTAAGATCAAAGTCCCAGCCGACGCGCTCCGCGTAGACGGGCGAGGAAAGTATCTGATGCCGGGGCTCGCCGAGATGCATGGGCACCTGCCTCACCCAAACATGAGCGAGCAGGTGGCCGATTCAATTCTGTTCCTCTTCGTAGCCAACGGCGTCACAACCGTTCGCGGCATGTTCGGCTTTGACAATCACACGCGGCTGCGCGAGCGCGTGGCGAAGGGCGAGATGCTCGGTCCGCGCATTTTTGCGGCAAGCCCCGCGCTCAGCGGGCAGAGCGTGCAGAGCCCTCAAACGGCCGAACAGCTCGTCCGCAAGTACAAACAGGATGGGTTCGATCTTCTTAAAGTTCATGAAGGTCTGAGCCTCGAAGCTTATAACCAGATCGTCACGACCGCCGGTCAGGTGGGAATACCTTTCGGCGGCCACGTGGCAGACAAAGTCGGGTTGCTTCACTCGCTCAAATCCAAGCAGTCTACGGTCGAACACCTTGACGGCTATCTCGAAGCGTTGGAAGCGGACGACTCGCCCATACGCGATGCAGACCCGCAGACGCGGGCGCAGAAACTCCCCTTTCATCTGGACGAGAAAAAGATCCCCGTGCTTGTCGCGGCTACGCGCGAGGCCGGCGCCTGGAATGTTCCGACGATGGCTTTGTGGCAGACCTTTATTGGGAGCGAGAGCGCGGAATCGCTCAGCCAGCGCCCGGAGTTGAGATACATTCCGCCTCAGATGATAAAGCAGTGGGTCACTCAGCGGACGAATCAACTCAAGAACGCCGGTGATCCGGCGGCGGGCGCGCGCGTCCTTGAGATTCGCAACCGTGTGCTGAAGGCGTTGCAGGATGGCGGAGCAAAGATAATGCTCGGCTCCGACGCGCCGCAGCTTTTCAGCGTGCCTGGTTTTTCGCTTCACCGCGAGATGCAGGCCATGATCAAGGCGGGGCTCACGCCTTATCAAGTGCTCGAATCGGGCACGCGCAACCCGGCCGTCTACCTCAAGGCGACCGACGATTTCGGCACCGTTGAAGCGGGCCGCCGCGCCGATTTGATCCTGCTCAACGACAACCCGTTGAAAGACCTCGCTGCAATCTCTAATCGGGCGGGCGTGATGGTTGCGGGCCGGTGGATTGCCGAAAGCGAGATTCGCAAGAAGCTCGACGAGATCGCTGCGATGCACGCGGAGAAGAATTAAAGGATTTTGGATAATCGCTTTTGAATGGCGATTGATTTGAGAGGGGCGGTTTTGAAATCCGCCCCTCGATTTATTTGCGGAGGTTTTTAGTAAGCGACGAAAGTGTCCGTATAGACGGTCTTCACGCGCACGCCGTCTATGCGGCGAGGCAGGCGCGGGCTAAAGCCCGATGTCATATCGACGTAGACGATTATGACGGCGTCAAACGGATTATCGTCATCAGTGCCGACGCCGACTCCTATCACGCCGGGGCGTGAAAAGAGGTCGTTCTCCCGGCGCTCTTTAATTGCGCTCGCGCGGGCTATGGTCTCGTCCGACAGCCCCTGGTTTCCGAACGATAAGCCTTCCAGCGTCGGACCTGCGGTGCACGTTCCGCCGACAAAGGTGACCGTGCGGCCGATCGAAGCGCTTAGCCGAGTCAGGACTAACGAGATCGGATTGCCTATGGTCGAGCTGCTGCTTCCCGCGAACAACAGCGCGACGGGTTGTTTGCAATTATCATTGCTTACAATAAGCGAGCCGGAATCGCCGCCCGCGCTGAAACTGCTGCTGTTGATGACTACCTGATTAGTGAATGTGAAGACGGGGCCGTTGTTCGATCCGCAGCTTTTCGAATATCTCACGCTGACGGTTGTGTTAATAGAGCTGATGGAGCCTGTGGTGTGGCCCGTCGTGCGGCCGCTCTTTTGGACGGCGAGGCCGACAGACGGAACCCTGACCGCGCTGCTGATCGTCCCTATATCTTCGATAAAACCCGTGCCGTCCATCAGGCCCGGACGAAGTTGGGCGATGGCGGCGTCGACGTTCGAGTTGAGCGGGGGCGCAGCCGTGAAGTCTGCGACGACCGTGTGAACCTGGCAGCCGTTATCGATGAGGCCGGGCTGCGATATGTCCTGGCCCGCGCTGGCGCTTCCCGAAAGGCCCACCACATGATTGTTGCTGAGAACATACCGGACGCCCTGATTATCTGTGACGAGCGCGCCCAAAGTCCCGCTACAGCAGAACCGGCGCGATGTATCGTTGACGTTGCCGCCCGATACGCCGAAGTGCAGATTGCGGACTCTATGGTTTGGTCCGTTGTCGGCCTCGATCATAGCCGGGCCGATGGACAGGATTGATAAGGCTAATACAGGTAAAGCGAAGCGGCTGAGAATTGAGAATCTCTTCATTACGTATCCTCCTCGATTGGTCGGAATGGTGAATCCTCCGCATCTGAGACGCACAGATGCAACGAAAACCCAGAGAAAACAACTGTAATTGAAATGGAACGGCGGAAGCTTAGCGCCGATCCGCCATTGTGTCAATGATTACGGCGTGAGGAGACAAGAATGTTTTTCGGCGCCACTACGACGCCTTTATGGCTACTTCTTCAACTTCGCCTTGACGGAGGCCGTTTCGCCCGACTTGAGATTGACGCTCTTTTGAAAGAACTTGTATCCGGGCTTTTCCAGATGAACAGTGTACGCGCCCGGGGCAAGGTTCGTAATAGTCATAGGCGTCGTGCCGCGCGATTCGGGCGGGCTTGCCCCGCCCACGGCTTCGGTTATCAGCAGCACCTCTGCGCCCGCAGGCGTCGACTCGACTCTTATGCTGGCGCTGTCTGTCGCTTCGCTCCGCGCAGGCGTCGTGCCGGTCGAGGGCACCGGCGGCGCGTTTTCATTGCCTGCGGCAGGAGTATTACTATTGCCGGTCTCTTTCTGCGACCCGACGCATGAGACGAGCGCCAAAGCCGTCAGCAGCATGAAAGCCATGACCGCAACGCGAGACTTGTTGTGCATACCTTTATCTTCCTTCGAGCGGTTCCCTGACCGGCCCCGTATCCGTCCACATCTTTATGCCCAGAAGCCTGTCGAGAGAAAAGCGGTTGTAATCGGCGAACCAGAGCAGCAGAAAAATGACCACCCCGTAAAAGACATTATTAGCCACGGTGGCCGCCTGACCCTGTAACACCATGCCGAACGTCAAAGCGATCATCAATACTCCCCCGAGAATCAGCCCGAAGACGTTCAACAAGCCGAGCAGCAACAGCAGGCCTATCACAACCTCCGCAAAAGGCAGTGCGTAGGCGAAGGGGGTCAGCAAGAATGATGGGAGCTTGCCCGCGAAACCCTGTTGCAGGCCTGCGGCAAAATTGCCTATGCCGGCGGCGAATTTCTCTATGCCGAACGTCAAAAACATCAGGCCCATGGTAATTCTCAGCAACGCATAAGCGATTTCTCTACGGGTGCGCATAAGTTTACCTCCGTCTTCCTTCTTCGAATAATCTCCGGTTGCGTCCAACGGTCAGGCTGCACCCACTGTTCGTCTTAAAAAGAGTTGCCCCGTTGAAAACGGTATAACATATGGCTGCGAGATGGCAAAGCCCCCCGCGCTTGCATATACTCGCCACGCATATCATACTCACTTGTGTAGGCGTTTGAATTCCCGTTCCTGTCGCCGGCGCATGTTACGCTCCGGCCCAAATGCTTATGAGTTCAATCCAGGTACAACTGGCGCTCAAGAACCTGTTGTTCATCAACTACAGCGTGGCGCCCGACCGCCTGCGGACGCTTGTGCCTGCCGAGCTTGAGCTGGACACGAGCACGGACGCCTCGGGCCGCGAGGTCGCGTTCGTATCGGCGGTCCCTTTCCACGTAGCGGAGTTGCGTTCGAGCTTGTTGCCGATCATGCGCCCGAGCTTTGATCAAGTCAACTACCGCACGTACGTAAACGCAGGCGAAGGCCCTGCCGTCTACTTCTTTCACATGAACGTCAACTCTCGAATGATCTCGGCGGCGGCCATTATGATGGGCATGCCCGTGAGCCACGAAGAGATAGAGATCATCGCGGAGCCCGCACCCCTCACGCCCGATAGCGAGATTCGCGTTGTGCGCTGCACGATCAAGTCCGAAGGCGACTATGAGCTTGAGGCGGATGTAGAGGTCGGCGGACGCCATGCCAGTATCGGCCCGCAGGATGAAGCGATCCCGCCCGACTTTATAACCGAGAGGCCGCTTGGCTACGTCAAGTCAGCCGCCGACGGGATAATGAAGATTACAGTTGGGCATCCACACCTTGACGCAATCACGGCGCACGTCAATAGCGTCCGCGCGACCGCGCTTGAGTCCTTAGGGATATTGAACAGGGATGAGTCGAGCCGCCCTCATTCGGTGCTGTACGTCAAAGAGGCTGTCTTCAGGACGTACCCTCCCATGCTCTGGCTCCCGAGAGATTGAGCAGCCGGTAAACTAAGTAAGTAAAGAGCTTCTCCAGATCAAAAAGTTGCGGTTTTTACCCCTGATTTGCCCCGATTCTGAATTGTTTCCAATTTATTATGATAAGACTAAATCATTGAGGTGCAGGTGGTAATGGATTAAAATATTTAAGGTTCCTAATCTACTAAAGGGCAGGCAAATGAAATCGAACAAGGGTTTGTTTATAGGATTGTTTATTCTATTAGCGGGTATCTTTGTCTTCTTCGGCCTCAGGAGCGAGAGCGCCGGTCGTCCTTTTCAAGATAGTCCGGTGAAAGTGGCTTCTGCGCAAGCATCCACGGCGCAAAACGAGGCCCTCGTCAGGCTCTCTTCGAAGGAGAAGCCTGCCGCGGAAGCTGTCTCGAAGAGCGCGCTGTTCGAATCTGCCGCCCTTGAAAACGTTCGGACGCAAGGCGACCTCAACTGGGTGTTCGGAGGCAAATCGCAGCGCGGCTGGCGGCTTTACACTCCCCTGATCTCGCGCATGCTCGACGTAGACGAAGACGCGCGGACCGCCAGTTTCGCCCTGGCCGTATCGCGTTGGCAAAAAGAGAAGGGTCTGGCGGCGCACGGCGTCGTCGACAACACGACCTGGTTTCAAATGATCTCGGACTGGCAATCGGACCGGATAAAGGACCGCTCTTATCCGACCGAAGATCAGCTCGTGACGGTCCCCGTTTCGGAGTGCTACGACCCTTCGCGCCCGGAAGAGCTTCGCAAAGTCGAGCGCGAGACTTACCTGGCTTACAAGCGAATGATTCAAGCTGCCGCCCAGGACGCTTCGCTCGGCCTTGACTTGACCTCTGACGGCGAGCTTGCGTCGGGCGAGAAGTATCTGAAAATCATCTCGGCATACCGCTCGCGCGAGTATCAGAACCACCTTCGCAAGCAGTCGCCCAACAGCGGGCGCGCGGGGCTTGCGGTCAACAGCCCGCATTTCACAGGGCGCGCGCTCGACATCTACGTGGGCGGCGAGCCTGTCAGCACGAAAGATGACAACCGCGCCATACAGACCGAAACGCGCGTCTATCGCTGGCTCGTAAAGAACGCCGCGCGGTTCGGCTTCCGCCCCTACTTCTACGAACCCTGGCATTGGGAATACGTCGGCCAGAAGTAAAAGTAATTAGCTTTGGCCTTCTTTAGCCGCTCGTGTAATCTTTTGAGAAGGTGAGCAGTGCCTTTGAAAAAGTTTGCCGCTTCATCGAGCGCCATTCAATGCTCGAAGATGCGCGCGCCGTTGTAGTAGCCGTATCGGGGGGCGCGGACTCGGTAGCGCTTCTCGACATGCTTGTGCGCGTCGCGTCAAAGACTGCCCTCCGGATTCACGTCGCTCACCTCAATCACATGCTGCGCGGAGACGACTCGAATGCTGACGCGGAGTTCGTCCGCGCGCTAGCCGAGAGCTTGAGCCTCTCCATGACTATTCAGGCTATGGACGTGAGGCGCGAGGCGGCGGCTTCAGGCCGCAGCATCGAAGAGGCTGCGCGCGAGCTGCGATATGGATTCTTGCTCACTACCGCGCATGAAATGGGGGCCGACCGCATCGCTACGGGCCACACGATGAACGACCAGGCCGAGACATTTTTGATGCGTCTAGCTCGGGGCGCAGGCTCGCGCGGGCTTGCCTCAATGCGCGCGGTCACAAAGGCTCACGAGTTCGGAGAGAATTTGAAATCTCAAATCGCGGCCCGCGCAAGCGGATCATCCGCCATTACAAATCTCAAATCCTCACATCCTCTACTCGTCCGCCCGCTGCTCAGGATCACTCGCGAAGAGATAGAGGGGTACTGCCGCGAGCGCGGACTCGCGTTCCGCACTGACGCTTCAAACGAGAGCATGGATTACACGCGCAACCGAGTGCGCCACGAGGTGATCGCCGCGCTCAAGCGGGTGAACCCGCGCGTGGTCGAGCATATTTCGAGCGCCGCAAGCCTTATCGCAAGCGACCAGGAGGCTCTGGACCGGCTCGCCCGCTCTCTCCTGGACCTGGCCGAGCAGCCGCAGAATGCTTCAAGCTCAGCTTACAAAGTCGCGCGGTTTACCGAGCAACCTGAAGCAGTTTGCCGAAGGATGATTATAGAAGCGATTAGGCGAAAGCGAAGCTCCGCCGCAATAGGTCGCGCGGAGATCGAGTCAAAGCACGTAACGGCAGTCAAAGGCTTGCTCGATGAGCACAGGAGCGGCGCGAGAATCGATCTTCCGGGCGGGCTCGAAGCGTGGCGCGAGTTCGATCTGCTCGTTTTCAAACCTCGCGCGCCGGTTGAAGAAGCTGATTCGGTGCGCGCGCTCGGCGCGGATTGTTCGCGATTTGAAGCGGGCGGGATAGAGGTGGGCATCGAGCGGGGGCGGCCCGGCCACCTGCGCGAAGTGATTGTGGCGGAGGCTCGGCGCGAGGCTGCGCGCTCGGGACGAGACTGGATGATCGCCGTGCTTGATGATCGGGCGCTGCCCGACGTGCTTGTCGTAAGGGGGCGCAAGAAGGGCGAGCGGGCGCACGTTTGCGGGCAGAGAAAAATAATAAAGTTGAAAAACCTGATGATTGACCATAAAATCCCTTCCAGCCGCCGCGCCGACTGGCCGATAGTGGCAACCCCGGAGGGCCGCTACATCTGGTCGCCCGGACTGCCCCCAGCCGTAGAGTTTGCCGCACGTGACGAGACTCAGACTCTTGCCATCTTGCGGGCTTCAGGTGTCTGACCGCTCGGTTGACCGAAAACCGCCGCTCAATCACCCAAGGGGCTATAATGGAAAAGACTCTCCGAATAATTCGCTCTCAATCCGATATTCAAAGCCGCATACAGGAACTGGCCCGCGAGATCACCGAAAGCGCGCCCTCGGACCTCACGGTCGTAGGGATACTCGACGACGCTTTCGTCTTCCTCGCAGACCTGTTGCGCGCGCTCGACATGGAGGTAAGCTGCTGCTTTATTAAAGCGACTCGCCACCGCCACGCCGGGCAGACCGAGGTGATGTATACGAGCGAGTTCGACCCGCGAGGCCGCGACATACTGCTCGTAGGCGGGGTGGTTGCGACCGGCGTCACGCTGGATTATCTCTCCCGCCACATGGCCGAGCGTGGGGTGAAATCCCTAAAAACCTGTATGCTCGTAGATAAACCTGGGGAGCGGCGCGTCGACATCAAGCCGGATTACACAGCTTTTGAGAGCGACGACGGCTTTTTGTTCGGCTACGGGCTGGGTGTACAGAACCAGTTCCGCCAGCTCCCTTACCTGGCAGTCATGGAAGAATAGATTTGCAAGAAATCTATAACAAAGCCGCCTGCGTCAATTATTGCGCATCATAATGATGTAGGATAGAATTTAATAAGGCGCACTAAGCGCCTGTCTTAATTGGAGGTATCAGTTTGAACTCGACAGTCAGACAGATAATTTTTTGGGTCGTGATCATAGGCGGCGCTTTCCTTCTCTACCAGATTTTTGCGGGTAAGAACAGCGTGAAGGAAAAGAGGCTATCCTACACGGACCTGGTCGCCAAAGTTGAGGCCGGTGAGGTCAGAAAAGCCGAATTCGAGAGGACTCACGGAATAACCGGCGAGCTGACGAACAACGAGAAATTCATCACCGATCTCGATAACGACGAAACCCAGTCGAAACTCGCCGACCAGATGAAGGACAAGAAAGTCGAAGTATCGTTCAAGGCTTCGTCTTCCAGCCAGTGGCTGTTCGGCCTTATCAGCTACGCGCCGCTTCTGGTCTTCATCGGCCTGTGGATCTTCATGATGCGGCAGATGCAGTCGGGCGGCAACAAGGCGCTCTCGTTCGGCAAGTCCCGCGCAAAGCTTCTCTCGAACCAGCAGAAGCGCGTCACGTTCAAGGACGTGGCAGGCGTCGAGGAGGCTAAAGAAGAGCTACAGGAGATCATAGAGTTTCTGAAAGAGCCTCAGAAGTTTCAAAAGCTCGGCGGGCGAATACCGAAGGGCGTTTTGATGATGGGGCCTCCGGGCACTGGCAAGACCTTGCTCGCGCGCGCGATCGCAGGCGAAGCCAACGTGCCGTTCTTCTCAATCTCAGGATCGGACTTCGTGGAGATGTTCGTGGGCGTCGGCGCGAGCCGCGTTCGCGATCTGTTTGAGCAAGGTAAGAAAAACGCTCCTTGCATCATCTTCATAGACGAGATCGACGCCGTTGGCCGCCATCGCGGAGCGGGCTTAGGCGGCGGTCACGACGAGCGCGAGCAGACTTTGAATCAACTGCTCGTAGAGATGGACGGATTCGAATCCAACGACGGTGTCATCCTGATCGCGTCCACGAATAGACCGGACGTGCTCGATCCCGCGCTGCTTAGGCCCGGTCGCTTCGACCGCCGCGTGGTGGTCAACCGCCCGGACGTTAAAGGCCGCGAGGGGATTCTCGCCGTCCACACACGCAAGATACCGCTCGGCGACGACGTCGACATCAACGTCATCGCTCGCGGAACTCCCGGATTTACCGGCGCTGACCTTGCCAACCTCGTGAACGAGGCGGCGTTGAACGCCGCGCGTTATAACAGAAAGACCGTCTCGATGCTCGACTTCGAGTGGGCCAAGGACAAGGTCTTGATGGGGAGCGAGCGCCGCTCTATCGTGATGTCGAACGAAGAGAAGCGCAACACCGCTTACCACGAAGCGGGCCACACACTCGTCGGCATCAAGGTGCCGAACGCCGACCCGATTCACAAGGTCTCGATCATACCGCGAGGCATGGCCCTGGGCGTGACCATGCAGTTGCCCGAAGCCGACCGCTACTCTCACACGCGCGACTACCTCGAAGGCCAGGTCGCGATAATGATGGGCGGACGAATAGCCGAAGAGATATTCTTGAATCACATGACGACGGGCGCTTCAAACGACATTGAAAAGGCCACCGAGCTTGCCCGCCGCATGGTCTGTGAATTCGGGATGTCGAGCCTCGGGCCGATCACCTTCGGCAAGAAAGAAGAGCAGATATTCCTTGGCCGCGAGATAGCGCAGCACCAGGATTACAGCGAAGACACTGCGATCAAGATCGATCAGGAGGTCAAGCGCATAGTGATGGAGCAGTACAACCGCGCCCGCCAGATCATTCTTGAAAACAAAGAGGCTATGATTCGTCTGGCCGAAGCGCTGCTTGAGCGCGAATCTTTGGACTCGCTTCAGATTCGACGGCTGGTCGCGGGCCTCCCGCTCGACGACGACGAGCCGACTCCGTCGCGCAGCGACAAGCCTAAGATCGAGCCTAAGCCGTCAGTGCTCAACCCGATAATCCCGCCCGTCACGGGCGACGCGACCGCTTAAGAACAATCGCGCAGGCGATGAGAAAGGCAGCCGGCAAGTGTTGGCTGCCTTTTCTTTTTCTGAGATATAATCAGGCGGTTGAAATAACCCTGTAGGGGCAGCCCTCGACCCACTTCGTGGGTGCCCGGCCCGGATCGCCGAAGGCGATGAAGCGATCCCCGCTTCGCGGGCCGGGACAAGCTCTGCCCCTACATTTATACTCAATCGCATCTTGCTACTGGGAACGTGTGATGCCAAAGCAGCTCAACTGTTCTACGTGCGGCGCGCCGCTCGACCCGCACACGGGCGCTCTGACTACGCAGTGCCCTTACTGCGGCAACAGGCTGGTCCTGCCCGAGTCGGCTCAAGCGCGGGGCGCGCACGTATCTTTTCACGTCGCTCACGACCGGCGAAAGAAGAGCAACGCCGCCGTGTGGATCGCAGGCGTCGTCATAGGCGGCGTAGTAATCATCGGGCTGGTCGTTGCTTTTCTAGTAATGGGCTCCATCAGTCAATCGCCCACGATCGTCGGCATTCCAAAGTCGGTGCCTGCGCCTCCGCCCGCGATCCCGGTCCCTCCCGGCACGCGGCCGCCCATCTCTGCGGAATCGAATTTTGCGAGCGTGGCCCTGGAGTTCGGGAGCGAAGGCATCGGCGCGGGCCAGTTCAAGGACGCGCGCGCGGTGGCCGTCGACGGCGACGGGCGCATTTACGTAGGCGAATATTCGGGCGGGCGAGTGCAGGTCTTCGACGCGGAAGGCAAATTCTTAACGCAGTGGATGGTCGACCGCGAGCGCGTTCTGGTTAACCTGGCGGCGGACCGCAAAGGCACGGTCTACGCCGTTCACTCAAACGCAATCCTCCGTTACGAAGGCCCAACAGGCAGACTGCTCGGCGATGTTCCGAAGTCTCCGGGGAGCCGCTACGAGAATTATTCGGACGCTTACGTTGCGCTCGACGGCAGCCTCTATGTGATTGGGACAAACGACAACATCCTGCGCATCAGCCCCGAAGGCGAGGTCAGAACCGTAGTCGATACGAGAGAGAGAATCGGAGAGCGAGTGTCGCTCGACAAGCTTGCCGTGGACGGCACGGGGACAGTTTACGCTCTGGACAGAATGTCTAGCATGGTCTTCAAGTTCGCGCCCGACGGCAGGTTCGTAAACCGCTTCGGGGGCCGGGGCGAGAAGCCGGGCCAGCTATTCTCTCCGCACAACATCGCGATCGATGGTCAGGGGCGCGTTTACGTCAGCGACACGTTTCGGGCTGTGCATGTGTTTGATGGCAATGGCCTATATCTCGACTCCTTCGGGGGCAGAGAAGTCACATTCGGGATAACGATCAACGACCGGAACGAGATCTTTGCAGCCCTCCGCAACCGCCACAAGATCGTCAAGTTCGCCCTGAAAAAGTCCTAAGTGCTGAGACCTGAATGAAAGAATAAGGACAGTTCGCCTATCAGGTTTTTACTCAGCACTCAGCACTCAGCACTCAGGACTTAGAATCCTTTCCGGCTGTCGAGCAAGATCGTCACAGGCCCGTCGTTAATCAGGCTCACCTGCATCATGGCCTGGAAAACACCCGTTTCGACTTTGATCCCGTAGCCGCGCGCGCGCGCGACGAAATACTCGTAAAGCGCGTTGGCTCTATCAGGCTCCGCCGCGTCCGTGTAAGAAGGCCGCCGGCCGCGCCTCACGTCGCCGTAGAGCGTGAATTGCGACACGACAAGCATCCCACCCGCCGTTTCGACCAGCGAGCGATTCATCTTGCCTTCGTCGTCGTTAAAGACGCGCAGGTTCGCGATCTTCTCCGCCAGGTAATCGGCATCATCGTTTGTGTCATCGCGCGCGACGCCTAAGAGTACGAGAAGCCCTCGCTCGATCCGGCCCACCGTTTGGGCGCCGATATCGACTCGGGCTTGGCTTACTCGCTGGACGACGGCTCGCATAGGCCACAGTTTGCCACACGCGCCCGCGTTTATCTAACGCGAGGGCCGGTGGTTGACTCAATACTGGCGCAGGGACATAATTGATGTGGATTAATTCAGGTTGAGACGAGCACTGTTCTTGGAGGAAAACGAGCACAAAGAAGAAAGGAAAAAGCTATGGCAATACGCTTAGGAGACGTAGCACCCAACTTTCAGGCGGAGACGACCGAAGGCCCGATAGACTTTTACGACTACATCGGCGACGGTTGGGCCGTCTTATTCTCCCACCCGAAAGATTTCACACCCGTCTGCACGACCGAGCTAGGAGAGGTCGCGCGTATAAAGGGCGAGTTCGACAAGCGCAACGTCAAGGTTCTTGGTCTGAGCGTCGACCCGATCGATTCGCACAAAGGCTGGCTCAGCGATATTGAAGAGACGCAGAATTGTAAGATGAATTTCCCGGTCATTGCCGACCCGGACCGCAAGATCGCGGACCTCTACGACATGATCCACCCGAACGCGAGCGATACGTTCACGGTCAGGAGCGTCTTCGTCATCGGACCGGACAAGAAGGTGAAGCTCACGATCACCTACCCGGCGAGCACCGGGCGCAACTTCGACGAGATACTGCGCGTCATCGATTCTCTACAGCTCACGGCGAATCACAGCGTCGCAACGCCGGTGAACTGGAAGCATGGCGACGACGTGATCATCGTTCCCGCGCTGTCGGACGAGCAGGCCAAAGAGAAGTTTCCCGGCGGGTGGAAGACCTTGAAGCCTTATCTCAGAGTCGTGCCTCAGCCCGCGTCGGCCAAGAAAGTAGGCGAGTAAACAAACCTCAAACAGATGGGGCAGGCAGGCCTGCTCCATCTCCACCTCCCGCCGCCCCTTATTTCGACTCGCTCAAGATGACAACGTCGCTCGTCTTAGCCCCGCGCGAGACGAGGAGCCGTTTGCCGTCAGGTGACCAGGCAAAAGCGATGACCGTTTCAGTCTTGAAGTCGGTCAGTTTTTTCGCGGGACTGCCATCGAGCGGCTGCGCCCAGATGTTAGAGACTTCGCCTTCGTTTGCGATGTAGGCCAACGCCTTGCCGTCGGGCGTCCAGCGCACAAACCTTGAGATAACTGTCGGCGGGATGTCGAGGCTCGTAATGAAAGCCCCGTCAGCGAATGAGACGACCCCGATGCGCCAGGGCGAGTCGGGTCTTTCACTATCCATGTAGAAATAGGCTATCAATTTGCCGTCGGGCGACACCGCAGGATAAGTCGAATAAGTCTTAGTCAATTGCCCGGCCTCGCCGCCTTCAATCGACACTCTCCACAACGTCGAGTGCACGTTCCCGACGCCGCTTTGATAGACCACCCAGCGACCGTCCGGCGAGCACTGCGGAAATGCTTCGCCCATCCCATCAGTCAGTTGCTTGAGGTTCGCGCCGTCTGCGTCGATTCGCCACAGATTGAATCTGCCCGCGCGGTTCGAAGCGAATACGATAAAACGCCCATCGTTTGAAACCGACATGCCTTTTTCGCCGAGGGCGTCGGTCGTTAATTGTCTCTTCTCCCTGCCATCCGCATTCATCACCCACGCGCTTGGCCTGCCCGAGGCTATCGAGCGGTAGACTATTCGGTTATCGGCAGTCCAGCAAAAATCCGGCAATTCACCCGATTCGGAGGCTATCTGCCTCGGGCTGTAGACCTCGCCGGGCGGGGCAACCCATAAGCCGAATAGCGCGTTTGTCTGCACGGCCGCCAACTGGTCTGAGCCCGCCGTCAAGCCGATGCTGCTGTATTCGCTAAAGTCGTTGGTGATCGCTCTCGCTTCGCCGCTCGGAAATGTGACCAACCATACCTGAAAAAACGCGGCTGACTGCGCCTGGGCCGTCATCACAACTCCGCTGCCGTCCGCCAGCCATGCCAGCCTTCTTATGCTGCTCCACGGCCTGGTTGAGAGCGTCACCTCCGCTCCATCTTCTGCGTCTATGCTGACCAGGCGCGCGCCGTAATCTTTCTCACCGGAACGGACGGCGCAGGCGATGGCCTTCCCGTCAGGCGACCAGGCGGGCCCGCTCGGATAGGGCAAGAAGTATTCCGGTTGTGTGCGCTCGGCGATAGAATGATCCCCGCTGCCGTCGGCGTTGGCGATGCGCAACAGCGACCGCCCGGAGCTTGAAGCCGCATAGACGTAAGCGAACCTCTTGCCGTCGGGAGAAAAGCTTATGGCGGAATCGGGAGAGTTCGGCAATCTCTTTGCAACCCCTCCGAGCACGGGGACCTGATAGAGCGTCGGGTCGCCTCTGTTGCCTTCAAACACCACGCAGTAGATATATTCACCGTCGGGCGAAAAGGTCAGCCCCCAATAGATGCCTTCCGCGGGCGGAACTATTCGAATGTTGCTCGATGTAGAAACCTGCCTGAGCCACAGGCTTTGCCCGTCGGGCTCGTTCATCGCGTAAGCAACATATTTGCCATCAGGAGAGATCGCGGCGTTGGTGACTTTGCCCGTCCCCGTCAGTTTAGCGAGCTTCACGTCTTGAAAATGTTTCGCAGCCTGCGCGGGTGGTTTTGTCGTCGCCGTCAATTCGTAGAGTAAGAAACCTGCCGCTACGGCAATCAACGCTCCGATGAGCCAGGACGCGACGCGGAGGCGAGCTCGGCTGACGGTCAGTCGAGAGCTTGTCGCTTTGCTCGGCTCTGCCGCCCGTGCGGCATCATTCAACAAAGCGCCATGTCCTTCAGAATCAGTCTCTTCTTCGACCACGAGGCGGGCGCGGGTGTGTTGTTCCACTATGAGGTCGGATGGTTCCTCCTGAAACCCATACACGCGGGCCACGAAGCGGTAGCCTCGCTTTGGGACAGTCTCGATATAGTGATGCCCGCTCGCATCATCGCCCAGCGCTTTCCTCAGCAGCGAGATGTTGTTCGACAGGTTAGCTTCTTCGACAAACGTATCGGGCCACAGCCTCTGCATCAACTCATCTTTTTCCATCAAGTGGCCGCTGTTCTCCACAAGCGCAACCAGCAGGTCAAAAGCCTTCGGCGTGAGCGGCACCGGGCGACCCTCTTTAAGTAACACGCGCTCAGCCGAATCTATCGAGAATGGGCCGAACTCGTATAACTGCTTTGATTGTTTGCTCATAACCATGGATTGACACCTCTTTAAACCCGCTTAGAACTCTCTTTGAAAAATCCTGAGGCGAAATATTGGGATTCTTAAGACTTCCATGCGGCTCTCCGAGTAGAGTCTGCCGTGAGGTGAGCAGGGGTAGCGAATTTCAAATTGGATGCGCCTAAGCCATACCTGTTCGGTTGAGTGAATCGGGGCAATAGCCCTAATGCCTCGCCCATTGTACTGCCGACGGCTCGCGGCAATCAATAGGGCGATGGGCGGGAGGCCGCAAGGGTGAAGAGGACGAGAAGTCTCACCATAGAAACCCGGCAAGTCACTGTGATACGCAGGCCGGGGCCGTCGCGTCGAGCGCGATGCGAAACGTGCGGCGAGGTGGTCATTCTCGTTACGGCAGACGAAGCGGCGCACCTGGCGCGCGTCAGCTCTCGCGCGATCTACCGGTGTGTGGAGACGGGCTCGCTTCATTTCACAGAGATGGCCGACGGAACGCTATTGATCTGTCTGAACTCATTACTGAAATAAGAACCGGAAATTCTGTGAGGGTTTTACGGTCGAGTAAAAGAACGGTCAAGAAGGGGGCATCATGAAAGGATCAAAGATTTCGGTAATCACGTTTTCGGTCCTGCTTCAGCTCATCTGGCTGATGGCCGTGACGGCTGTCGCGGCGCAAACCACCGCATTCACCTACCAGGGGCGGCTCACGGACGACGGCAACCCCGCAGACGCAATCTTTGAAATGCAGTTCAAGCTCTTCGACTCGGCGGACTTCGTCACGGGCAATCAGGTAGGCGCGACTGTAACTAACCTCTCGGTTCAGGTGACTAACGGTGTGTTCGCTGTCCAGCTAGATTTCGGCGCGGGCGTCTTTGACGGCTCGCCCAGGTTCCTGGAAATCAGCTTGCGGCCCGCAGGCAGCCCCGCCGCATTCACTGTGCTCAGCCCGCGCCAGCCTGTCGCGTCCGCTCCATATGCCATCAGAAGCCAGACGGCCACCAACGCCTCGCAGCTCGGCGGGATCGCTCCCTCCGGGTTCATTCAAAACAGTTCCTCGCAACAAGCCTCGACCAATTTCAACATCTCGGGCTCTGGCACTGTCGGCGGGTTGCTTTCGGCTACAACGATCAACGCTACTACTCAATACAACATCAATGGCAGCCGCGTGCTAGGCGCGGCGGGCACTAACAACCTCTTCGTCGGCGTTGGCGCGGGCGCGAGCAATACGACGGGCACGAATAACGCTTTCGTAGGGCGCAGCGCGGGCTTCTTCAACACGGCTGGCGATGGCAATTCCTTTTTCGGGGCAAGCGCCGGTCAAAACAATACTACTGTTGACGGTAACTCTTTCTTCGGGGCGAGCGCGGGCTTTTCCAATACGACCGGATTCAACAATTCGTTTTTCGGACTCACCGCAGGCTTCTCAAACACGGTTGCAATCAATAACTCTTTCTTCGGAAGCAGCGCAGGTTTTTCCAATACGACCGGGCCGCACAATTCCTACTTCGGCGCAGGCGCCGGTCAAGCCAACACGTCTGGAGGGAACAACTCGTTCTTCGGAGCATTCGCAGGCACGGCCACCATGTCTTTCAACAACTCGTTTTTCGGGTCCAACGCTGGCGCGGCTAACGTAAGCGGGGACAACAATTCATTTTTTGGGGCCGGCGCGGGCCAGTCGAATACGACGGCGCAGGAAAACGCCTTCTTCGGCGCCCAGGCTGGATTCAGTAACACAGAAGGTCTCCAGAATTCTTTTTTCGGGAGCGCCGCCGGGCCGGCTAACACTACGGGCGATTTCAATTCGTTTTTCGGTTTCCTCGCCGGCAGGTTCACAAACACGGGAAACAATAACTCATTCTTCGGGCGTCAGGCGGGGCAGTCCAACACGGCGGAAAACGACAACACATTTGTCGGCGCTCTTTCAGACGGAAGCGCGGGGATCACCAACGCTAGCGCTGTAGGGTTCCGCGCGAAAGTTACTCAGAGTAACAGCCTTGTCCTGGGAAGCGTCAACGGGGTCAACGGCGCGACTGCAACCGCGAGAGTCGGCATCGGAAATACCGCCCCTGTGGCGAAGCTTCACATCGAGACAGACACAACAGACGCGGGCGACAACACGGCTTTTTTTGCGGCGGTCAACATAGGCCCCAACCCTAGCCGTATACATTTCGGCGCGAGCGGCGACTGGTATATTCGTTCCGCCGACAGTTTGGGCAAAGTGATCCTCCAAGACACCGGCGGCAACGTGGGCATAGGCACAGCCTCGCCCGCCGATAAGCTGCAAGTCGCAGGCAACGTCCGCGTCGGCACAGGCACGACGGGCTGTGTCAGGGACGCCGACGCTACGGTCATCGCGGGCGTCTGCTCATCAGACGCAAGATTGAAAAGAGAGATCACGCCATTCTCAAGCACTCTCGACCGGTTGATAAAGCTGCGGCCCGTCCACTTCTACTGGAACGCGGAGCAGTTTCCTGAAAGGGGCTTTGGCAACCGGTTATCGTTCGGGCTGATCGCGCAAGAAGTGGAACAGGTCTTACCGGAGCTTGTGACGACGGACGAGAGCGGTTACAAAGCGGTGCGATACAACAAGCTGCCTCTGCTCTTGCTTCAGGCCGTTAAAGACCTGAAAGCCGACAACGAGGCGCTGAGAGAACGGTTGATTGTGATGAGTGAACGGCTGAACGCCCTTGAGCGAGAGATGCGCAGAACCAGACCGTAGCTTCTATCAACGCCGACAGCCCCGGCTATGAGGATACGTCTCATTTCAACTCCATCATCCAGATGTTGCCCACGGTTTCGGCGTACTCGTAGACGATTCGGTCGCCGAGCGGCGCCCACGCTGGAAAGCGAATGTACGCGTTCAGCTTCTTATAATTGGTAATCTGTTTCTGTTTCTTAGTGCTGAGCGAAACCCAGTAGACGTTCCAGTAGCCGTTGCGGAATCCGGCGAAAGCGATCTTATCTCCGTCAGGCGACCAACTGTGCAGCCAACTCTGGCCGCGATCGAAAGTCAGCTGCGTGGGGGCGCCCCCACCGCTCGGCATCACCATAACATGCGTATCGTCGCCGCGCTTCATCTGCAACGCTATGAGTCTCCCGTCCGGAGACCAGCAGGGCCAGCCCATTGTCTCTTCATCCGAGGTCAACTGCACTGGCTGTCCACCTTCGATTGACGCCGTCCAGATGTTGATGGTCCCGCCATTTATAGAATTGAACGCCACCTGCTTTCCGTCAGGAGATAGTTTGGGGAAGCTTATGTCCTGGCCGGGGTCTAAGAGAAGTCTCTCCCTGCCGCTCCTGGTCGAAATAGACCATACCATTTGTTTGCCTTGACGGTTGGATTGAAACGCTATCTGGTCATTATCGGGGAACCAGTTGGGGGCCCAGTCAATCGCAGGGTCGTTTGTCAGTTGCACGGGGTTTTTGCCATCCGCATCCATCACCCAGATGTCCGGATTCGCTCCCCCGCGAAATTCGGTATAGGCGATCTTCCGCCCGTCGGGCGAAAAACTCGGGATAGCTTTTCTATAGCTTGTATCTTGAGTCAAGGGCGCAGGGTCGCCCGCTGCCTCACTCGAACCCGGCGAGATCGGCGCTGACGATAGACTGCTCTTCATCGTCGGCGCGCTGTAGACCAGCCTCTTTCCGTCGGCAGAGATGGTCAGATCCTTGATACGTCCCAGCCCCGTGTTTTCAACTTCGAGGGGCTCACCGGCAGCATCGCCAGTGGCCGGCGAAATCCTGAGCCGATACATTACAAAATTCCCCAGCTCTGAAATGCCGCCGTAATAAATATACTTTCCGTCGGGTGAATAGATAGGGTCATAGAGCCAGTTCCGGCTGGCGATTATTTGTTTTAAGTCGTCTCCGCCAGCCGAGACAGTGTATATCGCAGCCATGATGCCGTCGCTGGCAACGAATATAATCCTCTTCCCGTCAGCGGACCAGGACGGGACCCCATGCCCGCCCGGAGGGTTTCCTACTTGCGTGATGGGCTTAGGGTCGCCGCCTTCGGATGGAGCTATCCATATAGTGGAAGGCGGCATCATGCCGACGTTGGTTGCGCCCAGCTCTGTGACGGGGTGCGATTGAAAAGCGATGGTATAGCCATCCGGCGACCAGACGGGGCTTGAGCCGAATTCAGTGAGTTGTTTTACAGTGCCGCCCGAGGCGGGCACCAACCAGATGCCGCCACGATTCTTTGAGTAATAAGCTATCAGCTTGCCGTCCGGCGACCAGGCGGGCTCGAAATTCTGCTCGCCGTCTGAGGTGAGCTGTATCTCGCGCGCGCCGGGCGTGAGCGGCTTTACATAAATCTCGAAACTGCCGCTGTGATCGGAGCTGTAGGCGATGGAGTTTTCGTCAGGAGATAATGCGGGGTCAATGTCTAGCCCTGACCAATTGGTGATTTGCCTGCTGCTCACCACGCTAACAATATCTGTCGAGCCCGACCCGGTCTGATTCTTCCAGATTACTAAAGCGGCAATAGCGGCGGCGGCGCAAACGACTGCATACGCGATGATCTTCAATCCGCTCGTCCTGGAGGCGGCTCCGGCTTCTCGCGCCATTTCAGGGCGAACGGGTTCCTGTGCCAAAACAGTCGCGGCGACATGCTTCTCTTGCGAATCAGCGGCATTTAGTAGTTGACTGTTTTCATCCGGCGTTTTGATGTCGGCGATAAATCTGTAACCGCGCTTCGGGACTGTCTCGACGTAGCGCGGCGCGTCCGCATCATCGCCAATCGCGCGACGAATATCCTTTACGGCCCGCGTCAGCGCGTTGTCGGTGACGAACGACTCCTTCCATATCTGCTCGAACAACTCCTGCTTCTCTACTACACGATTGCGGTGCTCTATGAGGTAGACCAGCAGATCAAAAGAGCGCGGTGAAAGCGTCCTCGCCTGATCGCCTTTCTGTACGCGGAATTTTTCGCAATCTACTATAACGTCGTCGAAATGATAAAGAAGCGGATCAGCATTAGTCGGGGTTGCCATAGCCTAAGCCTTTAAAAACCAGCACTTAGTCCTGCTACATAAAAAGGTCACATCTTTGTCAGAGCTTTGTCATTACTAAAAAAGCCGCCCCGATTATAGTCCCCACTGTCGCAATCGAAAAGTCAACAATTTGAAACCTGAAAGGAGATATATCATGAGAAAGCAAGCTTACACACTCTTCGCAACGGCAAGTCTGGTCTTAATGCTGGCAGCCATATCCGTTCACGCCCAATCCGTTCGCCTGATGGCGAATATCCCATTCAACTTCACCGTCAAGAACAGGACGCTCCCGGCGGGCGAATATACCGTCGAGCCGATCCAGATTGGCGGCTCTCAGGCGCTCAGGATTCAGAGCCGCGACGGTCGAATCACCGCTTTGGTTCCAGCGCAGTTTAACAGGACCGGGGAAAGCCGGGCCAAACCGAAACTGATATTCAACCGTTTTGGCGACCAGTATTTCATGGCCCAGGCTCTGGGGTTTGAAGGAGATGCAATATACACATTACCCAGATCCAGCACGGAGGAGGCGCTGGCAAGGGGCGAGAGCGACCTGAAGCAACAGACAGTCTCCGTCACAGGCCGTCGTCAAGGCAAGTGAATGCGCCGGGCAATGGAAGTTAACTGAATCCCGTGCATAAATCGCCGCGTAGCGGCCTGATGAGTTTAGCCCGGCTTTTCAAAGCCGGGACAAGTAGCAGCAAAGAGCACCGCGTCGCGTCAGCGACGCGTGAATTCAGTAGCTCAGGCGTCGCTGACGCGACGCGTTGGCTTACTAATTCTTGACCGTGCGCTAAAGCACACGGCTAAACTCATGACGCCGCTACGCGGCGGATCGGTCTGACTTATGCACGGGCCTAAGTTAACTTCCGTCAGCGCCGGCGGCGCTGGCGTGGTACTCTTGCAGCGAGCGCACGCTGATCTCTTCATCTTTCAATGCGCGAATAGCCGCTACGGTTGCGGTCGCGCCGGTCAAAGTCGTCACGCACGGCACGGAATACTGCATCGCCGCGCGACGAATCGCACGCTCGTCGTAAAACGAAGTGCGGCCCAGCGGCGTGTTGATTATCAGAGTGATCTGGCGGCTTCGGACGAGGTCGGCGATGTTCGGGCGGCCCTCGTTCACTTTGTACACGAAATCGCAAGCGAGGCCCGCGCCTTCAAGAATCCTTTGCGTGCCACGCGTCGCCACGAGGCGAAACCCCATATCGTGAAGCTCGCGCGCAAGCCCTAAGACTTCGCGCTTGTCCTGATCGTTGACGCTGATAAAGACCGCGCCTTCGCGCGGCAGGCGAGTGCCCGCGCCAAGCTGCGCTTTCAAAAATGCACTGCCGAACCCTTCGGCTATGCCCATCACCTCACCGGTCGAGCGCATTTCGGGGCCGAGTATCGGGTCTACGCCCGGGAATTTTACGAACGGGAAGACCGGCGTCTTGATGTAGAACCGGTCGACTTTCAACTCGTCCGGCAGGTCGAAATCGGCCAACTGCTCGCCGGTCATCAGCCGCGCCGCGATCTTTGCGAGCGGAACTCCTGTAGCCTTTGATACGAACGGCACCGTGCGCGACGCGCGCGGATTTACTTCGAGCACGAAGACCATGTCGTTCGAGATGGCGAACTGGATGTTCATAAGACCTACCACCTTGAGCGCGAGCGCGAGCTCGCGCGTGTACCGCCGCATATCGTCCAGGTGTTCGGGCTTTATCCCGTAAGGCGGCAGCACGCACGACGAATCGCCCGAATGTATTCCCGCCTCTTCGATGTGCTGCTGAATGCCCGCGATCACCACGCGCTCGCCGTCTGCGAGCGCATCAACGTCTATCTCGTAAGCGTCTTCGAGAAACGAGTCGATCAACACGGGATGCTCGGGCGACGCTTCGACGGCGTAGGTCATATAATTTGCCAGGCTCGCTTCATCATAAACGATCTGCATCGCGCGACCGCCCAGCACGTAACTCGGACGCACCAGCACGGGATAGCCCACGCTTGAGGCCACCTCGCGCGCCTCTTCATTTGATACGGCCGTCCCGTTCGGAGGCTGCGGAATATTAAGATCGGCCAAAAGTTTTCCGAACCGCTTGCGGTCTTCGGCCAGGTCGATAGACTCGGGCGAAGTGCCGATGACTGGAACGCCCGCGCCGAGGAGTTTCATCGCAAGGTTCAACGGCGTCTGCCCGCCGAACTGCACTATCACGCCCGTCGGGCGCTCGCGCTCGATGATCTCCATCACGTCTTCAAAAGTTATCGGCTCGAAATAGAGCCGGTCCGACGTGTCGTAATCGGTCGAGACGGTTTCGGGGTTGCAGTTGACCATGATCGTCTCGTACCCCTGCTCGCGCAACGCGAACGCGGCGTGGCAACAGCAATAGTCGAATTCGATCCCCTGTCCTATGCGGTTTGGGCCGGAGCCCAGAATGATCACCTTCTTGCGGTCAGAGACGGCGGCTTCGTCTTCATCTTCATACGTCGAGTAGAGGTAAGGCGTGAAGGATTCGAACTCCGCCCCGCAAGTGTCTACGCGCTTAAAGACGGGCCGCACGCCAAGCACGCGGCGTGCGCGGCTGATCTCTGCCTCTGTACTCTCCATAAGTGAAGCAAGCTGATGGTCCGAAAAGCCCGCCTGCTTCGCCCGGCGCAGATCGTATCTTGATATCGTCTCTATCCGCTCCTGCCTTAGCTGACGTTCGATCTCGGTAATCTCGCGAAGGTTGTCTAAGAACCACGGGTCGATGTCCGTCAACTCGTGTAGCTCTTCGTTCGTAAACCCTGAGCGGAGCGCGTGCAGCACGTAATAGGCGCGCTCTGCTGAAGGCGTAATCAGCCTGCGCCTCAGCTCAGTCTCATCGAGATCATCGGGCGTGCGCGGGTTACCGCGAGTTTCAAGAGAGCGAAGACCTTTTTGAAAAGCCTCCTTGAAAGTGCGGCCTATCGCCATCGCCTCGCCTACGGATTTCATCTGTGTGCCGAGCGTGGGGTCGGACGCGGGGAATTTTTCGAAGGCCCATTTGGGAATCTTAACGACGCAATAATCTATCGTGGGCTCGAAGCTCGCAGGCGTCTTGCGCGTTATGTCGTTAGGTATCTCGTCGAGCGTGTAGCCCACCGCAAGCTTCGCCGCGATCTTTGCTATCGGAAAGCCCGTCGCTTTCGACGCCAGCGCCGAAGAGCGCGAGACTCGCGGGTTCATCTCTATGATCATCAACTGGCCGTCGCGAGGGTTGAGGGCGAACTGAATGTTCGACCCGCCCGTCTCCACTCCAACCTTGCGTATGATCTGAATCGCGGCGTCGCGCATGACTTGATACTCGCGGTCCGTAAGCGTCTGCGCGGGGGCGATGGTGATCGAATCGCCCGTATGCACGCCCATCGGGTCGAAGTTTTCAATAGAGCAGATGATGACTACGTTGTCTGCCAGATCGCGCATCACCTCAAGCTCGTACTCTTTCCACCCGATGATCGATTGCTCGACCATGGTCTCGTGAATGGGCGAAGCCGCAAGCGCGCGCGCGATTATCTCCTCGTACTCTTCATCGTTGTACGCGATGCCACCGCCAGTCCCGCCGAGCGTGAACGAGGGCCTTATGATCGCCGGGTAGCTGACGGTCTTTATAAGCTCGCGGGCCTCGTCTATAGATTTGGCGAAACCCGAGCGCGGCAATTGGAGGCCGATCTCTTCCATCGCGCGCTTGAACAACATGCGGTCTTCGGCGACCTTGATGGCTTCAAGCTTCGCGCCTATCAGCTCAACGTCGAAGCGCGCAAGCGAGCCGTCTTCAGCCAGGGCGACGGCGAGGTTCAGAGCCGTCTGCCCGCCCACGGTCGGCAGCAGCGCCTGGGGCCGCTCGCGCTCTATGACTGCGCGGACGGCGTCAACCGTGAGCGGCTCCACGTAAGTGCGGTCGGCCAGCTCAGGGTCTGTCATTATCGTCGCGGGGTTCGAGTTGATAAGCACTACCTCGTAGCCTTCGGCGCGCAACGCCTTGCAAGCCTGGGTGCCCGAATAATCGAACTCGCAAGCCTGCCCTATGACTATCGGCCCTGAACCGATTATCAATATCTTCTGTATGTCAGTTCGCTTTGGCATTCTTATGAGATTTGATTTGGTCGTAATTCCCTGCGCGTCACGGCGTCGCGCTCTTCGAGCAGGTTTGTGGTCTGCTCGGTTATGCTGTTCGGTTCGATGGGGTCAGTGGCATAGACTTTTGAGCGGGCGGTTTCGATCTCGACGGGCGGCGCGGCGAGCGCGCTTTGTGCCGGGCGAGGCTGCGCCTTTTTTGGATTGTCATAACCAAGCGCTTTCAACTCGCTGATTGAGTCCAGCCAGCGGCTTATGCCCCAGAAGGTCGATATCGCGCCGTAGACAGTTGAGATAAGCGGCAGCAAAAACAACGCCGAAAGATTATCAGGCAGGTTGGCTACGAAGAAGCCTGTAAGCATCGTTACTCCGCACACGAACAGCGGGGCTCCGAGAAAGGTTGCGCGACGACCGCTGTAGTAATCCTTGAGCAGCTTTACTATTCGATCATCGGCAGGCGATTGCCCTGTCCTGCCGCTAAGCGCTTCGGACACGACGGCCAGATTCGTGCCGCAGCGCGTGCAGAATTTTATCCCCGCCTGATTATTCGAGCCGCAGTTAGGACAATACATATCGCCTTCCGAGCAGTGATATTACAGGGCTCGGGGATCGGGGGCCAGGGGTCAGGGAAAAAAGAATCTGAAATTTCAAATTTGAGATTCGAGTTTCCAAATGCCTGACTCCCGGCCCCTGATCCCTGATCCCTACTCATAGCTGAGGGCTTTGACGGGGTCCTGGTTGGCGGCGCGCAAAGCGGGGTAAAGCGCGCCGAGCCCGCCCGACATCAGGCCGAGCGCGAGCGCGTACAACAACCATATTATCTCAAGCTCGACTCTTATCGGCGAGAATCGCTGGACGATGAACTTGCCTGCGACTGAAAGCAAGAAGCCGGCTATCACGCCAAGCAGACTTATCAGCAAAGCCTCCTTCTCGATCTGGGTTGCGATCCAGGCTTTCGATGCGCCGAGGCTCTTGAGTACTCCGATCTGGCGCGTGCGCTCGGTCACGGTCGTGTACATCGCAAGCAAAATGACGAGCGAGCTTACGATGATAGCGAGCGCGATGACGACCTTCAAAAACGTCTGGAGCGCGGGCGTGCCTCGCGCGTACAACACGGGCAAGTCCCTGGTAAAGTCCAGCCCGTGTTCGGGGAATCGCTCTTTTATCCTGGCCGCCACTTCTTCCTGCCGGGCGGGGTCGGCAACTTTCACAAGTACCGCAGAGCAGAGTGCGGGGCGGCTCAAAAACTCTTGCATAGTCGTGAGCGGAACCTTGATGCGGCCAAGCGATTCCGGCTCGTAGACGCCCACTACATCGAACGGGCGGTTAAACACCTCTATCTTATCTCCGACCTGCAAGGGCCTGCCGTCGCGTTTCGAGAAGCGGTCGACTATGGCCTCGTCGCCTGACATTACGGGGCGGCCTTCGACCACGCGCAGGGCCGAGACTTTTGTAAACTGATCGTAATCGATCCCGTTGATCGTTCTGCCCTCAATTACGAGGTTGCCTATCGGCACGGCGTCGGCGACGCCTTCGATTGACCTAAGCTCTTCGACGAGGCTAGTCGGCATCGAAAGCGTCGTAGAGATGTTCAGGCTGAACCCGCCGGGCGGGCGAAACCACAGCTCAGCCGTGACGGCGGAGTTGCGGCGGCCCTGATCGTTCAAAAACCCGTGAACAAGCCCTACGGTCAGGACCACCAGGACTACGCCAAGAGCTACGCCCGCAACCGAGACGAGCGTGCGCGTCTTGCGGAACAACACATTCGATATAACAAGATTATCGGTCATATTCTGTTATCTATTTTATCAGAGTCCTGAGCGCTTCTTAAGTGCTGAGTGCTGAGTGCTGAGTAAAAACAGAAACAGCGTGCTGGTCTTCTCACTCAGCACTATTTTGTCGCAGAGAGTTTTTTGATTTCATCGATGATCGTCTGGTCTTCGGGGCGGTCGCCGGGGTCTTTGCCCACGTACATATACCTGATGAGCCCTTCTTTATCTATGATGAAGACGGCCGGGTGAGCTATGCCGTTATGCTCTTTCGCGTTCAAGACTCCGTAGGACTTTATAACTTTCCGGTCGCTGTCGGAAAGTATCTGGTATTTCGCCCCGGTGGTGAGCGACATGGACCAGGCAAAGTTCTGTTCGTCAGAACTGATGGCTATCAAATCAGCCCCCGCCTGTTTGATCTTTTCGTAATCCTCAGCCAGCCTGGTGAGTTGCACGGCGCAACTAGATCACCAGAAGCCGCGATAGAAGACTATGACAACGGGCGTGCGCCCCGTGTACTGGGCGAGCGTCACAGGCTTGCCGTCACCGTTAGGCAGCGCGATTTCGGGCGCTTTATCGCCCACCTTGAGCGTGGTGCGCGGCGCCTGCGCCGAAGCGGTCAGGGCCGTGACTGCAAGCAGAAATGTCGTGAGGAGCAATCTCATTGTTAATTAAAATCTAATTCGCGAACCATTGGGTTGTCAAACCGACTCGCCGTCTTGTAAATCGAAAAATCCTGTTGAGTCAAAAAGCAATTCCGCATATACTGGGCGCGTCTCGACCAATGTCCAATCGGTCTAGTGAAGATGAAATCGAGAAAGCACAATTTCTCCTGCGCCCACCGAGTCTCACCTACTTAAAGGAGCTAATGTCGTATGTCGGGCTTATGCGACCGATGCAACGAACGGACGAGCCACATAGTTAACATCTCCCGCCTGCCGGAAATGGCCCCGGTGGCCCACCTCGGCTATCGCCAGGTATGTGCGCCGTGTTACGACGACCTGCTCGCGGAAGCCACAGAGGCGGAAGAGCGCGACGAAGACCGTCGCTCGGAATCGCGCGCCAAGGTTTCTATCAAAGCCAGGGTCGAGGGCAACACCTCGCACCTTGAAGCGTTCTCGGATGAGATGATGATCGAAGAGATAAGCCCATCAGGGCTGCGCCTTCGCACGGCCCGCGAGATAGACCCCGGCGCGGTATTAAAAGTCAGCGTGCCGTCAATTGATTTCGAGGCCACGGCCATTGTGCAGACCGTGTGGCGCGAGCCGGGCGAGCGCAGCATCGGATTAAAATTGATCGAGCCGAGCGAAGGCTGGGAACGGCTCTGGGAAGAGAATGAGCCCGAAGAATAGGGATCAGGGTTCAGGGGTCTGGGATCAGGGTTTCTTAGATCTCCAATCCTCTTTATCCTAACCCCCGAACCCCGACTACTGAACCCTGCTTATGAAATGGCTCCAATGCATCGAAGAAGGTTGCCTCGCCCGCTATTCTATCGACCGGCGGATCTACACGTGCGCTGCCTGCGGCGGATTGCTCGACGTCGCTTATGATTTCAACCTGCCTTCGAGCGGCTCAAATTTGAAAGCGGTTTTTGCGGAGCGCAAAACCACCGGATCGCTCCTGGATCGAAGCGGCGTGTGGCGCTTTCGAGAACTGCTGCCGTTTGTCGATGACCTCTCGCACGTGGTCACGCTCGCCGAAGGCAACACGCCCCTGTACGAAGCCGCACGCTCGGCCCGCTACGGCGGGCTCGCGTCGCTCGTCTTCAAGCATCAGGGGATGAACCCGACCGGCTCGTTTAAAGATAACGGGATGACCACCGGAGTTACGCAGGCGCGCGCGCTCAAAGCTGCGGCGGTCGCCTGCGCTTCGACAGGGAACACGTCTGCTTCGATGGCGGCCTACGCCGCGCAAGCCGAGATGCGCGCGTTCGTCTTTATACCCGCCGGGCAGGTTGCCTACGGTAAGCTCTCCCAGTCGCTTGAATACGGCGCTTCGGTCATCGAGATCGAAGGCAACTTTGACGACGCGATGCGGCTGGTCCGCGAGATGGCCGAAGAAGCGGGGCTCTATCTGCTCAACTCGATAAACCCGTTCCGGCTCGAAGGCCAGAAAGCCATAGTCATAGAGATGATGGAACAACTCAACTGGCGCGCGCCGGACTGGATAGTCCTGCCGGGCGGAAACCTCGGCAACGTCTCGGCCTTCGGCAAGGCTCTCGACGAGCTTCATAGGCTCGGTCTTATCGACCGCCTCCCGCGCCTCGCCGTCATTCAGGCCGAAGGAGCCGCGCCGTTTTACGAGCTGGTGTCGTCGGCTGCCCAGACCGAGCTGCGACCGGCTCAAGACCCTGTAACGTTGGCTACGGCGATCAAGATCGGAAACCCCGTCTCGTGGAAAAAGGCGTTGCGCGCCATCAGGCTTACAGACGGAGTAGTCGAGCGCGTGAGCGAACAAGAGATCGCCGACGCGAAAGCCGTCATCGGGAGCGACGGCATAGGCTGTGAGCCCGCCTCCGCGGCTACGCTTGCGGGGATACGAAAATTAGTTTCTTCATCCAAAATAGATTCAGGTGAGATGGTAGTTGCCGTGCTGACGGGCACCCTGATGAAAGACCCTAACTACACGGTCGGGTATCACACGAATAGTCTCGCGCTCGAACGCAAAGAAGGCCGGATTGCGATTGAAGGAAGATTCGCAAACCGGCCCGCTCGCGTCGCCGCCGATAAAAAACAGATACTCGAGTTACTCAATCATTGAGGCGGGCTTGATTGAGGTTGTTGTTTGGTCTGGCCCGGAGCTGAGAACGGCACTTCTCCGTCTTTGCTAAATAGATTTCTCAGTTTGTGACCGCTGTACACACGGCTATCAAGGTCGAGCTCAAAGATCCCCTGTTGCGTCGGAGCGAGCGTCGCCGGATTGACAGGCGCAGTGCGGATGTCGGGCGGCGCTCCGTCTTTTCGTATAAGCTCCACCTCGACAGATAGATTCTCAAGCGGCGCGTCCGACGTATTGATGACCCGCCCTCTCGCCTTCGCAAGAGCGTTGTTATTGCTTAGCTGTGCCCTTGTCAGCAGCACCTGAGCTTTGTATTCAGGTGCTGGAGGCGGCTTCGAGGCGGCCAGGTTTCTGCCACGCACCGCTTCGAACCACCTGTCGACGCGCTCATTGACCGGGCGTATGAAAAAGTACATCAAGACAATGGCGACTGCGACACCGGCCAGGGCCAGCAGCCACTTCCACCCGCGCCCTTTCTTATCGTCATCGTGCTTGCCATAGTTTGATAGGCTCCCTATAGCGCGCGTCTGCCTTTCCGGCGATACCTCGCCATAGACCATAGGAGCGTCAGAATACTCGGCAGGTAAATTCAGAACCGATCCGCTTCTGTGCTCGCTCGCGCGCACGGGTGGGCCCGCAGCTACAACCTCGTGCGGCGTGACGGGCTGCGGTGTGACGGACTGCGGTGTGACGTGCTGCCGCAGTTCACGGTCCACGACAACGGGTCGCGACTCAACCGCTTTGGGCCGGGCAGCAGGCGGCTCTTCGGGTGATTCGAGAGGCTCGATCACGGGCGGCTCGAACGACTCGCGCCGTTTCATAGGCTCAATCACGGGCGGCTCAAACATCTCGAGACGGCGGCTGTCGACTCGCGCCTCGCCCGTAGGCTCAACCGGCGCCGGGGGCCGCTCGGCAGGCTGTTCAGCTTTTTCAAGCCCCTCCCATGCTTTCTGATCGAAAGGCGTTGTCGCGCGCGGCGGCTTGGCGCGGTTTTCAGCTCTCTCCGGCCCCCTGCTCGCAAGAAGCTCGGTCCCGCGCTCACCCTGTTGTTGCTCACCATCCGGTCGCGGGGGAGGTTGGTAGCGCTGGCCGAAAGTTGGCGGCGGTTCGGGAGCCGGCGTCGGCTCCTCTTTCGGCGGCGCCACTTCCGGCGGCTCCGGCTCGACAGCGGGGACGGACCTTAGAAGCTCCGTCCTGGCTGTCTCGCCCGCTTCTTTTGAGCTGGTGAGCGACTTCGTCTCGCCCGTCGGGCGAGGTATTGGCCCGGGGAATTGCGACGGCGCGGGCATACTGTTTTCAAGCTCCGCCGTGCGCGTCGGCGCGGGCTCAACGTAGTCGGTAGGAGGCGGGACCGCGTTAGTAAAGATGCTGCGCTGCGTCAGGCTCCATTCGTCTTCGGTCTCCTTCTCGGCCTTCTTGATTCGTTTGACCAGGAAGACGATTAAGAAGAAGGCCGCTAAAGCGACCACGATGATTATGGCCCAGGTGAGCCAGCCCATTCCTTGCGTTTGAATAAAGCTCAATGGTAATAGAGACATCTTAATCAAATCCTAAGCTCAAGATTCTTGCAGACGCGCTCGATGGCTCCGCCTGCGAGTTACTGCCCAATTGGCGTCAGGCTTCTGACGCAATGCTTTTAAGCGATGGCTCGACCATTTCAGCCAGCGCGTCGAGTATCACCGCCTGCTCGTCAATCGCCACCGTGCGGAGGTCTATAATTACGCGGTCGCGCTCGGTCCGCGTGATTATCGGCACGCGGTAGCGGCGCAACTGCTCTTCGAGTCGGGCGGCGCTCAAGCGCTCGTCTTCAAGCGCGACGATTACGGTCGGCAGCTCCACCTGCGGGGCCGAGCCGCCGCCTATTACCGAATGCGCGTCTTCGAGAGTTGCTTTGAGTCTGCCCGCCGTAGCTTTGCCAATATCTTCCGCAAGACGCGCGGCCCGCGCTGCTATCTCGTCGCGTGTCCGGGCCATTGCCCGAATGACCGGCACCTCTTCGGTGGCCGCGCCCCGCTCGTAAATCCTGAGCGTCGCTTCGAGCGCGGCGTAAGTCATCTTGTCCACTCTGAGCGCTCGCATCAAAGGATTCTTTCTCACACGATCTATGATGTCGCGCGAGCCCGCGATTATGCCCGCCTGCGGCCCGCCCAGCATCTTATCGCCGCTGAACGAGACGACAGAGATTCCCGCGTCCAACGAATGGGCGACGACAGGCTCGTCCGCCACTTTGTAAGGCGCAAGGTCTATCAAACAGCCCGACCCCAAATCTTCGAACGAAGGTATGCCCGCGCGTCGCGCGAGGTCGGCAATCTCGTAGGCCGTGGGGCGCTCTGTAAAGCCTACGATCCGGTAGTTCGACGGGTGGACGCGCAATATCAATCGCGTGCTGTCGGTTATCGCGCGCTCGTAATCCCGTATGCGAGTCCGGTTGGTCGTGCCGACCTCGCGCAATCGCGCGCCGCTTTTCTCCATCACGTCGGGTATGCGAAAGCTGCCGCCGATCTCTATCAGCTCGCCGCGCGAGACTATGACTTCTCCGCCTTCGGCCAGCGTGTTCAGCACGATCATCACTGCCGCCGCGTTGTTGTTTACGACCGTGGCGTCTTCGCTTCCGGCCAAGCGCGCAACCAGCCCTTGAGAGTGCGATTCGCGGCGGCCCCTTTCTCCCCGGTCAAGGTCATATTCGAGATTTGAATAATGCGCGGCCACGTCCGAGATGGCCTCTAGGGCGGAGCGCGGAAGCGGAGCGCGACCGAGGTTGGTATGAATAATGACGCCTGTCGCATTGATTACACGTCTGAGCGAAGCCTTTGCAAGAGAGGCGGCCCGCGACTCAAGCCTCCGCTCGATCTCATCTGTCAAGGAGTCAGAATCAAGTTCGGGCATTCTGACTTCCAGCATCTCTCTACGCAGATCGTCGGTTATCTCTCGCAAAAGGTCGCGCACGCGCTCGCGGCTCAAGGTCGCGGCCAGGCGCCGCGCCGTTTGGCCCTGGAGCAGCCGCTCAATCGAAGGCATCGATCTAAGCAATTCTGTAGACATGCAATTACGGTTGACACTCGAAGGTGCCTGGCTTACATTCTAGCATAACCCCCCGACGAACCACATAAGCCCCTGTTTGAGCGGTGTCAATGGATGCAAAACCCGTAAATCAAATAGATGTCGACCTCGACCGTCTGGAGACAGAGATCCGCCGGTTGAAGATCGAGTACGACATCTACTTTAACGGCGGCACGGTGCGCCCGCCCATCGACACGAAGGGGCGAGTCGAGACGGCGATCAAGCGAATTTATGATTCGCGCGGTATGAGTTTCGCCCAGCGGTTCCGCTACAATGGGCTGGTCGCGCGCTACAACGTGATGCGCGAGTTGTGGCGGCGGCAGACGCAAGACCGCGAAGAGATTGGGCGAGCGCCGACGGCTGAAGCCCATGTGGCCTTGCGGTCACAGACCGTGATAGTACGCTGCAAGGACCCTCGCAACGAGTCCGAAAAGGTGAGCGAGCTTTACAACCACCTGATTGCCGCCAAGCGGGATTGCGGCGAAAGGATAGGGCCGTTGACGCTTGAGGTCTTCACAGAGTTTCTCCAGTCGCGCGTCGATCAGATAAAAGCCAACCTGTCATCTTCAGCAATAGATTTCGTAGTGGGCGTCGATAACGGTCGCGTGAAGTTCGCCGCACGCGCCGTCCAGGAAAAGTCTGCGTCCGAGAGCTAAGGGATCTAAAAAATCAAATCTCACATTCATGCGTCAAACAAAAAGCCCTGCTCGAAAAAGCAGGGCCGCCTGAGTTTATGCGCCTGGGGTAAACTTTTCTACAGTCTCCTCACGGCTTCGGCCTGAGGTCCTTTCGGGCCCTGGACTACTTCGAATTCGACGGTCTCGCCCTGCTTGAGCGATTTATAGCCGTCCTGTTCTATCGCCGAGTAATGGACAAAGACATCGGCCCCACCCGGCTGCTCGATAAATCCATAGCCCTTGGCATTGCTGAACCATTTGACCTTGCCTTGTGATCTTAACATTTGATGGTCCTCCTCCAGTCTTACATTGTTTAGCGATGTTAGCGTCAAGTCTGCAAACGCGCGACGCGCTAAAAAATAGAAAGCCGCAAAGCGAAGCTCGGGCGTGCGAGCCTCTCTTTGCGGCTTTTATCAAGCTGTCACGGCGTCCTGCCCAACTTCTAATCGCTCTCGGGTGAATCTTGAAGGAAACTAGCTCAAAGCGGGCCGCATACTAGCGCAACGCCCCCGCAGAGTCAAGCAAAAAATCTCCGCCAAGACCGCTACATCGAACAATGATAAAGTAGATTCGCTCATTGCGAATTGACGCCGTCTTTTTTCAAGAAAAACTATTCCGCGGGCGCAAGAGTGGTTACTATCTTGCGCGGTCAAGGCCGAGCTTCTGCATTCTGGACTGGAGCGTAGTCCGTTTCATCCCCAGCCGCGCGGCCGCGCCGTTCGGACCGCCGACAACCCAGTTCGACTCTTCGAGCGCGCGGAGGATGTGTTCGCGTTCGGCGGCTTCAAGCGTTGAGATACTTGCGGGGCCGGTTGGCGCAGATGGTTTCAGCTCGGAGATAGAAACATCCAGGTCGGGGCCTTGCGTGAGAATGACTGCGCGTTCGATAAAATGTTCAAGCTCGCGCACGTTGCCGGGCCAGGCGTAGCCCGTGAGCGCAGCCATAGCTTCTGCCGGAATTGCTTCGATGCCCTTCTTCAAACGCCGCGCGTATTTCTGCGTGAAGAACCGGGCCAGCGGCGGGATGTCTTCGCGCCGTTCGCGCAGCGGCGGGATCGTGATCGGGAAGACGTTCAGCCGGTAATAAAGATCGCTGCGATACTTTTTGTCGGCGACCATCTGTTCGAGCGCCGTGTTTGTTGCGGCGACCAGTCGCACATCGACGCGCTGCGTTCGCGTGCTGCCGAGCCGCTCGAACTCCTGCTCCTGTAGCACTCGCAATAGCTTCGGCTGCAACTCAAGCGGGATGTCGCCGACTTCGTCTAAAAAGAGTGTGCCTTTGTTGGCGAGCTCGAACCGCCCTATGCGTTGCGAGATGGCGCCCGTGAACGCTCCCTTCTCGTGGCCGAAGAGTTCGGATTCGAGCAAGCCTGTAGGGATCGCCGCGCAGTTGATCTTTACCATCGTGCGCTCGCGGCGCGTGCTCAGGTCGTGAATCGCGCGGGCGAGCAGTTCCTTTCCCGTGCCCGTCTCGCCGCGAATGAGCACGGCGGAATCTGTTGGCGCGACCGTCTCTACCTGTTTGAGGATGCGCTTGAACGACGGGCTTACGCCGATCAGATGCTCGAAATTATGTTCGGTGCGGATTTCGTCTTCCAGGTATAGCTTCTCGCTGGCGAGCTTGTTCTTGAGCGTCTCGATCTCGCGGAAGACCAGGACGTTCTCGACGGCAATCGCTACCTGGTTAGCGATCTGGCAAAGCATCTCCACCTCTTCATCAGAAAAGGTGGCCTCGCGGAGAGTGGCAAACCCGAGGGTGCCGAGCGTGCGGCCATGAGCGATGAGCGGGACCGCGCCGCCTGACTTGAAACCTGCCCGGCGGAATCGCATGCTGAACTCTGAGTTAAGCGCCTCGCCCTGATACCGGTCGAGCAAGACGGGCTTTCCCGTCGTGAAGGCCAGACCGGGGGCTGAGCCTTCGAAGGGAATCGGCTGTCCTTCGTCAATAAAAGCCTGATCGCTGGGGTTGGAGTACGCGCGCAATTGATTGGTCTCGGCGTCGTAAAGGGCAAGCCCTACGGTGTCGTACTGCGACACTTTGCCGAGGCAAAACGAGATGGTTTTCATCAGGCTTTGCAGATCGAGATTCGAGACTACGGCATTGTTGATCTCCAGCAGCAGCCCGAGGCGTTCGGATTGGTTCTTGGCAAGCTGCTCGGCCTTGCGCGCTCGCTCGAAGTTGAGCGCGTTATCGACGGCGATGGCGATCTGATTTGCGACCTGACACAGCAGATCCTTGTCGCTATCGGAAAAGGCTTTCTCATATTTGCTGGCAAATCCCAAGACTCCCAGCTTGCGCCCCTTCGCAATCAGCGGGATGCTGCCGCCTCCTCTGTAACCGCTCTCATAGACCTGTCGGGACACATCGGAAGGGAATCTGTTCAGGTCTAATGTATCGAACAAGACCGGCTGGCCGGAGGTGAAGGCTAACCCGGCGGGTGTGTCTTCGAGCGGGACCAGGAACCCTTCGCTCCTGGGACGAGCCCCCGGTCCGGCATCTGTCGCTATTGTGCGCAGTTGGCCGGTTTCGTGATCGAACAGCGCTACCGTGACGATATCAATCTCTATCACCACGCGAATGCTCGAAGAGATGACCTTGAGAAGTTCTCGCAGCTCCAATTCCGAGACAACAGCGGTGGTGATGTCTAGAATCAGCCGCAGATGTTCCAGATGGCGCTTCAGCTCCGCGTTAGCCGCGCGGGCGCTTTCAAAGTTGATAGTATCGTCGACCGCAACGGCTACCATCTTCGCCACGTGTTCGAGGAATTCCTGATCGTCCTCGCCCCAGGCTGCTTCCCGAGGGCTGAAGAATCCGAGCGTGCCCAGACGCCGGCCCTGCGAAGTGAGCGGGAGGAAGTAAGCGGTCTTGACCCCGTATCCTCGCAGCTCACGGATAACACGCGGGTAGCGACTCTCATAAGAATCGAGATCGGCTACGAGCAAGGGCTGTTGCGCCTGCCACACCGACCCGGCGAGAGATTCTTCGATAGGTAGATCAGGGAGGGGGTTATCGCGTGACAGGTTGACCGACTCCAGAACGTGTCTGCGCATCAGGTTCTGTTCCGGGTCGTAAAGCAATACCTGAACGGCATCAAACTTGACAACCACCTGTAATCGTTCCTTCAGGACTTCGAGCAACGATTTCAGATCGCGTTGGGCGGCAATCGATTCGGCGGCTTGAAGCAGCGCCTGATACTGCCGGACCCTGATGTCAAGTTTAGCTTGTTGCGATCCACCGTCCACGATTTGTAATAGTTGCACTAATGGTAATATTGCGCAATACTGCTCGGCCTTCCATCCGATTCTTAATCGCGACAGCTCTATTCGGACTGCCAACTGCCGATGCCGATATTTGGGCATCGGTAGTTGGCACTTGCCAAAATGCTGGCAGACCGATCATCACTTCATCTACCTCAAATCCATCCGCCAGGAAGGTATAACCCGTTTCAATCAAGGACTTCGAGGCCAAGCGTCATCAAAGCGGCGGTGTGGCGAGACGTTTGCCAATGGAATGTTGTCACACGAAAGTGACCTGACTTGATTAAGAAAGGAGTTAAGCTAATCGCGCGACGCGAGAGTCGACTCTCGCGTCGCGCGAGGCAGTAAGAGAGGTAGATAGAATGTGCAAGATACAGATCACACGTTTACTGGCCGGATTATTTATGGCCCTGGCGCTTGGCTCAACCGCCCTCGCGCAATCGTCAGAAAGCAGGCCGCCGGACGAGCGCGAGAACACGACAGTGAAATCGCAAGCGAAAGGCTTGATCGAGCGTGACACGCTGGCGCGGGCCGAAGAACGCGCCGAGAGCTTGCGGGCGAGACTATTCGAGGTACAGATGCAAGAGCTTGACTTGCAGAATCAGCTTGATTATCTCGATTTCCGATTGACGCCCGACAGCATTCAGCGATCGCTTGCGTTCATAGGCTCGGCGCGCCCTATGGACGAACTGCGCGACGGGTTGCGCGCAAGACTCGAAAATGAAAAGGAGAGAGTGAACAAGAGGCTTGAGTTTCTTACCGCGAGCCGAGAGCGGCTGGAAGCTGAGATCAAACGGATGGATGCGGAGGTTGAGCGCATTCGCCAACGGTCGAACTCGGAATGATTAGATTTGCGGCGTTTCATTCGTGTAGACTTGAGTGCTGGAAGCAACTAAAAAAATCAGGAGGAAAAGATGAAACGCAAAGCATCCGCCCGATGGCAGGGCGGCCTTAAAGACGGCAAAGGGACTATCTCAACGGCGAGCGGCGTCCTTTCAGACACTCAATACTCTTTCAGCACTCGTTTTGAGGAGGGGATAGGGACTAACCCGGAAGAGCTTATAGCAGCGGCCCACGCCGGTTGTTTTACTATGGCGCTCTCGGGCCAGTTGGGCAACGCAGGGCTTACGGCCGATAGCATCGAGACGACGGCCACAGTAAGTATGGAGAAGCTCGACGCCGGATGGACCGTCAACAAAGTTCACCTCGACGTTACGGCAAAGATTCCAGGCGCGGACGAGCAGGCATTTCAGACCGCCGCCAACAACGCCAAAGCCGGGTGTCCCATTTCGCGGTTGTTGAACGCCGAGATTACTATGGACGCAAAGCTCGAAGCGTGAGGTTTTTCTAAGTCCTGAGTGCTGAGTAAAAACATAAGCAGACTGTTTCTGTTTTCTCACTCAGCACTCAGGACTATTCATTTAGTTCGCCGGTTGTTTGATCGCCAGCGTCTTTCCGCCAACGGTTATAGTCCCCGACCGGCTGCTCCCTGTCCGATTCACCTCCACCGCGTAGCTGACCGACCCGTTGCCGACGCCGCAGCAGTTCGACGTGATCATGATCCAGTTCGCGCTCGTTGAGGATTGCCACGCGCACCCGCTCGGACACGTCACGCTTACATTGCCGCCGCCGCCCGCAGCCGGAACGGTCGTGAAGGTCGGCGAAATCGAATACTGGCAGCCGCTCTGCTGCCCGCCATCCTGCGTGATGACGAACGGCTTGCCTCCGGCGGTGATCGTTCCCTGCCGGCCGCTGCCCGTGAGATTATCTCTCACGACGAAAGTGATCTCGGTATTCCCGCTGCCGCCTCCGGGGCTAATGATCTCTATCCAGCTCGCGTTGCTCGTGGCCGCGCCGTAGGCGCACGAGCCGGGCGTGACTACTTTCAAAGCGCCCTCTCTTCCCCTATCCGGGAAAAACGCGCTGGCCGGCGTCAGCTCGACCAGCCCGCAATCATTGGCCACGTTCACCGACACAAGATTGCTGTAGATGCTCGGAATCAGTTGCGAGTTAATCAGGTAAGTCGTGCGCACGCGATAACAGCGCGTCCCCGCGCCGCGCCCGGTTACTGTAAACGAGGTTCCGGTAGTCGTAGCAACGTCCGTCCAGTTATCGCTGGTGATAGAGATGTCATCGACGTACCAGCCGTATTGAACGAAGAATATGAAGTCCGACCCGCCCAGGTCATAACGGAAGCGAAGCCTTATAGTCTTGCCGCTGTAAACGGTCAGGTCGATCTGCCGTCTGGTAAGCGATTCGTCTGCGAATGCCATTACGCCAACGTCCGGCAAAGCGCCCATCCCTCGCTCGACCGTGTAGATCGGAGTCCAGTTCACGCCCCCGTCTTCGGAGACTTCGACCGAAGCCTTGTCGTCATCTTCGTTAAAGAACCAGTCGGAAAAGCTGAGCGTGGTGACGCCGCTCGTCGGTATCTGAACGGGGTTGTTATACGTCAGCGTCGTAAATGTATCTACGCTCTCTTCCGTGCCGTGCGCCCAGAACGAAGCGCTCGCGTGCTGCGGCTTCGCGTTCGCGGGAACGTTGGTCCAGGTCGGTTGTAGCGGCGCAGGGCCTCCTGCGCTCGCGACAGTCCACTGTCCGAGCCCGCCTTCGGCGTTGTCTGAAAGCAGCGGAGCGCAGGACGTGACCGATTCTTGTAAAACGTCAGGCCCGGTAGCGCCCGCAGGGCGAGTCCAGTTGAGCGTGTAAGAGCCGTTCGTGTCGGGGTTCTCGTAATCGGCAGCTACGGTGAGAGCCGGGGGGTCAAGCGACGGGCAAGAGAAGAGGCGAACATTGTCGACGTACCACCCGTCTACGCCGTTGCAGCCGTCCTGGCTGAAGTTGAAGCGAATCTTTATTGTATTGCCGGGCGCGGCTAGCGTGCTTAAATCGACTAGCGAGGTCCCCCAAGAACCGGGGGGCGAGCCCGTGGGAGTGCCTACGTTCGTCCCGTTCCATGCGAACTCGCCCGCGTTCGGGTTGGTGTTAAGGCCGATGGGCGGCGCTGCTTCAAACTGAGAGTTCGGCGGGTTGTGCAGATAGCTCTCTTGCGCAACGAGGGCAAACGCCCCGCCGTTGACGCTGATCTCTAACTGGCCGCCGTCAAACGTAGCTTCGCTCGCTACGTAATGATCGAAGCTCAGCCGCAGCACGGAAGCGCCCGCAGGAATAGTGATCTGGGGGCTGTCGATGGTGAACTGGCCGGAGTAGTCTCCGCCGGGCTGGCACGTCCCTCCGCCCGGCTCGCCGAGCGCCGGGTTTCGCGCGTAAGCCGCAGAACCTGCCCGGCCCGCAGGCAGCGTAGCATCGACTACCCAACTCCTGTTATCCCACTCGATGTTGACCCCTGTGCTGGTCGTCGCCCAGCCGTCCATGCCCGTCTCCCAGTCTTCGGCAAAGATGTCTGCCGCGCCCGCGCATATATCAGCAGGCACCGGGTCGAGCAGTATAAAGATGGGGCAGGGCGAAGGCTGGTTCAACTCAACCGCGAGGATTGCCTTTTCGACCTGCTGGCGGTCGTTTACGGTCACGACCTGCCCCGAAGGGACGCTCGCCGCGGAGCTGGTCGACAGCGCGTTGAGGTTTGTTCCCGCCTGTATCAAATCGTCTGCCGCCGCCAGCAACGACTGTGAGTGGTTAGCAAAATCAGTGGTCGGCGTTTGATAAACCAGCGCCGCCCGCCAGTAGATGTGAGCCGCTTTCGTAAAGCCTATCGCCTGGACGGTCTGGCCGTTAAAGGTCTTGCCGTCGACGAGCATCGCGTAAGCATGGTTGGGTACGCCGGAGTTCGCATGCACTCCGCCGCCATCACCCGATCCGCAGGCATAATTAGCTGAGCTTGACCTGTCGGGCTGACCGTACCTGGTCGGGTCCCACATGTCGCGCAGTATGCCAAGGGCCGACTGGTTGAGCGAAGGGACATCGTCGCCTATCTGCCACCGCTGGCCGTTGGGAAGCGGCTCCGCGTTGTTAGAGCCGCCTTCGCCGTCAACGCCGTTCAGAAGGTCGACCGTCTCGCCGAAGATGTCAGAGTAAGCTTCGTTTAGCGCGCCCGATTGATATGCGTAGATCAATCCGTGAGTGAACTGTGTATAAGCATGGCTCCACTCGTGCGAGACAACGTCGTCGGCATCGAGGTCCGGGCAGTAGTTGGTCGCTATGCCGTTCCAGTAAGCGTTCGGGCACTGGTCGTTAACGAGGAAGACGCTCGCCATCGGATGGCCCGCCCCGTCGTAAGAGTCCCGCCCGAAGGCCGACTGGTAGAGGTTGTAAGTGTGCGCCGCGAAGTCATAAAGGTTATTGAACGGGTGGCCGCCCAGCTCAGGCGGAGGCCCAGGATAAGGCGGCTCGCCTTCGCGGCGCACGACGAATAGATCAGGATTCTCAGGATCGTAGTTGGGCGAATAGATCGTGCGGTTCATTGCCGTGTGGTTGAGCGGTATGCGAATTATCATCCCTCCCTTCTGAGCATCGATCCATATCTGCTCGCGCAGCCGGCGGCCATCCGTCACCTCCACGCTGTAGGCGAGGAGGCTCTCGCCCTGGTAGCCTTCCAAAAGCCCCGCGCGATAAATGCTCAGATCGGTCTTGACGACGCGAAGAGGGTTGGGGCCGACTTGAAAGCGGAGCGCGATCGCTCCCGCCTCCGTGGGAGTGATGCGCGGAGCGCCGCCCGCCTTGATGTCGGGCACGAAGTGGCCGTTGACGGCCGTTATGCCGCGCTTGTTCATATGAACGATCAGTTGCGCGCCAAAGACAGGCATCCCCTGATAAAACTGATTCAACCGCACGTGAGTCCCGCTGATGTCATCGCTATCGACACGGGCTACGCGCAGCTCGCTTGCGGCGGACGCACCCGCGCCAATTTTGCCCGCAGGGCTGCGGCCCGCGAGTCGCGCTCGCTCGTCGTCGTTGATACCCACCACTCCGCCGTGTGCGGCTAAAAAGGCGAGCGCGCGATCTTCGGGCGCGGCGGCGGTATTGTCCGCCGAAAGCACTGCGCCTTCGGTCGCGCGCACGAAACTGTAGTTTCCGGTTTGCACAGCCAACTCTGTCGCCAGGCGCCCGGCAGATGCGCGGCGAAGGCTCTCAAGCGCGGCGGCGGCTCGCGCGGTAGGCTCAAGCGCGAGCCGGGCCGCGCCCGACTGCGGCTGCGAGGGACTCTTGCCCGACTGCGTGGCAGTCAGCGCAGAGGAAAGCTGCGCCGAGGTTACGGCGAGAGCAAAGATCGTTGCCAAAAGATAGAATACTGGTCTTGGAATAACATTCGAGAAGCTGCGAATTATCTTAGCGGCCCGGTTGGCGGGAAACATCTTGCTCATGGCGAGGACTCCTTTTACGGCGGAACATTTTTGAGATACGGAATAGCATTTCTGTCACAGCCGCGCCGGACGAATGGCGGGATTTCGTAGGATTTGCGCGTCCGCAGTAAGTTCCGGCGTTTCGGGCAATTCGTGCGCCGCAAAGATAGACCGGCTTGCCCAGAAAATCTTAGCTCCACTTTACATGTGAGTTTATACTTCTGTGCTATTGACCAATACTTGAATTAACCTTAAAGAACGGCCTTGAAGCGGGTCAGCAGGGAGGTGGTTTTAGAGATTACACATTACATCATCTTCCCGGCCACCTAGCGGCGGCGAAATGCTGAGTGCAAATTGTTAGCTGAGTCTAACCTGTTACCTGATGAGCGATTCGTATTTAGCGATTGTCGCGGGCAGCGGCTCCACTCCCAGCTCGCGGCGGAGCATCCGTCTCAGCCCATCGAACTGCTCTATGGCTGCGGCGCGGTTGCCAGATCGGACGTGCGCTTCCATGACCTGGCAGTGAACCTCTTCCTGGTAGGCGTCTCGCTGAAGGATCATCTGGCCGTAGCGTATCACCTGCTCGTGGTCCCCGCGCTCGCTGTGGTAGGCGACCAGCTCCTTCAGCGCTTCGAGGTATAAATCCCCGTAATAGCTTTGAAGCTCTTCGATCCAGTTGTAGTAAAACTCTTCCAGGAAATCTCCGCGATAAAGCCGAATGGCTTCCGTCAACAACTGCGCCGCGCCTTCCGCGTCGCTGCTGCGGCGCGCCTCGCGTGCGTCGGCAAGCAATCGCTCGAACTCCTCGGTGTCGATCTGATACAGGTACTGCGGGTTGAGCAGGTACGCGCCCTCGCGGTACAGCACGAAATCTTTTTTTACGACCTGCCCGGTGTTGAGCGCCTTTCTCAGGTGCGAGATAGTTGGGTGAAAATTCTTCGCCACAGTCTCCGGCTCAGCGTCTTCCCAGAACAGATCGACGAGCGTGTCTTTAGGCGCGCGGCGGTTGCGGCGCGAAGCGATGTAGCAGAGTATGTGAAGCGCCTTCGTAAGCCGCCACGCGTCTTTGAGCGTGTCCGAAGGGTCGCGGTATATCTCCGCTGGGCCTAGCATGTTGATGGCAAGGTCGTAATTCGGGCGCTCGATTATCAGCTCGACCGGAGGCTGTGATTTGATCTGCCGCAGGCCGGCGCTCTCGGCCGTCTCGACGCCTGGCGACTCGATAGGGACCACCTGCGACAGGTAATCGACCGCCAGGCCGCGATCAATCGCCGTGCGGAACAATCCCTGGGCCGCTGCGGCCTCTGATGCCAGCCAGTAAGAATAGTCGTATCTAATCGCCAGATCGATCCCGCGCCGCAGGTGTTCGAGCGCTTCGTGGCTGCGGCCCGCCGCCCACAGCAGCCGCGCGAGAGATGTGGCCGCGCGCGCTTCGTTGTAATAGAGTCCGCCCGCGCGCGCAAGAGTTGCGGCTTCAACGAGCGATGCTTCGGCCTCGACCGTACGGCCCCCGGCCATCTCTATGCGGCCCCGCGTTATGAGCGCCGTGCTTCGCTCGCCGGGCGAGCTCGCTTTTCTGGCCTGGTAGTATTCGTTGGCTTCGCGCTCGGCCATCACAAGCTCGTTCATTCGAAGGTAGAGGGTCGCGCGCTCGTCCAACAGCTCGCGGTCTTTCAACGACAACCCCGCGTCGCGGTAAGCCCGCGCCGCCTCGTCATAAAAATCCATCGCCCTCGAAAACTCGCCGCGCTCGCGGTAGAGGTTGCCGAAAGCTTCCAACGTCTCTGCGGTAGCAGATTTCAGATTGAACAACTGGCAGCGGTCGAGCGCCAGCTCAAGATGCGACTCGGCCTCATCCAGACGGCCCTGGACGATCTTCAACCGCGCGATGTTCAGATGTGCTATCGCCTCTTGCGGGAAAGGCGCAGCCTCCGCGCGGCTTTCGATCATCTGGCCGAGCCAACGGAGCGCTTCATTGAAATCGCCTTCGACCGAATAGGGCAGCCCCAGGTTGTGCAGCACTATTCGCGCGAAGCGGTCATCATCCGCGAGCCGGGCTTCGTCGAGCGCCGCGCGCCAGCTTTCAATCGCGCGCTCGGGATCATGCAGCGCCGTGAAGTAACACAAGCCTATCGTGTTGAAGCAGCGCGCGCGCAGCGAATGGAGGTCGGGGGCAAGCTCTATGGCCGCGCGCGCGCGCGTGATCGCTTCCTTGCAATTCCCGCGATAGCGATCTATGTAAGCCTGGCCGCGAAGGGCTTCCGCCTCGATGGTAGTCTCCGCCGCGGCGCGAGCGATGTCTGCGGCCTGCGCGTACAGCGTGAGCGCGCGCGCGTGGTCGCCTTCGATCAGCGCGATGTCTGCGCGCGTGATCAGCGCGCGCGGGTGGTTCTTGAGCGCTTCTTGCGGCAACCGTTCGAAGGCCCGTTTAATGGTTTCGAACCGGCCCGCCCCAACGAGGTCCGCCCCGTGCCGCGCAAGCAGGCCGGCCACGTCGCTTGCCGCGTTCGCCTCCGTGTAATGGTGGACGGCCAGGTCCCATTGAGAGGTGTCGACGAAATAGCGCGCGCATTCTCTGTGCAGCCGCTTCACTTCGTCCGCGCCAAGCTCGCCCGACAGCCAGCGATTCAGGAAGCTGCGAAACAGCGGGTGCAATCGATACTCTTCTTCAGCGCCCGAAGCGTAGATGTGCGAGATGAAGACGTTCCGCCGGGCCAGCGCGCGCAGCTCCTGCTGACAGTCTTTGATGCCGAGCGCTGCGTCGCATATCGCGGGGTCTATGCGGTCGAGAAGCGACAGGCGGCCAAGCATCTGCCTGGTTTCGGGCGCTTCAAACTGAAGGACCTCTTCGGCGAAGTAATCAAACACGTCGAGCTCTGACTGTTGAAAGGCCGCAGTCAACCACGACCGTTCAACGACCGCACTATCCGTAGACCGCTGATGTTCCTGGTCGCCCAGGCGGTCTAGCGATTGATGAATCAATTGGAGCGCGGTGACCCACCCGTCAGTCTTTTCGTAAAACTGATTCACCTGATCGAGCGGAAGCGGCTGGTCGAAAGTCTCAGCGAACAACTGCTGTACCTCTCCTTGCGTGAACAACAAATCCTGCCGGTCCACCACTCCCACCAATCCCTTGCTCCTCAACCTCGTCACACTCAGATTCGGCATGCTCCTCGACGTTATCACTATGTGCAATACGTCTGGCAGGTACTGCAACAAC
>DASUNP010000096.1:0-111610 GCA_036277095.1 Blastocatellia bacterium
GCTCGCCCGTGACAAAGACGACGCGGCCCGCGCCTTCCGTCGCGCGGCGCAAGAGGCGATCAAGCTGCTTCATCTCCGGCTCGCGCCCGACAAACGATTCAAGCTCGCCGTCAGCCGCGAGCGGCCCCGTAATCGGCTGTATAACCGGAAAGCTCGTCGATGCTCCTTTCAAGCTCCGAAGCGCGTCGGCCATCTCTGACGCCGATTGATAGCGCTGCTCCTTATCTTTAGCCAGCGCCCGCGCGATGATCAGGTCGAACTCCGCCGGTAAATCGTTTTTGAAGCGGCTGGGCGGCGGCGGGTTGACCGTAGCTATGTCGTGAATGATCGAGAGCAGGCTCGGCCCGTTGAAGGGTAAGGTTCCGGTCGCCGCTTCGTACAACACACAGCCGAGCGAGAAGATATCCGTCCGCCCGTCGAGCTGCTCGCCGCGCGTCTGCTCAGGAGACATGTAAGGGACAGTGCCAAGCACTATGCCAGCGCCCGTGAGGGCGAACCGTGTGGGCGCTTCGAGGTCCAGCTCTTCGATGAGCGGGTGCGTAGTCTTAGCCAACCCGAAGTCGAGCACCTTGGCCCGGCTGGCCGAGGCGAGCAGTATATTTGCGCTCTTGATATCGCGGTGGATTATGTTGAGCGAGTGAGCCGTCGAGAGCGCGTCCGCAACCTGCGCGCCGATATCGAGAAGCTGCGGGAGCGGTATGGGGCCGCGCTCGCTTACGGATTTCAATGTTTCGCCTTCGACATACTCCATCACGATAAAATCGAGCCCGTCGTGATCGTCTATGGCGTGGACCGTGACTATGCTCGGGTGATTGAGCGCGGCAGCCGAGCGCGCCTCTTGCAGCAGGCGGCGGCGCGCGGTTTCGTTTTCGACCGTAGAGGCAGTCAAAAGCTTTATCGCGACATAGCGGTTGAGCTTAGTGTCTTCGGCCCGATAGACCTCGCCCATTCCGCCCTGACCGAGCTTATCGGTAATGCGGTAGTGCTTGAGAACCTGTCCCGACTGTAAGCTTCCCATTCGATCACGTACTTCCTTAGACCTAAGTCCTGAGTGCTGAGTGAAGTACTATTACTCAGCACTCAGGACTAAAGTGGGACTACTTTCTTGCGATGAAGTAGTTGTTCATTATGTCGTGTGGGAGTTGTTTCACCTCAAGCTGTGTGAACCCGGCTTCGGCCAGCATCCGGCTCGCCGTCTCTGCGCCCCACATCGTCCCCAGCCCCGCGCCGTTCTGCGCAAGCGACACAGTCATGCAGTGCATGCAAGAGACCGTGTAAAGAAACGGCGCGACAGGGTGCGCCATATCTTTATCGAGATGGCTCGACCCGGCGATGTCCTGCATCAAGAAGACGCCATCGTTTGCGAGCGCGTTCGATATTCCTTTCAACACCCTGGCGGGGCTGGCCTGATCGTGTATGGCGTCGAAAGCGGTGATGAGCCCGAAACGGCTCCCGCCGTTTAGAGTCGCCACGTCTTTCGCCTCGAAGCGAATATTTGACAGGCCGATCCTTTCGGCTTCCGCCGTCGCGCGGGCTATCGCCTCCTCTGAAAAGTCAAAGCCCGTGAAGCGGCTCTTCGGAAATACTCGCGCCATCAAGATGAGCGCGTTACCGCTGCCGCACCCCACGTCAAGCACCTCTATGCCTTCGGCGAGGCGGTCGACCAGGCCCGGCGCGAGCGGGAGTATGTGATCGATCAGCGCCGCCACGACCGTCTGGTTGCTCTCTTCGGCCATCACCTCATGAAATCTGGGGAAGGCCGAATAATGGACGCCGCCGCCGTGACGGAAAGATTCGACGATCTGATCCTCGACGCCGCCAAGCAGCGAGATGAATTGCGTGGTCGCGGCGATGTTGTTAGGCGAAGCCGAGCGGGTGAGCGCGGCGGCGTGCTCCTGTGGCAGAGTGTAAGTCGCCTCACGCGCGTCGTAATCGATTATGTGACCGACGACCATCGCGGCGAGCCATTCGCGCACGTAACGTTCATTCAAGCCCGCAGCCTCGGCTATCTGCCGGCTTGAGGCTGGCGGCAGCTCGGCCATAACGTCGAACAGCCCGGTCCGGTGGCCTATGCTCGTCATGAGAGCCAACGCCCCGCCGTTAATAATGCCAATCATCTTTTCGGCAAACTGCTCTGCTTTTTTCTGGTCCAAAACCTGTGTCGTCATTTCTCCTCCGAAAATTAGTTACTGAATCAAAAAACAGATTTGAGATTTCTCGTCTTCAGAGAAAGTTATACGCCGGAAAACGTGTTTAGATGTTAAAGAAACTCTAAAGAGTTTATAAAGATAGAAGATATGCATTCGAAGCTGCGTTCAACAACTTGAGGCCGAAATCAGCTACGCCGCTTATTCTTCGTATCGACTGAAGTCGGATGCGTAGCTTCTATCTGTACTATCCTTTGTTGACATTGAGATTCTGTGTTGTAGAATACGCTCGTTTGGTTTGGTCGATGAATACACGAATGCTGAGCCGCCGGGAGAGCGGCAACCATTATGAGTTTCGGGTAAGAAAAGGCTTTAGCTTTAGGCTCTCAATTTAAGCCAAACCGTCAAGGCCAATAATGCAATGCCAAGCTCGATACTCAAATCGCCCTGAGTTGTATTTTCATCCTGGTGCGCTGAATCATCACCTCGAGCTCTCAAGCCGGGCAAATGACTGTTTGGATTGTCACATGGACAATAGACGCCGCCTGTCATTTGATGTCCAGCAAGCGCGGCTGTGGCGAACGGAGCCGAGTTATTTATGTCCCCCTTAGTGGGCGAAAACCACATAGGAAGACCGAGTATGCAAATAGCAGCGACTAATAGTCGTTTCCTCACAGATTGTTCCTCCATAGATTTGTTAGCTGCCTTACAGGGAGCTAACAGACAGAGCGAATTCTACCAGCAGTTGGCTCAATTGCTCATTAAAGGCTTTCAAACAAAGGAAGCCATTATTGAATTCGGCCAGAGGCTTACTGCTCTTGCTCAACACGCCTACACATTGCGTCGGATGGACAACGTCGAGCAAGCGAGCCAAATTCTACTGAATTTACCTATACCTGCATACCAAAACATCGGCTCGTATTACTACGCTCTGGCAATCAAGCGACACGGGCAGATTGCTCAAGCCGAGACTCTGCTTGAGCAGGTTGCTGTTGACGCGCCGCTCAGGTATCGAGGGCAGGCGTTATTGTCTTTGGGCACGTTCGCTCTGGTAAGCGGCAGTCTTGAGTCAGCCCTTCGCTTCTATACAGAGGCCCTTCGAGTAGCGACCACGAAAGACCTTCTGGTTGCGGCACAGACTCTAAAGATGGTTGCTGTGGTAAAAGGCATGGAAGGCGATCATCAGGGAGCGGTTGCTGACCTCGAAAGATTACTGCCGGCAACTCGCGCGGTGAGCGTTTACCGCCCGCAGTTTCTGTATGACTATCTCAACAGTCTAGCCTTTGAGTTATGTGAAGTGGGAAGACTTGATGAAGCTCAGCGTATCAGCCGGATTGTTCTTGCATCCCCTTACATTAGCGCGTATCCTGAGCACCGCGAGACGAGCGACGAAATAGCAGCCAGGGGATACCGCATGTCTCGTTCGGTTGTTGCTGTTACCCGAAAAGTTCTGAATGCTGACAATCTTGCTCGGCTGCCTGTGCGGGAAGCCAGTGGCAGCCCTGATTCGTCGAGTCTTGCCCCAGAGCGCATGAGCCGACCGGCGCGCGTGCTCAGTTACATGGATTGGAAAAAGAATATGGTCAAAGAACCAAACGATACGCCCCAGGATCTAGAATCTTCAAACGAACTATCGCCCAGAGAAATGCTGTTGAGGATTGTAGAGCTTACCTCTGCGAAGGATGTAACCGACAACGAACTGGAAGAGATACTGCAAGCCATTGAAAAGATCAGGCTCAAGCATAAAGGCAAAGGCAAGAAATAGGAGTTATCTCTCTTTCCCGTCGCGCGTCAATTTCTTTTTTCGTTTTGAAACTCGCTTGTGCTCATTGATCGACTCAAGCATTCCAAGCGCGACCGCGCGCTCTTCGGGCCATAGCTCGATCGCCTCTTCGACAAGCTCCCTCAATTCAGGGCTCTCGGCAACATCCAACATCATCTCAAGAAACGAGACGGCGTCGAACATTGTCGCCGCGCTTCGTCGCTCGCCCACATCTCTTTCAGGCACGCCGCAGGCCACGTCGAAAAGCTCGTGCAGATCGACGCCTAGCCCGCGAGCCAGTGCTTTTAACTTTTCGATCGACGGGTTCTTTGCCGCGCCGCTTAAAATGTCGGCAACGTATCCGTCCGTTATCTTGCCTTCCGATCTCAACTCCACATCGCGTTGCGTCAAGCCCTTCTGCTTCATAACACGTCTGACATACTTGCTCAAATCTCCTCTGCCCGCCTCGTTCATAGGCTCCCCTTTCGCTGCTACCGTTATATTCCGATCTTCTAAAATATCGGTTGACAATTAATCTTAATTACATTACCATCGCGCTTGCCTGATATAACGGGAATTAAGTATAGCAATAAAACAGGTTGACCGTAAAAGGCTGATTGTGCCTAGAAAATCGGAACAGCATCGCAAGTCCCAAAAACCTGTAAATGAGCAGCCTCTGTCGAACGATCAGCTTCGCAGATTGGTAGTAGATATAACCAATCAAACCGGCATTGAATCGTTTGTGCGGAGGATGATCAAGTTGCACGATGCGTTGAAAGCAGGGCGCGTCGAGCAGGTGGCGCACATAACCAATCAAAGCAGAAACAAATCCTACAGGCGAGTGATGGTGACAGTCTCTGCCGCCGTCAAAGAGAAGCGGATAAACGTGGCGCTCAACATAGCCTTCTATGCATCGCTATATGCTTACGAGAATAGCCCGGATCACGGGCGTGAGTTTATGCGCTATCTCGACAGGATTAGAAGCAACAGCGCTTAGACACTATCTTCGCCATCAGCTAAGTCCCTACTCCGGCCACCTGATTTAGAATATGAACTCTAAGGCCGAAACAATTATTGAGTTCATCAGGGCCAACCTGCATCGGGAACTGACCAACCGTAACATCGAGCGCGCAGACTTCACGATTGCTGCTATGGTCCCTTGTTGGGCCGCTCGGCACTAACCTATAATTCTCAAGCTACAGATGTCACCCCACGGCAGGCGATTTTACGAGTTCGGCCCGTTCCGCCTCGACACGGCGCAGCACACGCTCACGCGCGAAGGGGAAAAGATAGCCGTCCCGCCGAAGGCCTTTGATACGCTGCTCGTGCTCATAGAAAATAAAGACCGCGTGATGGATAAGGGCGAGCTGTTGAAAGTGATCTGGCCCGACACGTTTGTCGAAGACGCGAACCTGGCCGTGAACATCTCCGTGCTGAGGAAGCTGCTCGGAGAGCGGGACGACGGCGGCCAATACATCGAGACTATCCCGAGGCGCGGGTACCGCTTTGCCGCAACCGTTAGAGAGATGACGGAAGGCGACCCCGAAGCCATTTCAGAAAAGAAGGCGCTCGATCCTGACACGACGGCTGCGGAACTCGCCCGCGCGCAGGCCGCAACTCTTAGCGAAGCATCGTTCCCTATCATCAAGCGTGCGCCCGAAACGAGGTACGCCAAGAGCGGCAAGGTCAACATAGCTTATCAGGTGGTGGGCGACGGCCCGCTCGATCTGGTCTTCGTCATGGGGTGGGTGTCCCATGTTGAGTACTTCTGGGCGGAGCCTTCTTTCGCAAGGTTTCTCTCCAGGCTTGCTTCGTTCTCGCGGCTCATACTGTTCGACAAGCGAGGCACGGGTCTTTCCGATCGCGTGCCTGTAAACGAGCTGCCGACGCTCGAACAGCGCATGGACGACGTGCGGGCCGTGATGAAGGCCGTGGGCTCAGAGCACGCCGCGCTCATAGGCGTCTCCGAAGGCGGGCCGATGTGCAGCATGTTTTCGGCCACCTATCCTGAAAAAACAACCGCACTGGTTATGATAGGGACTTACGCCAAGCGGCTCTGGGATATTGATTACCCCTGGGCGCCGACGCTTGAAGAGCGGGAGAAGTTTTACGAAGAGATAGAAGAAGACTGGGGCGGCCCGGTGGGGCTTGAGGAGCGCGCCCCGACTCTTTCGGGCGACCGCAGGTTCAGAGACTGGTGGGCGACCTACCTCCGCATGGGCGCAAGCCCCGGCGCGGCGCTGGCCCTGACGCAGATGAACGCCGAGATAGATGTCCGCCACCTCCTGCCTTCGATACGTGTCCCCACGCTCGTCATACACCGCAAAGAGGACCGCTGTCTCAGGGTCGAAGAGGGCAGGTACGTTGCCGAACGGATTCCCGGCGCAAAGCTCGTCGAGCTTGAGGGTCAGGACCATCTCCCCTTTGTCGGCGATCAGGACGCGATACTCGACGAAGTCGAAGAGTTCCTGACGGGCGTGCGCCACCACACAGGCTACGACCGCGTGCTGGCTACGGTCATGTTCTCGCACGTCATGGTGGATTTGGCCGGAGTCGGCCCTAGCTCGGATAAGCTCGATCGCTTTCGCGCGCACGCAAAAAAAGAGATAGAGCTGTTTCGTGGCCGCGAGGCCGAAACCTCCGCCGACCATTTCATGGCCGTTTTTGACGGGCCGGGCCGCGCCATACGGTGCGCGGTCGCGATCAGGGACGCGGCCCGAAGGCTCGGGATAAGTACGCGCACGGGCCTCCACACGGGCGAGTGCGACGCGATAGGCGATAAGATAGGTGGCAATGCAGTAGAGACGGGCGTTCAGGTGGCAGGCATCGCCTGCGAGTCAGAAGTTCTGGTATCGCGAACGGTGAAGGACCTGGTCGCCGGCTCCGGCCTCAAATTTGAGGATCGTGGGCTGCACTCTTTCGGCGACGCGCTCGGAGAGTGGCAATTGTTCGCCGCCCAATAGCCCGCAATCGGCCATTTTATTATAATTTCGCAACAGGTTAGATTGAACTTGCCTAACGTCCCCTACGTTAAATATGCTTACTGTACCTTCGCCATCTCATTCAGGGATAAAAAGGAGCTTTATCGAATGAAACGAGTTTTATTTATACTCGCGCTGTCGCTTCTCGCGGTCGCCTCCGCGTTTGCGCAGACCGACCGCCCCCAGCTTTTGCAAAAGCCGACAGTGAGCCGCACGCACATAGTCTTCTCTTATGCGGGCGATTTGTGGAACGTCGCCCGCGAGGGCGGGGACGCGGCGCGGCTGACGACAGGGGTCGGCATAGAGACAGACCCGATGTTTTCGCCTGACGGCAAATTAATAGCCTTCACGGGCGAATACGACGGCAACACGGACATCTACGTCGTTGCCGCCGCGGGCGGGGTGCCGAAGCGGTTGACCTACCACCCGGGCGGGGACGAAGTGGCAGGCTGGACGCCCGATAGCCGTAAGATACTCTTTCGCTCCGCGCGCACCTCGACGGCGGGTTATTTCCGCTTCTATACAGTCCCGGCGACGGGCGGCTTCCCTGAAGAAGTGCCGCTCCCGATGGCAAAGCAAGGCTCGTATTCGCCCGATGGCTCGCGCATAGCTTATCAGCCGCTGACGCAATGGCAGCCCGATTGGAAGCGTTATCGTGGCGGCCAGACCTCCCCTATCTGGATAGCCCGATTGTCGGATTCGAGCATCGAAAAGCTCCCGCGCGAAAACTCGAACGATTTCAACCCGATGTGGATCGAAAATAAAGTTTACTTCCTTTCCGACCGTGACGGGGCGGTGGGCCTCTACAGCTACGATGTGAATTCAAAAGCGATAGCCCGCGTCGTAGAGAATAACGGCCTCGACATCAAGTCGGCCTCCGCAGGACCCGGCGCGATTGTATACGAGAAGTTCGGGACGATTCACCTTTTCGATTTAGGCTCTAGCAAAGCGCGTCAGGTCGACATACGCGTTGCGGGCGATATGGCGAGCGTCCGCCCGCGATTCGAGCGCGTGGGCACGCGAATCACCAACGCGGCGATCTCTCCTACGGGTGCGCGCGCCGTCTTTGAAGCGCGCGGCGAGATTCTCTCTGTGCCCGCCGAAAAAGGCGACCCGCGAAATATCACTAACACTACAGGAGTCATGGAGCGCGATCCTTCGTGGTCGCCCGACGGCCGGTGGATAGCCTACTTCTCGGATGAGGGGGGCGAATACTCCTTGCACCTCAGAAATCAGACGGGCATGGGCGAAGTCAAGAAGCTCAACCTCGGCAACCCGCCGTCGTTTTACTACTCGCCCACCTGGTCGCCTGACAGTAAGAAAATCGCTTACATGGATAAGCGGCTTAACCTCTGGTACATCGACATTGAGAAGGGGACGCCCGTAAAAATCGATAAGAACCCGCTAGGGCTTAACAACGACGTGATGCAGCCGTTCTGGTCGCCCGACAGCCGATGGATCGGCTACACGAAGCAGGTCGATAACCTTCTGCGCGCCGTCTTCGTCTATTCGCTCGAATCCGCGAAATCGAGCCAGTTGACCGACGGGATGAGCGACGCGCGTTACGGGGCGTTTGACAAGAGCGGCAAATACCTTTACTTCACCGCGAGCACCAACCTCGGCCCGGCCTTCAGCTTCGCCGAGATGTCGACGTTTCCGCACCAGTCGTCGCGCAACGTCTACGCGATAGTTCTCAGAAACGATCTGCCTTCGCCTATCGCGCCCGAAAGCGACGAAGAGAAGATAACCGAAGAGAAGAAAGATGCCGCGCCTGCCGCCGGCACTGAAGAGAAGAAGCCCGACGCGGCAGCGCCCGCCGCTGCCGGCGCGCAACCGCCCGCAGGCCCCGCCGCTGCGCCCGCGAAAAAACCTGTCGAGCCTGTGCGCATAGACCTCGAAGGCATAGACCAGCGCATAGTCTCTTTGCCCATTCCTTCGCGCAATTACTTGAGCCTTGTTGTAGGCAAACCCGGCACGGTCTTTGTGCTTGAGCTTGCGCCCGCAGGTCCGGGCGGTCCCGCAGGCCCTCCCGGCCTCGTCGTTCACAAGTTCGACCTTGAGAAACGGAAGTTCGACAAGGTGCTTGAAGGCATAACGGCTATCGACGTTTCGGCTAACGGCGAGAAGGTGCTTTATCGCCAGGGCGGGTTCCCCGGGACGTGGATGATAGGTTCGACCGCTACGCTCGGCATGCCTATGCCGCCGGGCGCTCCGGGCGCTCCGACCGCGCTCCGAACGGCGGAGATGGAAGTCTACATAGACCCGCGAGCCGAGTGGCGTCAGATGTACGCGGAAGTGTGGCGCGGCGAGCGCGACTTCTTCTACGACCCGAATCTTCACGGCGTCAACCTCGAAGAGTTCAAGAAGCGTTACGAAGCTTACTTGCCGAGCGTCGCGCACCGCAGCGATCTCAACTATCTTTTCCGCGATATGCTCAACCAGTTGACCGTGGGCCACCTGTTCGTAGATGGCGGCGATCAGCCGCGCCCGAGCTTTGTGCCGGGCGGGTTGCTGGGCGCGGATTATCGTGTTGAGAATAATCGCTACCGCTTCGCGAAAGTCTACAACGGCGAGAGCTGGAATCCTAATCTGCGCGCGCCGCTCACGCAGCCGGGCGTAAACGTCAAGGAAGGCGAATACCTTATCGCGGTCCGTGGCCGCAACATCACCGCCGCCGACAACGTCTACTCGTTCTTCGAGTCAACGGCCAATAAACAAGTAGTCATTCGCGTTGGACCCAACCCCGACGGGTCAGGCTCGCGCGAAGTCACTGTAGTTCCGGTCGGGAGCGAGATGGGTCTCAGAAACCTGAACTGGGTTGAAAGCAATCGCCGCAAGGTCGATCAGATGACAGGGGGCAAGTTGGCTTATGTCTACGTCCCCAACACGAGCGGCGGCGGCTATAACAGCTTCAACCGTTATTTCTTCTCGCAGACTCAAAAACAAGGCGCGGTCATAGACGAGCGGTTCAATACCGGCGGAGCGCTCGCCGATTACATGGTCGAATACCTTAGCCGCCCGCTGTTGAATTACATCGCGTTCCGCGAAGGCGGCGACATACCGACGCCGCTGGGCGCCATTTACGGGCCAAAGGCTATGATCGTAAACGAGCTTGCAGGCTCGGGCGGGGACGCCTTGCCGTGGTACTTCCGCAAGATGCAGATCGGCAAGCTCGTCGGCAAGCGGACGTGGGGCGGCCTTGTCGCGTCGTTCCCCATGCCTCAGTTGATGGATGGCGGTTTTGTGACCGCGCCAGATGCTGCTATCTTCGGCCTCGAAGGCGAATGGGAGGTCGAGAATCGCGGCGTTGCGCCCGACATCGAGGTCGAGTTTGACCCCGCCGCCTGGCGCGCGGGCCGCGACCCTCAGTTGGAAAAGGCCGTCGAGATAGTGATGGAAGAGCTGAAGAAGAATCCGCGCCCTCAGCCCAGGCGTCCGGCTTATCCGAACTACCACACGGGCAGCGTGGCAAACAAGTAACTGTCGGATAACACAGACGCCGCAGATTGCGTCTATGTTTACATGATTTATATTAGTATCAATTTGTGAGTGTAGGAGGACCCCTAATGAAAAAGATCATCCTGGCGCTAATGCTCTCGCTCGCAGCGGCAGCAGTAGTTAACGGACAGACCAACAAACCGTTGTTGGTTCGCAACCCGACCTTGAGCCGCACGCACATAGCTTTCTCTTATGCGGGCGATTTGTGGACGGTGAGCCGCGAGGGCGGCGAAGCGCAACGATTGACGACGGGCACGGGCACCGAAGCGTTGCCGCTGTTTTCTCCCGACGGCCAGTGGATAGCCTTCATGGGCGAGTATGACGGCAACCTCGATATTTACGTCGTCCCGGCGGCGGGCGGAACGCCGCGAAGGCTTACCTATCACCCCGGCAATGACATATTGCAAGGGTGGACGCCTGACGGAAAGCAGGTGTTTTTCTCGTCGGGCCGCACGAGCGATTCCGGCCGCACAGCCCAGCTCTTTACTATGCCCATCGACGGCGTAAACCCCACGATGGTGCCGCTGCCGATGGCCTACGAAGGCTCGTATTCGGCTGACCAGACTCGGCTGGCTTACGTGCCGCTGCCGCGCGCATTCCAGGCGTGGAAGCGTTATCGCGGCGGGCGCGCGACGCCCATCTGGATCGCCAACCTTTCGGACTCCTCGGTCGAGAAGGTTCCGCGAACCAACTCCAACGACTTCAACCCGATGTGGATAGGCAACCGCGTATACTTCCTTTCGGACCGCAACGGCCCCATAACGCTCTTTACCTATGACACGGCGACCAAGCGCGTCGCGCAGGTGATCGATAACACGGGCCTCGACATCAAAGCTGCTTCCGCAGGGCCGGACGCGATCGTCTACGAGCAGTTCGGCGCGCTGAATCTCTTTGATCTGAACTCCGGCAAGTCGCGCAAGGTCAACGTCACGATCAACAACGATATGCTCTCGGTCCGACCGAGGTATGAGAGAGTCGCTCCCCGCATACTCAACATCGGGCTTTCGCCTTCGGGCGCGCGCGCCGTCTTTGAAGCGCGCGGCGAGATTCTCTCCGTGCCCGCCGAAAAGGGTGACGCCCGCAATTTGACGAACACGCCGGGCGTAGCCGAGCGTGACCCTTCGTGGTCGCCCGACGGCAAATGGATCGCTTATTTCTCGGACGAGTCGGGCGAATACACCCTGCACCTGAGAAATCAATCAGGCATGGGCGAAGTCAAGAAGATCAACCTCGGCAACCCGCCGTCGTTTTACTACTCGCCCATATGGTCGCCCGACAGCAAGAAGATCGCCTTCTTCGATAAGCGGGAGAGTTTCTGGTACGTAGACATCGAGAAAGGGACTCCCGTTAAGATCACAAGCTCGAAGCGCGGGGTCAACTTCAGCGCAAGCTGGTCGCCCGACAGCCGCTGGCTCACCTACTCGGATTCTTTGGACTCCTGGTATCGCGCGATCTTCGTCTATTCAATTGAAGAGAACAAGACTCGTCAGATTACAGACGGTCTGAGCGATGCAGTCTCTCCGAACTTCGACAAGAGCGGCAAGTACATCTACTTCACTGCGAGCACCGACATTGGGCCTGCGGTCTTCGGCTTCGACATGACGAGCTATCCGCATCGCCCGACGCGCAGCGTCTATGTCGCGGTGCTTCGCAAAGACCTGCCTTCGCCCATCGCGCCCGAAAGCGATGAGGAGAAAGTGCAGCCTGAAGCCAAACCTGACCCGGTGCCGGGGATACAGGACAAGCCCGCAGAGCAGGGCGAGAAGAAGGCCGATCAGCCAGCCGCGCCCGCAGGGCAGACGAAGCCCGGCGAGAAGAAAGAGCCTGTGCGCGTCAATATCGATTTCGATAGGATCAATCAGCGCATCGTCGCTCTGCCCATCCCCGCGCGCAATTTCGTAGCCCTTGTGGCGGGCAAGCCGGGGACGATCTACCTGGGCGAGTTCGCGGGCCCGTCGCCTGGCGTGACCGGCGCGACGGTCCACAAGTTCGACCTTGAGAAACGCAAACTCGACAAGGTTCTCGAGAACATCAACTCGTTCGACATATCGGCCAACGGCGAAAAGGTACTCTACTCGCAAGGCCCGAGCCAATCGCGTAGCTATTTCATTGCCTCGCTCCTGCAGCCCATCAAGCCGGGCGAGGGGCGCATCAAGACCGAAGACATGGAAGTCTACGTAGACCCCGTCGCGGAGTGGAATCAGATGTACCGCGAGACGTGGAGGATTGAGCGAGACTTCTTCTACGCGCCGAACTATCACGGGCTCGACATCAAGGCCACGGAGAAGAAGTACGAGCCTTACGTCGCGTCGCTCGCGCATCGCGCCGATCTGAATTACCTGTTCCAGGAGATGCTGGGCGAGTTGACGGTCGGCCACCTGTACGTGCAGGGGGGCGACGTGCCCAACGCGAGGCGCGTGCCCGGCGGCTTGCTCGGTGCGGATTATCGTACCGAGAATAATCGCTACCGCTTCGCCAAGATTTACGACGGCGAGAACTGGAACCCCGACCTGCGCGCGCCGCTCACTCAGCCTGGAGTCAACGTGCAGGAAGGCGAATACCTGTTGGCCGTAAACGGCCGCAACCTTACGGCCGCTGACAACGTCTACTCGTTCTTCGAGTCAACGGCCAATAAACAAGTAGTCATTCGCGTTGGACCGAACCCCGACGGGTCGGGCTCGCGCGAAGTCACTGTAGTTCCGGTCGGGAGCGAGGGCGGTCTTCGCCACCTGGCGTGGATCGAAGGCAACCGGCGCAAGGTTTCCGAGATGACAGGCGGCAAGATCGCCTACATCTACCTGCCCGACACGGCGCAGGGCGGTTACACGAACTTTAACCGCTACTACTTCTCGCAGCTCGACAAGGAAGGCGCGGTCGTAGACGAGCGCTTCAACGGCGGCGGCCACGCGGCTGACTACATGATCGATTACCTTCGCAAACCGCTTAATGGTTACTGGGCGGTGCGCGATGGCGATGATTTCCGCCAGCCCTTCGGCACGATGGCCGGGCCGAAGGTCATGCTCGTAAACGAGTACGCGGGATCGGGCGGCGACTATTTGCCGTACATGTTCCGCCGCGCAGGCATAGGCCCGCTGATCGGCAAGCGCACGTGGGGCGGGCTCGTAGGCATAGGCGGCTACCCACAGTTGATCGACGGCGGTTCGGTGACTGCGCCGCATTTCGCCTTCTACACGCCGGAAGGCAAGTGGGAGATCGAAAACCACGGCGTCGCGCCCGACATCGAAGTCGACCTGGACCCGAAAGCCTGGCGTCAGGGTCGCGACCCGCAGCTTGAAAAGGGTGTCGAGGTCGTAATGGCGGAGTTGAAGAAGAACCCGCCGAAGAAGACCGTGCGGCCGGCTTATCCCAACTATCACACGGGGAACGGCAGCGCGCCGCGACCCACGCCGCCCGGCAGCAGCCAGCGGTAGAAAAAAGACCAACCCTTATAAAAGGGCTGAGGGGGAGCGCTCCCCCTCAGCCCTTTTTTTATCTCGCAAAAACATGTGAGCAATGTTGAGCCGCTTTGGTCAGAAAATTCGCATTACAGTATGGATAACAAATCCATTGCGATTGAAAAAACCCTGTAGGGGCAGCCCTTGTGGCTGCCCGGCGGCGCGCGAGCGCCGTACGTCATCGCGCTGACGCGCGATCCGGGCAGCCACAAGGGCTGCCCCTACAATTATTCGCAATCGCGACTTCTATGTTTCGAGGAGATGAATAATGAGAAGAATAATTGCACTGTTAGCCGTTATGGTTTCGATACTGGGCGCGTCTTATCCGACTGCCGCCCAGCAGAGCCCGCGAGCCGAAGACGAGGCTGCCATACGCGCGATAGTAACCCGGCTGCGAGACGCCTGGAATGCCGGCGACAGCAAAGCCTGGGGCGTACTTTTTGCCGAAGACGCAGATTACGTGATCATAAACGGCATGCGCATAAAAGGGCGTGAGGCAATCGATTCCGGGCACAAGCAGATATTCGACACGATCTATAAAGGGAGTGTCCTGGCCGCCTCGACCCAAAGCGTCCGATTCATTCGCGATGATGTCGCGGTCGCTCACACCGAGTGGCATTTGAAATACCGCCGGGACAACGCCCCGCGCGAGCACAAGGCTATGTGCACGATGGTCATGACGAAGCAGAACGGTCAATGGAGCGTCCTGGCTTTCCACAATACTCAAATCGCGTCGGATCAGAAGTGACCGATCTTTTTGAGCGGCGCTATTCGCCGCTCCGCTTAGCGGGCTCGCGCTCAAGGTTGAGCGCGAGCAGGCGGGCGAGTATCTCGTCATCAGAGATCGAAGCGTCCCAACCGTAAGCGGCGAAGACGGCTTGATCGAGGCTTTTGTGCGCGAGGTCTAGCCAGGTGGGGCGCTGGTTGTAGAGGTTGGTCAGGGTTCGCCGGGCGAGTTGTTTTGCGGCCTCTTCATCTTTGGGCACGAGACGCGGGTAGCGCACTGTGCCTATGCCACGCTCATCGGGGTCGTGGACGTATCGCGCCCACGGTCCGTCGGTAGAGCCGGGGAATTCGAGAATCTCTTCGCGAGTCCATTCGGGCGGGTTGAGCCAGCGGCTCCGCAGATCGTCAAGGTATTTCGCAGCCTGAGCGATGTTGGCTTCCTGTTCCGGCGTCGGGTGAGGAAAAGGAAAAGTCTCAAAGCAAGTTGTAGCTGTATAGCGCGGCCTCGTTTCAAGTCGAGTGCCTAATTTTAGTGCCCATACTTCGTGCAGCCGTGAGTGAAGCAAGCCGAAGAAGTAATCATCCGAGCGAGCAAATCCAACGACCGCACTATCGGGGAGAGTAACTCCTTCAAACCACGTAAAGAGGCGGTGTTTGGATACACGGGGAGTAAAAATCGTTCTCAAGATATTCTGCGTTGCTGACTTCCAATCCCCGCCACTTCTTCCTAATCGCCACCAGAACTCCCTTCGTTGTCTGTCAGCGTTTCTTATCCTATCCGGCTTGATAAAGTGCTGGACGTACTCGAATGGCTCCTGGTACTTACTGGCTTGTTCAAGGCTCGCTGAACCAAAGTCAATAATCCAGTAGCTCCTGGGCCTTTTGGTTATATCCAAGCCATTCACCCAGAGAAATAGAATGTCAGAGTTTGGTCTACTATGTGGGTTTGGTGATAGTAAGAATTTAGTTGCCAGATCATTCTCGATCTCAAACTTGCCCACTTTTACGGGACCTTGGAACGCTATCTTGAAATTCTCTTTGAGTTGCTTAGCAGTAGTAACGTCTGCGTGTGCGGTCAGGTTAGAATTAATTGAAATGACTTCGCGCTGATCAAGTGTTTTTTGTTTTTGCGAGCCAGCGTCAAAACCGACCATCGAGATATGAACATTTGCACCATTGAGAATCCAGTTGCGGTCGCTTTCGGCAAAGAATATGTCTCCAGTTTCTTTTATCCGCTTCAGCACTTCACGATTTGCGCCGCCGCGTATGCCTTGAGTCGCAAGCAAGCCTGCTCGTTTGCATTTTTCTTCTTCGATATGCTTCCTCGCTTTTTCAAACCAGTAACAGACAAGATCGGCCTCGGAAGGCACTCTACCTTCCCAAACCTCAAACAGCTTGTTCACATACTCATCGCCAAGCTCTGCGCGCATTCTCTTGCCGCCAAGAAACGGCGGGTTGCCGACGATAAATTCTACGGCAGGCCATTCAGGCTCTCGCGGATTATCAGGGTCACTTAAATCAATAATCGCGTCCATACACCTGAAATTCTCATCCATTCGGCGCAAGACGGGGTCGGGCGGCGTGCCGAACCCGTTTGCCCGTATCCATTGCAAATAGCCTATCCACACGGTAGTCTGCGCCAGGTCGAACGCATACGGGTTTACCTCTATTCCGTAAAACTGCCACGGGCCGACCATCGGCAAGAAGGCCCCTAACTGGTTGTCGCTCGCGTAAACGAGCGCCTCTTTCTCAAGGTCTTTCAGCTTCTGCAACGTCACGTAAAGGAAATTCCCCGAACCGCACGCCGGGTCCAGCACACGCACTTCCGAAAGCCGCTCAAGATAACGACGCGCGACGGCCCGCGCCCGCTCGCGCGCAGCTTTTTCCGAAAGAGGTTTCGCTTTGCCTGAAGGGTCGCTCTTTCCCGTCCGAAGCAGGCTTTCTATCTCCTGTCGCGCTTGTTGCCATTCTTCGCGCAAGGGGCGCATGACTACAGGCTCGATCAGCGTCTCTATGTCCTCGCGGCTCGTGTACTGCGCGCCCAACTGAGAGCGTTTCTCAGGGTCAAGGCCGCGCTCAAACAAGGTCCCGAATATCGACGGATCGACAGCGCCCCAATCCAACCGCCCCGCCTCTTGAATGGCGTCTATCTCTTCGGGCGTAAGCTCAAGCGCGGGGCTTTCGGTAAAGAGATTCCCGTTGAAGCGCCGAATCTCTTCCAGCCCGAAATCGCCACCCTCCATCATCGCGTCGAACAACTGGCCTATCAGCTTTTGAAACCGCGCGCCGTCGCGATTGGATTTCTGAACTATTCGGCTGAACAGCTCCTTCGGCAGCAGCCCTACGTCTTCGGCGAACAGGCAGAACACGATTCGGTCCAAAAATCTCGCCACCTCCGACGGGTCAAGCCCGCGCGTGCGAAGCCCCTGCGCTACCTGCGCCAGCCGCCGCGCAACCTCTGTCGTAATGGCTTCGCTCGTGACGCCCGGTCGCAGGCGTTCAGGGTCGTGAAACGCCTGGCGCATTATCTCGATATTGCGCGCCGCGCCCAGCTCCGCGAGCGAGATTTCATAAACCTTCTTTACCGTCGCCGTGAAGTTGGTATGGATCACAATACGGTCCATGTCGCAGACTACGAGCAGCGGCGGGTTTTCGAGCGCCTCGCGGTACTTCAGCAGTTGGTTATAAGCGGCGTCGAGGTTCTTATGCTTGCCTTTGTATTCCCAGCCGAAGAATTCGCGCTTCCAGACATCGGCCCACCCCTTGCCGCCGCCGTGCTTATCGGCGCCGCGCTCGAAGGTGAACCACTCGCCCAGCGGGTCCAGGTCGGCGGGCTTAGGGTGCTCGAACAATTCGCACAGATCGAGGAAGTGCTGCTGAGAAGCCGAGCGCTCTGTAAGCTCTACGCGCTGCCACTTTGCAATGAATTCGGAGACGGTCATCGGTAGTGGTCCTAATCATTAACCATGTTGTCATCGGAGATCAACCGCGTCGCTTCATCACGGACCATCGGGTCGGGGTCTTTTAGCGCCCGCTCGATTATGGGCGAGGCTCTCTTCGAATCAAGTTGCGCCAAAGCCCACACGACGTGCGAGCGTATGAGCGGCTCGGGGTCATGCTCGGCGCGCTCGATCAAGACTGGGACGGCCGCAGTGCAATCGATGTTGGCGGCTGCGACCGCCGCATTGCGGAGCAGGCCCCGCCGCTTCGGGCGCGTCAGCGGCGTCCCTTTGAAACGCGCTCGGAACTCTTCATCAGTCGCGATTGAAAGCACCTCCACGAGGTCGAGGCGCGGACCCACACCAGACTCAGGATGAAATTCTTTCCAGGCAGTCTCTTTAGCGAAGCGGTTGAAGGGGCAGACGGATTCCGACTCGCCTCTCACTATCACGGGCAGGAAACCATCTTTTGTAGCGTCTGGGCGCATCTCCTGACAAACGCCCCGATACTACATAAGCGGATTGCCCACCCTGGGTGGGCGGCAGAAAAGAGAAGCGGAAATCAGTTGCGCTCGCTTCGACCCGAAGGCTCATCGCGTCGAGTAAGTCTCGCCGGTCCTGAAAGTCGAACCGTTCGAGCCCCTCCGCTATCAAGTGAAGATTGTTTAAAACCCTTTCGACGTTTATCTTCTTGCTGAGCACGCCGTGCCGTTTATCCCGTAGCGCGTCGAGTTCCTTTAGCACCTCTCTTCGCCTTTCCGCGAGCGCGAGCAACTCGCGCTCGATCATAGTCGCGGCGTCATCGGTTGCCACGGTCAAGGCTTTCACAAGGCGCTGCTGCCCTTTGTCTATCTTCGCCAGCGTTGACTCGCATGACCTGATGGCGTCCGCCTGGTCATCCGGGAATTCAGAAAGGACATATTCGAGCTGCCGCCGGACCAAATCCTCGTCCTGGAGCCGGACTTTAAGCTCATTCCAAACCGCGGCCTCCAGTAAAGCAAGGCGGGTAATGCGACTCTTACATTTGCCCCTCATCCCTGGTTTGTAGAACGAGGAACATCTGTAGTAGCAGCCGGTGACCTTGCCACTGTTGAACACGTACATGACTTCGCCACACTCCACACAGTAGACCATGCCTCGAAGTAGAGCCGGGGAGCTTGCATTGCGCTTGTTGGCACTGGCCATATACCTGTCCCGCTCCTTCAGGACCGATTCCGCTAGGTCCCACTTTTCAGGCGAGAGTATTGCGGGCGTAACATGGCTACCGACGTTGATGCCTTCATCTTGTGTGGCCCTACGGATGACGACCCTGCCGAATTCATCCTTCTGACGGTGACTTAGCCACTGGACGGTTTGCCCCTTGTACGCGGGGTTTGTCAAAATGCGGCGAATGGTTTTGCGATGCCAATAGTTCTCGCTGTTTCGGTGGCTGGGCCGGGTTGCGCCGGGCGAGGGGATCCCCTCGTCGTTCAGATCACGCTCAATCTGGCTGATGCTTTTACCATTATAGGTGAAGTCATGGAAGATGCGCCGGACAACGTCGGCTTCCGCCTCATTAATTACCCTCACCCCTTTTGCTTTGTCTCTGATGTAGCCGTAGAGCTCTGAGCCATAGTTGTGGAGCTTTCCTGAAAGCAGCCGCGCCCTTTTACCCCTCAGAGTGCGCTCTCTTATTTTCTCACGCTCAACCGCAGCCACATAGCTTTTTATGCTCAACAATAGCTGGCCTTCCGGGCTATTATCTAATGTTTCGGTGGCGAACAGCACTTTGACGCCCGCTCTCGCAAACTCGTCCAGTAGTATGAAAAGGTGCGCTTGATTACGGGAGAGTCTATCGAGGCAGTACGCAATTACGGCTTCATATTTTCTCGCTTTCACATCTTCCCGCACCTGAGTCAGTACCTTGCGGTCCCAGAGTTCTGCCCCGCTATGCTGCTCTTTTACCACGACACAAGACTTAAAGCCCTGCTTCTTCGCAAACTCTATACACTCTTGTTCTTGCGTTTCGAGCGATCCTAATGCCCCGGGTTCCTTTACTTGACCCCGAGTTGATACTCGGCAGTAAAGGAGTGCTACACCATAGCCTTTTGCCGTTCGGTGATTATCCCCCATAATTACTTACCTCTCTTCCTCGTACTGGGATTGGCAACTCGCACAAGCAGGTCGCCCACTTGGCATTCAAGAGCCGCGCAGATGCTGTCCAGCGCCGCTAAGCTCAGACGGCCAGCCCGCCCCCGGGCTAGGTTCCAGATAGTCGCATACCGGACCCCGCTCTGTTTGGACAACCAATAAGCTGTCTGTCCCCGTTCTCGCAACAGCGTATCCAGTCTTATTTTGATCATACCTGATTATCCTACACAAGTATATATACGTTTCAAGTATAATCGAACTTTGCGAGATTATCTCGGATTGGCCTTGGCGGCAGTTGCCCCTCTACTCGGATCAGCGATGCGGGGTGCTAAAAAAAGATAGATCTCTTACAGACAGAACATTTATGCAGGACACTTATCATACTCGGCTGAACATGGCCTCAAGCCGGTCCTCTGCCCCCCTCAAGTAAGCAAACGCCTCGTCTAACTCTGCGGACCGTTCCTTTACAGCGGCTTCAAGGTACACTCTATGTGCGCTGGCGGCCATCAGCTCTACTTCAGTCAGATCTTCAGCATGCTCTAATGTATTACTCAGGGCGTGCAATTCGGCGAACAGGGGCCTGCTCCGCTTACAAAGGTCTTCATAAAGCCTTCGTGCCTGGGCTACCTCTGCTTGGGCCTTCGCGAGAGGCACGCCGGGGGCCTCGGATGTAACGGTATCGATGCGCATAATATCATTCCTCACTGTAATAAAGTCAGCCGATGGCTTCATATTAATTATATCAGGTCGCGGCTGGCCCTAAGCTCGCAGGTCCTGGTTAGCGCAGCGCGTTGATAAAGCAGCCGCGCCCCTGCTGGGTTAGTTAGTACTCGCTCGGCAGTAGTAAGGTGGTCACGCTCCGATCAGCCTCAGTTATCACCCACAGCTTCTCGGCGGCTGACGTGTAGTAGACACTGAAGAGGCGGAGCCGTCGGGTTACTGAAAAGTCGTTCTCCCTGCGGTCCTCCACGGAACAATGGCCCCAATCCCCCTGCTGGTGACGGCTGAGGAACTCTGCTGGTGATTGGTCCGCTCGCTCAAGCGCCTCAAGTGCGCCGGGTGTGGCTGCAACCCGTCCCAGCGAGAAAAGCCGTTTTGTCGAACCGTTCGTGTCGCTGTTCTTCAGTTTGTCATAACTCATATGGCCTCCATAAATTGAAGGGCAGGTCGTTGGCCCGCCCCGGTTACTGTTATCGCGCCCAAAAAGCCAAGTAATAGGCACGGTCAAAGTCGTAATGTTTTGATGTCTTTACTCCTTTGAGGTGGAAGGCATACGCTCGCGTCTCGGCGCTGCGCTTGCCCCACTCGGCGAAATCGCCGCGCTCACGGTGCAGCCGAATGTGACAATCTCGGTGAGCCGGCTGTAAATTGGCCTCAAGGCCCGCCTTCGAGTCGTCCCCGCCCTCGCTCTTGTAGCGCGTATGGTGAAAATTCAGATCTGCCTTGCTGGTAATCTTCTTGTGGCAGATATGACAGATGTAGTAACGTTCCTTCATCTAAAACCTCCTTAGCCGATTGGCCTGGGAAAGGAAAAGCCGGACGCCCGTAACGCGCCCGGCTTTTCGGTTGATGCCTGGCTTACGCCTGCAACAGCTAGATTCGCTTAAATCAGCGTCGGCGCGAGGCCACCCGGCCTGCGCCTTCCTTCTCCTGGTCAGCACGAGAAAGTCTTTCGCGAAGTCAAGGCCCACGAAGTGGCCGCCGCAGGCGGGCGGATCGAGCGTAGCGACAGGAGCGCCTTGAGTTCGTGAAATGCTCGTGCTACGCTCGCGCGCCTATAGGCGCGCGAGCGTGGTTGGAAGGCGCGAGGCAAAAGGCATAGGAATTGAGGGACACTACGACCTTCAGGAGGGGCGGGCGCAGCGAGTGCGTGCAAGCGCGCCCTTTAAAGAAAAGCCGCGCTACGCCATCAGTAGTGCTCTTCGCAGAAGAGCTCGCCATAGGCGAGTTGACGTAGTGCAACCGGGCGCGCTGCGTCCGCAAGGACGCTTCTGCACCACTCGCGAGCACGGGCCGATCGGAAGGCGCGCTGCGATTTCTGCTGCGCATCATTATTTCTGTCGGGTCGGATCCCTATATCGTGATCTCTATGTACGCCGACAAGGTCACAAGAGGATAGATGCAATACTGATGAGGCCCGCATGTTCGGCATAAGGGATGACGCGCTGTATAGAGGGACCCGGCTAATTGCTGTAAGGGGGTTTTAAGGCCCATGAGCGTGAAGTGATATCATGAGCTTGTGGATTCTCTACGCCATAATAAGATAAACACAGTTGCATACTTAAACCCCTTCCACCCGGCCAGATGTAGGCGACCGGTTTCTTATATTGCGCGCGCGACGCAATCTGCTTTGTTTACCTCAGGGGTTGATGGGCTTTGCTATCGTTAGCTTATGATTGCTTCGGTCCACCAATCTTAGTTGTACAGCCAGATGCACTGAATGTTACAATCGCCCGGCATATCCGGGGCTGGGTGGTAAAACCACCGATACCCCACCCCGAACGAGACCCTATGGAACAACAGAAACTGGACTGGATCGCAAACTTCCTTTGGGGCATTGCTGATGACGTGCTCCGTGACCTATACGTGCGGGGCAAGTACCGGGATGTCATCTTGCCTATGACTGTGCTACGCCGCTTGGATGCCGTGTTGGAGCCGACGAAGCAGGCCGTCCTCGACATGAAGAAAATGTTGGACGACGCGGGCGTCACCAATCAAGATCAGTGGCTACGGCCAGCGGCGGGGCAGGCATTCTACAATACGTCGAAGTTTTGCCTGAGCGACCTCCGGGCCCGCGCCAGCCAGCAACAGCTTCGCGCTGACTTCGAGGCGTATCTGGACGGCTTTTCGCCTAACGTGCAGGACATCATTGACAACTTTGAATTCCGTAACCAGATCCCACGCCTGTCGAAGGCTGACGCCCTCGGGACACTGATCGAAAAGTTTCTCGACCCCGAAATCAACCTCAGCCCCAACCCAGTGCTTAATGCAGACGGCTCGGTGAAACAGCCGGGCCTCGATAATCATGCTATGGGCACCATCTTTGAAGAGTTGGTGCGCCGATTTAACGCGGAGAATAATGAAGAGGCGGGAGAGCACTGGACGCCTCGAGATGCCGTCAGGCTAATGGCGAATCTTATCTTCTTACCCGTCGCCGACTGGATCGAATCTGGAACCTGCCTGATTTACGACGGCGCGTGCGGCACCGGGGGTATGCTCACAGTAGCGGAAGAGACACTCAAACATCTCGCCCGCGATCACGGTAAGCAAGTAGCCACGCACCTGTTCGGCCAGGAGATCAACGCCGAAACCTACGCGATATGCAAGGCGGACCTGTTGCTAAAAGGTGAGGGGGACGCGGCGGACAATATCATAGGAGGCCCGGAGCACTCCACGCTCTCCAACGACGCCTTCCCCTCCCGGCAGTTTGAGTTCATGCTGTCTAACCCACCCTACGGTAAGAGTTGGGCGAACGACCTCGAGCGCATGGGCGGCAAGGACGGCATAAAGGATCCGCGCTTCGTCATCGAGCACGCGGGCGATCCAGAATACTCGCTCGTAACCCGGTCGAGTGACGGGCAGATGCTTTTCCTGGCTAACCTCGTCAGCAAGATGAAGCACGATACCCCTCTCGGCAGCCGGATCGCCGAAGTACATAACGGCTCCTCGCTCTTCACAGGCGACGCAGGTCAGGGAGAGAGTAACATCCGCCGCTGGGTCATAGAGAACGATTGGCTGGAGGCCATCGTTGCTCTGCCATTAAATATGTTCTATAACACGGGAATCGCGACCTACGTCTGGGTGCTGACCAATCGCAAGCCGGACCATCGGAAAGGAAAGGTTCAGCTCATTGATGCTACAAAGTGGTTTAAGCCTTTGCGCAAGAACATGGGCAAGAAGAACTGCGAACTGTCCGAAGATGACATCCGGCGCATTTGCGATACCTTCCTCAGATTCGAGGAAACTGAGCAATCGAAGATCTTCCCCAACGATGAATTCGGCTACTGGAAAGTACGGGTCGAGCGCCCGCTGCGGCTGCACAGCCAGTTTACTCGCAAGGCCATAGAGTCCTTACGTTTTGCCTCCGGCGACGTAGCCATCCGCGCCGAATGTTACGACCGACTCGGCGAGGCGCTCTTCGATGACTTCAATAGTGTGAGGGGCGATCTTGAAAAGTTACTCAAAAACTGGGGCAACTCCGAAGATGGGAGCGATGAAGATGGCACTACGTCGAAAAAGGCCATCCCCGAAAAGAAAAAGAAGAAGCTTCTTGATCCAAAGACCTGGGGACGGGACGCTTGGCTCATGGAAACCGGCCACACTTTGCACAAAGAAATCGGTGATGACCTGTTCGAGGATCATAATATATTCCGCGAGCAGGTGGACGCGGCTCTTGACCGTCTTGGCATTAAGCTCAACGCTGCAAACAAGAAGATATTGCTCCGCGCAGTGAGCTGGCGTGTAGAGACGGCCCCACGGGTCGTAGCCAAAATCCATAAGCCAAGTAAGGTGGAAGCTGACCCGTTACGCGGACGTTACCCGACTATTGTAAACGGGAAAGAATGCGTGGTGGAATACGAGCCAGACCCTGAGTTGCGAGACAGCGAGCAGGTGCCCTTGTTGGAGCCGGGTGGGATCGAGGCTTTTCTGCACCGCGAGGTATTGCCTTATGTTCCTGACGCATGGATGGAAGGATCCGCTACTAAAATCGGGTATGAGGTTTCTTTCACTCGCTACTTCTATGAGCCACAGCCCCTTCGCCCGCTAGAAGAGATTCGCGCTGGCATTCTGGCGTTAGAGCGTGAGACGGTCGGACTACTGAGTGAAATTATCGGAGAGCAACACGTATGAAAGATGCGCAGAAACCTGATCACGTGAGCCTCAATACCCTGATTAACAGGCTTAAAGAAGGCCGATTCCTGGTTCCCGATTTTCAGCGCGAGTTCGAATGGGGTCCTCGGGACATCCAGGAACTGATGCGTTCCATTTTTCTCGATTACTACATCGGCAGCTTACTGCTCTGGAAAGGTAAGAAGGAAAACTTCAAGGCGCTCTCTTGCGAGTCTCTCTATGGCAGCAATGGGAACGGATCACCGGAATACATTGTGCTCGATGGCCAGCAACGGCTTACAGCAATGCACTACGCATTCATTTCTCCTGATCTACCCTTGCCTAACAAAGCCTGGCGGGCCTTCTATTTCATTCGCGTGGACAAGTTCATGGACGAGGTTTATGACGAGGCCTTCAACTACGACTGGATGACAAAGCGATGGGCGAAGGTCCTCAAAAACCGTTCTGCGCAATACCTGGAGCACGTATTCCCATTATCCGTCGTCGGGTCAGGTGGATGGGACCTGCCGAACTGGGTGCAGGGCTATGAGCAATTCTGGCGCGAGAAGGCATCGGAGGCAGCGTCATCAGGAGATTCCGAGGCAAAGGATCAAGCTGTCCGCCATGCTGAGAATGCCAGAGCATTTGGCGAGCATCTTAAGGGAATAACAGAGCAGTACCAGATTTCTTACATCGAACTTGACCAAGATCTCGGCGTAGACAAAGTCTGCGATATCTTTACACAAATCAACAGCCGGGGTATCCGACTGGACGTGTTCGACCTCATCAACGCCCTTCTAAAACCAAAGGGACTTCAACTCAAGCACATGTGGCGCGAGGCTTCTCCCCGCCTGGAGTTCATTGAGACGGAGAAGATGAACGTCTACATACTTCAGGTCATGTCAATCCTGCGTCAGGCGTATTGTTCGCCGAAGTACCTCTACTTTCTTTTGCCGGGACAGGAAAAGCCCGTGCGCGACCCGGATGGGACTCGACGTAAAGAGATACTTGTGCCCGATATAGCTGATTTCGAGCGCCGTTGGAAAGCCGCTGTTGACGCATTGGAAAAGGCAATAAAGGTCGTTCGGCACCCTCAGGAGTTCGGTGCAATCTCTTCAAATTACCTCCCGTATGTTTCGATCCTCCCGGTTTTTGCCGCCTTGCAGGCCCACGCGAAGACCCTGCCGGCCAATCGTCAACTCGATGCCCAGAGAAAGGTCAGTCATTGGTATTGGGCTTCCGTCTTCACAAATCGCTACTCTGGATCTGTCGAGTCAACAAGCGCACGCGACTTCCTCGACGTGAAGGCATGGTTTGATGATGATAATGCGGAACCGGCGCTGCTTCTAGAGTTCAAGATCAGGTTCAAGAATCTCGAACTCCGCAAGGAAACTAAGCGGGGCACTTCGGTTTATAACGGCATCTTTAATCTGCTGGTGATTCAAGGCGCACGCGATTGGGTAACAGGTCACGTACCACAACATGGCGACCTGGATGATCACCACATCGTACCAGAGTCATGGGGCGTGAAGAACCTTCCCAGGAACATCGTCCACACAATTCTTAACCGCACTCCGCTATCTGCGGATACAAACCGGAATGTGATCGGCAAAAGTCTACCGAACGTCTACCTGCCCGAACTGATCGCGGCTAATGGTGAGCAGACCGTGCGGGCGATCCTCGAAACGCATTTCATTTCCCCTGCTGCTCAATCCATCCTCCTGCGCGATCCGTTTACGCCGGATGATTTTGAAGATTTCATCGCGGAGCGACAGCGCACCATACAGGAGGCCATCGAGAATCTACTGGTTAAGGAACGCCTTGACCTGCCGCCGAAACTGCGCGAGCTCGATGAGAAGATTGAGCAAGTGGAACTGAATCTGCGGAATGCAATTGCTGTCGCGCTCCACGATGATGCCGCGCAACTACCTCAACACGTAATTCAGAAAGTCACGGAGCGTATCCAGAACGCGAGCAAGAAGAACCCCGCGCTTGATGCTGATTACTTTCAAACCTTAGCCGGTAAGCTGGAATTCTGCGATCTTCGAGAGCTTCAAGACACGATTACAGGCAAGGCATTGTGGCAGCACTTTGAGCCTCGGTTTGTCAGTAAAGAGACTCTAAATGCAAAATTCGGCCAACTCGCCGAACTCCGCAACGGCATACGTCATAGTCGGACTGTTAATGAGATCACTCGTAAAGAGGGTGAGGCTGCGATTCTCTGGTTTGAGCAAGTGTTGGGGAAATGAGCATTGATGGTGACTGGCAGGAGATTAGCATATGACCTATGACCTTAAGCCTTATGCTAACTGTAAGGATTCTGGCGTGTCGTGGCTGGGCAAGATACCGACGCATTGGGATATCAAGTCCGGTTTCGCAGCCTATCGAGAGAAGCATGAGAAAAACATCGGACTGATCGAGAAAACCGTACTCTCCCTCAGCTATGGCCGCATCATCATCAAGCCGCCCGAAAAACTTCATGGGCTCGTCCCTGAATCGTTCGAGACTTATCAGGTTATCAACCCCGGTGATGTGATTATCCGAGCGACTGATTTGCAAAATGACCAAAATAGTCTACGCGTGGGGCTTGCCCGTGACCGAGGTATAATCACCTCCGCGTATCTGTGTTTGAGGCCGACGGGTCTGCTAAGTTCAGAGTACGGCTATTACGTGCTTCACGCATATGATTTGGCAAAGATCTTTTATGGCATGGGCTCTGGGCTTCGCCAGAATCTCTCTTTCAGAGACATTAAGCGGATGCCTGTCATTGTCCCACCAGACGATGAACAGCGTGCCATCGCTTGGTTCCTTGATCACTTTAACCGTCATATAGATCACTACATTCATCTAAAGAAAAAGCGAATCACGTTGCTTAATGAGCAGAAACAGGCCGTCATCAACCAGGCTGTTTCTTGTGGCCTTGATCCGAATGTGCAACTCAAAACATCTGGCATTCCCTGGCTTGGCGACATCCCGGAGCACTGGGAAACACGGCGCATAAAATACCTGATCCGAGAAGCGGATTGCCGCTCAACAACAGGATCCGAGACTCTTCTTTCGATGCGTATGCATCATGGTTTGGTTCCCTTCGCGGAACATTTCACGCGACCGCCGCAAAGCGCTACATTAGTTGGCTTCAAAGTGGTCCTCCCAGGTCAGATTGTCGTAAATCGAATGCAGGCCGGAAACGGCCTTATCTTCGCCTCGCGGCTTAAGGGCTTGGTCAGTCCTGATTATGCCGTGTTTGATCCGCTGGGAGATGTAAACGTCGAGTACCTTGGAGAATTGTTCCGGAGTAGAAAGGTTCGCGCCAAATTTCGAGCAGAATCTAAAGGCCTCGGAACCGGTACGTCCGGTTTTCTAAGGCTCTACAATGATAGACTCGGTGCTATCCCTGTCGCTCTACCGCCCCGACCAGAGCAGGATGCTATTCTTGAAAGGTTATCCGAACAGTTGCACAACGTGAATGCATCCATCGCAACAACTGAGCGCGAAATTGAGCTTATACGCGAATACCGCATACGGCTCATTACTGATGTGGTGACGGGTAGATTTGACGTGCGTGAGGCAGCGGCTAATTTACCCGAAGAAGTTGATGAGCCGGTAGAATCGCTTGAGGGCGATGAAGCAATTGAAGAGGATCCCGAAATGCTGGTCACGGAGGCCGGTGCATGAGCGACCGTCCCAAAATTCCCCTACCGGTTCAGGAGGAGTTGTTGATTGAGGTCCGCCACCGGTGTGCTGTGTGTTGCCACCCTGTTGCTTTAGAGAAGGCGCATATCATTCCGTGGTGCAAAACTAAGGATCACAGCGCAATCAACCTGATCGTCCTCTGTGCTAATTGCCATACACAATCGCATGCCGACAATTGGCCGGAGTCGACGTTGCGTCGCTACAAGCAGAATCCTTGTGCTCTGGAGCGCGACCGGTTGCCGCCTATGTCGCCTGAGCAGAAGGCTCTGGTTGATCTCATCCTCTCTGCCCCGCCAGATTCAATGACTGAGACTCAGCGAATCCGTTTGGCTTCAATTACAGCCTCATACGCAGGTGTTCATTTTTCCCAGGTGTCACTACTGTCGGTCACAGCCGAGAATAGTTCTCGCGTACGGCTTGAGCTGCCACGCGATGCAGCCGAGGCCCTGATTGCTGGTTTCCAGGCTGAGGATCCGCGCCTGCGGGCATTCTTTGAGGACTTCGAACTGCTCAGCGTTGAGCCAATCTCGGCAACCCCGCGCTATTCTCGGTCAGTAACGGATACGAGCGAGAAGGCTCTTGAATCGCTTATCTTTGACTCAATGACTGGTTCCGGCTGGATTCCCGGGGATGCAAAGGATTATGACCGGGAATATACAGTTGACCCCGTCCAGTTGCGCGACTTTCTAATGGCGACTCAAAAGGATGCCGCCGAGGTCCTGGAGCTTGATAGTGACACACCCATCCGCCGAAAGTTTCTTGCGAGATTGCAAGGCGAGGTTTCACGTCATGGTGTGATTCACGTCCTGCGACATGGCATCAAACACGGGAAGCATGCGCTCGAACTGTTCTTTGGCACACCTTCGCCGGGCAACGACAAAGCCGCCAATCTGTTCGCTGCTAATCGCTTCTGCGTGACCCGCCAGTTGCGCTATAGCCGAGACGAGACTCAACGGTCCCTGGATCTGTGCCTATTCATTAACGGCCTGCCTGTTGCAACTTTTGAGCTTAAGAACAGCCTGACAAAGCAGACAGCGGCGGACGCCATCGAGCAATACAAACGCGACCGCGACACCCGCGAGCACCTTTTCGAGTTCGGCCGCTGCGTAGTGCATTTTGCCTTAGACGACCAAGAAGTTTGGATGTGTCCCGAACTCAAGGGCAAGTCCTCTTGGTTTCTGCCATTCAACCAGGGCTGGAATGAGGGCGCGGGTAATCCCCCCAATCCTTATGGGCTGAAGACAGATTTCCTCTGGAAGCGCATCCTCACCCCGCATGGACTGACGAACATCCTTGAGAACTATGCCCAGATAATAGAGAGGCGGGACCCAAAGACCGGAAGAAAGAAGCGCGAGCAAATCTTTCCCCGCTACCATCAACTCGACATCGTGCGACGGCTGCTCGCGGATGCCGCCTGGCGCGGCGCTGGCATTCGCTATCTCATCCAGCACTCGGCAGGTAGCGGCAAGTCGAACTCTATAGCATGGCTCGCGCATCAACTCATCGGCCTGCGGAGTGAGGATAAGGAAGTCTTCGACTCGATTATTGTCGTCACTGACCGTCGCATTCTTGACCAGCAAATCCAGACCACGATCAAGCAATTCGCGCAGGTTGGCGCAACCGTGGGCCATGCGGAACACTCAGGGGATCTACGCAAATTCCTTGAAGGCGGAAAGAAGATAATAATTTCCACCGTGCAGAAGTTTCCCGAAATCCTCGATAAGATCGGCGACCAACACCGCACGCGGCGCTTTGCCATCATCATTGATGAGGCACACTCAAGCCAGGGCGGGCGCACTTCAGCCGCAATGAGTATGGCGCTATCTGAAGCAGGTGAGGCTGGCGAAGAAGAGACTACCGAAGACAAGATCAACCGTATAATGGAAGCGCGCAAACTCTTGCCCAACGCTAGCTACTTTGCCTTCACCGCCACACCAAAGAATAAGACGGAGGAGATGTTCGGCATTGCGTACACAGTAGGCGACAAGGTGAAGCATCAGCCATTCCATAGCTATACGATGAAGCAAGCTATCCAGGAGGGCTTCATCCTCGACGTGCTCAAGAGCTATACGCCAGTGAACAGCTACTACCGGCTAGTGAAGACGATAGATATTGATCCAGAGTTCGACACTAAGAAGGCACGAAAGAAGCTCCGTCGCTATGTGGAAAGCCATGATTATGCGATCAAGCTCAAGGCCGAGATTATGGTGGACCATTTTCATGAGCAGGTAATCGGCCTGAAGAAAATCGGCGGGCAGGCGCGAGCAATGGTCGTGACAAGCGGCATCGAGCGGGCCATTCAATACTTCCACGCCTTCCGCGAGTACCTGAAGGAGATAAATAGTCCATATCAAGCAATCGTCGCTTTTTCTGGGGAGCATGAGTATGGGGGAGCTAAAGTGACCGAGACATCGCTCAACGGATTTCCCAGCAACCAGATCGCCGACAAGATTCAGGGAGATCCCTATCGCTTCCTGCTCTGCGCCGACAAGTTTCAAACCGGCTACGATGAACCGCTATTGCATACGATGTATGTAGATAAGGTACTGGCTGGCATCAAAGCGGTGCAGACGCTCTCGCGCCTCAACCGGGCGCACCCGCAAAAGCATGATGTGTTTGTCCTCGACTTCATGAACGACGCTGATACGATTGAGGCTGCGTTTGCTGACTACTACCGGACTACGATCCTGAGCGAAGAAACCGATCCGAACAAATTACACGACCTTAAGGCGGTGCTCGATTTTTACGACGTGTATGCAACCGAACAGATCGAAAGCCTCGTCGCCCTTTACCTCAATGGGGCCGACCGTGACAAAATTGATCCTATTCTCGATGCGTGCGTAGCCACATATAAGGAGCAGCTTGACGAAGATGGCCAAGTAGATTTTAAGGGTAAGGCTAAGGCCTTCACCCGCACGTATAATTTTCTGGCATCTATACTGCCATACAACAACGCAGAGTGGGAAAAGCTATCGATCTTCTTGAACTTCCTCATCCCCAAATTGCCAGCACCCGAAGAAGCAGATCTGTCGAAAGGTATACTCGAAGCCATAGACATGGACAGCTATCGGGTTGAAAAGAAGGCCGCGTTGAAGATCGCCCTGCCCGATGAAGATGCGGAGATTGGCCCTGTGCCGACCTCAGGAGGGGGACGTAAGCCGGAGCCAGAGCTTGACCGGCTGAGCAATATTCTCAAAGCCTTTAACGATCAGTTCGGCACGCTGTTCACCGACGCGGATCGCGTGCGCCGACGAATTGCTGACGACATTGCGCCGAAGGTGGCTACCGACACGGCTTTTCAGAATGCCAAGAAGAACTCCGACCGGCAGAACGCCCGCATAGAACATGATAAGGCGTTGTTGCGCGTTATGGCCTCTATGCTTAAAGACGACACGGAGTTGTTCAAGCAGTTCAGCGATAACGAGTCCTTTCGTCGCTGGCTTACCGAGGCAGTGTTTACACTGACGTATGACTAAAGCGGGTGGCCCTGATGTCTTGGGGCTCTCCTTTATAAAGTTCCTGTAGTACGCCAGTGCCATAAGTGACAGATAGAAGAGTACTGTCACTTATGGCACTTCGTGCACACGCTACTGGTACATTGTATGAGCCGGTTTTGGCACTTGTGGCACTGCCAGCCAGCGGAATTGTTCTGATCAACAGCGCACGCGTGCGCTGTACCTTATTTCTTGCCTACCTTCAAGGCTTTCGGGTTGATGTAGTACCGAACACTTGACCGGCCCTTTCCATCCTTCGGGTCGGAAACCGACCGGACCCATCCCAATTCTTCTAGCAGGTGCAACGGCTCTTCGACAGCTTTCGGGGTAGAAAGCCCCGACCAGTGCTTGCGATAAACGTCGCGCGCGACAAAGGGGCTCGGCAGATCACCCTGTGCTATGTGATCCGCTAACAATCGGGCAAGGATGGAGTCCGAGTCTAGCGCCAGGCCGTAGATGCGCTTGGCATGTTTAAACAAAAAGTCGCACCATTCTGCCGCCAACTTCGCCGCCGCCAAACTTACATCTCCGGTTGCCGAGCCCGTTACTACGTCGAGCAGATGGAAAAGCAAGGCGAGCGACGGCATCAACCTGCGAAACTTTGCGAGATGGGCTATAAGCGCAGGATGCTCTTCCGATTTTCTCAGAGTGCGCTCGAGTTCGGTATACCACTCATTGAAGAACCCCTGTGCGCTCGGCTCGAACCGCAGGAACGGAAAATCCCCGTTGCCGCATATCACGGCCCCAATTCTCTCGGGGTTGAGCTTGTCGAGTTCCTGAAAGATCCGGAAGACCTCATTCTTAGCCTCCGCGTCCGGGTATCGGTCCACAAGCTTGAAGTCAGGATGTATATCCGGGTACACCGCCAGTTGAAACCGTTGTAATAACCCGTCATCGCCGACGCCGCCACTAATGGCCCCCCGGAGGTACTCTGTCAGAGGTCCGGGCTGGATGCTGCCTGCTATGGCGAGTGTAGTAGACCCGATTCGAATTGTACCGCGGCCGATGCGATCATAGACATAGGGGCTCGATCCATCCCACGCTTCGAGGTAGAACGACCGGTCAGTTTCACGCCCGTCTTTTTCGAGGCTTCGCAGCCAACCTTTTAACTCATCACGAAACAATAGCAGCCCACGCGGATTCTGGTTTAGCAGTTCGCCCAGCTTTTCCACTGTCGGGTCGTTTACAATAAACCGCCTTTCGACAGGAGCGGTAGCCTCCAACTCATCCATCTGTTCGCGCATGGCTTGTACGTCTGCCCCGTCCTTCACCAGCTTGTCTATATCCCCCTTGAGCTTCTTGAGCTTCGCGTCACGGACCATGCTGTTGAACTCGTGGTCCGTCATCGCTTTCTCGTGCTCCTTCTGGGCTTCCACTACAAGGCGAGTCAAAGGCCCCATCGCCGCGTTGAGCATGGGCGATTTTAGAATACCCGGCGGGCCGACTATCGCGCCCCACAGGTTACTCACCACGGCCCAATCATCGAATTGCTTGGGCCTAATTGTAATCGCATTTCCGACGACTGAACTCATACTGACTATCGCGCCGACAGCCGGGAATTCGGGTGGGCATTGTGTACGCTCGGCAATGTCGCCGAGCCAACGTCGGAGCGGCGGCGGAACCATTTCGATAGATAGCGGCGGCACCGGCAAAAGCCCGGCTTGAATCTTCTCGGGGTCGGACCAGTCAGCCGGCTCCGAAGGCCTCAGTTCACGAGCAGGTTCGGTGACAAAAGTGCCAGCACTTCGCCAGCTTGGTTCGAGTAAGTCACGCAACGCGTGCCAATCTTTGCCGGAACAGGATGTATGATGGCACCCGGCTGCAACCGCTCCGTTGCTAAACTGAATGATGTAAGCTGCCCGCGTATGAAGGGGGTTCCAGGGGCAGGCTCTTAGAATCCACCTACGTCCGTCCTGCCAGGGGCCAGTCTTCACTACGTCGAGCTGGTGCTTTGCAATCCAGCCATCGAGGTCAAAGTGGTTATGGCTTTGTACTGTCATCGGATTGTCGCCTCCTTCGTCGGGGACATAGAGGCGAGTTCTTTCAATAAGGCCGGATCGACCGCTTTAATATGCTCTGGGATTGATAAGAGCCTCGAAATGCGGTGAGGCCTTTCTTCGGTGCTATCTCCCTTTGCGGTCAGTGTGCCATAGAGCCTGATTATGCGTGCGGCGTTATACACAGTAGGATCCACGCTGACGTAGTTATCATCGAACTGCCACCTCAGGGCTGTAAGGCCCTCCGCCAATCCAGAGGCTGTCCTCACAGTGTTTGGCAGGTTAACCTTGTACAACAAATGGGACCCGTTCCCAGAATCCGCCAGAATCCCCTCCGGCCATCCGAGCGACGATAGCCATTCCTGACATTCTCGGGCAACGGCTATCGCCACGTCATGCTCGCTCTCGGTCGAGCTAATACCCGTAGGCCGCCTAGCATCAAAGTCAATCAGGAACCAGTTGCGCCGGGCGACTTCGTCATCCGCAGTCGTGCGCTTGACCCATTCGCGGCACCGGTTTGAGGCCCGCGCCAGGAGAGCGGGCCTAACCGGATTCATCGTGATGTAGACGCCAGGGGCTGCACCACTCCAGCGAAGGGCGTCTTTGACGAGCTTCTCGAAGTCGTTGAAGTACCCCGCGACAGTACCGTAGCGCCCGGCATTCGGGATTCGAATCTCGACGACATCACCGGGATCGAACATAACTCCGAGGGTGCGCCTTATCATTGCTTCATCGGACTTCATAGCGTCCCCGCTTGAGACTGGTCACACGTGCGTTGGGCGAGCCTCACCACGCCCCAGTTTATGTTCAGACCGCAAAGCTGGATAACGACTCTGAAGTTCAACTGGTCAATCAAATCGCGGACTTCATCCCTAAGCGGGATTAAGTGCGGCTGTCTTGTCTTGAACGTCCCGACAATCTGTTTCGTCACTGTGGCGCAGCTATTATAGACAACTATGCCACCCGGCCCGTTGAGACTCGGGTTGTTAGCGACGTGTTTCAGAGACTCGATTAAAGCCTTGTACGACGCCACAACTAAAGTGTTAACTTTGTCGCGGCTAAAGCCTGTGTATGGACCGAACCACTGGTCCGCTTGGTCTTGCCCGTAAAAAGCCCAGGATACCCTCCCGTTGTTGGGGTCCACGTACCCCCCCACGTAGAGGCGGGTAGGCTGGTTCCCCACTGAGTTGTGTGATAGAATCGTCATAGATCAAAACTCCTTCGCCCGTTCTCGCGGGCTTCTTTTTTTGGTGTTAATGTTCAAGGCTTACCGCTAGAGGTAAGCTTCGTCGATTGCTCATTGCCCGGTTTTTCGCAAGTCGCGCCCGGGCCGCCGTCTTCCAGCACAGTAAAGGCAAGCAGCTTCTGCCAGAGTCTCCCCCACGCTCGGAGCTTCGCGTCGGTGCTCTCGTTATTTTCCTTTGTCACCGCCGGCGTGCTCCGTGGGCCGCTCTTCGCTTATAGCAAGGACCCTTTTTATCGCGGCAAGCTCTGCCGGACTAGCTTCGGCCCACCCGCATTCGATCAGTGACAATCGGCTGGCGCTTATCCGCGCCTTACGTGAGAGCTCCAGTTGCTTGACGCCGCGCAGAAGCCGTGCGATTTTCAATTCCAATCCGTTCATTCTTTACTTCCAGAAAAAAAATTCTTTTGCGATGATAAATGAGGCTGGCGGAATCAGGCGTCTAAAGTGCGTCTAAAGTTCTTGTGATGCGAAAGAGAAGAAAAGTAGTTGACGAAGCGCTCAGCGAGTCGCTGTTAGACCCTTCTCTCTTTGAGGGGAAGGTTGTTTCGGCGGGCTATCGATGGTGTGACGCAGAGCCTGCTGATCAAATGCTGAGGGTTGAAGGCCCTTGGCTTGTGGCCCTTGAACCCGTGGGCGCGACGAGACCATCGAATCCTTTGGCTGAAAACAGTCTCCACCGCGTGTTCAGCAGCTTAGAGCTGACACAGGAAGCGATAAAGCGATTCGCAGATAGGTATGGTTTGCTAGGGCATCCGCGCCCAGTCAGGCTCACTCGTGATAAGGACCGGCGGGGGCAAGGCGAACCACTTTCGTTCTGGAAGGATGAGATTCAACGGCTCGCAAAGCTCCTGGAGCTCTGGGAGTTGGCAAAGGCAAAAAGGCTAGAGGATCTTCGACAGTATATTACGTGGGAGCGAAGGCCACGTGCAGTCTGTCTCCACGCTGACTTAGCTGATGGCGGCGTCATTTTCTCGCGACTGGAGGGTGCCGATTGCAACGGGTGGGAAGTAGGCGATGTGGTAGGACCGGCACGCTCTTTTATTCACGCCAAGGCGAGCAGGGTTCTGGGAGATCACGGTCGGCCAGAAATTCCGCCAATCGGCGAAGGGGAGGCTCACTTCAGGCCTGATTGTTTGCTTTCATCACTCTACCTCCTTTTTAACTTAGAAATATCGGGGCGTAAACGACTGTCAAGACAGTGCCCCGGTGAAGAATGCCATATCTGGTTTACTCCCCGGAACGACAGGCAAGTCTATCACGACTTGAGCTGCCGGAGACGTACCTGGCATCACAAATCGCCTAGCTCACCGAAAAACCGAAAGCTTTAATCAATGGGTTCTGCTTACAGGATGATTCGCTCAATATTCTTACTTCTACGCCGAAGTCTACGGGGTCGTAACGCCTATCACTCTCGATGGGCAGTTTAGTTTATTCTTGACGATTTAATGAGAGCTCAGCGCCTGGGCCATCTGATAATAGCTTTGAGCCTTCTGATTATTGCCCAGGTCAGAATAAACTAGCCCGATATTCTGAAGAGTCTCGGCTTGTAACCTGTAGTCGCCCTTTGCCTGGTAAATTGATAGAGCTTGATTATAATACTCAAGCGAAGTCTTTTTATCTCCTAACTCATAGTGTACTCGCCCTATGCTGCGCAATGTATCAGCTTCGCCTATGCTACTTTTGCCAGCCCTGCAAAGAGCGAGGGCCTCGACATATTTATCCAGGGCTTTCCTGCGAGCATCATCTGTCTGCAATGCAGCTAGTTGGGCAGCCTGCTTGAATGCATCATATGCTTGAATAATCTTCCAGGCCCTTAAAGCGTAGATGCTGCCAACTATGATTAAGACAACTAATAATAGCCTGCGGGACCATGCTAGAACTGGTGATCGATGGCTCTTTACTTCCGGCTCGCCCTCTATGTAACCGCCTGGAGCCGTGGCGCTCTCTAGCACTTTTCTTCCCTCTTCATCAGCGACGTTCAGCGTGGCCGGGGGCCTTGAATCTATAGTGGCTTGCAGAGCCTGTTTTTCGTGTCCATCACCCGTCTCGATTAGCTTCGTTTGAGAGTTCTCTGCTGCCTTTTCTGATACAAGGTTTATGAATACCCTGCGCGGCTTTGCACGGACTACCGTTAAATCGTCGGCCGCGCCCGAAATCTCTGATAGATTTTCAACCCGCTCCCTGACAGCCGCAACCAACCCAGCCCGCATTTCTGAGGCGCTGGGGAATCGATCATCGGGGTTTATAGCCAAAGCCCTATTAAGCACGCCTGCCAAAGCTAAGGGCACTTTTGGATTTTGTAGATGAGCTAGTTTAAGCGGGTCAGTAGCCTGGCTCATTACACTGCGGGCCCGGGCGAGAGCATCAGGAGGTAATTTGCCCGTGACCAGAGTATATAATGAGGCCGCAAGAGAATAGAGATCGGTGCGAGGATCCGTCCCTTCCCCCTGAATTTGTTCGTAGGGTGCATATTCCTTTGTAAAGCCATAAATACTTTGTCCCCCACTATCTTTAGCCAGCCCGAAGTCTAGCAAGCACACACGCCCGCCAGCCGTAAGTTTTAAATTAGCCGGTTTGATATCACGATGGATGACGGGTGGGTCTTGCCCGTGTAAGTACTCAAGAGCATCGAGTAATTCGTCTGCCCATTGCGAGACCTGCACAATCGGAAAAGGCTGTGATTTGAGGCGAAGCATTTGTCCGAGGTCGTCACCTTCTATAAACTGCATGACCAGATACTGGCCGCCTTCCCCGGTTTCAAAATAATCGTGCACAACAGGTAATGAGGGATGCCGCAGCTTGTTGAGTAGACGAGCTTCTCGCTCGAAGGCTTGATGAATATCGTCACGGACACTGTGATCGGCAGCCAGAACTTGCTTCAGGGCCACAGTATTACCGAATCTGAGATCTGTAGCGCGGTAGACCGCACCCATACCGCTTCGGGCAACCAGATGCTCAATACGATATCGGGCTTGTAACACTGTCCCTGTTATTAACATGCTCTTAAGACCTGTTCGCCTTGTCTACCCCAGCTAATGGCTTAGGTTTTGAAGCCACTATTGAGTCTGCGGAAAATCAGATAGCCCTTTTCACGAAGATCAGCGCCTGTGAACGTACCCTCCATGGTCTGGCCATCCTCAGATAAGGTGAGGTTAAGAGAGGCGGTCCTGTTCTTACTTAGAACAATCAGAGACGCTACGACTTTTCGTTGATGTCGCGTCCCAGTGCCGACGTAAGTTTTTCCTTGCACCGGATCGTCTATATATATGTCGAAGTTTTCCGAATCTTTTGAAATCAGGTGGTAGATATTGCCCGATGTGTTCGATCCCCAGGATCCATCTATGGACTGTTGAGCGGCTACGGCTGGCTGGCTTTCAGCTTTCTTTTCCGGCTTCGGGCCCGAACCCTCCGGCGCCGCTGGCGGCTGTGTTTGTGGCGGATTGGATGGCTGTGGCGGCCATCCAATCAATCCACGAAATTCTGGAATCCCTAACCAGGCAGGTGGGACCTGTAACAGGGCTGCGATAACCCCGACAAGGCCAACGGCCAAAAGTGCTTTCTTGATCCTTCCTTTCTTCATATAGCCTCCTACAGCGCCCCGCTTTGTAGCGCTTATTTGTAGTTGACACCCTTAGGCTAGGCTAGACGCTCACAAGTGGATATACTGAGCGTTAAATGTCCTTAGAGGAAATCAAACCGATCGCGGGAATATTTCGCGAATTAGTCCTCCCCGGAACATGAACGCCCGCTGTACCTCCTGTAGCTCGGCCAGAGGGTTGACTACAGTAGACTACAACTCCACCGTTAGCATTTGTCAGAGTTGTTACGGGTACCCCATTAGAAATGACACGATTCTTCTTGACATAGGAAACCGTTCGCGCTTGTTCAGCCGAATTGGTAGGGTAATTCGCAGCCACGAAATCCGCAGCTATCCGGGCTACGTCCGGCTCATTGCCACTCAAGGTGATTGCATCGGCGTCTGCGTGCTGTGTGGTCACCTGCCCTTGCTTCAAGGCCGCAGTTTTGCTTCCAAGCATCGCGACGTTTGAATCAAAAGGCGAGCGATTAATGCCTGCAAACATATCCATGTTCCGAGAACGCATCGCCTGTTCAGCAGCAATGAAATTGTTTTTACAATCGCCTGCATAGTAGTAGTTGACTCTATAGGCGAAAGCAGGGTTGTGCCCAATATGGTTGAAGAGCGGAATTACTGAGTATGCTCCTCCCCACATCTGTGCATAACTGACAATATTGTTAGCTCTTACGATGAATTGATTTGACGATATCGATTGATAAACACGCTTAACAAACGCGTGTGCTATCTCTTCGGGTGTCAAAACTTCATCTTCAGAAACCATGAAGTATTCTTCGATTGTGGATACCACGGGGGCGGCTATTATTGCTGCTGGAGCAATAGCCAAGCCTCGTAGCAAGCTTCGCCGACTCATACCTGGTGCCATATACTCCCTCCGTGAACTGAAAATTGAAGGCTTATTAGCCTGACCGCGGCCATTATATTTATAGACGCGATTAGTTGCAAGCATTTTTTCACAATAATAAATTCACAATCAACTTTATGAATAAACACAAAATGCAACTTTATACACCCGAATACGTTCTATGTGTCACGACGCCCCATCTGGGGGCCATTTTGCAGTTGCTTTTAATGCAACGATATGTATAATCGCTGCAACTTAAAAGCTGCAAAATCATATGATTCTAGGTTGTAGGAGGTTCTCGATATAAAGTGCCAATTCATCAACGAAGCCTCACCGCTGCTGGCTTACAGATTGCTTTCTGCATGTATGCAGTAAGTTGCGAACGCGGTACGCATCAGGTAAAATATTCTGTTTGTGAAGGATAGAGAATCTACCTTCTACTGGCGTTCTGTAATAATTTCACTAGTTTGTAGTCAAACTTCACGCAGGGTAGTTTGGCTGGAGGGTGTGAAAATGTCATCAGTTCCTGAAAAAGTTCGTGTTACGTACGTAATAACAAAGACGGTTGATATGAATGTGGAAGCTTTAGCGGCAATCGAGGGAATGCCGAAAAACGAGTTCATTGAGTCAGCAATCAAACAAACCCTTTTAGACAAGGGTGTTGATCCAATAAAGCCCCCTAAAGAAAACTTCCTCTTATCTAATCCGCAGAAGTCTTAATTCTCCCCGTGTAATTTCAGTGAGACCCCTTCGCCCTTACGGCGAAGGGGTCTCACTCGCCCAATTCTCGGTTATCCCGTTGTAGATAAGTACCGAATTCCGGCAGGGAATTCAGTTGCGAGACTTCAAGAATATAGCTTCTTCCTGTACTTGCTGGTCTGGATCATTTAGCGAGTTTTCGATCAGCGGAGTTGCTTTATGCGGATCAAGCTGCGCCAAGGCCCACAGCGCGTGCGAGCGTATGAGCGGCTCAGGGTCGCGCTCGACGCGCTCGATCAAGGCGGGGACTGCCGCCGCGCAATCGATGTTTGCGGCTACGACCGCCGCGTTGCGGAGCAGTCCTCGCCGCTTCGGGCGCGTGAGCGCCGTCCCCTTGAATCGAGTCCGGAACTCTTGATCAGTGCTAATGGAAAGCACTTCAACGAGGTCGAGCCGCGGGCCGACGCCGGCCTCAGGGTGGAATTCTTTCCAGGCGGTCTCTTTAGCGAAACGGTTGAAGGGGCACACGGATTCTGACTGCCCCCGCACTATCACTGGCAGGGAACCACGTTTTGTAGAATCGGGGCGCATCTCCTGGCACACGTCGCAGCCGAATATCCACTCCTTTAAACCTCGGCGCAGCTCGCGCGGAATTGCGCCTTTGTTTTCGATCGTCAGGTAAGAGATGCAGCGGCGCGAATCTAACCTGTAAGGCCCGGCGAAGGCGTCCGTGGGGCACGCGTCTAAACAGCGCGAGCAAGTCCCGCAGTTGATCTGCTCGTTGCGGTCTTCGCTCTCAAGCTCAAGCTCTATCAATATCTCGGCCAGAAAAAACCACGAGCCTTGATGGGGCTGAAGCAGGTTCGTGTTCTTGCCGAAAAAGCCTACACCCGCGCGCGCGGCGACGGCTCGCTCAAGCAGCGGGACGGCGTCTACGAACTGGCGCGAGCGAAGAGGGCGGCCCGCTATCGCCTCGATGCGCTCCGCAAGCCTCGCGAGGCGCGGTTTTACTACGTCGTGATAATCCAGCCCCCAGGCGTAGCGGGCCACGCGCCCGTATCTCTGCTCGTGTCGGAAGGCGCGCGCGGGCGCGTAATAGTTTACCCCTAACGTGATGAGCGAGACGGCCTGCGGCACGAGCAATTTCGGACGCGAATGAAGCTCCGGCCTCCTCGTCATGTAAGACATCCCGGCCGCAAATCCTTGCTCGCACCACTGGAGAAAAGCCTGCTCGTCGCGCGCTAAAGGCTCGATAGATGTGATCCCCACTACATCAAAACCGAGATCGCGCGCGGCTTCTTTGATCTGTCTGTTGAGAAGGCTCACGGTTCAAGGCTATAGAGTCCGCGCGCGGGCTGTCAATCAACACAAAGGTTATCGCCCGCGCTCTTTCGCCACACGCGGCTGGTAGTGCTAAAATATTTCGTACGTTTCGGAGTGCCGCTGAGCAAGACTGTTTGATAGAGTGAGGGTATGGAGCTTAAGGTTGGTTCTGTATGTGACAGGGGGCTGAACCGCAAGCGGCCGGTCAATCAAGACCGCTTCCTTGCTTTGCCCGAGCGCGGGCTGTTTGCAGTCTTTGACGGCGTCGGCGGCCAGCGCGCGGGCGAGGTCGCAAGCCAGACGGCAGCCGAAACTATCGAAGAAGCCCTGGCGCACACGGCCGCAACCACTTCCGACCAGCTTATTCGCCGCGCGATTCAATTCGCCAACCGCGACATCTTTGAGATGGCCGAGAGCGACCCGGCTTATAAGACTATGGCTACGACCGTCGCGCTCGTCTACATCTCGGGCAGCCGCGCCACGGTCGCGCACGTAGGCGATTCGCGCGTCTACCGCCTGGAAGAAGGCCACTTCTACCGCGAGACGATAGATCACACGGATTTGAACGACGACATACGGGCGGGCCGCGTGCCGGAAAGCCAGGCCGCAGACCAGAAAGACCGCAACGTGATCAACCGCGCGCTGGGCGTAGAGGCGGAAGTCGACGTGGAAATCTCTTCGGTCCAAGTGCGCGACGGCGCGCGCTTCTTGTTGTGCAGCGACGGCATCTATCGCCACCTCGCCGACGAAGAGATAGCTCAGGTGCTGGCTCAAAATAAAGACCCGCAGCGCGCAGCCGACGAGCTCAAGCGCATGGTCTACGAGCGCGGCGCCGACGACAACCTGACAGCCGTCGTCATTCAGGTGGGCCGCGCCAGGCAAAGCCGCGTGCTCGCCGTTGCGGACCCCACGCCTGCCGTCAGAGACGAGAAGACCGTAAGCGCCAAGGCGCAGGCTGCGGCAGGGGCCGTGGACCGCGCTTCGGGGCAAGCGCGCGGCGGGCGAATCCAGGTAGAGTTCGGAGGCGCGGCCTCAAGACAATCGAGCGAGCGAGCCAGCGAGCGAGCCGCCCGTGACTATCAAGAGGATCGTTCGCCGCGCGCGCCGATGCAGATGGCCGCACACGGCGCGAGCAATAGCACAGCGCGAAAGATCGCCTGGGCGCTCGGTGTGCTTCTTCTGATGGCCGGGGCCTTTTACCTGGGGCTTCGCGCGTCAGAGTGGAGGGGCGACCGTGCGTCTGATCCTGGCGCGACAAACAATGTAAGCAGCCCTTTCGTACTTGGAATTGATGCGATCAACAGAGGAGATTATCAGGCGGCGGCTACTCATTTCAGCTCCATAATCGAGCGCGAGCCGGAGAATGGGCAGGCACATTACTGGCTGGGCCGCGTGCAACTTGAGCAGGGTGAGTTTTTGAAAGCTGGTGCGAGCTTTGAAAAGGCCGGAGCTTTTCCCGTGGGTAATCAAGTTAGCCCAGGGTTTGGCCTGCCCCCAATACAAGACGCCTACGTTCAGGCAGCCGCCGCCTATGAGGCGGCAGGAGACAGACAGAAAGCGCTTCGCATGTTAAGCCTCTACGACGAAGCTCGGCGCAGACGCGGGGTGCCGGTAATTACTAACTCGAATTCATCCGCCCGCTGAAGGGGCGGACAAGGGCGAAACGGTTTATCAGTGCCGGAACTGAGATTGGCAAACAGCATAATCGATGATCGCTACCTCATCGACCGCTGCCTGGGCCGGGGCAGCTATGCCGAAGTTTTTCTTGCCTACGACCAGCGGCATCGAGATGAGCCGATCATAATCAAGGCTCTCAACATGACGCTGCAAGGCACGCTGGACCGCGAGCTTGAACAGACGCTCGTAGAGAACTTCCAGAACGAGGCCATCGCTTTAGACAAGGTGCGACACCCGCACATCATACGGCGGCTCGGACACGGGACGGCCGCCGATCTCGGGGGCGTGCCCTTTCATTACCTCGTGCTTGAATACATGCCGGGAGGCGATCTGTTAAGCTTCTGCCGCAACCGGCCTCTGGAGCTCGCCGACGCGCTCTTTTACTTCCGTCAGGTGGCCGAGGCGCTTTCTTACGCGCACAGCCAGCGCGTGATTCATCGCGACGTCAAGCCTAACAACCTGCTTCTGTCTGCTGACCACGGCGTAGTAAAGATCGCAGATTTCGGCGTGGCGAAGATGACCCCGGACGACACGGTCGAGATAACGCGCGTCGGCACGAACGTCTACGCGCCGCCCGAACACCACCCGGACAGCCCTGACGACAGCCTCAACGAGAAGCTCACGCCGTCGGCTGACATCTATTCGCTGGCAAAGACTATCTACACGGCGATGACGGGCCGCGCGCCGCGACAGTTCGCGCGACAGCCTATCACAGAGCTTACAGCGGAGCTTGCGCGAAAGCCCTGGGGCGCACAACTGCTTGAAGTCTTGAAGCGGGCCACGGCAACGCGCGTCGCCGTGCGCCACCAGACAGTCCAGGAGTTCTGGCAAGAGCTGGCCGAAGTCGGCAAAGAAAAATCGCAGGCCGAGGCAGACTCCGAAGCTACGGTGGTGCGCTCGCGGCTGAAGTCGACCAGCGATGTCGAGCGAGTAGCGCCGAAGCCGAATTTTCAAACCCTCGCCATCGCGTCCGAACAGAAGCGCCCTCACAAAGCCCGCATAGTAGTCGATCTGCCGCGACGACCCGAAGCAGGGGTCGGCGATGAGCGGGCACCGAACCCCGCCGCCGCCGCAGCGGTTGGTGAAGCGCGCGGAAGACACTTGCGGGCGATTCAAAAAGATAACGGGGCGCTTGCCGGTCGCGTGGCGGTCGCCGGTCAAGAAGCAGTTGCGCACGCGGGCGCGCGCACGAAGAAGATGGCGTCAAGCCCGCCTGCCCGTCCGTCAATGCTTGATCGCCTGACCGCGCTGGCCTCGTCTGAATGGATGCTTCGCATATTCATTCTTTTCCTGGTGCTGGCGCTGATCGGCGTAGCGACATCGGTCTTTTATTATTTTGCCGACCGGGGCACTTCGGGCTTTACAGACCCCTTGCGCCATATAGGAGACGGCCAGATAGACACGGAAGCCGTAAACCTGCGTAGCGGGCCTAGCCCGCAGAACGGCTCTCTAGGCGTTCTGCCCAGAGGCACGCGCGTCCGCATTTATGAGTACAACAACGGGTGGGCGAGGATTAAAGTCCTTGAGTGGTCGGGCACGCAGCCCGAAAACGCCCAGGACTACGGGTGGGTGAACAAACACTACATCAGACCGGATTAAACGATCGCAGGAGAGATAAAGATGGGCTTGCAGAATTGGTTCGAGAGCCTCAGAAAATGGATAGACGGCGAAGAGGATTTTGACGAGCAGGGGCAGCCCCTGGCCCGCTCGAAGTGGGACGACTTTCTCGTAGCCATCGCGCGCGAGGTCGAGCAGACCATGCAGCGCGAGATGTTCACTCCGCCCGGCGGCCCGACCTACGTGCCCCGCGAATACATAGTCTTCCTCAACCCAGACGACGACGCCGAGTGGCAGGGCGAAAAGCGCGAGGGGTTGGAGCGCGGCCTCTTTCACGTTTTGTCTGAGCGCGCGAAAGAGCTGGCCGGCGAAAACGAGTTTCAGACGAAGACGCTCACTGTAGAGCTTCGCGTAGACCCCGCGCTTGAGCAGGGCCGCTTCCGCGTTCAGCACGTCTGGGACACCGAAGCGCAAAAGACCATGGTCCGCCCGCGCAAGCGGCCCGATCCCGCTTCGGCAGGCATGGACACTGTGGCCGATGAGCGCGAAGACGAGGCGACCATAGTCCGCGCGCGCAAACCTGCGGAGCCTCTCTTTTCGATACTGGTCCGCCGCGACGCGCCGGGGGCCGAGACCGCGCCGCCCGACGTGCGGCCCTTCTTCAAAAACGAGATCTCTATCGGTCGCGGCGCGCGCCAGGTCGCGGTAGATCTCAGGCTCGAAGGCGACCTGGAAATCAGCCGCACACATGCGACGCTCGTGCGCCGCGAGGACGGCAATTTTACGATCACCTGTCTGGGCGCGAACCCCTTGATGCTCGACGGTGGCCGCGAGATACCTGCCAACGAGAGCGCGGAGGTGAAGGCGGGCGACAAGATCGTCATCTGCAGCTACGAGCTGATAATTCAATAACGGAGAGAAGTGGAAAAACCGGAAAGAGCTGTAACGACAACCACGGGCTGGCCTCTTCCCCAAAAGATCGCTGCGGGGGCGGCTGTCGTCATCGTTGCTTTCTTGCTCGGCTACGTCCCGTCCTGCGTGGGCGAGCGCGGCACAGAGCAAGAGAAGGCCAAGCTGGAACACAAGCTGCGGCTCGCGGATTTGCGCGATAAGGTAGGGATGGCGAGCTACGAAGTTAACCGGAACAACTACGCCAACGCGGCGCAGTTTTCGGGCGAATTCTTTGACGGCCTGCTGAGCTTGATAGGCGACACCCGCGACGAGCCGTTTAGACAGAAGCTGCAACAGATCTCCGCGCGCCGCGACGAGATCACTACGAACCTTGCGCAGGCCGACCCGGTTGTAAAAGAAAAGCTCGCGCAGATGTACGCGGCGTTCTTTCAAGCCACTAAAGCGGAAGAGAGCAAATAAGATTGCCCCGCCCCTTCATTTGAGATTCGCTCCCGGCACTCCTGTAATTCACTCCACACGATCAAACGCACGGCAAAAAAACTTCTCGCTAGCAAAGCCATTTTGAGTTACTATTCTTAAGGCCTAACTCGGTTCCCCCCGCTGGATGGTCTCATAATACTCAGCAAGTTCGATCAAGAGGTTACGGGTATGTCTTATCATCGCGATCTTACACGAGAAATTGCCGCGCTCGATGACCTTATCGAGAATCATCTGAAGCGGCTTGAGGCTAGAGCTACGCCCGATCAGGTGGCAATTCTCAACGAGGTGAAGCAGATACTGACGCTCAAGAAGGAGCTTCTTCGCAAGCTGTTTATCGCCGCCCGTCCCGATCAGCAGCAGCTACACAGCGAGCCAGATCGGTATCTCAGCGATGAAGTCAATTAAGCCGAGTCTACGGGCGGGCGTCTCCGGTGCCAATCAGTCTCTCGCTGGTAAAGGTTCGCGAGGGCTAACAGCCGCGCTTCGCCCCACGCCCTTCCGGTCAGTTGAATGCCCGTTGGCAGGTTATTGGCCCCGAAGCCATTCGGGATAGAGATGGCCGGCTGGCCTGCGATATTGCCAGCGGGGATCACGGCGGGCCCGCCACCCACCCCCGGATAAGCCTTATCGAAATCCAAAGCAATCGGGTATGAGACGGTCGCGCGCGACGGAGCGACCAAAGCGTCATACCTGGCGTAGAGCTTATCAAGCTCTCGCTTCATCGGCCCGCGTATCCGCATCGCTTGAAGATAATCTACGGCCAGTATCATCGATGACGCGTACCCGCCCCAGCGGTCGTTCGCCTGGCGAAGCATCGCGGCGCGCCCCGTTTCGAGCAGGTCGCGAAAGGCGCTGGCGCCCTCGGCCCCGACTATCGTGCCGACGACGGGGCCGAACGGCATGTCCGGGAATTCGACCGAGTCGTCTACGTCGGCAAATCGGCGCAGGAGTTTCACGGACTCTTCAAAATTCTTTTTCACTTCCGGCTGCACGCGGTCGGCGGAGCCTTTGATCACCCCCACGCGAAACCTCCTGGCGGCTCGCCCGGCGGGTTCGGGGTAAACAAATTGTCGAGCAGCAGCAGTCGGGTCCCTCGCGTCGCGGCCCGCAATCGCGGCGAGCACCAGCCCGCAATCGTCGGCGGTCCGGCACATGGGGCCGAGCTTATCGAGCGTCCAGCTCAAGGCCATCGCCCCGTGGCGGCTCACGCGGCCGTAGGTGGGCCTGAGCCCCGACACCCCGCAAAAGGCCGAAGGCGTGATGATCGACCCGGAAGTCTCCGATCCTATCGAGAAAGGCACCAGAGCCGCCGCTGTAGCCGCTCCCGGCCCGCTCGACGATCCGCCAGACCAGTAATCCATGTTCCAGGGCGTGCGCCCAGGTCCCGTGAAAGAAGCATCGGCGTTGTTGTAGCCGAACCCGCCCGCAAGCTCCACCATCGCGAGCTTCGCGACAAGCACCGCGCCCGCCGCCCGCAGCCGTTTGATCACCGTAGCGTCGTAATCGAATACCTGATCCTTATACGGCTCTGCGCCCCAGGTCGTCGGGATGCCGCGCGTCGCGGCAAGGTCTTTGACGCCGTAAGGGACGCCGTGCAGCGGCCCACGCCACCGGCCCGCGCGTATCTCGCGGTCGGCCTCGCGCGCCTCTTTCAAGGCGAGGTCGCGCGTAATCGTGGCGACCGCGCCGAGCCTCTTGCCCAGGCGGTTGAGCCGGTTGAGGTAGCCTTCGGCGAGCGCGACAGACGTGATGCGGCGCGCGCGCAGCAGTTCAGACAACTCGCGCACGGACGAGTAGAGCACCTCTTCTGTAATCTCTCTTTGCATATCTTCCTCAGCACTAAATATCCGCCGTGAAGGCGAAGGCCGGTTCGTCGCTGTTTACGAGTTTAAACTGTTTCATCCTATCAGCGTTGCGCTGGCTGCGGTCGATACTCCGTTTGACCAGATTCAATTGCTCTTCGCTGAGGTGCTTGCCGTGGCGCAGACGCACGACTTCGGTCAGGCTTTCGGCGACGGGCGACGGCTGGTCTGCCGGCGGCGTCTGCTGGAGCGGACTCGCGGGCGTCGCGTTCGCTTCGCCGGCGCGCGACACGACAGGCGCGGCGACGATGACGGCAAGCGACTTCGCAAACTCGCGGCGGCTGCTGCTGGTGATCAGTTTCTCGATTTTAAGCTTGCTCAATTGTTTCGCCCCCTCTCTTTTGCAGTCGGCAATTTATAGATTACAGCCGGGCTTTGTCAAATCCCGCCGTGATAAGTATCATAACTGCGATTCAATTCAGGTTTTGTGTAACGATGAAACCGTAAGGCTGCTCTGTCCTGCCGCGTAGCGGCAGATTGAATTTAGCCGTGTGCTTAATCGCCGCGTAGCGGCGGCATGAATTTAGCCGTGTGCTTCAGCGCACGGATCAAGAGTTGTTAATTCATCACGTCGCGCTAGCGACGTATGAAATCAGCCGTCGCTGACGCGACGCGGACGGGTTCCGCCGTCCCCGGCTTTGAAAAGCCGGGCTAACATCATCTTGCCGCTACGCGGCAAAGTGGTTGTAGCGTTCTTCCACCCCGATTTAAGAAAAGAGGTGCGCCGTGACTAAAAGGCTTTTGCTCGCTCTGCTCATGATTTCGGTTCTATCGATTTCGGCATTCGCTCAAACAACCACTGAGCCGGAAGCCGTCTCGCCGGCGGGGACTAAGTTTTACGCGAACCCGGACGAGAAAGGCGCGGTCGCCGAAGCGGAAAAAAACCTCGCAGCCGACCCAAAAAATATCGAGCTGATTATAAAACTCGGCCAGGCTCAAGCCTCTGTCTGGCGCTACCGCGACGCCATCCGGACTTACTCGCGCGGGATCGAGATCGCTCCACAAAACGCCTTGCTTTATCGCCATCGCGGCCACCGCTACATCTCTACGCGACAGCTAGATAAAGCCATCGTCGATCTTGAGCGCGGCGCAAAACTCGACGATAAGAATTATGACATCTGGTATCACCTTGGGCTTGCTTACTACCTGAAAGGCGATTTCGCTCGTGCCGCCTCGGCTTACGAAAAATGCCGCGAAGTGGCCGTGAAAGACGATTCGCTGATAGCCGTTTCAGACTGGCTCTACATGACTTACCGGCGGCATAAGAAAGAGGCCGAAGCCGCCCGTGTGCTGGAAAGGATCAAGCCCGATATGCAACCGGGAGAGAACAAGTCTTACTTCGACCGGCTGCTGTTTTACAAAGGCTTGAAGAAAGAGTCGGACATTATTAACGACAAGATGACCGATCTTGAGGTGGCGACCGTAGGGTACGGCATTGCGAACTGGCATCTCTACAACGGCAACCCGGAGAAAGCGAAAGAATATTTTCAAAGAATCGTGTCGGGAAAATACTGGCCCGCGTTCGGGTTCATCGCAGCCGAGACGGAATTGACTCGTATGCGCTGAAATGAAGAAGCCTCGCGTGGGCTTCCGCCCGTCATCCTCGATAGACGTTTATGACAGGAAACCTGCGGCCCTCGCTTCACAAATTACCGCTCCACAAAATACGCGACTGGGTGTCCGGGCAACTCGCGCCGCCGCCTGATCGCTCGTCCAGGCGCGCGACCGTTGTCATCTGCGTTACCATCTTTTTCGTTGCGCTCGCAGTCAGGCTGTTGCACTGGCAAGACTCCGGCGTCGAGCTTGCGCTCAAGAATTCCATCATGCACACGATGGGCTCAAGCTATGAGGACGAGGCGCGCAGGATAGTAAACGAAGGCGGCGTGCTGGTCCCGAACGCGCCCGTCCAACAGGGCAACGCGTGGATGATAGTTCACCCGCCCGGTTATTCGATCTTGATGGCCGCGCTCTTCAGCCTGTTCGGCGAATCTGAATGGCTGATGCGTCTCGTGCGGGTCATCCTCACTTCAGCCGGTGCGGTGATAATAGTGCTTATCGCGGCAGAGCTTTTTCCGCGCGGCGTGGCGGTCCTGTCAGGGTTGCTTGCGGCAATCTCTCCGCATCTCGCTTACTATTCGATCTGGCACTCGCCCGACTCTCTGGCTCCGCTCCCAATTCTTCTTGCGATCTTCTTCTTGATAAGGGCATGGAAGCGGCCGCGCCTCAGAACCCTGCTTGCCGCAGGAGCGATGGTGGGCCTTTCGTGCTGGTTGCGGTCAAACGCTCTGCTGCTGGCTCCGTTTCTCGGCCTTGCGGCGTTGATGCTCGTCGAGCGAGGCAAGCGGCTTAAATACTCGGCGGCGATCTTGCTCGCGACCGTCGCGGTGATCGCCCCGATAACGATACGCAACTGGATTCTGTATGGCAGCTTCATCCCGCTGTCGCTAGGCGCGGGAATAACCCTGGTCGAAGGCATAGCCGAGTATGATTACGATAATCGTTTCAACCTGCCGGTCATGGACAACGATGTGCAGTTGGAAGAGGCGCGAAGGTTGAACCGCCCCGACTACCGCCATAACCCGTTCTCGCCAGACGGCGTCGAGCGCGACCGCGCCCGGTTCAAACGCGCCGCCGGGATCATTCGTGACAACCCCAGCTGGTTCTCTACGGTCCTCTTGCGCCGCATGAGGTTCATGCTCAGGTACAACGACTTCGACCCGCAAGACCGCCCTTTCAACACGACGATCGCGCCGACCGTAGCCGCCAGGCCAAATTTCGGACACAGGTTGGCAGACGCCGATGGGCTTGGGCCTGTCTGGTCGGCGACTCCCCCCGAGATGATTGTCACCGGAGAACTCTTATCGGACGAGGCGAATGCGAAGCTCGCAGCGGGCGGCGCGCTACTCGACATTGAAGCGGATAACACAGAGCAGAGCGATCAGTTCGCGTCTCAGCTCATACAAGTGCGCGACGAGACAGATTACCTGCTGAGGATTCCTGTGAGACGCGGCGCGCGGCGGGCCGCCCTGAAGGTGAAGGGCGTGGACCCGCGCATCACCCTCGCGTGGGTGGGCTTTGCCGTCCCGCAGAAGAACAAGAAGACTGCTCGCGCAGCAGAGGGCGACCTCGACGAACAACAGCCCCTCAGCGTTTTGCAGGTGCCTTTCGCGAGCGGTGATTTGAACGAAGTGCGAATCGTGATAAGCAGCGACGGCCCGATCGTAGACAAGCATCTTGCCGAGATGGGCGAGGCCCGGTTATTTGAGCTTGGCCCGACCCCTTACGGCTGGACTCGCGCGCCGCGCGCAATCATTCGCGGGTTGCAAAAGAACATCTTCCGGACGAATCGAATGTGGTGGCTGATAATCATAGGCGTCGTCGCGCTCGCGGTTGCGCGCCGCCGTAGTGAGCTTTTGATACTGCTCGTAGTCCCCGTTTATTACCTTCTGGCGCAATCGTTTTTCCACACCGAGTATCGATACATTCTTACAATCCACTATTTCCTTTTCGTGATCGCCGCCGCGACTTTGTACCTTGCAGGCAAGGCCCTCTGGCATGGCGCGCTGCTAGCCAGGGCGCGCTACTTGAGGCGAGCGCGTTAAGCGGTTTTTCTGTTACGCGCTCTTGTAAGAATGCGCTTCACGCCGTTCCGGATAGCCACGCCGAGCAATACCCAGACGACTGCGGCGAAGACGAAGAGGAAATAGTGCATAGGCAGAGTGTATCGAAACTCCGTGTGCATGAAGCATTGAAAGAGCCAGTAGTAGATCGGCACCGTCAGCAAAAAGAGGCTCCGCCTGCGGCTGGCGATAAGCATCAGCGCCGCACCCAGGATTACGAAAGCAAGCATACTCTCCTTCGTCACTCTCTGAACGGCCCTCACGGCAGGCCGCGACCACGAGAAGCTCTCTCCTACCTTGAGTGAAGACGAGCCGTCCGTAATCAACGGCTCCCACGCCCTCCTCACTTCGCCGGTCCTTTCGTAAGGGTTGACCTCCGAGTTTCTGTAAACGAGCGGCGCGTGCGCGGAGTATTTGAGCGTCCCCGCCATGCGTTTTATCATCACGCCCGAGTACCAGACCGGATGGCCGACGATTATGCCCAGACTTCTTTTCACCCGATCGCGATCGCGCATGATGCCGTCGGGCGTAGACCACGAACCGGCGTAGCGCGGCTTGCCGTAAATCTCCGCATCCTGGATCGCGACCTCTTCATCGCGCGCGACGGCCCCGAACTCTTTGCCTCGCCCGGTCTCGCCTATGCCTTCCCACAGGACTATTCCAAGGCCGATGTTTACCGGGACGAACTCGCCGTAGACGATGTAGTTCTTGATCGTCACAGGGGCTATCGCGAGCAGCGAGACCGCCGCCAGCACCGCTGCCCGTTTTATTATTGCCAGTCGCCGGCCGTAGATTATCGTCAGCATCACGATCAGGAATAAGCCGAACAACATCGTCTGCGATCTGACCCAGGCCGACAGCCCTACCATCAGCCCCGCCCCCGCGTAGAGCAGGTAAGAGTAACGGCGGTGCGCGCGCTCAAGCACCAGAAGGTAGATCGCCGCAAGCAGCGGGAGCGCCGAAAGCGAATCGGGAAGAATGAAATTAGATATGTAAGATAGATGATGAGACAACGCCGCAAGAAACCCGGCGACCGCGCCGACTCGCCAGCTCACAACCGTCCCCGCGATCAAAAATATCAGTATGGGCGAAAGCGAATTGACGCCGTTTTGAACCACCTGCACTTTGAAGAAATCTCTACCGAACAGGGTGTAGACTGCGCTGAGGAAGATTGAATAAGCGGGCGCTTGCGCGATCCAGACCGTGTTTCGCGGGCTCACGTCGTAAGGCCCCAACAGCCCTTTGCCTTCCGTAATCAAGGCCGCGCGCGCGTCGTAGGTTTCGGTAAGCCCGCCGAAGTCCTGCTCGATCGTGTACATCTTGGGCGCGAAATCTACGGCGTGAAGCGACTTTGTGACATACGAGACGACGAACAGTGATAAGGCGATGAGCAGCTTTGTTCTCGTGCGCAGGCGCTCGCGCGTGGCGAGCGACGCAATCAGCCAGCGGCGCAACGCGATTACTTTAACCGGCAGTTTCAATCTCTTCGTCCAGCGACTCTTCGTTGAATTAGCCATAACTGAATGCGCGAGGATATTATAGCGACCGGTCAAGTCGAGCAAGCAATCGCGCTCGCCCGCACAATCGTCAGCCGTTCTGGATTCATAATTATATTCTCCATTTCCAATCACAGAGGTTAAAACCTTGCCGAAAGGCTCGCTCGCGTTACCCTTTCGGGTGAGGTTTCAAAAACTCGCTTTGTCAATCCACCCCGGGGAACTCTTTTAATGCGCCTTTTGAAATCATTGATCCTTTCAGCAGCGATTATAGTGACGGCAGGGCTTACGCTCGCGTCGCGCGGTTCCGCAGATGACCATATCACGGTTTCGGAAGAAAGCCCTCTCGACATTCAGTTGGATAGCGCGCTCAAGCTGCAGGATTTTACCGGCAACGTCGAAGCCACGCTTGAGCAGCGGCTCGGTCGCAAGATAAACAAGAAGCTCGCCGACATCGGGCGATTGCTATTCTTCGATCCGATACTCAGCCTAAGCAATGACAGCAGCTGCGCGAGCTGCCACTCGCCGACCTCGGCTATGAGCGATACGCAATCGATCGCCATAGGCGTCGGTAACAACGGAGTGGTCGGCCCCGGTCGCCAGGGGCCGCGCAACCAGCGGCGCGCGCCCTCGGTAATTAACACTGCTTTTTATCCGAACCTGATGTGGAACTCGCGCTTCTCATCGGTCACGGGCGACCCGTTCAACAACAGCCAGGGGTTCAGCTTTCCCGCGCCCGAAGGCATGACGCTGTCGCACCTGCCGCACTTACTCGCGGCCCAGGCTTTCATCCCCGTGACGGTGCGCGTCGAGATGGCCTGCTTCGAATTCGAGGGCGACAGCTTCCGTATGCGGTCCGAGATATTGAACCGGCTCAATGGTAACAAGAAATACAGAAAGCTTTTCGGGAAGGTCTTTCGCGAAGTCAAGCGCGGCGCTCCGATTAGTTTTGAGATGGTAGGCCGCGCGGTAGCCGAGTTCGAGTTCACGCTTGTGTTTGCGAACTCGCCGCTCGATCGCTTCGCGCGCGGCGAGCGCAAGGCGATGACCGACGATCAAAAGCGGGGGGCGCTATTGTTTTTCGGCAAGGCGAATTGCGTGCTGTGTCACGCAGTCTCGGGCACGTCGAACGAGATGTTCAGCGATTTCACCCAGCGCGTGATAGGCGTCCCGCAGATAGTTCCTCAGAATACGAACGTCACTTTTGACGGCGACGCGAAGAACGAAGATTTCGGATTGGAGCAGGTTACCGGCAACCCCGCAGACCGCTACAAGTTCCGCACGGCCCCGCTGCGCAACGTAGGCGCGCAAGCGGCCTTCTTCCACAACGGGGCTTTCACCTCGCTTGAAGACGCGATAAATCATTACCGCGAGGTCAAGAAATCTGCGCGAAACCTCGAAGCAATAAAGTGGAAGCTGTCTGAAGATTTGCGCGGCCCCGTCGGGCCGGACGACCCCGTGCTTGCGCGGGTCAACCCGTTTTTAATCCAGGGAATACTTTTGAACGAAGAAGAGTTTCGCCAGGTAGTAGAGTTCGTGCGCAACGGGTTGCTCGACCCGCGCGCCAAGCCTGAGAACCTTCGAAAGCTTATACCGGAATCGGTTCCGAGCGGAATGCCGCTTCCCCAATTCCAATGAGAAAGTCCTGTCAGCACTCAGGACTTCGAAAAGACGCGCTCGATCATCGGCTCGAAGTAAGCTAGCGGCAGCGTGGCGTATTCGGGGTCGAAAGAGGTCTGGTCCCACCCGTCCGTAAACAGGCAAGCCATCTCATACCAGGGCTCATTCTCGTACTGGCGGCGCGCTTCGGGGTCTTTGTCCATCAGCGCGTAATAGTGGCGGCCCTGGAAGTCTTGATGAGTGCGAATGATCTCGTACGTTTCGCGAGAGACGTAGGGCTTGAGTATCTCCGCCGCGATAGCCGGGTGGTTTTCGACCGAGATTACTTTGCCTATGTCGTGGCATAGCGCGGCGACTATCATCTCTTCGCTCGCCCCGTCGCGCGCTGCCCGCGTGGCGGTCTGTAAGGCGTGCTGTAGCTGGTCCACGGCAAACCCGTCGACCTGCTCTTCGAGCCGCAAAAGCATATCTTTTATGATGGCGGGCATGTGGGCCTGGCGCTGGTCCACGGCCTGGCGTATCACCATCCAATCTTCGGTCTTTCCTTCGTCCATTCTTGTAAATGGCATGCTCAATCCCTCACAATCGGAAAATGTTTAGCCCATGCTAAAACAAATTCGCCCCTCTTCTCAACTCATCTGATAAACCCTACGTTTTCGTATCGCGAGCCGAGCACCACTTCGGAATCGCCGCCTAACCAGCCGTCAATCACAGTGGCGTAGACCGAGCGGAAGTCTACTGTGAATTTCAGGTTGCCGGCTTCGTCTAACGCCGTCGCTTCGAGCGAAGGCTGCTCGCCATAAAGTCCGCCCGCGACCGGGTTGCCTATAAGGAACAACGACGAAGCCGTCCCGTGGTCGGTGCCGAGCGAGTTATTCTGATTAGGCCGCCGTCCGAACTCCGACCACTGAAAGATCAAAACCTTGTCGGCAAGCTCGTGCTCGATCATGTCGTCATAAAACGCTTTGACGCCGTCAGAAAAATACTCCAGCAGCGTGGCGTGCTGGCCCGTCAGCTTGCTCGTAGGGCCGCCTATCTGATTCGCGTGGTGGTCGAAAAAGCCGAACTGGACGTATAGCAGGCTCGCCTCGGGTATCGCAGTGATTATCTGCGCGAGCATCTTAAGCCCTGCGGCCAACGGGTTGTTCACGGGGTAGACGACCGTCGAGCGATAGTTGACCGGGGCAGTGCTTAGGCGGCTCGCGCCCGTCACGGCGTCCAGCCCTATATTCGATACGGCGCTCGCAAATTCATTCTCGGGAAAGCTGCGCCCATAAAGCGCGTTGAACGCGTCGAGCTTTCGCGAGCGATTGCCCGCGTATTTCTGATCGGTTTGAAAACTGTATAGATCAAAGCTGAAGATGTTCGGCACTACTACTTTGCTTGAAGTGAACGTCTTCGGCGGGCGCGGGCCTATCGATACGGCGCTCAGTCCCGGCTGACCCTGTAGCGCCGCCTCGGCGTAGCGGCCAAGCCAGCCGTCGCCCTTGCCCGTCGGGTTAGTCGTGTGCCAGATGTCTGCCGACATAAAGTGCGAAAGGCTCGGCTCCGGGTAGCCTACGCCCTGGACTATTGCGACGTGGCCCGCGTCGTAAAGCTCTTTCATGCGCCCCATCGAAGGGTGCAGACCGAAGCGGTCCGAGATGATCGTCGTCCGCCCCTGTGCGTCTTTAAGCTCCGTCTCCTTGATGCCGAGCGTGGGCCGAAAGCCGTAGTAGCGCGAATCCGTGTAGGGCACGACCGTGTTCAACCCGTCGTTGCCGCCAAGCATTTCAATCACGACTAGGATCTTTCGGGCGGGGTCGCCTGCTTGAGCGCGAGCGCCGCCGAGCCACACCTGCGGGAGCGCCACGCTTACGGTCACCATCCCCAGGCCACGCTTTATAAACTGTCTTCTGGTCGTTGCCATAATGAGTGCGCCTCGCTTCTAATTCACACTTACTTCTAATTCAGATGAAACTCTTGCAGGCATAGCATCAAATGGATGAGCCCGCGCACCGATTTGTCGAGCGTCGCGTCGTTAACCGTAAAGCCAACGCGATTCCCCTGGTCATCGGTTTCAAGATAATTCGTCAGCACGGCCACGGTCTGGGCGTCCGTCTTTAGCGGCCCGAGCATCGTTAACAGCTTTCTTACAGTCGCTTCAGCCGTGGGTTCGGTCAGCCTTCTGAGCTGGTCGTTCGTAAGCCAGGCGCCCGCCGCGTCGGGGTTGGTCTCGCGGTTGCTCGCAAAATAGTTGGCGAAGTTGTATCGCTCTAGCATGTTCGACGTGTTGAGCCAACCTAAATTGAGGTCCCAGCCGTTCACGTCGCGCGGGTTCAACAGCTCAAGCCCCATCTGCCGGGCGCGCGTGATGAGCGTGAAATCGGGGCGCGTGTCGGTGCCCACGTTATAAGTCGCGCCCAGGCAGCGTATCGCGCTCACGATATACTCCAGCGGGTTTTTGATGAGCGCGAATCGCGCCCGCCCGCTGAAGAATTCATCCGAGACGAAGATTGCCCGCACGAGCGACTTGATCGAATGGTTGCTGCTGATGTAAATGTCCGAGAACTTCTCTATGGTGGCGGTGTCTTCGGCGCTTGAGGTGAGCGGGTAGACGAAGAACTCGAACAGCTTCTTGACCAGAAAGCGCGGGGTCGCGCGCCGCGCCGCGATTAGCGTGACGATGTCTTCGCCCGTAAAGTTTGCGGTCTGGCCGTAGACTTCTTTCGCGGTGTTATCGTGCTGCGCGGGGTCGAAGCGGAACTTCGATTTGTAAATCTTTTTCCGCTTCACTTTGATCGTATAACCCGTAAAGCAACGCGCGATCTCTTTGACATCCTTTTCGGTGTAATTGGCCTCGCCCGTCACCATGTCCGTGATGCCCATCGTGAATAGCTCTTGAAGCTCGCGCGCGAAATTCTCGTTAGGGCTGACCTTTAAGTTCAGCACGCCGTCGAGCCAGATCAACATCGCGGGGTCTTCGGCGACTTTCACAAGCAGCGTGTCGAAGCGGTCGAGCGCGTGACGGCGCAGCGTCTTATTCTGTATTGCCATATACGGATAAAAGGCTTTGAAGTAAGACGTGGCAAAGTGGTTATGCCAAAAGAAGGTCATCTTCTCTTCGAACGGGCGGCGCGTGTGGATCATGCGAGTGAGCCACCACCGCTGGATGTCACTGGGCAGTCTGAAGTTTTCGTTACCGAACGATTTGAAGAGCAGCGCGTCGAGCGCAGAATTGTCTATCGATTCGTAATTGACAAGAAAATCTACAGCGCCCTCGCGCCCGCGCGCGACGAGGCCGTTAATATCTTCGGGGCTTCCGCCAAAGCCCGCCCGCCTGAGCAAGTGAGCGGCTTCCTCATAATTGATGCTTGCCATTGACGGTTTACCTCCTGAGCCTCTCAACCGGCGACGTTATATGGAATTCCGAAATTAAGCTTTGTATGAGAACGTCGCGTTCATGCTTTTTTGCGAAGAAATCAAAATCCACTAAGAACACGAAGTAACACTAATAATCTTTTCGTGCTCTTCGTGTTCTTAGTGGATCAAATCTCTATCCCGCCGACGCGCCCGCCCGATTTAGGCTGCGGCTTTGCGAGCACCGACGATTGCTCGTCGCGGCGCGCGCGGCTGCGGTCTGTGTGCCATTCGGCCCAGGCCTCTGGTGCGTCTATCGTCTCGCCGCCGTGGCGCGTCAGGCGTTTTCGCACCTGGCACATCACGGGCGTATTCACCGCGACTCCCGAGACTATCAATTGCCCCTTGGTGAGCGCGGGCAGCTCGTCCAACATCCTGCGCCCCGCGCCCTCGACCGTCTTTGCGATCGTGTCCTGGTCTATCGGGTTCACTATGCGCATGATGAATTGCGTCATGCACTGCGACAGCACGTCCGAGTCGAGCTTGCCGGGCCGCTGGGTTATGAGCCCGACGCCCACACCGAACTTTCGCCCTTCCGATAGAATCTGCTTCAAAACGTTAGTCGAGACGACCGACTGGCCCGCGGGCGCGAAGCGGTGCGCCTCTTCGAGCAGCGCGAATATCGGGTAAGGCAAAAACCGCTCGCTCGTCGGGTCAGTCACCTCATTCTTGTGCGTAGCCATGCGGGCGAGTATCGCGCGGCGCAGCAGGGTCGCCACGATCACCTGCTGCTCGTTTTCCGCTATGTCTACGAGTTGCAGCACAGTGCACTGGCCTGGCATGAAGAGGTCTGTCAGCAGGTTGTGCTCGCTGTCGGAAAAGATTTGATTCTTTGAGTGAGCGCGGAAGCGATTCTCAAGCCTCCATTCGAGCGCGTCGATCGTCGAGGCGTTGCCCGCGCGGTCGCCTTCCTGGTCGCCGTAGCGTTGCTCGGCCACGGCCTCCATCAAATCTTGAAATCCGTAATGGCCGCGCGCGCCCGCGCGATTCTTTACCGTGCGGTAGGCCGTGCCGAGAAAATGCTTCATCTTCTCCGAAAGGTCTTGAAGCAGGTAACAGATGTCTGAGAACTCAAGCGAATCGAACCGCACTTTTACTTTTTCGGGCCGAAGAATTCTGACTTCCGGCTCGTAGCCGTTTGAAGAGAATTGCTTTTTGAACTCCGGTTGCTTGATCTCTTGAATCGTATCGTACTCGCCGTGAGGGTCTACGACGAGGACCGCCGAGCGGTTTTCGGGTCGCATCAACTCTTCGACCAGAACAGACGCGGTGTAGCTTTTGCCCGCGCCCGTCGATGCGAGAATCGCCAGGTGAGTCGACACCAGGTCTTTGACCGAAAGCACCACGGGCACGTCGTCCGCTTCGCGCGTGAGCAGGCTGCCGATGTGCGCCGATCCGCGCTCGCCGCTCTTTTTGGGCGAGAGCACCCGCGCCAGCATCCTTGACGGCGCGAGATAGACGGCCTGCCCCGGCATAGGCGGTATGCGAGGGTTGACGAAATCATTTAGCGCTTCGTCAAAAAAACCGATCGTCGAAACAGTTATCTCGAAAAGCTCCGCGCCCTGATCTTCGAGCCCTATCATCAATGCCACCATCGCGGGCGGCGTCGCGGGGTCTGCCAGAAAGCTGTCCGGCAGCGAGCGGACTAATCGGCGCTCTGTGATGTTGCCTATGATCTCGCGCTCGCGGCGGTCGGTCGGAGCCTGGTAATAGATGAACTCGCCGACGCGCGTGTTTTGGTTGTCGGTCGTGACAAAGAGATATTCGCCGGGCTTTTCACCGGGCCCCTTGACTGTTCCTACCAGTGTGTCGGACATTAGCTTTGCCTTCGGACCTGGGCTCAGGCGCACAATATAACACAATGTCTATTCCGATTGTAGAGTAGTCAAAAAGGTAAGGATTAAGACATGCCACAGAGACACGGAGACCCAGAGAGAAGAATAATAAAAAGACTCTGTGTCTCTGTGTCTCTGTGGCAATAATATTTATGCAAGATGAACTGTTGATAACCGGCGCAAGTCAGCTTGTGACTCTCGCGGGACCCGCGCGGGCGCGGATCGGCAAGGAGATGCGCGACCTTCAGGTCATAGAAGACGGAGCGGTCCTCGTTCGCGGCGAACAAATCGCGATTGTAGGAAGCTCCGAGGATGTCGAGCGACAGGCGAGCAACGAAGCGCGGCGCATCGAGGCACTCGGGCGTGTCGTAATGCCGGGCTTCGTCGACGCGCACACTCATCCGGTGTGGGCGGGCACGCGCGCGGACGAATACGAGATGCGCGCCGAAGGGCTCACTTACCAGCAGATCGCTGAGGCGGGCGGCGGCATAAGATCAAGCGTGCGAAAGACGCGCGCCGCAAGCGAAGACGAACTCTACGAGATGGCCTTGCCGCGCGTCCGATGGTTTTTAGAGCACGGCACGACCACCATCGAGGCCAAGAGCGGGTACGGGCTTACGGTCGATGACGAATTGAAAATCCTGCGAGTGATACGCAGGCTCGACCGCGAAACCCCGCTTGAGATGGTCCCGACATTTTTGGGCGCGCACGAGATACCGGACGAGTATCGAAGCGCCGCCGACCCTCAGACGGCGCGCGAAAGATACATTCGCCTCGTCATCGACGAGATGCTCCCGCGAGTGGCCGCCGAAGGGCTGGCCGAATACTCGGACATATTTTGTGAATCGCATGTCTTCACCGTCGAAGAGTCGCGCCGCGTGCTTGAGCGCGCTCGCGAGCTTGGCCTTGGGGTTCGCTTTCACGCAGACCAGCTTTCGCTCGGAGGCGGCGGGCGATTGGCCGCGGAGCTTAAAGCCGCGACCGCAGATCATCTTGAATGGATAGACGACGAAGGCATAGAGATGCTCCGCGCCGCACGTGTCGCAGCAGTCCTGCTGCCCGGAGCAGTATTCAACCTGGGGCTTACGCGCTACGCCCCCGCGCGGCGCTTGATAGAGGCGGGCGTCGCAGTAGTGCTTGCTACAGACTTCAACCCCGGCAGCTCTCCCACGCCTTCGATGCAGATGATACTGTCGATAGCTTGCACTCAAATGCGAATGACCCCCGCCGAGGCCCTCACCGCCGCGACCGTCAACGCCGCTTACAGCCTGAACAGGGGCGCGCGCATAGGGACGATTGAGTCGGGCAAGCAGGCCGACATAGTTGTTTTCGATTGCCCCGATTACCGCCAGATACCTTATTTTTTCGGCATCAATCATGCCTCGACCGTCATCAAACGGGGGCGCGTCGTCGCAGAGAACCGGATTGATCGGAGAGATTAGTTATGTCACATAAAGTTTTTCGCGCGTGTAAAGTCGCGATCTTATCAACGCTCCTATTTATGTTTTGCGATGGCTTTGGCTTTTCCGAAGCGGCGCATCAATCGAGGATTAGGATTACAACTGCCTCAGGAGTCCGTTTGCGCACAGGCCCTCAGGTCGCGGCTGAAGAGATAATGCGGCTTCCGATCGGGTCGGTCGTCGGGGAGGTGGAAGCCTCTGCTAACACAGAGAAGATCGCGGGCATCGAAGACCACTGGTACCGAGTAGTGACGCTGCCGGCTGGAAAACAACAAGGATGGGTCTTTGGCGGTTTCACTATGGTGTTCGATCCTGCGAAAGCTGCCGAGAGCTATCAACAAATCGCAAACAACCGTTTGAAGGTCGAGCAGCCGACTTTCACAGATTCCGTCGACCTTGTGAATTTTCTCGCGCGCGTAATCCCGGAAGTAACGCGCAAGGACGCGGCGGCTGAGCTTGAGCTTGCGCGGCTGCTTGCTATCTCAAAGGCCGGAGCGGCGATCCCTAGCGATAAGCAGGAAGAGCCTCTGTACCAGTCGTGGTTAAAAGCTCAGGGCAATAGCCTCGTTTACAGCGAGCCCGCCGGGCAGTGGTTCGTAGACTCCGACCTTTTCTGGAAGCTCCAACAAAAATACAGCTCGCTTCCCGTTGCAGAACGAATCGCATGGGAGGCCGCTAATAACTCTCTGCCCGGCGAGTGCGAAGGTTTTCTCGAATGCAACTTGTACGCTTACAACCGGACCCTGGGCAGGTATTTAAACCTTTACCCGCGCGGCGCTCATGCGGAAGAGGCTCTTAACAATCTGGCTGAGTATTTCGGAGAGGTCCTTAAGACCGAGGGCACGTATTCGGTCGACGAAAAGGCAGATCTGCACAAGGCACTGGCCGAGCTTCGCGCGACGGTCGGGAAGAGTTCCAGCGCGAAAAGGGCCGCCTTGCTCAAGCAGATCGATCAAGTCGCCGCGCAGTATCGTTAAGCAGCTTGCGAAACAACAATCCCGCGTCGAAGGTCTGGCGAATAGCGGTCCCACGTCGATAGAAAAAAGTTGCATCGAGTAGTTCCGGTGATATAATGCCGCCCGCTGCGGCATCTACGCTCAACCCTCTCGCCACAGCCGACTTTTTCACCTGTCATTCCCCGCTTTCTAGCTCTAGCGAGGATCACAAGCATCGATTGAAAAAGATGGCTTTCATAAGCCGTTTTTCCGAATATTTTTTACAACACTGGAGTTACCCCAAAGGAGAACAATCATGAAAAAACCCCTGATCACCTTCTTAACAACGTGCCTGTTTCTAGCGGTCGGTTCGCAGCTTGCGGCGCAGACTACACAGCAAGCCCCGCCGGGGCCGCCGCCGGTCCTTTTCATCTTTCGTGAAGAGGTGAAAGCGAGCAGAGGCGGCGCGCATGAAAAACTTGAGGCAGGTTATGTTCGCGCTCTTCAAAAAGCCAATTGGCCTACTCACTCTTTAGCCATCTCATCGATCTCCGGCCCGCACGACGCATGGTTTATGACAGGCTATGAATCATATGCGGCTATGGAGAAAGACCACATGGCGATGGAAAAGAACGCCGAGCTGATGAGCGAGTTCGAGCGCCTCGATGCGGCTGACGCGGAGTTTCGCACCAACCAGCGAGGCATAATCGGCACCTACCGCCCGAATCTCAGCCATAACGTCGGTGCTGCCAATATCCCGCAGATGCGATATTTTCAGATCAACACGGTTCGCGTGCGTCCGGGCCACGAAGAAGAATGGATCGAGGCGAGAAGGATTCTCGTCGATGCTTTGAAAAAAGCGAACATCCCCACGCCCAGCATAGTTTATGGCATAACGGTGGGGATGCCGGGCGGGACCTTCCTTGTCTTCACGCCAAGAAAGTCGCTCGCCGAAATGGACCCGAACCCCGATCGCATGCGCGCTGTTCAGGAGGCGCTGGGCGAAGAGAAGATCAAGAAAAGACAGAAGCTAATAAGCGACTCGGTCATGAGCACCGAAATGAGCCTCTACGCTTTCAGCCCGCGAATGAGCTATGTATCGAAGGAGTGGATAGCGGCGGCCCCGGATTTCTGGGCGCCCAAAGAGATGGTGGCAATGAAGTCCTCGCCGAAAACTAAAAAGAGCAGCGCGACTGCAACGGTTAAGAAACAACCCTGATCCGTTAGTTTCACTACACGCGTAAAAAAGCGGGCCGTCATTATTCCAACGATGACGGCCCGCATTATTTATGAGCGAGGTTTTGGAACTTTTTGGGGAGTTGGGGCGAATCATTAATGGCAGCAAGGCGTCGGGCCGCTTACGTAAGCCGATTTATGGAATTAACCACGACTATCAGCGATCATGACCTGTTGAGGCGCGTTTTGGCAGGCGACGAAGACGCCTTCACGTCGCTTTACCGCCGGCGACAGGGCGGCATATATCGCTTCGCCTTGCAGATGAGCGGGTCGCGAACTATCGCCGAAGATGTCACGCAAGAAGTATTCATGACGATTGTGCGCGACGGCACAGGTTATGACCCGGCGCGGGGGTCGCTTTCGGCTTACCTGTACGGCATAGCGCGCAATCACGTCTTGCGCCGGTTGGAGCGCGAGCGATTGTTCGTCCCCTTCGCCGACGCCGAAGATGAGCAAGAGGCCCAGGCTACGGTCCGATTGATAGCCGAAACGGACCCGCTCGCGGATTTGACTCGCAACGAGATGATAGAGGCTGTGCGCGGGGCGGTGCTCGCCCTGCCAGCGCACTACCGCGAAGCGGTCGTCTTGTGCGACCTTCACGAGATGAGCTACGCCGAGGCGGCGGAAGTGGTTGGCTGCGCAGTGGGGACTATCAGATCGCGCCTTCACAGGGCGCGCGCCCTGCTGGTTGAAAAGCTCCGGGCTACAGGCAATCGCGGCCCGGCATCACAGACGGCCAATCCTGTGAGGTGCTTTGCATGAACTGTCAAGAATTTGAAGCAAGTATAAACGATCTGGCGCGCGATCAAATTATGGACGCAGCCTCGCGCGCAAGCGCGCTCGCTCATAGCGAAGGATGCGCGGAGTGCGCGGCCCGTCTTGCAGACGAGCGAATGTTGAGCGCGGGGCTGCGCTATCTTGCGGAGAGCGCAAACAATGAGCAGGCTCCTGCAAGAATCGAATCCGCGCTGCTGGCGGCGCTTCGCGAGCGCAACGCTGCGCAGGCGACCCCGGCCGTCACGCCGATCAACCGGCGACGGCTTTCGCGATGGGCTATTGCTGCCGCCGCCGCGATCTTGATATTGATCGCGCTGGTCGCGCTTCGCGCCAATCAATCCATGCCAGAACCGCCTCAGCAGGCAATAGAGACTCAAACTGCTCCCGTCGTGGCTCCCTCTGCGCCCGAGCAAGAGAGTCCGCAGAAAAAGGACTCTGTCGCGCCCGTCACCCCCAGGCGGAGTGTTCAAAATTACAAGGCCGCTAACAAGGCTCGTCGCGACGCGCAACAGCCGGAGACAGTTAACGCCAAAGACGCGGCGGCGGGCGATTACGAGATTACGACGGACTTCATGCCGCTCCCGCATCGCGGGAGCATAGCTGAGCTAGAAGGCGGGCAGGTGTTGCGCGTGGAGCTGCCTCGCTCGTCGCTGGCAAGCTTCGGGCTGCCCGTCAACCTGGAGCGGGCCGGGGAGCGCATAAAGGCGGACGTAGTCGTGGGGAACGACGGGATGGCGCGGGCTATTCGCTTCGTGCGTTGAAGCGCTGAAAACATAATTACCAATTATCTACGAAGGAGATGAACGTATGAGAATTCAGAGACGATGGATGATAACGGCTATCTGCGCGCTCGCAGTGCTTGCGAACGTCGCGGGCGTCATCGCGCAAAGTGGTAAGCCCAAGGACCGCGACGTTATGATCGAGCGCAGGGGCGGGGCGGTGATTGCCGGTGGCGGGCAGGCAGAGCACTGGAGCTTCATGGATCAGGACGGAGACGGCAACACGTTCGTCTTCATTTCGGGCGAGATGAGCTTCGACGGCAAGCTGGTCAAAGGCGCGCCCTATTCGGCGCAGGCGATCTCGGAAAGCATTCAGACGCTCGCAGACGGCAACCGCATCGTTCACAAGTCTACGGCTTCGGTCTACCGCGACGGCGAAGGGCGCACGCGCCGGGAGCAGACGCTCAGGGCCATCGGCCCGTACGCTTCGGCGGGGGACCCGCCGCAGACCACGTTTATCAACGACCCCGTGGCCGGCGTCAATTACATTCTCGACTCGCGAACCCGCACGGCGCGCAAGGTTGCGCTCCCGGCATTTAAGCGAAGGTCGGGCGAGGGGGGAGTTGTCACGGTCGAAGCCGGGCCCAAGCGACCTCCTAAAGAGGGTGATGTTAGAGACGCCGAGATTAAAGAGCGCAAGCTTAGAGAGCGCGAAGAGGTGTTCATAACGCCTGCTCCGGGTATGGCTCCGCGTCCGGGCCCAGCGTTTGAGTACCATCGGGCAAAGCTTGATCCTAAGGATGCGAAGAAGGAATCGCTCGGCAAGCAGACTATCGAAGGCGTCGAGGCCGAAGGCACACGCATGACGATCACCATCCCGGCGGGCGAGATCGGTAACGAGCAGCCGATGCAGATCGTCTCCGAGAGCTGGTACTCGCACGAGTTGCAGACGATCATCATGAGCAAGCACACGGACCCGCGCATGGGCGAGCACACCTACAGACTTACGAACATCACGCTCGGCGAGCCCGCCAGGTCGCTTTTTGAAGTGCCCTCGGATTACACGATCAAGGAATCGATTCCGGGAAATCTGAAGATGAAGATAGAGCGAGAGATGCAGGAATCGAAGCGCAAGCATGAAGAAAAAGATTTCTAATTTTACGGCTTGAAATCATCGAGCAAGCTGTGTGACGCCGGGAGTAGAAGATTCTTTACTCCCGGCGTTTTTATTTTGGCCGAGCCTCGCCCGCGCTCTTTTCTCTGGCTAAACTAGGAGTGAGAGCAGTCGAGGGCGATAGCTGGCGGCGATAAAGCAACATCACGTCTTTATCGCCGCGTAGAGGCGGAAACGACAGCTTTGAATTTGCGCTAAATTGGGCTGTCCTTGACACTTTTTAGAACCGTATGTTAATTTTCGTGGCTTGAACTTGCGGTAAAATCCTTATAGGGAGTGCATGCTTTGGTTTCGATGACAGCGCTCGCTTTCGCAGAGGGCGAGGGCAACATCATACAGCCGGACGGCTCGCTTATCTTCGTACTCGTCCTCTTCATCATATTCGTCTTCGTGCTGAACCGAATCTTGTTCAGGCCCATCGGACGTGTGCTGGACGAGCGAGAGACTTTGACCGAAGGCGCGAAGACCGAAGCGCGCGCGGCCACGCGCCGCTACCAGGCCGAGCTTGCCGATTACGAAGCGCGCATACGGCAAGCGCGCGCCGAAAGCTACAAGCGGCTGGAGCAGCAACGCGCAGCCGCGCTCGAACAGCGCCGCCAGTTGATCGAGCAGGCCAAAGCGGACGCGAACAATCAGATCGAGCAGGCCAAACAGGAGATCGCCGAGCAGGCCGCGGGCGCGCGCACGGCGCTTGAAGTCGAATCTCGTCAGATAGCCGCTCAAATCTCGCGCTCGGTGCTCGGTCGCACAGTGGGAGGAGGGGCCGATTGATAATTGAATCGCTTATCGAGCCGGCTCTGTTGCTGGCAGAGGGCGCGGAAAGCTCAGGCGGGTTGCTCAAGAACCCCATGCTCTGGAGGGTGATTAACCTTTTAGTATTTGTTCTCGTCCTAGTCTACCTCCTCCGCAACAAGATCGGGATCGGCAAGGTTTTCGACGACCGCGCCGCCACGATAACCAGAGAGCTTGAAGAAGCCCGCAAAGAGAAGAAGGAAGCCTTAGAGCGACTCTCCGAGGTCGAAGCGCGCTTGAGCCGCCTGGACCAGGAGGTCAGCGAGATCGGTCACGAGGCCGAGCGCGAAGCCGCCCGCGAGGCCGAGCGAGTGCGGCAGGCCGCCCAGGCTGACGCCGAGAAGATCCGCCAGATGGCCGGGCGCGAGATCGAAGGCGCGATGAAGGCTGCGCGAACCGAGCTTCGCGCCTTCGTCGCCGACCACGCAGTCGATATGGCTGAGTCGATTATACGCCGCGAGATACGGCCCGATGACAACTCCCGCCTGCTTAACAAGTACCTTGACGAGTTGCGCGAGGTGAACAGATGAGCGTGATCGCAGTCGCCCGCCGCTACGCAGAGGCGCTCGCCGATGTCGCCCTCGCGCACAACCAGGTCGACCAGATCGACGCGGAAGTAGGCGCGTTCGCGCGATTGATGGCCGATAGCCGCGAGCTTCACGATCTGTTCGCCAGCCCCATCGTCTCGCAGACGGATAAGGGCCGGGTGTTGGATTCGATTATCGAACGAGCGCGGCCCGGGCAGATGACGGCGAACCTGCTCAGGACGCTGTTGCGCCATTACCGGTTGCATCACCTTGCGGCCGTCTACGAACAGTTCCAGCGCGAGATAAACGAGCGTCGCGGGATGGTGCTGGCCGAGGTCACAACCGCCTCGCCTGTCGGACGCGCCGAACAGGACGCGCTCTCGACCCGATTGCGCGAGATGACCGGCAAGCAAGTCCAGTTGGAATTCAAGACCGATCCCGAGCTGATAGGCGGCATAGTCACGCGCATCGGCTCGGTCATTTACGACGGCTCGATACGCACACAGCTTCAAGCGGTGAAGCAGAGGTTGAAGCAAGAGGCGCCCATCGGCAAGTGACAGGCTTGCGGCCGGTGGTTAGAGTACTTATAGAGCTTATAAAACATAGAACATGGGTTGGAGACAAGTATGCAAGGAATCAGAGCAGACGAGATAAGCAAGATCATACGCCAGCAGATCGAAGGCTTTGACACGAACGTCGAGGTGACAGAGGTGGGCACGGTCATCCAGGCGGGCGACGGCATCGCGGAGATATATGGGCTGGAGCGCGTCATGGCGGGCGAGCTGCTCGACCTGCCTCATGAGGTCGCGGGAATCGCGCTCAACCTTGAAGAGGATAAAGTCGGCGCCGTTTTGTTCGGCAATTACGAAAAGATTAAAGAGGGCGACGAGGTCCGCCGCACGAAGCGAATCATGTCGGTCCCTGTTGGAGACGAGATCATTGGCCGAGTCGTCGACCCATTAGGCCGCCCGCTCGACGGTCGCGGCCCCATAGAGACGGGCGGCAAATTCGGCCCGCTTGAGCGCATAGCCCCGGGCGTGATGGATCGCCAGCCCGTGCGCGAGCCAGTGCAGACGGGTCTGAAAGCTATCGATTCGATGGTGCCCATCGGTCGCGGCCAGCGCGAGCTTATAATCGGCGACCGGCAGACGGGCAAGACCGCCATCGCCGTCGACACGATCATCAACTCGAAGGGCAAGGACCTGATCTGTATTTACGTCGCGATAGGGCAGAAAGAATCTACGGTCGCGCAGGTGAAAAAGACGCTCGATGATTACGATGCCATGAGCTACACGATCATCGTCGACGCGTCGGCCTCGAAGCCAGCGGCCATGCAGTACGTCGCGCCGTACGCGGGATGCACGATGGGCGAATACTTCCGCGACAAGGGCCAGCACGTCTTATGCATCTACGACGACCTTTCAAAACACGCCTGGGCATATCGCTCGATCTCGCTTCTGCTGCGCCGCCCGCCGGGACGCGAAGCCTACCCCGGCGACGTATTCTACCTGCACTCCCGGTTGCTTGAGCGCGCGGCGAAGCTGTCGGACGGCTTAGGCGGGGGGAGCCTTACGGCGCTGCCCGTGATCGAGACGCAGGCGGGCGACATCTCGGCTTACATTCCTACGAACGTCATTTCGATCACCGACGGGCAAATATTCCTCGAATCCGATCTGTTTCACTCGGGCGTGCGGCCCGCGATCAACGTCGGGAACTCGGTCAGCCGCGTGGGCGGGGCCGCGCAGATCAAGGCTATGAAACAGGTAGCGGGCACGCTCCGCCTGGACCTCGCGCAATACCGCGACCTCGCGGCGTTCGCCATGTTCGCTTCGGACCTGGACAAGGCGACGCAGGCGCAGCTCAATCGCGGCCAGCGGCTCACGGAATTGCTCAAACAGCCGCAATACTCGCCCATGCCCGTCGAGCAGCAGGTGCTCGGGATATGGGCGGGCACGAAGGGATTCCTCGACGACATCCCGCTTGAAGACATCAAGAAATTCGAGCAAGGGTTGATTTCATTCGTCGAGAACACTCGCAGCAGCTTGTTGGAAAAGATACGCGAGCGTAAGACTATCGACAAAGAGATAGAAGAAGAGATGCGCGCAGCCCTGACGGAATTCAAGGAACGCTTCACGGCGGAGCAGGGCGGGGCCGCCTCTTCCAAGGCAGCAGACTAAAGCAGGGGTCAGGGATCGGGGGCCAGGGATCAGGGCATTGTAATTTCAAATTTCAGATTTGATATTTCAAATCCTCTTATCCCTGACCCCCGGCCCCTGACTCCCGACCACTAACTTATGGCAAACCTTCAAGACCTTCGCAGACGGGTTCGCGCCGTCCGTAACATGCAGAAGATTACTCGCGCGATGAAGATGGTCGCGGCTGCGCGATTGCGCCGCGCGCAGGAGCGAGTCGCTTCCGCGCGCCCTTACGCAAACACGATGATGCGCGTGCTCGGGCGATTGGCCTCGCGCGCGGGCGAGTACCGCCACCCGCTGCTAGAGCGGCGCGGCGATGAGCATTACATACTGGCGCTGGTCACGGCAGACAAGGGGCTGTGCGGCCCGTTCAACACTAACCTGATCAAGGCCGCTCAGCAGTTCATTCGCGAGCACAAGGACAAAAAAGTCGAGATAGTGGCCGTGGGCCGCAAGGGGCGCGATTTCTTTCGCCGGCGCGAGGTGACGGTCCTGAACGATTACATAAACATCACCGCGCGCACGGTAAATCACGAGGATGCAGCCGAGATCGCGCGCGAGCTGATGGACCGTTACACGGCTGAAGGGTCTACGATCGACCGAATATATCTTCTCTACAACGAATTCAAATCCGTCATCTTGCAGCGCGTGGTTATCAAGGAGCTTCTCCCGATCGGCACCGAAGAGCTGGAGACGGAGACGGCCGACGCGAAAAAATCGGACGTCTTGATCGATTACATCTACGAGCAGCCGCCAGCCGATATTTTCGGAAAGCTATTGCCGCGCTACGTCGAGACGCAGGTCTTTTACGCGCTATTGGAGTCGGTCGCAAGTGAGCACGGCGCTCGAATGACGGCTATGGACGCTGCCACGAAGAACGCGGGCGAGGTGATCGACTTGCTCACGCTCAACATGAACCGCGTGCGCCAGGCCTCGATCACGCGCGAGATCATCGAAGTTGTGTCGGGCGCGCAGGCGCTCTCGGGATAGAGAAGACAAAAGCAAGAGGCAAAAGGCAAGAGGCAAAAGTAACGGACCAAAACCGTTTTCACTTTTGCCTTTTGCTTTTACACGATGGCAGAAAGCTTCACAAAGAGAAACACGTTCGCCATACAAGCGGTCAAATACTGGCTGCCGGTCCTCGTGATGCTCGGGGCAATGTACTACTTCTCTACCGACGCGCTTTCGGGCGACAACACCGCGAGCATAATTGAAAAGCTTCTTCGATGGTTTACCGACGAGCCGAGCGAGCGCCTCATCAGAGGGCTTAATTACGGGCTGCGCAAGTTCATGCACTTTTTCGAGTACGCGGTTTTAGCCGCGTTGTTATTCCGGGCATTCCGCGCCGACAGTCCCGCGCGCTGGCATTGGAGGTGGGCCGCCTACTCGCTGGCAGTCATTTCGATATGGGCAAGCCTTGACGAGTATCACCAGACGACGACGAGCGACCGCACGGGCTCTGTGCGTGACGTGCTGATAGATGTGTCAGGCGGCCTTTTTATGTTAGGCGTGATAGCTTACTTCTATAAGAAAAAGCGGCGGTAGTTTATCGCTACATCTTTACGACGCCGATCTTTTCAAGCAGTCGCAAATAATCGGCCACATCTTCAACGGGCACGGGGCCGTAAGCGGCGGCGATGTAGTCGCGTATCTCCTGGACCGAACGCTTGCCGTCGACGAGGTTCAATATCTCGTACATCAATATGTCGCCGCCCTCGCGCGCGCTCAAACGCTCGACTATGCGCAGGTCGTCGGCGCTTGCGCGGTCGGCCACGTAATCGTAATAGTAAACATTCATCGGGCCCGTGACTCTCCGCGCCGGGACGCGCGCATAATCGGGCGACGCGGTGCGCGGGCGCGAGGCTTCTTTCGGGTTCGGCCTTCGTGACTTATCTTTCGACGGGTCTTTAGGCTCGAAGGTGAAGATGATCTTGTTGCCCTTGCGCTGCTCTATGAACTGGCCCGTCAAAAGCAGCCACGCGCCGCTCAGTTGATCGATCAAGCCTTCAACCTTTTCGGTCAACTCGTCATTGCCGGGCGCGAACATGAGCACGCTTGATAGCGCCTCTACGTCTCTCTCAAGCGAGCGGGCGATCAGATTGCGCGACTCCTCCGCCCCTTCCGCGCCAAGGGATTCAAGCGCTCGCGCTCGCTCTCGCTGCTTAGGCAGCCGCGCAAGCGCGCGGGCAAAGACCTCATCAGCCAGCCGCGCAGCGTCGCGCGCCGTCGCGCGGGCCATGAAATATCCTGACGCGGCGGCTATGAAAGTCGAGCGCTTCATCTTCGTAGGGTCAATGTTGGCCGGCGTGTCATTGTTCGTGTGAATAAAGACGTCGGGCCAGTCGCGCAGGTAGATGGTCGGCACGCGAAACGACCCTTCCTGATAAACGTCGTGGTCCGAGCCCATCTCGAACGGGGTTATGTCGGCCACGAGGCTGTCTTTGCTCCCTTCGGGGGAAACAAGCGCGTCCTCGAAACCGGCTCCTGTAGCCGCTTTCAGGCTTCCGGCCATAGCGTGCTCGGCGAAGATGCCGGCCACCGTGTTCACGGAGCTAGGCAACGACGCGGGCGTGTGGGTGACGTGGAGCACAGATTTCGTAACACTGTAGTTGCCGCCGACCATGTCGCAGTGGACCGCCGCCTTCATCCGGCGGACTATCTCCGGGTGCTCGGCGAAGAAGGCGAGCGTGCCGTTGATCTCGGGCGGCCAGATGAATCTTATAGTGCGGCTCGGGCGGGCTATCTCGCCACGGCGTATGAGGGCCATCAGCGCGCGCGCCGTTTCGAGTATCGCGGCCGCGCCCGAAGCGTTGTCGTTCGCCCCGGGTTTTTGGTGGCAGAGGTGGCACGAGTAGACTATCTCTTCGCCCGCGCGGTCGCTGCCGGGAATCACTGCGGTCACAACGTCGTAGTGTGCGGCGCGCATCTCGGCTTTCACCGCCGCGCGCAAAGTGATCTGCTCGCCCCGCGCCAACCGCTCGCGGTACTGGCGAGCGACGCGGAGCGAAATCATGAAAGCGAATTTGTTATTCGGGTTGTAAGGCGACAGATGCCCCCACCTGACGTTATCCAGATAATCGCCCGACCAGCCCGTCACCTGGTTCTGCTGATAGCTTAAGATGCCCGCCGCGCCGCGCTCATCGCAGGCCATCTTGTGCGCGACGGCGACGTTGCCGCCTGCAAGCACTATGCGCCCTTTAACCTCTTTGCCCTCGTAGTCGCGGGCATCTGTCCCCGCGCCGACATCGATTAAAGGCGCGGTCACGTCCGCGCTTTGCGAATAATCGGCAAGCGCGACGCGCATCTCGTCGTAATCGGCGATCTTTGTTTTCCGAGGCTCAACCTCCCACATCTGGCCGCGCTCGGCGTCCCAGCCCGGCGTAGATTTCAGCGTGTAATAAGTCTTTTCGCCGTCGGCAGGGTATCGCTCGATTGCTACCTGTTCGAGCCCGTATTCCTTCGCCTTCGAGGCGATGAACTGGGCCGCGTGTGAAAACCCGCTGGACGCCTGCACGCGGTGGTGGCGCGAAAGCTCGATGATCGTGTCTTTAGCGACCAGCCCGCTGATCTCCGAGGCCAACGCCCTTATCTCGGCGTCTGAGAGCAGCGGCGTTTTTGTGTGTTGAGCTTCGGCCGCCCGATCGAGCGGCCACGGGCAGAGGAGTATCAGCAGAATAATGAGCGAGACGATTATTCTCATCGAGGGGCCTTCAGAATGAAAAGAATTTGAAATTTGCATGGCGGATGATGCGCTTTCGCGCGCCGCGATTTCAAATCTCAAATATGATTTACTTTCTTCTTATGCGTACGCGGCCCTGCGCTATCGTCATCACGGCCGCGTAAGCGTAGCCGAAAAAGTATATGAACAGAAATGGCAGCGTGCCGAATATGCGGCTGCTAATCGCGTACCAGATCGTGAATATGAAATAGATAGCAAACAGCGACTCAAGCACCGGAACTGTCAAACGCCGCCGCACGTAACGTTTCTTCATCCAGGTAGTATCGCCCGTTCCCTCTATTCGATACTTGGGCGTGCGCACGAAGGGCGACTTCAAGCCGATCAACGCTTCTATGACAGCCCGCGCGTTTGAAAACGTGAGCGCTATTCCCATGCTCATCACAAAGGGCATGTACTTGAGCGAGCGCCGCCACGATTTACGGTCCAAGTACCACTGCGGCACTACGTAGTAAGCGACGACCGACAGCGTCGAAAAGGTCAGTATCGGCACGTCGAGCACGAACAGGTGAAACAGCCCTTGATTGTACCGCACTATGATTATCGGCAGGTTGATGAGCGCGAGCACTATCACGAGGGGCGCGGCCAGGTTCCCCGTCAGTCGGAGGAACTGTTCGAGCTTCACCTGCATAGACAGTCGCGGGTCGCGCCACATTCTGCCCATCAACTTCAGCCCGACCTGGACTACGCCTTTCGCCCACCGCCGCTGCTGCGATTTGAACGCGTTTATATCGACCGGAAGCTCGGCGGGCACGTCGTCGTCGACCAGGTAAACGAACCGCCAGCCCATCAGTTGCGCGCGGTAAGAGAGGTCCGTGTCTTCGGTGAGCGTGTCGTGCTGCCAGCCGCCTGACCATTCTATCGCCTCGCGCCGCCACATACCGGCCGTCCCGTTAAAATTGAAGAAGCTGCCCGAACGGTGGCGCGAGGTCTGCTCGATTACCAGATGGCCGTCGAGCATTATCGCCTGGACCTTCGTCAGCAGCGAGTAGTCGGCGTTGATGTGGCTCCAGCGCATCTGCACCATGCCTATGCGGTCGTCGGTAAAGTAATCGATCATGCGGCGCACGCAGTCCGGGCGCGGCGCAAAGTCCGCGTCGAAGATCAGAACCAGCTCGCCCGACGATTTCTTCAGCCCCGCTTCGAGCGCGCCAGCCTTGAAGCCCTCGCGGTTCGTCCGGTGGTGATAGCTTATGTCGAAGCCCTCGTCGAAATACTTCTTGACGGCGCGGCTGGCAATCTCGCGCGTCTCGTCCGTCGAGTCGTCCAGGACTTGAATCTCAAGCAGCTCGCGCGGGTAATCGAGCTTCGTCACGGAATCGATTATCCGCTCGGCCACGTACATCTCGTTAAAGAGCGGTAGCTGGACCGTTATGCGCGGAAGCCTGCCGGGTTCAAAGCGCGATTTCGGCTGCGGGCGATGGTTGCGATAACGCAGGAAGAGGTAGACGAGCCTGTAGCGATAGATTCCGTATACGGAAAGCAACGCGAGGATGGCGAAGTAAGCCGCCATGAAATAGATGTCGAGCGTGTCGTTGACATTCAGGTAACTAATATTCCCCGCCGGGTAGCTGCCGCCCTGCGCCTCTGACGAAGCGATGAATTTATCCAGGTCGTCCGTGCCCGTAGTCGGCTGCACGGGATAGCAGACAAGCTCCACTTGAGCCGTTTTGCCCGGCTCTATGTTGACTTCTCTCAGTATGCGCTCTGTGCCAGGCCGCGAAGTGATAACGACGTAGCGGCCCGCTTCCAGCCCTTCAAACGCGAACGTCCCCTTCGCGTCAGCTGACTTGTTATGCTCGCGGCCCGTTTCGGTGTTCCGCACAGTTATGTACATCCACGCGGTGCTGTCGCCGCGTATGTCAACCACGTTGCCGCGCAAAGAGCCTGTCGCCTGGGCGTAGGCCGCGCTCGAAACCGCACACACAATCAGAATGAGTTTAAGAAACCTTGTCATAATCGCTTTCACCCATGCCGGGCATTATGATGCATCCGCGCGGGTCGAAGTTGGTATCAGAACTAAGCGGACAGTATAGGCATCGGTCGCTGCCATTTCAAGCGCCAAGACGGCAAATGAAAAAGCCACAGAGGCACAGAGACACAGAGGAAATAAACAAATAATCTCTGTGTCTCTGTGCCTCTGTGGCTAATCTTTTCGCTTATTTCATGGCGACTGCCATGTTCATGTCGAGCGCGCGGACGAGGAATCCCCAGCGGTCGGCAATCTCTTCGATCATCTTCGAGATGGGCTTGCCCGCGCCGTGACCGGCTTTCGTCTCGACGCGAATCAGGACGGGGTTCGCGCAAGCTTGCGCCGCCTGCATCGCCGCGGCGAATTTGAAGCTGTGCCCCGGCACTACGCGATCGTCGTGGTCGGCGGTCGTGACCATAGTCGGCGGGTAGCAAGTCCCCGGCTTGATGTTGTGATACGGCGAGTAAGCGTAAAGCGCTTTGAACTCCTCGGGATTTTCCGACGAGCCGTAATCGGAAACCCAGCCCCAGCCGATCGTGAACTTGTGGAAGCGCAGCATGTCCATCACTCCCACGGCAGGCAACGCCGCCCCGAAAAGATCGGGCCGCTGAGTCATCGCCGCGCCCACAAGCAGCCCGCCGTTGGAGCCGCCGCCGATGGCGAGCTTCTTCGACGTGGTGTACTTGTTCTTTATGAGCCACTCGGCCGCCGCGATGAAGTCGTCAAAGACGTTCTGCTTCTTCAGCTTCATGCCGGCCTGGTGCCAATCTTCGCCATACTCGCCGCCGCCGCGCAGGTTCGCCACGGCGTAGACGCCGCCCATCTCCATCCACACGACGTTCGACACAGAAAAGCCCGGCATCATCGAGACGTTGAAGCCGCCGTAGCCGAACAAAAACGTCGGGTTCGTGCCGTCGAGCTTCAGCCCTTTCTTGTGCGTGATGAACATAGGCACGCGCGTGCCGTCCTTGCTCGTGTAAAAGACCTGCTTCGTCTCGTAGTCGCCGGGGTTGAAGTCGACCTTCGGCTGGCGGAAGACGCTGCTCTTGCCGCTCACCATGTCGTAACGGTAGATGGTCGCAGGCGTCGTGAAGCCCGTGAAGGAGTAGAAAGTCTCTTTATCTTCCCGCTCGCCGCCAAAGCCGACCGCCGTGCCTATGCCGGGCAGATCGACGTCGCGAACAAATTTTCCGTCCAGCCCATAAATCTTCACCTTCGTATGAGCGTCCTTAAGATAGGAGGCGATCATCGAGTTGTTTACGACCGAGACGCCCTGGAGAGTCTCAGCCGCCTGCGGTATGACATCTTTCCAGTTCTTGCGGTCGGGGTTACGCGTGTCGATAGCGACAACCTTGCTGCGCGAAGCATTGAGGTCCGTCTGGAACCAGAAGACAGGGCCATCGTTGCCTATGAAACCGTATGCGGCGTCGAAATCGTCGAGCAGCTTGACGACCTGCGCGTCTTTCGACGAGAGGTCTTTGTAGTAGACGCGGTTGTTCTTCTCCGTGCCCTTCCAGACGTTGATTATCAGGTAGCGTCCGTCTTCGGTCACCTCGCCGCCGAACCCAAACTCTTTCACGTCGGGCCGCTCGTAAACCAGCACGTCTTCCGATTGATTTGTGCCTATGCGGTGGTAATAAAGCTTCTGGTAAAAATTCGTATCGGCGAGCTTCGTGGCCTCTTTCGGCTCATCGTAGCGGCTGTAGAAAAAGCCCTTGCCGTCGCGCGTCCAGGAAGCGCCGGAAAACTTCACCCACTTGATCGTGTCGGGCAAATCCTTGCCCGTCGCTATGTCTCGCACGCGCCACTCCTGCCAGTCCGACCCTGCAGTCGATAGTCCGTAAGCCATCAGTTTTCCGTCTTCGCTGATCGTCAGGCCGGAAAGCGCGACCGTGCCGTCCGTAGAAAGAGTGTTCGGATCGAGCAGCACGCGCGGCTCAGCAGCTAAAGTCTCGGCGGTGTAGAGCACACTCTGATTCTGCAATCCGTTGTTCTTCGAATAGAAGTAACGCCCGCCTTCGCTAAAAGGCGCCCCGTATCGCTCGTAATTCCAGAGCTTCGTAAGGCGCTGCTTAATCTGCTCGCGCGCGGGAATCTCGTTGAGGTATGCAAAGGTCACTTTGTTCTGAGCTTCGACCCAGGCTTTCGTATCCTCCGCGTCGGCGTTTTCAAGCCAGCGGTACGGGTCCGCGACTTTAATCCCATGATAATCGTCCACTTGATCCACTTTCTTCGATGCAGGATAGTCAATCTTGCGATTGTCCTGGGGCTTTGAACTCTGAGCTAAGACGGTTGCGCTCTGGCCGAAAGCGACGGCCACGAGCGCAAAGTTCGCAGCAATAGAATAGAATTTCGCAAACAGTTTCATAACACTCCCCTTTGATAATGATTCTGGTGTTGACCAGGGAAGGAGTATTTTAAACCGTATGAGCCCGCACGGTCTACACAGGTATGCGGATTCAAAAAGATTCACCGCAGAGGCGCAGAAGACGCAGAGCAGAATTATCTTCTCTCTGCGTCCCCTTTGCGTTCTCTGTGTCTCTGCGGTGAGATTTCTCGACTACACGGCAAGGATTTGAAGGTTGATTATTTCCCTTCAAGCAATCGCGTAGCCGATTCCACCTGCAAGCGCAGCGCGTCTATCGCAGCCGCCGCCGATTTCATTTGCGGCTCGACCTCTGCCCATTGCTTCTGCTCGATGGCTTCGCGCACGCCCGGAATAGTCTTTACGCCGTAGCCCGTGTAAAAGCCCGGCGCGTAAATCTGGTGTATGAACCAGGGACGGCGCGGGAGCCCTTGCTCATTTGTGAGCCGGCGCTCCGACTTATAAAGCAGCTCGTTGAGCGCGGCGGGCTGCTTGACTGTTGCGAAGCCTTTCGACTCTGCCCGCGCGAGGGCCTCTTCGTAACGGCGCGCGCTTTCGCCGAGCGCGCGGACTGAGGTCCGGAGCGGGGCGAGATCGATCTGCTTCGGCGGCGAGCCTCTTTTCGCGAGCTTTTCTATGTCGTCGATGTAGCGGCTGATGGTGTCGGTCATGTTGGTAAACTCGAATGGCAGCACGTCCGCGCCCGCCAGCCTCATGACGATAGTGCCGTTCACCTGCGAGAGCGCGCGGCCATATTCAAACGTGCCGTCCGAGAACTTCGTGTACCAGTGGAAGGTGTCATAAACCGAATGATAGATGCCGCCGCCGCCCGCGCCGCCAAAGCCCGTGTTGAGCGAAGCTATACCGAGATGCTGTATGAACGGCGTGTAGTCGGAGCCGGACCCTAGCGCGCTTATGCGCAGGTCTTTGCGCTCATGCAAATCCTTCTTGTCTTCGTCGGTCCTTGCCTGTTCGATGCGCCGCTCTTTGAGGGCCTCCCAGACCGATTTGTTCGTCTTCGGCTGCGCGACATCGCGCGCGACTTCGTTTACGAAGCGCTCCAGCGTGTGCGACCCGCCCACGCCCAGCCAGCCTTTGCCCGTGCTGTCGGAGTTGAGATAGACGACGGCCTTTTGCTTCAGCTCGTCGGCGTGCGTCTCAACCCATTCGGTCGAGCCTAAAAGCGCGGGCTCTTCGCCATCCCAGGCGCACAATATGATCGTGCGCTTCGGACGCCACCCCTGCTTGAGCAGTTCGCCGAGCGAGCGGCCCACCTCCATCACCGTAACCATGCCGCTCGTCGGGTCTTCGGCTCCGTTGACCCACGCGTCGTGGTGATTGCCGTAAACTATCCACTCGTCGGGATAGGTGCTCCCGGGTATGCGCGCGATGACGTTGTAAAGCGTCTGGAGCGACCAGTCGAACGCGAGCTTCAGCCTGACGCGCGCGGGGCCCGGCCCCACGTGATAAGTGATAGGCAACGCCCCGCGCCACGATTCCGGCGCCGTGGGCCCGCGCAGGGCCTTTAGCAGCGGAAGCGCGTCCCCGTACGAGATGGGGAGCACAGGAATCTTCATTATCACGTCCGCCTCTTCGCGCGGGAGGCGGCGCGCGCCTTTGACGGCGCCCCAGCCCGGCGTGAGCGGGTCGCCCGGATGAATCGGCATGTCCATTACAGAGCCGCGCTGCACGCCATGCTCGGGCCGGTATGGGCCTTCGGGGTAAACGTCGCCCTGAAAGTAACCGTCGTCGCGCGGGTCGGAATAGATCAAACAGCCTATCGCGCCATGCTCGTAGGCGACCTTGGGCTTGATGCCGCGCCAGCTCGCGCCGTAGCGCGCGATGACTATCTTACCCTTCACCTCGACGCCCATCTTTTTTAGCTCGTCGTAATCTGCCGGCACGCCGTAGTTGACGTAGACCAGATGGCCCGTCACGTCGCCGTCTGCCGAGAAGGCGTTGTAGGTAGGGAGCTGATTGGCGTCATTTGAATCGGGGTCTTCGGCGAGCGCGGGCTCTTTCAACTGCGCGCGGAACCTGGCAGGCTCTATCATCTCAAGCACCCGCTCCTTCGGCGTCGGGAACAGCACGTCGAACTCTTCTATCTTCGCGTCGAGCCCCCAGGAGCGGAACTTTTCGAGCATGTACTCGGCATTCTGCTTGTCGTAAGCCGAGCCTACGTGATGAGGCTCGGCCGAAAGCCGCTGCATGTACTCGCGCAAGAGCTCCGGCTTGGGTATGGCCCGCATCCGCTCTTCCCAATCGATCTGCGCTTTGCGATTGGATTCCGAGTAGCCTCTGAGCGTGCGCGCGTGATTGTTTCCGTTAGACTGCGCTGCCGTCGATACTGCAAAGCAGTTGATCCCCGCTACGAGCGACAGCCAGATGCTTGCGATCTTCTTAAGCCTGTTATGGCGCATACCAGGACCTCCTGAGTTGAAGGCCAAGTATATCCAGCCGCCACGCTGGCGCACAACTCAAGAGGTGCACAACTTAAAGAGGCGCACAACTAAAGTATTGCCGAGCACCCTCTGTCTTGCGATAATAGCGACACGCTTCAATCAGCCCCTGTAAGAATGTCCCCAGGTTTTTATGGTTAATACTTTTGATGCTTTATAATCGGCGAACCCGCGCGAGTGCGCTCACAAGTTCGAGCACGGCAGGAGGCTGGAATGTTCAATAACGGCTCACGAAATAAGAGCGAGCTGGCGAAAGCAGAATCTGCGTTGAAAGAAGCGGAGGCTGAACAAGAGCGCATGTTCGCGCTCATAGAAGAGCGCAAGAGTGAGAGGCAAAGTATTGGCGCCCGGATTGCGGAAGAGGGCACCGCAGGCAACGTCGACGGGCTGATAGCCTTGCAGACCCGCCTGACTTCGCTCGATAAAGGCATAGCAGAGTTATGCGCATCCGCAGCGGAATGCGCGCAGCGTGTCGAATCTGCGCGCCGTTACCTTTATAAGCTATACGTACACCTCGAAAGGCTTCGCCAGGAGGCTGCTTGCCTGATAGAAGAAGACCCCTCGCGTTTGACGCGCGTAAAAGTACAGATCCATGCCATCGCAGGCGATGAGGGGTAAGAGAAAAAAGGTAAGAGAAAAAAGATGAAGGAGTCGCGGTCACCAGTAAGCAGCCGAGACTCCTTCAAATTGCGTTCAAACCCGCCTAGTCGAATATAGACTTAAACCATCCGCCGACTCTCTTGAAACCGCGACCGACCTTCTTGCCGAACGAAACGCTCTCTTTAGTAGTTTTATCCGCAACTTGTTCGGTCTTATCGGCCACATCCTCGCCGGCCTCTTTAGTCACCTTCACGCCTTTGACCACGACCTCGCCGGTCTTATCCACGACATCTTCCGACTTGTCGGCTACCTCTTTGCCGACTTCTTTCGACTTGTCGATAGTCTTATCGGCTACGTCTTTGGTCTTCTCACCGACCTTCTTAGTAACGTCTACCGTCTCTTTAGCGACATCTTTGGTAACGTCTTTCGTCTTATCGACGGTCTCTTTTGTGACGTCCACAGTCTTGTCGACTACGTCTTCGGTCTTATCGGCGACTTCCTCGCCGACAGACTTGGTCACTTTTAAAGCCTTGTCCGCAGCCGCCAACATCACGTCTGCGGTGGCGTCCATCGCTTGCTCTATATCGTTCTCATCGGTCAGGTCTGCTTTGCGACCATCGCGATACTCGACCACGACCGAGCGCATGCCGTCGCTTTGGGTCGTGCGGGTTATGCGGGCGATGTCACCCGTCTCGAACGTCCTGATTTCCGTCTTTGTGCCGTCCGGCGCGACGACGATTTCAACCGTCGAGCCGTCGCTTTTCGTCACCTTCGACGGCGACTGGCTGCTTTGCGCGTGTTGGCTGTGCCCTTCGGTCTGCGCGAAAGCAACAGTCCCGAACGAAAGCGCGATTGTAAGTCCTAATACTGATAGTATCCGCTTCATAATATGGTTCCTCCCCTGGCTCAACAAAATCTCAGTTCAGCTTCATTGGGGCAATGAGCGTGCCAGTCCCGCTAGTCGCGGTTCTCGCTCCTGGCCGCGCCAAGAGTGGCGAATCAACCGGTCAGCCTATTCATGAAGAAATGTAAGTACTTAAATACTACGGGGTTGTATGAAATAGGAACGTTCACTGGCGGGAAAAAAGAAGGCGGTCGCCAACCGACCGCCTCGCTTGCTGTTTGGACTGTTGATCGGGCGTTACTCCAGGTCAACGGTCACGAATCTGAGCTGCTCGCGACTCTCTATTTGAAGCACGATCTGTTTTTCGCCTTTGACCTGTTCGAGCGCGCGCGTGAGGCTTTGAGCGCTCGTCACATCAATGCGATTGATCTTATGAATCACGTCGCCCGTTCTTATGCCCGCTTCGGCTGCGGGGCTGGCGGGCTGTACGCTTTGAACGATCGCGCCCGTGCCGATCTTCAGCTTGAGTTCGCTGGCCATCTCGGGCGTCACGGTTTGAACGCTGATGCCGAGCTTGCCCATGTCCTGCTCCGGCGAGCCGTCGTTTTCAGGGCTCGTCTCGTTCGGCCTCGGACGCTCGCCGAGCGTTACGGTCGTAGTCTGGACGCGGCCGTCGCGCACGAATTTGACCTGGACCGGTTTGCCGACCGGAAGATCGGACACGATCTCCGTCAAGTGACGGGCCGTCTTGACCGCCTTGCCGTCGACCTCTGTGATTATGTCGCCGCTACGCAACCCGGCCTTGGCTGCGGGGGTATCTCTGCCCGAAACGTCGTTGACAAGCGCGCCCCCTTCGCCGTTAAACCCGATGTTTCGCGCGAGCGTCGGATCGACGTCACGCGGATAAAGACCGAGGTATCCCCGCGTCACGCGGCCACTCTTGATGAGCTGGGCATAGACCTTCGAGGAGAGGTTCGAGGGTATGGCGAAGCCTATGCCTTCGTTGCCGCCCGTGCGCGAAAATATCATCGTGTTTATGCCTATGACTTCGCCCTCCATGTTGACGAGCGGGCCGCCGGAATTGCCGGGGTTGATCGAAGCGTCAGTCTGTATAAAGTTCGTGAACTGCCCGGCCCCTGGAAGGTCGCGGCCAGTGGCGGAGACTATGCCCGCCGTCATCGTCTGCGACAGCCCGAACGGGCTCCCGAGCGCTATGACCCACTCGCCCTGCTCGACCTTTCCAGAATCGCCGAGCTTGGCAAAGGGCAATCCCTGAAGATCGACCTTGATGACTGCCAGGTCCGTCTCCGGGTCAGTGCCGACGCGGTTGGCTTTCAACTCGCGGCCATCGGCGAGCTTCACGTTTATCTCGACGGCCTCGCCAACCACGTGATTGTTAGTAAGAATGTAACCGTCCGGGCTGATTATGACGCCCGAGCCCGTGCCTCGCGCGCGGCGCGGAGGCTGGTTGCCGAACTCCGGCATGCCAGGTATCTGCGGAAAGCCTTCAGGAAGCCGCGACACGCGACGGGCTTTTTCGACAACGTCGATGTTGACCACGGCGGGCTTGACCTGCTTGGCAACATTAATAAAGACGCGCGACAAATCAGAAGGCGAGGGCAACTGCGCTCGATTCTGCTGCGCGAAGACCGGGGCGCTCATTGCGACCGCAAGCGCCAGAGAAAAGACCATCGCGCGAGCGCGAATAAAACTCTTTCTGAAGCTTTTCATTTTCACATCCATTTTATTCATCTACCTCCCTAGAACATCTCACGACGAGAGAGCAATCAAGTTCCTCATTTTATAGCTTACACCCAATAGATTTGAATCTGAAAGAACCGTAAGGGACATTGCTCGCCGTCATAGGCGCGACCGGGCCGGGCGATTTCGATGACCGCCCGGCCCACGTCACATCAGTTACCGCGCTCGACGCGCAGGTTGTTCGTCACAGAAAAGACTCCAGGCACGCCGTTGGCAGCCATGTAGGCGAGCTGGCTATCCATCTTGCTCGACACAACACCCTCAAGCGTCACGTGGCCTCGATTGACGATTATGTGAATCGAAGGATTCGCGCCCATCGCGTAGCGGTAAAGGCTGCCCGAGCGGAACACCGCACGGTACGTGCGGGCGCGAATTCTGTCGTCATTCGGGGAAACCGGCAACACTTGAATATTGTTAACCACGCGCTCCACGCCTTCTATCTTCGCCACGCGCCGCTCGGCGTCCTTGCGCGTCGACGGGCGCGTCACCTGACCGGACAGGACCACGGTCTCGCCGCTAATCTCATACGCGAGATTATCGAACACGCCGTAGTAAGGGAGCGTGACAAGCTCCTTGCGAACCTGCTTGGCAAGGCGAGCCTCATAGGTCGCCTGATTCGACGAGGCGGGAGCAGCCACCGCCGCTCCGGCAGCAAGTATGAACGCTGCGAGAAGGGCGATTACTCTGTTTTTTATCTTACTCATTCTCTTTTGCACCTCCAAAATCTCTCTACCTTTCTACTCTCAACTATACGTTTTTTGCGCTCGGTTCGATTTCACTATTCGTGCTAGTCCTCTTATCTATCCGCCCCGGAAGCGCGCTTGCGGATTCGGCTATTAGAATTAGATGCCCTGCGAGGCTCTAACGCTGTCTCCGAATCAAGCTTCTCAAGGGCCGCGACCATTTTAGAGAGCGCCAGCGTGACGCTCGTCTGGTCCTCGTTATCAAGCTCGGCCATCGCGCCGCCGAAAATCGTATTGCGCCGCTCGCGGAACCTGTCTACGGCGCGGCGGCCTCTGCCCGTAAGCGCGACCAGCACGCTCCGGCGGTCGCCGTCTACCGCGCGCCGCTCGATCAACTGCTTGCGAGTCAGCCTGTCGGTAAGCTGAGTCACGGCCGGGGCCGATATCCTCAGCCTTACGGCAAGGTCGCCCGTGCAAAGCGGCCCCAGGCGTAATATCTTTAACGCCTGCGCCTGCGGCATCGTCAGGTCCAGCTCATCGGCCTGCCTCCGGTGATGGTCCAGCATCAGCTTAAACATTATCTCCATGAACCTGTCAAAGACCGCCTCTGCTTCCGCGCCGGATGCTTTCACCATCCACCCTCCAATTAAGCTGAATTAATATTTAAGCAGTATTAATTATATATCAATGGCCGGTTTCGGTCAAGCAGGCCATCCTTGCCGTAAGGCTGAGGATTCTTAGAAGTGTTAACCGCCGTTCTCTTCAATTGAGGCTTCCGGCCCTCGCGAGGCGATTCTCTGGCGGAGACTTCTGAGCCGGTCCCGCTCCTGCTCAAGGTCTGCGAGTGCAATTTCGCGCTCTCTGCGCTCCTCGCGCAGTTGCTCGACCTCGCGGCGAGTCGCCAGCTTCCGCTGCACCCTTTTTGCGCCCAACAGAACGACCGCCAGAAGCGCCAGGTAAAAGAGCCACTCTCCGAAAAGTGGGCGGGCGACGGTCATAAAGAATGCGATGACGAGCAGGGACAGTGTGAATACGCCGAACACGGCGCAACCCATTTGAAGCGGCGCGCCCTGCTCTTTGCTCCTTATCACCTCGACCTGCCCGCTCAGGTCTTCGATCACTTCGTCAAGCTCAACGAGCCTCGCTTCAAGCTCGCTGAACCCCGAGCGGAGCGAACGGCTGTCGTCGTCCGGCTTGATGGCGACAAGGTTGATCGCCCCCTTGTACTGGCGCACCTGGTAAGCCGCTCCGCACGCGGCGCAAATCACGTTGTCGAAATCTCGCGGGAATTCCAGCGCGCCGCCGCACTCTCCACAGGTTGTCTTTACGATTTCCATCTCTTCTCAAAATACTATTGCCGGAATTTCGGTTTTCTTCAACTACCGGCTGCTGCTCGCCTAACTTTTAATGTCTCCGGCGTTGTTGTATAGTTTTTCATTCAACCGATAAGCGATATTGAATTCATGCAGCCGGGGGACGAATCACGAGAATGACCGACATCGATACGATAACGAGCCTCGCCAAGCGGCGCGGCTTTGCTTTTCAATCGAGCGAAGTTTATGGCGGGCTCGGGAGCGTCTGGGACTACGGTCCGCTCGGCGTAGAGCTCGTCAACAACGTCAAGCGCGCGTGGTGGCGCGCCGTAGTCTACGAGCGCGACGATATGGTGGGGCTCGACGCAGGGATACTGATGAACAGGTTGGTGTGGAAGTATTCGGGCCACGAAGAGACTTTCTCCGACCCGCTAGTCGATTGCCGCAAATGTAAATCCCGGCTGCGCGCCGACAAGATTGAAGGCGACAAATGCCCCGCGTGCGGCTCGACTGACCTAACCGAGCCGCGCCAGTTCAACCTGATGTTTCGCACGACGGTCGGCCCTGTCGAAGACGAGTCGGGGCTGGCCTACCTGCGGCCCGAGACGGCGCAGGGCATCTTCGTCAATTTCAAGAATGTGCTCGACACTACGAATCGAAAGCTGCCGTTCGGCATCGCGCAGGTAGGCAAGGCGTTTCGCAACGAGATCACCCCGGGCAACTTCATCTTCCGCACGCGCGAGTTCGAGCAGATGGAGATCGAATACTTCGTAAAGCCGCCCCACATACTCAAGCCGGGCGAGACGAACGACGAAGAGTGGCACGAGCGGTGGATCGAGGATCGCTTTAGCTGGTACACGTCGCTCGGCATACGCGCCGAGAATCTGCGAAAGTACGAACAGCCGCGCGCTGAACTCGCGCACTACGCCAAGCGCACGGTCGATATTCAATACCGCTTCTTCCCCGAGCGCGAGGACGAAGAGAAGCAGTGGGACGAGCTTGAGGGCATAGCGAACCGGACAGACTTTGATCTGAAGTCTCATTCGAAGAAACCCACGAACGAAGAGGGCAAGCGATTAAACGCGGATTCGACGACCGACCTTACTTATTTCGATCACGAATCGAATCAGCATGTCTACCCTTACGTCATAGAGCCTTCGGCGGGCGTGGCGCGCTCGGTCCTGGCCTTCTTGATGGACGCCTACGCGGAAGAGGAGGTCGGCGCGGAAAAGCGCGTGGTCTTGAAGCTCCACCGCGACCTTGCGCCGATCAAAGTGGCCGTGCTTCCGCTTGCGAAGAACAAAGAGGGAATCGTGCGGCTCGCCAAAGATATCAAATCCCGCTTGCAGCGCACGGGCGCTATGCGCGCCGTCTACGACGACACGGCGGGCATAGGCAAGCTCTACCGCCGTCAGGACGAGGTCGGAACTCCGCTGTGCATAACCGTAGACCACCAGTCGCTTGAAGACAATCAAGTGACTATACGCGACCGCGACACCATGCAGCAGGAGCGCGTCGCGATTGACACGATCGAGAAGACGATCGGCGGTAAGCTGGGGCTGACCGTTAGCCTGTAACAGATAACCGTGAAACAGGCTGCTGGAGCCCGTTTCAGCCATCATGCCATCAGACTAATCGAAAGGAGATTTTGTGAATGAAAGCTCTGAAGACAGGGTTGGTAATTGCAGTAACAGTTTTATTCTATATCGCCTGTAGCTCTCCTGAGACCACGAACCAGAATGCGAGCCAGCCCGCGCCGGTTCAACCCTCGACCGCTAACGCAAACTCAACCGCTGCGCCCGCTCCGGACGGGGCGAACCCGTATCAGGGGAATGCGAATACCGCGTCCAAGCCTATCAATAAAGCCGACCCGGTCGTGGGAGTTGATGCGGTCGCTTTGTTCGATAAGCACAAGTGCGCCCTCTGCCACGGCGCAGACGGCAAAGGCAAGGCCAAAGGGTCGCCCGACTTTACGAACGCCGAATGGCAGGCCAAAGAGAGCAATGACGAGTTGATCAAACAGATCAAAGAAGGCGAGCCGCCGAAGATGCCCGCCTATAAGGATAAACTTAGCGACATCGAGATCAAGGCCCTCGTCGGCCACATCCGCTCTTTTGCGAAATAACAAAGGCAGGGATCGGGGGTCAGGGGCCAGGGGTCAGGGATGTGTAATCTCAGATATCAGATTCTATACTTCAACTTATCTTTTTCCCCGACCCCCGGCCCCTGACCCCCGACACCTGTATGAACCGGGCAGCGTTGACGATTTGCGAAGCAGTACGCGCGGCAGGCGGCAGGGCGATGCTCGTCGGCGGGTGGGTGCGCGATTACTTGTTCAGCATAGAGTCGAAAGACTTTGACATAGAGGTCTACGGCATCGAGCCCGAAAGGCTTCGCGCGCTGCTTGAAGAGATCGGCCCCGTCAACGCCGTAGGCGGGCAATTCGCGGTTTACAAGCTCGCATTTTACGACCCCACTTCAGATCGGGTTGAGATAGACGTTTCAATCCCGAGGCGCGAGTCGAAATCCGGGCGCGGCCATCGCGGGTTCACGATAGAAGGCGACCCGCAAATGTCGTTTGAAGAGGCGGCGCGCCGACGCGACTTCACCGTTAATGCCATTCTCTTCGACCCGCTGACCGACGAGATAATAGACCCGTTCGGCGGCGCAGCCGACTTGAGGGCGCGGCTTCTGCGAGCCGTTGCCGACGACACGTTCGTCGAAGACAGCCTGCGTGTGTTGCGCGCAGTTCAACTCGCAGCCCGTTTCGAGATGTCGGTCGAGCCGCGCACGGCAGAACTGTGCAGGTCCATAGACCTGGCGGACCTTCCCTACGAGCGCATCTGGGGCGAGATAGAAAAACTCTTAACAATGGCCGCGCGCCCCTCGATCGGTCTTCAAGTCGCGCTCGAACTGGGCGTGCTCGATAAGCTCTTTCCCGAAATCGCAGCTCTCGCGGGCCGCCCGCAGGACCCTGAATGGCACCCCGAAGGCAACGTCTTCATTCATATGAAACTCGCTATGGACGAAGCCGTCCGCCTGGTAGACGACCTGCCGAAAGAGCAGCGCATAACGGTTATGCTCGCCGTCTTGTGTCACGACCTGGGGATTGAGCCTGCGCGAGAGGTATTGAGACGGCTAGGGCTTTACACGCTTTCGGGTTACGACGTTCGGTCGCAGGTGCTCTCAATTGTGCGCGAGCACTTGAGGCCCGCGCAGTTTTATGATGACCGCGAGCGCGTCACGGACGGGACATTTCGAAGGATCGCGCGCAAAGTCGATCTGGACTTGCTCTATCGCGCGGCTAAGGCCGACGCTCTCGGGCGCGGCCCCGCGTCGTCTTCAGTAAAGCAAGACTGGTTCATCGAAAAGGCGCAGGCCCTGGGCGTCGAGCACGGCGCGCCCGAACCTATACTTAAAGGCCGCCACCTGATCGAAGCGGGCTTCACGCCGGGCCCTCGGATGGGCGAGATACTCCGTAAGGTTTATGAACTGCAATTAGACGACGAGGTTGCTGACCTCGAACAGGCCCTGGCTGCCGCGCGCCGTCTCGCCTCGATCCTGCGCGAGTGAATCCCGCGCAACTCGATCTTTATCGTTGACAACCACCCTCTTTAAACTATATTCTTCGGTCAAGGCAAATTGAAAGTCGTTTTCAATTTGCCTTGATCTTGTCTGACAGGTTTATGTTTAAGAGGTAGCGTATGAGTCTGCTGGATGCGCCGATGAACGAGTGGCGTCGAATCGACCGGCTCGAAGGGCCTGCGGAAGAATGTCGTCGTCTGCTCGACCTGGGGCTGACGCCGGGCGAAGAGATGGCCGTCGTGCAATCGGTCCCGTTGGGCGACCCGCTCGTGGTCGTAGTGCGCGGGATGCGCCTCGCCCTCAGGCGGCGCGAAGCCGCCTGGATACAGGTTCAATAAGTGGACATAGGTTCTGTAAAGGTGGCCCCTCCCGAAGCAATCTCCGCGCCGGAAAAAGAACCGGAACATCAGAACGAATCGCGCGCTTTAACGGTCTGTCTGGCGGGCGTCCCGAATGCCGGGAAGACTGCGCTGATGAACGCGCTGACGGGCGGCAGTTTTCACACGGCCAATTATCCCGGCGTCACCGTGACGCTTTCGCGCGGCAAGAGTCGTGCGGAGTTTGGCCCCACACTTACGCTCGTAGATTTGCCCGGCGTACACAGCCCCGTCGCGCCTTCGCCCGAAGAGGAGCTTTCCTGCCGCGTCCTCGAAGGCCATCACCCGTCAATCCAACCCGACGCGATAATAGTCGTAGTCGACGCGACTCAACTGGAACGCCATCTGAAGTTCGCCTCTTTCGTGGCACGCTGCGGCAAGCCCGTAGTCATTGCGCTGACCATGATCGATCTGCTCGCGCGCACGAACCAATCGGTCAACGCCCGCCGTCTGGCCGACGTGCTGAAAGTCCCGGTCGTGCCCGTAGACGGGCGGACTTCGTGGGGCGTGGCGGAGTTGATCCAACAGCTCCGCCTTCGTGTTGAACGGCCAGCGGCCGTGTACAATGTTCTCGCCGACCTGCCCGAAGATCCGGTCGAGGCTTATCGCAGCATACGCGTTCTTTTAGACAAAGGCGGCGTCGTAAAGCAAACGAAGCCGCTGCTTGTGGCAACAGATTCCCGCACGGCGCGCATCGACCGCCTGGTCTTGCACCGCTACCTGGGCTTTCCGATCTTTTTCGCCATACTCGGAGGGCTGTTCGCAGCCATATTCTGGGCCGCCCAGCCGTTCATGGATTTAATTGACTGGGGTTTTACTCAGGCAGGCGCGGGCGCGCTCAAGGTGCTGCCCGAAGGCGTGCTGTCGCGCTTTGTCGCGGAAGGCATCATCGGCGGGGTCGGGTCGGTAGCGGTATTCTTTCCTCAAATCGTCATACTATTTTTTCTCATGACGCTGCTCGAAGATTCGGGCTACCTCGCGCGCGGCGCGGCGCTCGTCGATAAACCACTCTCGCACCTCGGGCTGCATGGCCGATCATTCGTCCCAATGCTTTCGGGCTACGCCTGCGCCATCCCCGCTGTGCTGGCCGCCCGCACGATCCCGCAAAAGCGAGAGCGGCTGCTTACGATCTGGATCATCCCGCTTATGAGTTGCAGCGCGCGATTGCCGGTCTACGCGCTGCTGCTGGCCGCGCTGCTGCCGGGCGCGCCCGGCAAGGCGGGCCTAGCGCTTGCGGCCATCTACGTCGCGAGTTTGCTTGCGGGCGCGCTTACGGCGGGGCTGATAAGCCGGTTCATGCTCGGCAAGCGGTCAAGCTCTATGCTCGCGATGGAGATGCCCGTCTACCGCACGCCGCTGATTAAACCTACGCTTAGGATGACCTGGACACGGTCGGCGGCGTATCTGAAGAAAGCTGCCGCGCCCATCATAATAATCTCGGCCTGTTTGTGGCTGCTCTCAAATTTCGGCCTGGGAGCGTGGCAGCCTGCGGCGGTTGAAGGTCAGTCTGCTCCTTTGATTGCCCAGAGCGAGCTTGATCACTCGTTCGCGGCAGAGCTCGGGCAGACGATGGAGCCCGCGCTCAAGCCTATGGGCGTAGACTGGCGCGTGGGCGTAGGGCTCATCGCGGCCTTCGCGGCGCGGGAAGTATTCGTTAGCACGATGGCGATCGTTTTTCACGTGGCCGATGACGAAGAGACCAGACAAGAAGGGCTGCTCGAAAGCATGCGCGCCGCCACGTTTGAAGACAGCGCCCAGAAGGTCTTTACCACATCGAGCGTCATCGGGTTGATGGTCTTCTTCTTCTTTTCGCTGCAATGCCTTTCGACCGTCTCGGTCGTCCGCAGCGAGACCGGCTCCTGGCGCATGGCAGGGCTCCAACTTCTTTTCTACACAGGTCTCGGATACCTCCTCTCCACGGCCACTGTACAGGGCTTGCGCCTGTTAGGCGTCGACTGAGAGCGCGCCTTTGACACCCGCCCCGTCAAGGTCTAACATTGCTCCAAACAGGGGATTAAACGACTGTGCAGAAGATGGCGGATACCGATTCGTACTTGCTTGAGCGCCGACCGGGAGGCGAGATGAGGGACCGTGTCAAATGGGTTCTAGTCGGGATCGGTTCCACTTTCGGGCTCCACGTAATAATCTCGCTCATCTTCGCCGCCATCACTCAATCCGCAGCCAGCTCAACAATGTCTGTCATAGTATTCGGGATGGGACTGGGGGCATTTCTCATCGGCGGATTTATCGTAGGCTGGATGAGTGAAGCGCTGCGCTTAATCGACGCGCTGGTCGTAGTAATCACGACGCTCGTGCTGACGACGATTGTTCTGCTCGTGCTGCCTGAAACGAGCAGAGATCAGTTTGTTACGGTTCTCCCGCTTGGCGACCTGACGGGCCATCCGGCTGAAAGCCTCATGTTCATCTCGCTGGCGGGCGTAGCGGCGGTTGCGGGAACCTACATAGGCTGGCATGTGACGGTCCCCCAGGAAGGCATTGTCGATCGCGTGGCGCTTGTCGTAGGACTTCTGGGGGCGATAGTCGGCCCTTTCTTATTGCTGGCCGTAGGCGGGCGCGAGCCGGGATCGAACCAGCCCGCGCTGCCTTGGTACTTCCTCGGAATCGTCCTCGTCCTGGTCTTAATAATTATGGGCGTCGGGTTCTTTATGTTCACGCGCGAGTCGCATCACGATGAAGAGATCTCGATCAGCCCCGAACACCACAAAGAGAATTGAAATCTCAAATCTCAGATTTCAATTCCCAGATTTCAAATTCACTTCTCGCAGGTCTTTCGCCACTTCGGCGGCCGTCTGGTAACGCTCCGCCGGGTTCTTCTTCAGTAATCTCTCTATTATCTTAATGAGCGAGTCGGGGGCGTCTTTGCGATGCTTCTTTACGGCGGACGGGCCGCGCTTGCTTATCGATTCGATCGTTTGGAAATATGTATCGCCTTCGAATGGGAGCCTGCCCGTAGTCACCTCATAAAGCACAACGCCGAGCGAGAAGAGGTCTGACAGGTGAGTGACCTCGCCGCGCCCCGTCGCCTGCTCGGGCGACATGTAGTTTACGGTCCCTAACAGCACACCTGATTCGGTCAAACGGCTTTTGCCCGACCCGCGCTCGGCGAGCGGCGAGGGCTTTGCAAGCCCGAAGTCGAGCACCTTCACTTTGCCACGGTCGGTAATCATTATGTTGGAAGACTTGATGTCGCGGTGGATCACCCCGCGCTCGTGGGCTTCAAACAGCGCTTCGGCGCTTTGAATGCCGATCTCTACGACCGAGATTAAATCTACGGGCCCGTAAGAGAGCCGGTCCGAAAGCGTCTCGCCTTCGACGTACTCCATAACAATGAAAGGATTGCCCGCCGCTTCGCCTATCTCATAAATGGTAGCGATATTCGGGTGGTTGAGTTGCGAAGCCATTCGCGCCTCTCTCAAGAAGCGCTGCTTCATCGTGTCGTCTTCTACATATTTTGAGGCCAGCACCTTTATCGCCACGGTGCGCTGAAGGTCCGTGTCGTATGCCTCGAATATCTCGCCCATGCCGCCCGCGCCGAGCGACCGCCGTATGTCGAACCTGCCTATGTGGCCTTCGGGTTCGATGAGCGGCGGCGCTATGACCTTCTCCGTCTGGCCGTCGTGCACGGCCATCACCGCGCGGTCCGTGTCGCGAAGCTCTGTGGTTATGACGCGCGGGCGCGAGATGACGGACGAAAAGAGTTTAGAGAATAGTCGCGGCCCCCTGTCGTCTTCAATGAAATAGCCTGCGCGCTTGAGGTCCTGGTAAATGTGGTCCTGCTCTTTTTCGACTCGGCCATCCTCGTTGAACGAGCGTATCGCGCGCCGCTGGCCTTCGCCCATGTGGTCCCAGATGAATCGGAACTGCCCCTTGGCTTCGTCCAGGAAAGTGGCTTCGACCTCTTCGCGATCGAGCTTTCCTTCATTCTCCAACAGGTGATCGAAGTAGGCCGAGCAGGCTATTTGTAAAAAGTATGGGAAATACCCGGCGGTCTCCGTGATTCGCCGCGCGTAGCCTTCCAGCGACAGCCCCGCTTCCGCGGAAGGCTTGACGATCAAATCCATCGCCTCTTTGCGGGTGAAGGCTCGCAGAAAGACGTTCGTGAAGATATTGAAGAAGGGCGAGTCGGCTATCAACTGGGTGTGGCAAAGCTCCTGCAAATCCCTGGCCGAGCTTGTCACGTATGCTACATCGTAGTTGTTGGCGATTGACCGCAAGAAAGAGTAGAACTCAAGATCGAAGGCGCGGTTCGTCGTGATCGCGTCGAACTCGTCGAACAGCACTATCAGCTTGCGCGACTCGCGGCGAAAATTCTCAAGCACGTTTCGAACTGAATCGAACGTGGGGTCTAAACTGTTCAGGGAATCGTCGCCGATCTCTTTTGCGAGCAAAGCGAAAAGCTCTTTAAAAAACTCCGTGAGCGTAAGCCGCCGTTTTTGCTGAAGATCTATAAATGCGAAAGCGTAAGACGCGGGGCGGTCGAGAAAGCGTGCGCGGACCTCCGGGTGGTCGATGTAGTAAAGCAACGACGATTTGCCGATGCGCCGCTCGCCGACCACGGATATCGATTGCGGCCGCGACGCCCCTATGCGCGAGAATATTTTTGATACTTCGCGCGTGCGCCCGAAAAACTGTTTCGGGTCTTTGATCGCGACCCGGTTCAGATACGGGTTGCGGACGTGATCGATTGCTGACATATCAACTTTGATTCTAAAGCGTTCTCACCTCTTTAACCACCTGCCAGATAGAGTGAGAGCGGCGAATCCACAAGCGTAGCAGGTCTATCTTAAACCTAAACCCATCGGACGAATCCTTGTCTAAAAGCTCGCGGCGGAACATCTCTTCCAGGGTCAATCGAATGGAGTTCTCCGACAGATGCACAGGGTAATCATTGGCCTTCACCGAAGTGCGCAGCTCGCGGGCCGTGGCAAAAGCATTTCCGTCCGGGAGAATGTCGGCCAAAAGCGACAGCGAGAGCTTCTCGTCGTCCGACAACACGTCCCAGGTGTAGATCATTTGCGGCAACGGGTTGTCAACAACGTCGGCGATGACATCGCCAAGCTCGGCGACCGTGACCCAGTTTTGCTCGTGCTCGTTCATGTAATCGACCAGATTCTGGCAGATGACCTGCGTGTAGAAGGGTTGGCCCGCCGTCAAACGGCAGACCGCTTCTATCACGCCGCGCCCGTAGACTACGCGCCCCTCCACGGGTTCGGTGATCAAACGATATGCGTCTTTATCCGACAGAAAGCCGACCTTGCGAAAGAGCGACCGTCGCAACAGCTCGCGCCAGTATTTCTTGTCGCGCTCTTCCAAGCGGCGCGAGCCAGTGAAGATCAGCGCCAGCCGCTCCTTGTTGTCCATCAGCCCGGCCAGGAACGTGAACAACTCGGGCGAGAGCTTCCCCTCGTCGACCTTCCCTTCCATCAGCTCGTACTCATCCATCAAAATCAACAGCGTGCGGTCGCCGATCGCCGCCATAACCTCATCCAGGAAATCCAGAAAGATGGGATAAGGGTTGCGACCGTCGAACTGAGGCAGGCTCAATTCAACCCGCGCCGCCCCCGTCGCAACTCCAGCAGCGCCCGGCGTATGAGCGTGCGCAGCCTGGCTGCTTTTTGCTACGCCCGCGCGCGCGACGGCTTCGGCTATCAGGCGAGATATGCGCGCGAAGAATTCCGAGTCCGATGCGATGACCATCTCCTGCATATCGACGAAGACTGGGATGAAGCGATCGCCCAGCCGGCCGTTAAGCACCTGGTAGAGAATCGAGCTTTTGCCCACTCGCCGGTCGCCGCAAAATACTATGACAACGCCCTGGCTCACGCCTTCGAGCTTTGTGCGGACGTAGCGAAAATCGTCTTCGCGCCCGTAAAACATCTGCTCTGTGCGAATGGGGTTTCCGACTATGTAAGGGTTAGGCTCTATCGGGACGTAGTTGCGCAGCTCTTTCGGCAGCACGTATTCGCGGTCGCGCGCTCTGCGCGCAGCGATCATGAGGCCGACCGTCAGCCCGATGAGCGCGATTGCGAGCGCATGAAACCACCAGCGTTTCCAAAAAGGCGAGCCGACTCGGAGTGCGAGCGCGGCTGCGGGCGCTTCGATGCCGTAAAGGTCGCGGTTGAGCGCGATGATCTCAAACCGGTGCGTCCCTTCGCTCAAATCGAGCAGCGAGACTTCGCGCTCGGCTACGGGCTGGACCGGCAGCAGTTGCCAGCGGGCGTCCGCTCCATCCGACAAGAGGCGATAAAGATAGATGACCTGCCCGCTCAAGGTCACGGCAGTGAAGCGGAAAGACAGGCGGTGGCGGCCATAAGATAGCTCGTGCGTCTCCGAAGCCGGAACCGAAGCTTGCCCGTCTACCTGTAACGAAGCTTCCACGACAGGAGCCGCACGCACAGGCACGTGACGCACAGCGCCTTTGTCTGTCGCAATCCAGATTCGCCCTTCACCATCTTCGGATATAGAGTTGACGCGGCTGGCAGTGAGAGCCTGGGCTTCGCCCGAATAGACGGCTGAGAGGATGTGGCCGCCGAATAGAACAAACTTCTTGGCCCGCCCGTCGTCGGTCCCCGCCCAAAGATAACGGCCCGCGCGGTCGACGTAGAGCGTGCTCGTAGGCTCGCCGTCGAAGGTCGTGAACTTTGACGCGGCAGGCGTAGCCTCGACGTAGACCTGTATTCCCGCGCGCGTAGCGACGAGCAGTTTATCGTCATACCGCGTGATCCAGCGCGCGTCATTATCGGCAAGCCCCCGCGCGCTATCGATGAGATCGGCCCCGCCCGACTGCGGATCGAATGCTACTATCCCGCGCGAGGTGGCAAACCACAACCGCCCGTCTCGGTCTTCGAACGCGTGGCGCACGTCATAGCCGGAAAGCTGCTCAAGACTTATCATGCGGTCGTCTTTGTAAATGTCTACGCCCCTGGCGGACGCAAAAAGCACTGCCGAATTGTTAGCGATGCTCGCGACCCAGTGAACGTTTTTCGACGACAGCCCGTTGCCTTCGTTGAACTGAGTCAGGGTCTGGCCGCTCAAGCGGAGCACGCCCTGGTCTGTCGCAAACCACGCCGCGCCCGTCCGGTCAAAAGCGACGGCTCTGCCGCCAATGCTTGCGCGAAAGCGCTCGACCGGCACGAACCGCTCGTCGACCATTCGCGACACGCCCGCAGCCGTGACAAACCAGAGGCGACCCGAAGCGACGGCGCCCGCAGGGGCAGGCTCTTCGACTACCATGCGCACGTCGTTATCCGAAAGGCCACGGCTCGTGCTGAAATTGACGAAGCTGTAGAAGTCCGCCCGCACCGCGCCGTTGTCGGTCGCGCACCACGTGATGCCCTCGCGGCTTGTGAAGATCGCGGCTACGCGGTCGCGCTCGACCGATGCGATTCTCTGGGATTCGCTCCTCGCAGGGTCGTAAAGCAACGCGCCGCCCGTAGCAATCGCAAGCCATATGCGACCACTCCGGTCCTGGCTTATCGTGCGAACGGTGGAAGGCGCAGCCGCTCTAGTCGAATCCGCGCGAGCCGTCGCAATCGGCGACGGGATGTTTACGCGGGTGCCGTCGAAGAAAAAAGCGCCTTTCGCGGTCGCGAGCCAGATTGTCCCGCCCCAATCTACGAAGACGGATTGGGCGTCAGTAAGGTCGATTGCGCGATTGGCTTGCTCAAGCGGAGTCGCCGTCTGGCCGTCTATCGTGGCAAACCCGCTTGAAGTCGCAACCCAAATCTTTCCGCTCTTGTCTTCGGCCAGCGCCCTGGCGTCGTTTGACTGAAGGCCGCGAGATTGGTCGAACAAAACGAACTCTCCGCCGTCAAACTTGAAGACGCCCGACGAGGTCGCCACCCACACGTCGCCGCGCGAGTCTGTAATGACGCTGCGCGCGTCGCGGCCGCTGAGCGCGGTCCCCTGGTCCGCCCCATCTTTTGCGATTCGGCGGATGCCGCGCGGCGTAGCCAGCCATATCACACCGGTCCGGTCTTCGGCGATGGAGCGCACGTCTTCGCCAGCGAGCTGCTCGTAGGCCGACCCCGCCACAGCCGACGAGCGGAACTCCGAGCCGTTGTAACGCGCAATACCTTTATCCGTGCCGAACCACATCCAGCCCGCGCTGTCTTGAAAAACTGCCTGCACATTCTTTGAAGGCAGGTTAGGGACGCTCACGCGCACGACGGCCTTTTCGTTGATGGGGATCGTGGGCGCGACCAGAAGCTGTAAGGGGAACTCTGTCGTGATGCCCGATGAGATGAATACTTCGTTGCGGTACTCGTCATACCCGCGCAGCACCGCCGTCAACTGGTAAGAGCCCGGCGCGAGACGGCCGAAATACGCGTCGCCACTCTCGTCTGTAGTCGTCCGCGCGGGCGGGCGATCCTGGCTCGAGAGAGTTACGGCGACGCCTCCGAGCGGCTGGTTCCCCGCGTCAAGCACGGCCACGTGCAGAGACGACGGTGTCAGCTTTATTAAAGGATCGGGCGTTTCATCGACACGGGTTATGGTTAGGCTAAGTCTCTCTTTGCGAAAACGGGTTGCCTCGGCGGTTATAGTGTACTGGCGCGGCGCAAGGTTTCGGAACTCGAACTTCCCGTCGGCGCTCGTGAGCGTCGATTGCGAGAATCCTTCAGACGTTATAGTGACTTTGACATCGGCCACGGGCAGTCCTCTGTCGTCCTGCACCGTGCCAGTGATAGTAGCGCCTTCGACCTGGGCCGCCGTTCTTTGCAAAAACGTCTGCCCGGTCGCGATAAGAAGCGACAGGATCAAGGCTGCGCCAGCGGCTCGGAAGCGATCTCTTGAGATGCGTGTAGACACTTGCTTGCGATAGATATCGAGTATACACGGGCGGGTTGCGGGGCGGCAATTCTAAGTGCTGAGTGCTGAGTCCTGAGTCCTGAGTGAGAAAACAGAACCGTGCGCTTATAGTTTTACTCAGCACTCAGCACTTAGAATTCGTCTCCGCCCCAAGCGAGGGGCGCTCCTTCGATCCGTTAGCTGCCTTCGATGTAAGGGCGCGACTGGACTATGTAAAGCTGGCCGCGCGCGTAGAGCCATTCGATGTCCTGGTCGCGGCCTGCGAACAATCGCTTAATCTGGTAAGCGGCGCGCGCAAGCCGCCGCACCATCGGGTCCGTCAGAACCGCGCGGCTCTCGTCGATCTTGACCTCGCGAACGCCTCCGCTCTCATCAAACTTGAGCATAGTGTCTTCATCCGACCGCGTTAAAACCTGTATCGCGTTTGAGCGAGGGCTGTAGATTAACTGCTCGGGCACGCGACGCCCCTCGACCACTTTGATACCGAGCCCGCGCTTTGCGTTGACATAGACGGCCCCCCTGTTAGCCCGGTTGAACGGGTCTGTCGTAATTGCGACGCCCGCGCTTTCGGCGTCTATCCCCCTTTGAACCAGCACCGCAGGATATACGCCGAAATGGTTCATGCCGAAACTTTCGCGCGCCTCGTAAGCTTCGTAATTCCACACCGAAGCCCAGACGGTCTTGATTGCTTCCATCAACTGGTCGTCCGCGCGAACGTTCGGAACGGTCGTGTAGAGGCCGGCCCCGCTGAAGTTCGGCAGGTCTTCGGCGTTCGTTGAACTTCGCGCGAAAAGCCCAACGCCCCGATACTCGCGACGGACTTTGTCAACCACTGCCGCGCGAAAATCCGCGTCGTGCCGACCCTCTTGAATCCACCGGCGAATCTCCGCCAGCCGCGCTTTCCTGTAGACGGGGTCGTGTACGAAGCGATCCTCTTCGACCGCCGAGGCGATGCGCTCTTCCAGACCGTTCGAGCGAATGAACTCCTGATAATAATGGAAAGGAATCGTGAAACCCGAAGGCACGACTACGCCGGGCAGGCGCGCGTTAAGGATCTCTCCGAGGTTAGCGGACTTTGCGCCGAACCGCCGCGCGTCGCGCGCCCGCTGATCTTTGAGGTCCGCAAGCCCGTCGTAAACGAGATCGGCTTTGGGCGTGATCATGTCGGCGCGCTTCATCCATTGGCGCTGGCGCGCTTCGACCTCGCGCACGTCGGCGGGCGCAAGGCGGTACTGGCTTTCGCCGACTTCGAGCCGCACGTATTTGCCTTCGAGCTCTTTGAAAAGGCGGTCCGCGTTTTTGATGTGGGCGTTCGGTATAGACCATGACTTCGCCAGGAGGTTTGCGTGCGAGAGCGGCGAAGCGGGCTCGGTAGTGATTATGCCCGATAGCGGAGTCAGTTGTACCGGCACCTCTTTGAATATGATTATCTGATTACGGTCTATGACGATTTCGGGAGTCATTCGATCGATGATGCGGAGCTGGCCGATGCCTGCTCCGAGGTTGAGCGGCTGATACTTCTGATCGCGCGCAAGCTCGCTTGAGGTCAGGACGGAAAACGGGCGGGCCGACCCGGCCGCTTCTTGCGCAAGCTCGCTCGCGGCCTCTTCTTGAACGAGCGAATTGGGCTTGAACGAGAGGGGCGCAAAGAAGCTCTCGGCCAAAGCGGCGTGAGCTTCCCGAAGCAAATCTCGCGTGAGCCGGTCGCCCTCCCAGAACTCGAAGGTGAAGCGGTCGAGCGCGCTCTGGTAGGCGACGGTGCCGAGGAAGAACCGGCGGTCAGCCCTCAAATAATTGTTCTCATAAAATGCGCGCCCGCGTTCGAGCGAAAGGTAGGTCGAGTTGACAAAGTCTTTGTGAAACTGAAACCGCTTAGAGTCGACGTAATAGACTCGCGCGACCGCCGGGCCGCGCACCGCTCGGCGGTCGATGACAAACATTAGGTGCGGGAGCGCGTAAAACCGCCCGCGAAAATAGACACGGGCCAGGCGGTCGAACTCGGCCCTCGTATTGATTCGCGCAAGCGAGTGTTTCTCAATCTTGCCGCTCACTTGTGCTAATGCCCAGGGGGCGGGAGGCGCGATTGCGATGCAGATTAACAGTATCAGGATTGCTCGGTATTGTTTCATACACCTATCCGGTTTCGGCTCGTCCAAATACTTATTGCAGTTCCGACAGCGCTATTGATTTTGCACCAAGACGGCTCGGCGCGCCACACCGGAAATGCGGATTGTTGAAGTTGAAAAGAGCGCGGCTTCGAGGGTATGATCGGGATGCATCCACAATCGGACCCGCATGGTTATAAAGCCTTCCCGCCAGGGACGGCTACTTGGAGGCCCGGACGGCCAGGGACACCGTCCGGGCCTTGAACTTTTATCGCCAATCGTAAGAATAATGCAAATTGAGACATAATTGACATTCAATAAGCGCAGTCTTAAAATCCCTACAGCATCGAATTGCCGAAAGGGCAGCCGCTTTGACCGTCGAAGAGCTAAAGCAAATCTACCTGGAGAAGCGTCGAGAGATCCGATCAAGGCTGGCTGAGTTTGATGAAGTAGGGCGCACAGCCTCTGACGAAAAGCTATTTGAAGAACTCGTCTTTTGCATATACACAGCGGGCGCGAGCGCGCGAATGGGTTTGCGCTCGGTCGAAGCCGTCCGGCCTGTTTTGATGACCGGGGGGCTGCGAGATATTCAGCGCGCGCTCGACCACAGGCACCGCTGGCCCGAAGCGCGCGGCGCTTACACGTTTGAAACGCGCGAATACTTGCGCGAACACTCAGGTCTGCGCATGCGAGATTTGCTTTCTAGCTTTGGGACGCCTGAAGAGCGCCGCGATTTTTTTGCCGCCAATCCGGGCGTGCGCGGGCTCGGGTATAAAGAGGCGAGCCACTTCTTGCGCAACGTAGGCTTTCGCGGTTACGCGATTCTTGACAAACACATACTGGGAAGGCTTGCGGAATTCGGGGTCATCGAAAGCCCCAAACCGCCGTCCACAAAAAAGAGGTACTTGGACCTTGAGCAAAAGCTGAAACATTTCTCCGAGCGCATCGATATAGATTTTGATGAGCTTGATTTGCTCTTGTGGTACACGAAGACCGGGGAGATATTGAAATGAAGGTCAAAGGTATCGAGAGCGCACGCTTCAGTTTCCGGTTCTCTTTTTACACCATAGTTCTCGTCATAGGGCTCGCGCTTACACCCGCCGCGCCGCGCACCTCAGCCGAAAGCGGCGACCGCAAGCAGAAGGACCCGAACGAGAAGCATTATCGCGAAGCCAAGAAGAACATACGCGAAGGCAAGTACGACAAGGCTGTAATCGTCTACACAGATATTCTCAATAAAGACGAACGCGCCATACATGCGCACCTCGGCATGGCGCTCGCCTACGCCAAGAAGTTAAATTTTCAGGGCTGTTACGATCATGCAATCAAAGCTATTGAGATAGAACCGAACAACGCGCGGGCGCACGCCCTGGCGGGCCTCGCGCTGCTCAGGTCCGGGTATGTCCCAAGCGCCGTCGAGCGACTTGTTCAATCCGTCACCATCAACCCGAAAGAGGCGCTGGCGTTCGGGGCCGCCGCAGAGATCGATTACTACGAAGGCCGTGCCAGGGATGCTCACGCAAAAGCCATCCACGCATATAACCTCGACCCGGAAGAGCCCGATTATCTGGTGACGCTCGCCCGCGCCTCGTCCCGGCTTGAAAGGTTTGGCGACGCCGCAGACGCCTACGAGATGTTCCTGCGGATAGCGCCGCAGACAGACCGTGAGCGCCGCGAGCGTATACAGGGGCTGATTAATTTCTACCGCGAGTTGGCAGGCATAGAGGTGCATCAGGTCGGCGGCGCGAATTCGACGAACGTGCCGTTCGAGCTGGGCACGGACCGCCGCCCGTATGTGAAGCTGAAGATCAACGGGCGGGACGCTACTTTCGTTATCGACACGGGCTCGGGTTTCACGGTGATCTCGAAAGACGCGGCCAAGCGGTTCGGCGTGTCAGAGATCGCGCGAGGCGGCAAGTCGCAGGGCGTAGGCGGGGACGGTAAATTCCAGATAATTTATGGGCTGATAAAATCGCTACAGCTCGGAGAGGCGCGTCTGCGCTCGGTGCCGTGTTTCATCCGCCCGTTTCACGGGACCAAAGAGCGACCCGGAGAGAGCCGCTCGGACGGCTTCATAGGCCTGTCGGTGCTTGCGCACTTTTTGACCGAGCTTGATTACAAAGACAGCGTCATGCGGCTCAACCGCCAGATCGGCCAGCAGCCCGTCCCCTTGCCGGCTTCCGTCGACGAGACGGTCATCCCGTTCCGCACTACGCAAAACGGTTTGATAAGCGTAGAGACGGAGCTGGACGGCAATCACCGCATCAACGCGATACTCGATTCCGGCGCGAGCTCTACGGTGATCTCGACCGCGGCGGTCGAGCGGCTAAAGATGCGCGACCAGATAATCAAAGGTCAGACGGCTCGCGTGATTGGCGCGGCGGGGGTGAGCGACAACGTCGAGCTCCTATTCATACGCAACTGCCGCGTGGCCGGCATTTCGCAAAACAACCTGCGGGCGCTGGTGCTTGATTTCGGCGCCATCAACGAGACTTCCGGGTTCGAGCAAAGCGGCATACTGGGAGGCGACTTTCTCCGCCACTACCGCGTGACCATAGACTTCTCGCGCGCGCAGGTCACGCTCAAGCCGCACACCTCCCCCAAATAAGTGCTGAGTGCTGTGTGAAGGACAAATACTCAGCACTCAGGACTTCTTCTCCGGGCCTGTGATAAAATCATTCTCGCGGCTATCATGAAAAAGAGCATCTACCTTGAGACAAGCGTGATCGGCGCATACCTGGACAACGGCGAGCCATTTCGCCGCGACCTGACTATCAGGTGGTGGGAGCACGAGATGGCCGACTACGCGCCATACATCTCGCCGCTCGTGGTGCGCGAGCTTGAGCGTATGGACGAGCCTCGGCGGTCCGCTTATTTGAATCTGGTGCGCAACGTGCCGCAGTTTGAAGTGACGGACGAAGCGGCCATACTGGCCGAAGGGTATGTCTCGCGCGGGATATTCCACCGCAAGTACATAGCCAACGCGCTTCACGTGGCTTTGGCTTCGGTCAACAAAGCCGACCTGATCGTGACGTGGGACTTCGGCTACATCGCGAACGTCCATCGCCAATCGCGCATAAAGTTGTTCAACACCGTGGCGGGGTTCTTCGTGCCGATGATCGTGACGCCGGAGTTCTTGATTAACGCAGAGTTCTAAGTAGTGCTGAGTACTGAGTCCTGAGTGAAAGATAATTACTCAGGACTCAGTACTCAGCACTCAGGACTTAGAAAAGATGTATAGGAAGCCGAGATTTCTCGAAGAGCTGCACGCAATCCGCGAAGAGATGTCGCGCGAGTGCGACTATGACGTCGACCTGTTTGCGGAGATGGTGCGCAGGGGAGAGCGGCCTGATTATGGCCGGGCCAGAAATATTCGCGGCCTTCGCACTAACGCTCCCGCGCCTCCATTTGGCGACGAACAGACCCATTCAGAGCATACAAATGATTAAAAAGTTTTATCTAATCTCTCTCTCAATTCTTTTACTACTGGCCTCTTTCGGCGCGATCTACGGGCAGAGCGCGCAGCGCCAGCCCGGCGCCTCGCCGCAAGTGACGCTCGACATCCCTTCAATCGCCGAGCGGGTCAATCAAGTTGTCGTCAACGTGCGGTCGAATTCCGAAGGCGGTGAGAACATCGGCAGCGGCTTCATAGTTGATCAGCGCGGGTTGATAGTCACGAACTTCCATCTGATCTCAAGCAGCGACCAGCGGCGCACGCCTCGCGGGCCGTCCCCAATAGGTCTGCCTAAGCTTGCCAACAGCGTCTCGGTCATACTGCACGACGGCCGCCAGTTTTCCGCCTCCGTCAAAGGGTACGATGAGGCTACCGACATCGCGCTTCTTGAGATAGTCCCTACAGGGTCGCCGCTCCCCGTGGCCGAGCTTGGCGACTCGGACGCGCTGAAAGTGGGCGAATGGGTCATAGCCATAGGCAATCCGCTGGGGCTGGATCACACGGTGACGCTCGGGATTGTGAGCGCGAAAGGGCGCACGGGGTTCGGCGGGAAGTTCGATGATTTTCTTCAGACTGACGCCGCGATCAACCCGGGCAATTCGGGCGGGCCGCTCGTAAACACTCAAGGCAAGATCGTCGGGATCAACACGCTCGTGCTTGAGCGGACACAGGGGCTGAGCTTCTCTATCCCGATAAATGCCATGAAAGCCATACTGCCTCAGCTCGTAGAGCGCGGCCGCGTGGCGCGCGGATTCCTGGGCGTCGAGACGCGCGATTTGAATGCCGACCTCCGAGGGTTGTTAAAACTACCGCCCACCGCGCGGGGCGTTCTCGTCATCCGCGCCGAGCGTGGCACGCCAGCCGCCCGCGCCGGCCTCAGAAGGGACGACCTGATCACCTCTGTCGACCGCGAGCCTGTCACCTCTTACGTGCAGTTCAACCGCCTGATCGCAAGCAAGTCTCCGGGCACAAAGGTCGCGATACAGATCTTAAGAGACGGCCGCGAGTACAACTTATCCGCGGAGATAGCCGAAGAGGAGAGAAAATAGGAATCTCAGATTTGAAATCTCAAATTTCAAATCCGCTGCCCTTGCTATGAATGAACGGCCTTTTGACTCCGAACTTCCAGGCGATGGGGTGATGGTCGAGCTGTTCGCGAGCATAGGATTTGAGGTCGCCGACGAAGACTCCTATAATCTCCTCGCCGAGTATGCCGAAAACAGCGGCGAGCGCAGCCGCGTGCATCGCGGCGACGTGACCCTGCACGGGCGATGCTGGAAGCTTTCGGATGGGCTCGAAGTCTGGTCGATACTCTACGAGCGCGCGGCGGAGATTTACTACGCCGACTGCCGCCCCGCCTTTCGCAGCCGCTACGTCCATCACGTGCAGCCCTGGGAGCTGATCGAGTACGACGAAGACGGCGAGGCGATAGTCAGGGGGCTGCTGCCCAGCGGCACAGAGGTGATCTTCGAGCTACAGAACCTGACCGAGCTGAACCCTTGCGTCTTCCGCGAAGGGTTTCTGCACATCGCGCTGGCGGGCCTGGCTTACAGCGCGCAGGTGCAGGCGGTCGGCGAAGGCGAGTTCACTTCGACACGGTTCGAGCTGGCCGAGCGGCTGCCGGGGCTGGCCGAGGAGGCTTGCGAAAACGATTATTTCATACGCGGTCGCGTGCTGGCCTGGCGCGACATACAAAACCCCGTGACTCAAAGCGAACTGGTCTGGCTTTACGTCGACTGCGGGAAGGTCCGGCTTGAAATCCTGGCGAACCGGCGCACCATGCGCGGGCGGCTGAATATAGGAGCCTCTATCGCCGCAAGCGTTTGGCTGCAGGGGCACGTTTTGGAAGAGACGGAGATAGAAGCCCGCTACGAAGGCGTCGATCGCGATTTCGAGCCGAGCGATTTCTGGGCCCGCCTCCGCCGGGACAATTAGCAGGGGTCAGGGATCAGGAATTTGAAATCTCAGATGCCCTGCCCCCCGGCCCCCGACAGAATATGCGCAAGAGAATAACGATTCTCCTTATCATTGTGCTGCTCGGGATGGCGGTGGGCTTCGGCGCCTGGTATTACTGGACACACAGGTATGACAAGCTCATCGTGCAGATCGCCGCGCAGTACGACCTGGACCCGGAGTTGGTTAAGGCCATAGTTTACGAAGAATCTTTCTTTAACCCGCGCGCGCACAGCCCGCAAAATGCGGTCGGGCTGATGCAAGTCACCCCGATTGCTGCGCAGGAATGGGTCGCGGCAAAGCGCTCGCGCTCGCTTGCGGAAGCCGTAGCCCCGTTGTTGAGCAACCCGCCGGCTGGGCGCGAGATCAGCTTTGAAGAGGCGCTGAGCAACCCCGTCGTGAGCCTCCACGTGGGCTGCTGGTATCTCCAGAATCTGCTCGCGCGTTACGCGGACGAACCGCACCCGCTCGCGGTCTCTTTAGCCGCCTATAACGCCGGCCCAACGAACGTAGAGCGATGGGCTTCCAGCTCGGACCGCTTGACGCTATCGCGCGATGAATTCATTGGGCGGATACAGTTTCCCGTCACCCGCGATTACGTGGAAAGCATCCTTGAGCGCTACGATTACTACAAGCGCGACCGCGATATAAGACAGTAAATAACCCTCTCAATTCATTCACGCCTTTCGCCTTTACGGTCAAAGTGAACGATCCCGTTTGTCGGCGACAGCCAGTTTGACCGTAGCCTATCTCCACACGCCGAACTGGGGACGGCTTACCGGATCTAAACTCTAGATATAAAGCCTTTAAAAATAGCACAGGCGCGCCCACCGGGCGGCACGGGCGTTGAATAGATGTGTAGTGTGATTGGCCTCGGAGATTGATCTTGAAACGAGCAGTGCATCTATTCTCAAGAATATTCTTAAACGTACTGCCTGTTGCGGGCGCGGCAGCGCTCGGTTATTCGATCTACCGGCTGTGGCTAGAGCCCGTGCGGGCCGATTGGATGCTGACGCTCACGTTCCTGTTGCTGCTCGCCTCTCAGATAGACGTGCGCCTGCCCGGTGTGCGCAGCAAGATGACGCTTACGGATATTTTTATTTACGTCGGCGTCTTCACGCTGAACCCGTGGGCCGCGACGATTCTTGGCTCGATAGACGGGCTGGCGACCTCGCTGCGCAACGTCAAGCGGCTTGCGACTGCGATGATAAACATGGCCGCGATGAACCTGGCCGTGCTGGGCGCGTCGCTGATCGCGTCGAAACTGTTCGGGCCGATAGACCTTCTGGTCTTCGACGCAGGCAGGCTCGATCATTTTGCCCTGGCGCTGGCCGTGCTGGCGCTTGTAATCTATCTCATCAACACGGGCCTGATCGCCGCGACGCTCGCCTTCAAGCGCAATCAGCCGTTCGTCAAGACCTGGCTTGAGAATTATCTCTGGACCTCCGTGGCCTATTTCGTGGGGATGCTGGCTGCGGGGGCAATCGCAAAATCGATCACGGTCTTCGGCTTCTACTCGCTCTTTTTGTCAGGCCCGGTGCTGGGCTTCACATACTTCACTTACTACACGTACCTGAGAAAGGTCGAGAGGTCGAACCACCGCATCGATATGCTCACGAAGCTGCACCTGGCGACCATCGAATCTTTGACTATGGCGATAGACGCTAAAGACCCCGCGACGCGCGGCCACATACAGCGCGTCCGCGTGCTGGCCGAGGGACTGGGCCGCGCGGTCGGCTACCCCGAAGACCAGATGGAAGGGCTGAAGGCGGCGGCGCTGCTGCACGACATAGGCAAACTCGCCGTGCCCGAGCACATACTGAGCAAGCCGGGCAAGCTCTCAAGCGCAGAGTACTCGAAGGTGATGATCCACCCCGTGGTGGCCGCAGACATCTTGAGCAACGTCGAGTTCCCTTATGAAGTGGTTCCGATAGTCAAACACCACCACGAGAAGTTTGACGGCACGGGCTACCCGGCGGGGCTGCGCGGCGAAGACATACCGCTCGGCGCGCGAATACTCACGGTAGTCGACTGCTACGACGCGCTGACGACGAGCCGGCCCTACCGGCCCCGCTTCAACCGCGAGCAGGCGATTGAGCTCATGCGCCGCGAATCGAGCCGCACTTTTGATCCCGAGCTGCTCGATAAATTCATCGCAATAATCGAATCAATCGAAGGGGCGCTGCCTGCCGTGAACTCGCCTAAGGTATCGCTGATCGACATAGAGCCTATGCCCACGGGGCGAATGCTTGAGCCTTCGTTCGCGGTCGGCGCAAGGACGCGGACCGAAAAGGCGCTCAGGGACATCTCTGCCGCGCAGAGAGAGGTGCTTTCGCTTTACGAGATTTCGCAGACGCTGGGCTCGACTCTGAAGCTCTCCGAAGTTTTGCCGATCGTGGCGACGAAGCTTGAGAACATCGCCAACTTTACGACGCTTGTAATCTACCTCGCCGAAGGCAACGAGCTGCGCGCGGCGCACGTCATCGGCAAGAACGCCGAGGCGCTGAAGTTTGCGGAGATGAACATAGGCGAAGGCGGAGCCGGGTGGGTGGCGCAGCACCGCCAGGTGCTGATCGGCGGGAGCCCGCTCGCCGACCTTGAGCGTGTCATCGGCCCGGCGGCTACGACTTACAGGTCCACGGCCATATTCCCGCTCGTGCGCGAAGAGACGCTCGTAGGGACTCTCGCCCTCTACTCGGAAGAAGACCGGGGTTACTCGGCTGACGAGGTGAGGCTGCTTGAGACGATCACAAATCATGCTGCGGCTGCGGTCCACAACGCGCTGGCCTTCGAGCGCACGCAGGAGTCCGCCCTGACCGACAACCTGACGGGGCTGCCGAACTCGCGTTATATGTACAGCTTCTTCGACCAGGAGCAGAGCCGAGCCGAGCGCCACGGCTACCCGCTCGTCCTGATGATGATGGACCTGGACGGGTTCAAGAGGATCAATGACACGTACGGCCATCACGTCGGCGACGAGATACTGCGCCGCGTGGCTCACATCGCGCGCAACCAGTTGCGCACGGGGGATACGCTTATACGCTACGCCGGCGACGAGTTCGTGGCGGTCCTGCACCGCGCCACGCCCGACATGGTCCTGGACCTGAAGATGCGCATGCAGTCGGCCGTAGACAACTACGCCCACGAAGTCCGCCTGGGCCGCATAGCGCGCGTGGGCCTCTCGATAGGCTATGCGACTTTCGGCCTCGATGGGATGGCGATAGATGAGCTGATGGAAGTGGCCGATCAGCGCATGTATGAGGACAAGATAGACCGCAAGCGCAACGCCTCGGCCTTGCGCGTAGCGGCATTTCCGGGCAAAGCGCCCGCAGTTTAAGAAGAAGGGTATTAGCATGATGAACCAGGATGGTCTTGAAGCAACAAGTCGCGCCATCGCGCCCCACGTCAGGATGAAGATGCTCTTGCAGATGGCAGAAGCGTTAGAAGACGAGGCCGGGGGACTCTACCGCCGCGCCGAGGCTTTCGAGGAAGAGGAGTTCATGCTCAACCGTGAGATAGAGGAGCGCCAGACCGAAATCAGCCGCCTCCAACTCAAGCTCGAAGCGCTGCGCTCAACCCGCAACGCGCTACTCGAAAAGATCGAATCGCTCCGCTCTGAAGCAGAGACGATGCGCGAAGAGGTCTTTAACAACGAAGAAGTGATGGCCCTGGCCCTGGCAAGCGACCGGGCGGCGGAAGGCTGGAACGGTCCAGCCCGCGACGACGATCGCCGCGATTCGGTCTTCTTCCAGCGGATGAGCCTTCAAGGCTAAGGCTGGGCTTCACCCAACCGGGGAATTCGCGCCCTGTGAGAAAAATGCTTTATAGCTGAAAGCTGACCGCCAATAGCTATTTTAGTATCACAAGGGCTCTGACGATAATCAACTGACCCCCGTACCAGAGACGTAAGAGCGAGGTTGTATGTTTTCATGGAATGGGATTGAGCGGCGCCGAACCGACGAGCGGCGCAAGCAGGAGCGTCGCCACTCGATGCGCTACACGGCTGACACGCTGATAGTGATCGACGGCGTCACCTGGATCGATAACGAAGGGACGGACCGCCGCCGCAAAGTTCGCCGCCGTGACGACCGCGAGCGCATCGCCAGAAGAATAATCGAGGGGCTGGCAGATTAAAGAGTCATTTATGTTTTAGTTGATCGTCCGTCACGGTCATAGCAAGAAACGGATAGCCCTAATCCGCATCCGTATCCACACACTCCCGCATCACGGCCACTAAGCTCACACACTCATACTAAAATAGCCACAGATGTGTCTGCGGTGGCTTTCATAAACTGCGCTCACATTGACAACCGGCAACCAAAGTCAGAAACTGGCCTGAGAGCCATCTCATTTCGCGAGGAGGGACCGATGAAGACATTACCCGTTTTGATCTCAATCACAACGGCGGTTGCCGTCTTAATGACTTCCGCAATCGCGCCGGAAGCGGATACGTTTCGCCCCGTCGTAAGAGGCAAGCGCGGCGTCGTCACCGCAGGCCACCCGCTGTCGGCGGAGGCGGGCCTGAGACTGCTTCAACAGGGCGGCAACGCTACGGACGCGGGCTGCGCCGCGATACTGGCCGCATCGGTCATAGAGTTCTCGCATTTCTCTTTCGGCGGCGAAGTGCCGATCATCATCAAAACCGGCAATGGCTCTCCCGCCGTCATCACCGGCCAGGGTCAAGCTCCGCGACTGGCAAACCGCAAGTTCTTCCTCGACCGCGCCGAGAAGCGCGAGCAGGCCGGTGAGTTTGTTTACAGAGGCGCTCCCGAATACGTCTCGATCTCTGCGGGCGGCGCACGTCCGGGCACTATCCCGTCGTCGGGCATACTGCCCGCCACCGTTCCCGCAGTGCTCGACGCCGTCGTCGTCGCGCTCGACCGGTTCGGGACAAAGACGCTGGCCGAAGTGATGCAGCCCGCCATAGAGCTTGCCGACGGTTTTCCTATCGATGAGCTGCGCGTGACCTACATCAAGAACACCCGGAAGATTTTCGAGGCGTGGCCTACGAGCGCGAAGCTCTTTCTGCCGGGCGGGCGCGAGCCCCGCGTGGGCGAGATATTTTCGCAGCCCGATCTTGCGCGCACGCTTCGACAGATTGTCGCAGCCGAGCGGCAGGCGCGCGGTCGAGGGCGGAGCCAGGCGCTAAAGGCAGCGCGCGACTATTTTTATAAAGGGCCCGTCGCAAAACGCATCAGTGATTTTGCCGAGGCGAACGGCGGGCTGTTGCGAGCGGGCGATTTCGCGGCTTTCCAGGCGAAGGTGGAAGAGCCGACCCGCACCGCATATCGCGGGGTCGAAGTCTACAAGACAGGCTTCTGGGCGCAGGGGCCTGCGATGCTACAGACGCTCAATATGCTCGAAGGCTATGACCTGCGCTCGATGAAACACAACTCGGCGGATTACATACACACCCTCACGGAAGCGTTGAAGCTTGCGTTTGCAGACCGCGACCGTTACTACGGCGACCCCGATTTTGTGAAGGTCCCACAGCGCGAGCTACTGTCGAAAGAGTACGCCGTTGCGCGCAAGGCTTTAATCGATAGCGCGCGAGCATCCTTAGATCAGCGCCCAGGCGACCCCGCGAACAAGACCGCGTTACCGGCCACGCCTGCGCGCCCGGCTCTTACGGGCGCGTCGCAGGTTCCTGAAGCCGAGCGCGCAAACGACACTACGTGCGTGAACGTCGTCGACAAAGATGGGAATATGTTTAGCGCGACTCCGTCGGGCGCGTGGCTCCCTGCCGTTATCGCGGGCGACACGGGAGTGATGATGGGACAGCGCATGCAGTCCTTCCTTCTCGAAGAAGGCCATCCCAATATGCTTGAGCCGGGCAAGCGGCCCAGGATTACGCTCACGCCCACGCTTGTTTTAAAAGACGGGCGTCCGTTTCTTGTGTTGTCGACTCCGGGCGGCGACAATCAAGACCAGTCGCTGATTCA
>DASUNP010000097.1:0-132837 GCA_036277095.1 Blastocatellia bacterium
TCTGGGGATTTATAGTCTTTAAGGAGCTGGTCGATGAGGTCCGTATTGATAGGGCTTGATTCTTTGGTCATAGCACCTCCAATAGTAGAGCATCAACTCTACTGGTCTATGACCGTTTACACAAAATCTTTTACACACTCCGACAAATACAAAGAACACTTACTTCTCTCTTAGATTTGCACCATAACCTTTTACTCTACTGGTCCTAGTGGTTTTTGTTTCTTCGCTATCTTCCCCTTATACAGAACTAGACATAAGGCTTGAAAATTTTTGCCTGACACTTCACTACTTTGTGCGTCCGCGCTGATACGAATATCTACTATCTCAACATTTGGATTATCGGTAAGCCACCCATTTATTTCATCTTCGAGTGCAGTGTCATTAGAACCTTGCATTACAGTAACGGAGCCAACAAAGATTTTTACCTTCATATAAATCTCCTCTTGCTGCAATGCCTCTGTAACAGTCGGTAGGAATGAGAAAAGAATTAAGTATCGAATATTTCGATTAAGACTGGATTAACCCATCCAATCCTCAGAGCGCCGTGTGTTTTGGCTCCCTCTGATGTCGTATGATAACGCCCCCGAATGAATACCTGTTTTAATAAGGAATCAAAAATGTTCTGCATATCCCCATCTTTAATAGTTTCACCTTCTGATAGAAGCAGGTCATATATGTCCTTGCTATCCATTGGCTTCTTACCACTTTTCCAAAAGTTAACAATTATTCTTGCTGTGTTTGTAGATAGCTGATCCATCTCGTCCTTTAAGCGGTAGTTTTAACGTGCAATTTTGGATAACTTCCCATGTCGAATAGTGAAAATGAAGAAACGACGAGGCTTTCCTCCCCTGTTATCCAAACCCGTACTTTGTGCCCAGGATGGCTTTTTAGGTGATTGGCCTTTTCTTCTTTAGGCTTATTCTCTTCTGTGGCTTTTACACCACTCCAATTACAGGTTTGGCAATGAGCTGTCCATTGTTTCATAAATCAAATCCTTTAGGTATCGAGTTATGCTACGTCTGATGCACAAACTGGCGCTGACAATGATAGTGTGAAGGAAAACTATTTAGTCTTTACCACGAGCAATTCTAACTTGAAACGGAACATCCATTTGATTTAGGCTAAATGCTAATCTCTCATATTGTGAGTAAGGCTTCTCATCAAACTTCAACGCAGGGTGCCAGCCGATTGATTTCCGGTGGATCTTGAACTTCTATCAGACACGTATTGTGAGGCTTGTTTTGTCCCATACCTTATAAGCTCGAACCACTAATATTGTATAGGACAAGCAGTCAGGAAATCTGTTCAGTATTGAACAAGGCGTTGAATAATTTTAGGGTGAGCGTCTCACAGTTGTAAGGTAATGCTCAGAGGTACACACCCATAGGCGGTCCTGCGTATAACAACTTTCGACACACGCGCCGATTTCGGTGATCGAAGTGACTTCGGTGAGCGTGAATTCAGGGCCTAGGCTATGGTGCTCATCTAGGAGCCAGCCAGAGCTACACGGATGCTCGAAGCGAGTGCTCGTCGGCAGGTCCCCGATAGTATCAATGACAATGGTATCCTGCGGCGGGGACGCGAGCAATGTGGGCCAGGTGCAGTGATCTTCGTTTCCTTGGGATTGACAAATGAAGGGCAGAGAGATAAAACGAGCGCCGGGTTACGATGACCACATACTTTGAGTCGGTTTCGTTCGCAACCGGCAAGCCGAAACGGGAATTGAATACTCGATTGTCAGGCAAACAGCAAAGGAGCAATAACAATGAAAAGATATGTAGCAGAACTGATAGGAACTTTTGTTCTTGTCTTTGGCGGTGTTGGTAGTGCTGTTCTGGCTGGTGACAAGATCGGATATCTTGGCGTATCCATTGCCTTCGGCCTCACGCTTCTGACGATGGCCTATGCTATCGGGCCGATCTCCGGCTGCCATATCAATCCAGCCGTTACTGTGGGTTTGCTCGTCACCAAAAAAGTTGCGTCAAGGGATGCAGCGGGCTATATTGCCGCACAGATCATCGGTGGAGTTCTCGCCGCCGCCTTGCTGTTAGCCATCGCGAAGGGAGCTGCCGTGGGCTACGACCCGGCGGCGGCTGGTTTTGGGGCTAACGGTTATGGTGAACATTCACCAGCCCGTTATAATCTAATGTCAGCGTTCCTGACCGAGGTAATACTCACGTTCTTTTTGATGTTCACGGTTCTTGGCTCTACCGATGTAAAGGCTCCTGTTGGCTTTGCCGGTATCCCCATTGGCCTGGTGCTCGCTCTCATTCACCTTGTGGGCATTCCTGTTACAAATACTTCAGTCAACCCGGCCCGCAGCATTGGACCTGCCCTCTTCGTCGGTGGATGGGCGTTAAGCCAACTCTGGCTGTTTATTGTCGCGCCAATTATTGGCTCACTTATTGCCGCAGGCGCTTACCTTGCTATTGGGCCATCTCGACCTGTGATTAGTGTGCAAAAAGCCGAGCGGGCGCTCGACAGTGAAGTGGCTGAGAGGCGACGTTAGCCCGGTAGAACTTGCTTATGGATAAGAATAGATGAATCAGTCAACAGTCGATAAGCGGTTTCATTAGAGGCGGTGAAAAGACTCGCGCAATAATTTGGTGGGCTTGCATGGCAAACGTCAGATACTCGCCCGGCGCGCTCCCTGAAACTATTTGCGCTCTTACTTTTCTTCGGCATTACTCCATTAACCAACTGCATAGCTTCACGAGGAACTATTCTAGCAAGGAGGGTAAGAATCTCGTGCTGAAGACCAGGAATAAACCCAATAAGACTGGTTAAGAAGATTAGCATGGGAAACAGAGCAAGCAAGAAATAATACCCGAGCTGGGCGGATGCGCCGAAAATGTTGGCCTCGTTAGGCTCCCGCCATGTTCTAAGGGCGATTCTTTTGGCTACGTGTTTCCCAACCCCAAACTTTCTCATAGCAAGTACCCTTTTATGCGGTTTGTTTTACGCGAGTTCTTACACTTCTATAACCGGTCTATTTCGGCACGCCCAGTATCGGATTCACTCGCACATGCCACCTCAAATCACTAGCCTGTTCGCTTGTTCGCTATTGTACATAATTCCTCCGGTAGAGGTGCTATACTCATAGCCGTCCACTCAGGTAACACGATTGGACGAAGAAGGAGTAAGAAAACATATGAGAATTCAAGAACGCAAATTGGACGACGTCACAGTGCTGGACCTCGACGGCAAGTTCGTGCTGGGAGAGGATGGGCAGTTCAAAAAGATAGTCGCCGCCAACATCGAAGGTGGAGTACGCAAATTGATCGTAAACCTGTCCGGGGTCAACTATATGGACAGCAGCGGGCTTGGCGAGCTAATCTCCGGCTATATATCTATGAAGCGAGCGAGTGGAAGCATGAAGCTGCTTCATCTCGGTAATCGCCTGACTGAGTTGCTGGTAACCACAAAGCTGATAACCGTCTTTGAGACGTTTGACTCCGAGGACGCGGCAATTTCCAGCTTTGCCCCTGCTCAAGAAAGTGCCATCGCATGACACTTATTCTGCTCGCTATAGTAGCCCCCCACACTTGTTAGCTCTGGTTCGAGATATATTTCTTTCGAGTGTGACGCCTATGACATTGAAGAACAATGCTGGGAAGGGAGGTCGTTATGAAAAGGTATGCTTTGTCTCTCGTATTCTGTGTGCTTTATGCAAGCGCCGCCTTCGCTCAGACGAAATCCCCGGTTGAGGGCGTGTGGAAGATCGCCGAAGTGGTAACGCCTAGTCGGAACCCCGCCGATAAGGCCGCCACGACAACGAATAGCAACCCTCAGCCAGGTCTGATCATTTTCACAAGAGGCTATTACAGCTAGGTGTTCGTGCCGGGAGGATAGCCGAGGGCTGCAGTCGAGCCACCCAAAGACCCTCAGAACCTGACCGACGCCGAGAAGATTGCCCTATATGATCAGTGGAGGCAGTTTGTTGCAAATTCGGGGACCTATGAAATCAAGGGGACGACGATCACCAGGCGCCCGATCGTGGCAAAGAACGTTGCGGTGATGACCAGCGGGACGCCGAACATTCAGGAGTTCAAACTTGAAGGCCCCAACACTCTCTGGCTGATGCCAACCGGGGATCAGGCAGCGACTCAGGCACGGATTAAGTTGACGAGAGTGGAGTGAGAGCGGCCTACTTATTATAACGGCGGGCGGGGATGAGGTTTTACAGCGAAGTTTGCCCACGCCCCGAAAGAGGGGGGGGTGTTGGAAGGGTGTATCCTGTCTCTTTCCCCTTTGTCCATAGGATAATGGGAACCGCCCGCCTGTGGGTAGGGTTTAAAAGTCTTTCATCGTGATTTCTTCCTATGCGTTGGTAATCCAGGCGCGACCGTGAGCCGCTTTGCCGCAGATAAAACCGGAATGATGGGAATGGCAACTTTAAGAGAACTATACTGTCCACATCCCTTTAATAAACCGATCTATTCTCACGATGTCGCATTTTACCTACCATTACAACAAGAGTGATTATCCATCGCGCAAGGGTCTTGCCCAAAAGGCTATTCTGCCCATAAAGTCGGTTTCCGCCTAATCGTTTTATTTAATAGATGTATTATTTTGCACAGACTTCCTATCTATTCGAGGGTAAAATCTTGCTGCCAATAAGAAATACTTGAGCAAGTTACATCTGTGAAACACGTACAAGGGCAATAGCATTCCTCACTCACTCATGTACCCAATACTCAAGCCAACTCGGATGAGGAGGCTGATATGAGTAAAACGGTTTTCGTGTCGAAAGGTGATGCTTCGGGTACGGCTGTTGGAAGGCGCAAGCATATCTTGTGCGCTGATGACCATGAAGATACCCGCACAATGATTGCCTGCTGGCTTGATATGTGCGGCTACGAGGTGACAACTGCGGGCAGCATAGCCGAAAGCCTGCCCTTAACCGAAAGAGGCGGCTTTGATTTGCTGATCCTTGACGGGTGGTATCCCGACGGTCGCGGCGTTGATCTGTGTGAGCAGATTCGCAGATTCGATTCTCACACTCCTATTCTATTCTTATCAGCTCTTGCTTATGCCGACGACATTGCAAAAGGAATGAATGCGGGAGCGCAAGCCTACCTTACCAAGCCAGTGGATATGGACGTGCTAGAGCAAACCATAGCGGAGATGACATGAACGGTAATCCCCGCTCCTGTTGCCGGAAGGTTCAAAGGGGCTTTGGGTTCAAACAGGACTTTAGGTGCAAAGCCGTCTAATCAGTATCAGGAGCGATAAGCCTCTACAAGCTGCTGGAAGGGGGAAGGCATGTGCCGAAAAGCATACTTGTCGTTGAAGATAACGCAGACATGCGCGAGTTGATGAAAATGTATCTGCGGAATGCAGGCTATAGAGTTACTCTAGCTGAGGATGGAGCCGGGGGGGTGCGCGCTGTCGAGGCTGAATGCCCGGACTTAATGATTACTGATTTAAGAATGCCGAATGGTGATGGTGTCGAACTGATCGAGCGTCTAAGAGCAAAGCCAGGATTGATCGATCTGCCTATCTTTGTACTGACGGCCAATGGTGACGGCAAATCACATAAAGCGAGAGAGGCGGGAGCCAATGTGGTAATGCGGAAGCCTATAGATTTAGAATCGCTGATAGATATCGTGAAGGTGCTATTGCGATAATTTACCGCTGCTTACTCTCTTAGACAAGGAGGTACTCGATGAGTCAACCAGGGATCGCAGTGATAGTCTACGCTGTCGGGGTTACAGACGCCGGCAGGGTGCGACCCACCAATGAAGACGCATTCGTGATCGCCGACATGTCTGCGGACATGGAGACGGCCACCTCACGCGGCCCTCGTCTAAACGTCGGGAGTCGCGGAGTCCTGCTCGCCGTATCGGACGGCATGGGCGGGGCCGAGGCGGGGGAGGTGGCGAGCGCACTCGCCCTCGAGTCGTTGCGCGAGCACCTCGACGACAACTGCAGAGCGAGTGACATAATGCAATCGGTGAAATGCGCGGTCGAGGCGGCGAACCGTGATGTCGTAGTGGCAGCCCGCGAGCCCAGCCAGGCAGGCATGGGGGCCACGCTCGTCGCCGTCGTCGTCCACCGTGCGCTGGCGCATATCGCATCGGTCGGGGACTCACGGGTCTACCTGATTCGCGGCGGCGAGATTCGCCAGCTCACGAAGGATCAGAGCTACGTGGAAGTGCTCATAGGAGCCGGAATGATCACTCGCGAGCAGGCACTGACCTCTCCCTACCGGAATGTCATCCTTCAGGCCATGGGCCAACGGGACAATGTGTTGGTCGCCCTGGTCCGACTCACCTTGCGCCTGGGCGACGTGCTTCTCCTTTGCTCGGACGGTTTGTCGAACAAGGTGGCCGATGACGAGATGTTACGGGTCGTCAGCGACAGCGAGAGCCACGAGCAGGCGTGCGCTCAACTCGTCGGGCTAGCGAACGAGCGCGGGGGCGAGGACAACATCACGGTTATCATCGCGGAGGTCGCTGGCCTGGAACTGGCGAAGCCTACCTCATCGGAGGCGGTGACGGGGACTATCGAGGTTGTCCAGGATTTCGATTTGTCGAAGCCCCCGTCTTCAGGGCTGTGATGTTGGCGATGGAAGTATTGGCAGAAGAGTATGGGGCAGAAAAGGTGCCCTTGGTTTTTTGTTTCGGTATGTGAAAGGTTGGGTGGAACGCCGTCTAACAAAGGCGTCAACCGGAGCCGCCGGAGCAGTTTTCGCACGGTTACTTTCAGTGCCGCTCGGCGGGCCGGTCAACCGGTGCGTTAGGCCCTTGCTTGTAGGTTTGTTGATAATACGCGGTTCACTATGAAACGAGTAACTGTTTTACTGCTGCTTTTCTTTTTGCCCGTCCTATTGTTTGCTCAGGCAAAGCCGCAGGCTCACCTTAAGCCGGTTGCTTTTACCCATGTTACGCTGATCGATGCCACAGGTGCAGCAGCGAAGCCGAATATGACGGTTGTAATCGCTGGCGAACGGATTGTTGCAATTGGACAGAGCGGGAAGATGCCTATCCCGAAAGGTTCACTGGTGATTGACGCCGCCGGCAAATACCTTATCCCAGGCTTCTGGGATATGCATGTTCATCTGGCGAAGTCGGGCGAAAATACTTTGCCGTTGTTCATTGTCAATGGCGTTACCAGCGTGCGCGATATGGGCGGGGATGCGGAATTGTTGCTGAAGTGGAGAAAGGAGGTTGCTGAAGGAAAACGGCTTGGGCCGCGCATCAAAACTGCCGGGCCGATACTCGAAAGCGCGAGCAACGTCGCGCGGATGAAGCGAGAGGGGACGGTGGAGCCTGTAGACCGTTTTCGACGCGGCATTCCAAACCCTGAATCAGCAGAAGCTGTCGTTGATTCTGTAGCAAAACTCGGAGTTGATTTCCTCAAGATACGTACGGCTGCTTCACTCGAAACTTTCAGAGCCATCGCCGCCGCCGCAAGGAAGCGCAACCTCTCACTAGTTGGTCATCCGACAGCCTCTCCAGAAGAGATCATCAAAGCAGGGCAACGCAGTATTGAGCATGGATTCTTCCCGCCGCTCAGCGGTCGTACGAAAGAGCAACGCGCAGAGCTGTTTCAACAGTTTGCTGTCAATGGGATTGCGGTCACGCCTACGCTGATTATAGGTGAAGCGCTGCTGACCCCTTACGATAAGACCGCAGCTGTCTTTGAAGATAAACAGGGAAAGGTCGAACCGCGCAGAAAATATTTATCAGGCTACCTGATTGAAGACTGGCGCGAACAACTAGCTGAAAAGAAGGCCGATAAATTCGACCTGACGCGGATGTTGGCCGAGCGCCTGCGTGATATGCGTGAACTGCGCGAAGCGGGAGTCAGACTAATGCCCGGCACTGACGTTGGTGTACTGCTCATCTTCCCTGGCTTCAGCTTGCACGATGAATTGCGATTATTCGTTGAGCAAATTGGGATGTCTCCTATGGAAGCAATCATCAGCGCGACTCGCTTCCCGGCAGAATTCTTCGGAATGCTAGACTCGCTTGGCACGATTGAGAATGGGAAAATCGCCGACCTGGTATTGCTAGAAGCAAATCCTCTGGAAAACATACACAACACCCAGAGGATCAATGCTGTTGTAGTCAGAGGGAAACTTATTCCGAAGACAGAGTTGCAAGCAATGTTGGCAAGCAGTGAAGCTGTTGCTAACAAGAAATGAGTTGGTCGGTTGACCCAATCCGGTCTAACAAGCGGAGGCGGCGAAGCGAGTTTCTCCCCATCAGGGCAGCGATAGTGATTGCTGTAGCTAAGAGTGCTACCTATAATGCCTGTGGTATTCAAGCTCAGAATTATAGGAGAGACTATGACAAAAGAGGAAATTCAATTGATAGTGCGCGAGGAACTTTCCGGCATCCTTGAAGAAGCGCGGGGCCGCGCGGCGAGCATTAAAGGCGATCAGGATAAGATAGGGGAGCAGGTAATAGACATTTTTATAAGGACTATAGGAGAACGGGCAGAAAGATAAACATCGCCTTCGCAAAGCGAGTGAGGCATGCCCGCGTCTTTCAATAATGCGTCAAGACTCTGCTTTACATTACGTGGATCAATCGGTGTCCCATGCCCGTAAAAACGTCGCCCTCTATCTGACACTCAAGTAGGTCGCCACCCGCGCTACCGCTTCCGCGGCGGGCGCGAGTCCATACGCAGCTTCGGCGTCGCCTCGCGACGGACGTCCGAAGCGTCTGGCCGATGAGGTGAAAACTCTTCTTCGAGCCAGGCGAGTACCCGCGCCACGGCCACCACCGGGATCAACAGGATGCGGGCAATAACCATTAACACCCGCGGCCACACAGGCGGCGCCTGAACAACAGGAAGCCTCTCGGGCTCCCCGCTGTCGCCGAGAATTTGACCCGCAGTCTCCAATGCGGAGGAGACGGCGCCTTCCATGCACGCAAGATCGATCCCGTTTTTTACGAAGTCTCCCGCCAGGTAGAGATTCTTGATCTTCGTTTTTGGCCGTGGCCGGTTTGGCCAGGCTCCTATGGTGTTGATGAACAGCGGCACGTCGGTGTTAGAATTCAGCTCCCAGTTTTCGACATCCTCTGGCGCAATCGGAAGGTACTCGCCGATCTCCTTCAACAGCAGGTCCTTCGCGCCTTCCTCGCTCACCTCATTCAACGGCCCATAGTTACTCGATATGAAGGAAAGCTGGGGTTTGCCGTCGAGATCCTTCCAGAAGCGCCCGACATCGATGAGCGAAAGCGCGTAATGGCTACCGTGAAGAAACACGTGTTCACGAGGCAAGTCCGGCAGCTCTCGCCGCAGGCGTAGGTGTAAGGCGGCCATCGGTTGAGCTTCGAGAAAATGCATGTTGCCGAGCTCGGGGTCCGCTTCGTAAAGGCTGTCCTGAAGCCAGGTCCGAGTAACCTCAAAGGGGGTGCAAAGGGCATACACATCGGCAGACACCTCGGTTCCGTCGCGCAGAGCGACGGCAGCGACGCCGCCTTCGTCCATCACCACACCGCTTACGTCGGAGCCGTAGCGAATCTCGACCCCCAGCGCTTCGAGCTCGCGAACCTGCGGATCGATGAAAACCGTTTGCAGATCCCCCGGCAGTATTGAAAGGAATGGGCTGGCCTGCCGAACCCAGAAGCTGGCGATTCGTTTCGCGGTCATCGCGCTGAGATCATAAAAGGGTATGGCGGACGCCTTGAGCACATTCTCCTGGCCGAGTTCTGCGACCGACTCGCTCGTGAACCACTTCCCGCGTATCAGGCCGACCTGGCTCACCTGGTCCAGGAAGCTCTTCTCGGAGAGCGGCCGGCTGATCATATCCAGCACGGAGTAGAAATACAGTATGTTGTGATACCAAGGCAGGAGACCATCAAAGATGTTGTGCCACATCGCCGATAGGCTCGAAGCCCCGCGCACTGTGATTTTTCGCGGATACGCGCCAGGCAGGAGGAAGTGGTAGCGGTCGAAGTCGATAAGCCGCACGCCAATGCGCTCAACGATGGCTCGGACATTGGGGTACCACTGGGGGAAGACATGATAGCCGTGTTCCACCAGTCGCCCGTTCTTAATATCGGAGCCGGCTTTTCCTCCCAGACGATTGGACCGCTCGAGAAGAATCACCCGCCAGCGGCGAAGCGCCAGCTCACGGGCAACGACCATTCCGGCGAGACCTCCGCCCACGACGATGGCAGAAGGAGTAGTCATCTTGTTTGCTCATTCGCATGCGTCTCCGAGTGTGACACTCGGTAGGAATGCTCAGCACAAGTGGGACCTGTGCAGCGGATTTTTGTCGATACCGGCTTCAGGCTAGATTCAAGACTCATATTTCCTCAAAGTAATCTTACTCATCGAATCAGCATTCACTTTTGAGTGCCTAAAGGGGAAGTTGCTGAACTCTCCGTAATATTACCGCCGGCAGGAAATGTTTATTGGTGGATTTTTATCGTAAGCCTTGCTCGCGGCGAGCCCGAGCCCGCCCTTATGTGCGAGAAGACTTCTTAGGCAGTTTTTGAGCAAAGCCGTCCTACTCATTCAATGTGATTATAATTCTTGTCGTCGTGGTAGACGCTTGAGGCCGGGGAGGGACGTGGCTCAAATTAATGAGCTTCTTTGTAAGGTGCTCTGCCACAACATCTGTTGCGTAATTCAAAGTATGTATGAGTTGGGGGTTGAACCGAATTTCGCATTTGGAACCTGAGTAAGCGAACTTTGGATGGAAGTTCAAAAGAGGGTCGTGGGATCGCTCGTCCCGTTTCCTATGTATTCAATGCGATCGGGACAACTATCCTTGGTTAAATCACAAAATCGACACTCAGCACTACTAGGAACCTTTATTGCGGGAGATTCTGCTGCGACTCGTTGGATTAGCTCAACTAACCTAGATGGAAAAGACCCTTTGATTTCACTGTGAGGTATCGGTATTTCTTGATCATGATAAACGACCAAACCATCGAATTGTATACTCTTATAAAAAGGCAATGCCAGTGGTATAGCCCACATGTAAATCATTACTTGCGCTATATCAGCATCACAAGGGTATCCTGTTTTTATATCAATGATAATACCCTTACCATCTGATGCTGTAATTAGATCAGGTTGACCAATGAGTGTGGCTACACGGCCCGATAACGTAAACTTATTCTGAGCTTCAATTCGTACAGGTTGGCCTTCTGATTCGAGATCCTTACGTTTTCTGTTTACGAGAGCCGTATGCTCAACCTTCCAGGTTGTAAGATTGAAAGGCTCCTTCTTGTACCCGACATAATGAGCCCTAAACCAGGTTGCCCATTCACAAGAATTGTCACCAACCAAAAGCTTCTTTAACCAGGAAACGTGCAACAACGGACTAGGCCGCGGTTGTATCATGCATGCCGTCCTCCAACTGATGAGGTATCGGCGAGTATAACACAGGGTCCGCGCAATTAATATTACTTTCCATATCCGATCTCATGTTCTCATCGGACATACAATGCTGATGGATTCTCTGCTCAGATTGTTCTGTTGGTAAGCCGCAAAGATGGCATGTCTCAGTTAGATTCATTTCTCCCTCCCTCTTGCACTCCTAAAATAAGATGCAAATTCTGGGCAAAAGAAATCTATCCTGCGGTCCTGCGAGGCTATGGCTGCACATTATCCTAAACCACTTAGAAGGTCAATACCTGTTCTGCCATAGTATCCACTTTTGCACCTAACCGAAAATAGCACGAATATAACCGAAAATCAACGAAAATTTCACTGTCAGGATTTCTATTCTTATTTCAACTTGCGGTTATATATCCTCGATACAAAATAATATAAGCAGTAAATATTGTATTATCAATAATTATAGCCCTATTCAATTTTACGCCAAAAATCGGTGTAAAATTGCTTGCAGTAAATCTCTTTCCGTATATAATCAAATTAATGTTACACCAAATTTTGGTGTAACCAGTGGAGAAAGGAGATGTATTATGAGAACTTTTGGTGAAGCTCTAAAGCAGGCGAGGTTAGCCAAAAGGGTTACTCTGAGGGAGCTTGGTAGACATCTTGACAAATCTATCAGCTACCTTTCAGACGTTGAACAAGGTAGAAAAGGCGCCCCAGATATTGAAACTGTAAGAAAGATTCAGGAGTTTCTACAGGTTGTTGATAATTCTCTGGTTGATCTTGCGTTGAAACTAAGGTCTAAGCTTCCTGAGAGAATCGCACAGCGCATACAGCACCACTCCCAGTTTAGGGATGCGCTCTACAGATTAGACGATTTGGACGATGAGCAATTCGACAACCTAGTGGATCAACTCAATTCCATGGATCTCCAAGGAGGGAATCAATAATGCCAAAGGGAGTTCCGGTTGCTCGCCCTCGAAGTAAGATAGACATCTCCCACATCACAATGGAGATCATCAGGAAATATCAGCCCGAGATGCTGAATAAGCTGATGCCATTCGACATTGAGCGATTCTATGAATTTGACCTGACAGACCTTACAGGTGTGCGGCCCGTGTATGAAGAGTTGCCGCTAGAACTGCATGGATACACGGACATCGAGCAGATGAAATGTGTGATCTCGAATCGTCTCGCTGATGATGTTTCCAGAATTCAGTTTTTTAGATCAACCGTCGCTCACGAAGTGGGGCATGCGGTAATGCATGTTCGTGAGTTCCGACAGAGAAAGACGCTGATTCGATTGATTCACAATCAGGAGGATGCCAGTTTACGGTTGTACCACGAAGAGGACATTCCTCCTTTCAGGAATCCTGAATGGCAGGCATGGTGGTTTGCGAAATCTCTGCTGATGCCAGGTGTTATGGTGCGGAAAGCAGTTGAAGATGGTTATGACGTATATGACCTGGCACAGACATTTCAGGTTTATCCTGCGTTTGTACTTAGGAGACTGAGGGATCTGAGAATATCTCTGTAGTTATGTGCATTGTTTGGACGCTACAGCGGGAAGTGATGAGGTCACCGGTCGTACCCGATGACCCCAAGTTGAAGCAGAACCACTAACGCGGGAAGCGATGGTTCTAGGCTCATCTATAGCATAATCACAATCCCGTAAGCAACAGAATAGGTTTTCGCTTCCATTAGGGGCCGGAGTCTCATGTGCTTGGCTCCAAGGGGATATTTTTGCCAAATAGGGCAGGCTTTTCTATGCCTAGCTCCGATGTGGAGGAATATGACTTTTCAAGGTGCTGTAATTAAAGAACAGGGTATTACCTTTGCGATTGTTGTGGTCAAGAGGCACGTCCTTGATTCAACAAGCGCGGCCAATGAAGCGATCAGATCGTTCTATCCGGCTTTTGGTGGTGTTCCTGTTGTGTTAATGGCTCAAGACTCTCGCGGCGTGCCGTCTTATTACGGACGAAGAGACATTGTGAACTTTTTAGCGAATGTACCACTATCTGCGATTCCGTGGAAGCAGTACAGTCTCAATTAACTCAAACCAACTGAAAGTAATGGAGGGATCAACAAAATGTCTAAGAAAAACATCTGGATTTCACCTAGACCCGAAGGATGGGTTGTTCAGCGCGAGAATTCTGACCGTGCTAGCCACGTACTTCCAACCAAAGAGGAAGCTAAGAGTGTAGGACGTGATATGGCGCGACGAGATGGTGTTGAACTGATCATCCAGAGGAAGGACGGAACAATCGAAGAGCGTAACAGCTACGGTCCTGATCCATTTCCGCCACGCGGATAAGGATTGGTCCGTATAAGAGCAACAGTTGCGGCACGGACAAAACTGTGCCGCAACTGTTGGTAATAAGGAGAAGAAAAATGTCTGTTTTACTTGTGACGTATGATTTGAACGCAGAGAAGAAGAAGAAAGACGGGTACGAAGGCTTTTACAAGGTAATCAAAAGTTATCCTTGGGCACGGTTGTCAGAGTCATCGTACGCGATTGACACAACGGATAGCGTCTCAACTGTCTACAGCAAACTGCGCGACCACATGGACGCAAACGATCATGTCTATATCATCACATTGAAAAAACCTTACCAAGGGTTTGGACCAAAGGATGTGAATGATTGGCTAGAGAGTCGCTTGCCGTATTAATCGGGTGCGATTAGACCCGCTTTAGTAGAGCGGCTAACGACCATCGTAAAAAGTCTCCTCATCGCTCGTGGTTGGCTCAATCAACCACGAGCTTTTCTATTCTCATTTTAATTGTCTCAGAGAATTGGGATGCCTTATCCTAAGGATCAGAAGATTAGGTAAGTTGAGGTGGACTAGTTTGGGGACTTTATGGGCAAAATCGCGTTTTGCCCATAAAGTCCCTCGCCTGCCTATAAAGTGCGTTACATTTGGTTATTTGTGGGCAAAGCCAGTACTATTGATCGTGTTTTGGAAACAGAAACATGGATTCACAGCCTTTGGCATAACTGATGAATCCTTCCAATCGGCATTGCATAGCGCCTTTGTGAAACTCGGTTTGCTATATAAAGGATCGATTTCGCGGATTGAGCTACCTTCTATTGACGCAAACCTTCAAGCATCGGTCCAATCATGGTCGGGGATAGGCCAGCTAAGGGTGGAGCAAAGTAGGCATAAGCAGGCGTTGAGAACTATTACGAGCAATATGAACGAGTATTTTAGGACTACGCCGGAGAGCGCGCCTCTGAAATCATTTATCATCAGTGGTCTTGTTGGGATGCTGATAATAATCGTCGTAGTTTATATGGAGATGATCGGATAAGGATCGGCGGCTAACAATCGGCTCGACCCGAGCGCGCGAATCAAATCCTACACAGGATCAGTATTAACTAGATGCCCGACTTATGAAAACGGCAACGATTATAAGCTGCTGCAAGGCATGTCCGATACAGAAATGATGGCCGAGTTCATGGACCTGATAGGCCAATGCGGAACATCTCTAACTTGCCGGCGTTTAAGCAATACAGTTGAAATGATGCAGGATTAGTCTGGTAGCCCATTCTACCTGAGCAGATGTTCTATCAAATCTAGTTCGCGGTTACCGCTTCCCTGTGCGAGGTTGATCCTGTGCAACGTATAGTTTTCCAGACCTTTTGCGCATTCTGTTTTTGTTGCATGCTTGCTACCGCGCGGGTGCAAATCAAGAGTGATGTGCAAACTGATGCGTTACGAAAGTTACTATTCTTGCCCGCGCCGGCACCGGGCACAGCGGAGGCTGCCAAGGACGCGGAGGTCGAGAATCAACGCCCGGCGAAGTTTTATGCCCGCGATAACGCACCTCCCGATGACGCCACGGCTGAGGACTTACTCGATTATTGGAGCCGCTGGGCCGGCACTCAAGATAGTCCCAAGCCTTCCATTGCGGTAAGTCTACGGCTGCTCGCGGCGTGTGAGGCCGAGCCGGAAAGCCTGTCGCGCCTGTTGCCTTTGCTGCCTGATAATGCGGCGGCGGCAGAGCGAGTGAAGAAGCTTTACGATGAAGCGCAGAACGCCAATCAGTTTGACGACGACTGGCGCAAGAGCGTACGCAAGTGGTTACTATTTAACAGCAAGTATTTCGTGGGCGAGTTGATGTCGTCGGCCAGCAAAGCTAAAGACGACGACAGTCATGTCGACAAGCAAGAGTTTCTGGAGTCGCTTGCAAAAGTTGACTGGCCTGGCGCTGAGCCTCTGCTGCAAAGGCTGTCGAGCGGCGGCAGCGGCCCGCGCACGGCTGTGCTTGCAATGGCGCTCCTTCACCGCCACGCTATTGAGGCGAAAAACAAAATTGATGAGGAGAAATACCGAGAGCGATTGCAAGCCATTGCCTCTGACCGCAACGCCCCGGCGCGCGCGCGCGACACTGCCATCGAAGAGTTGTCTCTAACCGAGTGGATTGGCCGCGATGAGTGGTATTTGTCGCTGTTTGTAGATGAGACTTTGCTACAGCCCGATGATGGGAGTACTGCCTTCTCACCGCTCTCGACCCTTTTTTATCAAGACCCGGATAAATGGATTCCGGTAATGACGAAGCTGGTCGAGAGCAAGAACCGGGCAGTGCAGCAAGCGGCGGCGAGTTGCCTGGTTCAATACGCGACGAATCACCCGCGAAGGGACGCAGCCCTGCCCGTCCTGCGCTGGCTGTCGGACCCGGACTGGCTCAATATCAGCGGGACTTACCGCGCCTGGTTCATGCAAAAGATGGACGAACTCGATATGCCTGAAAGCGTGCCGGGTCTAATCTGGATAATTGAAAACGATGAAGGGCATCGCCATTATGCCGCGCGAACAATTGCGCAGTACAAAGACCCCCGCGCTGTTCCTGCCTTGAAGAAGGCCCTGGCGCAAGAGAATGACGAAAGCGACAGGCAGATGATCATTCAAGGTCTGCTGGCCTGCGGAGGGCTGTCGGAAGCCGAGCAGATTGCCACACTCGAAACTTACGCGGCAAAACTCACCACAAAAGGAGGGCGCGAAGAAGTCGAGCGCTACCGATCTTATGGAGACGATCCTCTGCCCGTAGCCGTAAGCATCGGCAGGCATGTAGCCGGGCAGGAGGATGTGCCTGGCTCTCTGGTTACGCAAGTCTTAGCGAGGGCCGAACATCTGCAACGCATAGACCCGGCACTGTCACGCGCATTGTTGGAAATAGCGCAAGGGTGGAAGGCCCGGCAAGTCGATCTGGATTTGCTGCAGCGCATCTCTGCGGGCGCGGCAGATACCGAAATGATAGCCAATGCATTAGAGCGGCGCGAGAGGCTGCGCATAAGCGCCGGCCCGCAACTCCAAACTTTGGCCGGCACGGTCGGCGCGTCGCAAGGCATCGCAGCCGTCTTGCTTGCCGACGAGCCACTTGCGGAAAGCCTGCTCAGGGCAGAAGATCAACTCGCGCAAATCGCTCTGCTCGCCTGCGCGCGCCTGACGCAGATGGCTTTGCCAATCGCGCAAGTCGGCCCGCTTCTGCGCAGCAAGAATCCTACTCTCGCGCTGGCTGCCGAACGCTACCTGCTGGCCGAAGACAGCAAAGAAGCGCAACAACTCTTGCTGGCGCATCACACGGACAAAGCCTTTATTACAGGCTGGCGCGAGAGTATTTCGCTCATCGGCGGCAATGACTTCGACGCGATTGGTAAGGTTGAAGAAAAGCTGCGCGCCGAGTTGTTGAAAGAATCCGCGCCGCTGGAAATCTTTGCGCTCCTGGCTAACCACGAGCATTATCATCGTGTCGTGCGCGTTTACCGGGACAGAGCAATTTACACTTACTACGAGGATGGCGCTCGATACCGCGAACGCGCCATCAGGCCGGAGGAACTCGCACAGCTCAGGAGCTTCATCACGAACAATCACCTGATGGAGCTGGGGCCGCAGTTGAGTTATTGCCACCATGACTGCTCTGCCTCTGAATTATTATTGCTGACGAAGCAGGGCGGGCGACGTGTATTCAGCCATCAAGGCGCTTTCGCCTGGATCACCCTATCCGACAGCTTCAACTCTTTGGGGCGCGGCGATGGCAGCAAGGTTCATTACTACCTTGAGAAAGAGATCAAAGGTTTGGAAGTTCTGCATGTTGACGAAGAGTTGAGTGTGAGGGATGTGTGGCAGCAAGGCGCGGACCTGCGCGTGTTGGTCGAACGAAAAGAGACGCTCGAAGAAATCGCCCAATCACAGAAAGCAGACGACACGGATGACGAAGAAGACGAAGAAGCTGCCCGCGCCGAACGTCGCCGCCAGGCGGCTGCGCGTAAAAGAGCGCGTTTTTCCTGGAATGCCTTCTCGCAGGGCAAGCCGAGCGCGGTGACGGCTCAGCCTGAAGGTTATTCAACTTTCGACGAAGGCGCATTCGATATTGACGAAGGCAGCTTCGGTTTGAATGAGCACCTGGCCCACGCCGTTACGGGCAATTCCGTAGTGCTGGCAGGGGCTTTCGGAGAGAGCGGTTTATGGAAGAAAGCTGTAGGCGGTAAAGCCGTTCGCATCAGCGGCGAGGGCGCGTATGCAAGTCCGCTGGTCACTCCTGACGGCAAATGGGTTGTTGCCGCCAAAACAGATTCTGACTGGTCTAAGCCGAATTATATCGTGCGGTTCAATCTGCAAACTCGGCGCGAGTATCGCGTGAATCTTCCGCCGGCGGATCAGTTCGACTCAGTTGCTTACGTCGCGGCGCATGGCAAGGTGCTGCTGCGTCGCGCCAGGGATGAGAATAATAGCGATACCAGGTCAGCCGGTCCGGTCGCACCGGAGTTTTACTTGCTCGATGTCGGTACGGGCCAGACGCAGTTAGTCATGGGGGTCTTCGCGCCCCTGCAAGAATCGGGCAGGCGCTTCTTGCAGCCGACAGGCAAGCCGTTTGAATTCTGGGCGGCGATCCCCGACCGTTCAAAGAATCAAACGCGAGTCGGACGTTATAATTTGAAAGACTTCTCTTTCGAACTGCAACTCGTCGTGCCGCAATTGATTTTCGACAGCCTGGAGATGTGGGTTAATGAATCGGGGTCGTCACTTTATATTGTTTATGACGGCCAGTTGCTTCGGCTCCCTTCGCGAGGCATGTCGTAACCCGCCAGCGGCCTGACAAGCGCAGGCCCTCGTCAGAGCACAGGATTCAATAGCGTCTCATTACCCGTCATTCTGTGATCGAAGACAGAGCCAGGATGGATGCCCTTTGGGGGAGTTGGCTTATCTTCGGAGCTTCTAGCATAGGAAAGTAACCATCATGACGAAAAGATTGCCATCGTTTGAAGAATTACAAAAGCCGCTACCCGCATATTCGCCTAAAAACATCTACTACCTTGTCATGCGATCGCTATTAAAAACCATAGGTAATCTTTCAGAAGGAATAAGAATCGGCAACACATTTGGTTACGATTCAGGTGTTATGCTCGATTACGTCTACAAGGACAAAGCCTCCGGCAAGTTCGGTATCGGCGGACTCCTTGATAGGCTATACCTAAATGCCGTGGGCTGGAAAGGCATTCGCTTACGAAAGGTTTTGGTTAAAAGCTATCTCACAAGAATCGTGCAGTCACAGCTTCAGCGTAAATCCCGCATAAGATACCTCGATATAGCCTGTGGCGGAGGAGAATATGACGTTGAGGTATTTGAGAAACTTGATCCTGCCCGGATCGAGGCTGAACTTCGAGATTACAAACAGGAGAACATCAAGAAGGCGGAGCAAAACGCGCAGTCAAAAGGATTGTATAACACCAGGTTCAAACAAGCAGATGCTTTTGATCCAGAGAACTATAACGAGAAGTGGGATGTTATAGTCTCGTCAGGTTTCTGGGAAATCATAGACGATGATGCCCTGGTAAAAGGTTGTTTGTTGAATGTTGCAAATTGTCTTGATGTTGGCTCGACGCTGGTTTTTACGATACAGCCTTACCATCCACAGCTTGAGATGATCGCGCGGACTCTCACATCAAATACCGGCAAGCTGTGGGTAATGAGGCTAAGAAGTCTCGATCTGTACAAGGAATGGATGAGGGAGGCAAAGCTGCAATACGTAACTCACCAGATGGAGGAGCACGGCATATTTGGGGTGGTTGAAGCTGTCAAGGTTTAACTGGAAAGGAGAATAGCTGTGGAAGTTGCCGAACGCTGCCGTCGAAGGCTCGCAATAGTTCGATGTCGTCAAACTGGTTGATGTATCTCTCTCAAAACCTTCTCGCCGCGCCAGACGCCTCTTCGGTAAAAAGTGTCTAATTCAGAACTCCTCAAAGAATCTAACATACAATGTGCGTGACACTTGTTCTTCTAAGAACATTTTTTTGAGGTAGGTAAAGTAATGAAGTGCGCCACATGCCGCAAGCTTCTACGCATGTCGTTTAATTGCAAGTCACACAGTTGCAGCCATTCTAGGATTGGTCGGGAGTTCTCCGGGCCGATTCCAATCAGCCACTCCTCGGCCTGCATTGATGGGTATGTAGCCCTGAAACTGGACACCGCAAGAATTGTAGTTTGACACATCTGGACTGATTGAGCTTGCGCGGTTGAATGATCTTCACATCAGGATGAAGACAGTTAACGACAGAACTGGTAGAGGGTAAATCCCTCTTAACACATCGGAGCCTAATTGTTGCCGACCCGTGCCAAGGCATCAGGCTCTCGGAGGGAAAATGCAACAACACACCTTGTTCGTGGGAGCTTTGTCTGCCCGGCCTTCACTGATCAGCCGATTAATCAACGAATTTCGAGAGGCCTCTCGTGACTTCCGACAAGACCCGAAATGCTACATCACGAGCGCGCTTCGCGGCGACCCTATAGGCGGCCACCGCAGGAAATTGCTTCTCAAGCTCGGATTAACAATCGCAATTGCGTTTTATCTGGCGGTATTTGGGATACTGTTGATCCTTTCACTGATAAATCCCAGGCAGGCAGAATACAGCGCAAACAAGACACGTCATACGATCACTCTGTTCAATTACATGCCCCAGGATGCGGTGCTGCCTGATTCAGATGAGCAGGCGCGCGGAGGCGGAGGAGGCGGGCGCGAAATGGCTGCGCCTGCTTCACAGGGGACGCCGCCGCCGTTTTCCCTCGACATGCCGATCATTGCCCCTACGACGAGGCAGCCGATTCAGCCGCCCATGCTGGCTGTCGATGAAACTCTGCTTGGAGACCCGACTCAAAACACCAATCGCGGCGAGATGATTGTCACGGGGCTTGAGACGGGAATCCCCGGACCACCTTCGGACGGGCCAGGATCCGGAGGAGGAATCGGAATGGGCAACAGGGGCGGCGTCGGTTCGGGTGACGGGCCGGGATACGGGCCTGGAGAAAACGGCGGCCAGGGCGGAGGCAGGAACGGACCCGGTGGCAGACTCCGACAACCGGAGGTCGTGAGTAGCGTCGACAGCAGGCCGATAGCTTTAAACAGGCCTCGCCCGAATTACACGGAAGAGGCGCGTAAGATTAAGGTTCAGGGTGTGGTGCATGCGCGCGTGCTGGTCGGCACAGATGGGCGGGTCCAAGAGGTAAGGATCGTCAGGGGACTTCCCGCCGGATTAAACGAAGAGGCAATACGGGCGGCGGTTCAGATGCGGTTTAAACCGGCTATCAAGAACGGGCAGCCTGTTGCTTATTGGGTGACGCTTCAAATAGAGTTCAACCTCAGGTGAGAACTCGTCATTACCAATTCTAGAGCTGCCGATGGCGCGAGTTAAACAGGTCATCATTCAACGTCTCGCCTCTCGGCAGCTCTATATCTCGTGCGCAGTGGCTTCAATATAATGATAAGCCGCTGTAAGGTACGGGCGAGACAGAACGGTAATATCACACACATAATGTTCCGTCTTCACTCTCCAGCCAACGCGCTTAATTCTTCCCGCACATCAATATTCGCAATATTGTTTCATGGATAAAACAAAATCTGAATCTCATCGTATAATAGGGTGAAGAGGTTAGCCGGATGCTTCTGGTTGGCTAAGTTAAAGGCGATGTGTATATCCGTGGCCTTATAATAAGGAGCAATCGTTATGTGCGGCAGATTCACTCAGACCCAAAGCATCCCTAAAATCACACAGGAGTTCGGCGTGGCGCAGGTCGCTTGCGATCTAGGGCCGAGCTACAACATAGCCCCGACTCAGAAAGTGGCCGTCATCATCACCGATGGCGTCAAGCAGCTTGTACCCGTGCGATGGGGACTTGTGCCCTCGTGGGCTAAGGACATTTCCACCGGCAGCAAGATGATAAACGCGAGGGCCGAGACTGTAACTGAGAAGGCCAGCTATAAGAATGCCTTTAAGAAGCGGCGATGCCTGGTGGTCGCGGATGGGTTTTACGAGTGGCAGGACCTGGGGGGAACAAAAAGGCCTGTCTACATCAGGCTGAGGTCGGGGAAGCCGTTCGGGTTCGCAGGGCTGTACGAGTTTTGGACCTCGCCTGAGGGTGAAGCGATCACTACCTGTACGATCATCACGACCGAGGCGAATGAGATTATGAAGCCTATCCACGAGAGGATGCCCGTCATCATACCCAAACGAGACGAAGATGTATGGCTGGACCCCGCTACACAGGACGAAAGTCTTTTGCTCAAGCTGTTGAAACCTTATCCCGCCGAGGAGATGGAGGCGTACCCGGTTTCAAAGCGCGTTAATTCTCCGAAGAACAATACTGCTGCGTGCATCGAGCAGCTAAAGCTGCCGGTAAAAGACCAGTAAGCTGTCTCGGCCTTGTTGGCTGACCCGTTCCAATGTCTCTGAATTGCTTTTAAGCACTGGCTGTTCGTAAGTCAGCGGCGAGCCGCAGTGCCGCCTTGCGAACAGGGCGCATCAAGGGGTTACTCGCCAACCCGATCAGCTTCACCAATATATCGACCGTTCGATCAATAAGTTTATATGTGCGAGCGCGCCCGGCGGACGAATCGTGTATCCAGAACAATGTGATCCCCATGTGGTAGAGCCAAAGCAGGTACGGCAACTCCTGTTTCAGGTCCTTGTGAACTTTAGAGTCGGAGCCTTCCAAGACTTGAGCAAATAAGGCGATGCTCTCACGGCGCGTAGGCTCTGATTCCTCGCTGAATGGGTTGAGCGGGCTTTTAGGGTCGGCCGCTGTCCTAAACAGCACCCCCGCGAATCTGTGATATGGCTCTATCGTTTCAACCATTATGTACATTATGCCAAGAAGCCGTTTCATCAAATCAGGCTCTTTATTCAACAACTCCAGGCTAGGGGCCTGACGCTCCTCGTGTATGCGACTGTAGAATGCCTGGATCAGATGCTCCTTCGAGCGGAAATAGTAGTAGGCGTTGCCCAGAGCTACGCCGGCGCGCTCGGCGATGGCTCGCATCGTGGTTTCCTCATAACCACGCTCGCGGAACAGTTCCAGGGCCGTCTCCAGTATGACGGCCCTGGTCTGCTCCCCCTTGCTCGTCTTGGCCGACTCTTTTTTGGTTTCCTTCATCCTGAATCCCTCAGCAGCAGTTTGCCCACTCCTTCAAGCTTATGTCTGTTCTGCGAGATCATAGATACCACGCGCCGCGCCGTCGGCAAAAGCTCGGGCGAACTAAGCCTGAAGGACCACTCCCTGTAGTTGCGCAATGCCCAAAGACACATCAACCACGCCTTCGCCCCCCAGTAGACCGCCCCATCGTCGCCGATAACCGTCACGTCCTTGAGCGTCAAGGTATGATCCAGCTTGGGGTAAACGTAATGCGCTTCTTGAGAGTTGACCGGCACAAATGCAAGCTCAACATATTTGGGCTGGTTGATTAGCCAAGCATGTACGCGGCAACATAGCCCACATTGAGGATCATAGAGCACGGTTAGCCGGCGCATGATTCTTTTCCCCTTACCGTTGTGTACTCGTCCGGCGCAACTGGCGGGAGGGCGTCCTGCAGGGTTGAGCGGCGGCGCATGCGGCTGAAGATGTACAGGTTGAAGAAGTGCATCCCTCCGAGCACCAGCAGCACCAGCCCTATTTTCCAGGAGAGTGCCTCGATGGCCTCACGAGTGCTTGCAACGTCATAGCCAAGCTTGAGAGCAAGGCTGACGTAGCCGAGGTTGACGAGATAGAAGCCTACGACCAAGAGGTGATTTACGGAATCGGCCAGTGACTCGTTCCCGTGAAAGACGTCCACAAGGAAGACCCTTCCATTCTTGAAGAGGGTCTGAGCCACCCATATCGTTAGGGCGACGCTGATTGCAATGTAAAGCAGGTAAGCGGTGACTAGGATGTCCATAGCAGCCTCCTATTGATTTTTGAACTCGTTCAATTCGAAGAATACTGCTACTTACTCTTCGTGTCAAGAAATATTTTGAACTGGTTCAATTAAGCTGAAAACTGCCGCCGACAGCCACTAAAGGGCGCACGTGGGATAGCGGTCTACTGTTCGTCTTGTAAGTCTGTCTTCAGCTTGAAACCGTACAGGGGCGCGAACGACGGCGTCGTAACATTCGGCCAGTAATCCCTTATGCGCGCCCCGGTCGATCTACTTGTCAGGCCAACTCCGCCAGAGCGGTTCGTAACTTCCCGCGCGGACCCACACCGTGGGGCGCTGGCTGAAGTATGCAATCAAGTGTCAGACGACGAGTACCTTTGTTGCCCACCCCATAGTCTCAGCTGTCAGCTTCGGGTTCGTGAACTGCGCGTTCTTGCCTGCGAAATCTGCTTCCACTACCCCACGGGCAGTTGCACAGGCTTTTCAAACATAGATTGGAATCTTTAACTCTATTACTTTCGCCAAAGCCTCTTTGAAGGGCGGCCACCCAACAGGGGTCAAGCTGTTTGACACAGCTGTCCTCATCAAGACAGTTGCATCCCCGGCCAGCTCTATCTTTACTTCATTGCCCGCCTCCTTCAACGCGGCAGCCCAGGCGAAAAGGGGAAGTTAGATAGAAGTGTTGCGAACTCCATGCCCGTGTGCTACATCTGAGTCCTGAGTGCTGAGTCCTGAGTCTTGAGTAAAAACACTTGCACCCAGTTTCTGTTTTATCACTCAACACTCAGGACTTTTTTGAGGTATGACCAATCATCCAAAGAGCGTCACTGCATCCGACCTCGCGCACTTGTCTGACCGCGAGCTTGTAGCTGCATGTCTCGAAGGAGATGGGGCCGCATGGGAGGCGCTGATACTGCGTTACCAGCGGCTGATCTATTCGATTCCCATAAAGAACGGCTTCTCCGTAGTCGACGCGTCCGACGTCTTTCAATCTGTCTGCGTTGTGCTGCTCGAAAGATTGCCGAGCCTGCGCGACCACAACAAGATCAGCTCCTGGCTGATGACTACCACCGCCCGAGAGTGCTGGCGCGTGGCCGCGCAGTGGAAGCGCGAAAGCACTGCTTCTGCGCGCGACGCGGAGGCGGGCCGCGATCGAATGAGCGAGATCGCTTCGGGCGAGATGCTCTCGGACGAGCTGCAAGCATTGCTCGAACAACAACACACGGTCCGGCGCGCCGTTGCCACTTTGCCCGAACGATGCCGAGAGCTTATATCAATGCTCTTTTATGATAAGGACGAACCCAGTTATGTCGATATAGCCCGCCGCATGAGATTACCAGTATCTTCCGTCGGCCCGACCCGAGCGCGCTGTCTGGAGAAGCTCAAGAAAGAATTAGCAGGAAAGATTTGATGCGGTATGTATTTTTTTCAGCCCTTCGCCCTCCATTACCCGGTCTGCGCAGCCACATTTCGGATAGTGGAAAAGGAGCTGGAAAATGCGAAAAGCGATTCAATATCTCGTCGTTCTACTGCTCGTGTTGTCTACCCCTACAGCTATCTTTGTGACTGCGGCTGCTTTTGACAAAACCGCCAGAGGAATCAGAACCACCAATGAAGCGCTCGTCAGAGTCGAGGGTGCCATCGTCGCCGTCGATTTAGATGAACGTGTTGTTGTCGTTGACCCTCTCAGGGGAGGCGATCTGCTGAGGCTGAGAGTGACTGATGACACAATCATAACGCTCGACGGGAGGCCTGCAAGACTGAGCGATCTGCATCGCGGCTTCGGCGTGGGCGCACTCTTCGATCGCCTGACGCACGAGGCCGCGCGGATCAACGCCGAATCGTTTGCCGAAGTTCGCGGCACTGTGCGCGACGTGGGCGCTGTTTTGGGAACTCTTACAATTGCAATAGGCGGCGGCGACCGCACGATCACGCTCAACGTAGGTCCGGCCACGCCGATCTCGCTCAACGGGCGGCCCGCCATGCTCGAAGACCTCAGGCGCGGATTTCACGTCATCGCAAGCTACGTCGAAAGCACCCTGCAGGCCGTAAGAATCGCCGCGACTTCTATCGCAGACATCGCGGGCCACATCCGCGACGTTGACGTAGAATCGGGCGTCGTCGCAATCGTCGAGCTTGAAGGCGAAACAGGCGTAAGGCTGCAGGTGGTTGAGACGACTAGCATCACGGTCAACGGCATACCCACCACAATCGAGAGGCTGCAACCGGGCATGCCGGTCAGGGCCGCTTACCACATTGTGTCGTTTGAAGCGATCACCATCGCGGCGCGGATTATAGACGGCGATCAATGCACGCTGTTTAGGATCGGGGGCACGGTCAAAGCTGTTAACTTGCGCGACAGCACTTTGACTATCGCCCCGGACCTCGGAGGGCGAGATTTAACTTTCACTGTAGTGCCGCGCACCGAGATTTTGATCAACGGGCGGCAGGCGCGCCTCTCCGATCTGAGCGTCGGCATGAATATCTGGGTCAAGTTTTGCAGGGAATCTTTGACCGCAGTAGAGGTGCTGGCGCGCGTGCCTTGAAGCCGTAATCTTAAATTCTCTCTCGCCGGTTCGTGTGATAATGGCAGGAGCGAGCAAAATGAACTGCCCAGGATTTGAGCGAATAATAGATTACCTCGACGGCCGGTTGGATACCTTGCTGGCCGTCGAGGTGACGGCGCATATCGCTGCAGGGTGTAGCCGGTGCGCAGCCGATCTCGTGTGGTACGAGCGCGTGAAATCTGTCGCCGCGGCTGATGACACAATCGAGCCGCCGCCCTGGGTCTTGAAACGCGCAGTCAGACTCTTTGAAGCGGCGCGCGCACGCGCCGGCGTCAGGGCTGCTCTTGGCCGCCTCGTCGCCTCGCTTGTTTTCGACAGCCAGGCTCGCCCCTTGCCTGCGGGCGTTCGATTGACTGAAACCGCAGACAGGCAATTGCTCTACCGCGCAGGGGCTTACACAGTAGACCTGCAGATCGCTTCGATCGACGCGAGGGCGCGGTTGAGCGGGCAGGTCTTGAAAGAAGGCGAGTTCAAATTCGAATCCGTAGCAGGATTAAAAGTTTTCCTTCTCTCTGAAGAAGAGGCGCTTGCCTCTGCTGTCGCCAACAACTTCGGAGAGTTTACTCTTTCATCGGTCGCTTGCGGGCAATACGATCTGCGTGTCGAAACAGGCGACGCCGATATTACTATAGTCGGATTGAAGATTTCAGAAACGAGTGAGTAACGAGCTTGCCGACAAATTGATGAGCGCCGCAAACGCGGAGTCTTTCTTGCGAGAGCAGGGCGATGACTTCGGGTGGCAGGGCGTAGCCGCGCTCAAATCTCACGTCGATCACCTGGTCCGCTCTGACCTGAACGCCGCCGCCGAATTGTGCGAGCGCATAGAAGAACTGGCGCGGCTGGCAGGCGGCGCGGCCGCGCGAGCCTTCGCCGCCGCCGCGCTCGCTCGCGTGCTCCATCACCGGGGGAGGTACGGGCAGGCGAACGAGCTTTACACGTCGTCGGCTGAAGTTTTAACCATTGAAGGCTTAAAAACAGAGGCGGCATTCATTCAAACCCAGCAAGTCTACGCGCTCACGCAGGCGGGGCTATACGGCGAAGCGCTCAAGACGGCCCGCGCTGCCCGCCGCGCGCTCGGCGATGATCCGGCTCGCCTCGCTCAGCTCGAAACGAACGTCGGAACCGTCTACTACCGGCTCGACCGTTATCGAAAGGCGCTTGAGCATTATGACCGCGCGCGCGACATACTGGCGGAGACGGGCGACGACACCATGCGGGCGCTCGTCGATTTCAATCGCTCGCATATCTTGACCGAGCTTGACAGGCACGCGGACGCATTCAAGCTGCTCGAAAGCGTGGCCGAGAGATACGAGCGCGCGGGGCAGCATCTGTTCGCGTGGCAGGCTCGCTTTCACATGGCTTACATAGATTTCCTGCGCGGCAATTACAACCGCGCGCTCGCGACCTACTACAAAGCTCGCGAGCGGCTCGCGGCGATGGGGAGCGCGATACTCGTCGCGTGGTGCAACCAGGAGATTGCAGAGATATTGCTTGCGCTCAACGCTTTTGATGACGCTTCCGAAAGCGCCCGAGCTGCCGAATTCGATTTCAGCAAACTTGATATGCCTTACGAATCGGCGCAGTCCAGGGTCGTCGTCGCGCTCGCCGCGATGGGGCTTGGCCATTTCGATCAGGCTGAAACGAATCTTACAAAGTCTCGCGAACTCTTTTCTCGTCAGCGCAACAGTGCTCTCACGGCGCTGATCGATCTGTATCTTGCGGAGCTTGCCATCAAGTCGAACAAGCCCGATGAAGCCGCTCGCCGCGCGGCTCGCAGCCTGCGCGTCTTCACGCGTCAAAACCTTCCTGCGAGGGCGGCGCACGCGCGGCTGCTCGGTGCGCGAGCCGCTTACCTTGCGGGCAACCTAACGAAAGCCTCGCGGATGGCGCGCGGCGCGCTCGCGGCCGCAACCACAGGATTGGCTTCCGCAATCGTCTACCGCTGTCATCACTTGATCGGGGCAGTCGAGCGCAAGCGTGGCCGAGGACGAGAAGCACTTGCGAGCTTTCGGCGCGCCGTCGAGACAGTCGAGCTGATGCGCGGTCAGGTCGTGGCCGACGAGTTCAAGGCGACTTTCCTCGGCGACAAGATCGAGGTCTACGAAGACGCCATCGCCGCGTGCCTCGATCAAGGCGGCGAAGCCTTATTGATGGAGGCTTTTCGTCTGGTCGAATCTTCAAAATCGCGCGCGCTCGCCGACCTGCTCGCCAGGTATTTGCGCGATTCGGCTTCTACGGCTGAAGGCCCGGCAACAGACCAGCGCGCGCGGCTGCTCAAACTGATCGAAGACCTCAACTGGTACAGCTCGCACGCGAGGCTCGAAGACGAGAAAGGCGATCAGCGAAGGGCGCGAGTGTCAATCAATTATGTGCGCGAGGCGAAAGCCTGCGAGCGCGAGATAGCCCGCCTCTTTCGCCGCATAGAGTCGGACGACCCGCGATTCGCCGAGATCGAGCGGACACAGTCGGCTTCGGTCGCAGACTTGTGCGACGCGCTTGAGTCGGGCGAAACGGCCGTTGAGTATTTTACGACCGGAGATCAGATATCTGCTTTCGTCGCTTCGCGTGATCGCTTTGAAGTAGTGCGCGGCGTTGCGTCGAAGCGAGAAGTCGAACATCAACTGGCCGCTTTAAGATTTCAGATAGAAAAATTCAATTACGGATTGGAATTCGCGGACGAGCATTTCGAGCAGCTCAACGCGGCTACGAACCGGCATTTGATAAGACTATATGAAATGACCTTTTCAATGATCGAGCCGCGCGCTTGCGGCCCACGCCTGATCGTCATACCGCACGGCCCTCTACACTATGTTCCGTTTCACGCGCTGCTCGACCGCAGGGGGTATGTGATAGATCGTTTTGAAATCTCCTACGCGCCGAGCGCCACCGTTCTGAAGCTTTGCCGCGCAGAGATCTCAAATCTGAAATCTGAAATCTCAAATTATCAGGCCGGCAAAATGGTGGCTCTCGGAGTCGCCAGCGGCGACACGCCGAGCATCGAGACGGAAGTTCGCGCGCTCGGACGCATCTTCCCCGACGCAGTGACGCTGACGGGCGAGCACGCCACGCACGACAACCTGATAAGGTACGCTCCCGAAGCGCGCTTCTTACACCTGGCGTCGCACGGCTATTTCCGGCGCGATAACCCGATGTTCTCTTTCTTGAAGCTTGCCGACTCGTCCCTGAATTTTTATAGCCTCCTCGATCTCAGGCTGAAGGCGGAGATGGTTACGCTGTCGGCCTGTCATACGGGCGTGAACACAGTATTCCCGGGCGACGAGCTGCACGGTTTGATGCGCGGCTTTTTGTACGCGGGCGCGCCTTCGCTTGTCGCGAGCCTCTGGGCCGCAAACGATATTTCGACCGCCGAGTTCATGCGCGAGATGTATTCGCGCTTGCGCGCGGGCGATACAAAAAGGGCGGCGCTCCGCTCGGCTCAACTGGCAATCAAAGACGCTTACGGACACGCGTACTACTGGGCGCCTTTCGTCTTGATGGGCAACCCGAATTGAGTGCTGAGTGCTGAGTGAAAAACAAATTACTCAGGACTCAGCACTTAGGAGGATTTTATGAAGCTGATAAAGGCGGGGTTGGTTCTGGTCATGCTAATGGCCGCGACGGCGCGCGTGTCTGTCGATTCCAACGCGCCCGCGCCGCCTGAGCAGCGAGAGTATCGCAAGGGCGAGATTGTCGTAGAGATCGAGCCGGGCGCGTTGATAGAAGCCGTCAACGCGCGCCATCGCACGACCACCAGTCAATGGATTTACGGGACGAACTTTTACAGGCTCACGATCCCCGCCGGCAAGAAAGAGAACAAATGGCTCAAGCGGCTCAAGAAGGATAAAGACGTCTTGAGCGCTTCGCTCAATCCCGTTGTAACCAGCCCCACAAACCTCTTCGGGCGATCAACGCAGGGGTTCCCCGAAGGCTTTGCGCGGCCCGGCCTCGCGCTCTCCGACTACCAGTCGCAGCAAGCCCTCTTCGACCTTTTGAAGCTGGATGACGTTCACCTCCGCTCGCGAGGCGAAGGCGCAGTCGTCGCGATCATTGATACGGGCATAGCTCGCACTCATCCCGATCTTGTCTCGCGCTTGTGGAAAGATGATCGCCGGAACAAGGATGTCGAAGGAGACGGAATAGATAATGATGCGGACGGGCTCATCGATGACTTTCGCGGGTGGGATTTTGTCGGTAATGACAATGACCCCATAGAGACCATCGGCAATCCCGCTGAGACGGTTGCGGGTCACGGCACTTTCATCGCAGGCCTGGTCGCCATGCTCGCGCCCGACAGCCGCATTCTCCCCATTCGCGCTTTCGCGTCCGACGGCCTGGGCGATGCTTTCACGGTTGCCGCCGCTGTGAAGTACGCCGCCGATCACGGGGCTGATGTAATCAACCTCAGCCTCGGCTCGCCCGTGGAATCCGCGCTATTGAAAGATGCGATCCGGGACGCGCGCGAGCGTGGCATCACTCTTGTGGCGGCGGTCGGCAACGACAACGACGATAAACAGCCGCAATTCCCTGCAAGCTCCGCCGAAGTCATGGCCGTGGCCGCCGTCAATTTAGAAGATGCGAAAGCGCGCTTCTCAAACTTCGGCCCGCACGTAGATGTCGCCGCGCCCGGCACGCGGCTCATCAGCGCTTACCCGGACGGAGGTTATGCCGCCTGGAGCGGGACTTCGTTTGCCGCGCCTTTCGTCACGGCGGAGGCCGCGCTCGTCGTGGCGTTCGACCCTACGCATAGGGAAGTGAAGAGTACTATAGAAGCTACGGCTGTTAACATCGACGCTCTCAACCCGGGGTATGCGGATAAGCTCGGGCGCGGGCGCATAGACCCGCTGGCCGCGCTGCGCAGCCTGACGGCCGAGCCCGACGCCAGGCCGGTTTATGATGTGTACAGGCAGATTGAATTGACGGCGGCAGGGGACCTCGTTGAAGCTAGAGGGAAGGCGACTGTAGCGGTCGCGGGCGTCAATCAAGAGTTCTTCGTCGAAGCCGCGCGCCTCAGCGTTCGCACGTCGCACAGGCTTGTAGTCGATGGGCAGGTGGTTCGAGAAGGCTTTGCCGATCCACTCGGGAGCCTCAGGTTCAAGTTTTCTACAGACGCGAGCTTTCTGCCGATTGCTGGCGCGCTCAATCCCGTTACAAATATCCGCCACGTCGAGCTGCAAGACAGCCTGGGGCGCGCGGTGTTGCAGGGCAATTTTGTAGCTGACGGCGCGGGCACTGAGACTCCCCGCCGGTTCGTAGAAAAAGTGACGCGTTTGACCTCCGCCGGGGTACTTTTGCAGGCCGCGGGCAGGGCGAAGGTGAAGATTGAGGCCGCACGCCAGGCGCTTGTCATCGAGCTTGAAGGCTTATCCAACGGCCCCGGTAATCAAATAGTAGTGGACGGAATCAACCTGGGCGGTGTCGAGTCTCGGTCCGGGTTTGCCAGGCTTCAATTCATAAGCGACCCGTCTGTTCAGACGCTCCCGCCCGCGCTTATTCCTGTGACCAGCATAAGGCGCATCGAAGTGCTGGACGCGCGAGGCCAGGTGCTGCTCCGAGGCGAGTTCAGACCAGGGACCTAGTAGTGCTGAGTCCTGAGTAAAGACATCAACACTCAGCACTCAGGACTTTCTTCCTCCCGCCGGCTAGGGTTTTTCCCAATTCCGTTTGACATTCCCGCCACAAATACATTATTTTTACCACTTTGCAGAAATAGGCTCGTTGAAAATCTTCTCTATTCGCTCCGAACCGGCGGGGGTCGAGTCAAAATGACTGATTCAAGGTCATCCTGGCTCGCCCTGAGTCATTTAGTCCAGACCTAATTCTTTACCCGCCGCGCGTCTGTGTCAAAAGCAGGTTTTTTGCAGCCGGGGCGATTTCGAGTCAGGCGTCCGCTCTTATTTATCTGTTGCTTTCATTGAGCTTGAGCTAAAACGAAGACGGCCCCTTTCGGGGTATGTTAATTGCTGTGTGTTAGACAGTACCTGAGCAGAAGTATCCTCTCTGTATTTTGCAAGGTGTTTGTTCATTACGCGTAACAATATGAAAACTTCGAGCAGACTGAAAATCTATTACAACGAATTCAAATTCCTTGCAAAAGGGCTTTTATCGACAAAGCACCCGATTCTGGCGCACATAATTCCCATGCGCCGGTGTAATCTGGCCTGCGCCTATTGCAATGAATACGATGACACGTCGAAGCCCGTACCTACAGACGAGATGTTCCGTCGAATAGACAAGCTCGCGGAGCTGGGTACGACTGCCGTTACTATCAGCGGCGGCGAGCCGCTCTTGCACCCGGACCTTGAGCAGATCATTCGACGGATCCGCCATCACGGGGCGATTGCGACGCTGATAACGAACGGGTATTTGCTTACGCGCGAGCGGATCAAGAGTCTCAACCAGACGGGGCTGCTGCACCTGCAGATCAGCATCGATAATGTGAAGCCGGACGAGGTTTCTAAAAAGAGCCTCAAGGTCTTGGACAAAAAGTTAGTCTGGCTGTCGGAGCTGGCCGAGTTCAAAGTCAACATCAATTCGGTGATCGGCGGCGGCGTCAAGCACCCGACGGACGCGCTCGAGATCGGGCGCCGCGCCGTCGAGCTTGGCTTTTCAAGCTCCGTGGGCGTCATCCACGACGGGATGGGGACGCTCAAGCCGCTTGCAGGCTTGGAGCGCGAAGTCTATTTCAATATGAAGAGGCTTGCCAAAAAAGGCTACACGCGGGTGAGCGGGTTTCAGCGAAATCTTGTAGACGGCAAGCCCAACGACTGGCGGTGCCGCGCCGGCGCGCGCTACCTCTATGTTTGCGAAGACGGGCTGGTCCACTACTGCTCGCAGCAGCGCGGCTATCCCGGAGTTCCGCTCGCACAGTATACGCGCGAAGACATGCGGCGCGAGTACCTGACGCGCAAAGCTTGCGCCGATTACTGCACCGTCGCATGTGTGAATCAGGTGGGAGCGTTCGACAACTGGCGCGACCCGCAGACGCTCGGCGTGAAGGGAGCTGTGAGGCGCGAGGCCGTGCAGGCCATCCAGCGGCTTTACCAGATCGAGCAGACGGATTAGAGATTCAGCCAGAGCGCGCAAGCGGAATGCTTGATATTTATTTCCGCCTCTGGCTCACAAGCAGGCTTAAATAAAGTGACGGATGCGAAGCTGGTGGGAATCAGTGCGAGCTTCGCGATTTTCGAGGAGATGATAAAAATGCATAAACCGATAAAATATGTGGAGAAGGGAATGACTTTAGCGGCCCGCGGGGCATGGGCCGTCTTCGAGAGAGCTAATCGCATCAGACGGAAGCCATCGTTCACGCCGGCGTGGAGCGAAAAGCCGGTCTTGAAGTCTTATCAAAAGGTCAAACCGACCCTCGGCTGGCCGCGCACTACGGATTCGCTTTGCCCGAGGTGCGTGCCCGAGATTCGCCAGCAGATCGTCGACGGCAAGCTGCCTCACGAGATACTTCTCAACGAGCGAGTGGGCGAGATCAAAGCCCAGATCATCGAGCGCGACGGAAAGATTCTCATGGTCAAAGACTGCCCCAAGCACGGGCACTTTGAAGACGTGATGGCGATAGACACGGATTTCTTCCGCCACCTGGAAGAGGTGTTTCCCGGAAGCGACATCCGCGCGCACAACGATGACAAGCTTCACAATCACGGTTCAAGCACTATCAAGTACGGTCGCGGGTCTGTCTTAACTATAGACCTCACGAACCGGTGCAACATGATGTGCGACCCGTGCTTTATGGACGCCAACCAGGTCGGCTTCGTTCACGAGCTGTCGTGGGAAGACATAAAGACGATGCTCGACAACGCCATCTCGATCAAGCCGCGCCGCCAGATGTCGGTCCAGTTTTCGGGCGGCGAGCCGACTCTCTCGCCTTACTTCATCGACGCCGTCCGCTACGCGCGCGAAGTCGGTTATAACAGCGTGCAGGCGGCCACGAACGGGATCGAGTTCGCTAAAAGCCCGGAGTTTGCCAAGGCGGCGGCGGAAGCCGGATTGCGCTACGCCTATCTTCAGTTCGACGGCATAGGCAACGCCGCCAACGAGCACCGCAAGGTTGGGAACCTCTTTGACGTGAAGCTGCGCGCTATCGAGAACCTTCACAGCGCGGGCGTCGAGATAGTTCCCGTAACTACCATCATCAACGGCATCAACAACGAGCAGGTAGGCCGCATCATACAGTTCGCGCTCGACAACCCTAAAAAGATCGCGTTCCTTTCTTTCCAGCCCGTCTCGTTCACGGGCCGCGACGAAGAGATCACAGACGACCGCCGCCACGCGCAGCGTTATACACTGTCGCACCTGGCGCACGACGTGAAGAAGCAGACCGGATTGGGCGAGCCCGTCCGCGACTGGTTCCCGATCTCGTTTATGGGCACGTTCAGCGACTGGGCAGACCTCGTGCACGGGCCCGCCAACGATTGGGGTTCGCTTAACTGCGGGTGCCATCCGAATTGCGGAGTCGGCATGGCGGTGATGATAGACAAAGAGACTAAGGAGTCGGTCCCCGTCACTGCGTTTCTCAGAGGCGAGCAGTTGGCCAAAGACGTGATGCAGGTCAATGATGCTGCGCGCGGCAAGTGGCTTTCGATAGTCGGCATGGCGCTGGCGCTGATGAAGAATTATGACCCGTTCAAATCGCCCAAGCACTTCAAGATGGTCGACCTGTTGCAGAAGTTCGACAAGACCTGGGGCGCTACGGGCAAGAACTACGGCAAGGTGTCCGGCGACCGCACGGACGAGGACATAAAGAAGCGACGACAGGATCGCTGGAACTTCCTCTTCATAGCAGGCATGTGGTTCCAGGATCTGTTCAATTATGATTTCCGCCGCACGGAGCGCTGTATCATTCCTTACGCAACACAGGAAGGCGAGATATCTTTCTGCGCGTACAACACAGGCTTGGGCTGGCGCAACATCATCGAGAAGATGCATATGACGGCTACGCTGACGAAGTGGTACGAAGAACATGGTCGCCACGAGATATTCGCGGGCGGAAAGAGCGTCCAGCTTGCAAGCAGTGAGCACTCGCTGAAGCTTGATGAATCGATCATCACCACAGAAGTGCAGCACGACCTGGACGCGCTCGGCATTGCAAAGACCGCGCGCGAAGAGAAGCTGCGAGCGCAGCGCCAGCGGTTGAGCAATCAGGAGAACGAGCGAATGGCTAAGCTCTACCGGCAGCACATCCTCAAAGAGCAGGCGACCGAGCCCGAGCAGAAGATTGTGCAGATACAGCTGGGCGGCTTGAAGAAAGGCCAGCCCGAAGCATCGGGCGCGGCTGGTGATTAATGCGCGCCTTTAGCTTACGATTGAACAGGCCGCCGGAGTCAGTCCCGGCGGCCTTTGTTTTGGCTATCACGACTGAATTATATTAGAGTGTGTGTGATTAGAGACATCTCACCGCAGAGACACAGAGAACGCAGAGGCAGCGCAGAGTTTTATTCTTCTCTGCGTAAACTCTGGGTACTCTGTGTCTCTGCGGTGAATCTGCTTGCGTTGCCTTATGATGTAATGAGAAAGGCCGGAGGGACCATTATGAGAATCATCATTGCAATAACACTTTTATTAACATTCCCAACGCTGCTCCTTGCGCAGTCGAACGCGAAGCCGACGCTCGCCGAGCGGTTAGGCTTCAAGGCGAGTGACAAACTGTTGATCGTCAACGTAGACGACGTGGGCGGCTCTCACGCCGCGAACGCCGCGGCGATTGACGCGTTTGAAAACGGGCTCGCGACTTCGGCTACGATCATGGTCCCGTGCCCGTGGTTCCCTGAGATCGCGGCCTACGCGAAGGCGCGCCCGCAATCCGATTTCGGGCTGCACCTCGCGCACACGAGCGAATGGAAAAACTATAAGTGGGGACCTGTGGCCAGCCGCAACGAAGTGTCGGGGCTGGTCGATCCGCAAGGCTATCTCTGGCCTGACATCTTCAGCGTCTACAAGAATTCGTCGCCCGAGCAGGCTTACATCGAAGCCCGCGCGCAGATACAGAAGGCGCTCGCGGCGGGTGTGGACGTGACTCACCTGGATTCGCACATGGGCGCCCTGCAATATGACGACAGGTATTTTCAGGTCTACCGCCGCCTGGCGAAAGAGTTCGACCTGCCGCTGAGGATGGGGTCGCAAGAGGTGCTGGCGGCGGGCGGCGGGGGCCACCAGCGCGGGCAGCTTGACTCGGACGGCATAGTCTATCCCGATTACCTGATTCACGGAGGGCGAAAAGTCGGCGAGCCTATGAAAGTTTATTGGAAACGCATGTTGCAAGATTTGAAGCCCGGCGTCACGGAGCTTTATATCCACGCGGCTCTGGCAGGCGACGAGATCAAACATATTACGGCCTCGTGGTTTGACCGCGTCGCGGAGCACGAGCTTTTCACGACCGACCCGGAGATTCGTCAAATCCTCGAAGCTCAAAACGTAAAGCTAATCGGCTTTCGCCCGCTGCGCGACTTGCAGCGCAAAGCGAGAGCTGAAAAGAAAGAAGAGATCAAAAGCAAATAGATCGCGGATGGGAATGATATGAGTGAAAAGAGAGTAGCTCCGTATGGTTCGTGGAGGTCGCCCGTAACGTCTGACCTGATAATTTCGGGCGCGGTGGGGCTGGGCGAGCTTGCCTTTGACGGCGAAGATATTTATTGGATCGAAGGTCGCCCTTCGGAAGGCGGTCGCAACGTGATCGTGCGGCGCACTGCGGACGGACGGACGGCTGACGTAACGCCGCCGCCGTTCAACGCCCGCACGCGAGTCCACGAATACGGCGGCGGCGCTTACATCGTATCGGAAGGCACAATCTATTTCTCGAACTTCGCCGACCAGCGACTGTACCGTCAGACCATAGACTCGCAGCCCGAACCGCTCACCACGGACGACCAGATGTACTACGCCGACGGCGTGATCGACAGCAGCAGAAATCGCATCATCGCTGTGCGCGAAGACCACACCACGGGCAGCCGCGACGCGACGAACACGCTTGTCGCCATCAGCCTGGAAACCGGCGCTAGCGATGTAATAGTTTCCGGCAACGATTTTTATTCCACTCCGCGCGTAAGCCCGGACGGGAAGCGATTGTGCTGGCTCACGTGGAATCACCCGCGCATGCCGTGGGAAGGGACAGAGCTGTGGGTCGCGAGCTTGAATGAAGACGGCGCGCTCGCCGATCCGGAGCTTGTCGCAGGCGGAGAGAATGAATCCGTCTTTCAGCCGGAGTGGTCCCCGGATGGAGTGCTCTATTTTATCTCTGACCGCACGGGCTGGTGGAACCTTTATCGCTGGGAATCGGGACGCGCGGAAGCCCTCACGGAAATGAGGGCCGAGTTCGGCCTTCCGCAGTGGGCTTTTCGGTTGTCGACTTACGCATTCGAATCGCCTTCTCGAATCATCTGCGCATTCAACGAAGCGGGCGGGTGGCAGTTGGCGAGCCTCGACACAAAGAGTCGCGCGCTCGATCGTATCGAGACGCCTTACACGGAGATAAACAACGTGCGGGCGCGAGCCGGGCAAGTGATCTTTTGCGGAGGCTCGCCGACCGAGCCGCTCGCGATAGTTCACCTCGACCTCGCTACGGGGGAGCAGAGCGTGTTGCGCCGCTCGACGGAGATCAGGATTGACGAAGGTTATCTGTCGATCCCCGAGCCAATAGAGTTTCCGACCGAGAACAATCTGACGGCACATGGGTTTTTCTACGCGCCTAAGAATCGCGATTACGCAGCGCCGGACGACGAGCGCCCGCCGCTTCTTGTGATGAGCCACGGTGGGCCTACGAGCGCGGCGACGATGACGTTGAAGCTGAGCATTCAATACTGGACGAGTCGCGGCATCGGCGTATTGGACGTGAACTATGGCGGGAGCACTGGCTATGGCCGCGCTTATCGCGAGCGGCTCAACGGGCAGTGGGGCATAGTCGACGTGGCAGATTGCGTCAACGGCGCGCGCTTCCTCGTCGAGCGCGGGCTTGCCGACGGCGACCGGTTAATCATACGCGGCGGCAGCGCGGGCGGCTACACCACGCTTGCGGCGCTGACGTTCCGCGACGAGTTCAAAGCGGGCGCGAGCTATTACGGCATCAGCGACCTTGAAGCCCTGGAACAGGACTGCCACAAATTCGAGTCGCGTTACAACACGAACCTGATCGGCCCGTACCCCGAACGCCAGGATTTATACAAAGAGCGATCCCCCATTCATTTCACCGAGCGGTTGTCGTGCCCGATAATCCTGTTCCAAGGGTTAGAAGACAAAGTCGTCCCGCCAAACCAATCAGAAATGATGTATGACGCGTTGAAGGCTAAAGGCATACCCGTGGCATACGTCCCGTTTGAAGGCGAACAGCACGGCTTTCGCAAAGCCGAAAACATCAAGCGGTCCTTAGACGGCGAGCTCTATTTTTATTCTAAGGTATTCGGCTTCGAAGCGGACGTAGAGCCTGACCCGAGCGTCGTCGCGCGGTTCGAGAATTTTCCGCACGGCTGAAGGCGATAAGCATTTTATTGAAGCCCGACTCGTCGCAGCAGATTTTGGAAACGCAGCTCTGTGTGAAGGCTCTCAAACACGCGGTCCACTTTGAGCGCGATCATAGAACTGGAACGCTCTTCGTAAGCTCGCTCAAGGTAATCTAGCGCCCGGTCCTTGTCGCCCAGGCCATGATATAAAAAGGCCAGGTGATATGCAGACACGTAGCTTTGCCTGGACAGGCCCTTCAATTCTTCAAGCGTCTTCTCACAGGCCACAATAGCCTCGTCGTACCGGCGCGCGAAATAGTAGTTGAAGCCGAGCACAGAGTTTATGATTAACGATAGCGGGTCGAGTCTCTGTGATAATCTGGCTTCCTCTATCGCCTCTTCCCTCCGCCCCGTGTAGTTCAATAAATTGGCGTACCACTGATGAGCGGGCGGGTAAGCAGGGTTAAGCTCAATCGCCCTTTTGAATTCTGCTTCGGCCCCTCCATAGTCCCAAGAATACCTGTGCTTGACGTGCGCTAAAGAAGCGTGCGCTTCGGCGAGCGTGTCGTCGATGCTCAAAGCCATCTTTGCCTCCGCATCCGCCTTCGGGTCGTTAGACATTAGTCATCTGTCGTCGCAGCCACGCGCGGGCTACGCTCCAATCGCGCTCTACGGTGGCGTGTGATATGCCGAGGACTTCCGCAGTCTCTTCGATCGTGAGCCCGCCGAAGAACCTCAGCTCGACGATGCGGCCTTGCTGTGGATCGATGGCCGTGAGGCTTTCGAGCGCCTCGTCGAGCGCGACAATTTCAGCGGCCCGCCCTTGAGCAAGATTGGCCGCTTCGTCGAGGGAGACTTTCTCCGCGCCGCCGCCCCGCTTGGCGTACTGGTGAGCGCGGGCGTGGTCTACGAGTATCTGTCGCATCAAGCGCGCGGCGATGCCGAAGAAGTGTGCGCGGTTTTGCCATGCCACGCTCTGGTCGACGAGCCGCAGGTAGGCTTCGTTTATCAAGGCAGAAGTCTGTAGCGTGTGGCCCGCGCGCTCGCGGCGCATGTAGTGGCGGGCAAGGCGGCGCAGCTCGTCGTGGACATACGGGATGAGCTTATCGAGCGCGGCCTTGTCGCCTTTGCTCCAATCTATCAGCAGTTGTGTGACTTGATTCGTAGAGGCCATGCCGACCATTCCTTGATAGATATGTGATAGTTCGATCCGCCTGAGGCCGCGCTGATTATAACACCTTTCAAAAAGATTTTGTTTAGGGATGAGGGAAACCGGGAAGAGTTCTCGCATTAGTAGGTGAGGGCAGAAAAAAGCCTGATAAATTAAAGCTAAAGGAGAGATGAGATGAAGACTGAATCGGCAAAGAATATTTCCGGCAGCACGGGCATGAAGGTAAGAACGAACGTCAAGGCCGGCGGACGTGAATTGCAGCATAACCAGACTGTCACTCGCGGCCTTAGAGTCAAAAGCGGCGTGAAGGCCGGTGGTGAAGGCGAGAATCATAATCAAACGATAGTCAAAGGGCTGCGCGTCAAGAGCGGTGTCAAGGCTGGTGGTGATGGCGAAAACCATAACCAGAGTGTCTTGCGCGCGGCTGAAAAACAGAGAGGTTAAAATGAAAACCTGCGTCCAGCCGGGATGATTTGCTTTCGAGCACCCCGGCCCTCGGACGAGGTGGCAGAAGCTATCCACGCTTACCGCATGTTCGAATCAATGAGAGATTCGCGCAGATCGGCCACGGCGCGATCGCCGGGCGAGATTCCATAGAGGCTAAGGATCAAATCGAAGGCCGTAATGAAGTATGCACGCTCATTGCGAAAATCGGCATAAACGCGCCCTTGCACCAGAGGTGGAAACGATGACTCTTCATCACCTGCCAGCAGCACAGGTAATACGGTTTCCTTCTGCGCTTCGGTGCCTCTCATACGTTTTGTAATCAAATCACCTTCAGCCGCCACGGCGTAGCCTGCATCCGTGTCCTGGTTCTCGTATTTCCTTTGATACATCGGTGTGCCGACCACGATGATCCGATCACTTTTCTTGATCCGTTCGATAAAGCGGGACACGTTCGCGCCCACCCGCGAATTCTCCCACTTGTCGAGCAGCACGTTGAGGCCGGCCTTTTGCAAGTCGGTGGCAAGATTGCGCTCCACCCAGCGCTCCTGATCCTTGTCGCCCCAGGCGTAGCTGATAAAGCACTTTGGGCTCTCAATATTCTTGTCATTCACATAGGACATAACCTGAAAGACTGCCTTCTCGAATCGTGACCGCCGGACGGCAACCTGCCGCTGCTCTTCAACCTTGCGGCGCTCGGTCTGTGTCAATTGGATTGGTGCGTCGCCCTTTGGAAGCATGGCTTTCGTGCCGCACTCTTCACAAAAAGCAAAGCCCTTTTCACTGCGCGAACGCTCGCGCACCACCGCGCGGTTTATCAAGTGTCCGGTCGCACACATGACGGGTTCGTAGCGGAAGACGGTTACGTTGCGACGCATCAGAAAGCTTTCAAATAAGCCTTCAAAGACCTTTTGCCCCGGTCTCTGCACGTTTTCTCCGAAGTAGAGAACGAACTCCAGTTCTCCTTCGGTATTACTCTCCTGCCTGAAGCCGCAAATCGCGCCATCACCCATCACGTAGCGCGCCTGGTTCTGCCATTGATCCGTGCGCGTGAAAGTCTGCGTGTGGCCGAGCAGCACAACCAGAGATGCATACACGTTCTCGACCGCGCCCGTAACAGTGTATGCCACTCCGTCTTCGGTCGGCTTATCGTCTTCCAAAATCGGCTTCTTCAGGTTTATCAATTCCGGGAAGACCAGATACGACTGCCCGCTCAGCGTAGTCTCGCGGAAACAGACATTATGTTCGAGAAACAGCACCGCCGCCGAATCTATCAAGATGTCGCGCTCCTCTTGAGAAAGCGTCTCTAACTCGCGGAACTGATACTCTCCGTCAAGGAGCCGCTTTTCTTCGAGTGATCCCAAGCCCTTTGGGTTGCGCCGCGCTTCAAGTACAAATGACGCGGCTAGATTGTTGAGCAGTTCCGGCGCGAGCAGTATGCGCTCTTCACCTTTCGATGTTCGTAGCACTCGCACGTATCCGTAGTTAGACAGGTGCTTCACAGCAGTCATCATCTCCGCGTCAGTGAATTCCCAAGCCTTGTCGGTTTTCTCAAGCCGCTTGCGCAAGTCTTGCGGGCTGACAATCAGCTTCTTACGGCGGCGATTCTCTTTCAGTCCCAGCACATAGTCTTTTATTCGTTTGAAAGTTATTGTCGTGACCGTAGTGGATTTCTGATCCCAAGGAATTTGATCTTTCATCCGCCGCAGCAACTCATCCAACCCAATATCTTCTTTGGCGCTTGTCGCGAGATAGCCGCCGCTGATACCACGCTGGCGACAGAAATCGTCGAGTTCCGCCTGCGTCAATCGCGCCTCGCCTCGATCAGCGCGAGCGCCTACCAGAATTGTAGGGCAACAACCTTGCACGTCATTAGTTTTTGGCTGTCCTGATTTAAGTTGCTTCAACCAGAACTCGACGCCGTGCAGCGGGTCGCGGCTGTCAGTTGGATCAAACAGGATAAGCGCGAGGTCAGCGTCATCGAGAAATATAGCATGAGTTAAGCGATAGTCAGGCTGGCCAGCCAAGTCCCATAGAATCGCTTCACAATCGGTGCCGTCGGCGCGACGTGTGCCGAGTTGATCGAGAACCCAGAACTGCTGTCCGTGCGTCGAAGAGTGTTCCTTGTACTCACTGTGCGCCAACCGCCAGCCCAACCCGGTCTTACCCACACCTGAATCGCCCACAAGTACAATCTTGGCCGTGGTATGATGTACCGCCTTCATTACTGGACTAACTTCCGCTAGTTTACATAGCAGTACATCAAGGTCTAGTTGCCAGATGTGTATAAGCGTGCCTTGCTCGTCCTCTGGTGCATTTGGCTTTGAACCAGAAGTAGCCAAAAATGGCAATGTAGGATGAAATGCGAGAGCCGGAATCCACCATCTAGCATTTTTCGCCTCCGGAATGACAGCGACAATCTCCCAGGTTTTGCAATTCCATAAGTGCACAGTTCCATCGTTGCTCTTCGAGGCTAAGAGATCCTCATTCTTAGAAAAGGCTACAGCATCTATATAGCCGGTATGCCCTTCGAGAGTGCGGAGCAGCTTGCCGCTGGTCACGTCCCACAGCTTCACTGTATTGTCATAGCTACCGCTGGCCAGTACCCGGCCTAAAGAGGCAAATGCTAAGCTCCGAACGACGTCTTCATGTCCTTCGAGAGTGCGGAGCAGCTTGCCGCTGGTCACGTCCCACAGCTTCACTGTACTGTCATCGCTACCGCTGGCCAGCGTGCGGCCTGATGAGTCATACACTATATTATTGACATCGGCTTCATGCCCTTCGAGAGTGCGGAGTAGCTTGCCGCTGGTCACGTCCCACAGCTTCACTGTATTGTCACCGCCTCCGCTGGCCAGCGTGCGGCCTGATGGATCAAACGCTAGGCTAAATAAAAAGCTGTATAAAATGTCGGATTTAGGCCCTTCGAGAGTGCGCCCTTCGAGAGTGCGGAGCAGCTTGCCGCTGGTCACGTCCCACAGCTTCACTGTATTGTCATCGCTACCGCTGGCCAGCGTACGGCCTGATGGGTCGAACAATGCGCTATAGACGTAGTTTGCGTGCCCTTCGAGAGTGCGGAGCAGCTTGCCGCTGGTCACGTCCCACAGCTTCACTGTATTGTCACTGCCTCCGCTGGCTAGCATACGACCTGACGGGTCGAATGCGACGCTTAAGACACTGTGCTCATGCCCTTCGAGAGTTCGTAACATCTTCACGGCCGGCGGTAGATCCATCTCTTGCTGCTCGTCGTTTTGCTTGGCTCGCGTGTCGTCTTGTTTCTCGTTCGGCATGGCCACTCAATCCTCCTACGTGGGCAATTATTGCATATCTTTTTAATTGTGTTCTATCATCCCAAAACACGATGACAAATCAAAATGCAAACATGAATGGAAAGGTCGCTTTAGTTACAGGTGCTAACTCTGGGATAGGCAAAGAGACTGCTCTGGCGTTAGCTAGCATGAACGCTGACCTCGTTATAGTCTGCCGCGACCAACAACGCGCGCGGGCGGCACTCGAAGATATAAAATCGAAAAGCGGTAATACCTCAGTCGAGCTGATGATCTGTGACCTATCTTCACAGGCCCAGATTCGCAAGCTCGCCGAAGAGTTCAAACAAAAACATGATCGCTTAGACGTGCTCGTCAACAACGCAGGCGTGATAATGACGCGCCGCCGAATTACCGAAGACGGGCTTGAGTCTACGTTTGCAATCAATCATCTGGCCTATTTCTTATTAACCAATCTGCTGCTCGATTTGATGAAACAGAGCGCCCCGGCTCGCATAGTCAATGTCTCATCCACTGTTCACAAATCCGCAACGATTGTCTTTAATGATTTACAAAGCGAACGCTCATACAGCGCCATGCGCGCCTACGGCCAGTCGAAACTCGCTAATGTTTTATTCACCTACGAGCTGGCGCGAAAGCTCGAAGGCTCCCGCGTTACGGTCAATTGTCTTCACCCCGGCGTGATCGCTACAAACATCTTCAGAGACATTTCGGGCGTCGTCGGAGCGGCGGCCAAACTCTTTTTGAAAAACCCCAGGCGCGGCGCGGAGACTTCTATCTACCTCGCCACCTCTCCCGATGTCGAAGGCGTTACCGGAAAGTACTTCGACGACAAACGCGCCATCCGCTCTTCGCCGGAATCTTATGACGGGGCAATAGCCGAGAGGCTCTGGCAGGCGAGCGAACAGCTTACAAATCTTAAGGCTTGACTCAGGAAGAAAAACCTACTAACAATCTGTCGGACGCTTGTGAGATTTGCTTTTTATGATCCTCCTTTTGACAGGACTCCTCCATGTCTAAAGAGATACGGTCAGTCGCGCTGCGTTACGTGCTGCCGGTCGTCGTGTTTGCGGTAATAGTGCTGATTGCCTTAGGCATCCAGCACTTCTTTTCGTTGAGGCTCGACCCGACCACCGTGCTCATTGCGCTGATGATCGTCACGGCCTGGTACGCGGGAAGATGGCCGGGGCTGCTGCTGGTCGCCCTGTTTGAAATTACCATTACTTACTTCACCGGCTTGCCGATTACCTGGAGGCTCGCGTTCCAGGCCCTTAACCGCCTGGTTCTGTTCGTGAGCCTGATATGGTTCGTCAGCTCGCGCCGAACCGCAGAGCGGCTCTTGCACCAGCAGCGGGAGTGGCTGCGCGTCGCGCTCTCAAGCATCGGCGATGCTGTGATCGCGACAGACATCAAAGGCTGCGTCAATTTCATCAACCCGACCGCCGAAGCCCTGACTGGCTGGACCATGGCCGAGGCCACAAATAAACCGCTCACCGATGTCTTCAAAATAATTAATGAGACTACGCGCGAGCCGGTCGAGAGTCCTGTCGCAAAAGTCCTGCGAGAGGGAAACGTAGTTGGCCTGGCGAACCACACCATCCTCGTAGCCCGTGACGGGAGAGAAATCCCTATCGCCGACAGCGGCGCGCCCATCCAAGCGCCCGGCCGCAAGGTGACGGGCGTCATACTGGTCTTCCGCGACATCACAGAAGCGAAGAAAGCGGAAGAAGCAAGGTCTTTGATGGTCTCAATCGTCGAATCATCCGATGATGCGGTGATCAGCAAGACGCTGGACGGAATTATCGTCAGTTGGAACAAAGGCGCGGAGCGGCTCTACGGCTACTCGGCTGAAGAAGTGATAGGTCGCCCCGTATCTATCCTGATGCCGCCCGAGCGCGCGGATGATTTCCCCGAGATCATGGCGAAGCTCAACCGGGGCGCGCACGTCGAGCATTACGAGACTCAGCGCCTGCACAAAGACGGCACTATAATCGAGGTCTCTTTAACAATCTCTCCGATCAGGAATGACGCGGGCGAGGTTACGGGCGCTTCGGCCATCGCGCGCGACATAACCGAGCGCAAGCGTGCGGAGAAAGAGCGAGAAGAGCTGCTGGTGCGCGAACAGACGGCCCGCCGAGAGGCGCAGCAAGCGACCAATCTGAGCGCGGAGCTGTTGCATAGAGAACATGCGGCGCGCGAACAGGCCGAGGAGGCCAACCGCATGAAAGACGAGTTTCTAGCCACTGTCTCGCACGAGCTGCGAACGCCGTTAAACGCGATACTCGGCTGGGCGGGGATAATGCAAAAGTACCCGCACGACCACGACACAGCCGCCCAGGCTAGGGAGGCCATCGAGCGCAACGCGCGGGCGCAGGCCGAGCTTATCGAAGATCTGCTGGACGTTTCGCGCATAATCACCGGCCGCATGCGACTGGATGTGCAGCCGGTCGAGCTGCCCGCCGTCATTCAAGCCGCTGTCGAGGCGATAGGCCCTGCCGCCGCCGCTAAAGAGATCGGCCTGCGGCTGGCGCTCGACCCGCGCGCGGTCCCCATTTCAGGCGACCAGGTTCGCTTGCAACAGATCGTATGGAACCTCTTATCAAACGCCGTGAAGTTCACCCCTAACGGCGGAACCATACAGGTCCGGCTCGAGCGGGCCAACTCGCATATGGAGATTACCGTCAGCGACACAGGCCGTGGGATAAGCCGGGAGTTTCTCCCCTTCGTCTTTGACCGCTTCAGGCAAGCCGACAGCTCGTACAACAGGATTCACACGGGGCTGGGGCTGGGGCTGGCGATAGTGCGCCAGCTCGTAGAGCTGCACGGCGGCGCGGTGGAGGCGCAAAGCGCCGGTGAAGGCTACGGCGCAACCTTCACTGTGAAGCTGCCGATCACCGGAGCCAAAGACCTGTCGCGCTTGACTGAGGCGCAAGCGCGCACGTAACCTGGACGTGAGGGGATGAATTCTATGAGCACGGATGTAAGGCTCGACGCCCTGGCAATCGGCGCGCACCCGGATGACGTAGAGCTTGTCTGCGGCGGGACCCTGCTTAAGCTCGCATCGCTCGGTTACAAAGTCGGCATACTCGACATGGCGCGCGGCGAGTCGGGCACGCGCGGCTCGGCAGAGATACGCGCCGGCGAAGCCGAAGCCGCGGCCCGCGAGCTTAGGCTTGCGGTGCGCGACAATCTTGAGCTCCCCGACGCTCACATATGGCTGGACGAAGATTCGCGCGTGCGCATGGTGCGGAAGCTCCGACAGTATCGCCCGCGCGTAGTCTTTACGCATTACTGGGAGGACCCTCACCCGGACCACGCGCACACCTGTCAGATAGTGCGCGAGGCCGCGCACGTCGCGGGGCTTGCGAAATACGACGCCGAAACAGGGCAGGAGCGGTTCCGCCCTCAAACTGTTGCTCACTTCATGTTCCCACGCACGGTCGTGCCTAGCTTTGTCGTAGACATCACAGAGTTCGCCGAGCAAAAAAGCTCCGCGATCATGTGTTACCGCTCACAGCTTTTCGACCCCAGCAGCACGGAGCCCGAAACCAACATAAGCACGGAAGGCTTTCTGCGCCGCCTCGAAGCGCGTCAGCGTTTCTACGGCTCGTTGATAGCCGTCGAGCACGCCGAGGCCTTCATCGTGCGCGAAGCAATCAACGTGCACGACCCCATCGAGCTGCTTACTCGCCGCATGAACATGTACTCTTAAAGAAGTGCTGAGTGCTGAGTGCTGAGTAAAAACATAAGCAGACTGTTTCTGTTTTCTCACTCAGGACTCAGCACTCAGCACTCAGGACTTTAGTTTATGAATATCGGTATTACCTGTTATCCATCTTACGGCGGGAGCGGCGTTGTGGGCGCGGAGCTGGGGCTTGAGCTTGCGAAGCGCGGCCACTCGATACATTTCATAAGCTACGCGCCGCCCATGCGGTTGGCCGACGGCGACACGCCGCGCGAACGAATACAGTTTCACCAGGTCGATATGTTGAGCTACCCGCTGTTTGAATACCCGCCTTACACCGACGCGCTCGCGTCGAAGCTGTACGAAGTAGCGCGGACGCACGCGCTCGACATTTTGCACATGCACTACGCGATACCGCACGCCGTGAGCGCGTATCTCGCGCGCGAGATGCTCAGTGGCGAACGTTACTTGCCCGTAGTCACGACGCTGCACGGCACGGACATAACTCTGGTCGGACGCGACCCGTCTTTTCTGCCTATCACGAGGTTCGGCATTGAAAAGTCCGACGCCACAACAGCCATCTCCAGGTACTTGTGCGACGCCACGCACGAGACTTTTTGCACGGGTTGTTCGATTGAAGTGATATACAACTTTATCGACGCCCAGTATTATCACCGCGCTTCGGATGACGCGCTGAAACGCAGCATCGCCCCCGATGAGGAGAAGCTCATACTGCATGTGTCGACTTTTCGCCCGGTCAAGCGAATCACCGATTGCATAGAGGTGCTGGCGCGCGTGCGCGAGGGCAGCCGCTTGCGAGTAAAGTTAATCATGTGCGGAGACGGGCCGGAGCGGGATGATGCGGAAATCCTCGCGGAGAGACTCGGAGTGGCACAGTGCGTCGAGTTCGTAGGCAAGCAGCCGCAATCGCAGATAAGGGATTACCTGTCGGTCGCGGACCTTCTTTTGTTGCCCAGCCTGACAGAGTCTTTCGGGCTCGCGGCGCTTGAAGCGATGGCGTGCCAGGTGCCCGTCATAGCCACGCGCGTCGGCGGTCTGCCCGAAGTAGTCGAGGACGGCGAGTGCGGATACCTGTTCGGTGTCGGCGACGTGCAGGGCATGGCCGAGCGCGCGATTGAGATACTGAGCGATGCCGGGCTTGGCGAGCGATTGGGCCGCCGTGGGCGCGAGATAGCCGTCTCGCGTTTCACCACGGAAAAGATAATTCCGCAGTACGAAGCTCTCTACCGGAAGGTGCTCGGACGGATGAAGGGTGAGGGATGAGAAGGATTTGAAATCTCAAATCTCAAATGAAAGAGCGTGCGCACGCGTGGAGTCCTTTTCATTCCTCATCCTTCATCCCTACAAAGATCGGTTCGGCCGCGAGGGTGATCCCGAACCTGTCAAGCACGCGAGATTTGATTTCCGCAGCCAGCTCTAAGACCTCGCGCGCGGTCCCGCCGCCGCGATTGATTATCGCGAGCGCATGTTTTGAAGAAGTGCCTACCCCGCCTCGCACGTACCCGCGATTGATCCCGGCCTGCTCGATCAGCCACGCCGCCGAGAGCTTCACATTCCCGTTCGCAGCAGGGAATGAAGGAATCTTTTCACCGTTGCGGTTTTTAATCTCTTCGAACTCGTCAGGCGTTACAACGGGGTTGACGAAGAATGACCCCACGCTGCGGGAGTCCGGGTCTTCGGCGTCTATCACCATAGCTTTTCGGCGACGTATCGCGAGCACGGCCCTGCGCACATCCGCAAGCGTCGGGCCCGCGATCGCTTGCTCTGAAAGGTAACGCTCAAGGTCCGCATATCGAATCAATGGAGCGCCGCCTGCGGTCAAACGATAAATCACTCGCGTGATGATGTAACGATCGCGGTCTTCGGATTTGAAACGGCTCATGCGGTATCCAAACCGGCACTCGTCGGCGCTGAACGTCACGAGGTCGAGCGAGTGAAGGTCTATGGCCTCGACTGACTGAAGCGTCTCGCTAGTCTCCTGGCCGTACGCGCCGACGTTTTGAATGGGAGTTGCGCCGACGCGCCCCGGTATGCCGGACAGACACTCGAAACCGGCCCACCCGTTTTCGACGGCGAGCCCGACGAGCGAGTCCCACTCTTCGCCCGCGCCCGCTTTCAAGATGATCTGGTCGCCACTCGTTTCAGTCTCTATGCCTCGCAGGGAGAGGCGCAAGACCAGCCCGTTAAAACCCGCGTCGCTGATAATGACATTGCTGCCGCCTCCGAGCACGAAGAGCGGGAGGCCGCGCTCCCTGGCCCACTCTACGCCCGCGACGAGGTGAGCGACCGTGGCGCTCTCTGCGAAGTACCGCGCGGGGCCTCCGACGCCGAGCGTCGTCATCGGCGCCATCGGCGCGTTTTCAATCAATGAGTTTATAAAAGATTCTTCGCTCATTTATCGATTAGCCTACATTGATGCCTCGCGCCGAGTCCAGTTGCATCTCAGGTGTGCTATGGTAAAGTTTTCGTAAGGTGATAAAACTTTGACCGGCTTCCAACTATGATGAATTCAAACGTTGATCAGACAGCGCTCAGGTGCGCGGGGTTAGTCAAGCGTTACGCCGACGTCACAGCGGTCGATGGGCTCGACCTCGAAGTGCGCGCGGGCGAATGCTTCGGGCTGCTGGGCCCGAACGGCGCGGGCAAGACGACTACGGTTGAGATTCTTGAGGGGCTCACGCTGCCGGACGGCGGGAAGGTCGAAGTGCTGGGCCAGAGCTGGGGCGCAGGCTCGGACCGCGAGTTGCGCGAGAAGATCGGCGCGCAATTGCAGGAGACGCAGTTGGCGGAAAAACTGACCGTCGAAGAGACCATAAGATTGTTCCGCAGCTTCTACACGCGCGGGCACGACGTAGACGAGGTCATACGAATCGTAGAGCTTGAGGAGAAACGCGCCGCGCGCGTGGGCAAGCTATCGGGCGGGCAGAAGCAGCGGCTGGCGGTCGCCTGCGCGCTCGTTAGCGACCCTGAAATTCTTTTCCTCGACGAGCCTACGACAGGGCTTGACCCGCAGGCTCGATTGAGGCTCTGGGAGATAGTCGAGCAGTATCGCGCGGGGGGCGGCACGATACTGCTGACGACGCATTACATGGAAGAGGCGGCGCGGCTGTGCGACCGCGTGGCGATAATGGATCACGGGCGCATGATCGCGCTCGGCACGCCCGCCGCGCTCATCGCCTCGCTCGGCGCGGACCAGATAGTCGAATTCAGCTTCACAGGCGCTCTTGAAAACGACTCTCTTCGGCGCCTGCCCGGGGTCCGAAGCGTCCGCGCGCGCGAGGGAGGGTACTCGCTCACGGTTTCAGAGATAGGAGCGGCGCTGCCCGCTCTGCTCGCGGAGATCGAACGGCAGCAAGCCGAGCTTATAACCTTGACGACCCACCAGGCGACTCTCGAAGACGTGTTCGTGAGCCTGACAGGGAGGATGCTGCGCGATGGCTGAAGTTGAAGAAGAAGTAAAAGAAGCAAAAGAAGAAATGAAGGAAGAGGTGATCGCTCGCGGCGGCGGGAGAGCAAGTGCGCGGCCTCTGCACCCGCTCGTCGAGCTGACGCTCGCAAGGGTCAGGGAGTTTTTGCGAGAGCCGGAGGCGGTCTTTTGGGTCTTTATCTTTCCCGTGCTGCTCGCGCTCGCGCTCGGCATAGCTTTTCGCAACACCGCGCCCGAAAAATCTCGCATAGCGATAGAAGGCGGCGGACCTAAAGTAGAAGAGCTTGCCACGGCCCTCGCCGGCTCGTCCGAAGTAGAGGCGATAGTGCTTTCGCCGGAAGAGGCGGCCAAATCGTTGCGCACGGGCAAAGTCGATCTCGTCATCGTCGCGCAGTCCGAGGCCGCTTCCGCCTTTGACTATCGCTACGACCCGACGCGGCCCGAAAGCCGCGTGGCGAGGCTTGCTGCCGATGACGCTCTGCAACGCGCGCTCGGACGCAAGGACGCGGTCGGGGTCAACGAAGAGAAGGTGACGGAGCCGGGCGCGCGCTACATAGATTTCTTGATACCGGGGCTGGTCGGGTTGAACTTGATGGGGAGCGGGATGTGGGGGCTGGGCTTTACGGTCGTGCAGGCGCGCACGCGAAAGCTGCTCAAGCGGCTGGCGGCCACGCCCATGCGGCGGTCGCATTTTCTGCTCTCCTTCATGCTGTCGCGGCTAGTCTTCCTCGTAGGCGAGGTGGCGGCAGTCATAATCTTTGCGTGGCTGGTCTTCGGCGTGACGGTGAGCGGGTCGATAATCGATCTCACAATCGTCTCGTTGATAGGCTCGCTGACTTTTGCTGGCCTGGGGCTTCTTGTTGCCGCGCGACCAAGGACTATCGAAGGCGTATCGGGTTGGATGAACCTCGTGATGCTGCCTATGTGGCTGCTTTCGGGGACGTTTTTTTCGGCAGCGCGCTTTCCGGATTTCGTGCAGCCGTTTATCAAGGCGCTGCCGCTCACTGCGCTCAACGACTCGCTGCGCGCCGTGATGAACGAAGGGATGCCGCTCGCGTCGAGCTGGCCGGAGATCGCAGTGCTGATCGGATGGGGAGTAGTCAGCTTTGCCGTCGCGCTGAAAATATTCAGATGGCAGTAGAACTCTCATTTCGCGCACTCCGGTCGAATCAATTGTCAGGCCGCGTATCGCGCATGTACAGATCAGGTTACATCTCGCGTCGTTTCGTTGAAAGAATGCATAAGGAAGTGGCCTAAAGGCTTGCGTCAGCGGGGCCGCCGAGCGGCATTGATAGAATTGATGCGAGATTTGCTTCGCGGCCTCCGCTGTATGCGTTTGTTAGGCGGCCTTCATCCCAGCGATAAATCTTTCTACCTCTGCATCCGACCTCAACCAAATTACTTCTTTGTTATTTAGATTCTCTTTCAACAACCTTACAATCTTTGGTCTGGTTCTTTTCTTATAGTTCCACACCCACAGCATAAACTCCAAGTCAAACCTTTCAGGGCATCCTTCTGCCATATCTGGCCGGCACTTGTTTCGATATTGCACTGCTCTTTTTATCACACGCCACAGACAAATCCTGCGCGCGATATCAAGGAATACAACTGTGTCGCAGGCCGCAAACCGCATGTCAAGTGTGCCTGAGTAGTTTCCGTCCATTATCCAGGAGTCCTGCGTTATTATCTGTTGAACAATCTGCTTCCATTGCTGCTTAGAGGTCTCAACCCATCCTGGGTTCCAGTATAGAGAGTCTAAATGGATCACTTTTATATTTAGGATGTCACCGAGCCGTTTGGCGAAAGTTGATTTACCTGCGCCGCCTGAGCCAATCACTAAAATCCTCTTCATATCGTTGTCGGCACTGGTATCCTCACATTGGCTGCCTAACTAGGATGGACGCAACATAGCCTCTCAGCGCGGTGCCACGCTTAAGAAAGATTAATCTCGTCCGTGGTGAGACGGTTTATTTGCTGATCTCTTTTAATACCTCTTCCGCCGCGTCAGGGTCCAACTCTTTGAGCTTTTCGTACTCGCTCATCGCAGCATCTTTCTCGCCGAGCCTGTAGTAAGCGCGGATCAAGCCCACGCGGGCGGGGACCAACTTATCGTCGAATCTTATAGCCTGTTTGTATGACTCCGCCGCAGCCTCAATATCTCCTAGCTTGGTGAGGACTTCACCGAGCTTGAAATAGAGGTCGGCTGAACCGGGCTTGGCGCGGAGTTGTTTCATTAAACTTTCAGCCTCTTTGACCAGAGCCGGATCGCGGGGCATCGTGAAATTAAAAGTGATCGTGCCGATGACCTTGACCGGCACGCCGCTGAGTTGAGTCTGCTTGAATGTCCAGCCGCGCGCGGCGTCGACGGCGGCATCCCTTAGCAAAGGATGGCCCGAGATGGCGCGGGCCGACATTACTACGCCTTCTTCATCGACCGTGACTTCGACCACAACAGCGCCCGACACGCGCGCCTCTAGGGCTAGCGCCGGATACTCGGGTGTGACTCTCTTGGTGGCGCTGCCCTGGAGCACGCCGCCGGATTTGCGGACTATCTTAGGAGGGCCGCTACTCTTTTCCACTCGAGGCGGCGGCGGCGGGGGAGGCGCTGGGTCCTGAGCCCGTGATATTGAGATTATCGAAAGTCCAAAAACAATGACGGAAATTGCTCTAAAGGTGAGAGCTGCGATTTTCATTCTAGTACCTCCTGGCGCTCGGGTGTGTGGACAGATCAGATTTCAGAATCTGGGGAGCCTCATCATAGCACAGCCGGTCAAATTATTTGAAATTTGATTTTTGAGATTTCAGATTCTTTATTGGAAGATCGCGCCCATGCTTTCTCCCGAATAGCCGGTCATCTCCAGATAACCGCGCCCGCTTTCGCCCGCGCGCCCGCTCACCTCAATGCTCCCTTCCCAGTAGGTGACTCCTGTGCTTTCCGTAGCACGCAGCTCCTGATCTTTGAAAGCGGCGGTGACGCTCAATGACAGCCCGTGAGCGGGCGCCTCAATGGTCCACGCGGTCGGATAGGCCGCACGGCTTGCGGGCGAAGTCCAGCGGTCGCGGGGTGAAAGAGAGAACTCGCCAAACGCCAGATGAATGGCGCGGCCCTCCCTGTCTATCAATGTGCCGCTCGATCGCGGATCGACCGAGCCGTCTGAGCGGCGAATCTGAAATATCATCAGCTCGCGCCCGTCGTCGAGTTGTATGGAAAACCAATCCCACCCAAATTGCTCCAGTTCCAGAATTCTCGTCCCGAACTCGTGGTCCATCCAACTCGCGCCCGTCACATCGAACTCCACGCCATCGACGACCAGCTTGCCCGTGCTCGCAAGACGCGTCAAGGAATAGTAATGCGATGCGTTGCCTTCGGATGGGCCTTTCTGGCTGACGCCGTTCTGCCCGTGTATGACTTCAGGCTTCGACGGCGCGAGCCTTAACTCCAATGCAAACCCCGCGTCACGCGCCGCGAGCAAGTGAGCCTGCCCGTCCAGCTTCGCCTCCCAGTTCCCGTTCCACACTCTGTAAGCCGCCGAGTCGGCTCCCGCCCAACCTACGCCTGCGCGGCTCAGTCGCTCGAACGAATGAAACGACTCGCGGTCGATGTCCGATATCGCGAAGTGAGCCATATACAGATCGCGCACGGCCCAGCGCGAAGGGTTCTTTGGGTTAGGCACGACGCCGGTCCTGAAAAAGGTCAACTGATAACCGAACCGGCGGCCATCGCGCGCCGTGAGGTTGCCTGTGTAGTACCACCACTCTATCCGGTAAGGCTCGTGCGAGGCATGGTCGCGCGGAAAAGAGTAGCTGTAGCCCGCGCGGGCCTGGCGCCAATCTTCAGTGAAGGAGTCCTTCGCCCTTTGTCCTTCGTCCGTTGTCGAAAAACTATGACTGAGAAAAAACAGGATACAGAATAGACAACAGAGCGCAATGATGGGCCTCGGCAGTATCGGGGCCGCTCGCGAACGGGACAAAGGACGACGGGCAAAGGACAACCGACTCTTTTTTCTCATTCTTCCCTCGCAAAGCGCACGGCTTCGACCCTGGCCGCGCGGGCAGCCGGGTAGAGGCCTGCCAGCGCCGTGACGACCAGGATCAACAGCGTCGATTGAATGATAAACAGAGCAGGGAAGTGAAACTGAATAGTCCAGCCGAAAGATTGGACGTTTATGACATAGATCAAGACCAACGACAGCATCAACCCGATAAGGACTCCGACCGTCTGGCTCACGCCCCCGATCAAAACGGCTTCGATTACGATCATGCGCCGAATCTGCGCGCGGGTCGCGCCGATGAAGCTCAACACAGCGATCTCGCCGCGCCGCTCAAGTATCAGCGTTATCAAAGTCGAGATCACGCCCAGGCCCGCGACCGCTATGGCGATCACTTCCAGCGCGTAGGTGATGGCGAAAGTGCTGTCGAATATGCGCATCACCTCGCGGCGCACGGCGGCGCTCGTTGTAAAGATTATTTGATAGCGGGAGCCGGTCGCCTCGATCAATCTCTCTTTCACACGGTCTTCGTTTGCGCCGGGTCGGAGATAGATCGAAAGAGTGCTCGGCGCGGCGTTAAGCGAGGCGGGGAAATGGCGGGCGTAAGTCGATCTGTCCATCACGACCGCGCCACGGTTGCTAGAATAATCGTAATAGATGGCGGCGATCTGAAACGGGCGCGGGCCTGATGGTGTGGATAGCTCTATCCAATCGCCGATCTCTTTCTTAAATAGAATCGCAAAGCTCTCGCTCACCACCACGGCGTCGGCGCCTATCGCCTGATTCATTCTTGCTTCGGCGTCGGCAGGCGCTTTGAAAAATAGCTTGCCGTAGTCGAGAAGAACGCGGAAATCGCCCGCGCCGAGCGTGATGGGGTTGCCGGCGTAGCTCGTATCTTCAGAAGTGTAAGCGTCGACGGCGGCCACATCCGGGTCGGCTTTTATCAGCTCGATTGCTTCGACAGATATCGATCCTTCCAGGCCCCCGCGTGTTTGCGCTACGGGCTTTGCGTAGATGTCGGCTTTGAAAGTCTGGCCCAGCCAGTAAGTGACCGTCTCGCGAAAGCTGCCGATCATAATTGATATAGCCACCATCATGGCGAGGCTCACGGCGAGCGCCGCTACGGAGATCGACACGCGCGGTATCGCGCCAAGCAGGTTCGCGCTCGCGAGCCGCCCCTCAACTCGTATCGCCCGAAACATTCTTCCGCTCACGCGCGCTGCCGCGCGACACGTGAGCCACAACGCCGTCGGGACTAAAAACGCGCCGCCGAACATGAGCGCAAGCCCCGCGATGTAACCGAAGACGGGCAACCCGTCTATGGCTTCGAGCCGGCTGAGCGCAAATCCCACGGCGAACAATGCCACGGCGATGAGGATATTTCTTTTTGACGGGCGAAAGCTCTTTGCGAGCCGCTCAGCCCCGCGCATCGCTTCGACGGGGCGCACGCGCGAGGCTTCAATTGCGGGCACAGTCGCGGCGATGATCGCGAGCGGAAGCGCCACCGCAAAGGCAATGGCGACTTCCATGAAGCCAAGCGTTTGACGCGCGATCGTATCGGTTGCGCTCGCGGCAATATAAAATGTCTCGACCGTAGTGGCCGTCGCCCGCACGGCTGCACCCGCCATCAAACGCCCTGCGACTATGCCTATGATAGTGCCTACGGCCGCAAGCAAAACGGCTTCGCCCAGAAAGAGCGCCAGCACCATGCGGCGGCCGACCCCGATCGCGCGAAGAGCGCCGATCTCTTCGCGCCTTGTTATCACGGATATTGACACTGTGTTGTAGATCAAAAAGAGCCCGACCAGCAGGGCGATCGACGAAAGCGCGCTCAGGTTGAAATGAAACGCCGAGATCATCCGCTCGACCTGCCCGTAAGCCGCGTCGGGCTCGACCGCCATCAGACGTTCGGGCAAACGTCGGGCAATCTCCGCTTCCGCCTGCTCGCGTGAAACCTCCGGCTTGAGCTTTACGTCCAGCCGGTCGAGCAGCCCCAGACGATCAAAGGCCAGTTGAGCGGCGGCTATGTCCATCAACGCGAAGTTGTCGAGCGAGCGAGCAGGCCCTTCGTCGGCCAAAAGGCCGCGAACGACGAACTCGGTTCTCGTGTCGCCGATCGTGAGCGGGATGAGGCTTCCGATCGAGAGATTGTTTCGGCGGGCGAACTTTTCTGTGAGGATTATTGCGCGCGGGTCCGCGAGCAGAAGCAGGAACTCGCGCGTGTTCGGCTCGGCGCGCTCCGCGCTCAAGCGGAGCAATCGGTAGCGGCGAAGCGAGCGGTCGCGCAGCACGTCTACGCCTAACACTTCAAGGTATTCGCCGCGCTCCGTGCGCGCGTGGCCCGCAATGACGGGGCTCGCCTGGCCGTAGTCTGCGAGCCAGCCGAGGTCCGCGATCAGCAATTCGTCGAAGCGACCAGCCGCGCCCCTGATCTGTATTGAAGTCTCTCCGGCTACGGATTCGGTCGCCGCGCGGAATGATTCGAGCGCGCTCGTGTTTGCGAGCCTTATTGCTATCATCACCCCGACGCCGAGGCTTATGCCGAGCGCCGTTACGCCCGCGCGCACGCGGTCGCGAATGAGCGCGCGGAGGATGAATTGTTTAAAGAGAGCGACGAACCCCTTCATGCCCGATATGAAATCTGCTTATCACGCTCTGGCCGTCACGCGGACGTAGGCGCGGCAGGCCGACCGTAACCGCCTTGGGCGGGCCGCCTCTGCTCGCCGCGCTCGTTGAATATGGCGAGCAGCACCAGCACCCACAAGCCTGCTTCGATCAGGCTCGAAATAATGTATTTCACCGTGTAGAAAGTCGATATCTGATCACTCGTCCACGTGGCGAATAAGACGCGCCCCGCGTATAGATTCAAAGTTATGTTGATCACGAATAAGATCACCTGCCCGCCCAGTGCGAGAAGCGTCAAGAGTGATATTTTTGGGTGGCGCTTCCACCGAGCGAAAGCGATGATTATCCCTACTACCATCACAATCAAAACTGGGATGTATGGGCCGAAGCTCCTGACAAGGTTTAGAAAATCGTCGTGAGGTGACATTATCGAATGCCGCTCCTTTCTTAAACTATGCTCTCTATGAGTCCGTCGCGCATGCGAATCGTGCGCTTAGCCTTTGCTGCAGCTTCTTCCGAGTGCGTCGCCAGTATTATGGTAATGCCGAGCTCACTATTAAGATCGGCGAGGAGGTTCATCACCTGCGCGCCGTTTTCGCTGTCGAGATTTCCCGTAGGCTCGTCGGCAAGCACCAGCCTGGGCCGGGCAATGATAGCACGTGCGACGGCCGCGCGCTGCATCTCGCCGCCCGAAAGCTCCGCCGGGAAGTGCGAAGCGCGCGCCCCGAGCCCCACGCGGTCGAGCAGTTCCGAGGCCCGCGAGCGGGCTTCGCGTTCGTCGGCTGCGTCTAAGAGCAAAGGCAGCGCTACGTTTTCGATGACGGTCAAGGTCGGCAGCAGGTTGAAGAATTGAAATACAAAACCTATCTTTTTGCGCCTGAGGCGGGCCAACGTCTCTTCGTCGAGCGCAGAGATCTCCGCGCCGTCAAGCAAGACGCGCCCGCGCGTGGGGCGGTCGACGCCGCCCAGGAGGTGAAGCAGAGTCGATTTGCCGCAACCGGACGGACCCATCAGCGCGATGAAGTCAGAGGAGTCAGCTTCAAAGCTCACGCCTCGCAGCGCGGCCACGCCGCGCGAGCCGCCATCGTAGACCTTTTCAACATTATCGACAGTGAGAATTGGCACTATCGAAGTATTACCGGCAGTCGCGCGGCGGGCAAGCTATTGAGTCCTGATGGCTGATCAGATGTCTATCACTTGTCCTAGCTGTTTGCAATAACTTGTAGGGGCGATGGCGCAGCATGCGCTTCGCGCGGCGCGGGCTTGTCCCTGCCCGGATTGCGCGCAGCGCAGTTACGTCATCGCCTTCGGCGATCCGGGCAGCCACAAGGGCTGCCCCTACAGGGTTAACCCATTTGCTTTGTGCTCTAGGGCGTTGTTTTCTCTATCGCTCGTTTTTCAACGACAGTTGCGATGTCTGCCCAAACCTGATCGCGGTCGCCGTTCTTTTTCGAGAATGTAATTACTGGTCTGCCATCCGTTGGCAATGCGTGTACGTCTTTCAGCACAGGTTCGCCTCGCCACAGACATTGACGGACGATAATCGGCATTACGCGAAGACCGATCTCCTGCCGACGCTGCAACAGTTTTGGCTGTTCCTCATCTTGGATGAAACGAGAAGCGAGGTAATCCGGACTGACCAGCAACAGCGCGAGATCACAACTATTCATAGCGTCCTGGATCAATGTGTGCCACTCATCGCCCGCTTCGATTCGGCGGTCCTGCCAGGTGTCGACAACGCCGCGACGTTGCAAGCCGGCAAGCATCGTGACCAATTCGTCTTTGAATTTTTCATCCTTGTGTGAATAGCTGATGAAAACCTTGAGCGGTGTATTCACGTCAGGGCCTAACCTTTCGGCCAGAGTTTGTTCCCACTGCTCGTGCAATGCTTGCCGCAAGGGTCCAAAGCCGGCGTGTCTGAGCGGAATGGCGTACAAGTTCAACACCAGATCGAACAGGCTCACGGGGTAGTGCGTCTGATCGCTAAACCTGCCGGGCGAGCAATTATTGAGTTTGTGTGCATTGGGCTGCCCCGTCAGCGCGAGCGAAATCAATAGACGGGGCTCTTTGCCCAGGCGCGTGCGGACGAGCGATGCGTCGGCGGCGAGGGCGGGCACTGAGGACCAGTACGCCTCTTGGTAGGCAGGCGTGTCGAGCAGTATGACGAAATCATTATACTGAACCTGCTCCGCTTGCGCGACGACGTACACGCCCGCGTCGCGCAGATCGTGAACGAGTTCTTCAGCCCACGCGGCTTGTTCAGGCAGGTGGCTGACGTAACATCGAGGCTTCGCCCACCCGCGCCTGTAACTCTTGACGCGCGTCAGATGTACTTCGTAGGCGCTGCGCAAGCGCGCCGCCGCTTCTTCGCGTTGCAGCCAAGCGGATGCGCTAATGCCTATGGTTTGCGGTTTGTCAAAGTTAGGCAGATTAGTTTGCTTGCCGCACCTATAGCAATATAAAGAAAGCAAACGTTCGCGTACTGCTTCCATAACAGCGTCGCGCTTTTGCCGATGTCCATTGGGACAGACAACGGGTGGGAAGCGCGTCACCTCCACATCACGCTGATAGAGGAACTGTTCGAACAGTTCCTGGAACTTGGCGCGACCGCTTGTGGGCATCTTTTCGCCGTAATAGAGCACCAGCTCAATCTCGCCCTCGCGGTCTTCGATCAATCGGAAGCCGCAGATTTCGCCTTCGCCCATTTCGTATTGCGCCTGGTTCTGCCACTGGTTGATGCGAGTGAACGAAGGCGTATAACCGAGCAAGACCACAAGCGAGGCGTATAGATTCTCCACGCGCCCGCGCACTACGTAAGAGATGTCGTCGGTTGCGGGCAGGTCATCTTGCAGGGGGCGCTTCTGCTTGATGAGGCCGGGGAAGACGAGCAAGGTTTCATCATCCAACGTTTCGCGGAAACAGATGTTGTGTTGCAAAAAGCGTAAGATGGCGGCGTCGAGCAGAATCTGATTTTCGCCTTGTGGCAATCCCGCGAATTCGTCAAAAGCGTATTTGCCCTGCAAGAGTTCGGTTTCGCTTACCGCGCCTAGCTCGTACGGGTTTTTATCGGCTAGCAAGACGATGGACGATGCCACGGTCACGAGCAGTTCGGGCGCGAGCAGCACATATTGCTCGCCGCTCGAACTGCGCAAGATTGCGACGTAGCCATGAGTTTCCAGATGCGTCACAGCCGTCATCATCTCGGCGTCGATGAAGCTCCAGTCTGTGTCTGTCTTCTGCAATTGCTCGTGCAACTCGAACGGGTTGACGAGCACGCCCTTGCGGTCGGGCTTCTCTTTGAGCGATAGCACATAGTCCTTGATGCGCTTGAAGGTAACTGTAGTCACGGTCGCCGTCATCTCGTCCCACGGAATCTGCGCCTTGAGCGTATCAAGCAGAGCTTCTAGCCCTTCGCCACTCAGAGCGCTCGTGCTGATGTAGCCCCCGCGTATGCCGTAGCGCTGGCAGAACTGTTCGAGGTCCTGTTGCGTGAGCGTTGGTGCGCCGCGATCGACCCGCGCGCCAACCAGCACAGCAGGCGGCAGTTGTCCCTTGCCCTTGAGTTGCTCCAGCCAGAACTGCACACCCTTGAACGGGTCCTGGCGATTAGTTGGATCGAACAGCACCAGCGCTGCGGCGATGTTTTCCAAAAAGATAGAGTGAATCTGCCGGTAGACAGGCTGGCCCGCCAAATCCCACAGCACTGCTTCGCACTCTGTGCCGTCTTTGCGCTTCAATCCGAGTTGCGTAATGGGCCAGAACTGCTGACCGTGTGTGGAAGAATGTTCTTTAAACTCGCCATGTGCCAGCCGCCAGCCAAGCCCGGTTTTGCCCACGCCCGAATCGCCGACGAGGACAAGTCTGGCGGTGGTGTAGTGAACGCTCTCTTGCGCCTGACCGAGCAGGATCGCTTCGTCCAATTCCCATATGCGGATGCTGGTGCCTCGTTCGCCCAACGTCGCCAGCATAGGCAGGTTAGGATGAAAAGCGACACTCTGGAACCATGAACCATACCTTGCGGATTCATCCAATACAATCACGCATGCCCAAGTATCACAACGCCACAAACGGACGCTCTCGTCGCCGTTAAGGATCTTAGTATCGCTTTTTGATGCGAGCCAATGAGCGTCGTGAGAAAAGGATATGCTACCCACACGGCCTAAATGCCCCTCCAACACCCGTAATGGCTTGCCGTTGGCATCCCACAGGCGAATGGTGTTGTCATCCGAAGCAGAAGCAAGATGCTGACCATCAGGCGACCACGTCACACTAATGACATTACCGGTATGCCCTTTCATCGTTTGCAAAAGCTCGCCGTTTGCGGCGTTCCACAGGCGGATGGTCTCGTCGCCTGAAGAGGAGGCAAGGCGCTGACCATCAGGCGACCACGCCACACATAAACACCACCTGTTATGCGCTGCCAGCATGTGTAAATCCCTGCCACTCACGGCGTCCCACAGGCGGATGGTCTTGTCGCCTGAAGCAGAAGCAAGATGCTGACCATCAGGCGACCACGTCACACTGAGAACATTACCGGTATGCCCTTTCATCGTTTGCAAAAGCTCGCCGTTTGCGGCGTTCCACAGGCGGATGGTCTCGTCGTCTGAAGAGGAGGCAAGGCGCTGACCATCAGGCGACCACGCCACGCTGCTAGTACGATCAGTATGACCCTCTAGAATGCGCACACACGCTCCGCTCCCCGCGTCCCAAATGCGAATCGTTTTGTCTATAGAAGGTGAGGCAAGGTACGCGCCATCCGGCGACCAAGCGATGCGGTTTATAGTATCTCTATGCCCACGCAAGACGTGACGCAGTGTGAGGCCGGGCACTGGGGAGCCGCCAATTTCGAGGAAGTCTTTGACTACCGGCTCTTGCTGCTCAGGCGGTGCCGTGGGTGGCGAGGATTTTGGTTTGGGAACAGATCGTGGTTTTTTAGGTCTTTTCTCGCTCATAGACGTTGCTCCGAGATGATGCAAGGCTCTTGTCGCCATGAAGCCCAAAGCATCTTGGGCGCGAAGAATATATCAACTCAAAGTCAGGTGCAATGGATATGTGCGTTACAAATTAACAGACGGAAAAACTATGAAAGCAAATGCCGCGTTCCATATTTCGATTTACATATAGCTGCCAGCGAATTACAATTGCCGCGCTTCTCTTGTCACCGCAATGGAAAACTCTAGCCCTCAGACGCTTGTAGAGTTGCTCAAGATGGCCGCCGCCGCGCGCCTCAATGGCGAGGTCTTAAAGTTTAAGCAGGATAAAAAATGGACCGGGTTGACGGGTGAGCGACTGCTTGAGCGCGTGCGCAACGTAGCGCTTGGGCTCTACGAGATGGGCGTCGTCAAAGGTGCCCGCGTGGCCGTGCTTGCCGAAAGCGGCCCGCTCTGGTCGATAACCGATTACGCCATTCTCTCTACCGGTGCGGTCAACGTGCCCATCTACCCGACGCAGCCCGTTCACCAGGTCGAATACATACTGCGCGAATCCGAGCCCAAGCTTTTATTCATCTCGACCAACCGCCAGATGCGAAGGGTCGACGCGGCGCTAAAGAAATTCCCTTCGCTCCCCATAGTCCCGTTCCAGCCGAACGTCGAAGGAGAGAACATCACTTCGTTCGAAAGCCTCGAATCGCGCGGGGCAGAACTTGCCCGCTCGCGGCCTGAGCTTTATGACATCATCTCTTCCGACGTTCACGCAGACGATCTGGCTTCGGTAATCTACACTTCAGGGACTACGGGCGAGCCTAAGGGTGTGATGCTCACGCACCGTAACATAACTTTCAATGCTGTGAGCTCAGGCTCATTCTTAGGCATCGAACCGGACAATTTGATGCTCTCGTTTCTGCCGCTCTCGCATGTGTTCGAGCGCATGGTCTTGTATCTATGCTTGCACTACGGCGTGCAGATAAACTACGCGGGAGGGATCGAAACGGTCGCGGCGGACATGAAGGAAGTCAACCCGACTTTGATGTCTACGGTGCCGCGATTGATCGAGAAGATTTATGCGCGAGTGCAAAAAAACGCTTCTGATGGGGGCGTCGTAAAACAGAGGATATTCGAGTGGGCGAGCCGGGTCGCGCGCCGCTCGGCTGAGCTGTCAACTGCCTCGCGCCCGATCCCGCCGCTGCTGGAGCTTCAACGCGACATAGCCGACCAACTGGTCTTCGGCAAGCTGAGAGACGCCGTGGGCGGGAGGATGAGGCGAATGGTCTCAGGCGGCGCGGCGCTGCCACCCGACCTCGCGCTCTTTTTTATAGGCGCGGGAATACCGCTGTTGCAGGGATACGGGCTGACCGAGACCTCGCCCGTCATAGCCGTGAACACGCTCGATCATAATCGCATAGGCTCCGTAGGCCGCCCGCTCCCCGGCGTCGAAGTGAAGATCGCCGAAGACGGCGAGATACTCACGCGCGGGCCTCACGTCTTCCAGGGCTATTTCAACAAGCCGGATGAAACGGCTGCGGTCTTTACCGATCCGGCGGACGGAAACGGCGACACGCAAGCATGGTTCATGACCGGCGACATAGGCCATTTCGATTCCGATGGGTTTCTCTTTATCACCGATAGAAAAAAGGATTTGATAAAGACGAGCGCGGGCAAGTATGTCGCGCCTCAGATGATCGAAGGGCTGATCGCTCAAAGCGAGTTCGTCGAGCAGGTCGTAGTCATAGGCGACAAACGCAAGTATGTCATCGCGCTGATCGTCCCTGATTTCGAGCGGCTGCGCGCGTGGGCCAAACAGCAGGGGATCGAGACAGCCGATAAGCGCGAGCTGATAGACGACAAGCGCACCCTCGATATGATTCGCGGCGAGGTGAGCCGTCTGACGCGCGACCTCGCCGATTACGAAAAAGTGAAGCGGGTGGCCTTGTTGCCCGAAGAGTTCACGATAGACGGCGGCGAGCTTACGCCAACGCTCAAGGTGCGCCGCCGCGTCGTAGAGCAGAAGCATGAAAAGACAATCGAATCGCTTTACTCGGGCAGCGATTAAGCCACACTTACTTTATCGATTCCAGCCACTCGTGAAGCTTCTTTGACTGGCGCTCGCTCGTCTGTATCTCCGTCGCCTGGCGGTCCTTCATAACCAGCAGGTAGGTGCTCTTGAAAAAAGGCGCGATCTCTTTCACGCGGTCGAGATTGACTATCACCGATCGGTGGGCGCGGAAAAAAGGCGGATCGGGCAACCGCTTCTCAAGCTCTCCAATCTGATAATCGGTCCAGTAGGTTTCGGCTTCGGTCTTGGCTCTCAAAATCCCATCTTCTAGCCGAAAAAAATAGATATCTTCGAGCGCAAGGAGGACTAAGCGGTCGCGCTTGCGGGCGACGATCTGCCTGGGCGCGGTTGCGCTTTGACTGACGACGTTTTCAAGACGACGGCGCTCGTCACTGGCTTCGTCGGCGCTTGCGATGAGCGCCGCAGCCCGCGAGATTGCCTGGCGAAGGCGGTCACGGTTAACGGGTTTCAACAGATACCCGATGGCGTTCGCATCGAAGGCCGCGAGCGCGTATTCGTCATAAGCTGTAGCAAAGATGACCATCGGCAGCGCGGTCTTCTTTGGCAGCGCTTGCAGGACCTCAAGGCCCGACAGCCCCGGCATCTGCACGTCGAGAAATATCAGGTCGGGCCTGAGCCGCTCTATCTGTGAGATTGCTTCCAGACCATCCGCCGCCTCGCCCGTCACCTCTATCTCAGGATGATCTTTCAGCAGCTTCCGCAGCCGAGACCTCGCCGACCCCTCGTCGTCTATGATTAATGTTTTGAGTCTCATCTTCCGGTATCGAAACAATGACAATAGTCCCGCGACCCGCGCGCGCGCGAACATCGAGCCCGGCCCTGTCGCCGTACGTCGTGCGCAATCTTTCGACTACGTTGCGCAATCCAACGCCGCCCGGCCCGGGCTTTCGGTCAGGCAATTCAAACCCCGCTTTGAGATCGTCGTACCTGTCGCTCCGCCAGCCCGCGCCGTCGTCTTCAACCGTCATTTGCAAGAACCCCGCATCGCAGAAGGCGCGGACGCGAATTGTGCCGCCTTCAAGTTTCGGCGCGAGCCCGTGCTTGACGGCGTTCTCAACAAGCGGCTGCAGAATCAACGACGGTATCACGTAACTACTGACCGCCGGATCGACCTCAAGAACGACTCGCAGCCGGTCGCCAAAGCGCGCCTGCTCTATCTCAAGGTATGTGCGGAGAAAATCGAACTCTTCACCGATCGTTATCAAGTTGCGGTCCTGGCGGGCCAGGACGTAGCGGAAGACTTCGGCGAGCCGTTCGGTCATCGCTTCGGCCCTCTCAGGCTCGGACGAGATCAGATCGACTATCGTGTTCAGCGTGTTAAAGAGAAAATGCGGATTCACCTGCGCCCTGAGCGCGCGCAGCTCTGCTTCGGTCAACGAGTGCTGGAGCCTCGCTTCGCGCAGCCCGCGCTCGCGCCTCTCGCGCTCGAACTCTATAGCCTCGACCCTGCGGCCTATGCGGTCGGCAAGCGTAGACAAAAAGATCATCTCGTCGCTCAGCAGTTTCCGTCGGCTGCTTCCGGGGGCGACGAACATCAGATACTTTGGCCGACCGCCCACAAGAACAGGCACCGATATTTCATCTTCTGACGCTTTAGCGTCGTCGTGGTCGCCCGCTTCACGCGCGACCACGCTTGCGCGCTCGGCGCCGAGCGCGTCTATGGCTGTAGACTCTGCGAGCGCGAACAACTCGCTCTCCTGTTCGAGTAGGTCGATACGCTCGGAGAATCCCCGCGCGATCTGCCTGTAATCGGGCCGCCTGAACAGCAAGCGGTCCGCCAGGCGGTCGAGCGTTTTGACCAGCCGTGGGAAGATCAAAAGCAGCGCGCACCACAGCAGCGTTAACACGACCAGCGGGGCCGCCGTCTTGTGCGGCGAGCGGTCGCGCGCCATCTCCGTGAGCGGCGCAACTACGAACAATCCGTAAATGAGTGCCGTGATTATGGCCGCGAGGATTATCAAGCTGCGCTTCACAAACAGATCGGCGAAACGGAACTGGGCCATGAAAGCGAAGGTCACTAGCGCGAGCGGTATGCTCCACTGCTGAGTCACATTCCCGAGCAAGAACTCCAGCGACGCATCCGAGGCGACGTGAATCAACAGCATCAATCCGACGGCAAGCCCTAAGAGCAGCAACATAATTACGAACGAATAGCTACGCTCTGCGCGCGTGGGCCAATCGCTTTTGCGAAACAGGAGCGCGTAAACCGTGGCGTGAAGCCCAAGGTTATAAGCCGAATATATGGCGAGCGTCGAAAACTTAAGCGGGAAGGCCGGGACGAAGATTGTGGCAAAGATGGATAGCGCCAGAAGCGCGCCGATCACGTATGACGCGCGGACCGCCCACTTGCCGATGAGCCGCCGCCTCGCGCTCTTGACCTGGGGCGATTTGAGATCGAGCAACAGCGACGTAGGCAACATCACCGTCGCGCTGTAGGCAAAGGCCATAGACAAATAGAAGGCTTTTGATTCGGTCGTGAAGCCTGCCAACAGCGACGAGTAAGCGATTAAATTGCTCGCGTTCCAGAGCAAGGCGAGCAGGCTGAACCGGGTGCTGTTTTCCGGCCTCAACGACCACTTCTCGGCCCTCCACAACAGGACCGTGAGCAGTACGTAGAGCGCGGTCCCGGTCGCAAATCCGAGTGTTTGAATTACGATCTGCGCTTCTGTCATTGCCGGTCACTGCCTGTACAGATTTACATTCACCGCAGAGACACAGAGGACGCAGAGTTTACGCAGAGCAGAATTATGTTCTCTCTAATACGTTTTCTCTGCGCCCGCTCTGTGCTCTCTGCGTCTCTGCGGTGAATCTTTTTTTCTACGCCATCAATTCGTATGGCAGATTGCACAGTTAATCACATTTGCGCGGTAAGCGGCAAAAGCCTTCGGGTCGGGCTGGCCTTGCTTGAGCATCTCTAGTCGCGCGCGGGCTTGCTCGGCGGGCGGCGCGTTTAGACTTGCTGCCGCCTTGTACTCCGATTCTGCCTTCATCAACTCTTTCGTCTCGAAGAAGAGATCGCCCAGCATCACGCGCAGCACTCCCTGCGCCTGCTCGTTGTAGCTGGCCTTCGAGACCGCGAGAATGGCGTTCAGGTCTTCGACCGCCGCCTTTTGATCGCGAGCGCCTTTGGGCAGATTCAGGTGTGTGAATCCGCGAAACAGTCGCGGGTGGACCTGCTTGGGCTGGGTGCTCACAGCTCGGTTCATCTCCTCAACGCCTTTCATAAGCGTCTGGCCGTCGTTAGTGAACCCCGCCATGATCGTCAGCACGGTGCCGTGCGCGCTCAGAAGCGTCATGTCGTCGGGCGCGCGCTCCATTGCTCGCTCGAAGGCCGCAAGAGTCTGTTTGACCGTCGAGACTATCTGTTCGCGGTCGGCTCGCGAGCGGGCGAGATAAGCTATCTTCATGAAGTTGCTTATACCGAGCGCGGCGGCAAATTCCGAATCCTTCGGGGCAAGCGCCGCGCCGCGCTCAAACGTCTGGATGGCCTTGTCCAACGCGACGCCGTCACCCTGGCGCGCTTGATAAAAGTATGTCCAGCCTGCTCGACGGATGAGCTTCAGGTTATCAGGATCGCGAGCAAGCTCAGCTTCAATCTGTTTAGTCTTATCTTCGGGCTGTGAAGACTGCTGGCCCGCCCAGACCGTAGCGCTCAGTGTGAGCGCGACAAGCGAGATTATCATCAGTTTAACCTTTTTCATGACGAGACTCCTTTAATTGGTTTTCTGCCCTCTTCGCCATCGATCTTAACCCGCACCGAGCAACCGGGGAATCGACCGATCATCGAGCGCGGAAAAAAGATGCATGAGCGCGGGATTTCTCGTGGCGAGCGCGTCGGGGTAGGGGTTCCCCGCGCGCACATCTCTGTGGTACATTGCCGTCATGGCCCGACTGCTCGCTAAAGTCTCCGCGCCGGCAATCGTCATCCTGCTCGCGTGCGCTTTGCCCGTCTCGGCCCAGAAAAAGGAGCCCGGCAGGCCGGTCGCGCTCGACGTGCGCATCACGCTGCTGCTGGCGCAGCTCGCGGACCAGGCGCGACTGAGCGATGATCTCGCGTTCGCCGTCCGCGCCCAATCGCAGGCGGCGACCCTGCTTTGGCCTCACGACCGCGAGCGCTCGCGCGCAATCTTTCGCCAGGCTTTTCAATCGCTCGCGCGCGAGACCCTGACCGCGAGCGAGCGGCGGCAGTTGCGCGAAGAGTTGCTGAACCGTATCGCGAGCCGCGACACGGAGCTTGCCGAAGAGCTTGCGCGCGCCGCCGCCTACACGTCAGAGAGTTCAAAAGAGACTGCGCGCTCAGACGCCGAGAGGCGCGAGCTGCTGATAAGCGTCGCGCTGCAGATTGTCGAGCGCGACCCATACCGCGCGATGGCGCTGGGGCAGTTGAGCCTCGGGGGCGCCAGTCCCGCAGCCCGCGAAGAGACTGCTTTGATCTCACAGAACTTTGCGCGGCTGCTCGTGCTGATGCGCGGCGTCGACGCAAGCCTCTCCGACCTCCTCTTCGCAAGCGCGGTCGTAAGGCTTGAGCGCGCGCAATCGATAGAGCTCAACGATATACACACGCTCGGCTCGTACCTCGTCTCTTCGGTCAACTCGTCGGCGAAAGATTCGCTCGCCCGCCCCGTGATCGAGCGGTTCCTGAACATCGCCTTCAAACAGATAATGCTTTATCGCGACAGCCGGGAGCGCGCCGGGCCGGATGAACCCGCCGCGATCTACTTCATCACGCGCCAGCTCACGGACCTTTTCGCCCGTTACATGCCGGACCGGCGCATAAAGGTGCAGCGCAAAATCGACGAGATGAACGAACCCGGCGCGCTCGACCGGACCAGCGATCTGAGTTTGACACAGCCGACAAGCCCCGCCGACATTGCCGGGGACGCCCGCGCCAGCTCGAACGAAACGGAGCGCGATTCGCTCTACGCGAGGGCGGCGCTGGCGTGGCTCGCCAAGGGCGAGATAAACGAAGCCCGATCGGCGGCGCGGTCTATATCGAACCGTGAGACTCGCGATCGCGTGCTCGCACAGATCGCAAGGCGCCAGACTTCGGAGGGACGCATAGACGACGCGGTCGCTGTTGCGTTAGACATCGAAGACGACACGGCGCGCGTGGGCGCGCTTGTAAAGCTCGCGGGGGCCGCGCTGGCTTCGCGCGACAGGGTGCGCGCCATAGAGTTGTTAGACGAGGCAGAGGCCGAGGCTATAAAAGCGCAGCCTTCGATCGCGCGCGCGCAATCGCTGCTCACGATAGTTTCAACCTTTTCGACTCTTGACACGGTCCGCGCTTTTGAAGTGATGCAGACGGCCATCAAATCTATAAATGATATTCCTGCGCCCACAAGCGCCGAGCAGTTCAATCTGAGTTTTGAGAGCACGCTCGCCGTGCTCGCGCAAACAGACTTCGACCGCGCGCTGTTGCTGGCGCAGCAGCTCACGATCAAAGACGCTTCGCTGATCGCTCAACTGGCTGTATGCCGGGGCGGGCTCGCCCGCGCTCCGGAATCAGAACACGCGGGCGAAGAAGAAGCCGGGCCAATACATTAAGAATTTCAAATTTGAGATTTGAAATCCCAGATTGACTCCTGTATGCAATCACTAAATCTCATCGATCAGGTGTTGGACGAGAAGTACCGCATCGAGCGAGAGCTCGGCAAGGGCGGCATGGGGGCAGTTTACCTGGCGACGCACCTTGGCACGGGGCGGTTCGTCGCGCTCAAAGTAATCGCGCCGCAGTTCATGATGAACGACGAGTTCGTCGAGCGGTTCAAGCGCGAGGCGCGCGCTGCGGGGCGGTTGCGCCATCCCAACGTCGTAGACGTGACGGATTTCGGATTTGCACACGTGGGCGATGGCCGCGTCGCCTACCTCGTGATGGAATACCTGGACGGCTGCTCGCTGGCCGAAGTGCTGGCCGAAGAAACCCGACTCCCGCTCGAATGGGTCACTGACATTCTCGAACAAGCTTGCTTCGCGGTGGACGAAGCGCACCAGCAGGGCATCATACACCGCGATTTGAAGCCCGATAACATCTGGCTTGAGCCGAACCGCCGCAGCGGTTACACGGTAAAGGTCTTGGATTTCGGACTCGCAAAGCTCGGCGATGCGCCCGCGCCCGGCGACCAGGCCGGTTTGCCTCAAACTGTCGGGCCGCGCCCGACGATCGCTTCAGGCCGCGAAACGTCAACGCCCGCTCAACCCGCGCCCGAACGCCGGGCTTCACCCGCGCTCTTTGTCCGCTCGACAGATCAATCTGTCTTCGAAGCCGCCACGCAGGTGCAGCCCGCCCCGATCAATGAGGAGCAGGAGACGCGCATCTTGCTTAAAGAGTCGCCGCCTGCCGCCGATCAGCCGGAAGAAGCGTCCACCCTCATACTGCCTCCCGAAATCGAAGAAGGAGAAACGCTCGTCCACCCGTCCGGCGATGCAGAAGGGGACGAGACGCACGCTGTCCGCCGCCGAACGCTCGAAGAAGCGCGCGCGCGCGAAACGGCTCCCGCCGACGGGCTGACTCGCGTGGGGTCTATACTCGGAACCCCGCTCTACATGTCGCCGGAGCAGTGCCGCAGTGAGCCGCTCGACGCGCGCTCGGACATCTACAGCCTCGGCGTGATAGCCTACCAGATGCTGGCAGGGACCCCGCCTTTCACCGGCGAGATGCACGAAGTCATGAAGCTGCACATAGAGGCTGCGCCGCCGCCGCTCAGAGAGAAGAACAGAAAGATTCCGAAAAAGATTGCCGCGATTGTCATGCAGGCGCTGGCGAAAGACCCCGACGAGCGGCCCGCGAGCGCCGCTGGTTTTGCGAGCGCGTTGCGCGCTAGTGCGGACGGGACCGGCTCGCTTCTCAGGCGCGCTTTCGCGCTCTACAGCGAGCACTTCCCGAAATTCTTCCGCATCTCGTTTGTGATGTACCTCCCGATCGTCGCCTTGGCCATAGCGCAGTTGATCGTCGGCGTGCTCAAGGCGCAAGGAGATATCTCCGAAAGGTCCGAAACGATTGCCCGTGTCATCATCGCTCTGTTTACGTTCGTCTTCACTTTCCTCGCAAGCGCCGTAATCGTCGGCGTGACTATAAGGCTGGTCACGCAGTTATTTGTGGCGCCGCTGCGCCCCCTACAACTGCGCCCGGCGATTGCGGCGCTCAAGAAACGGCTGCGCCCCTTCCTGACCACGACTTTCATGGTGGGAATAATCTTCATACTTCTGTGCCTGCTCCTGGTCGTCCCCGGAATAATCTTTTACATATACTCCTCGCTCACGGCGTCCGTCGTGATGATGGAAAACTTGAGCGGGCGCGCCGCTATGAAGCGATCGAAAGCGCTGGTGAAGCGGTCCCGCCGCACTGTGATAGCGATCTTGTTCATCCAATATATAATCCCCATTATTGCGGGCGCGTTCGTCGGGCTGATGATCGTGAGCCTCTTCAAGAACATGCCTGATGCCAGGCGCGAATTGTTTGGCGACATCACTGGCGTTATGACGACGATACTCAATATCCTTATCGTCCCGCTCACAACAATCCTAAGCGCGCTGCTTTACATCAAGACGCGCCGGATGGGCGGCGAGACGCTCAAGGAGATGCTCGACGAGTTTGAAGAGGCAGATGTGCCGCAGACCAACTGGCAGCGCCGAATGCGCCAGCGACTCCAGACGCCCACGCATATAAGCCGCCAGAGCTCCTCGGATAAGAACTGAATTCAGATGACTCCTTCGCGCGAGACTTTAGAGAGCCCGCCCCCTCCGCCAGCCTCCGCTCTCGATGCGCCTTCGAGCCTCGCACGCCGCCTCGGACTATTCGACGCGACGATGATAGTGATGGGCGGCATCATAGGCTCGGGCATATTCCTGAACCCATCGGAAGTCGCGCGCGAAGTAAATACCGCGCCCGTCATACTCGGAGCCTGGGCGGCGGGCGGCGTCATCGCGCTTCTGGGCGCGTTCGTCTACGCCGAGCTTGCCGCGCGCCGCCCCCTCGTCGGCGGCCAGTACGCTTACATACGCGAGGCATATCACCCGGCGGTGGCATTCGTCTACGGCTGGGCGCTGCTGCTGGTCATTCAATCCGGCGGCATGGCGGCGGTGGCTATCACCTTCGCGAAATACTTCAAAGAGCTTAGCGGCATCACCGCGCGAGAATGGATCGTCGCCGTAGCCGCCCTCGCGGTGCTTACGGCAATCAATTGCATGGGCGTGCGCGCGGGCAGCAGCTTGCAAAGCGCGCTCATGGTCTTAAAGATCGTCGCCATAGTCGGGCTGGTCGTCTGCGGGTTGTTTGTCAGCGGGCAGGCGGCAGGCAGTGAGCAAATCGCTCAGGCAAGCTCCGAACAGCCGACGGGCGACCCCGCGCTGCTGGCTGCTTTCGGCGCGGCGATGGTGCCGGTCCTGTTCGCTTACGGCGGGTGGCAGACGGCCAGCTTCATAGCGGGCGAGGTGCGCGAGCCGCGAAAGAATCTGCCGCGCGGTCTGCTGTTGGGCGTAATGGGCGTTACGGCGCTCTACCTGGCGGTAAACTTTGTTTGCGTCCGCGCGCTTGGACCCGCCGGGCTTGCCGCGACCGACACGCCCGCGACAGAGGTCATGAGACAAGCCTTCGGCGATACGGGCGCTCGCCTGATCGGGGTCGGCATAGTCGTTTCGACGCTCGGCTTTTTGAGCCAGTCCATTCTCACGTCGCCAAGGGTCTATTTCGCGATGGCCGAGGATAGACTCTTTTTCAAAAGCGTATCGTGGCTCAGTCCGCGCACGCGCGTTCCGGTCGTAGCGATAGCTTTGCAAGGGTTGCTCGCGATGGTCATAGCTTACTGGGGAAAGTATTCGCAGATACTGAGCTATGTCGTCTCCATAGACTTCATCTTCTTCGGCCTGACCGCTACTTGCATCTTTATCTTGCGCCGCCGCGATGCGAAGCAGTTGAATCAGGCTCAGTACAAAATGCCGGGCCATCCCGTGACGACCGCGCTTTTCATCGCGGCCTGCTGGCTCGTCGTGGCAAACACGGTTTATAAGAATCCCGGGAACACCTGGATCGGGCTGGCGATACTGGCGGCGGGCGTTCCGGCCTACTTTTTCTGGCGGTGGTGGAGGCGCACGTCATGAGCGACAGCAGCCGAGTGAAAGGTTCGGTCTACATCGAGTGGTCAAAGACGCGATCAATCGCGCCGTTCAGTCTTGCGACCAGCGGGCTTCGCAATTATCCGCTCTCGCGCCTTCCGGTGAAGCTCGAAGAGCTTGATGTGAGCGGGCCGAGCCTGTACGGCTACGGGCCTTTGCAGCGCGCCCTCGCGCTCAAGTGCCAGGTCGCGCCTTACAACATCGTAGCGGCGACGGGGACCTCGATGTCGAATCACCTCGCGATGGCGGCGGTCGTCGAGCCGGGCGACGAGGTGTTGATCGAGCGCCCCGCTTACGAGCCCTTGCTCGCGGTCGCCTCTTATTTGGGGGCGGAGGTCAAGCGGTTCGACCGCTGCTTCGAAAATGGATTCGCGCTCGACCCCGAAGAAGTGAGTCGCAAGATAAGCCCGCGCACGAGGCTAGTCGTCATAACGAATCTCCACAACCCGAGCGGCGCGCTTGCCGACGTTGAGACGATCAACCGCATCGGCGAGGCGGCGCGCGGTGTGGGCGCTCGCGTGCTCGTTGACGAAGTCTATCTCGAAGCGCTTTACGACGACGCGCCGCAATCGGCATTTCACCTGGGAGAGCATTTCATCACTACGAGCAGCTTGACGAAAGCGTATGGCTTGAGCGGTCTGCGCTGCGGGTGGGTGATGGCCGCGCCACAGATGGCCGCGCGCATGTGGAAGCTGAACGATCTGTTCGGCGTGGTACCCGCGCACACTGCCGAGCGGTTGAGCGTCGTTGCGCTCGCAAACCTTGAGCAGATAGGCGAATGGGCAAAGCGATTGCTTGAAACGAACCGCGCGTTGATAAATGAGTTTCTCGATTCGCGCGACGACCTGGAAGCGTTTCGCCCGCAGTTCGGGACGGTGCTGTTTCCGCGACTCGCGCGCGCGAGCGTAGACGATCTGTGCAGTTTGCTTCGCGAGAAGTACGAAACGACTGTCGTGCCTGGAAGGTTCTTCGAGATGCCGAAGCATTTTCGCGTAGGCATAGGCTGCCCGACTGAAACGCTCGCGGAAGGGTTGAAGCGATTGGGCGCGGCGCTGGACGAGATGTGAGACGGTCAATCAAACGGAGCGTTGGGCTTGAGTTTCATAGATCATCTTCAGAAATGTTTGCCAGTTTCATCGGGTGCCTGAGCAACCCTGTTTTGAGTACTTGGTTACCATGAATGGGAATTGAGAGACGTACATTGCTTCCTTGCTTCCCGTAGATATGATGGCTACTCTGTACTCTTAATAATATCCAGCCGTGGCGTTCAAGAATTTTGGCAAATTCTTTACCCGAGACTGACTTCATACAGCAATTTCCAGTATGCGGTCGCGGTCTGTTACCTGAGTCGGCGACACATCAACGGATAAGCACCCCTCAACTGCTTCATAGATGTTTTGTAATAGCTCCTCAAATGTCTCGCCTTGAGTAGCACAGCCTGGAATGGAAGGCACTTCAGCCCAGTAGCCACCTTCTTCTGCTTCGTGAACTATGACCTTAAGTTTCATGGTTCTTCATTATACTTGTGTTTTGCCCGGATTTCGACTGGCACAATAAGTGAAAGCGTCTAACGCATATCTCGCAAATGTTCAAGATACTCCCCCATAGCGCGGCTCAGGTCTTCCTAACAGTCTCTTGCGCGACCGCGTCGTCTTCCGACTCTTCGGGCGCGAGAAGCTCGTCGCCAGTCTCTGACTCGACCTGCTCGGCGAGCACCGTGTCGGCTGCGTCTGCGATACGTTCTTCAAGTATCTCGCTCGGCGCTTCGGCGGGGTGTATGTCTCCCGCGTGATAAAAATACGAGCCTTTATAAAGCTCTCTCATAAACTTTATAAAGACCTTAGCGACGGCTATCGTCGGCACGGCGAGTATGACGCCCAGCAGCCCGAACAGCTTGCCCCCGATCAGCAAGCCGAGAAAGACTGCCATCGGGTGCAGGCTCAGTCGCCCGCCCAGTATCTTCGGCGTCAGATAGTAACCTTCGATACTTTGCACGATGACGAATACCGCTACGACGCCCGCGATTCTCCAGACCCCTCCCCCGTCGGCCAGCGTGAACCCCGTGGCGAGCACGAGCCCGAGCGCGGTCCCTACGTACGGGATGGCGTTCAGAAGCCCGGACAGCGCGGCTATGCCAGCCCAGGCCGGGACCCTGAAAATCGCGAAACCTATGGCGTAAAGCACCGACATTACTATGGCGATCAAAAGCTGGCCGCGCACGTAGGATTCCAGTATGCGGCCAACTTCGTCGAACAGGCGGCTGAAAGGGTTGCGGAACCTGGGCGGTATCAAATCCTCTAAAGAGTCGCGCCACCCGCCGAAATCTACCAGTATGTAGAAGACGAAAAAAGGGACCAGCAACAGATCGAGCGAAGCCGCGGCTGTAGATATGAAGCCGCTCAACCCGCCTGCGATCCATGTGCTCGGGTCGCCCGTCACCTCCGAGGGGTTGCGAATAAAGCTTTCGATGCGCTCGCCCGCCACGCGGTCGAGCAGAGGCGAATTCTCGCGCATCCACGCGCGCGCGCGGTCTGCGTTCTCGGGCGTGAAGTAGGCCGTGACTTTCTGCCCGGCCTCCGTGCCCTCATTTATAAGCTCCGGGATGACGAACATAAGAAAGCCTATGACGGCGAAGGCCACGCCAAGCAGCGCTATGGTGGCGGCGACGGGCCTGCTCAACCCGCGCTTCTCCCCCACGGTGACGAGCGGGTTGAGCAAATAGGCCAGTGCGAACGAGGCCATGACGGGAATCAAAGCTACGCTTCCAAGTATGTAAAGCAGGTCGAGGACGACGATGATTAAGATGACGGTGGGGACCCACCTTAGCCACCAGAAGGGAGAGCGCTCGCGCGGAGGCTCAGGCGTGAACAGGGGAGCGGTAGTCTTTTTAGGTTGCATCTTGATCTTAAATATCAAATTTCAAATTTGATATTTGAAATTATTCTTACTCCCTCTTGAGAGGTCTTTCCATCAGCTCGCTTGCGGCCTCGGCTGCGGGCTTATCTTCATAAAGCAGCGCGTAGGTGCTTGCGGTAATCGGCATATCGATCCCGTTTCTTTGGCTAAGCTCATAAATGGCTTTTGTAGTCTTCACGCCCTCGGCCACCTCGCGCATGTCTGCGAGTATGTCTGCGAGCCGTCGCCCGCGACCGAGTTCAAACCCGACGTGACGGTTGCGCGAAAGCTCGCCCGTGCAGGTCAGCACCAGATCGCCAAGCCCCGCGAGCCCCGCCATCGTCTCGCCCTTCGCGCCTCCGGCCACCGCGAGCCGCGTAATCTCGGCAAGCCCCCGCGTGATTATGGCCGCGACGGTGTTTGTTCCCATCCCCAGCCCGCGCACAACGCCCGCCGCTATGGCTACGACATTCTTGACGGCCCCGCCAATCTCGACACCGGCTACGTCGCTGTTTGTGTAGACGCGGAACACGTTGGAGCTGAGGTTGTGCTGAACCATCTCGCAAGCAGCCTGGTCGGAGCTTGCCGCGACGATTGCTGTCGGGTCTTTCTGCGCAACCTCGCGCGCAAAGCTAGGCCCAGAAAGCGCGACGACTCGGGGCTCTACACGCTCGCAGAGGACTTCACGTATCACCTCGGACATCCTCATCAGCGAGCCGTTTTCAACCCCCTTCGTCGCGCTGACGATCACGGTTTCAGGCTTCAAGTGATCTTTCATCCTCAAGACGCAGTCGCGCATGGCGTGCGAAGGCACGACCATCAGCACGAAATCCGTATCCTTGAACGCCTCTTCAAGCGAAGTGGTCGCGCTGATATTTGCGGGCAGCGTGAAGTCGGAAAGGTAAAACGGATTTTTGTGCTCGCGCTCGATCGCGAGCGCGACCTCGGGCTCGCGCGCCCACATCGTCACATCATGCTCGTTGCGCGCGGCGACCAGGGCGAGCGCCGTACCCCAGCTCCCCGCGCCCACCACGGTGACGCGCTTACTCGCATGGAGGCGGGAGTCGTCCGTCATCAGCCCCGGCCTCCGGTTACCGCCGTGCGATCAGGCTCGGACGCGCTCACGCGCTCACCGAACTTGCTCTCGGTCCCCCGAATCAAACGTCCAATGTTTTGGTGATGCTTGGCGACGATGATCGCGCCGAGCGCTATTGCGGTTACTATCATCGCTTTCAGGTGGGGGCTGGGCGCATCAGTGAGCCAGCCGTAGAAGATAAACGTCCAGACTGGAATCGAAGCGGCCCCTACGATTGAGCCGAGCGACATATAACGTGTGAGATAGACTACGACAGCAAACAGCGCGAACGCAGCCAGCACGGCGTAAGGCGCTATCAACAGGTACGCGCCCATCCCTGCGGCCACCCCTTTGCCGCCGCGAAACCGCAGGAAGACCGGGAAGATGTGGCCCACCACTACGGCGAGTGCCGCCGCGCCTGCCCAGAAATAATCGTCCGTCACCTGTCTCATGAGAAGGACTGAAGCCGCGCCTTTCGCGACGTCAAACAGATAGGTGAGAAGCCCTGCGACGCGGCCCGCGCGCCGCGTGACATTCGTAGCGCCCGTCCCGCCCGAGCCGACGCGGCGAACATCCTCGCCTTCGGTGAAGACGAATTTGACGAGAAGATAACCGAAGGGGATCGATCCGAGCAGGTACGCGATTATGACGAAGACAATCTGTGTGAGCATTGCTGAAAGTCTCTGCGGCAGTTACAATTTCAAGCGAAACGAATATATCAGAGGCGTGTTGACCGTACAATCAAAGTCCAGTCCTGAGTCATTCTTAAGTCCTGAGTAAAAACCTCTATTAGTAAAACGCTCTTTATCTTTCACTCAGGACTCAGGACTCAGCACTTTTGATAATGATGCGCACGAATCTGATTACTTTCTTAGACGATTGTTTACGGCGCGGCCGCGAGACGGCTTTCGCGCATCGTCGCGGGCTGAGGGTTAATCGCTGGTCTTATCTGAATATGCGAGAGACCGCTTTTCAGTTTGCCCGCGAGCTTGAAAGCCGACAGATAGCCAGAGGCGACCGCGTTTTGTTCTGGGCCGAAAACAGCGCCGAGTGGGTCGCCGCTTTTTTCGGATGCCTCGCGCGCGGCGTGATCGTCGTGCCGCTCGACGTTGAAAGCGCGCCGGAATTTGTCCGCCAGGTTCAGAAACAGGTCGAAGCCAGATTGATCCTCTACAGCGCTCGCAAGCGCGAAGACGCGGGCCTGCAACTGCCGGGAATCCCGATGGAAGAGTTGAGCCGGCAGATCGCGCATCACGCGGGCGATGACTTTTCGGTCGACCCGGCGCTCGACGACATCGCCGAGATCATCTTCACTTCCGGCACTACGGCTGACCCGAAGGGTGTGGTCCTCACGCACAGGAATCTGCTCGCGAACCTCGCGCCGCTTGAGCGAGAGATCAAAAAGTACCTCAAATGGGAGCGCCCGTTTCATCCCGTTCGCTTTCTGAACCTGGTGCCGCTCAGCCATGTCTTCGGGCAGTTCATGGGCATCTTCGTCCCGCAACTCTTAGGCGGCGAGGTCTTCTTTCAAGACTCATTGAACCCTTCCGAGATAATTGAGACGGTGAAGAAGAATCGCATCTCTGTCATCGTAGCCGTGCCGCGCCTGATGGATTCGCTCCGCGACAAGATCGAGCGGGATTATAAATCGCGCGGGCAGTTGGAAAGATTTCACGAAAAGCTCGCCGCCGCCACGGGCGTTCATTTCCTGAAGCGGTGGTGGATCTTTCGCGACATCCATCGCAGGTTCGGGTGGAAGTTCTGGGCGTTCGTGTCGGGCGGCGCCGCGCTTTCTGCGGAGACTGAGAATTTCTGGCAGCGGCTCGGCTTCGCAGTCGTTCAGGGCTACGGCATGACGGAGACGGCTGCAATCGTCAGCGTCAACCATCCGTTCAAGCTCAGTCGCGGATCGATAGGGAAGGCCATGCCCGGCCAGGAGTTGAAGCTCGACGAGACGGGCGAGATACTCGTTCGCGGCGACAACGTGTCGCCCGGTTACTGGAGCGGGGCGGCGCGGCCTTTGATCAGCGAAGAGGGCTGGCTGCGGACGGGCGACATAGGCGAGCGCGACGAGGCAGGTAATCTATATTTCAAGAGCCGCAAGAAAGATACGATCGTCACGGCGGCGGGGCTGAACATTTACCCAGACGACCTGGAAGCCGCGCTCGACCGCCAGCCCGAAGTCCGTTCGAGTTGCGTCGTGGGCGTCGACGGGCCGCGCGGGCCAGAACCTGTTGCGGTTTTGATAATGCGCGATGAAAAGTCCGACCCCGCCGCTGCAATCAATCGCGCGAATGAAACGCTCGCCCAGCACCAGCGGATTCGCCGGTGGATAATATGGCCCGAAAGAGATTTCCCGCGAACGCCTACGCAAAAAGTGCGCAAGATGGTCGTGGCTGAGGCCGTTAAATCGTCGCAAGCGAATGGGGCGGGCCTCGATCACCCGGCGGACACGCTCGCACAGCTTATCTCGCGGGTGAGCGGGGAGCGGGCGGTCGAGCTTTCGTCGACGGCGAATCTGACTACGGATTTGAAGCTCGATTCGCTCGGTCGCGTAGAGTTGTTGAGCGCGATTGAGGACCGCTATCAGGTAGACATAGACGAATCGGCTTTCACCGCCGCGACGACGCTCGGCGACATCGAGCGAATGATCGGCGAAGGCGCGCCGCAAGCGGCCGCAGCGTACAGCTATCCGGCGTGGGCCGAGCGTTTCCCCGCGTCGTGGATTCGCGTGATTGTCTATTATCTTGTGACGCTGCCCGTCACCAGGTTGATGTGCTGGGCGCGCGCGGAAGGAAAACAAAGGCTCGATGACCTGCACGGCCCTGCGTTGTTTATCTCGAATCACATCGCGATGGTCGACCCCGGCTTGATTCTATCGACGCTGCCCGGCAGGTACAGGCGCAAGCTTGCGATAGCGATGGAAGGCGAGCGGCTGCGCGGCTACCGCCACCCGCCTCCAAGCGTAAGCTGGTTTACTCGGCTCGTTCGGCGCGCCGAGTACGTGCTGATAGTTACACTGTTTAACGCCTTCCCCTTGCCGCAAAAGAGCGGGTTCCGCCGCGCCTTCGCCTACGCGGGCGAAAGCGTTGACCGTGGCTACAGCTTGCTGGTCTTCCCTGAAGGACGAACTACGGATGATGGCCGCATGAGGCCTTTCATGGGCGGGATAGGTTTGCTCGCGAGTGATTTGAGCTTGCCCGTAGTGCCGATAAAGATCGAAGGGCTGTTCGAGTTAAAACAGAAGAGAAAGTATTTCTCGCGCCCCGGCACAGTCACAATAACGTTCGGAGAGCCTGTGAGATTTGCTACGGGCACCGACCCGGCCCAGATCACTAAAGTTTTAGAACGGCGCGTGGCCGCGTTATGATAACCCGCTTCGCTAACCGTTCTGTTTTACTGAACCGTCTTTCCAGCAATAGTAATTATCCCAACTTGCTTATAGACGATTTGGAAGAATAAGAGAATCGGCAAGTAAGTAGTAAATATGGCTACTTCTTTTTCTTGAGTTAAAGAACAATTTTGAAGATACTTGACACAATGACGTTTGCTCAGAGCAAGGAGGTTTCTATGCAAGTTCTCAAAACAAGAGCCCTGGTGGCTATACTATTTATTGTCGGGGTAGTATTTGCGATAGCAGTATCGCTCAATGAAAACGCTGACGGCTTGGCTTTTAGCCGACAAGTAAAGACCAGCAAGGATAGGAATGATAAGGAGAACATACCCCTTGTAATCTTTTCAGCTTCACAGCCTAATGATCAAACAAATCAAACCTTAAGGCGTATTAGAGGCAGTCGCTATGACAATCGCCTTCCAAAACCATTAAATGAATTGTCAGGTACGGGACTAATGCGAACTACCCATTGGTGGATCAATCTCCCTGGACTTCCAACTGCTCAGAGCGATGCAGTTGTGCTTGGTAAAGTTGTAGATGCAACTGCGTACCTGTCTAATGACAAAAGCAATGTTTATTCCGAGTTCAGTATTCGCGTTGAAGACGTATTTATGGATCGGAGCGGCTCTCTCAAGCTTGGTGGGGGCCTTACTGTTTCGCGCGAAGGTGGGAGAGTGCAGCTTCCAGATGGGCGCATGTTATATGTGATGTCTTCTGATCAAGGCATGCCAAGTAAAGGACGGCGTTATCTACTTTTCCTCAAATACGACAGTACTGCGAATGATTACAACATCATCACTGGGTATATGCTACGCCGAGACAAGGTTTCTTTACTGGATGAAGTGGACCTGGATCGCTTTTCCACCTACAAGAACATGGATGAAAAAAGCTTCTTGAATGCAGTGAGAGAAGCCGTGGTTAATCCACCGCAAGCGCCGCGCGATATGGAAAGGTAAAACCTATGACAACGTATCGTCGTCAATCTCACTTCATATTCTTGGCGGCTGTGCTTTCTCTAGGGATAGCAGGTTTGCTTTCTATACGAGGCTCGCTTTCACAAACTAGCTGTTCCTGCCCTAATATACCAGCGTTGAACCCATCCAAGCCCGAGTCGGCCGCCTGGAAAAAGGGTGAAACAATAGCAGTTAATATAGACCCGACCTTTTCTCAACAAGACCGAGACAAAATAACTACAGCTATTAATAACTGGAATGCAGCTAATGGGTCGGATGGCAATAACTCCGGTGTTACTTTTGCCCCTCCAACATTCAACAGCGCTCCGATAACTGGAGGCAACAACACATTACAAATTAGTAAGGCAAGTCCACAAAATCCATCTGCTGATGCTGATCTGGACGGGAATAATTACCTAACCGACCCGTATCGCACCTGGGGGCATATAAGGGTTAATCCAGCTTTTATCGGCTTTGGGGATCTAACCTCCAAAGTAGCGCATGAGATAGGCCATTCATATGGTTTGGCGGATTGTCTTAATAGCACTTGTCCCAATCAGAATTCCCCTTGCTGTTCAACAACCGTAATGTCTTATTGTACAAGTAGTTCCAATAGACCCCAAGGGCCTACTAGTTGCGATAACGCAAAAGCAAATCAGGTCGGTCAATACGGAAGTGGCAGCGGCGGTGGCGGAGGAGGAGAGGGGTGTCCCTGTTACGAGATAGTCGGCTGCATAGAATGCGGTGGACTTAACGGCTGCGAATGCACCGAAATGAATCCGCACAGCCCTATCCTCATTGACATCAATGGCGATGGCTTTGACCTGACCAACCTTTCAAACGGCGTAAGATTCGACCTTGATGTAAGAGGCAGGGCAGGGCGTACTCCCTGGACATCCGCCGGTACAGATGACGCCTTCCTGGTATTGGACCGCAACGGTAATGGAACGATTGATGATGGCACAGAGTTGTTTGGCGATCTAACACCTCAGCCGCCGTCCCCTGAGCCTAACGGCTTTATAGCACTAGCGGTGTTCGATCAACTAATTAATGGAGGCAACGAGGATGAGAAGATAAGCGGTGCGGATGCAGTTTTCTCATCCCTGCGTTTATGGCAAGATATAAATCACAACGGCATATCGGAGGTAAGTGAGCTTTATACGCTGCCTTCACTAGGCGTTGCGACTATAGAGCTTAACTATCGCGAATCAAGACGGACTGACCAGCATGGCAACCAGTTCCGGTACAGGGCAAAGGTACGAGACGCACATGGGCATCATCAAGTCGGGCGATGGGCCTGGGACGTGTTTTTCAACCCCGCCTCTTGAAGATTTGCTCCCGACACAGACCCGGCCCAGATCACTAAAGATTTAGAACGGCGCGTGGCCGCGTTATGATAACCCGCTTCGCTACCCGTTCTGTTTTACTGAAAACGTCTTCTCCGTTGGTTAATCACACCGGCCGCGTAATATTCAGCCGTTTGAGGCGAGCACATAATAAAATCGGCCCCACTGGTGCGCATCTTTAGGCAGAATAAGACCGGCGGATTAGAATCAGTATCATGGATGCGGAGATCCCTTTCTCAGAATATAAGACAAGAGGCATTTTGCTTTGTTTGGGTCTGTGTCTGTTTACTTATGGTATCTTGTACGGAATCGCAACGAGCTTCTGGCGAGCTTTGATAGATGAGGAACTTCAAACCAACGTCCTCTATATTTTCACGTACCTTTGGGTATTGAATTGGGTCCGAATTAAGAATAGAAAAAACCGTATAGATGCTGGCTTATTCTTCAAGCCGGGTGGGAGCCTCAAGCCCATTCACCTGTTGGGTCTTGTGATCGCGTTGTTTTTATTCTCAATGAGTATGCTCTGGATTACATACTACCCTGTGTCCTATTTATCCCCTTCACTGGTCGAGTCCTTAATTCTTGAAGCAGATCCGCCCTCTTCTTCTACTCTCAATTATTCTCTAGAGACAGCTATAACTATCGTCATCGCTCCCGTTGTAGAAGAGGTTTTCTTTCGTGGAATACTCTTAAATCGCTGGGCGACAAAATGGGGGATTCGGAAAGCAATAATAATCTCTTCAATCGCGTTTGCAGTTTTGCATGTTGATTTTCTTGGAGCATTCATATTCTCAGTAGCGATGGCCCTTTTATACACAAAGACGCGCACGCTTGTTGCTCCTATAGCCGCTCATATTCTCAATAATGCTATAGTTATTGGAGTCACGCTCGCATTAGATCGATTCCAGGGGGATTCTGGTAATGTCTCTATAGAAGGTTTTCGATCAGGTATTTGGATAGGCGCTACGCTGTTAGCAATCACTCTTCCATTCTTGATCGTTTATATAAAGCGAAATTGGCCGCCGAAGGATCGACAGGCGCCTTATGCCGAGCAACTGCTTAAGAATAATTCTGAAGAAGCAAAGGAATTGGCGGCGAGTGTCTGAGCATAGACGTTTGAGAGACTCCTTTGGCTGCGGAAGGTGCGTCGACGCGCCTCGATTACCACCCTAGATAATAATCCGTGGGCAGCCAATCCGCAGGCCACTCCAGCCCGAAATGCTCCTGCACCATCTTCTCCGTAGTAGTCAATGCTCCTTCTACCCATCCTTGATTGCCCGAGTACGCCTCGCCGCAGATGTAGACGTTCGCGTCTTTCAAAGGCTTTCGCATGCGCTCCATGACATCCTTTACGTTGACGTTCGTTCCCCAGGCGTGATAGCCCGCGCCGTAAGGGTCTTGCGACCAGTCTCGGAACGCGGCGATGTATGGCTCAGGAATCTCTACGCCGTGTATTTCGGCCAACTGCATCTGCGCGTAATGGACCATAGCTTCGGAAGCCATATAGACATCAATGCCAGGCCCTTCGCCCGCCGCGCTGAGCGGCTTTCGCTTACCCTTCATCCCCGAGTGTGGCCTCATGCGATAAGGCGTGTGCGTCCCCTCCTCCCGCTCAATCGCCCTGAGTAGCCTCTTCCTCTTAGTCGGGTCTCCTTCAAGATCGACCGATTGCTGATCCTTTAATTCAAGCCCCTTCCAAAAATACATCGCCCACATGTCGTTATACCCGCTCATCATAAGCGAGTTCGTGTTGCCCGGCTCTCCGCCCGCTTGCTCACACTCTGTGCCGAAGTAATATGATTGCCGTATTGGCAAATCGGTCACGGCTTCGCCGGAATACAGGTGGAGCGGCGCATCGCGCCACCAGGGCCGCGTGTACCCCATGAAGAGCTTGAATGCAGGCTCTTTTATGACCGTACCTATATCACGCTTTAATTGCTCGCTCTCGAAGATGAAGCTCGTCTGGTCCAACAGCTCAAGCGAGCGGCGCGGCATTCCCAGCACGACGTGGCGCGCGGTGATTGTCCACTTCTTATGCCTCCAATTCTCGATGTGCGCCTTGATCTTGCCGCCTCGCGCGCGCTCCAGTTTCAGCAAACGGTTTTGCTCCCATATCTCGCCGCCATATCGCTTGAACTGGTTCGCGAGCGCTATCGGAATCTGATCGTAGCCGTCTTCGAGCGTCAGGTAGGTAGGGTTAGAAGAGAAGTCGCCCATGATCTCTTCCATCCCTTCACCCGCGCCGCCGTTCACGATATTCGAGTAGTACCCTCCGGCGTCCGCGACGTAGTTGAACCCTTCGTTCGACATTTCATCCAACAACATATTCCAGAAACCTACGTCGTAGATGTGCCTCCCCTTGTACATCAGATTCTCTTTCAAATAATTCCACTGCTCGCTCGTGTTGGGCGGCTGCATGCCGCCCGCATTGAAGACTTTTAAGAACTCTGCGTTGAAAAGGTCATAAGGTTGCATCCCTTGCTCGGACCGCGCCATCCGGTAAGGAAACCGCTTGCTCTTTGTCGCGGCGGCCAGATCTTTTTTCCTGAATCGCTTCCCGCGCAGGTAGAAGAGGTTGTTGCCGTCGCCCATGGGAAAGAATGTGTTTCTGATCCCCAGGTAATTGACGAGGTTGGCGACCAGCAAGTGCGAGCTGAGGTAGCGCATCCCGCCGAACTCCGCGTTGACGTGCGGCATGCCTTCCAAAAAGAGAGTCTCAAGCCTGCCGCCTATGCGGTGGCTCGCTTCGAGAACATGGACACGCGGCCTTGCCCCATTGCCTCGTCTGTTTTCGCCCGTCAACAGCCGCCAGCCTGTATAAAGCCCGGAGACGCCTGCGCCTACGATCAACACATCCAGGTCCAGGCCGTCTTGCATCCCATCGTTGTATTTATCTTTCCGCATATCTTTCGTCTCCTAGTAGCCCAGGTAATAGGACTTCGGCAGCCATTCATTCGGCGATTCCATGTTCAACTGTTTTTGCATCATCAACTCTGTCATCGTGAGCGCCCCCTCGACCCAGCCTTGCAGCCCGGAATAAGCTTCGCCGCAGATATAGACGTTCTCGTCTTTCAAGGGCTGGCGTATGCGCGGCATGACTCGCCAGACTTTCACCTGCGTGTTCCACAGGTGCCACCCGCCGCCGTATGGGTCTTCGTTCCAGTCTTTGTACGCGGCGACGTAAGGCTGAGGAATCGGCACGCCATGAACGAGTCGCAGTTGATTGTGCGCGAACTCGATCATCCGCTGCGGAGCCGCGTAAACATCGCCCGCGCCGCCTTCGCCTCGGGCCGGGTAGCGGCGGGCTTTCTTCTTCTCTTTTTCGGTCAATCCCAGACCTTCCCATACCTGGACCGCGCGACCATCATCGTACGAAGTCATGAGCAATGATCGCTCGCTTTCAGTCTCGGTGCCGAAATAATAGATCTGTCTTATAGGCATGTCGGTGATCGAGCGGCCCGACGATAAATCTAAAGGCTTGGCTTTCCACCACGCCTGCTCGTAACCCATGAAGAGTTTTAATGCCGGTTGCGGCGACACCGAATAGACCAGCGAGTTCAGCTCCTGGTTAGCCTCCGCGTCCAGGTCAAAGAACGTCTCTGACAACTGCAACAGCTCAAGCGACCTTTGCGGCAGCGCGAGGACTATGTTGTGAGCGTAGACGTTCCACTTCTTGCCGCTCGCATGATTTTGTATCGTAAGTTTCAGACGAGGCTTGCCGCGCTCGCGCTTTTCCGTGTGGTCGAAAGTCACGAGCCCGTTTCGCGTCCATATCTCGCCGCCCGCGTCCGTGAACCTCTGCGCGAGCTTTATAGGGATGCCGTCGTAGCCTTCCTTGAGCGTGACGTAAGTCGGCTGCGGGATGAAGTCGAGCGCAAGGAATTCCATCGCCTCGCCCGCGCCCCAGTTCATCGTGCTGGTGTAATACCCGCCGCCGTCCGTAATAAGCTGGTAGGCTTCAGAAGAGAGATAATCCGTAATCAAGTTCCACCAGCCGAATTTGAATATGTGCTCCTTGCGGTGCTTGAGCGTCTTCTTTATCTCGTCCCATTCCTGGCGCCCGCTCGGCAATTTTTTTATGCCGTTTTCCGCAAGCACGCTATCGAGGACAAACTTGATAAGCTGGTCTGGCGACTTTCCTTTCTCCGAGGGCCTCAAGTCGTAGGGCACTTTCTTCGGGTTAGAAAAATCCTCTTCCTTCAAACGCTCGCCGCGCAAGAGCCAGAGGTTGTTCTGATTGCCCATAGGAAAGTTGGTCGAAGTCAGCCCTAACTCTTTGACGAGGCTGCTGACTAAAACGTGTTGGTCCGTGTAACGCATGCCGCCGAACTCTGCGGGCACGTCCGACAATCCCTCGAAAAATATCGTCTCAAGCCTGCCGCCTATGCGGTCGGATAACTCGAAGACGTTGACGCGAGGCTTGACGTTGGAATCCGCTCTCGCGCCCGGCAGGCCCTTCGGCTTGAACTTGCCCGTGAGTAACCGCCAGCCTGTGTAGAGGCCCGAGACGCCCGCCCCGATGATGGCGACATCCAGCTCCAAATCCGGCCGGGTGCCGCTACTGGTCTTCACGCCACTGTTTTTGCTCATGCTTTTCACTCGATCCTTAGTCTGTGAATTATTCTCGATAAGCTCCCTTTTCCTTCTTCCGTCGATCAGCCTGTGGGCCACGTGTCGTCTACTTTGCCTTCGATCAAAAACTCCAGCAGGTAGGGCCTGCTGGTCGCGGCCTCAAGCCCTCGCTCAAGCGCCGAGCGCACGTCCTTCGGGTTGATGATTCTTTCGCCCTCGATGCCGAAGGCCGAGGCGATGGCGGGGAAGTCCAGGTTCGGGTTTCTTATATTCAATCCGGGCGGCTCTGTGACCTCGTGCCAGAATGCGTGCATGGCTTCGAGCCCCTGCTTGAGCGTTTTGTATTCGCGGTTGTTCAAGACGATGAAGAGGATCGGCAGGTTGAATTTCGCGGCGGTCCAGTAGGTTTGCGGATAAAAGAGCGCCGCGCCGTCTCCGGCCACGTTGACTATCGTGCGGTTCGGCAGCGCCAGCTTCATCCCCAGAGCGCCTGCCATCGAATAGCCTAACGAATCGCCCTTGCCGCTGTAATAACTGATGGGGTCCTGATAGGTGAGCAAACGCAGAAACGGCCCCGTCGCCGTGTTGGCTTCATCGACATAGATCAAATCCTTCGGCTGGAGCTGTCCAAGCTCGTAGGCGATGAGGGCCGGAGAGATCGGTTTGGCGTTACGAACTTTGGCGATGTAGTTCTCCCAATCCGTGAGCAGCTTGTTATAAATCGCCGCGAGCGCCTGGTTGCGATTGGCCGCCGCGTCAAGGTCCAGATTCTTGTTCACCGAAATTGCGTCTGACAGCGGGCCGAGGCTTGTGCGAATATCGCCGAGAATGGCAGCCGCGCCGTAGAAGTTTTTAGCGATCTCCCACGGGTTGTTATGAAGATAAATCTGAGTCACGCTGTCGGGGATGAGCGGGCCTCCGCCGTCAAAGACAGTCATGGGGGCCTGAGACGAAAAGCCCGCCAGCAGCACCACGTCGTACTGCCCGAGCGTCTGGCGCATGCCGCCCGCGTCTTCGGGCAGCTCGTTCTGCCAGTGATAATCCTTCGGCGGATAGTTCATGATGGTGCTGAGCGATTCGTTATGGACGGGCGCTCCGATCAGGTTCGCCAATTCCAGCAGCTCACTCCACGCGCCCGACAACCCGCAGCCGTCTCCCGTGACGATGCCCGGCCGCTTCGCTTTTGCCAGCAGGTCAGCCGCTTTGGCTATCTCGTCCATGTCTCCGCAGATGCGCGGGCCGATTCTGGTCACGGGATAGGCTTTGAGCTTTGTTTCCTGAATCGTCAGATCGACGGGCAGCGAGAGAAAGACCGGGCCTTGCGGCTCGGCCATCGCCTCTTTGAAAGCCCGCTGCAAGACCATCGGCCACTCGTAGACGTTAAGCAACTGGTGCGACCACTTTGTAAACTGCCGTGTGAGCTCTACCGTGTTCGACCACAAAAGCGGCTCTTGCGTAACGAGCTCGCTGCTTTGCTGGCCGCCGATGACTATGAGAGGGATTCTCGCGCGCCAGGCGTTGTAGAGGTTCGCCAGCAGGTGCGCGACGCCGGGCGTGACGTGAACGACGACCACGCCGGGCTTTCTCGTCACGCGGCCATAGCCCATGGCCGCCCCGAGTGCGATGTTTTCGTGAAGCACCTGGACGTAAGTGACGCCGGGATAAGCGGCGCAGCCATCGATGAGGGGAAGCTCTGTCGTTCCCTCAACGCCGAACAGGTATTTGATTTCAAGGTCCTCAAGTATTTCAAATAACAGATGGCGGCTTTCGGTCATTTAAGCCCTCCTTGCTCAATACCTGAAAGAAAGGTAGTTGAGGCCGTGATAGTAATTCGAGATGTGACGGCAACAAGATACAACCTGTAAATCTTTTTGGACCGGCTATCTGAAACACAACGCTGCTGAGACGCATTAATAAAAACAGTGATAAAACAGATTTAATAAAGCCTTGAATCTCGATTGATTTGTGAAGAATACTACCAGGGTTTTTAGCCGTCAAGGAGTAAGTCGCTTAATCGGTCTTCCGGCTGAATTTGACTCGATAAGCGCTTTTGCCGATACTCGTTGCCGCAGGCTAATTCATAGAACGGAGATTTGGAATGGATCAAAAATCACTCTTTCTCAAGTTCTGGGATAAAGAGGCCACGGCGACACGCAAGGTCATCTCGCGCATCCCCGAAGAGAAATCGGATTACAAGCCCGAGCCGAAGTCTCGCACCGCGCGCGAGATTGCCTGGCTGATGGTTATGGAAGAGAGAATACTAATCGAGGGTCTTGAAGGCGGCAGAATAGTTTGGGACGAAAAGCCCATGCCGGCAACCGTGCAAGAGATAGTCGAGACTTATGACAGCCAGCACGAAGATATTACAGCTCGCTTGAAACAACTCGACCCCGCCGCGTGGGAAAAGGAAATCCCCTTTGTCGTGCAGGACCACGAGTACACTCGGGCCGTCGGGTACGACTTCGCGTGGGAGTTCTTGTTCGATCAAGTGCATCATCGAGGGCAGCTATCGACATATCTCAGGCCGATGGGTTCGACCGTGCCCTCGATATATGGGCCGAGCGCGGACGAGCAGTTTTAGAATAGTTAAGGTTATGAAGGAAAGCCTCTAGTGTATCTCCTTTAACAATCAGTTTGCACAATATATTTCTACGGATTCTGGTAAGGAGCCAACGCCTTACCCTGAAGTGATTCAGGTGATGTTCAGGTGATTCATCGGTTTGGAGCCTTGAGATGGATTGAGCTTCTGCCGTGTCTCTGAATCGGTGTTTTGTTTTCTTAGAGCTGTGTCTGTTGATCCTGATAGAGCCTTACGTGAGAATGTGCTTTATACATCCTGTGGAGCACTTCGCTAACCTGAAGTATAATTCGTGGGAACATCTCGCTTTGAGAAAGGCCCGTAATCGCTATCAGTCTTTATAGTCGTTGAAAGGAGTCTTAATGACTAGACCGGTTCTAAGTTTCGCGGCAGTCAGTCTCGTTTCGATGCTTTGCTTTCTAAGCTCGACGAGCGCGAACGAAGGGAAAAAGAGCGTGACCTTTACTAAAGATGTCGCCCCGATCTTTTTTAAGAATTGCGCCGGATGCCATCGCCCTGACCGCATAGCGCCGATGTCGCTGCTCTCGTACAAAGATGCGCGCCCCTGGGCTCGCTCGATAAAGGAGAAAGTTCTGACTCGCGCGATGCCGCCCTGGTCCGCCGACCCGCGTTACGGCGAGTTCTCAAATGATACGAGCCTCTCTCAAAGCGACATAGACACGATTGCCGCATGGGTGGACCAGGGGGCGAAACAGGGAGACCCGCGCGACCTCCCGCCCGCGCCTCAAGCATCTGATCTGTGGGAGATAAGTAAGCCCGACCTTGTGATTGCAATGCAGCAGGAGTGGCAAGGCGAACCACAGGGCCTGGACGAAAATATAGAATTCACCGTGCCGACAGGATTTACAGAAGACAAATGGGTTCAGGCCATAGAGTTTCGCCCCGGCAACAGGCGGGCTATTCACCATGCGGTCGTATTAATCCAATCCCCTGATATGATGAGGGCGGATCAATCGAGCACGTCCGGCGGCGGCGAAAGCTCGATATTTCGAACGCAGGGGACCAATCGCCAGGTCCGTGACGATGTCCCCGTCATCGATGACGGATGCGGCGCCCAAAGAGAAGGCGGAGGCAACAACGCCCGTTTCGCGCTGACGGTCTACGGTCCTGGCCGCAACGCTGACATCTGGCCTGAAGGCACGGCCAAGCTCATTCCCAAAGGGTCGAACCTGATCTTCCAGATGCATTATTCGAAGACGACCGGCAAGCCGGAAAAGGACCGCTCCGGCGTCGCTCTCCTATTCGCTCGAAAGCCTGTCGAAAAGATGATCGTCTCGCTCGACATCATGAATCTTTTCTTCCGCATTCCCGCCGGAGTTGACAATCATCGAGTGACGGCCTGCTCCACTTTCAAAAACGATGTGGAGCTTGTGAGCTTTATGCCTCATATGCACGTTCGCGGAAAGGATATGAGATACGAAGCAGTCTACGCGGACGGCCGGCGGGAGACTCTGCTCAATGTGCCGCGCTACAACTTCTACTGGCAGACGCTCTACAAGCTCAAGAAGCCTATAGTCATACCTAAAGGGACGCGCATCGCCGTGACTGCCCACTTCGACAATTCGGTTCGTAATAAATATAACCCGGACGCCGGGAAGGCAGTGCGCTTCGGTGACTCGACTAATGACGAGATGCTTGCGGGCTTTGTCGATTATATAGTCGAGAAACCTCGGGCGGAACGCACTGTCGCAAAGATCGATCCGGCGATTTATGATTCTTACGTAGGAGAATATCTGGTGGGGTCGAGGACCTGCACCGTTGTGCGAGAGGGCGATAAACTCTTGCTGGTGGCGCCCGGTTGGATGAAAGCCGAAGCCTTCCCTGAATCGGAGACAAAGTTCTTCTTACGCGCGATGGACGCGCAGATGATTTTTGTCCGAAACGAAAAGGGAGAAGTGACCGGTTTTGTCTTCGAGATGGGCAACCGGACGATGCAAGCAAAAAAGGTTGCGTCGAGCGATCAAAAACAATCTAACTAGCGAGCAGGACTCAGCACTCAGGACTCAGCACTCAGCACTTCCGCTCGTATTCCCAGGTGCTTGTCAATAGGCGCTGACACGATTGTGTGTACTCTCTCCATCAGCGCGGCGACATCGTCTTTGGCAAGCCCCGTGGTCTCTATCGTATCGTGCATGTAGACTGTGATCTTCGACGGATAGAGCCGCCAATCGCCCACGCGATTAAACTCGTACGCGCCGACTATCGACATCGGCGCGACAGGGTAGCCGAATCGCTGCGCCATGATAAACGCGCCCTGTTTGAATGGCTGGACCCTCCCTGTTCGAGTGCGGCTCCCTTCGGCGAACGCGATCAGGCTTATGCCGCTATCGAGCGCAGCTTTCGCCCGCCGCATCATGGTCTTGAAGGCTGCGGGGCTGTTTTCTTTAGGGACCGGGACGTTGCCGAAGCGCTTCATCATCCAACCGTAGGCAGGAATCTTGAAATGAGATTCCAGCTCAAGCCCGCGCACGAACTGGGGGATGGCGGAATAAATGACGAAAGCGTCAAAGATGTTTACGTGGTTGCAGATAAATATGCTCGTGCGCTGGCGGTCAAAGCCGGGCGAATATTTCACCTCAAAGCGTGCGCCGGCCAGCCTGAGTATATTGCGAAAAAACCAGCGCTGCGGACGGTCATTCTTCCTCGGGTCGATGAAGACTCCCAACAAGACCAGCAGAGTGCATATCACGAAAAAATGGATCGCACTAAGTGTCCATAAAACTATACTGCGAATTGTCAGGTAAATATTCTTCATGCCATAACGTTCAGGGCCGACGGTATCACCTCTAACGACTCGCAATGGAGCGTGAGCACTTCGCCGTCGACCATTATGTCTACGGGGGCGTCGAAATCGAAGTCGATGCGCTCGGCTTTTGCCTGCCACAGCAGCGGGTGGGTAACGTGCGAGCCGTCATACACCTTTGAAAAATTCGAGATGAAATCGAGCCTGCCTGCGGACCAGCGGACTATGTCTATCAGCCCGTCATTGGTATCCGCGCCCGGGGCCAGCATCATCTTCCCGCCGGTGAACTTGCTGTTGTTGAATATCAGCAGCGCCGTGCGGTGCGCGTTTGTCTCCGATGAGCTGTCTATGCGCATGGGGAAGACGCTCTGTTTGAAGCGAGCCAGACACAACACGACCGCCAGCGGATAGCCCGCCGCACCCATCCGCTTGAAGCGGCGATTTGCCAGCGTGCATACGTCGGCTACGAACCCGAGGCTCAGGATATTGATGTAATAAATAATGCCTTCTTTGTGCGTGAGGCGGATCACATCGCATGGGCGCGAGCGGTCCTCGATTATGCACTCAATAGCATGGCGTTCGCCTTCTTCTGTGAAGTCGCGCAGGAAAGAGTTGCCCGTCCCGAGCGGGAGGAAACCGAGCATAGGGCGCTCGCCCGTTTCGGCTTCCGGGAAAATCCCGTTGACTATCTCGAATGAAGTGCCGTCGCCCCCCACGGCCAGAAAGCGGCGCGTGCCGCTCAGGTAAGCCTCGCGCGCTAGCTCCATCGCGTGGCCCGCACGTTCAGTTTCGACCACGTCCATCTCTACGCCCGCTGCGCGCAGGCGCTCAAGAACGGGGCCGACCATTTTGCCGCATCGACCGTTGCCCGCAGCGGGGTTGACGACGGCCAGAAACTTCTTCGTCATATCTCTATCAACGCCGTTTGACGGTCCAGCCGCCCGCGTATCTGCTCGGCGAGGACGTTGCGCTTGATCTTGAGCGAAGCGGTGCGGGGGAAATCCTCGTCCCATATAACGTAGCCGCTTACTCGTTTGAAATTCAAGAGGCGACGGTTACGAGCGGCTATCTCTTCACGCAAGGCTTCGGTCAATTGCTGCCCCTCGTCCAGGCGGATCACCAGGACCAGCTTTTCGCCCATCATAGAGCGCTCGGGCCAGATGTAGTTCGCGGCAAAGACGCACAGCTCTTTGACCGCGAGCCCTTCGAACGCGGATTCGATGTCTTCGGGATAAACGTTCTTTCCCTCTTCGGTGACGATCATGTTTTTGACGCGGCCCAGGAGCTGCAAGTGTCCCATCTTGTCTATGCGACCCAGATCACCAGTCATAAGCCACCCGTCGACGATCGTCTCTGCGGTCATATCAGGGTCGTCGAGGTAATAAGACATGACGGTCTTGCTGCGCACAGCCACCTGGCCCACGCCTTCGGCGTCAGGGTTTACGATCTTCACTTCCATGCCGGGCAGCGGCTTGCCGACCGTGTCTGCGCGAAAGGGGTTGAAGTCGTTGAGCGTCACAGCAGTGCCCGCTTCCGTAAGCCCGTAACCGTTGCCTACCTGTATGCCGAGGTCGTAAAAGAATTGCAGCGTCGCCGGGTCCATAAACGCGCCGCCCACGAACAGCGCGCGCAACTCCCCGCCGAAAGCTTCGTGTACTTGCTTGAGCAGCCGGCGGCTCAGATTCAGGTTGGGCCGCTTGCGCGTCAGCCTGCGGTTGAGCGCGACCAACTGGTTAAAGACGAACCGTTTCGGCGCGGGCAATTCCGCGAACCGCGCCTTTAAACCTTTTTCCAGATTCTTGAGCACCATCGGAACAAGGGCCATGTAGGTGATCTTGTATCGCGGGAATGCTTCGCGCACGTATTCCGGGCGGAGCGTGCGAAGGTGGACGACCGTGGCCCCGCAGGTGAACGGGCCTATGAATCCAACCATGAAATCTATCGCGTGATTTGTCGGCAGTATGCTCAGATACCTGACGCCGGGCCAGAACGGATAGAGCGACGTGAGCGCCACGCACTGCTCAAGATAATTCTCGTGCGTGAGCACGCACCCCTTCGGACGGCCGCCCGTGCCTGACGAGTAGACGATGCAAGCCGGGTCTTTGCGACCGCGCTCTACGAACTCAGGCTCGCGGTCGCTCTGCGCCTCTTCCCATCTCACAGCTCCCTTCAAATCGGCTCCAGGAGGCGCTTCCGTGACAAGGACCGTTTTGACCTGTAGGCCGTCAAACCCTTCGGCTTGAGTGATCGCGCGCCAGATGTGATATTCGACTACGAGAACTTCGGCCTTCGAGTGCGCGACTAGTTGAATCTGTTCCGCCGCCGAGAGCTTGTAATCGAGCGGCACGAGCACCCCGCCCGCGTGAAAGATCGCGTAAGCCGAGATGAGCCACTTCGACTGGTTTGTCATTATGATCGCCGCGCGGCTTCCGGCTCGAAAACCGTTATCCTCAAGATAGCTCGCCAGCGGCAACGCCGTTTGCTTGAACTCGCGATAGTTGAGGCGGCAGTTTTCGCGTTCGCGGTCGGCTTCGATCAGGCAGACCTCTTCGGGCCACCGGTCGAGCGCGTCACGGAGCGCGGCCCCTAGCGAATTGTATTTCGTGAGATCAAGCATCTACAGCCTCGACTGAATCCTCTCGGCGAGCGTGCGAAAGTCCGTCACGCCTTGAATCTCGTAATCGGGAAGCTCGACGTTGAAATGATTTTCGAGCCTGGTCAAAAGCTCAAGCGCCTGGAGGCTGTTGATGCCGAGCTTCTTGAAGAAGTCGTCGTCGGGCGCAATCTCGCCCGGCGAGATATTGAAATGCGTGGCCGCGAGGCCGAGTATTTCGTCCGTAGTCTCTTCTATGGTTCGCATACAATTCTGCTCCAAATCGTTAATCAACAGGTGTGTTGGGAAAGTTGAAAGGGTACAGGTTTACGCCCCTTATCGTCAAACTCTAAGTCCTGAGTGCTGAGTGCTGAGTGAAAGAATAAGGACAGTGCGCCTATCAGGTTTTTACTCAGCACTCAGCACTCAGGACTATTCTATAAGTTGCTGCACTTTCTTGATGACGCCGCGAATGTAACTGATTATCTTCGGCAGCACTATTATCGAAATCAATAAGCCGATGGAGACTACGATGAACAACAATATCGGGTAAAACGCCGCGAGCAACACGGAGCCTATCGATAGGCCGTCTTCGGCGAGGCTGACGGCTATGTTTGAAAAAGGCTCGGGGCTCGTGTTGACCGCCGCGCGCGTCGTCGTCTTGGTCCCGTGAGAGCTGAGCGCAAGGCCGCCGCCTATCAGGAACGCGATCACCTGAACGCCTCTATCAAAATCGCCGAAAGCCGCGGCGGCTATCACTGCGCCGGCGGGAATTCGTATGAACGTGTGGACGACATCCCACGTGCTGTCTATAAACGGTATCTTATCGGCGACGAACTCGATCGCGTAAAGCGCCAGAGCAACGCCGATCACCCACCAGTTTGTAAGGATGTGAAGCTCGCCCGGCAATTGAAGGTTGGCAAAGCGGCCTAGAAGCCCGAGCATCGCAACCGCAGCATAAAGCTTTATGCCGGAAACCCAGCTTGCTCCCATAGCGATGGCGATTGTGCTGATGAAGTCCATTTTTACGGCAGGTAAGGTTGAGCGTCCGTGCTTTCAACGAACTTGCGCAAGCCCGCTTCGACGGCCGGGCGCGTGAAGAGGTCGCAAAAGATTTCGATCTCTCGCAGAAGCTCTTCATAAGGGATCGGCTTGATGAAATGTTTCGCCGCGGCCGACGTTGCCCGGTCAAACTTCGCGACCTGGGCGGCGGTAAACCGCGCGACCTTGAGCGCGTCGCCTTCGGCTGCGAGCTGGCTGACCAGCCCTACCGCAAGCGCTTTCTGAGCGTTTATGCTGCGGCCCGTCAAAAGCAAATCTCGCACAACCCCATTCCCTAAATCGCGCTTGAGTCGCGGTATGCCGCCAAAGCCGGGGATCAAACCCAGGCGAAGCTCGGGGAAGCAGAACCGCGCCATCTTGTCCGCGATTATCAGGTCGCACGCTAGCGCAAGCTCGAAGCCGCCGCCGAAAACCACTCCGTGCGCGGCGGCTATCGTAGTCAAGGGCGTAGTGTCGATTGCATTCATCACGCGGTGGATGCGCTCAAGAAAAGCCCGCACGCCCGCCACCCGCTCTGCGGCGGCCAGCTCTTGCGAACGGTGATAAAGCTCTCTCAGGTCCGCGCCCGCCGAGAACCCGCATTTCAGCGGGCTGTGGATTATCAACGCGCTCGCCTCGCCTTTTACCGTTTCGAGCGCCTCGGCGAATCGCTCAAGCTCTTCGAGCGTGGCCGAGCCTATTTCGTTGCAAGGCTCGTGATGAAGCGCAAGCTCGACGCGCCCTTCTATCAGCTCCCACGAAAGAGTGTCGCCTTTAAAACTTTTCATGCTTTTTTCGTGCGGTAGAGCCCTTCGATCTCCGCCTGCAACCTGGAGGCGATCAAGTCTCGCTTCAGCTTTCCGTTAGCCGTGAGCAACCCGTTTTCGATGCTGAACGGCTCTCGGTCGATGTGGAAAGCGCGTATGCATTTGTAATGAGGCATCCCGGTGTTGACCGCTTCAATAGCACGCTCGGCCTGTTCGCTCGTCACGTCGCCCGTTACGATGGCCGAAAGAAAGCTCCGCCCGTTTCCTACGACGACGACCTGCGAGGCCGTAGCGGGGAGGTTTTTCAGGACCTTCTCTTCGATGGGCTCGGGCGCGATGTTGTGGCCGGAACTCAAGATGATAAGGTTCTTGATACGCCCTATGATCGACCAGTTGCCCGAAGAATCGACTTCGCCCTGGTCGCCCGTGTGGAACCATCCGTTCTTTATCACGCGCTCGGTTTCCTGCTGGCGGTTCCAGTAGCCCGGAAAGATATTCGGCCCGCGAACAATTATCTCGTCGCCTTCGCCTAGCTTCATCTCGATGCCGGGTATCGCAGGCCCCACGCGGCCTGGAGTCACCTGGTGTGGGTGATCCATCGTACATATGGCCGTCGTCTCTGTCAGCCCGTAGACCTGCAAGACCGGAATGCCGATCATCCGGAAGAAGAGCTGCGTCTCTTTGACAAGCGGGGCCGACCCGCAAATGAGCGCCTTCAAATTCGGCCCGAGTTTTTTCTTGATAGCTTTGAAGACTACCTTGTCGGCCAGCGCAAGCCATACCGAATCCATGCCGCGCGCTTCGCCGTTCTGTTCTCGGAACCACGCGGCTTTGCCTTTTTGATAAAGCGAGTGCGCAAAGCCGCCTTTCTTGCTGAGCTGGTCTTCGACGCCCGACCGGACGCGCTCTAACAGCGCGGGCACGTTCAAGAAATAGTTGGGCGCTGCCAGCTTCATCTCGTCGACGAGCTTGTTCAGATCCGTGGACATCGTGAGCAAGCTGTCTCGCGACAAACAGGTCAAAAGCAGTATCCACGATCCCGCGAAACAGAACGGCAGGTAATGAAATACTACGTCCGGCTGCTGACGCGCGCCCATCAGCAGGTCGAGCCGCGCGTTCGTGCAGCCAAGCATGTAAGTAACATTGCCGATATTGAGGATAACTCCCTTGGGCTCGCCCGAGGTGCCCGACGTGTAGATGATCGTCGCCGGGTCTTCGTCCGCGATCGGCGCGTCATCGATAGCGATTGAATCCGAACGGTGGACGAATATTTCGTCAAACAGGCGCGCGGGCGGCGCGTCCGCCCAGGCGTCGGCTATGGCTTGTCGGAGATTATCATCCCCGCAGCAAACGAAAGAGACGCCCGCGTCTTTCATCATCCCCACAAGCTCTTGGGGGGCCTGTCGCGCGTAAAGGGGAACGACTATTATGCCTTCGGCCATCAGCGCGAGATCGATCGCGGCCCAGTTGATACTGTTGTTAGCAAGCAGCGCCGCGCGGTCGCCGCGCTTTACGCCCGCCGCGCGCAAGAAAGCCCGCGCTGTTTGAACCCGCGATAATAATTCTGCGCATGTCGCACTAACGATCTTGCCGTCACGTACTTCTTGCAAGACCGCGCGGTCCGGCGTCTTTTTCAAGCGATGAATTATGTTCTCAACGAAGTTCATATTCAATTCTTTTAGAAGCCACAGAGACACAGAGGCACAGAGATTGAAACAAATAAATTAAAGAATGAATCTCTTGATGCCAGCTTTCAACAGCCGCGAGTTAAAGTTAATTAATAGCCCTACTCTCTTTCCTGTCACTCTCAAATAAGTCAGAACTTGAGCGTCGAAAATAGGGTCTGTGCGCTCCACACTCTTAATCTCTACGACGACTTTATCTTCGACAAGAAGGTCGAGCCGGTATTCCCCAATCTCTTTGCCTTTATAGATCACGGGGAATATGACCTGGCGCTTATAGTTTAAAAGAGCAGATTCGAGTTCTATGCACAATGCCGCTTCATATGTCCCTTCCAGCAAGCCTGGTCCTAATTGCCGATGCACCTCGATAGCGCAGCCAATAATGCGCTCAGTTAGTTTATTAACGTCATCTATTCTTACTGCCATGAACACAGGCCCTTGGAAATCAAACTATTCGGGTAAGGAAGCATTAAATCTAATTATACTCTGTGTCTCTGTGCCTCTGTGGCTAGTTTTATCAGCTATATTCTTCGACCAGCTTGGCGAGTCGCGGGCTGAGGGGAGGCAGGTAATCTTCCCATCTTCGTATCCCGCTACGGATGGGGAATTCCGGATAGCGCCGTTGAAGGTGCTCCTCGAAATAGACTCCCATCCGCGCCATCACTTTCAGGTTCTTAGCCACCGTTCGCCCTATGCCGTCTCGTATCGCCTCGTGCTCGCGTTCGAGCGTGTCCATCACGCTCAACAGTTTTTCTTCAAGGTCGGGGTCGTCTACGGTCAACAGCAAATGCTCGTGCCCGCGCTCGTGCATCAAATTTCGTATGCGCTCGTCCATAGTGACGCCCGCGCTCGCAACCATCGCGGGCATGCAGGTGACTATCCCGTGATAGCGCGACGATACCATCATGTGCGAGCAGCGCAGCAGGCTCACAAGCTGGTACATATCGTAATCCAAGGAGCTAAATACAGGCACGCCGCCCAGCATGTCGGACATCTTTTGACAGGCTCGCGTGTCTAAGGCTTCCATAGCTACGAGTACTGGAAAGACGCGACGGCCTTTGCGAAACGTATCGACGGCGTTTGAAAGCGCGGTCAGGTATCGGTTGTAAGCTTCGACGACTTTTCGCCCGGAGTTATGAAAATAGACCGATCGGTAATGGCTATCTTTGTACACCCCCGTCACGGCCCGCGCCGCCGCCTTCACGACGGACGCTTTGACGGGCCACCAGAAAGGGTTGATGGGGCATACGGCAAGCACAGGCGTGATGCCGTCCCAACCGGATTGGCGCAATACCTTTTCGCCGTACTCGTTCGGATGCGGCTCGAACGTCCAGGCCGTGTCAGTCCCAAGCTCCGTAGAGACTCCGAGCTTGCCGAGCACGACCGCCGATTCCTCGTTGCGTGTGATGACGAACGAATCGCCGCAGTAGCGGCGGCACATCTCTGCGAGCGACGGGTCCATGTGACCGGCTTCAGCGCCGTAGCCCACGCTCAGCTTGTTTTGCGAGGAGGCGATGGCGAGCGAGCCTATCATCATCGTCGTGAGCGCGTTGGCGAATTTGCTCTTGAACATCGAGCCCTCGCACGCGACTACGCCGTCGTACTTTCGCACTTCGCGGTAAAGGAAGGGCGGGAAGATGTCGGGCAGCTTCACCTGTTTCGTGCCCTCGAAATAGCCCCGCGTCAAATCCAGGTTATGCGAGATGACGCTCAGCTCTGCGTTCTCGTCGCCGAGTATGTGCCGAACCTGGCGAAGCATCTCTTCGACGCGAACATCCGCGCCCGTGTTGCGCGTACCGTTGTAGCCCGTAAAAAGCAGCTTGAGCCGTTCGCCCGGCGTCCACCTCTTGCCCGTGCCGAGCATCCACCCGAATTTCGTCAACTCGATAAGGCCGCTGACCCAGAGCTGCAAAACCAAGTCCATGCTCATCCGGCAACCTCCTCGGCCTGGGCGGGCCACTCCTGATAGCTGTAAGTGAAGCGACCTTCTTTGGCGAACTTCAGCAGAGGATAAGAATAGTCCGAGAATTTTGCGGGGGCGCGGTTCATCTCCGTAACCGCGCGCGTGTTGTCGAAAACAGTGTTCCAGACCAGATAAGGGATGAATACTTTTAACAACGACGCGCCGTAGCTGATAGCCGATCCGCGACGCGCGGCCAAGCGGTCGACCATGCGTGTGAAGGGTCGTTCAAGGCCGGGCTTAAAGATCGGCCCGCGCTTCCCGCGCGCGCGCGCGAGCGCGTCGGTCAGCTCGCGAAAGGTCTGCGACTCTACGCCCGAAGAGAGATGATATATATCGTGATCGGGTTTCTCTTTTTGATGAAGCTGCGCGATTGTGTCCGCGACGAAATCTACGTTGACTATGTCGATCTTGTCGTCAGGCCGAAAAGGCAGCATGGGCAGCCCGGCAAGGAATACGAAAGAGCGCACCATGTCGAACTGAGTCGTCTCGGCGTGGCGGCTGTCGCCTAAGATTATGCTAGGTCGAAAGACTATGTGCGAAACATCTGGTAATAACTCCGCGACCATGTGCTCGCAGAATTTCTTTGTGCGCGCGTACGGGTCGTAATCCGACCGATCCCAATCTATCGCATCGTCTTCGAGGACCACTTCGTCCTTGCGATGGCCGGCCACGGCGACCGTGCTGACGTGGCTGAAGCGGCGAAGCCCATGCGCATCGCGCGCGGCCGAGGCGAACTTGATGACTTCCAGCGTCCCGCGCAGGTTCACGTTGAGGCAGCTCTTCTCGCTCTTCCTGTTGAGCGACGCTGCGCAGTGTATGACCGAATCCGTAGTTGCGACCATTCGACGGTAATCGTCATCCGATAATCCGAAATGTGAGTCGGTCAGATCGCCTCGAAAGATGTTTACGCGCGATTTCAAGAATGAGTAAAAGCGCGGAAAGTCCAGGTGCAACTGCAACGCGCGCCAGAGACGCGCTTCGGCTTCGCGCGCGGTCTTTGCGCGGACCAGAAGGTTGAGCTGTTCGGTAGAATCGGCCAGCAGGTTTGAAGCTACGTGAGCGCCGAGGTAGCCCGTGGAGCCGGTTAAGAAGACCGCCATTTTACTTCAGCTCCTATCTTTTCATCGGCACGGCTCTTTTCGTCGGCGCGTCGGGTGGCGTTCTCCAGCGTTTCGCCGGTGTTTGATAGCAGGGGTGAGCCGAGCGCGCGCCGGGGAGATGACTCGACCGGACGCCCCTCGATCAGCGGGTAAGACCAGCGGCGCAGCGCGGGGATGTGTATGTTGATCCAGTATTCCCACCAGTCAATCGAATGGGCGTCATAACCGAAGGCCGCCCGCTCTTCCGGCGCGAGCGCCTCGCTAAGCATCTCGACATTCTCGGCTTCAAATATCTGCTCGTTATGAAGTATGAACGGCTCGTATAGCTCGATCAGCTTTTCGACGCGGTCCAGCCCTCGCTCGATCTGAACGAGCGGCGGGCGCTTGAGCGGCAGCGGCGCGCTCATCCGCTGAATGGCCTGGACGACGGCTTTCTGGCGCGGCGCGGAGAGTTTTTGATAACGCTCTTTTGAAACGGTGATCGAATCGAACCTCGCGCGCAGCCTGGGCTCAAGCGAATCCTGCGCGCGGTAATGCTTGCGGTGCGCAAGCCCCGTCAGCTCGACCGAGCGGCGCATGTCGCAAGGGTTCACGGCGGACGTAGCCAGTTGGTAGACGCGCTCGTGCGTGCGCTCGACGAGCGCGGCTGAAATAAGCGTCATGCCTCGGCAGACCAGATCGACCGGAATGATGTCGAGGCATTTGCGCCCGTTCGACGGCAACTGCCGGAAATAGGTTCCGAGCAGGTAAGAGATCGGAGCCGACGTGTTGACGCCTTCGTTCCACCCGCAGAAAGGGTCCTGGATGCTCGTCTCGACTATCGAAGGCCGCACGACGGCTATCGGGAGTCCTTCGCCCAGCCGTGCTATGAGCGATTCGGCCAGGCTCTTTGTAAAGGTGTACGTGTTGGGCCAGCCAAGCTCTTTGGCTCGCTTTACGCCGACGGCGACCATCTCGTTACGGACCCACCGGCTGCGGTACTTGCGCGCGCGCGCGTCAAGCTCAGCTTCGGTAAGCTGTTTCGTCCCGTTAGCCTTCGCGCGTGCCTGTTCGCGGAGATTCTCCATCACTTCCGCGCTCTGGCTGCGCCGCTCCACGTCCTTGACGAGTGCGTGAATCAGGTCGCGCTCCCGCGCTGCGTCGAAATCCGGCACGCCTTTCGGGGTGTAATCGGTCGTAAGGTCTTCTTTGATCCTGCCGTCGCGCGAGCCTACAACGTAACAAGTGGAAAGGTGCAGCAGCGCGGCGTGGTCAGACTGGCGGACGAAGTCTAAGAGGTTCACGGTCGCGTCGACGTTGATCGCCAATGCTTCGCGGAGGTCGGGATTGAAATCCGTAAGCCCCGAGCAGTTTATGACCACGTCGAGCGTAGCGGCTAAACGCGATTGGATTTCAGGCGCGATGCCCAGGCCCGCCCGGCAAACGTCGCCTTCGATCACCTCGACGCGGTTGGCTATGAACTCCGCAAACTCGCTCCCGTATCGCTGGTTCAGAATCTCAAAGACTGGAGACTGCTCTAATATCTTCTCGAACCGTCGCTCGGCGCTGGTCGAACGCCCGCGGCGTATCAGCAGGTAGACTTTACCTATATCCGGCACGTCGCCCAGCAGTTTTGCCAGCCACACTTTTCCGATGAAACCCGTAGAGCCGATCAGCAGAACGTTCTTGCCCGCGAGACATTTGCGCACGCTCATGCGCGAGACTTTTTTGTGCGGCTCAAACAGTACGAGCGGGCGGGCTTTATGAGGCGCGGCCCTGCGCGCGGAGATGATCGCGCGGTTGAGCCTTTCCGGTTCGCCGGGGAAGCCCAAATCGCGGGCCAGTTTTTCTTTCTTGACGCGACCGTCGACCTTAAGCGGGACTAGTCGCGCGTAGCCGCCTCGCGGCCGTATGACGGGGTCGAGCAGGCGGCCCGTGGCGAGCCCGTCTCGAAACTCCAGCCGGTTGGCAACCAGGCGGTCGACGCCCAGGTGCTCGGCAAGCGGGCGCATGACGTGGTCGAGGCCCTGGCTTACAAGGACTATGCGGTGGCCTTCGGCGATCAATTCTTTGAGCCGAGCGCCGCTCGGCTCAAAGACGAGCGGCTTTAAGAAGTAGTGAAAATACTCTTCGCCCAAAAGGTCGAGGCGGTCCTGGCTCACGCCCCTGAGCAGCGTGTGGAGAAAGCGCGTCGCAAAGACGCGGTTAGTCGCATAAAGGATCGGACGGACGAGCGCCGACAGCGCGAGCCCGCCGCGCCGCGCCCATCGCTCCGAGAACCGCTGGGCGTTCCAGGTGAAGAAGCCCACGGGCCGGACCGCGCTGAGGTTTAGCAGACTCCCTTCAACGCGCCAGAATATCTCTGCCGTCGAGGGTGTTTCGACTTTCGTTTCGTTGATTGATTTAGACAATGCTCATCCCGCGCGCCATACGATGAAAGCGTTGAACTATATAATGATAAGCAAGCATGAAACATTAAATTCCCACTCTAGTCAAATAAAACGAGCAGTTGTGGCCCCACGGCCATTGAGTTCTTGGATCAGGATGGGAATTCACCGCAGAGACACAGAGAACACAGAGTTCTCGCAGAGGAGTCTCATGCTTTTCTCTGCGCCACCGCCGCGTGCGAAGCACATCATCGGCCATCCTGTGCTCTCTGTGTCTCTGCGGTGAGGAGGCCTTTCTTCAAAGCTTCTTTCTCTGAGAACTGAATGGCCGTGTTGGTGGTCCCGGAGGGCGGTTCTCGATTCTTCAGATTTTAGTGGAAATTAAATGTTGCAAATGATACTCTCCGGCTGCTCAGAGAGTCTGCTCCGTCAGGAAGTAAGCTGGTATCGATCGAAGCTTGGCCTCGCAGGCGCGTGGCCGTAAACGGTAGAACGAGTCGGCCTGGTGGAGGACGATGGATCTCGGCTTACAGATAATCGGGCTTTTTATCTTAGCCATTCCAATCGCCTGCGTCGCCTGGACGGTGACTCATGAAGAGGTATTCCGCGAGCCTAGAGAGTACTGCGAGGACCGGAGCCGCTCCTGCCGGGCGTGGTACACGCGCAAGTTTTTTTATCTCTTCACCTGTGAATACTGCTTTAGCCATTACGTGACGATCATTTTTCTGATCATCACTCGCTACACGCTCCTATACGACGGCTGGCGCGGGTATCTCATCGCAGGCTTTTCGCTCGTCTGGATCGCCAACCAGTATATGAGCATCTACGGGCGGCTGCGGTTAGACATAAAACGCGAGCGAGTTGAGATAAAAGAGATCGAGGAAGAGAAGAAGTAATGAAAGAATTTAGAGTTAAGAATTCGGATTTGAGAATGAAGAAGAGGCCCGCGCTAAATAATTCTTCATTCCAGTTGCCATATTAAACCCTGTTATGAGTTTGTAACTATCTCTATCGGGCCGCGCGGGCGGCTAAACATCCTCACTCGATAAAGGAGAGAACATGGCAAAAAAAATCGCGACGTTGCTCGGTGTTGTGTTCATACTGGTTGGGATCGTAGGGTTCTTAAAGCACGATCTTCTAGGCGCGCATTTAAGCACGGTTCACAACGTTATTCACCTCGTCTCCGGCGCGGTGGCGCTCTACCTGGGCCTTAAAGGGACGCTGGCGCAGGCGAAAATGTTCTGCATTGTCTTCGGGATCGTTTACCTCCTGCTCGGCGTGGTCGGCTATCTTATGGGCAACCCGGACAGGGACCGTTTATGGACTGTGATTGAAGGGCTTGATCTGGGCAGGATGGACCACATCATCCACATATTGCTCGGCGTGATCTTTTTGATCGGCGGCTTTATGACTAAGGCCGACGTAAGTCGCGCGACCGATTAGAACCGTATTGATTGAACTGCCGGAAGACAATCCAAACGGCGAAGGCTAACGTCGCGCTACGGCGGCGGCGGCCTTCGCTGTCTCGGCCCCATTCCCATTTGAAGGCTTCCCGGCGCTGAGGCTATGGCTGAACAGCTTTAATAAGGCTTGTTCTTCGACCTCGTACTCGGGTTGGAGACGGCGTATGCGACGCTCGGCTTTCAGCCGAAACTCTTCAAGCGTCACGCCCGACAGGTAACGATCGAAGACTGCCGGATGGATGTAACAGTTGCGGCAGACACTCGGCGTGTTGCCCAGGTGTTCGGCCACGCACTTGACCACATGCACGATGTTGCGGCGCGCGGTCTTTTCGTCTTCGGCCCGCCCTGATTCGGCCAGGTGCACTGCGGCCAGAAGCGTCCCGCCCCATGTGCGAAAATCCTTTGCCGAAAACTCCGCCCCCGCCCCCGCCTTGATATAATCGTTCACGTCGTGCGGCGTGATTGCCCGTATGCGGCCGTCGTCGTCGACGTACTCGAACAGCTTTGCGCCGCCTAAAGCCTTCAGGTCGCGCATCACAGAGGCCAGCTCTTCATCGACTATGACGCGGCGGTGGCGTATGTGATGCTTGCCCACGAAACTGAATATCAGCCGACCTCCCGTCTTGATCTCAAGGTGGCGGTTGCGAAGCGTAGTCACTCCATAAGTACGGTAACGCTTGACGCTCGATTCCGACCCCACGCGCAGGTAAAGATCATTGATCAGTCGAATGACTACGGCCAGGACGCGCTCGCGCGGGAACCCGTCCATCGCTATGTGCTCGTTCGTCATGCGGCGGAGCGTCGGAAGGCTCTCGCCGAATCTCAGCACTTTGTCGTATTTTTTCTGCTGCTGTCGCGCGACGAAGGCGGGGTGATATTTGTACTGCACGCGCCCGGAAGTGTCTACGCCTACGACTTGCAGTCGCGAGCGCTGCGAAGGGGAGATGCGGACGTGAGTCCAGGCCGGCGGGATGACGAGTGATCGTATACGCTCCAGCACCGCCGGGTCTGTGATGGGTTTCCCTGCAAAGTCTTCGTACCGGAAGCCGCGCCGCTTCGACCCGCTCCTGCGCCACCATCGCGCGCGCGGTCCGCGCTCGACTATCTCAAGCACGTTTTTCGCGGGCTTTTCTTCAATCGCGCCGTTATTGTTCGACATCACCTTTACCCAAACAAACCAGCTCGCTCAATAAGACTCAGTTTATCCAGCAATGTCTGTGCCGCGTCAGAAATCAAGATTTCTGTCTAGGCTTGGGTGTGAGCGCTGGCTAGAATTCAATACTGGATCAGATCATGGCTGAAAGGAGCTTTACCGGATGAAGATATTGATCACAGGGGCGACGGGGCTAATCGGCCGCCCGCTGTGCAGCGCTCTGACAGCAGAAGGGCACGCCGTCATCGCGCTGTCTCGCGACCCTGAAAAGGCGGGCGACCTTGCAGCCGCGAAAGTCTACAGGTGGCAGGCGCAATCCGGCCCGCCGCCCGCCGAAGCGCTTGAGGCAATCGATACGGTCGTTCACCTTGCGGGCGAGCCGATTGCCGCGCGCCGTTGGACCGACGAGCAGAAGCGGCGCATACGCGATTCGCGCGTGATCAGCACGCGCCATCTCGTAAACGGCATCCGCGCGGCCTCGCCGCGTCCCAAGGCTCTCATCAGCAGCTCCGCCGTGGGGTTTTACGGCGACCGCGGGGACGAACGGCTCGACGAAGACTCGCCGCCGGGCGCGGGCTTCATGCCGGACGTTTGCCGCGAGTGGGAGGCCGAGGCTGCCCGCGCAAGCGAGGACGCGATTCGTGTCGTGCTTGTGCGGACGGGCGTCGTGCTGGCCCGCGAAGGAGGCGCGCTTGAAAAGATGCTTCCGCCGTTCAAGCTAGGAGTCGGGGGCCGCATCGGCAGCGGCCTCCAGTGGTTCCCCTGGATTCACCTCGACGACATCGTAGAGATCTTTCGCCACGCAATCTTCTCGCCGGCTCTCGACGGACCCGTAAACGGCGTGGCGCCCGCCGTCGTCACAAACAAAGAGTTCACCCGACATCTCGCCCGCGCGCTGGGCAGGCCGGCCATCTTTCCCGTTCCCGAATTCGCCTTGCGCTTGATGTTCGGCGAGATGGCCGACGTGCTGTTGGGGAGCCAGCGAGTCGCCCCCAAGCGGTTGTTAGATTCCGCCTACGAGTTTCAATACCCGGAACTTCAACCGGCGCTCGCGGACCTGGTCGGCAAACGGTGAATCGATAATGAGAGTCTACGTCCTTGAGCGCGAGCAACAGCTCGACCTTTCACGCCGCGAGGTGTTTGCGTTCTTCAGCGACGCGTTCAATCTAGAGCGCATAACGCCGCGCTTTCTCAGCTTCCGCATACTTACAAAACGGCCGGTCGCCCTGGGGCCGGGCACGTTGCTCGAATACAGACTCTCTTTATTCGGGGTCAAGTTTTACTGGCAGACACGCATAGAAGAGTGGCGGCCCGAAGAGTACTTCGTCGACCTTCAGCTCAAAGGGCCTTACGCGCTCTGGCGGCACACTCACAGCTTTGAGGAGCTGACGGGCGAGCGCACGCTGATGCGCGACCGCGTAGAGTACGCCATAGGTTATGGGCCGTTCGGGAGGCTCGCGCACTGGCTACTGGTTCGCAGGTCGCTTGAGAGAATCTTCGACTACCGCGCGGAGATGACGGCAAGGCTGCTCGCGAAAAAAGAGATTTGAATTCGCGGCGCCAGCGTAGTCGCTGGCTTATGCGTAAGCGCATCATCCGCCATGCAAATCTGATATTTCAGAATCGCGTCTTGTCACGGTTTACTGTTCGCGGATAAAGTATGCTTTCCGGCGATCGAGTCGCCCTCATGGACGCCAATTAATTATGCTCTCTAAGATGTCCCTAATGTAGTTCGCCTAATGAATGAAAGAAATCTCACAATCTTGAAGCGCTATGGCGTGGCCCTCTTAAGCGTTGCGATTGCGACCGTCATGCGCATGGCGCTTAACCCCCTGCTCGGAGGGCGCACGACGTTTATAACTTACTTTCTCGCGCTGGTCGTTACGGCGTGGTATGGCGGGCTGATGCCCGCGCTGGTCGTCGTGGCGCTGGGAGCGGTCTTCAGCGCATTCTTCTTCCTCCCGCCTGAAAACTCGCTGCTAGTAACCGACCCGGGCGCGCTATTATCATTGCTCCTGTTCATTATCTCGGGGACAGCAGTCGCTCTTTTTAGCGGGGCCCTGCACAGGTCTGTGAGGAAAGCGACGGAATCTGCACGCGCCGTTCAGGTCTGGCGGCAAGTCTTCGAGCACGCGCGCTGGGGCATCGTCATAGCCAACCCCGCCGAGGGTAGGCTTGAGGCCGTCAACTCCGCTTACGCGGACATGCATGGGTACGCTGTCGAAGAGATGAAGGGCATGCCGCTCATCGACACCATCGCCCCCGAAGCGCGAAAGGATTGGGACCGCAACGTTCGCGTGACTCATGAAAAGGGGCATAACATCTACGAGTCGCTCCACACTCGCAAGGACGGCAGCCGATTTCCCGTGCTGATGGACATCGCCGTCATAAAAGACGAAGCCGGCTATGTCCTTTATCGCACGGCGAACGTCCAGGACCTTACCGAGCGCAAGCGCGCGGAAGAGGCTCTCAAACAGAGCGAAGAGCGTTACCGCGAGCTGTTCGAGAATGCCAACGACATAATTTACACGCTTGATCTGGAAGGGAACCTCACGTCGGTCAACAAAGCGGGCGAGCGCATAACCGGCTACAGCCGCGAAGAGCTTCTCAACAAACCCATAGCCTCGATCGTCGCGCCGGAGTATATGGAGAAGATGGCCGAGATGTTGAGCCGGAAGGTCGAAGGGGAAACCCTGACGGCGTACGACCTGGAGATCGTCTCGAAAGACGGGCGGCGGTTGACGCTGGAGATAGGCAGCCGGCTCATAATCAATGACGGGAAAGCGATAGGCGTTCAGGGCATGGCGCGCGACATCACGGAGCGCCGCAGGGCCGAGCAAGCCCTGCGCGAGAGCGAGGAGCGTTTCGCCAAAGCCTTTAACGCGAGCCCGCTCGTGCTGACCATCTCGTCGCTAACGACCGGGCGACTGATAGCGGTCAACGAGACATTTATAAACCTATCGGGCTATTCGCGCGAAGAAGTCATAGGCAAGACGACCGCCGAGCTAGGCTTGTGGGGCAGCCTGCGGGACCGCGAAGAGGAGTTGAAAGCCGTCAGAGATGTAGGGCAGGTCCGTAACGTCGAGTACATATTTAAGACAAGGCGCGGCGAGGAGCTGGTGGGGCTGCTGTCGGCGGAGCGCATTGAGATCGGCGGCGAGCCGTCGGCGCTTACGGTGATCCAGGACATCACAGACCGCAAGCGCGCAGAAGAGGCTCGCGAAGAGTCGCTCAAGCGCGAGCAGGCGGCCAGGGCCGAGGCCGAATCGGCCAACCGCGCGAAAGACGAGTTTTTGGCTACCGTGTCGCACGAGCTGCGGACACCCTTGAACGCCATACTCGGCTGGTCACAGATGCTGCGCACCAGCAAGCTCAACGAGGCCACAGCCGCCCGCGCGCTCGAAACAATAGAGCGCAACGCGAGGGCGCAGACGCAGCTGGTCGAGGATATTCTCGACGTATCGCGAATAATCACGGGCAAGCTGCGGCTGGACGTGCGCCCGGTGGAGCTTTCGCCGGTCATCGAATCGGCCATAGATTCTATCCGCCCGGCGATAGAGGCAAAAGGCCTGCGGCTGGAAACCGCACTGGACCCGCAAGCCGGGCCAGTCTCCGGCGACCCGGCACGGCTGCAACAGGTCGTGTGGAACCTCCTATCGAACGCCGTCAAGTTCACAGAAAGAGGCGGGCGGGTGCAAGTCAGGCTCGAACGCGTGAACTCTCACGCCGAGATAACCGTTTCTGACACGGGGTGCGGCATAAGAACAGATTTTTTGCCTCACGTGTTCGACCGTTTCCGCCAGGCCGACGGCACTTCGACGCGCTTGCACGGGGGGTTAGGGCTGGGGCTTGCGATAGTGCGCCACATGGTAGAGATGCACGGCGGGGCAGTCGAAGCCTTTAGCCAGGGGGAAGGGCTCGGGGCCAGGTTCACGGTAAAGCTGCCGTTGATGATCGCTCACAAAGAGTTTCGCCCGGCGGACCGCAAACACCCGGCGGCGACGACCGGCGCGAGATTCGAGCAGCCGGCGATTCTCGGGGGCCTGCGCCTGCTCGTAGTCGATGACGAGCGCGATACGCGCGATCTGCTCGTGTTGATACTCGCGGGGTTTGGGGCGGAGGTTAAGACTTGCGGGTCCTGCTCTGAAGCGATGCGACTGCTGGCCGAGTGGAAACCCGACGTAGTCGTTTCCGACATTGAGATGCCGGGCGAAGACGGCTACACGTTTATACGGCAGGTGCGCTCGCTCGACTCGGCGCGGGCGAGAAACACGCCCGCCGTCGCGCTCACGGCATACGCGAGGGTAGAGGACAGAATGCGTGCGCTGGCCGCAGGGTTCCAGATGCACGTCGCAAAGCCGGTCGAGCCGGCGGAGCTGGCCGTTGTCATCGCGAGCGTCGCAGAACGGACAAGTAGAGAACCATCCTGAGTCTTGAGTAAAAGAAAGATACTCAGCACTCAGCACTCAGCACTCAGGACTTTAGAAACGGAGAAGGTGAGGATGAGCGATAAAGTGACTGAGGCGATCTATCGCGCCGAAGAGGCTCATCGCGCTTCTGAGGAACGCTTTAAGAAAGTCTTTAACGCCAGCCCACATGCGATGACCATCTCGACCGTCGATGAAGGGCGTTATATCGATGTCAACGAAGCCACGCTGCGCATAACGGGTTTTACGCGCGCCGAGATGGTAGGCCACACAACCCGCGAGCTGAACGTCTGGGTCGACAGTCAAGACCGCAACAGGCTTCTCGGCATGCTCGAAGAGCAAGGAGAGGTCAGGGAATTTGAAGTCCGTCTGAGATCAAAGAACGGCGATGTGCATACACTTTTGATGGCGGCAGAGACAATCGATATCGACGGCAAGAGGTGCCTGCTCACGGTATCGAGCGACATCACAGACCGCAAGCGCGCAGAAGAGGCAATCGAGTTCCAGGCCCTCTTGCTCGCTATGGTTGAGCAGGCAGTCATGGCGACCGATCTGGAGGGGAAGATAATCTACTGGAATCGGTTTGCTGAAAAACTTTACGGCTGGTCAGCGCGCGAAGCCGTGGGCCGCAACGTGATGGATGTTACCCCGGCTGAAAAGATGAAAGAGCAGGCCGCAGAGATTATGGAGCGATTGACTGAAGGCCAGAGCTGGTCGGGCGAGTTCCTGGTCCGGCGGCGCGACGGCTCGGCTTTCTGGTCGCTGATAACCGATTCGCCCATTCATGATTCGAATGGAAACCTGATAGGCGTCGTCGGCATATCCGTAGACATCACCGAGCGCAAGCGCGCCGAAGAGGCGCAGCGCTTCCTGGCCGAAGCCAGCAGCATACTCGCAACGTCGCTCGATTACGAGACTACGCTTATGAGCCTCGCGCGTCTGGCGACCCCGAGGCTTGCGACCTATTGCGCCATCGATCTGGTGGACGAAGACAACAAGCTCCGCCAGGTGGCCGTGGCGCATATGGACCCGCAAAAGGAAGAGATGGTGAGAGAGCTCAGACGGCACAGCCCTTATAATTACACTCTGCCTTACGGCGTGGCCAAGGTCTTGCGGACAGGCAAGTCGGAGATTTCTCCCGATATCCCCGATTCGTTGATAACCTCTTTCGGTACCGGCGACGACTATCTCAGGATCATCGGCGAGCTCAACCCGAAGTCTTACATGATAGTGCCGCTCATCGCGCGCGGGCGCACGCTCGGCGCGATCTCGTTCGTCGCGGACGGGTCGAGCACGCGCTACGACTCAAAGAGCCTTGAGCTGGCCGAAGCCCTCGCGCACCGCGCCGCTTTCGCGATCGATAACGCGCGGCTGTACGGAGAGGTGCAGCGGGCCAACCGCGCGAAAGACGAGTTTTTGGCTACCGTATCGCACGAGCTGCGGACACCCTTGAACGCCATACTCGGCTGGTCCCATATCCTGCGCTCAAGCAAGCTCGACGAGGCTGCGACCGCCAACGCGCACACGATAATCGAACGCAACGCGAGGGCGCAGGCGCGGTTGATCGAAGACATTCTCGACATCTCTAGGATCATAACGGGCAAGCTGCGGCTGGACGTGCGCCCTACGGGGCTGGATCTGGTCGTGGCCGCAGCCGTCGAGGCGATGCGCCCGGCAGCCGATGTTAAGAAGATTACTATCGAAACGAAGATAAGCGCCGAGGCGTGCGCGGTTTCGGGCGACGCCAGCCGGTTGCAACAGGTGGTGTGGAACCTGATTTCTAACGCCATAAAATTCACGCCGAATGGCGGACGTGTAGAGGTGAAGCTCGACCGTCACGGCGCGAGCGCGAGGCTCACGGTCCGAGACACGGGGCAGGGGATTAGCAAGGCATTTCTGCCCTACGTCTTTGACCGTTTCCGCCAGGCCGACGCGACGACTACGCGCAAGCACAGCGGATTGGGGCTGGGGCTTGCGATAGTGCGCCATCTTGTAGAGCTGCACGGAGGCACGACCGATGTTGAAAGCGAGGGCGAAGGGCGCGGCGCGACCTTCACCATCATGCTCCCGCTCGCAGGCATCGAGCGCGCGGCGGGCGAAACCGCCCCGGAGCAAGAAGCGAAGACGACCGAGCGCCGCCCCGCGATACTGGAAGGTTTGCGACTCGTCATAGTCGATGACCAGACAGACACGCTTGAGATGTTAAAGACTTCGCTCGCAGCCCTGGGCGCAACCGTCGCGGGCGCAGCCACGGCGCGCGAGGCATTAAAGATGGTTATCGAAACTCTCCCGCACGTACTCGTAAGTGACCTCGGGCTGCCCGAAGAGGACGGGTACGAGCTGATACGAAAAGTGCGCGAGCTTGCGCCGGAGCTAGGAGGCCTGACGCCGGCCATCGCGCTGACGGCTTACGCGCGTGCGGAAGACCGTAGGCAGGCGCTAGAGGCAGGGTTTCAGATTCACATGACGAAGCCTGTCGAGCATGTCGAGCTTGCCGTAGTCATAGCGGGGCTTGCGGGGAGGACGGTCAAGGGGTTTGTCGCTTAGCGTCGACGAGATGAAAATCGGCGACCAGCGGCAGGTGATCCGATGCGATCAGGGCCGTGCGGCTTTTGTGCAACGTCAAACAGTGCAGGTCGAGCTGATTATCGAAATAGACATGATCCAGGTGCAGAAAGGGCAACAGCCCCGGATAGGTCTTTGATCGCTGCAAGTGCTGTTTGATGTCCGCGCTTTTGAGGTGCGAGGCGAGCAGCCGGGTCGTGAGCCCGCGCGTCCACTCGTTGAAATCCCCCAGCATTATTCGCGGGCCGGTCAGCTCTTCGTTGTTGAGTATCGCCGAATCTATCAGCTTGCGGGCCTGGTAGCGGCGCTCAAGAAAGGCCGTGCCGAGATGTACGTTGAAGACGTGTATCAGGCGTGCGGGCGCGACCTCTATGTCGGCGCGAAGACACCCACGCTGCTCGCGCCCGCGCACGCTGACGTCGTAATTGCGCGAGTCATGGACGGGGAAGCGAGTAAGCAGCGCGTTGCCGTACGAGCCGCCTTTGTGCTTGCGGGTCTCTCCAAGGTAAAGATCCATCTCAAGCTCATCGGCTATGAAGCGCGCTTGATTCGTTTCGCGCGACGCGCCATCGCGGCTCCAAACCTCCTGGAGCGCCACGACATCAGCATCGATCTCGCGCAGTACCTCGACAATGCGTTCGGGGCGCACGCGCCGATCCATCCCGCGACACCTGTGTATGTTATAAGTGACCAGCTTCAATCTATGCATTAGAGTCATTAGTCATTAGTCATTAGTTTGAATCCACAGCAGTCTCGTTGCCTATGGCTTCAAGACCAAGGGCTAATGAGTAAGGACGATTACTGTTGTCGTTCGAGAACCCAGCCCAGCCATTCGTGCGCCCGCTCAAAGATAGAGCGCTGCCGCCATTCGTCATAAGAGACGGCGTGGCTCGCCGCCACGTCCCGGCGGAAATCCTGTTCAAGGCGCTCTGCCAGATTGCGGTCGAACGCGGCGAGATTCACCTCGTCGTTGAGCCCGAAAGAGCGGTTGTCAAAATTCGTAGAGCCGACCACGCTCCACACGCGGTCGACGATCATAGATTTCGTATGGATCATCGCGGGCTCGTACTCGTAAATCTCGGCCCCGGCTCTTAGAAGCTCGCCGTACAGGCGGCGGCTCGACCGGCGCGTCAGCAGGTGATCGTTCTGCTTGCCGGGCGTTATTATCTTTATCTCGACTCCCCGCTCTCGGATTGCGCGCACCATCTCGCGTCGCGCGCTGCGGTCGGGGAGAAAGTAAGGCGTGGTGATATAGATGCTCTCTTGCGCCGACGCGATAAGCGTCTGGTAGAGCATGCGCGCCCTGGTAGACATCCCCGCCGTGGGCGAGCTGTCGACGATGAGGGCCGAGGCAGTGCCACTGGTTTCACAAAAAGGGAAATACTCTTTCCCGATCAGAATCTCGCCCGACGCTTCGAGCCAGTTTTCTGCGAACGCGGCTTGCAGCCCCGCGACCGCGACGCCCTCGACTTTGAACATGGTGTCGCGCCAGCGGGGCCTATCGGGCTTTGATACGAGCCAGTGATCGGCCACGCCCGCGCCGCCCATAAAGCCGACTTCGCCGTCGATGATAAACAGCTCGCGGTGCGTGCGGTTGTTGATGCGAGGCAAGGTGTACCATTTGAACGGGTGATACCAGAAGACTCTCCCGCCGGCATCCGTCAGCTCTTTGAAATAACTATTCCAGGTCGCAAAGCTGCCTATTGCATCGAGCACTATGTTGACCTGGACTCCTGCTGCGGCGCGCTCGGCGAGTGCCTCGACAAACCGGCGGGCGACCACTCCTTTTTGAAATATGTAGGCCTCGATGTTTATGTTGTGACGCGCCTTGCTTATGGCTTCAAGCTCGGCTTCGTAATAGACTTCACCGTTTGTCAGGACCTCGACGCGCGTGCGCGGATGAACCTGCGAGTCGGCGAGGGCTTCTATGATGCGGAGAAAGTCCTTTGAGTCTAAGGGGACCGTCGTGTCGCGAGTTATTCTGTAAGGCAGGGCCGGCTCGAACAACGCCAAGAAGAGCATCAAGCTCAAGAATGCGATGGCGATGATGGCAATGACATTAAAGGCTGAAAGATCCATGTAGATGGAGAGCGCCGAGTGAGCGCGATCTGAAAATCTGGTACGCCCGGCAGGACTCGAACCTGCGACCCCCTGCTTAGCTTACCAACTACGGGTTTCCCCGCCGCAAATATGCGTTTGTGGTCTGGACTCTATCTTCACCATTCCAGGTGCGATGCGTATTAGTCTCTACGGAACCCTGGTGTAACCGTCAGCCAGTTTCACGCCTGACTTCTGGTTATTCTTGGGCTTAGCAATCCTGAGAGTTATACATTGGTCTATTTCGAAAGTCGGCACATAGTAGCATTTGTCTGTGTCTGGGCAGTAAATGCATACTATGTCAAACTCTCCTTTGTCCAGCGGCTTCACATGACATCCGTTAGAGTCAGACCAACAAGATCTCAAAGTGAAGTGTATAGCTCCATCTGGTCTTACTCGCCTGTACTTAACTTGCACCCTTTTGAAAAGACCATCCTTGTAGATGACCAAATCAAAAGGAGCGTGTTCAGTGCAAGGAGTCAGGGTTGTATAGCCCTGAAAACACAAATCAGCCTGCGCTTTCAGAACACCCAAGTCACCTTTATCCTTCGTATGATGTGGCACCAGGTTTCCTCGGTGTTGCCATGCCTTTACGGTTTAGGTTTCACCGATACAGCACCGTCCACTTTACAGGTTATTATTCCCTGCAAAGGCTCCTATAGTTGAAGGCAGATGCTCTATCCGACTGAGCTACGGGCGCATTCAAAAATCTAAACTAGAAAATCTATACAGCTCCGACAGTCGTGAATTATATCAGCAAACCTGCGATTACTCAATTTGCGCTGCCGGTAGATTCAATAGAGGAGAGGACCGGCGCTTTGTTGCTCCGGTCCTCCTATTGATTGGGATTCGACGTGGCTGGCTACCTGAGTCTCATCGAGGGGTCGGCTAACAGAACCCACGTCCGCCGGATGTCGCCGTCGCCGACGCTGGCTTTTGCTTTCCTAACCGCTTCGCCCAGTGTGAGTGGCCCAAAGCCGTTAGCATCGGCATTGAATAAGAGCCGGTAAAGATTCTGGTTCAATAATGCCTGCCCTCCCGGCTCGCACATCCCTGATGAAGCCCATACCGCTACAGCGCCGCCACCCTCTGTTTTTATCAACGCCTCGGCAAGGCTTTCAGTTGTGGCGTCCTGGAAATAACCATTCAAACAAGTCATCATCACAAAGAAAGATCTGTTCCGGTCGTTGGTGAAAGCGGTTGCGTCGGCGGAAGTCAGAATATCTCCTCGCCACTGTTCGAGGTTCCCATGCCCGTTATAGTTTATGATCTTCTGCCGCCGACCTATCGCGTCCATCAGCAAGGCCCTTGCCGTCGCGTCACCCAGGCGAGCCCGATCAATCTCTTCCACCCTCATATCGCGCGGTATCAATGATCGCAACTGCGCGCTGACAGACTCGAAGTTATATGTATCTCCGGCGTCGGACACAAGCAACACTCCATTGGCCGGAGTTGCATCTTCGTAATCGAATATCTTCGCTATCATCGCCGTCGCCTCTTGCGCTGAGCGCGCAGGCAAACGTCCCATCGCAAGCTCCGCCAACCCGTCCGAATCGAAGTCGGCGAGACAGTCGTCGCAAGCCGTCTCCATCAGAGAGGTGTCTATGAGCCTGGTCGGGACAAAATCGAAGTCGCCGACCCCCAGATAGTCCTTTGGATCGATGCTGGCATCCCCCACAAGCAAAGCAAAGCGGGGAGCCTTCTTCCAACTCGTGCCTGCGTAGATCAGGAAATCTCTCAACGCATGTGGCGTCCTCTGCCCGTGCCTGAACTCGTCATAAAGGTCTTCGATGTCGACGACTGAGACAGACAGGCCCTGGCCTTGCCTCAGCGCGACGAGCGGCGCGATTCGGCTCGCGAAATCGCTGTGAGACACGACCACCAAATCCGCCCCCCGGTCCGGCTGTCTCCATGTTGACGGCTGATTGCGCGCGACGTTTGCGGCGGGCCTGACCTGGCTGCCCGATACTGCAAGCAACGTTCGTTGCCCAGTGCCCCGCGCCATCACTGTTACGACGTGCCCAGCTTTGCCTGGGCTGATACTCCCGATCAATTCTTGTACGTTGCCGGGACTCGTTACATCAAAGACTCTCACAAGAGGGTTGATGAAACCGTCGACGCTCACCGCGCGACCGGCGGTCGCAATAAATTTGAGCGCGTCGTTATCTGCGACAAACGTGTGCTGGTAAGAGATGCTTATGTTACTGACGAGGCTGATGTCGCTCTCGCCGCTTTGAGCCGCCAGCTTCACGGTGTTGGCTCCTTCAAGCAAGATCGAGTGCGGGACGGCGAAACTCGCAGTCTCCTCAAGCTGGCCCTTGAAGCTGACTTCGCCCACGTCAACCGAGTTCAACTGCACCTTCACCCTATGCGGCAGGTGGGTCACTCCCTGTAGGGCCACCTTCAGCGTCGCCTCCCCGGCCCACGAAGCATTCAAATTCGGAAGGGTGAGAATCTGGCTCACGGGATTTGTCCCGACGACGGCGCCGAAAAAGTTTTCCTTCTCTCCGTTCCTCAGCGCCGTGAAGTAAACGAGCCTGTCTTTTCGCTCAACCGTGTAAGGGAAGCTGCCGTTTACCCGCGCGGTCCCTGCGGCAGGCACTTGCTGAATGCGAAGGCCGGGCCGCGTGCCCGCAACCAGCCAGTAGACGCGCCCGAGTGTAAAGGGGCTGTCCGCTCCTATGCCGTAGAACTCAACGGCAGAGAGCTTGCCCGCGTTATCTGTGATGACGTTGAAGGCTTGCTCTTCGCCGTCGACATATAGTTGCAGCAGGCGAGGATCAGCTTCGAATGGCACGCCTGCTGCTGCAAGCTCCGATGGAGTCACTCTATAGAAACCTTCGTGCTTGACGAGGAGTTTGGCAGCCCTTTGCGAAGCCAGATCGGCGTCATTCCCAACCTGCCTGGCGAGAGCAGGCGAGAGGGCTCTTTTTTCAACCGCGTATGTAGCGGCTGCTCGGAGATCGGGATTGCCCATCTTGTTCAGCAACGCGGCCTGACTTCTTTCAGGCGGCGCTCCTGCTACTCGTTCAACCGCAACCGGCCCATGCCACTTGCTCTCTGCTTTGAGGTCTATCTGCTCGACCCAGTACATCATTTGTCTGCCCGCAGCGCTTGAGTCCCACCACCCGTAGGACATGCCGGCCGCCATAGTAGTCCCAGGCCCTGCCGCGAGCGCCGACCCGGCCAGTAGCTCCGAGTTCAAACGCACACGCTTGCCGGATTCATCTCGATAGACGTTGAAGCCGAGGTTATCGACTTCGCGCGCAGTCTGCCATCGCAGATACTGTCCGCCATCGTAGCCTTTGACGGTAAAGGATGCGAATTCGGCATCGGTCGGAACGAAGGATAAGCGCCCCCACCAGGTGCCCCACCGCCCTGTGTTAGCCGTGCATGTTCCAGGGGGCGAAGAAGCCGCCGCGTACTCTTGTATGGTCCATATGTCGAAGTCATTTGAAGGGTCGACTACCGTGTTGCTGTAATCGCCCCAGCGATTCTGTGCGCCGGCGAAGGTCTTGAAGTAACAGTCTTCGCCCGCTTTAAGCACCGCGTCGTCTCGGAGCGTATTTAACGGATCGCTTGAGCGGCGTCCGGAATAGTTAGCGCTGGCGAATTGACCTGCAGAGAATCGCGAATACCCGATAAAGACATCGGCGGCGCTGTTGACGGCGATGCTCGGGAACGCAAAAAAGTTCGTCCCCGTGGCGTCGTCGATACGCGCACGCTGCTGTATGGCGAGAGTCCCCGGGTCTATTTGCCACCACTGAACGGCGCTTCGCGTGGCAGCGCCGCCCGCGGGAAGAAATACCGTATGCGTGGTCCACAATGAGCCGTTGCGATAAACGACGTTGCGCATCCGAGAATCATTGCTCTGAATCTTCACGGCTGATCCCATTTGAGGCGCGAAGTCTGCGCCTCCCGGCGGCACGAAATCCCAGGGGGCGCCTGTTGCCGTGGGGAACCCGCCGGGCGTCATGGTCTCTGAACCGACTGCGCCCGTCAGTGTATAGATGCGCAAAAAGCCGTTGCCGCCGGAATTGCCATTCCAGTCCTGTAAGAAATAGAGTGTGGCGAGCGTATTGTCGTGGGTTATTGCAGGCCCTTGCGTGCCGCCGAAGCCTATAAAGTTGAAAAACTTGAACGTGCCGGCGGGGGTGACGTTCGCATAGATGTTTGCTTTCACACATACGAGATTATTAGTCTGCGCGAAAGCATTGCCAATGTTATTGAACATATTGACATTGATAACGATCCAGTCCTTATTGAACCCTATGCTCGGGAAATCGGCCCATTTCGTATTCATAGGATCGGCATCGATGGAAAAGCGGTTCCAGACCCCTGTCGGGTCATCCGTCTGCGATACGGCTATGAGCACCGCCGACGTAGCCGAATTCCTCGAAGCTACGGTCGTGAACATCCAACGACCGGCGAATGGGTCATAAAGCACTTTAGGATCGAACACGTCTGAGTGACCTAGCCCGGTCCAGAAGCTGAGCAAGCTTACAGTGCTGATGATGCCGCCCGCCCTGTTTTGTATTCGTATCTGCGTGTTGAGCGTAGTCATCAGGTGGTTGGAGCCGACGGCCCCGTTCGTGTCCGGGGGAATAGTAGCGTTATTGTCATTAAGCGCCTGAAAGCTTGTTAGCGGCGTGGGTGAGGGGATGTTCGGAGCGATTCCAGCAGCAGCGGGCGCCGCTTGGGGCGCTTTCGGAATTGCCACATCGCTTGGGACGGGCAAATTAGACGGAATCGGCAGGTAAGGAACGTCAACAGGCTTGCCGGGAAGTACAGGTCTTAAAGCTTCCTTCGCGGCGAGTTCTGAAAGATTCACCGTGCCCGCGCTAGTAACAATCCCTGGCTCGCTTGTGATTCTTTGCTCGCCGGTCCGTCCCTCTTTTTGCGTTATACTGGCGGCGCCCACCTTCGCAATTGCGCCTGGCAGCAGGATGATTCCCACCGTTAGGGCAATCAATGCCAGCAATAGCGACGGGAGGCGAACTATGTTTTTTCCATTTCCGAGTGATTGTGCCGGGAAGTTGATCCTTTTAAACATATCTGATTTTTTCATGGCTAACTTCTCCTTGCGTTAATCCCTGTTATGCGGGGAAGAGGTTCCTGTAATCGAACAAACAGACTGGCCGAGCTGGTGGTGGGCGATATTTGCCCGAGTTTATTTGCAGTAGATGAGCTACCTGTTAAGGGTTACCACTTCAATATTTGAAACAGCCTCGCGAGTGACGTGTTTCGAAGAAGCTGTGCTTCGCAACTTAGACAAGAACGAATGGTGGTTACTACATCGAAGCGGCCTCATTCTATGACTATGTAATCAGGTTGTCAATGCGAAAGTAGTTTTGAATACTCTGTTCGGCTCACGCTGTCGGTATAATTTTCAATGGCGGCGTTCTATAACCCGACACAGTGTCTGGATAATATCAACGTCATCTCAATCGGTCATTCGCGTAAACGTCCTGAATATTTCGCTTACCTGTTTCTCATCGCGCTGGCACAGAGTTTGACTACAGAACTGTCGCTTTAAGAGATTTGACTGAGGTCGCGAGACGATATGTTAAAGATAGCTTTGCTAACTCTACTCTTGATCTGTTGTCTCATCGCGCCGGGCGCACATAAAGCGGCGGCGAGCCCAACTATTCTTCAGAGCGGCCCGATGGACGGTGTGCTGCCCGCCCCGCCGCCCGGCTCCTGCATTCTGGGCCAGACTCAACAGACTATCGAAGTCGGCGCTCAGCGTCCGTGTGACACGACGTTTACCGAGATCGCCGTGAGCGCGACGCCCGGCGTCAGGCTCTATGTGCGCTACGGCCAGCCTGTGACGATGGAAGCGGGCAATATCGTCGCCGATTACAAAGCCGAATCCACGGAGCCGTTCAAGCTGATAGTTCTTGAGCCACCGCATCCTGGGGGAACCTACTACGTGGCCCTCACGAATTGCGGCCCCGGACCTGCCAGTTACTCGCTCCGCTTCGGCGCGTTCGTAGTCGATTACTTTGGCCCTGTTATAAAGTCTGTTTCGGCCAGAGGGAAGAAGCTGTTCGTGTCGGGGTGCGGGTTCAGTGAGGACTCCGTGATATTGCTCGACGGCGAAGACCTTGCAACCGAGCAAGTCGGCGAACGAGATATGCCTACGCTGCTCAACCGAAAGGCGGCTAAGAAGGCTGCGCGAAAAGAGAGCGTCTCGCTTGAGGTGCGCGACGAGTTCGGCAGGGTTTCGCCGCCGTTCACCTTCATCCATCCTGATAGATAGAACCTTATTATGATTGGTCGGTTCTTGCGGCGAGTAAAAAATCAAAGCGAATAAAGTGGAGCGGCGCAACTTGAGTCTTTATGACCTCATTACGCCGCTCCGGCAAATGGCTAAGTGTTAGCTCTTTGGTATGGCGAGTGCGCCGACAAGGATTATTACGCCTATCACCACTGCCACGCCGATGGCGATCTTGACACCTGCTGCAAGGTTGTTGCCCTTAACTTGTTTGACTTGCGGATAGGCTACCTGGGTAGCTTGACCGTTCTCGCCAATTACGGTGAAGGACTCCGCGCTCGTTTCGCTGATATAGCCTTTCAGCTTCTGCTTGTCGTGCAGCTTAAGCTCGACGCGCGCCTGCGGCCCGGTGCCGAGACTGGTGATGCCCACTCGCACCTTCTCTGTGAGCTGCGCTTGCTTCTCCGCTTTAGAGCTGGCGGCAACTGGTTGCGCATAGGCTACGCATGCCAGAAGGCAGGCGAGCATTATCGATAATAACCTCTTGAACATAATTTTCTCCCTTTCGTGCTGAGTACCGCATTAATCTCTGCGGGTCTGATCCCCCGCAGCTTGCCTCGAAAGAGTATTCGGTCTCGCGCTATGCCGCACAGTTTGGTGTGCGGCGCTACAATTCATTATACAGCACCCGGGACGATTTCTTCCCAGATGCCCACTCACCTTGCGACACTAGTTAAGAAGCCACAAAGGGGTAACGAGTTTGTCGTACAGCTTGTGAGTGTTGTCCTGAATAAAGGCCGAGTTGTTGATAGGGCTATTCGGCTCACCCACGTTGATGCGGACATCCGCGAACCTGCCTCCCTGGTCGATGAATCGTTCGACCGCGCATTCGAAGATCAGTCCGTAAGCGTAGTAGATGGCGGCCAGGCAGACGTAGTTGCGCCAATCCAACCAGGAATCAAACGCCGCGAAGTAACAGGCCAGATCCGCACTCGCGAGGACGCCGAAAATGACGTAATCAGGCAGCAGCGACAGGTAGTCGGGGTTGAAGGTGTAAGTCGCATGCTTGGACAGAGAACTCGCCAGGCGCAGGTGCCACCCGGCCGGGACCGGCGTGTAGGGCGTGTGGTAAGCGCTCTTACTATTAGGCTCGTTTTCATGCGCGGCCGTGTAGTAGTCGTACGCGCTGTAAGCCCACGGGTCGAGGTTGAAAGAATAGCTCCAGACCGGCGCTGCTACCAACACCGCCGAACGCTCGTTGTCTATCCTGTGGGGCTTCATGCCTTCCAGGAGGTTCAGGCCGGGGAAGAGGCTACAACCTCCGCCGGTGACAAGCCCGTTATCGTGGTCCCACAGCGTCAGGTAATCTATTCGAATAACGCTAACCAACTGGTTAGAAGCAGTGTAGGCAAAGCCCAGAGGCTGCACGCGGAAGTGGCTGACCGGGTTCGGTCCGAACAGTTGCAGCGGCTCCTGCGGCACAGAGTTGTGAAAGGTCGCAAAGTTGTTTGGCTCGGATCCGGAAACATGGTAGACAGGCGTAAAGGCGTCACCAAGCGCATTCTCGAAATCCTCCGGCAGACTGTCCATGTCTGCATCCACTCCACCCTGAGCCATTGACGCGGCAGAGGTTTTGACGAACGAAACCTTCTTGATCGGGGAGACTCCACTTGTAAACTTCAAGGTATTGCCCCACTGCGCATCGGGTCTGCGCGCAGATGATCTTGCTAACTGGTCATTTTTTCCGTTGAGGCGAGATTGCGTGGGCTGGACCTCTTCCTGCGTGACATAGAGCATATCAAATTCGCGCTCCTTCGCCTTGAGGAATTGACGATTACCATTATTATCGGAAAAGCTCAGCGAGGTCTCGATCCCGCCGCCGTTTTCTTTGCCTTTGATAGCGTCCTTCAGAGTCTTGCGCTCCGCCTTTAGCTGCGCCTTTTGCGCGTGCCTCTGTTGAAGGTGCTTACCCGTCTCCTGGTCGAATATCTTTTGGACCTCGGTCTTTACTACCTCGCGCAGCTCCGGCGGAAGTTTCTCCCAGGCGGCCCTGGCTTCCGGGGACTTGGCGCGCTGGACAACAGCCGGCAGCTTGTCAGTGAACTCTTTCTGCTTGACGCGGGGACCGGCGAAAGGATCCTGGCTCGCAGGTGGTTGATCTGCTGCGGATAGCCCATTTATGCTCGCCGCTGCTAACAGAACTATCATCGTAACTGTACTTACTATACGTTTCATCTTACTCCTCTTATTAGTATTTGAAATCGATCAGGGCCGTTGAAACTTTTCTTCCAACGGGTCCGATCACAGACATATGATTAAGGCTGCCCGGCAAGAAGCGAGATGTGCTCTTACCAGAACGCCCTTCGGCTATATGCAAAGCGGGGCAATAGCAAGAGGTGAAGCGCGTCACCCGTCAGTAGCCCTCATGTCAGGGCGGCAGACAGACTGCTGCCGAAACTGGGGCTGTTATAGGTAAAGGTTTTTTATTATTAATGATGCGCGAAGGTGTGAGGAACGAACCCTACCCGCTTGCTCGACTAATTACCCTATACCCGATTGCTCTGTTCGATCTGTCAACTTGAGTAACAAAGGCCACATTATACAAACCGGTGAATAAACCTGTCAATATGGTCATCGATTTTTCCGGCAGAGAAAGAAAAACGGAAGCCCTCGACGCTTCCGTTTTTCTTTGTATCTGAAAGTCAGGGCGAAAGGATTCAAACTTTCAACCCCTCTATCCCGAATCGAGAGGATCGCTAGTAGTATTCATTAAGATCTATAATCAGCTATTCCGGTCACAAAGACTTTACAAATCAAATTACGCCCTCGGTGATTACTCTCGCGCGATTGAGTATCACCAGCAGGTGCTGATGAGGGCTATAGCAAGGGAACCCTCTGGGTCGCATTGGAAACCCCATGTACAACTGGGCTTTCTCAATACGTAGTCACTACCCTCGCCCCGGACTCCTCCTCTTTGCATACTCGATGCCAATGTCGTAACAGATTACGACGAGGCATAGCATGAAAAGAGAGCGGTCATACCGTGAGTGACCCTCAAATAGAAAGTGGTAGGAGGCTGAAGGTTATCGCAGGAGCGGGAAAAAAACTTCACTCGACAGGATGAAGATTCAAAATGACGGATAAGCTAACAATCCTGCTGGCCGCTAAGATCAAGGCTAGCCCGTCACGGCGAGCGCCGCTCGCGTCATACCATCTCAATCGACACGTCGGTCATATCCCTCGGTCGCCTGCGGCGCGAGACCATGACCTCAGCGCGGACTTCCAGATCAGAGACTCGTTGCAAGATCGTCTCCTGAATCAGGGAACCTACTCGAACTTTGAGATGCTCACCCTCAAGATCAGTTTCGTTGGAACAGATACGAATCGCCAAATCAGCAGTCGGTTCCAGTATGGCGTAAGCCGTTAAGACCCCATCCTCGCTCTGCCATCGCCATATTTCGTCGGCCCTCATGATCGCTTCTCGCACAAGTCTTAGCTGTGCAAAACATGCCTTCCAGTTTTCTACTGCCTGTCGCAAATATTCTGCAAAATGTTCCCTCAAGGCGATTCCTGCGGAAGGCTTGCCACCATCTCCACCGTAGACTGCTGCGCGCTCTTCTTGAAAAACCGACAGGCGTCTCACGCAAATCAGGCACAACTTCAGATGTGCATCGGCCTGTCTTCGGCTGATTTGGTCGAGTAACTGGTCCCGATAGGAGGTGAGCACACCGTCTGTCAAGTGAACGTACTTCGCGTTCTCTAATGCCTTTTTCACATCATCAATCTTCATGGACCTAACCTCCCGGCTTCTCCTCAATCAGTTTAAGTAGTGCTTCGGTGGCACGCTGACGAATCCTTTTTACATTATCTTTGTTCAAGCCAAGCTGATTGGCAATCTCAAGATCCGTGCATCCCCAATAATAATACTCGGTCAAGATCAACCTCTTCCTTTCATCCAGTTTAAGGAGGAGTTCGCCAATCAGAATTCTGTCATCAGGATTTTCGACCGTTCTAACGCTTATCGGCAAGTCTGTGTCTTGAGCGATAAACTCTTCTGGGAAGGCGACGCTCATGGCGTCGATGGCTCTTTCAACCTGCTTCAGTGTAAGGCCGGCCTCCTGCGCAATCTCCGCCAATGTTGGCGCGCGTCTCAATCTTTGAATGAGTGCATCTTGCGCATTTATTACTTTCCTATGTTTCTTGTACTGATAATCGGGCATGTTGCGCGATCGTTTCAAACTGTCAAGGAGCGCGTCACGAAGACGCCATCCGGCATAGCTGATGAATTCGCCTCCCCGGCCAGGATCAAAACCTTGAATCAGTTTTTGCAGTTTTATCATGCCCTCCTGTATCAAGTCGTCACGGTCGGCCCTGGGAGACTTAACTATTATCCCCTTCACCCAGAACCGGACTAATCGCTTATAGTACTCCAGCAATTCGTCGAATGCCTTCTCTTCGCCCTCATGGTAGCGTTTCCACAAGTCAAGCTCATCATCCTTCATCCCTACTCCCTCCAGTAGCCAATGGATGGGCCTCGCAGTCGGCCGAATCTTTCCTCGCCACTTGGGGGTTAAATGTTCGCTCAGATCGTACGATGCAAGCCCGCTCAACTGTAAAGTGGTCAAAAAGCGTCCGGCATACCACCGGGAAGCTTGATTACAGATTCTTTAGGCGGCTCAAAGACACAGAGATCTTCCTCTCGACGATGTTCCCTGCGGCTCATTTTCGACCCGATTACCAGGTTGAAGACGGGCAGGAGCCGATCTTCTAGATCTATCGAGAGGAGAAGTTCAATGGGCAAAATGCAAGCTTTGCACAATCAATACAAGACTGTGAGGAAGATTTCGTCGTTCGCCTTGATCGTCATACTAAGCCTGACTATCTCGCTGGCGAACACTGTTCTTGCGCAGAGTGAATGTTTTCTCCAGTGTGAACGTCAATATTCGCAGTGTCAGGGATCGCCTCACATTTGTGAGCTCCTGTATGACGGCTGTATTGAAAGTTGTTTATGACCGGCTGTCGCCGGGCCAATCCTCCGTCTTTTAGGGAGAGGCTCTGAGATTTGGCCCGTCATCGAACAGTCGGCCTAACTACACAAAGAGTCTAGCGAGTCGGGCAGGGGACGGAATGTGATAGAACTCGTCTGCCCGGCTCGTTGGATTCCCGATTAAGAGAAGACTGAAAATGAAAACGCTAACGGTCGCTTTGATCTTGAGCGGTCTGCTTTTGATGGGATTCGCAGTTTCTAAAACGGGAATCAGATCCTCTGGGAAGGCGGATCAAGCCGCTTCTTCCTCATTCATTAGCAAGCTTCTGCATGCTCACAACTTTCCGCAAGGCTCGGATGCTTTAGCCGCAACTGTCACCGAGGCCAGAAAGGCGAATTACTACTCTGCCGATCTTCGCGGTAAGATGCCTGAGCCTTTCGATCAGAAAATGCGAGTCTGTTCCTATGGTGCTGAGTTCAGACGCGAGAAATGTTTTTCGCGAGGGCCGACGCAACAGATTGATGTGTTTGACCGGCAGGGGGCGCATCGCTTAGAAATCCTGGAGGGCAAATCAACAGCCCCTGTAAGGCAACTTGAGGATTGGGAATTCCAGGAGTTCAAGTTCAATGTGCTCACGTTTGGCATCCTTCCCCTAATCAAAGAACTGCAATCATCTTCCGTCGATGCTGATTATCTCGGAAGCACAGGGGGAGGGCAGGAGAAGATTGCAGTGAGAATAAACTCCGCCGTCTGGACAATCTATGGTGACGAGCAACACCTGATCCGAAAGGTTGAGATAGTTCATAGGGGCCATTTCATCGTTATCGAATATGATGACTACCGAATGGTCGGAGATGTTAACCTGCCCTTCAGTCAGCGACTCTATTCCAACGGCAGGCCAAGATACGAGTTGGCTTTTACCGGGTTCAATTTCAAGGCTGCATTCCCCTCGGGCTATTTTACGCGCGACGCTCTCGAAAATGAGAGACTAAGGACGGTTTCGTATTCTCAATAGATTCTGCGCGGTGTTACAATGCGAGGCTGCGAGATGGCCTGAAAGCATTGACTCGACTACTTCTAAGAACTTGTGCAGCAGCCCCCGCTGTCGCTATCATTTTTTTTGTGGCGGATCATACATTTACTGCCTCCGAGCGTGGCATAGACTCCAAGACTGCAACCCACCAATCGGGAGTCACGAACAAATCAGAGCAGTTTCTAAACCAGGCACTCTCCCTTGCTGAAACAGGAGATCAAGAACTCGCGCGCGAGCGGCTCTCTAAAGCCATGGGCCTGTGGATTCAGATGCGAGAGCCTGATAAAGCGGCGCGGGCGGCTTTGCTGGTAGGTGATTCTTATAGATGGATGAAGCAATACAGAGAGTCGCTTTATTGCTATAAGAAGGCGTTGGAAGTTAAACCGATTCTCAGCCAGACGAAGGCCATCGCCTTTAACTGTATCGCCAAGCTTTATTCGGAACTTTATTACCTTGACCTGGCCAAACTATATTACACAAAAGCCCTTGATCAAGCACGGATCGCGAAGGACGTGAACTCACAAGCGGAGGCGTTTAGCCAGTTAGCAACGCTTTATTACCGGTCGGGTGAGCGAGCCCGGGCAATCGCCTACATTGATCAGGCTCGGCAGTTGAACCGGCGGCAAGCTGACGAAGATATGCAGGCAATGCTGTTGCATTTAACAGGGCAGATCGCTCAGGAACAAGGATTGAACGAGGATTCGCGCGAAGCACTAACAGAGGCGCTTGCAATTTATCGACGGACGGGCAATGTGGGAGAGCAGATCAAGGTTCTTTCTTCGTTTTCTGATCTTCATCTTGCTTCCGCGCAGAACCAGGCGGCCCTTGAGCAAGCCCGGCAGGCCGTCGAGATGGCAGATGCTCAAGCGAAGCTGGCGTTTGAAAAAGCAGAGGCTCAGCCGAATCTCGCCGCAAGTTTTGCCGACATCCACAGGACCAGGGAATGGAGGTGGCGCGCGCTACTTGCCCTGGCCCGGGCACAGCGCGCGACGGGGCAGAAAGAATTAGCCGTTAAATCCTACTTCCGCGCGATAAGTCATATCGAAGCTATCTGGCTGGCGATTACCAGGGCGACTGACGTTGGTGCAGTTGCTTTTCGTGAAGAGCGTCAGGCGCCCTACCGCGAGCTTGTCGATGTTTTGATAGAGCAGGGAAAGATAAGTGAAGCCTATCACGTGACGGAGCGAGCGAGGTCTCGCACCATCTTGAGCCTGATGGCCGCGCGGCGCGCGAAGGGGTCGCCAAGAACTTCTTTTCAGGATGAAACGCTTCGCAGCCTGTCCATTTCTATCGCGAGCCTGCGCACGCAGTTGCTTTCCCCACAGATCAGCCTTAGACAACGAGCGAAGATCGAATCGGAGATCGAGGAATCGCTATCCGCTTTGCAGGAAGCGCAGGCAAAGGTCGATATGGAACGTTTCAAAGACCGCCTGGCCTGGTTTCAACCCGTTTCCGTCAAGCAGGTTCAGGAAAAGTTGGGCCAGGGTGAGGACCGCGTGGCAGAATTCCTATTAGGCGAGAAACGTTCGTTCCTCTGGCTCATTTCCTCTGACCAGCTATTTATTGAGATTCTGCCCGGGCGTAAGGAAATCGAAAGAGCGGTCAAGCAGTACCTCGCGGTGATTAACTCCAAACCCAATAATCTGTATCTGGAAAGACAACTGGCCGTACACAGAGAGCTTGCCGAGAAACTTTTCAAGACCTTGTTTGGCCGATTAGCCGAGCAGTTCGTGCCGGGCTGGAGGCTCACGCTTGTGCCCGATGGCCTCTTACATTACTTACCGTTTGAGACTTTGATTTATAAGGGCCGTTATCTGGTAGAAGAGCGTGAGATAGGTTACTTGCCATCGGCTGGTCTGCTCGGACTGTTACAGGAGAAAGAGAACAGAGCCGGAGCCGACGATAAAATGGACCTCCTCGCATTCGGGGACCCGATATTCGAGCCAGGCGGCTCTAAAGCCAGGAGCAGGGTTAATACCGGCGACGGGCCCGATCAAGCTCTAAGAGCTTCTCGTGGCTTCAAGCCTACAGAGCTTCCGAGGACGCGCGATGAGGTAACGGAGATCGCAAACCTGTTCGAGCCAAATCGAAGGCGGATGTACCTCGGAAAGGATAGTACTGAAGATGTAATCAAGGCAGAGCCGCTTCGACGCTACAGGCGCTTGCATCTGGCTACGCATGGCCTTGTCGACGAGAGGAATCCATCCCGATCCGCAGTGATCCTCACACTGGATAATGACTCTCAAGAAGACGGCTTTCTCGAAGTGAGCGAGATTGCTGAGTTAGACTTAGACTGCGATCTGGTCGTCTTGAGCGCCTGTCAGACCGGACTAGGGCGATTGTTTTCAGGAGAAGGCATCGTCGGACTGAGCCGCGCCTTTCTTTATGCGGGAGCGCGCTCAGTCGTTGTGAGCCTATGGAACGTCAGTGATATCTCAACAGCTCGACTGATGAAATGTTTCTATAAAGATCTGGTCAGCGGTGTTGGCAACTCAGCAGCACTCCGCAATGCCAAACTCCAGATGATAAGAAGCGGCGCAGAGGCAAGACATCCATATTACTGGGCCTCTTTCATCATAGTCGGGAAGCAATAATGTGTAATCTCTCCCGTATCGATTAAGAGGTAAAGGGCTTTTTTCGCAGGCTGCTTCTAATACAAGTATTGAGTGTGATTCACGTGAACAACGAAACATCGCTGGTAGAGTTGGTCAGGCGAATCATCGCGAGGGACCCACGCGCCGAGGAAGAGCTTGTTCTCCGGTACAAAGATGGAGTTTACCAGATAATATATCAAGTCACTCGCAACCAGCCTGTAACCGAGGACCTGTGCCAGGAAACTTTGATGAAAGCCCTTGAGAAGGTCCGGCATGGCGATGTGCGCGAGCCGGAAAGACTTTCCGGATTTATCTGCCAAATGGCTAAATTCATTGCCATTGACTACGTACGAAAAATGCGGGCGGCGATGAGAATAGAAGAGATAGGCGCTGCAGAACAGGTTCCTGACCCTTCACCTGATCCCTCCAAACAAGTTTTAGATAAGGAGAACGCCGAGGCCGTACGTAAGGTGCTCAGCGAGATGAAGGTTCAGCGAGACAAGGATATCCTCTTTCGTTATTACATTCTTGAAGAGGAAAAGGACAAGATATGTGCCGATCTCAAGTTATCGAGAGATCAATTCAGTCGTGTTATCTTCAGAGCCCTCCAACGCTACAAGGAGCTTCATTTAAAACTTGAAGGAAAAACCTGATAGAGGATAATTGTTAGAGGCCGAGGCAGAGTTATTGCAATGGCTGAATCTCATAGTTTCCCGATGGCGGTCGTGCCAATTCTTTAGCAAGGTGCAATGAATGCTCGATCAGCACCACTTTATAATTGAGACCTGATAAACGCAATGAACCACGATTATGCAGAACAATTCGATCTTGTTAACCGATATCTGATGGGCAGGCTGGCCGCCGAAGAGAGCGAGCGGTTCGAAGAACACTTGATTGATTGCCCTCAGTGTATTGATCTATTGAAGACGACGAGAGAATTTAAGCAAGGTTTACGGGCTCTAACAGTGCAGCAAGTATTAAACCCCGGCAGTTACGTCTCAAAGGGATCGCGCTGGTCTTTCTTGCAGCAGAAGGCCTGGACGCTTGCCGCCTGCTGCTTGTTACTCGTTGCTGCCTTGATCTCGATACTTCTATTTAACCAGGTTCGTCGTCTGAGGTTTGAAGCAGATCAAGCAAATAGCGCCTCTTCAGAATGGCAACAACGCTATGAAGAGCAGCAACAGTCTGCGCTGTCATCAGAACAGCAGCACCAGGAAATCGAGCGGGACCTGTTGGGCCAGGTTCAACGTCTCAAAGAGGATATGGGGAGAGCAGAAAAACAGCACACCGGCACGGCGAGCGAGTCTCACAACTGGAGCCAGCCCGGCATCAATCTACCGATCTTCGTTTTGAACTCAATCAGGGGGGATAGGCGGAACCCCTCAGACGCAAATGAAATCAAGCTATCTCGTTCACCGATGACCTTCGTGATCTCTCTGCCACTGGAGGAGGAAGCCAGCTATAAGACCTACCACGTCACAATCCTTACAGATCGCCGTCGGTTTTGGGAAAGCACCGGTCTCAAACCAGATCGTTTCAATGCTCTTACGATCGGCTTTAACTCCAGCTTCTTCCGTCCCGGTGAATACTCGCTCACAGTTGAGGGGCTTCCCAGGAAACAAGATTCCGGGATAATAGGTAATTATCCTTTTCGCATAATTAAGCATTAATCAGAATATATGTGTCTGCCAGTAACTTCGCCCTGTAAGTTCCACTGCATTCATCCAGAAAGAGAAAGCGGAAGCTCTCGAAGCTTCCGCTTTCTTTGTATCTGAAAATCGGGGCGAAAGGATTCGAACTGGTCCAGCCCCGAACTGAGGTGCAATCATAATGAGAGTTCAAGCCGCTTCTTTGCCTCCCGGATCAGAGCACACCTTGTAGCAAACTCCTCTGGCGTCTGATTATCCAAACTGCTGTGCGGGCGCTTCCGGTTATAATC
>DASUNP010000098.1:0-67045 GCA_036277095.1 Blastocatellia bacterium
AGACGGCCGCCCGCTCACGCTTAACGTCTCGCTCGCGCCGTTCGAGGCGGCGCGCGGGGTCGTCACGGGCGCCCTGGTCGTCGTCGAGAACGTGACCGAGCGCGCGCAGCTCGAACAACAACTGTTGGAGCGTGAGAAGCTCTCTTCGATAGGCCTGCTCGCAGCCGGCGTAGCGCACGAGGTCAACACGCCGCTCGCGGGCATATCTTCTTACGCGCAGATGTTGCTCCAACAGGTCAACGACGATGACCCGAAGCATAAATTGCTTGAGAAGATTCACATTCAAACTCTCCGCGCGTCCGGCATAGTCAATAATCTTTTGAACTTCTCTCGCACGGGCGACGCGCAATTCCGCGAAGTCGATGTCAATCAAGTTCTCGACGACACGCTACAGTTGCTTGAGCCTCAGTTGCGAGGCACAAGCATCGAGATCGTGCGCCATTACGGGCAGTCGCTCCCGGCCGCCTACGGCAGCGCGTCGAAGCTCCAGCAAGTCTTCATGAACTTGATTCTCAACGCCCGCGACGCCATGCCGGGGGGCGGGCGGCTGACGATCTCGACGCGGCCCGTCGACACTTCTTTAGTAGTAGACTTCCGCGACACGGGCGTTGGCATCGCGCCCGAAAACATCGCCCGCATCTACGACCCGTTCTTCACTACGAAAGAGGTAGGCCAGGGGACGGGCCTCGGGCTCGCGCTCTCTTACGGCATAATTCAGGAGCACGGCGGGCGCATATTCGTCGAGAGCCGTCCCGCCGAAGGCGCGCACTTCACCATCAAGCTGCCCACCGCGCACTCCCGTCAGATGCAAGCGGCGAGCGATTAATCCATCCATCAGGAAAGGGGTTTTATTACGGCCTGGCAGCTTTTTGCTGCTAGCTGATAACATCTATTTGTATGGCAAAAAAGGGAAGCATTCTCGTCGTCGACGACGAGGAGGTAATGCGCGATGTGCTCGACAGCCTTCTGGCCGCGGAAGGCTATCAGGTGGACATTGCCAAGACGGGCGAGGAAGGGCTGGATAAGTTTCAGCAACGCCCGTACGACCTCGTGCTGCTGGACGTGTCGATGCCCGGCATGGGCGGCCTGAGAACGCTTGAAGAGATTCTCGGAATTGACGCGGAAGCCGTGGTCATAATGATTACAGCTTACGCCACGTTCGATACGGCCATAGCCGCCTGGCAGCGCGGCGCTTTCAACTGCATCAGAAAGCCTTTCGACAACAGAGAGATTCTCAAGCTCATCGCCGCAGGCATCCGACGCAAGCGCAAAGACGAAGAGCGGCGCGCGCTGCGCCAGACGCTCAAGCGCAGCACAGAAAGCAAAGAGATCATCGCGCGCAGCGAGAAGATGCTCGATATACTTGCGTTCGTCGAGCAGGTCGCGCCCGCGCGCTCGACCGTGCTCGTAACGGGCGAGAGCGGGACCGGCAAGGAGTTGATCGCCCGCGCGATCCACAATCAGAGCACGCGGGCCGATAAGCCTTTCGTCACGGTGAATTCGGCCAACCTCCCTACGGAACTGCTGGAATCGGAATTGTTCGGGCACATGCGCGGTGCGTTCACCGGCGCTGTCGCGGCGAAGAAGGGCTATTTCGAGGTGGCCGACGGCGGCTCGATCTTTTTAGACGAGATCGGAACGATCTCGATGGAGACTCAGGCGAAGCTGCTGCGCGTGATTCAGGAGCGCGATTTCACGCCGCTCGGGGACACGACGCGACGCCAGGTCGACGTGCGCATCATTGCCGCGACCAACGTAGACCTCAAGCAGGCCGTCGAAGAGGGGTCTTTCCGAGAAGACCTCTTCTACCGGCTCAACGTCATACAGATAAGTCTTCCGCCGTTGCGCGACCGCCGCCAGGACATCCTGCCGCTCGCGCAACATTTCATACGCAAGTACGTGGCCGAGAACGGCCGCCAGTTCTCGGACCAGATCAGCCCCGAAGTCTTATCGACGCTCGAAAGCTATAACTGGCCCGGCAACGTTCGCGAGCTTGAAAACGTTATGGAGAGGGCGGTGATAATCGCTCGCGGGGAGGCCATAGAGCGCGAGGATTTGCGCGAAGAGATACTCAACCCGCAACCGGCGGCTTCACAGGTCGGCGGGCAGCGCGTAGCCACGCAGATAGACCTGTCGCGCGGAATATCTTTTTACGACGAGGTGAATCGGTTCCAGATAGAGTTGATCCGCCGGGCGCTTGAGATAACCGGCGGCCATCAATCGCGCGCGGCCAAGCTGCTTGGAATGAATACTACTACCTTAAACAGCAAGATCAGGTATTACAACATCAGACCATAAGAAGTCCTGAGTGAAAGTGAATTACTCAGCACTCATAATCGGAGCGTGAAAGGCTCGCTGCGCTCATTGTTTTCGATTATGACGATCTGATTGTCAACGCCTGAGTTCAGCTTCAGCTTCTTCTTCTTCTTCTTGACGCTCAAAGAATTGGTCGCGGCATTAAACTCAAATGTATGCCCGCTCAACTGCCCGTTTATCTCGACGCGGGCCGCTGCCGTGAAATCACGGCCCGTTATCGTAAGCACCTTCTTGACGTAAGTCGCGGCGGTGATAACGGGAATCTTGCGGGGCGGCGGCGGGGGAGGCTCGGCTATCGGGGCGGTGATGTTGTAGATGACCAGGGCGAAATCCTGGTCCAGATCGCTCCCGTTGCCCGGCACGCCGTTGCCCGCGATGTTATGCGCCCTGACGGTTATAGTGAAGTTGCCCTCGAACCCTTCAGGTATTGCGCCCGCCGTCAGCGTAATACCTTCGACGTTGTTGAGACGGTCTGCCGATCCGCCGCTTATCGTCAGGGGACCGCTGAAATTATTCCCGCGATAAATAATCTCGCCTCCCACCTTGATCTCAAGGTCGAGGTCGTTGACAAGCGCTGGTCCGGCGAGCGATCCGGGCGCGTCCGTCCACGCGAGTGTTACGCACAGGGGGCGAGTCCTGTCGGCCAGAGAGCCCTTAATCACAAACTCCTGCCCGCTTTCAGTAAAAGTGTTTGTCTGGTCTACGAGCTTGCGAGGCGTGTCGTCAAAAGCCCGCGTCAGGTTCGCGCGCCCCCAACCCTGGCGCTCGGACGGGAGGTTCCCGCCCGCGTTCTCGCCCGTCAAGTACGACGCCGAGTTGATGAGAAATGCTTTTATCATCGCCGACGAAGGCGGCTGGCCGTTGCCCAAAAGGTTGTTTGCGGTGAAGAATCTTCGAATGAGCGACGCCGCGCCCGTGACATGCGGAGCGGCCAGGCTGGTGCCCGAAGACCAGGTGTAAAAGCTCTGACCGGGCGGTTGAAAAAGCCCTACGCCTGGGCAAAGGCCGTTGCCGGTGAAGAAAGGTGCCCGCGACACCGCGCCGTAAATGTGTGTGCCCGGCGCGCAGATGTCAGGTTTTGCCCGGCCGTCGCCCGTCGGCCCTCCCGATGAAAACCTCAGAATGTCGAGCGCGCTGTTGGCCCCTTCGGGACCGATCGCCCCGCCGCCGTCCAGGTCGCAGGAGTCCGAGCCTTCGGGCCTGAAGTTTTCGCTGGCGGCGACGGTGATGACGTTCTTGGCATTGCCGGGCGAGCCTATGTTGCCGCCGGGGCCTGTGTTGCCTGCGGAGAAAACATAGAACATCTCTTGATTGCCCGGGAGATCGGGTCGCGCGTCTCGCGCGAGCGCATCGAATTCCTGCGAGCTTGCGTCGTAAGTGTTACCGCCCTGGCTCCAACTGTTATTAGATACCCGAGCGCCCGCCGCGTACGCGCTCGACGCTACTTCGGTGAAGCTCAATTGGAACGGCAGCCTCCGGTTCGTATCAAAGATACGCGACGCGCCTAACCCTACTGTGGGGTCGACGCCCATGCCGAACATGTGGCCCGCCGCGTCTGTAAACTCGCTTAAGCCGAGTCCGACCGCTACCGATGCGACGAGCGTCCCGTGCCCGCCGCGATCTTCAGAAGCGTCTCTCGCATAGTTCGTGTTATAGACTACGCGGCTGCTGCCTTCGTGATCGCGAAAATCCGGGTGAATAAACCCTGCGCTCGTCGAGCCGCGATCGAGCCCCGTGTCCGTGAAGTCTATGATGAAGTCGGGCCTCGTCGCTAACCCTTTCGACCTCAACCAATCGATATAGCCCGGCGAAACCGGCTGCGTGCCGTCGGGCGTCAGGTTGCCTGCTATTATCTGCGCGCTTCGCTCGTCGAGAGGTTTTGCCTCTGACGCTTCGCTTATGAAGAGCGTCTCGTCAAAGGCGGCGACATTCAAAAGCTCGCCTACAGGCATGGCGACCGATAGGACTACGAAATCAAGGAAGCGCCTCGGCGCGCGGTTGACGCTTAACGCCACTTTGTTGACGTAGGCGATTGCCTCGACCGACTCGGCGCAGTCAAGCAATTCGATCTCGACGTTAACGGAATCGCTTCCGCCCCCGGCCAGCCGGTCGTCCGTGTACGCGGTGTCTATTTTTTGAATCGGCTGCAGGCGGCTCATCCATTTGATCGGCAGGAGATCGTCTGCGCTCTCCGTGTCCGCGTAGCCGTAGAGCCTGGCTGCGCGCGCGATCTCACGGGCATCGCCGCGAATGATGTAAGCGTTGTTCGGAATATAACCGATTATCTCGGAGCCCGTAGCTTTCAGCGCTTGTATCCATCTCTGCTTTATTGGCCCGTGAAACTGAACGACGCGCACCTGCTTTTGCCCGGCCGTATTCAGCCCCATGAGTTTGGCGGAAGCAACGCGCAAATCTTCAGTTGCGGTATTTAGATCGAGGCGAGCTGATGTGTCGACCGCCCCGCGTTTGAATAAGATCAGGTCGTTGTTGTTTCGCAGGCTCTCAAATTCGACCCCGGCGGGCCCGATCTCGCTTCCGGTCGCTTCAGCGCGTGAATAAAAGAGCCCTGTCGCTGTCAGCAGCGCGAGAGCAATTGCCGTCAGTAAGAGTCTAATGGATTTGGAAAAAAATCTTTTCATCTTCGGAAGCGATGGGGCAAGGAGGGATGCCACCTATAGCCCTACTAAAAGCATCATAGGGTAGAGATTATATCGGCGCTTGCCGGCTTTTGCCATAGTCAACGCCATATTATCATTTAGTCATTGGGGCGTTTGGACCCTGGCTTAAAATCAAGCCAGTAATCAGAATGGAGGAACGAATGAAGCTGAATCTTGTAAAGACATCGCTGCTGGCTCTGATGGCCGCTCTTTTTGTGGGCGGGTTGCCGGTCCTTACGGGACTGTCTTCCGACGGTGATTCGATGAGCGCCCAGGCACAGACCCGTCGCACGCGCCGGCGACCGACTACACGCAGGCCGGTCCCTACCAACACGTCAGTTATTTCGGTCGGGACTACGTTGAGGGTGCGACTCGATACGGACCTGTCGAGCAAGGAGGCGAGAGTCGGCGACCGTTTTACGGCCACGGTGCTGGACCCCGAAACATACGAGGGCGCGCGAGTCACGGGACATATCAGCTCCATCAAAAAGTCCGGTCGCGTCGAGGGGCGCACATCGATGAACCTGACGTTCGATTCGATCGAAACCAGGAACGGGAGCCGTGGCACTATGCGCGCGGAGCTGGTCCGAGTCTATGACCCTGATTCGGAGTCTTCGAAACGAGTCGACGAAGAGGGCACTGTTGAATCCTCCAGCCGAGGCAAGCAGACGCTCAAGCGTAGCGGCATTGGCGCGGCGGCGGGCGCTGTGCTGGGCGCGATAGTCGGCGGCGGCAAGGGCGCCGCAATCGGGCTGATAGTCGGCGGCGCTGCCGGCGCAGGATCGATCGCAATCGAGGGCAGCAAAGAGTTGGAACTGCCCTCCGGTACAGAGCTGTTGATCCGCGTCACAAGCCGCTAGCAATAAACGCGAGCGAGAATCTGCATGGTCGCCAGGTGAATCAAGTATCGTTTTGCCTGGCGATCTGAGTTTGATCTGCACAGTTGAGTGACTCTTGAAAGCGAGCCTTGAATAAACCAGGTCGCACTGCTATCGTTCAATTCAAAGTTCGCAAGAGGGATTAAAACTAATGTCAGACCGAGCGAGCGCGTTTCGTTGCGCCGGAATCTTGATTGCAATCGTCATCATGTTCTTCGCGGCCACTGCCGCCGACGGGCAGTTAGAATTCAAAAGGCCGAAATCAGAAAAGCCGTTGCCCAATCCGTTCATCATGTCTGCGGCCCGCGACGAAATCGTGACCGTGACCAAACAGATGCTCGAAACGCGCGAGATAGCGCTTGATAAAGAAGATTGCAGCGCTACTACGGGCGAATGCACGCTGATAAGCAAGCCGGTAACCTTCATCAGGGGCATACAGACCAAGAGCCAGTTAGAGCATTACTCGGAAGTGCCAGCCGCCGACGTGCGGAACTGGGTTTCGGGCCGTTACGTGCTGACGATTAAGATCTCGCCCGCCTCGCCAAAGACCTCTCAGGTGGCCGTCCACGCGAGATTTGAAGGCCGCACGACCGACGGAGCTATGGGCAGCCAGTGGGTGCCGCTCACGTCGAATGGCGAGTTCGAAGACAAGGTATTGCGCTGCATACAGGACCGCGTGCTGGGCGGTGACTGCAAAGACATTTTCCGATGAGGCGCGAAATACTAGATCCCTAAATCACTCCTGAGATAATCAAACGCTCTGGATTTTTGCGCCCTCTTCCCGCTTATCGCGCCGCCGCCTTGTGAGACTACCGCGCACCCCGGACCGCAATCTTATTCCATATCTTCCAGAAACCGTTTCCTCGCGTGACACTTATCTTACTCGAATGCAGGCGGCGCGGGGCGATATTAAGCCCGGCGGCCTTCGCAATCCGCCGGGCTTATCTCTCATTTACCCTGATCGTGTGCAAAGCGGCATACCCTTATGGGGAAGATAACAGCACCTCCTTATAGCAAAGCCGGTGCGCAGCATTGCCTGTCGGGCCGGTTAGCAGGCTCGGCATAAATATTGCCTTTAGGCGTAGCGGAAAAAGAAGGAGCCGAGCAAGAAGGCATTCATAGGAATCACCCGGTCGGCGAAGACAGTTGAGCGAGCCAAATCAGCTTCCTCATCTTTATCCCAAATATGGTGTATCGGTAGCGACAGCGCGTCTCGGTTTTTCGGGTTTGGTACTGTCGGCTTACGGAGGTATGAGAATGGTCAACAACGCTGCAAGGTTGAAAGGCAACGGGCCGGGCGAGCGCGGGGTTTCGCTCATAGAGGGAGTCGTTGTCTTCTGCGTTATAGCTATAGTCCTGGCCTTTGCGATCCCGGCTATGAGCAGATCGATCAAGGCATATAACCTCCGCAGCGCGGCCAACCACATCGCCGAACGCATGACGGCGGTGCGCGCGCTCGCGATGTCAAAGAACAGGAACGTAACATTCTCTTTCAACAGCGAGACTCGCCGCTACGGATTTGACTTCACGGGGCCGGGAGGAGACGGAGTGCCCGATACGGTCGATCCCGATGAGCCTACGATAAACTATTACTTCGAAACCTTGTCGGGCGACATCACTGCGGTATTCCCAAACAACGAGAACATAAGAGTTACTTTCAACTCGCGCGGCGAGATGCCAATAGGGAGCGCAGAGCAGAGCGTAGGCTTACAGAGCCACGGCGGCAAGGTGGAGGTGCGCGTTAACCTCCGAGGCAGAATAACCGTCGAATGATCAGGAGCGAGATCATGAGCGATAAAGATTTTAGTAAAGAGGTCCGACAACCCATAGCAAGCGAAAGCGGCTTCTCTTTAATAGAGATGATGATAGCGATGATCGTGATCACGTTCGGGCTGGTGTCGATTGTGGGGGTTTCGGTTTATGTCTCACGCGCCAACTCGGTTTCAAATAACCTGAACGTGCTGGCGGCTGCCGCGCAGGACCAGGTCGACAGGTTGCGCACGGCTTCCTGGACTTCCGTTTCAGAAGACCCGATGCTCGCAGTGGGCGGGAGCGTCTCCCTGCCCGGATCGACCGCGCCCGCACAAAGCTCCTCCAGGGAAACACCCCTGAGCGCCACACCGACGCAGGGGCAGACTTACCGTTACGTGCTCGACGCCGGTAATCCGCACAGGGCGCAGGCTATAAACACTCCGTCGGGCACTCTGAATATAACGTGGCAGGTGAGGCAAGGCCCCACGCCGGATCTGCGTTACGTAACAATTCGCGTGGTGCAGGAGGGCGCGCCGCCGAGCATGAGAGACGGGTATTTGGTTTCGACGATCATCACCAGGAATTGAGGGGGTCATGGAAAAGAGTGACAATCAGAGCGGCTTCTCGTTAATGGAAGTCATGGTAGCGTTGACGGTATTGACCGTAATCATGGGGATTGCGTTCATGCTGCTCAACGGATTCCAGAGGACGTACAGGTACGAAGAGGCGTACGCCGACGCACAGCGCAACGCGCGGTTCGCCGTGGCGCGACTAAACGAGATAATCCGCAGCGCCGGGACCAACCCGACGGCTACGACTTCAGTTAACCCGACGAACTTCGCCGTCTTGCTTCCTCCCACGACCACATCGGGGACGGCGGTGACTTCGGGCTCCATTCAGCTCAGGAGCGACTTGAACGGCGACAAGCTCAATACGACAAGCGTCTCTGCGAACTCCGACGTGATAGTCACCTCCGAAAACGTGACGTTGCGGCTGGACGCGGCCAACAGGCGAATCGTGATGGATGACAACACGGTCAATCCTGTGTCGAGCATCCCCATAGCGGATAATATCCGCAGCATTACCTTCACCGATTTGAATGGCGCCAGCAATACCAACAAGGCTATCCAGGTTCAGCTCGTTGCGATTCCAAGCGGCATCCCGGACAACGACCCGCGCTACCGCGAGGTCAGTTATACAACGGTCATTAGGCTCAGGAACAGGTGAGACTCATTACCCGGTCAGCTACACATGGATCACAAAGGGGGCGAAGCTATGAGGCATTATATGACAACTGAAAACAGTAAGGGCGAGCGGGGAGCGGCGCTGGTCATAGCGCTGCTGACTCTGGCGCTGTTGCTTGCGCTCACGATGGGGATAAGCCTTACGGCCGTCTCTGAGCTTGGCGTGAGCGGCACGTACGGGTCGCAGACTCAGGCACTGCAGGCCGCAGAGGCCGGGCTTAACCACGCGACCAGCCTTGTGTCGAACTACACGGGGCCCGACTTTACCACGCTGCTCGGCCTCAGACCGGTTCCGCTCAGCCAGGATTACCTGGAGGGCAACAATCCTTTCACCGAAGCCAACACCGGGCAGTTTACAGCTAACTGCCAGATGATCACTATGGAGCATGCGACGCGTGGCTACAGGCTCCGGGACGGAATAACCGGCGCGGTCGTCACGCCCGAGACTCACTACAGAGTGAGCCTTATGGATGACGAGCCTTCTACTTCGCCAGCGCTACCCAGGGTGCCTAATTTTAACCCCGGAGCCACCTACCGCGAGAGCGTCGCCCCGAATGCGAATAATGCAAGCATCGATAAGAACAACCGCATAGTGATCTACTCGACGGGCTCTTACGCGAACGCTTCGGTCACGCTCGAAGGGTGGATCGCTTTCTTGCCTTTCCCCGCGCTTTCCGCAAACCGTGACATACAAATAACCGGGTCGGCAGATATTCGGGGGGCCTACGGCGGAGTGCATTCAAACGAAGATGTGCTAGAAAGTGGAAATGGTTGGGGAGTGGAACAGACCGTTACGGCAGTGGGGAACCTGGTAGGGAATTTTGAGGGACAGGTGGGCGGCTTTTATGGTGGCGGGCAGGCGCGGCTCGATCTCCCGGAATTTGTGACGCGGGCTCCGCTCACGGCTGGCGGTCCTCAGACCGCTCCGCGCATACAGGATTACCTGATCCGCAGGGCGGACATCCTCCTGATAGATCCCGGCTTTGCGGATGGCGCGCATGAGAATTCCCCTGGAAACAACAACGCCGCCGCGCGTGACCTCTCGCAGTTAGCCGAAAGACTCAACATAAATTATACTTTGTTGGCGGAGGCGCTCGATGCCAGCGCGAATAATAGCAACAACATCCAGCAAACTACTGCGGTGGCAATCAGCGTCGCCCGGGCTAACCCTAACGCGCCGGGCGTCCCGACCAAGATCGCTAATCTGGCGACCACCGGATGGTCTTACGGCAGCGGTCTATGGGGCATACTCACCAATAACAACGCCGCCAACGGACATAGCTACTACGTGGTAGGCAGGAACAATTACCCGGCCGCACCGAACGGCGGCAACGTGGAGCTGAACGGCAACATTGGCGGGAACGGGGCTCCGCTCTCAGTCACCATATTCTCGACGGGTTCGATCACGGTCAGGGGCAATACGAACGTTACCGCAAACTTGAGAAATCTACAGACGCCTAATCTACCCCCGTTCGTCCAGATCGATGTATTGATGTTCGCCGTCGAGGACATCCAGGTCAGGGGCGATTTCGCCGCTTCGATAGCGTTTACGGGGATCACCTATGCGGGCGAGGCGGTCGACCTGAGCGGCAACGGGAGCATCAACGGGCAGGTGATTGCGTATAACTGGCCGAACGTCAACGGGTCACTCGTGCAAGGAATCAATGGCGATCCTAATGCCAATGTCGTAACGGGCAGCTTCGAGCTGACTCTCAACGACGGAAACTCTATCGGGAGAGTAAAGCTATTCTCTTGGAGGCAAATCAAGAGGTGATGCGTCCGGCCAGCTTATGAAGAAAAAGGCGCTCAGCCCTTGAGCGCCTTTTTCTTCATAAGCCGCATTAGAGGCGATGTGTAATTGGTCACCGTTAGTGTGAAGTTTTATCACAGTTCGCCGATAGTTAACTCGGCTTCTTCTTTGGCTCATTGATCCGGCATCTTCTATTTCGCTCTCATTAAGCGTCTGCCTATCGAACACTGCGCTTGCATCACAGTGAGCGACCGCTGAGGCAAAACTCCACAACTCATCTGAAAATCCCTTAATGGGTAATGGGGAAAGGTAACACACCACAGTAAACCGCGACTGACTTTAATCCTTCCAGCTAGGTACGCGCTTTGCATTTTGCAAGGTCGCAGCAGGTGACCGTCTCTTTTGCGGGGCGGGGATTCAGGGATACTCAAATTTATACTGTACTGAATATTTTCTGTTGATCAGGCGTTCGACATTTTGCTCCCGACCTACTTAATCGGAGTCGACTTCGCTGTAAAGCGTAGGAGCAGATATGTTCACCAAAGTACGCGTGCACGAGCGCGGCTTTACGATGCTCGAAGCCACGATTGTTCTCGCCGTAATCGGTATAATCGCTGGGATCACGCTACCCAGGCTCAACAGCGCGATGCGCGAGCATAGAGTCAACGCCGCCGTGCGACAGATCATCGATACAATAAGGCGGGCTAAGACACAGGCCGTGTCGGAAAACCGCGACTCCGCCATAGCCATAGACCTGGCGGCCAGAAGGATCGGCGTGGTCTTCTTTAATGACGACGATACCGTAAACCGCATAGAGTTCATGCCGCTGCCCGAAGGCGTCAGCTTTCAGCGCCCCGCAGGAATCACTGCCGCTCCGCCCGGCGTAACCGGCGCGGGTGTCGTCTCGTTCGCGCGCGAGGGTGATTATTTCCAGCAGAACTTCAACTCTCGCGGCTTCCCGTCCCTTGCCTCGGGGGCCGACGTGGTCTCTATCTTCTTCGGCAACGGTCAGTCCTTTCGGGCCGTGACGATGACGAGCCTCGGAGGCATACGAGCTTACAGCCTGGAAGAGAGTGCCTGGGTGAGCACGGGCCAGACGAGATAACGCCGATGAAGGTGAGTATGGAAATGAGAGGGGAAGATAAACAGGGCGGGTTCACGCTAATCGAGGTTGCGGTCGCTTCGATCATAACTATGATCGGGCTATTTTTTCTCGCGAGCCTCTTCACGCTCGCCATAACGCAGAACCGCCTGGTAAAGCAGTTCACTTCGACCCTCGCGCTCGCCCAGGCGAAGATCGAGGAGTTGAATGCTGTAGACCCGATAGATGTCCGACTGCGCGAGGGCGGGAACCTTACAAGCAAGGATACGACTAACGGGGTCAATTATTTTGACGCGATCTATGTCGACGAGCACGGCAAAATCTTTGTCGGCGACGAGATTCCGCAGGAGCAGGTTCCGCAATACACGCGCTTCTGGAGGGTGGAAAAAGATACCGAGCTTGATAACGCGATGATTATTTCCGTCCGCGTCGTGTCGCTGCAACCTGGCCGCAACACCGGAGCGCCGGAAGAAACCACGCTCGCCACTGTGCGCTCGTGGTAATAGAGGGTAAAGATTGTGAGCCGAAATCATAAGAAGCAAAGCCGCGAGAGACGAGAAGGCGAGAGCGGCTTCTCTCTCTTAGAATTGATGATAGCCGCTGTGCTGACAGTCGGGTTGATAGGCGGAATATTCGCGATTGCGAACCGCAATCAGCAAGTCTTCGTGACCGAGTCGGGCGTTACGGACATGAACCAGAACGCTCGCACTCTAATCGATCTGCTGACGCGCGACATTCAATCGGCGGGCGTGGGGCTACCGGCGGGCGTGGCTAACGGCAACTTCGCCGCGATCTTTTACAAGAGCGGCCCCAACGGCGCGTCCGATTCGATAATGATGATTAACGGGGACCCGTTCGCGCCCGTCGCCGACCTGGACGACAGGGCGGCGGGGAGCGCAGAGTTCTTTCTGATTCCGCCGCCCGACGTGGCAGTGATCGGCAACGGCTCGAACGCGAAGTTCACATACACCTACACGGACGCCAAGGGCAATAGCGTTCAAAAACCTATCTACAGAGATTACTCGGCTGAGCCGCGAATCTATCTCGTGTACGACGAGACTAACGCGATGCTCTTCACTCTGACGAAAGACGGCCAGATGACGGGCAACGGCGGCGGGCAGCGGCTGAAGATTCAGCACAACCCGACGGGCTATCTCAACCCGCCGAGCCTATTCGGCACGCCGATCGGCGCGGGCGAGCCTAACTACGACAACTCGCATGTGGCGATGCTCGCAAACACCGTCGCCTACCGGCTGGACACCAACACGCGCGAGCTTATGAGGACCGAGGATTTGCAAAACTGGTACACGGTGGCGCGCGGCGTGATCGACTTTCAAATCGAGTATCGCGTCTTACACAGATTATCGCCAACGGCGGTCGAAGAGAAAGTGACCGGCACGCCTGGCGACGGCCTCGACCGCATGCCGTCGGGTCAGTTGAGCGAGCGCAAAAACATCCGCGCCGTCATAATCACGATAGAGGCCGAAACGCCTGACGTTCCGCCCACTAGCCCGAGCTACAGGCGCGTGACTCATAAGTTTGAAGTCGCGCCGCGCAATCTCAACCTCGTAAACAACAACAACCTGACCGAATAGACCTGATAAGGTCGACGGGACGGGCAACCAGTGAGGGCAAATTATGTTGAGCAACCAGGCAGACCGATCTAAGGGTGAGCGAGGCATCGCGCTGATAGCTGCGCTGATGGTCTCGGCCATACTGCTGGCGCTCGGCATGGCCGTGGCGATGTCTGCGACCAGCGACACCGTAACGACCAAGAGCCAGCGCGTAGGCGAGCAGGCATTCTTCGCGGCTGACGCAGGGGTCGCCATCGCACGCCGCGCGCTTTCGACAGCGCTGCAAGAAGAGATCGAAAAGATACGCAACGGCACGGCCTCCTATGGCACGAATGGGTTCACCTTCATAGGCGATCCCCCTGCAGCCGGCGAGTTCCCCGACCTTCAAGTGATCCCGGACCCTACGCTCGCGAACTGGGCGAACCATCCCTTTTATGCGAACGTCAGGAACCGCGCCCGGCAGCTATCGCAGGTCGAAAATCGCGACAACAGGCTCAGAGAATTAAACGGCACGAGCTTCACGGCTGCTTTCCTTCCGCTGTCAGGCACGGTCACGCTTCGCACTAACCCAGGTGACGCGCGCAACGCAGTCGAAGAAGTTGTGCTGCGATATTCGATACGCGTGACGGGGACGACTGAGGCGGGCGGGCGGTCTTCGGTCGTCGAGAACGGGCGCATTACGACAAGCATTAATCTCGTTAATCTCGCCGCGAGTGACCACGAACGCAACTTCAGCTTCTCAGGCTTCGGGGCCTTCTTTGACCACGGCGATACGAACGCTACTTCTGCGCTGGCCTCGGGCACGTTCAGCGGGCCCGTGCACACGAACACACACTTCGCCTTCAGATCGGATTGGAACGTGCAGTTCCGCAACATCGTCTCTCAAGTCGATGATTACATCCGCTACGACAGCTCTAATTTTTCTCAGGGCCGCCGGAGCATACCGGGTTCCGACATCAAAGGGATAGACATCAGTTCGGAAGGGTATAAGAGAACGAACTACGTGCCGCTTCCCGAAAACGATTTCTCTCAAGAGTACGCCGTGATAAACGCGACGGGCATCACGGATAAGAAAGCGGATGGGACGCCGGTCGACCCTCCGGCCAGGATACCTCTCGATAATCATGGCGATCCCGTTCCTGTTTTTGACTCTGAGGGTCGCGTGACGGTAGAGGTTCTGGCAGCCAACCTGCGCGACGCTGCGAATAAAGAGCCTGTAATACAGGGATCGGGCTCGAATAAAAGGCTCGCCGACGGGGTCTACGTCTCGTCTGGTAATGGCAACACTATTACCGGCGCGGGGATATACGTGCAAGGAAATGCGGACGACGTGCAGCTTTACGCGAGCGGGTCGGACCAATATTACATCATTAAGCAAGGCGGCAAGACGACCACGATCCAGGTAAGCCCGGCCACTAATCAGACGACCATCACAGGCGGAGGCAAGACTACAACTTATTCAGGCGTGCCGACAGATAGGTCCGATCCCGTGCGCCCGAAGCCGGGCCTGTCGTTTTACGTGTCGGGCAGCATAGCGAGCCTGCACGGCGGCGTAGGCGGCGCTGCCGGATCAAACGTCAAGCCTGCGCTCGCGTCCGGCACGAGACTTACAATAACGGCGCAGCGCGACATAGTGGTGACGGGCGACATCAAGTATGCCGACCCTGTCGTCAATTCTGACGGCACGGCCGTCTCCAATATCGGCGCGGTTCAAAACGTGCTCGGCATTTTCACCAACGACGGCAACGTGGAGCTTGCGCCTAACACGAGCTATATCAATGGCCCGGGGCGCAGCCTTGAGATAAACGGCGCAATAATCGCGTTCAATAATAGCATCTCTAATGACGGCGGGGGGATCGAAGGCTCGATCACTTACACGGGCACGGCTCCCGGCAGCAATGATCGCTGGAAGCTCGTAGGCAGCCGCGTGCAATCGAAGATAAACAACATCGGCTACTCGAAGCGCGACGTCTTCTTTGATACGAGATTTGCGGGCGGGAAATTCGGCCCGCCGTTCTTTCCTGGCACGAAGTACGATTTGATAGACGTTCCCGGAGAGGCGGAAATTGAAATCTCTCTGATAGAAGATGCCAGGCCCACAGGCATGACCTGGTTTCGAGAGAATAACTGATCCAACTTCTGAGTCCTGAGTAATCGTCGTTACTCAGGACTCAGCATTTCTTCAAATCCCTTCCCCATTCCGATAAGATTCTGAAAAAAATCGTCAAATCTTTCGCTCGCGAATTCAGTCATTATCGAGTTTAAGATCGGTCATTATGATTACTGCTTGAAGGGCCGCCTGGCCGGTTCAGGGGATCAAAAACGGCTCTATTAACAGTTTTGAATGGCCCGGGCATCTGGCACCGCCCTTGCACCTGGAGTGTATGGCAAAACGCCACATACTGATAAGGATGGATGGAGGAGGCAGCGATGAGAAGCAATAACGAGAGAGGGATCAGCTTACTGGAAGGCCTGGTTGGGCTGATGATATTGGGCGTCATAGTCGCGTTCGCCGCTCCCCGGATCAGCAACGCCATGGGCCAGTACCGCGTCGATGTCGCCATGCGCCAGACCGTAGACATCATTAAGCGCGCGAAGACACAGGCCGTTTCCGAAAACCGCAGGTCAGGCGTCGTCGCCGACACGGCAAATAACCGTCTCGGCCTCGTCTTCTACAACGACGATTTAACCGTGAACCGGATCGAGTTTGTCCCCCTGCCTCAAGGGGTGAGCTTTCAGCGCCCGGCCGACATCACGACCCCGCCCGCCGGGGTCACTTCGACCGACGTAGTCTCGTTCCCAAAGCAGGGCAGCTTATACCAACAGGATTTCAATTCGCGCGGCTTTCCAATGGTAGCCAACGGGGCCGACGTAGTCTCTGTATTCGTGGGCAATGGCCGGGAATTCAGGGCAGTCACTGTGACGAGCGTCGGCGGCATCAGGACCTACCTCGCTCAGGACAAGCAGTGGGTGAGCACGCGCAAGTAGGTTCACCAAGTAACAAGCTGTAAAGAGAGAAGGGTGAAAAAGGGTGAAAAGATGAGGGTTCTTGATAACGACCAAGGAGGGTTCACATTAATCGAAGTCGCCGTGGCTTCGATAATCACAATGGTCGGGCTTGTTTTTCTTGCCAGCCTGTTTACTCTCGCCATAACGCAGAATCGTGTCGTCAAGCAGTTCACTTCTACGACAGCCCTGGCCCAGGAGAAGATTGAAGAGCTTAACGCAATCGACTACGGCGACAAAAAGCTGAATGTCGGCGGCGACCTTGACAATCAGGTCTCTGTCAACGACGTAAACTATTTCGACGAAGTGTTCGTTGACGACCAGACAGGGGAAGTGAAGACGGGCGCCCAGATCCCTCAAGGACAGGTCCCGCACTACCGCCGATTCTGGAGAATCGAGAATGACCCGGAGCTTCTCGACACGGTAATAATCTCTGTGCGGGTCGCGGCATTGCAGGCGGGCCGCAACACGGGCATGGCCGAAGAGACCACACTCGCGACCGTGCGCTCCCATTGATTAAGGAGGGGAACAGTGATGAACGCGAATAATGAAAAGGGATTCTCGCTTCTTGAATTGATGGTGGCCGCAGTGCTGACCGTGGGGTTGATTGGCGGGATATTCGCCCTGGTCAACCGCAACCAGCAGGTCTTCGTAACGGAATCGGGCGTTACGGATATGAACCAGAACGTGCGCACCGCCGTCGACCTTGTGACGCGCGACATTCAGTGCGCCGGCGTGGGGCTCCCGGCGGGCTTCGGCAAAGGCAACTTCGCCGCGCTCTATTATAAGAACGGCGCGAACGGCTCGCCCGACTCGATAATGATGATTAACGGAGACCCCTCCGCCCCGTTCGCCACAGTCGCCGGGATGTCGACTCCCAACACAGAGATACTTTTGCATGTCCCGGCCGACGTCGTGCGGACTGGCTCGGGCTCCAGCGCGCAGTTCACTTATACGAGCTACGACAAGAAGACGAAGCCGATTTATAAGATTTACTCATCCGACCCGCGAATGTACCTCATCTACAACGAGACGAACGCCATGCTGTTCCCGCTCAGGTCGAACGGCGCGCTAACCGGGGCAGGGGCGGACGAGCGGATCAGGCTGCAATACGACGGCAGCAAGTTTAAGAGCCCCGCGACCCTTTTCGGCACAACGGTCGGGCTGGGAGAGCCGGATTACTCGCAAGAGTTAAACGTGGCGGTGGTACAAAGCGCGGTCGCCTACAGGCTCGACACCACAACGGGCGAGCTTTTGCGGAGCGAAGACTTTACAAACTGGTACGCCGTCGCGCGCGGCATAATCGATTTTCAAGTGCGGTATCGAATCCTGCGCCGGACACAAGGCGGTGCTATCGAAGAGGCTATAACAGACGCGCCGGGCGACGGAGTAGACAAAGGCCCATCTGGTGAGCCGACCTCGCGCAGGGACATTCACTCCCTGGTCATCACCATAATTGCCGAAACGCCCGACGTTCCGGCCAACAACCCGAGCTACAGGCGGTTCACGCAGAAGTTCGAGGTGGCCCCGCGCAACCTGAACCTCGCGAACAATAACAACATCAGATCGACATAGGTGATTTATGACAATCAACCATAAGGACCAATCGGACGGCGAGCGCGGCATCGCGCTAATCACTGCGCTGATGATCTCAGCCATACTGCTGGCGCTCGGCATGGCCGTGGTGATGTCTGCGACCAGCGACACTGTCACGACCAGGAGCCAGCGCGTAGGCGAGCAGGCATTCTTTGCGGCTGACGCAGGTGTTGCTATCGCAAGGCGCGCCCTGGGCACTGCGCTCCAGGAAGAGATCAATAAGATACAGAATGGCAATGCGACTTATGGCGAAAACGGGTTCTATCGCATTGCGCCGGCCAAGGCTCCGGGCCAGTTCCCGGACGTTCAAGTTCTGCCCGACCCGGACACAGAGCCGAATCACCCCTTCTATGAGAACGTATACAAACGCGCGCAGCAACTGGCGGCCTACTCGAAAAGGGATGAGAGGTTGGACGAGCTGAACGGCACGAGCTTCATCGCGGACTTCCGCCCTCTGACCGGAACGATCAGCATGGGCCCGATCAACAACCCGGCGACGGCCACTGAGGCGGCTGTGCTGCGCTACACGATTGAAGTCACAGGCCGGACAGAGGCGGGGGGGCGCGCGACGATCATCGAAAGCGGGTTGATGTCGACCAGCATAACGCTGACGAACACCGGAGCGCCGGGCGAGGAGCGCGACTTCAGCTTCTCGGGCTTCGGAGCATTCTTCGACAACGGCGACACTATTGCGAACTCCGCGCTTGCAGGCGGGACGTTCTCCGGCATAGTCCACACCAACACCCACCTGGCTTTCCATTCGAGCCGCGACGTCATCTTCCGCAACGTGGTGTCACAGGTCGACAACTACATTCGATACGACAGCTTGGACTTCGGCAAAGGCCACCTCGGCATACCCGGTACGGACATCAAGGGCATAGACATAAGCTCGGAAGGTTACAAGAAAGTCAACCGCGTGCCGCTGCCCGATAACAACTACTCGCAGGAGTATGCCGTAATTAATGCCACAGGCATAACCGCCCTGAACCCTGACGGCTCGCCCGTCGACCCGCCCGCGAAGCTCCCCAAAAAGGACGGCCTACTGCAGCCGATCTTCGGCCTGCTGGGCCGGGTCACCCCGGAAGCGCTCTCGGTCAATCTGCGCGACGCCTGGAACAAAGAGCCTTTAATATTACTGGGGCAGCTCAAGCCGGGCGTATACATTTCGTCGGCGGATGGCAATAACATAACCGGCGCGGGAATATACGTGCAGGGAGACGCCGCCGACATACAGCTCACAACCAGCGGCACCGATCAGATTTATGCCATCACTCAGAAGTTCCTGCTGGGGTCCCATGTGACCACGATCACCGTGAGCCCGTCTAAGAATCAGACGACCATTCGGTCGGGGGGCCAGACGAGGACCTTTAACGGGATTCCCACGGACAGGTTCAAAACTAAGAGCCCGCAGCCAGCCGCGTCCCTGTTCGTAAACGGGGCGATCAACAGCCTGCGCGGGGGCACCGACGGCTCGACGCACAACCCCGCCATCGCCCCCGACACAAGACTTACGATCACCGCGCAACGCGACATAACGATAACGGGCGACCTCAAGTACGCTAACTCCGTAGTCAATTCCGACGGCACGCCCGTCTCTAATTTCGGCAGCATAAATAACGTGCTTGGCATTTTCACCAATGACGGCAACGTCAACCTCGCGCCGAACAAGAGCTACGTCTCCAGCGGCCTGAGCCTTGAGATAAATGCCGCCATCGTAGCGTTCAACAGCAGCTTCGCCAACGACGGGTCGAGTATCGAAGGCTCGATTGTTTACACGGGCATTGAGAAGCCTGACAACCCTGATCGATGGAAGCTCGTGGGCAGCCGCGTGCAGTCGAAGATAAACAACATCGGCTACGCGAATCGCGACATCTTCTTCGACGTCCGCTTTGCAGGAGGCAAATTCGCGCCCCCGTTCTTCCCCGGCACCCTTTATGACCTCGGAGAAGCAGAGGTCGAAGGCGAGGTGGGAATAACCAAGATAGATTCGTTCTCGCCTTCGAGCGTCACCTGGTATCGAGAGAATAATTGATAGAGGCCGATTTATGCGGAATCACTGATCCGAAGTTACCACCACCACTAAACTGTCTGGGCCGAGTCGATATGCTCGGCCCATTTTTTTCATGATCTATTTCATAGTCATCAGCGCGGCGAATATCTCAATGCCGTCCCACAGGTTCTTTATTCGCAAGTTCTCGTTGGATGCGTGCTGGTTGTTGTCGTGGTTGACGATGGGCACTCCTATCTGAGGCGCTTTCGTAGCTGATTCGAATATCCAGAGCGGGACGCTGCCTCCGACCGTGGGCGCGAGCACGATTCGCTCGCCCGCGGCTTGCTCTACGGCGCTAATTATCTTTTTGGCGATAGGGAGGCTCATCGAAGTGCGCATCGCAGGGTAGCCGTCTCTGCTCGTTACACGCGCGATCATAGGATGTTTGAGCCGGGTTTCGCGGTCGGGCTCACTGTCGACAACCGTGTAGCCCTGCTTTTTTATGTGCGCGATCAAGCGGTCGAGCTGGCGGCGCGGCGAGATGCCTTTCACAAGCCTCATATCAATCGTGGCCGTAGCTTCGGCTGGAATGATGGTCCTGGCTTCGCTGCCCACGTATTCGCTGCGCAGCCCGTCGATGTTGAGCGACGGCTCGTTAATCAATTCTGCTAGCGTTCGCCCGCCGCCGTCGGTCGTCGCAAGGCCCAGCTCGCGCATAAGCTCGGCGTCGTTGGCGGGCATATCGCTTAAAGCCTTTTTCTCTTCTTCGCCAAGCGGCACAACATCCGAGTAGAAGCCTTCGATCAGCACGCGCCCTTTGTCATCTTTCATGCTCGCGAGCAGCCGCGCCAGCCGCATCGCAGGGTTCGGGGCCCAGTTGCCGTAGTGGCCGCTGTGCAGCGCGCGCGTCGCCCCGTAAACGGTGATGGTCGCGCTCAAGACCCCGCGCACGCCGAAATAGAGCAGGGGCTTTCGCGTCTGATGCACCGGCCCGTCCGCGCATATCCAGACGTCGGCGGAAAGGAGCGCGGCGTTGCGATTCACCATCTCTTCAAGATGGCGCGAGCCTGCTTCTTCCTCGCCCTCGAAGAAGAATTTGAGATTTGAGGTCAGCGTCGCGCCCGCCGCCTTCAGCGCGTCGAGCGCGACGAGCATGGCTACGATCGGGGCCTTGTCGTCAGACGCCGACCGCGCGTAGATGCGCGATTCCGGGTCGAGCTTTTCGCCCGGTTTTGGCAATTCACGGACGCGGCCGCCGGCTTCTATCGAAGCGGTCCGGAGCGCTGGCTTGAAAGGATCAGTAACCCATTTCGACGCGTCGACGGGCTGGCCGTCGTAATGCGCGTAAAGGCCTATGGTGCGAGTCGCGCCAGGGGTCTTCAGCTCGCCAAAGACGGCCGGGGGGCCGCCGCCTTCCAGCAGTTGCGCTTTGATGCCGCGACGGCTCATCATCTCGATCAGCTTCGCGGCGTTGCGCCGGATGTTTGTGTCATCGCTCGCGACGTTGGGGATCGAGAGCAGGTCTGTGAACTCATTGATGATCTCTGATTCATGAGCTTCGCGGTACTGGCGCACGCGAGACGCGCCCTCCTGCGCCGAGCCGCGGGGGGCGAAAAAAAACAGAAGGAGTGCGACAAGGAAAAGCGCTTGAGATTGAGCCGGCTTCATAAAAATCTCCTATCGGTTATGAAAAGGATGCGTTGAAGAATAACATTCTAAAGCGACGCGTGGAAGTTGATCGTGATGGCTATACGCAGTAAAATTCTCGCATTCCTTTGTAAGGTCGTCTTTTGAACGGTGGCGCGCCAATCCGAGGTCAATGATGTTTCGCGTCTGGATTATTCTGTTTTTCATCCTGACTTTCCTGATGGCTTCGGGCCGGCAGAGCGCGGGCGCGAACTGGAAATCGGTTTCGGCTCAAGAGCTGAAGATGAAAGCCGCCGACATCGGCGACCCCGATGCAGACGCCGCCATACTTTTCCGCGAGGGCGAGCTTAACGATAACAATGCCGAGGGCACAGGGCTCAAGGTCTACATACGTATCAAGATATTCAACGAGCGCGGCCGCCGCTACGCGGACGTGCAACTTCCCTACAGGGTGGAGCAGGGGCGCATCACGGACGTTCACGCGCGGACGACACGGCCCGACGGGACATCGGTTCAGGTGGAGGACCGCGACATATTTGACAAGCTGCTGGTTAAAACCAGTCATGGCGTCTGGCGGGCCAAGGTCTTCTCGATGCCCGCTGTAGAGGCGGGCTCGATAATCGAATACAGGTATCGACAGACTTACCCGCAAGGATTTCGCTACTTCGCGCTCGACCTCCAGTCAGAGCTTTTCACCAAGCAGCTTCATTACCAGATTCAGCCACAGACAGCTTCGAGGCTCGACGTGCGATGGGTGAGCTTTAACGCGCCTGACGCCAAGCGTTTCATGCCGGTCTGGGACGGCTCGTACGACATCAAGGCCGACAACATTCCCCCCTTCCGCCGCGAGCCGCTCATGCCGCCTGAGCTTGCGGTAAAGATATGGGGCTGGATCTACTATTCTGACGAGATAGAGAACAACCCGGACAAGTACTGGCGCAATTACGCCCAGCGCATGTACGACCGGACGGGCTACGAGACAAAGGCCAGCGACGCGATCCGGCGCGTCGTCGAATCGATCACGCTTTCAAACGAAAGCCCTCAGCAAAAGCTCGCGCGGATATACCACTACATCCAGACAGAGATACATAACACGGGATTTGCCCCGGAGCGCGGGGCCGAACGCGAGGCCGACACAGAGCTGAAGCGAAATAATAATGCCGATGAAACCATACGCCGCCGCTACGGGACCCCGCGCGAGATAAATAGATTATTCGTCGCCATGCTGAAGGCAGCGGGGATGGACGCGCGCGTGGCCGAGCTGACAACGCGCGACGAGAACTTCTTTCACAGGTCTTTCGCCGACGCGTTTCAATTCAACAGCGAAGTAACTGCGGTAATAGCGCGCGACGGCTCGGTGCAGTTCTATGATCCAGGGACGCCGTATTGTCCGCAGGGCATGCTTTCGTGGGAGAAAGAAGGCGTTACCGCGCTCGTATATGACAAGCGGGATGCCCGCTTCGTCGAGACGCCCGTAACGGACGCCGCAATCAACAACGAAGATCGCAAGCTATCGATCGCGGCCTTTGCCGACGGGCGCGCAGAGGTCCGCGCGGAGACAAAACTGACGGGGCAGCGCGCGCTTGAGCTTCGCAACGATCTGATCGGCCTGGTCCCCGAAGAGCAGCGCAAGCTGGCTCTCACACCTGCGCGTAACCTGCTGCCGCAGGCCTCGATCGACGAATCATCGGCGGTGCTTTCAAGCCTGACCAACCTCGGAGCGCCCGTAGAGCTGAAATACAACTTTACCGCTCCTCAGTTTGTAACGCGCGCGGGGAGCCGTCTGCTGCTGCGCCCGCTCCTGCTTTCACACAGGGACGAGAGCCTGACGGCCGCTCCGCGCCGATCTAATATGATGTATTTTCATTACCCCTGGTCGGAAAGCGAGCGGGTGATTATAGAGCCGCCCGCAGGTTACGAGATCGAGCAATTGCCTGACCCTGTGAACATAGACATTGGGGCCGCGCGTTATCAGGCCACTTTCACTCGCCTCGACCAGCGCGTAGTCTACGAGCGGCGGTTGATGGTTAATGCCATCACCTTTACCGTGGACCAATACCCTACGGTCAAAGCCTTTTTCGACCGCGTCCACCAGGCCGACCGCGCCGTAATATCTTTCAAGCAGTGATGCCCTTGAAGACAGCAAAGGCAAGGCTAAAAGTATTTCTTAGCCTTGCCTTCATGTATTTTCGGATGGTCTATCTTTAGGCTTTTAGCGATAGAATCTGGTAGGTTCGGGGAGGGATCATTATACTGAGCCCCCCGTTCTTATCTGTGTTTTTGCCCCACCGCATCTCTGCGAATGCGCAGCCAACCTGAAAACAGACATTGGATAATTCTGAATAAGAATGTCCCCGATCTATCTCGCAATCATTAACACACACAGCCAGCGGAGCGCCATAAGATTCATCAATTATTAATTCTTTAAACATCAGTCTGTACCCCTTCCTAATAGTAAGACGTAAACTGAAGGCTGTTTTTGCATTCTTTTCGTAAAAAATATCTGGCAAATTAGATTCGAATGCTCAAGGGATTGATCCACAAGTGGGAGCGCGGGCTGGCGGAAAAGACGACCAATCGCGTAATAAGGCCGTTTGAATGGGGCCTGGAGTTTCTTGGCGGCTCCCTGGCCGTAGACGCGAGCTTCAGCAGCGCGAAAGAAGCGATTCTTGATTTCAACAGGCGGGCGGTAGCCGATAGCGAGAACTTTTTTGGATATTCTATGGTAACCGATTTTTCGCTCGCGGGAGACCTGCTCACCTTCAAAAGCCCTTTACAGACGCCTTACGAGGAGAACAACACTGTTTACGCGCGTTACTTTCCTGTGCCCATCGGCAGAAATAAGAAGGGGTCTAAGCAAGATGAAGCGGCGCAGGCGAGCCGCCGGGCCTGCATCGTGCTGCCGCAGTGGAATGCGGATGACGAAAGCCATGTGGCCTTATGCCGGTGGCTCAATCGCGTCGGCATAGCCGCATTACGGCTGAGCCTTCCTTATCACGACAGGCGGCGGCTTGCGGGCTTTGAGCGCGCCGATTACATGGTGAGCGCAAACATCGGGCGCACGCTCCAGGCGACTCGCCAGGCTGTAATCGACGCGCGGGCGGGGATTGATTGGCTGGCCTCCAGGGGGTACGACCGCATAGGCATCGCCGGGACGAGCATAGGCTCTTGCGTAGCATTTCTGCTGTTCGCCCACGACGAGCGGGTGCGTGCGGGCGTGTTCAACCACGTGTCGAGCTACTTCGGCGATGTCGTTTGGGAGGGGATAACTACTACACACGTAAGGCGGGGGCTTGAGACTGCGCTTTCGCGCGAGGAGGTGCGGGCTGTCTGGCTTGCGATCAGCCCGAATTCCTACGCCCCTCGAATGGCCGATTCTCGTCGCCGGTTATTGATCTCTGCGAGGTACGACTTGAGTTTTCCATTCGAGCTTTCGCAGTTATTGTTTGACGAATGCGACCGCAATGGTGTCAACTTTGACCGAAGCGTCGTCCCCTGGGGGCACTACACAATGGGCGAGGCCCCGTTTAAATACTATGACGGCTATCTTATTGTGAATTACCTCAGAAAACATCTGTAACGGGAGGCACCAGAATATGCTCATTAAATCGGGCGGCTTTTCGAGGGCCGTGTGGGCGGCATTGATCGCCGTAATGCTGCTTTTATGTTCTGACGGCCACGGCCAGCAGGCGGCCGATCAAACACCGTCTGATTACTTTACGGTCAAGCAGGTCGTGCCGGGCGTGTGGGCGTTTCTCGCAAAGCCGGGCAGGCCCGCCGTCTCGAACGCGGCAGTGATCGAGCTTGGCGATAAAGTGATGGTAGTCGATTCTCACCTGTCGCCTTCGGCGGCGCGCGAGGCGGCCCGCCTGATCGCCGCGGTCACGGGCAATAAGGCCGTCCGCTACCTGGTCAATACACACTGGCACCCCGATCACGTGCAGGGGAACTCGACCTACTCGTCGGCTTTCCCGGGCGTAATCGATATCGTCTCCCACGTCAACACTCGCCGCGACATCATAGGGCTTGAGATGCCGTTCCTCAAAGATCAGAAGATTATGCTTCCGAAACAGGTTGCTGAGATGAAAAAGCAGCTCGCGAGCGGCATGGTAGAGGGCAAGCCTATGACTGCGGAGCAGAAGAAGCGGCTCGAATCCCGGCTCACACAGACCGAAGCCCTTATGCGCGAGATCGAAAACCTTGAGGTCACTCTGCCGAATCTGACCCTCGACCGCTCGATGAGTCTTCATGCGGGGGAGCGCGAAGTGCGAATTCTCTATTTCGGCCGCGGGCACACGGAAGGCGACGTGGTCGTTTATTTGCCGCGCGAGCAAGTGCTTGTAACTGGCGACCTCCTGACTAACTCCATCCCGCTTATGCGAGACGCCTATCCGTTAGAATGGAGCGCGACGCTGGCGGGCGTAGAGGCGCTTGACTACACGCACACAATTCCGGGGCACGGCGATGTGCAGCAGGGCAAAGATAGAATCAAGATGCTGCGCGCCTTTCTCGATGACGTGACGGCGGCCGTCCGCCGCGCGATTACCGAGGGTAAGACCCTTGAAGACGCGAAGAAGAGCGTAAAGGCCGAGCTTGCCCCCCGCCATGAAAAGAATTTTCCCTCGTGGAACGGCGGAGCTGAGGCCACAATCGAGCGCACTTACAACCACCTCAAAGAGAGTCGCAGGTAACCACCTGACTCAGGCGGTCGGGTGACAATCTTGAGACGCCCTTCGAGCCGTGTTACTATCTTAATGACACAGTTGGCGCTTATCGAAGGAGAGGCGTATGCCTATCTACAAGTACGTTTGTGAGAAGTGCGGAGACCACGTTGAAGTATTGCAGAAGGTGAGCGACCCGCCGCCGAAGCGATGCAAGAAGTGTCGCGGCAAGCTGGAAAAGACCGTCTCGCGCACGGCCTTTCAGCTCAAAGGGTCTGGCTGGTACAAGACAGATTATGCGGGGAAGCCCGCGCACAAGGACAAATCTGAAAAGAGCGCCGACACGAAATCTGAATCAGGTAAATCTGAATCAGGTAAAACTGAAACCGGATCTTCTACAGCAACCCCTGGCGGCGCAGCCTCAAAGGATTAATCGCGCCGGCCGATCACAAGTTCACTTACTGTTGTCAATTCAGCTCTTTCTCGAATAACCCCAAGCCCACACTCTGCGCTCGGGCAGACTTTGCGCAAGGTTGGCGTCGAGACACGTTCTCAGGTTGTGGACGACTTAAACAACTTCTACGCTTGTGAGGTCATCTTAAGAGTGTGAGTCAGGAAAACTATTTGAGGTGACGACTCGTATAGAGAAGGTGAAAGGAGTTTGAGATGGCTAGCTTCCGGGACCCAGCAAGGACTTTCTCCCCCATCGAGGTCATCGAGCGGCTCCTTGAGATAACAGACTACTACGGGCACGACCCGGTCCTGTACATTTCATCGAGCAATGATCTGGCAACATATCTGGATTCGTTCGGGTTTGACACTTACAGCCTGACCGTTGACACAAGCAAGGCTTTCAAGACTACGACGCGTAGCGTGCTGGTCTTGCCTAACGGCAGTCGTTCGCACGAAAGCGCTACGGCGCATTAAACAAGGCAAAAGGCAAGAGGCAAAAGTGAAAATGGACCCTTTCACTTTTGCCTCTTGCCTTTTTGCTTTCCAGCCAGTTCCTACCCTCGTTTCTGCCCTTTACGCACCTCGCTCGCCCCGGTTTGTGAATCGAGGAGATCGCTGCGAAGAAGCTCAACAAGCCTCACGTCGCCGCTCGTGACCACCTTGCGGCTGGACACGGCGGCGCGCCCGAAGACGGGAAGGGGCGCGAGTTGGCCCGCTTTTCGCGCGCGCAGCGCGACCCGGTAGCGCGACTCGCGCGGGTTGATTTCGTAGGCCGCCTTGAAGTGCTCCTGCGCGAGCAAGAGGTTCTCCTCTTTGAGGTAGATCAAGCCCAGGTGGTAAAGCGCCGCGTCAAATTTCGGGTCAAGCTCGACGCATCGGCGAAGGTGATGGACGGCAATCTCCGTCCGCCCGTCTTCGAGGTACGCGCGCCCTACTAGATAATACATCTCGGGCGTAGGTTTCAAAGTGAGCGCGCGCTTAAGGTGCGTCAAAGCCTCGCGCAGCTTCCCTTCGCTCACAAGAATCCGGCCGAGCCCATAATGAGCGGTAAATGAGTTCTTCTTGATCTTGAGCGCGCGGCTCAAATAACGCTTGGCCGCGCACAGGTCCCCGTCATCGCCGCATATGACCCCCAGCATCAGCAGGGCCGGGTAGTTGTTCAACTCTTTTTCGACGGCCCGCTCCAGGTACGCCTGGGCCAGCATGGGCTTGTTGATGCGGAAGAAATGTTCGCCGATAAAGAAGGCAAGCACCTCGTTGACAGGGTCCAGCACAAAGGCCTTCTCGAAATAACGAATGCCGCGCTTCGGGTTGCCTTCGATAAACAGGTCAGCGCCGGTGTCGAGCAGGCGCGTGAACAGGTCGATGTTTTCGCCTTTGAAAACGCCGACCATGCGCTCAAGCCGCTGCTCGAATATCTCCTGCTCGTTTACATCCTCGCAGTGCTCGGCTATGCGGTCGCGCCACAGGGTTTCGAGCTTGCCGCCCTCGACCGCGCCGCGCTCGGAGAGGTGCTCGACCAGCGCGTCCAACATCGCATGGTCGTACAGCCCGCTCGTCGCCTGGCGGTGGACCAGGTCGAGCAGTATCTCCAACCGCTCGTGCGCCTGCTGGAGCGCCGATTCGAGCGCGCTTATGCGCTCAAGCAGGTGCTCTTCGAGCGTAGGCTTGAGCAGGGTTTCGACGCCGCCATAAGCCGCGAGGGTCGGTGTGCTGGTAATAATCATTAACTTCGTGCCACACGCCGAGCACGTCTCGCGGTTATAAGAATTGGGATGAGTGCATTGTTGACAGAGTATCATTTTATTAAGCCGCCTTAATAGCTACTATTAACTCTTTCCCAAAGTCACGCTGTGGAACCGGCTCTGGCAGCCCCTTTGAAGCTGCCGGAAGCTGTCGGCTGCGGGCGTTTAATATTCATAGAACCCTTTTCCTGTCTTGCGGCCGAGCCATCCGGCATCGACATATTTCTTGAGCAGGGGGCACGGCCTGTACTTCGTATCACTGAAACCATCATATAGCACATTCATTATCGCGAGGCAAACATCCAGCCCAATAAAATCAGCGAGCTCGAGTGGTCCCATCGGGTGGTTCATCCCGAGCTTCATTATCTGATCTATAGCCTCGGGCGACCCGACCCCTTCGTAAAGAGCAAAGATCGCTTCGTTAATCATCGGCATCAAGACGCGATTCGATACGAACCCCGGAGCGTCATTCACCTCGACGGGCGTTTTGCCCATAAGCTCTGTAAGCTCTCGCGTGGCGGCGAACGTTTCGTCCGACGTCGCTATGCCGCGGATTATTTCAACCAGCTTCATCACCGGCACGGGATTCATAAAGTGCATGCCGATGAAACGCGCGGGGCGCGAGGTCGTAGCCGCGAGCTTCGTAATCGATATAGAGCTGGTATTGCTCGCTAGTATCACGCCCGGCCTCGCGATGCGGTCAAGCTCGCCAAAAAGCGCGGCCTTCGCCCCGAGTTCTTCGACCACGGCTTCGACAACGAAATCCGCCTCGCCTAGATCGGCCATATCGGTAGTCAGCTTTATGCGAGAGATGATCTCCTGCTTTTCTTCGGGGCTTAACCGCTGCTTATCGACGTCGCGCTGGAGGCTCTTGTCAATGCTCGTGAGACCGCGTTTGAGGAACTCTTCCGTCAGGTCGCTCATGATTACGGCGAGGCCCGCGCGCGCAGCGACCTGCGCGATGCCGTTCCCCATGGTTCCCGCTCCTACGACACCGATCAATTTTATCACAACATCCTCCGGGCTTTTACTCTTAATCTTAAATGGCCTGCACCCGATGGCCGCGCCTCGAACGTATTTAATAAGCGAGGCTCGCGGATGACTGCGCGCAATGAGGCTACAATTCTAAGCAGGAGATCCGGGCCTGCGCAAGACGGCGTAGAAAGCGAGCCGCAAAGAGTTGAGAAAAAGTCGATTCCGGCAAACCCGGGGCGCGCGATTGACGTTCTAATATGTGAGTTTGACAAACTGCGGTTTCAGTCAGACCCGTTTAGAGCATATAATTAATCTAACCCACAACCTCCGAGGCCGAGTGAGTTCTTTAGTGGGCAAGTGAATAGGAGAGAGGAAGCCGTTATGAAAAGAATTGCTTTTATGGCAATCGCGCTGGCGCTTGTTTTCAGCGCCGGCATTGGAAGGTCATCGGCGCGGCCGGCAGCTCAGGGCACGGATCTATTGCGGGTGCTGCCTGACGGGACGGGCGTTGTCGTAGTCGATGTGCAGAAGGTGACTTCGAGCAGCCTGTGGGCCATGATCTCGGAGAAAAGCCCCGTCAAGGATGTCCTTCAAAAAATAAATGAGATCTCAGACCTGGGTGTGAGCATCAACGATTTTAGGACTGTGGCCGTCGTCTTCGGGCCTACGGGGCCGAACAACTTCACAGCCGCAGTGAGCGGCACGTTCAACCAGGACAAACTCCTCGCCCGCGCGCGTGCTGACCAGAGAATCAAGCTTACCTCTGAGAAGTACAAAAACTACGAAGTCTACAACGTCACAAGAGCCAGCCAGACAGAGGCTAAGAGCCGTGACCTTGCGTTTATGTTTCCCGACGCGGGGACGATCGTGGCGGGAACTCAAGCGGGTGTGCGCGCGTCAATCGATACGCTGACGGGCGGCAAGCCGGGCATCGCGCAAAACGCAAAGCTCACAGCGGGGCTGAACTCAGACTCGACGTCGGCGGTCCGCTTTGCCATAGAGATGACGCCCGCGATAACGAGCGGACTTCAATCCACCGAAGTGCCGCTCCCTGATTTTAGCTCGATCAACATGATATTCGGCGGCGTCGATTTCACCTCCGGCGTCGGGATCAACGCCACACTGCGGAGCAACACGGCCGAGCAGGCCAAGGGGCTCGCAGACCGCCTCAACGGGATACTCGGGATGGCAAAGGCTTACATGGGCTCGTCGACCGACCCGAAGATGGTGGCTCTCAACGAAGCGCTTAAGACAGTTACAATCAACGGCGCAGACGTCGATGTAAAGATCACGGGCAACCTGCCTATGGAACTCCTGTCACAAGTCTTCCGGTAAGGTCGACCGTAGTTTCGAGAGCGCTTTAACATCGAACGGCTCCCCGACGATAGGTAGTCGGGGAGCCGTCATTGTCTTCAGACGGCCGAAGGCTTGAGTTAAACAGGGCTTGGCTTTTTCATGAAAGACGTTTATCGCGGCAACGCGGGAGCAAAAGAGGCGCGGGTTCTAATTCCGCCAAGTCAGACGATTGAGCAGCTTCGAGCGGGGTTTACACAAACCCATTTGCCTTTCCGTTGAACTTTGATTTAGCCAGTAACTGCTTTATGCCCTCAATCAGCGAATCGAACTCTATGGGTTTGGTGGTGGCGCAGTCGGCTCCGGCGGCAAGCGCTTCAGCCGCGACGGTGCTACCGTAGGCTGTGATCGCCAATATAGGGACCTCTCGGACAGGCGATTGGTTGCGTATCAGCTTGATCATCTCAATGCCGTTGAGGTTCGGCATGTTAATGTCTGTGATGATCAGGTCGGGTTGTTCCGTCTCCGCCTTGTTCAACCCGACAAGCCCGTCCTCGGCGGTGATGACACTGTAGGCTTCTAACTCAAGCAACTTCGCCATCATCTCGCGCGTATCGTCGCTGTCGTCAACAACAAGAATTTTTTCAGTCACGGTCAGCGTTTCCTCTCATCTGCTTGTAAGCAATCTCATCCCCTGCCTGCGTGAGACGATATGGACGGACTGCCCCTGTGGCTGTAGAGCAATGAATCATCCTTTTTGTTTCTCGATATAAAGGATGGAAATGCTGAGGGCTGGAGTTGCTTGAAGGGTTGCTGAAAGCCGAGGCAACCGCAGTGGTTAATAACCGATGTGTGATTGGGTATCTTACCGCCCGACAGTGTGCTGTCCGCAGTCTCGCGGCCTTTTTCTGTTTCACATCTACGACGGGTGCTGACCTGTTAGATTCTTGCCCGTCTGCCAACCAGACATTACCAAGGTTGTGCACTTTGATCGTTCCTCCCACTCAAAGTAGCCCAACCTAAGGGGTAGGCACATTATATTTGAATTAGGATATGCTGTCTACACTCGATTACTGCTGACCGTGTTGGGTTAGCCTGCGCGGTTCTCTTTAGGCTTGTAGACTGACCAGAGGCGGCAAACCTTGATTCTGTATTCGACCAGATTGCGGCTGACGATAAAACGGCGGGCAATTATCTCTGCGGATAACCCGGCCGCCACGGCGTGCTTAAGGCTGAAGTAGGGGACGAGAGCGGCCGCACCCACTGCGTATGCCACCTCCTCCTGGTTCTCGTCAAAGTTGCGGAAGTGAACGGCAGTCTCTTCTTCGGCGAGCATCAGCCGCGTGGGCGAATGGCCCAGAATGACGTGGCAGATCTCTTCCATCAAGGTGGCCGCCTGCCGCTCGCGCGTATGATTGGGATTTAAGAAGACTAGCCTCGACCCGTCGGGCAGAGGGCGGCTCGCCCCGCCCGACCAGCTCTTGCCATTGTCGCCCAGCAGCAGCCTGCGTGTTTCGGGAGATAGCCCTTCGATCTGATTTAGACTCATCACGCGCAGCTTGACGAAGGGGGCGAGCTTCCAGGGGTTGAGCGGCTGGTCTATCGGCGTGCCCGCAAACTCGCGTATTTTAAGCGCTATGCGCTCGTAGACGCGGCGCTTGGCCGTGGGAGGCAGTAACTCATCTATCTGGTCGGAGGAGGGACGATCACCTTCAGCCATTTTGATCTTTAGACGTTTTGGTCAGTCTGCTTGGTTGAGAATTGCGAGTATGCAACACGGAAAAGCTCTGCCAATGCCTTCGCCATCTCAGGCTTGAGATTGCGGTCCGCCCGCAAATGCGCTTCGACAATGTTCGGCGTAGATTCGGTCGGGTAGTAGATGACAGGCTCCGTGTAGGCTTCGTCGCGTGCGCCCTCCTCGATCCCGTTCAATAGCGATCCTTTCATAAGCCTCTCAAGCGGAATCCCGAGCCAGGAGGCCAGCCGCGCCAGCGTCGCGCTGTCAGGCGTCCCTATGCCGTTTTCAATGCGCGAAAGCGTCGAGGCGCTCACGTTTATCTTGATCGCCACGTCCCTGAGCGAAAGCTTGTCTTCCTGCCTCTTCCGCTTCACGTACTCACCTAACTCTATGATGTTTAATGTAGCTTCTCCCATAAGCTCCGGCACCTCCTTCGAGCCTCATACCTCTGTATATCATAAAAGCGTGTTGCTTGCAATACTTTATTTTATACTTGCAACAACACAGAGTATCTGGTACACTGTTTCAAGTATGAAACATAGACGAGACAATGTTCGTACAGGAAGTATGGAAGCTGGCACTCATATTGCAGACATAGAGCAGTTAGCCGGTTTAGACGGCTGGAAAGGCTACGAGTACTGGTCGGCCCAGTTGGAAGCCGAAAGTGAATTGCTAAGTGATTTGAATGCTTCTACTTGTGAGCAACACTGGATGCCGCCGCAAGACGCCGGCCAGGAGGGGAGAAGCGATGTCCTCCCGTTCTGAGGAAATCTGGGATAGTTTCGATGCTCTCTGGGGGCAGATGCAGGCTTTGAGCCGGAGGGTGAGAGAGCTTGAAGCGAGAATCGCGCCCGATCTGATGAAACAGGGCGGAGACGGCTTCGAGCCACCGAGTGAAGCCGTTAAAGAATCTAATAAAGCGGATTTCGTCTACGAAGGAGACTTGAAATGAGCGCAGCAATTGAAGAGTCGAGATTAATCGTCAATCGGGCGAAAGCTATAGCCGCCATGGGGTTGGTCGAGCGAGACTACGAAGGATTCAACGTGGTTTCGCCCGGGATCAAGAAAGAGACTTACCGAATCTTTCGAGACGAACAGGGGCGCGTGCGCTGCAACTGTGCAGAGTTTGAAGGTCGAGCGACTGAGGAGCCGCGTTTCCGTTGCGAGCACATACTGGCGGTGAAGTTTCATCTTGAGCCGCCCGACGAGGCTGTTAGCCCTATTGGCGCTTCCAATGACCCGGCCCGCGCCGAAGATGAAGACGAGCACCAGTTGATATCTATGCCGTTTGTCGAAACGCTCAAAGAGCTGTCTCAGGCCGTTTCTCCTGAGCTGGTGAAGCAGAGAATCGGCTGGCGCGATCGCGCGGGCCGCGAGCACGAAGTCGATTACGTAGAGTGGCACGCGGTCGCCGACTTGCTCGACCGCATCTGCCCCGACTGGATGCACCAGGTCACGGGCATCAAGCAGATAGGCGATTTCGTAGCCGTCACGGCCTCGATAACGATCAGAGGCGTGACGCGCCAGGGCGTAGGCACGGGCTCGGCGTACGACGAGAAGGGAATCAAGAAGGCCGAGCACGATGCGCTCAAACGCGCCGCTGTCAAATTCGGAGTCGCGCGCGAGCTTTATCGCAAGGAAGAGGAAGCCGTACCGCAACGAAACGGGAATGGCGCGACGACGCACTCGCAGTTTCCGAGCGAGCCGGTGGCCAAAACGATGGCCGACCTGGTGACGCCGAAACAACTGGTCGCAATAAGGGCTATCGCCAACGCTCAAAGGATAAATGCCGAGGCTGAGTGTCAGGCGTTGTTGGGTTGCAGACCCGAAGAGCTATCGCGCCGCGCCGCCAGCGCCTTCATCGATCACCTGAAGTCGAAGACCGATGAGACGGCCGAAGCGCGCCACGCAGGATAACGCAATCAACCTGCCGGGCGCAGTAGTGAGGAGGTTGTAATGCAGGAACAAGAATTTCTCTTTAATCAATCGCCGCCGCCCATAGGCGCGGCCGTCAAGGAGGGCAAACAGCGGCGCGCATCGAAGAAGACGCGCATACTTGAGCTTTATCACGCGGGCGTCACGGACATAGGTGAAATCTCCCGGAACGTCTTGACGCGACCGAGCTATGTGGCAAGCGTGCTGCAGGGAGCGGGCTTGATCCACGGCTATTTCGATCTTTATACGACGACCGCCCACGATCAAAATCTTTACAGCCGGCACTTCCGAAACGTGCTGAGCTTCAAGACTGTCGAAGCGGCGAAAGAGTCTGTAGCGCAGATCGCGAGGCTCTATAACTATTTCGAGCGCATAGGCGACCGCGCTGGACAGCACCACGCAGAAGTGCTGGCCCTGACAGGCCGCAACCGCGCACGCTGGAGCGGCAAGAAAGAGGAAGCGCAGATTTTTGAGCAGTGGCTTTTTAACCACTGATAGGCGCCCCCGAGCAGCCGCCACCGACTTCGCCTGGCCCGAACAGAGCAGTTATCTACAAAGGTGTGATATAGCTCTCGAGGGCCAGGCGTAATCTTTTCTACTTTCTTATGGCCGCGTAGAGGCCGTCAAAAAGATACTTTATCTTTCCATCATCGCCCGGAACAAAGACTAGCTCCCCGCCTGAAGCGCCCAGGGAGAATTTGTGCTCCCCGATTTTAGTGAGCGCAGTTTCGACGCCATCTTGTTTAAGAATCAACTTGTCATCTTTTACGATCACTTCCCACAGTTGCGGCTCGTGAGAATACACGCCTGCGTAATTAGCCAACTCGGCCCGGCTCATGGTTAGAGCAGTTGTGGGCCGCGACTCTTCAGCTTTAAGCGGCAGCGCCATCTCTAGCGCCTTTGTCCGCGTCTTATTTAACGTCTCGCCGCTCCTATTCGTAACCACGATCACGGCGAAGCGGTGCTCAGGCGCCATCTGTATCATCGATCCGTACCCACGGCTGAAGCCTCCGTGCATGACCACGCGAACGCCTCGCTGATTGAATCTCAGCAGCCCGTAGCCGTAGTGTGCGTCAGTCTCGCCGGGAAGTAGCACGTGCGGCGCAGGAAGCTTGGAAACTACCAGCGGGTCCAACACCTGCTTGCCCTCGACGCGACCGCCGTTCATCATCGCTATCACGAAACACGACAGATCGTTCACGCTTGAAAAGATAGAACCGGCGGGCCACATTGTGGTGTTGTTAAACAGCGGCCTCATGACGGTCGGCTTACTATTCCCCTCAACGCTGTGGCCGAGCGCCATCGGATGAGTCATCGCCGCCAGCGGTCGCAAAGTCGTCCGCTGCATCCCGACAGGCTTGAAGATCAGCTCGTCCATCATGTCCGCATAAGGCTTGCCGCCGACCTCTTCGATGACGAGGCCAGAGAGCCAGAAGCCGGGGCTCGAATACGAATTGATCTTCCCGGGCTCTGTGAAAAAGACATCGTCTTTCCACGTCCGCACGGACCTGCCGAGTGCCTCGTCGTCGTTGGAGATAAACGGCGCGGCGAAATCTTTCATCCCCGACGTGTTGCTCAATAGGTGATGCGCGGTGGCTTGCGCGAGTCGCGGGCTCAACCCCTTGACGTAGCCGCCGATGGGCTCGTCGAGTTTGACCTTTTCTCGCGCGGCCAGTGTGACGAGTGCCGCCGCCGTGAACATCTTCGTTGTCGACCCGAGCCGGAACAGCATATCGGGCGTGACGGGCGCGCCCGTCTCTACGCTCGCCACGCCGTACCCCTTGGCGTAGACGACGCGGTCGCCTTGAATTATCGCGACCGCCGCGCCCGGCGTGTTCCTTTCCTTAAGCTCTTCGATGACAACTTTGTCCAACTGGCTAAAGTCGACTTGCTCCTGGCGCGCCGCCGCGTGCGGCTTTGTGGCGTGCATCAAGATCAAGATCAATGAGAGTGATAATAGTGAGCGGCTGGTTCTCAAGATTCTAATGGTCAAGCGGTGAATCCTCCGAGTAGTTGTGGGAATGGAGAGGAAACCATAAATGCCTGGCAATAACTTTAACCCGGTGAAGATAATTGTGTCAGCCTTACAAACGCTTTAGGATTCCGGCAGCGTTGTCGTAGAGAATCTTCCGCCGCACTTCGGGCGTAAATCCTTCGAGCTTGTCGAAGTCGTTCAACCAGCGTTCGGGCGTGATGAACGGGTAATCGCTTCCGAAAAGAATGCGGTCCTGCAAGCGCGAGCGCGCTTCGTCCATAATCGCTTTCGGGATGTATTTAGGCGACCAGCCTGACAGGTCCATAAAGACGTTCGACTTGTGACCGATAATCGCGAGCATCTCTTCATGCCAGGGCCAGGCCGGGTGCGCGCCTATAACGGTCAGCGCGGGAAAATCCGCCGCGACCGAATCCAGGTAGATCGGTCGCGTATAATCGAGCTTCACGCCCATGCCACCCGGCGTGCCTGCGCCCAGCGCGTTAGTGCCTGTGTGAAAGAGCGCGGGGACTCCGAGTTTGGTTATCTTTTCATAGAGCGGATAAAAGCGTGTGTCGTTCGGATAGAAGGCCTGTATGCCGGGATGAAACTTCGCGCCGCTCATTCCCAATTCTGTGATCGCTCGTTCTATCTCATCTATGGCGCGCTTGCCCTTCCACGGATCGACGGAAGCGAATCCTATGAACTGCTGCGGGTAGGTCTTAACGACATCTGCGACTTCGTCGTTCGTGAGCGGAGGCAGCCCCGTCGCGGTCTCGGCGTCCCAGGCGAGCAGTACGCCTATGATCTCCATCTCTTCATAGAGCCGCGCGACATCTTCCATCTCGCGTCGCGGGACCGCGCCTCGAAAAAATTTCTCCGCCGCCGGAGTGTATGGCTTTAATGTCGCGTCCAGAAAACCGGCCGTCGGCAAATGAACATGCATATCGATCGCTATAGCCATCCGTCGCACCTCCGTAAAGCGATAATGCTAACGGCGGGCTGCGCGCTGGCGCAAGCTCTCTGGTCGGCGGTAATCTGTTGATGTCGTTTGTGAGAAGCTCTGAGCGATCACGCGAGGTGGAATTGATGGCTATAGCGACTATCAACCCGGCGACAGGCGAAACGTTGCGGACTTTTGACGCCCTCTCCGACAGTCAACTTGAGGAGAGACTGGCTCTCGCCGCCGAAGCTTTCCGCCGTCACCGTCGCTCTCGGTTTGCCGAAAGAGCGGAGAGGATGATGAAGGCTGCGGAGATTCTCGAAACGGAAAAAGAGAGGTTCGGGCGGCTGATGACGATTGAGATGGGGAAGCCGTTAAAGTCGGCTATGGAAGAGGCGGCCAAGTGCGCGTGGGTCTGTCGATATTATGCCGAGACGGCCGAGCGCACGCTGGCCGACGAAGCAGTCGGGACGAACGCTACGCTAAGCTTTATTCGCTACCAGCCGCTCGGCGTCGTGCTCGCGGTGATGCCGTGGAACTTCCCGTTCTGGCAGGTCTTTCGCTTCGCCGCGCCCGCGTTGATGGCAGGCAACTGTGGGCTGCTAAAGCACGCCTCCAACGTGCCGCAATGCGCGCTGGCGATTGAAGAGATAATTCGCCGCGCGGGATTCGCCAATGGCGAGTTTCAAACCTTGCTCGTCGGCTCGGATAAAGTCCAAAGCATTATTGATGACCCGCGAGTCGCCGCTGTGACGCTGACCGGCAGCGAGCCTGCCGGCAGGAGCGTAGCTTCCGAAGCGGGCAAGCAGATCAAGAAAAGCGTTCTCGAGCTCGGCGGCAGCGACCCGTTCATTGTCATGCCGAGCGCGGATTTGGATGAAGCCGTGAAGACCGCCGTAAAGGCCCGCACGATCAATAACGGCCAGTCCTGCATTGCCGCCAAACGGTTCATCGTCGCCCGAGAGATCGCCGGCGAGTTCGAGCGCCGCTTCGTCCAGGGCATGCAGTCGCTCAAGGTGGGCGACCCCCTGGATGAGACGACCGACATCGGCCCGCTTGCGACTGCGGACATACTCTCTGACCTCGAAGATCAGGTGCGCAAGAGCGTAGAAGCCGGAGCGCGCGTGCTTACGGGCGGACGCCGCCTGGAGCGCGCGGGCTATTACTACGAGCCGACGGTCTTGACGGACATACCCGAAGACTCGCCCGCTTATCGCGAAGAGTTATTCGGCCCTGTCGCTTCGCTGTTTCGGGCGCGCGACATTAGAGAAGCAATCCGCATTGCGAACGACACAGATTTTGGACTGGGGAGCAGCGCCTGGACAAATGACGAGCGAGAGCGCGCGCAGTTTATCGATGAGCTTGAGGCGGGCTCCGTCTTTATCAACGGCATGGTGGCGAGCGATCCGCGCTTGCCGTTCGGCGGAGTCAAGCATTCAGGCTACGGGCGCGAGCTTGACGCCCACGGCATACGCGAGTTCCTCAACATCAAAACCGTTTGGATCAAAGACGAGGCCGGAGCCAACCTCAGCGAGACAGAATAGGCATGCCGCTTTCGGTATAAACCGCTGTCCAGGAGCCACTGCCGCCGCCGCTGGTGCTGCGAAAATAGTGCTGTCAACGGACGTGTTGCAGTCTGCGAACTACAGCGTCTGAATTCAAGTCAAGAACTTTCACAGATCAGCTCTTCATGTTTTATAGCGGGTCAAAAAAAAGCGGCGCAAGCTGTCAGCTTGCGCCGCTTCCCTTCGCGTTAATCTAGTTGGTTCACATGCTTACTGCCCCGATTGCGCCACGGGCTGGCCGGGGAGCGGCTTGCGCGGCAGCTTCCCCGCGCGCGTCGCGGCGTTATAAACAAACGCCGCCATCACGGTCGCCGCTTGCTTCATGTCCTCTTCCTGTATCCGGTCATACACGTCCATGTTCGTGTGGTGAGTGCGAGTGCCGTACTCTACGGGGTCCTGTATGAACTGGAATCCGGGCAGCCCGACGGCGTCGAAAGCGAGGTGGTCCGTGCCACCCGTGTTCGAGATCGTCAACGTATTCGCGCCCATCTCTTTGAAAGGCGCAAGCCAGGCTCGGAATATCGGTCGCATCGCTTCGTTGCCCTGCATGTAGACGCCGCGAATCTTGCCCGTGCCGTTATCGAGATTAAAGTAGCCCGAGAACTTCTCGTGAGCGGGCTTGATCTCGAATTGCGCAGGCTCTTGCGAAGCTTGCTGGCCGCCCCCCGCGCGCGCCTCGATCCGCTTCCCGAAATGCTGCGCGACATAAGCGCGCGACCCCAGCAGCCCTTGCTCTTCGCCGCTCCACAATCCTATGCGAATCGTGCGGCGGGGCTTTAACCCGCTCGCCTGAATTATGCGCAGGGCTTCCATCGCGACAGCGGACCCGGCGGCGTTATCGGTAGCCCCTGTGCCCGCGTGCCACGAATCATAATGGGCGCCGACCATCACCACCTCGTCCTTGAGGTCCGTTCCCGGTATCTCCGCGATGACGTTGTAGCCCATCAAGTCCTGCTCCTGGAAGCGGCTCGTGACGCTAACCTCCATCTGAACGGCCACGCCTCGGGCTGCCATCCTGATGATGCGGTTGTAGTGTTCGGGCGTCACTACGATCTGCGGTATCACCGTGCCCGCGTCTTTCGCCCACGGGTTTCGCCTGCGCTCGCGCGGAGTGTCGGGCGGTTGCGGTATTGTAGCCGAGCCTACGAATATGATTCCGCCGTCGCCGTTCCTGGCTGTAGGCTCAAGCGTCACCGCCGCGCCTTCTGCATAAATCAATTCCCACTTCTTCGCGTTGAGCGCCTGCGCGGCCTTCTGCTCTTCGGTAAGCTCGAACCTCGGGCCGTCGCCGCGAGTGGCGGCTGGCGGCTCGGAGTTCGCCAGTTTAAGAAGCGATTCATCGGTCACGCGGTTCGCCTTCGCCTCCCAGTGGGCCTTCACTTCGCGGGCCTGATCGATCAAAACGATCGCGCCCTTGAGCTTGCCGCGATATTTTTCAAGGTCGGCTTCGGTCTTTACGTCCATGTGGACGACCGCGCCGCGAACTACGCCGTTAGTGCTCGGCGACCACGCTTTCGGATAGGCTATGAGCGGGCTGAATGTAGGTTTGATGATATTCGCCGTGAAGCCTTCGAGCGTCCACCCGCGCCCGAACGGGCCCCAGCTTTCCAGTCGCGCGTTGGATATGCCCAGCTCTGTAAGCTTTTTTACGGCCCATTCTTGGGCGGCCTTGAGGTTGGGCGAGTTGGTGAGGCGAGGCCCGTGAACGTCCGTCATGTAGCTGAGGATGTCCATTATCTGCGACCGCTTCATCCCCTCTTCTTTGATCTTTTCGATCGCTTGCGGGTCGACCTTTTCCTGCGGCCCCTGAGCCGCCGCCGTCATGGCGGACCCGAGAAGGCTGGCGATCAGCAAAAAAACGACACTCTGGCGTCTGAGCATTTTCCCCTCCTCCTATAACAGATTCATTTGAAGTTTAATTTCGGTGATCCTTATACGGCATGTACTCTAGCTCACGCTTAACGGTTACTTTTTTCTTGTTTTAATCAGTTCGCCGCAGCCGGTTTCGACCTCGGCTCAAGTGTGAGGCGCTGCCGTGTGTACATCTCAACCTTCGCACGGCTGAATAGCATAGGGAAATACTCTCCCGCTGTCCACAGCGGCAAAAGGTCCGCGTAATGCGGGCTCGTGGGCTGGCCAGACTGGCCCGGCACGTTGATCGCCACGGAGTTGTCCCAGTCGCTCAGGTCGAGGATCTCACGAAACGACGCCCCGTTCGTCTGGAGAAAGTTCCCGCCGCCCGTCATGTTGACAGTGCTCTGGTCCCCGCCGCGCGAGACGCGCTCGATGTCAAACAGAGCCCGCGTCTGCTCATCGGTTGAGAGCACATGCTTGAACTCGGCAAAGTGCAGGTCGCCCCAGCGCCACTGCCTCATCTCAGGGCCGAGCCTTTCGCGCAACTGTGCGAGCGCCTGCGAAAGGCTCTTTAACAGAATCTCATTCCTTCTGGCCGTCATCGCCGCGCCGAAAGTTTTACGGTCGGGATTCTTAAGCGAGCGGAGCATCTTCGAATAAACCATCGCGGGGGTTACCAGAGATTTCGCTTCTGCGGGCGCGACCTGCTCGATGAAGTTTGCGATCAGTCTCTGGAACCACGCGGCGTAAACGGCCGCCTGCGCAGACTCTTTCGACATTCGAAAGTCCCACTTCAATAAAAAATTGCGCGCTTCGGCGAGCCGCGACTCGTCGACCTTCAAGCCTTTTAACAGCGGCACGATCTCGCGCGCAGGCAGAGACACCTCGTCGTGTTGCAACCGCTTGAAGTCCTCGACGGAAAACTTTCCGCCCTTGCGCAAGACCTCCTCTATACGCCAGAAGCGGTGCGGCGGCGCCCACTCGAAGTTGAGAACATGCTTGTAGCCGGCAGGTATAATCTTGTGATTTGCCGTAGCTATGAAGCGGCTCGCAGGGTTGTACGAGCCTGGCAATTCTGACAGAGGCAAAAACCCCTGCCACTCGTAACGACCCTCGCGCCCCGGCACCGGCAGCAGCCCGGCCCACCCCCGCCTGACGGGCGCAAGCCCGACGGCCTGCCAGCCTATGTTGCCATCAACGTCGGCGTAGACGAGGTTTTCCGATGGGACTTTCCAACGCTCAGAGGCTTTCAAAAACTCGTTCCAGTTACGGGCGCGGTTGAGCGAAAGCGCCGCGAGATAACCCGCAGCCCCGGGCTCTGCGCCCACCCACTTGAGCGCGTAGGCGCGCCGTAGCGCGGCGTCTTCATGAATGATCGGCCCGTGATGGGTGAAGCGAAGCTCGATTTCAACAGGCTCCGATTGGCCTTTAACTTTTATATGCTCGCGCTCGATCTTCATCCGTTCCCATCTTCCCTGGTAACGATAAAGCGTCGCGTCACCGGGATTGGTCTCTTCTACATAAAGGTCCTGCTGGTCTATGCCTACGATTGTGAACCCGAAGCCGACGCGCTCGTTGTGACCGGCGGCGACGCCGGGCAGCGTAGGCTCTCCCGCGCCTATGACGTTCCAGCCCGGCCCTACGAGGTGGACCATGTAGCGAAGCGACGGGAGCGCGATCGTGCGGTGCGGGTCGTTAGCGAGAATAGGCTTGCCCGTTTCTGTGAGCGAGCCTGCGACTACCCAGTTGTTGCTCCCTTCATTTGAACGAAAAGACGGAGTAGAGCCCGCCGCAGTTGCCGCCCGGATGACGCTGCGGTCTATGCCTGTGAGGTCAAGCCCCTGGGGAATTTCGAGTTTCGCGAGCGGGTCTGTCTCAAAAAGCTCTGAGGCTTTCTCTGTCCCGACCGCTCGCACCAGCTCGGCGCGCTGGACTTCGCTCGCGGCGTTGCGCGTCATTATGTACCCGGCCATGCGCGACAGGCAGACTTCCGGCGTCCAGGGTTCGGGGCGTACGCCCGTCAGTTGAAACTCTATGGGCAGCCGGTCGCGGCTCGTCTCGATGAAAGCGTTTATTCCGCGAACGAACGATTCAATTATGTGCCGAGCGTCTGGCGCGTAGCTCGCCCATTCGGCTTCGGCGTCGCCGCGATAGCGCATCAATCGCGCGAAGCGGTCTCGCTCGATGGCCGAAGGCCCGAGTATCTCGGCAAGCTTGCCTTCGCCCACGCGCCGCCACATCTCCATCTGCCAGAGGCGGTCCTGTGCGGCTACGAACCCCTGGGCGAAAAAAAGATCTTCAACCGTCTTGGCATAAATGTGAGGGACGCCCCACGTGTCGCGAAGCACTTCGACCTGCTCTCGAAGCCCGTCAAGCTCTATGCGGCCCTCGGTCACGGAGAGCGCGCGGCGGGCGCGGTCAGCAATATCGGAAGAGGTGTGTCGGGCATCAGGGGCCTGGCTTGAGGCGATTGGAACAGCAAAAGCGAGGGCGGCAATTACAAGGGCGGTAATTACTGCGATCAATCTTTTCATCAGGCTCTCTTATTGTGGTTGGTTGCGGTGTTGCGAATTCACCTTTCTCAGTTCTTCGGCCATGGCTTCGCGAAGCAGGCCCAGCCCGCTGCCTTTGTGGAGGTAAGCATTCGCGCCTGCGGCCATCGCCGCGCGGTCTTCGCTCCCCATCGCTGCGGCTGAGAAGAATATTATGGGAGTCAGGCGGTTGAACTCGCGTATCTGGCGGCAAAGCTCTATGCCGTCCAGGTCTGGAAGCCAGTTATCAAGAATGATTATGTCAAAGCTGCGGTCGAGCAAATGTCTTAGCCCTTCGGTGGCGGTCGGAACAATCGTAGCGCGGTAACCCCACTCGTCCAAAAGCAGCTCGAGCATGGCGCGCGTATCCTGGTGGTCGTCAACGAGGAGTACTGAAAACGGCTCGGCTGCCATCCGTCGACCTCTCAGCTGGTCTATTCGGATAATCCTCACATACGGGCGGCCACTTTCGCAACAATTATCTTCGGACTGATTGATGACGACAAGCTTGATTATGAGAGTTCAACTGAGCTAGACTCCGCTCAAGTTACGACTGAAGATAATTAATCCGATTAGCCGCGCCTGACAACCTCACATGCCAGCCGGGGACCGGGGGAATTAATGGCCCGAGTGCTACTTGCCGACGAGAGCGTCACCGTTCAAAGGGCGGTAAGTTCGATGCTGGCCGATGAAGGGTTCGAAGTCGTAGCCGCAAGCGACGGCAGGCAGGCCATCGAGCTGCTCGACCAGAGCGCAATCGCTCTTGTGATAACCGGCCTTTCATTACCCGCAATAAGCGGAGAAGAGCTTTGCCGTTATATTAAATCGAGCCGCCGCCTGCGCCACGTGCCGGTCATCATGCTGGTCGGCGCATTCGAGCCGCTGGATGCGGCCGAGGCCCGCCGCGCAGGCGTCGACGCGCAGCTCCCAAAGCCGCCGCAGTCGCGCCCGCTCGTTCAGACCGTCCGCAATCTCTTAGAAAAAAGTAACAGCATTAGCAGCCCGTCTTTGCCGCCTCCATTTTCTCAAGACCGAGGCTTTCAGCCTGAAGAGGAGGCCGACAATCAGGGCGAACGCGCGAGGCCGCAATCAGTATTCTTCAAGCCTTATAAGCCGCCGCCAAACCTTACGACCGAGCAGCTTTCGCTCGACGTGCGAGCTTTGCCCGCGAGGGTGCAACCCAGCAAGCTTGAGCGCAAACCGGAGCGCGCTCCCGAAGGCGCAGCCGTAATCTTTATGACGGTGATTGCGGTCCTGGTTGTAGTGGCGCTGGCGCTATGGCTGGTACAGCGCTCGGGCAATCCTGTTTCAGACGGCATGCAGGTCGCCGGGCAGACCCCCGCAACCGAGGCGCCGCCTGCCGGAACCGGCGGGCCCGAGCCGTCTATTAACGAAACTGCCGACGCCCGCGCCGCTCAGTCTTCTGACGAAAGAGCAGTCTACAACGGCGCGGCGGCGGGACCGGATGAATCAAGCGACGATAAGTCGCAAGCGGAGGAGGTCGGCATTGAGCCGCCGCAGCCCGATGCTACGAGCATGCGCGGGCGTAACAGCCGGGGCGAGCAGAACAATCGCGCCGCCGCCGCTCCCTCGCTAGTGCGCGAGCAGATGCTTGCGCGGGCGCGCGCGTATGAGGACCGTGGAATGATTGCGCAGGCCGAGCTGCAATACCGCGCCACGTTGCATAATTTCCCTGGCGACGCGACCAGCAGGTTTGCGCTCAAACGTATTGAAGCTCGCATAGCTGCGGAGCGCCGCGAGCAGGGAGCGCGCGCGCGCCGCGATGAGGGTTTGAGAGCTTTTCGCTCCGGCAATTATTCGGAAGCCGCAACCAGTTTGACGGCAGCCTTGAACGCCGGTCGCGGCGACACGACCGTTCTTTACTCGCTAGGCATGGCGCAGTGGAAGCTTGGTCGCGCGCGCGAGGCGAAGGCGTCATTCGAGCGCTGCCTGGTCTCGAATCCGAACTACGCGCCGGCTATGGTGGGGCTCGCGCAGGTGAAAGCGGCTGAGGGGAAGCGGGCGGAAGCCGTGGCGCTGCTCAACCGCGCGTTGCAGTTGGGCGGCGGCGCGGAGTTTTCTCCGGAGCGAATAAGAGAAATGATCTCGCGCTACACGCCGCGCCCCGCTTCGCGCCCTTGAGCGCCGTTTCGCAAAAGCAGGATGAGAACGCCTACGGTCAAGATCATTCCAATCGCTTTATTGATATTCTCGTTCGTGTGCGCTACAACACTACAACCGATGGCGCAGACAACCCGCACAACTTCAAACCAGAACAATTTGACGCTGACCGTGGAGCAGGCGACGCGCTTCGCGCGGCTCGCTTTGAAGTGCGTCCGGAAGGAGTACCCCAATAAGCTCGATCACGTGATGAATGACCAGGGCGAAGTTCAAAGTCCCCGTGCGTTGCACCCGGCTTTCTACGGCTGTTTCGACTGGCACTCGTCCGTTCATGGCCACTGGATGCTCGTGCGATTGTTGCGGACGTTTGAAGACCTGCCGGAAGCAGCCGAGATTCGCGCCGCGATAGATGAGAATCTCACGGCTAAGAACATTCTCGTCGAGACGGCTTATCTCGGCCAGGCTAACCGCCAATCGTTCGAGCGGACGTACGGCTGGGCGTGGCTGTTGAAACTCGCGGAAGAGCTTCACGGGTGGGACGACGCGGACGGCAAGAAGTGGTCGAGGAATCTGCAGCCGCTCGCGGAAGCGCTCGTCGCCAGATATATCGCCTTTCTACCCAAGCAGACTTATCCGATACGCACGGGCGTTCACCCCAACACGGCATTCGGCCTGGCATTCGCGCTCGACTACGCCGAGGCTGTCGGCAACCGGCGATTGACCGAGCTTATACGCGAGCGCAGCCTGACATACTTTTCTAAGGACGCGGATTATCCGGCGAGCTGGGAGCCGGGGGGAGAGGATTTCTTCTCGCCCGCTTTGATGGAAGCCGATTTGATGCGACGCGTGATGAAGCCCGAAGAGTTTGCGCGATGGTTCCATCGATTCTTGCCCGGCGTAGCCGGAGGCAAATACGAAGCCTTGCTTGAGCCCGCCGTGGTGACAGATAGGAGCGATCCCAAGATAGTTCATCTTGACGGGTTGAACTTGAGCCGCGCCTGGTGCATGAGAGCCGTCGCTTCCGCGTTGCCCGGACGTGACGCGGCGCGCCGCGTGTTAGCTCGCTCGGCGCTCGTTCATGCGAAAGCCGCTCTCGAAAATGTGGCGAGCGGCGATTACGCGGGAGAGCACTGGCTCGCCTCATTCGCCGTGTATATGCTCTCGGTCCCCGCCCCTAGCGAAGCGCGATAGACATGCCACAGAGTCACAGAGACACAGAGGTTTTTATAATTCTTTTCTCTGTGTCTCTGTGACTCTGTGGCAAATGATTCATCTTTCCCAGAAGAATTTCCCTCTCGCTCTCTTTTCAGGATAGACCTCGTCCATGTTCGCCGTGTCGTAGAGCACGCCGTTGATCATCACAAAACGGATCGTCTCCGTATTGCGGATGTTCTCCAGCGGATTTCGGTCCATTATCATCAGGTCCGCGAGCTTGCCCGCTTCGATAGAGCCTATATCTTTATCGAGCCCGAGATACCACGCCCCGTGTAGCGTTGCAGCGCGGATCGCCTCGATGGGAGTCATCCCGCCTTGCTGGAACATCCAAAGCTCCCAATGCGCGCCCATCCCTTGCAGTTGACCGTGCGCGCCGAGGTGCGCGCGGCCCCCAGCGTGGATTACGTCCTTGACCGTCTTAGCAATCTCTACATGAAAATAGTCGTCTTCCGGGCCCATCAATCGCCAGCGCGAGCGTGCGTCGATCACGCTGCGGGGAACGAACTTCAAAAGCCGCTCGTTCTCCCACACGTTCGTCATCTGATACCAATAGTTCTCGCCCATCACTCCGCCGTAAGCCACGATGAGCGTAGGCGTGTAGCCGGTCTGGCTCTTCGCAAGCAGTGTGAGCGCGTCTTTATAAAGCGGAGCGATTGGTATTGAATGTTCTATCCCCGTGTGGCCGTCGAGTATGTGCGTCATGTTGAAGTAGTAAGTCGAGCCGCCTTCGGGCACGACCATCATCTGAAGATCGCGCGCAGCCTTTATCACCTGCTGGCGCGAGCTGCGCCGGAGCTGGTTGTAGCTCTTGACGCTGAACGCTCCGACGGCTTTCAACCGGGCGACGTGCGCGCGCGCGTCTTCGTAGCTGTTGACTACGGTCTTCTCCGTGTTCTCGGCGCCGTAGAGAATGTAGCCCGTCGAAAATACGCGCGGCCCTACCATCGCGCCCGCCTTGACCATCTCCGATTGCGCGAAGACCGTTTGCGTTGAGGCGGACGGGTCGTGCGTCGTCGTCACGCCGTAAGCGAGATTGGCGTAATAGCCCCACTGCTTTTCGGGAATGATGTCGAGCGTGTTGTAACCCATGTGCGCGTGAACGTCTACGATGCCGGGCATAATGGTCTTCCCTGCCATGTCAATTCTGCGCGCCGCAGCCGGTATATCTATCCCCGCGCCCACGGCCCTAATGCGGTTGTCTTCGATCAGGATGCTGCCGCGCTCGATAACCTCGTCACTCTTCATCGTAATGATGCGCGCGTTGGTCAGCGCGACAAGCCCGCGCGGGCGAGCGGTCTCGAACTCGAAGCCGATCTTTGTAGCGCGGGGCTCAGGCGCGCGCTCGTCTTTTGCCAGTTGCTTGAATATGTTCTCAAGCGTCTGCTCGTAGAAGTTCTCGCCCAGAGTCCACTGCACGCTCTTGCTGTCTGGGGACCACGCGAGCCAGTCGCCGGACGACTGAGAAATGCTCTTAACCGGCACGATCGTCTCCGCTGCGCCGAGCTTCAGCATCTTACCCGTCTTAGGAAAGGGCGCGAGGTAGAGCTTGTGAAGGTCTTTAAAGAAGAGCCATTGGTTGTCAGGCGACGGCATTATCTCTGCCGCGTACTTCGATTCGATATGTTGTTTGTAGTCGTCGCCCGACAGCTTGACGCTGCTCAGATAGGTGTGGATGTGCGTCGAGCCTGCCGCAGTAACGGGCTTCGATTCCATGAAGAGTATTCGCTCGCCCGCCGGGTCGAAGCTTAAGGTGGGCATACGCGCGTTCGACCCACGGCTCGACAGGTCCATCACAAAGCGGTGCTCTTTGCCGTCCCAGTAATGAATCTCAAAGCTCGATTCGCTCGCCAGGTCCTCTTCGTGATAGACGCTGCCGCGCCCTTTCAGGTAAGCGATCTTCGTGCCGTCGGGAGAGAAGACAGGGTTGGCGTATTGATCGCCCTGAGCAGTAATCTTCCTCGCATCCGTCCCATCCGCGTCCGCGACCCATACCGCGCCTTTTTCCGCGTCGCTCCACGTGACGTAAGTGATGCGCGACCCGTCGCGGCTGAACGCGGGCGCGTACTCAAGGTAATCGGTCTTTAGCAATCTAGCCGGGGCCGCTTCGCCGCGCTTTATATAGAGCTTGCCGAGCGCGCTGTAGATTACGCGGTCACGGTTGCGGCGCGCCCATCGGAGCAAGCGGGCCGTGTCACGGTTGGGAGATACTTTCTGCTCGAAGCGCAGGGCTTCGGTCACGCGCTGCGAGACGTGAGCTGTAAACGGGATCGGCGTCGCCTGTTTTGTCGCGATATTGATGCGAATGAATTTGCCGTTTGACGTGGCGACGATGCTCTTCGAGTCAGGCGTCCAACTGTAGCCCGGATAAGTGCCAAAGATCGCCCACGATTCTTGCTGGTCGCGCGTAATTTTGTCGTAGACGGGCCACTCGCGCCCCGTCTCGATCTCGCGCATGTAGAGGACCGAGTTCAAGCGGTCGCGGCGGACGAACGAGAGGAGCTTGCCGTCCGGTGAGACCTGCGGCCGTATAGACCCGCCCGCGCCTCGCACAAAAACAGATCGTCGCGCGGTCGTCATGTCGTAACGCTCTATCCAATAAATGCTGCCGTAAACATTCTTGTTATAGTCGAACGCCGTGCTGTTGACGAAGTAAACAAACTTACCTTTAGGGTCTACGGCGGGCTCGCCGCTGTTTGCGGTCCAGTTAGGCTTTTCGGTCAACTGGACCCCGCTGCCCCCGCCATTGACGTGATACATCCATATCTCGCCCGCGCCGAGCGAGCGGGTGTCTACGAAATGCTTTCTCGCAAGAATGTATTGCCCGTCGGGCGTCCACGCGGGAGTGTTGACCAGGCGCTGAGTCTCTTTAGTTATCTGGCGGCGATTCTTGCCGTCCGCATCCATCACCCAGATGTTATCGCCGCCGTCGCGGTCCGACGTGAAGGCCACGAGCTTTCCGTCAGGGCTAAAGCGCGGCTGGGCTTCCCAGGAGGCTCCGCCTGAAATCAATTCTGCGCGCCCGCCCGCAATCGGCATGCGGTAGATGTCGCCCAGCAGGTCGAAGACAATCGTCCGCCCGTCGGGCGACACGTCGCAGCTCATCCACGTCCCTTCGTCCGTGTCGAACTCGATTGTCTTCGCGGGGCCGTGCTCTGCTTCGACATTCCAGGGCTCAGGTTTTTTAGGCGCGTCCTGTAGCGGCGCTGCCGCGGCGGTCAGCAGGCAGGAAAGAATGAGTAAACAAACCATCGGTTTTCCGAACACAAAACACCTCTCAGAAGTTGTTGTCGTGAACTGTATCCGACTTGTGACCAGCCGGATACTATCCTGATTAGAACTGAAGTATAGCGAAGCACAGTGAGATCAGACCATAAAGAAGTAAAGCCTGACCGGGAGTTTAACCCCCGGGAGCGGGCGGCTCGGGCTCCTCTGATGCAACCCGCCTCGACCCCTTGACCTGATACAGCGGCACGGCGTCTCCCCGATCATTTATGGCTAAGGACCACTTTGCCTGCCATTCCTCTTGCAAGGCCGATTGTATCCCGGTCGGCTCGCTTGTTCCGATCGGGCTGTTCAAGAGGGTGTCCCGTACCTCGAACGCGGCAGAGGTTATTCTAGATAGAAGTTTGACAGCGCCAACTTTTGTGACGAGCGGTTCAACGTCCAGGAAGCCCAGGTTGCTGCCCAGTAAAACTGATGATAAGTGGCGAATCATGTCATCCTTTATCGAGAAGGTATATGCCCAGTAGCCTACTACGGTTACGAACGTATTTCCGTCTGTGAACTCTATCGTTCTAATCTCCGATTTCTGGTTCAAGGTATTGCCAACCTGACGGGCAACCTGTGTAGTTATGTCCCACAGGTTTATCACGCCCTCTTCACTGACCGTAACAGCACGACGACGGTCAGGTCCTATGGCGGCGGCATCTATAATATTTTGCGGCTTTTCTGTTATCGATGAGACAACGTGTCCGCTGCTGACTTCCCATAGCTGAGCGATATTCCCGCTGCAGGTAACTAGTCTGTCGCCGTTGAAGGCCAGGTACTCGATACTATCTGCAGGCAGGTGTTCTTTATTCAAAGGCACCTCGGTGCCTTTCGAAAGGTCCCAGAGGTTGATCTGGTTTGAAATACGGGAAAAACCGGCTCTTTCCGCCGTGGCTAGATAGCTGTTTTCGTCGCTGAAGGCGACGTGCAAGGCAGTGCCGGGCGAGCCTATGCCCGGCACGGGGTCAAGCGTTTCGGTCTCAAATGCCCGGACCTTATCTGAGGAGTCTTTGATCGCCAAGAACCTGCCATCGGCGCTGAAATACATCTCTGCCACGTCTGTTGCCGCCGAGTCTGAGCCGAGGAGGCTTTCAAGATTCTTCTCGCGGATCAGTTGGCCTGTAGCCACGTCCCAGACCCTTGTCACCCTGTTGATCCCTGTCTTAGCGACGAACTTGCCATTGGGGCTGAGTGCTAAAACAGGGCCTTCCTCGTCGTCGGTCGGCATGTCTTCATCTTCAGAATCCGGTTCCGATGAATTTCTGATTGAAGCTTGAGTGGGGACTTGCACCTCTTTCTTCTCCGTCTCCCCCGGGTCGAGTGGTTGGTGCAGGGGCTGTAGAGTCTTTCCTGACCATAGCTGCACTTTCCCCAACCTGCCGACCGTCGCGATAATCTCGCCGTCCGAACTTAACTTGGTCGCCAGTATATCTTCCCCGAAGTCGATGAAAGGGCGAGGAGGCGTGCTTAAATCTATTTTCACCAGGCGCGCTACTCCGCCGGTGCTTGCTATTACATGTTCGCCATCGGGATTAATTCCCATATAACTAGCGCTTATGCTGCGCGCGCGGCCTTCACCCCTTGGCATGAGGCTGGCGACGGAACCGAGTAACCGGCCTGATTGCACGTCTCTCAATAGAATGTTCTGGCTCGGTCCGCGCATAAGCATAGTCCTGCCGTCAGGATGGAATGCGAAGACGCCACTCGTAGTAGAGAGCTTTATATTCTCGCTTACAGCCTGGCCGGACTCGATCGACCAGACCTGCATAAACCTGACGCGGGGCCTGACGGCGAAAGTGCTGACGGCGAAAGTGCTGCCACCGGGGCTGAAGACTATGGCCGTTGCCAGTGAAGGGAGCGAGATAGTTTTCAGTGGCTGGTAATTCGGCTCCAAACTCCACAGGCGGATCGTTTCCCCCTCAATGGTTGCGAGCAGTTTGCCGTTCTGGCTGAACGCGAATCCACTTGCGGGGCCTTCGTATACTTGTCGCGCCCCGAGCGCCTTTTCATCTCCCAATATCTCCCATACTTGTATCGAAGCGGTGCGGGCTAGCTTGGCCGCGAAATACCTTCCGTCAGGGCTGAAGCCCAGGCTATATGTGAGACTGATCGGCCGGGGCACGACGCCCGGTAGGCCGCCGGTCGCGGAAGTCTGTTTGGGGGTTGAAAAGATCTTAATGGCTTCCCCCGTGTCTGCTCGCCAGATACCTGCTTTATCGCCTTTAGTGCCGGCGACGAGGAACTCGGACCCGTCGGCCCAGGCACGTTTTACCGCAGCCCGGATTGTTACTCGGGTCGGAGGCGATTGACCCGATGCCTGGCCCCTATGACCCGGTTCAACTTGAAATCTATCTAACGGTGTCTGCCGGATGATTGGTAGCCCGCCGTACGTCTCCCACAGCGAGATAGACCCATCCTCGCCGTGCGTGAGGACAGCACTGCCGTCGCCGCTGAATGAAGGCGTGCGCGCCGTGTCTAACTGCCTGAACGTGGCGACCAGCGAGCCGTAGTCACCGCCTTCGAGTGCGGCGACCCGCGCCCTGCGCTGTGTCGCCGCCTCGCCTTCCGGCTCCACCGCCAACGATTCGAGCCAGAACCTCAATGCCGCGTCGTGATTCTGCTGCAGCTCTTCTTGCAAGGCGCGGCGCTCCCAATAGCCCGCCCACAGTTTGTGGGCCTTGCCCGCATAGCCTAGCGTGTCGCGCAGACTGAGGTATGCGTCGCGCGCCTCCGAATACCCGACATCCTCTTTTTCGAGGATCTTCGTATAATTTTTCGGTTCATAGAGCCAGTACGGGAGGACGAATACGGTCACCAGGATCATCAAGGTGAAAAACGAGGCTGCTATCACAACCGCCAACCTGCGCACTTTGGATAAGACCTTTCGCTTCCATTCGTCGACGATGATGCCGTACATGTCGTGGTACAGCTCGAACCAGTGCGACCCGTCCGGGCCGCGCGACTCGCGGAGTATTCGCGTCTCGGGCGCGCTCAACTTCTCAAGAGTCTTCTGGAGCCGGCCTTTGTCTGTGATCATGTGCTCGGCCAGCCGCGTCAACTCATACGCGATCTTCGCACCCTGCTTGGTGACAAGAAAGTTAAACGCGCGCGCCGCCCTGACCTGCTCGCCGAATCTGAGTGAAGAAAGCTTGTCGTTGCAAAACTGGCGGAGAATCGTGCGGGCCTCCTCTTTCTTGTAATTCGACAGAAAGGCGCGCGACCTTACCCCTCCGTTCTGCGCGGGGCCGAACTGGCGATCCCACAGCCCCCGGCAGGCGATCTGTAAGTAAGGCAGCACGATGAAGTCGCGCTTGATGACGCGAGTCCTCGATGCGTCCCCGCCGGCTGCCCGCTCGGCGAAGCCCCCGGCCCCTTTCTCTATCTCCGACAAATCTTCGACCAGCGTTTCGAGATTTGCCTCGTCCACCTTAACGCTCTCAAGCTCGCTCGTGTTTTCGATTATGTCTCCGGCCTCGACCTTGTCCGGGTACTTGAGCCGGTAGTAATTATTAAACAGGTCGGGTATTCGGTTGTCGAATACGCTCAACTCGCCCAGGAACTCTTCGCGCATAGAAAGAACCAGCCGCGCGCGCAAGTTGGTTGCATTTACTACATCGCAAAGCTCAGCGATAAACTTGCGAAAGTACGGCTCGTAAGCGTGGTATTGGAATATCTCCTCGAACTGGTCGAGTATCAGGAGGCACTGATTTATGGTCTCCTGCTCGCTCGTGGAAGGGGCGGCCGGTTTCGCGAATCTTTCCAGGATAGAGATTAGAGGCTGCGACGCTTGGGAGCGGTCGAGCTTCAGTTGATCGCACAGGGCGCGCTTTATTGCCGCAAGCGGCTCACCTTCTGCGGCCCACTCTTTGTAATAGAAGATGAAGAACCCCCGGCTAAGAGCAGGAATTACTTTGGCGTTGAGGAAGGAGGTCTTGCCCACGCCGGACCCGGCGAAAAGCAGGGTCGTCCGGCCCGAGAATATCCTGTCCTTCATCAATATCAGGTCTTTGTCTCGCCCGAACAGTCTCCCCCTGTGCTTCTGTTCGTAAGACTGAAGACCTATGAAAGGATTATTAAGATGGCTTTCCATAGATCAATTCCCGTAAATCATCAGGCAGGTGCTCGGCTATGCCATCGACATAGGAATTCAAATCAGCCTTGATGATCCGTATGTCGTTCTTCTCGAAAAAGACCTTCTCATACTCCCCGACCCTGTACATCACCGAATAGTCGGGGGTCGTTTTAGACTGATTCCTCTTATTCTTTATCGTCTCGAAGATGCTTCGCACATTCCAGTCGCTCAGGCTGTAGCCAAGGAACAGGAACGCCTTGTTGGCCATCAGAGCAGTCACCTGGGCGGGGATCACGCCATCGTTAGTACCCATCTGCGAGATGTAGCTGACGTAGTCGCTGTCGGAGATGATGACCCCGTCGTCGTCTTTCGAGCCCGGGCTGAGGCTGCCGTGAATCTTGTATATGATGACCAGGCGGGTCCGCGTCGAAAAGGTGAAATCCCTGGGCGACTTCTCTGAGTACTTCTTGATGAGCCGTTCGGCGTCAGGCATATTCTTCGAGAAACGGAGTATAACTTTTTGGTCCGCCTTCCTGGTGACCAGCACCGCGTAATGCAGGCCCAGCTGGTCCAGGGCCTCCTCCATCAGGCAGTCGTAGTTACTGGTGATTATAAGGTAATCATCCAGCGCGTCGGGCTGATCGAGATAATGTTTGGCGGCGGCGGCCAACATCCTGTGCGTCTTTGAAGGGACATTCTTGGTCCCTATGAAGCTCAGAGTGTCCCAGAGCTGACCTCGCCCTACCGTGTTCTCGCAATAACTCGATATGCTCGTCAGGGCATCGGGCGGATTGGCGATCCTGCTTTCGCTCACCACGAGCTTCAACATCTCTATCAACTCTTCGGAGGTAGCCTGGAGAGTGCCGGGCGGGAACACATCTGTTATGACCTCGGCCACCTCGCTTAGTCTCGTGTAACTGGAGAGTTCGGAGACGAGCTGAGATAACTCGCCCACCGAAGGCGGGTAGAGGTCGTCCGCAAGCTTTTTGAAGATGTCCGGGGCGTCGCGGTAGGAAGGCCTGTTTTGTGCGACCTGTAACCTACACGCGAGGAGTATGGCAACCTGCAAAAAGACCGCCGCCTGCCCGTCCAGTTTCATCTCTTGCATTATCTCTGCTACCTTGTTCGGATCAGGATAGGCGGGCTGCTCCTGCTTCTCGGCGGCGAAGTTGCGCCCGGAGATCGAGACCCCCGCGCCGAGGAAGGGGACTACCTGCTGGTCGACAGAAGGCTGCGGGCTCGGCCCCAATGGGTTGAAGAGCTGCTGCGTCTGGCCCCTGTAAGGTATTTTCTTTCCTTCTAAAATGGCCGACATGAGTTTCCTTTGATTAACCTTAACGGATCGTTGGGTGTGAAGGACGGCGCGGCGCAAGAGCGGCCTTTGCTATCCCTATTATATTTCAGCGCGGAAAGAATACTTCAACCAGCCTTTTTTGCGCAAGAACTTATTCTTAAGGGAGACATATCAATCCACTTTGATCTAGAATTAATCCAGACCCCGATCTTATAATTCAATCTCGACATTTGTGACGCGTTCGCACGGAGATGGCTGGCAGTTATTGAGGTTAAGGAAATGAATATGATGATCGAGTCAGGGACAGATAAACAGATTGGCGACGCATCGCTTGCGGCAGTAGAGCGCGAGACTTTCATGCCTGCCCTGTCGGTCCAGCAGGCCGTAGATCGCTTTAATCACGTCGTAGAATTCGTCCGCACCGTCATGCGTGAAGGCGTAGACTACGGCGTCATCCCCGGTACGGATAAGCCTACGCTGTTAAAGCCGGGCGCTGAAAAACTCTGCACGCTGTTCGGGCTCACGAGCCGGTTCGAGATCATTCGCTCTGCCGAAGATTGGACGGGCGCGGATCATAACGGCGAGCCTTTCTTCTTCTACCTCTACCGCTGCCAGTTGCGCCGGGGCGATATGATTATCGCCGAAGGCGACGGCTCCGCAAACAGTTGGGAGCAGAAATACCGTTACCGCGAGGCGCATCGCAAATGCCCGCAGTGTGCGCAGGCTGCCATCATTCGAGGCAAACAGGAGTTCGGCGGAGGCTGGGTCTGTTTTCGTAAGCGCGGCGGGTGCGGGGCGAAATTTGACATCGAAGACCCGGTGATAACAGATCAACCGGCGGGCCGCGTGCTGAACGAGAATATCGCCGATCAGGTCAATACGATTCAGAAGATGGCTCAAAAACGCTCTCTCATAGCCGCGACGCTTCTGGCCGTAAACGGCAGCGAGTTCTTTACTCAGGACTGCGAGGAGTTCATCGTCAACAAAGCCAGAGACGATTATCAAGCCGCTATCGAAATTGTAGACGGCCTGAAACCGGCTCCTGTAGCCTCTTCTGCGGTTGTGCAAATCGCTACTTTCATGGAGCGGGTGAAGCAAGAAGACTGGCTGTGCGCACCCGCGCAAAAGCAGATGATCTTAAACTTGCTGGGCCAGATTATAACGAGCGGCGGCACCGAAACGGAGATACTGAACGCCCTTTTATCTGAACACGGCGTCGAGAGCCCTTCGCTGTTGATGTCGGGTGTCGCCCCCCGGTACATCAACCGCTTGAAGCAAACGCTCTCAAGGCTGAAGTCTGAAGTCTGAGACCGGTGGCCACGGGCGGCGCGGGCCTCTTCATGTTATTATCGACGTTTTGTTCGATCCTGCTTTAGGAGGAGTTAATGACGAGCGTTGAGTTTTCTTTTGATGGGCGACTGGAACGGGCTTCGACCTTACCGTCAAACTGGTATATGGACCCCGCCGTGCTTTCCGAAGAAAAGCAGAAGGTCTTTTCTCGAACGTGGCAACTCGTAGGGCGCGCGGCTCAGGTCGCACGTGTTGGCGATTACTTCACCGCAGTTATCGCAGATGAGCCGATCATCGTCGTGCGCGGGGCCGACGAGCGGCTGCGCGCTCTGTCGAACGTCTGTCGCCATCGCGCGGGTCCTGTCACGAGTGGGGAAGGCAATAAAAAGGTCTTTCAATGCGGCTACCACGGGTGGACTTACTCGCTCGACGGTAGCGTGCGCGGGACGCCTGAATTCGACGGCGTCGCCTGCTTCAGCAAAGCGACGACCTGTCTGCCCGAATTCAAAGTAGACACCTGGGCGGGGCTCGTCTTCGTCAACATCGCTCCTGATTGCGCGCCGCTGTCGACGATCTTTAAAGAGATATCCGGAGTGCTGGGGCCGCGCGATTTTTCCGCCATGAAGCTGGTCGCGCGCAAAGACTGGTATGTCGAGTGTAACTGGAAAGTCTATGTCGATAATTATCTTGAAGGCTATCATATCCCTATGGTCCACCCCGGCCTCAATCGCGAGATCGATTACCAGAACTACCGAACCGAGACTTGGGCGTACAGCTCCATTCAACACTCGCCGATAAAAAAGAGAGAAGCCGCGCGGCTGCGCGTTGTGGAAGGCGGGGCGAACAACGAAGCGCAGTTTTTCTGGGTCTTCCCAAACCTGATGTTGAACGTCTACCCGGATAATTACTCGACCAACTTGATCGTGCCGCTAGGGCCTGAACGCACGCTCACGATCTTCGAATGGTATTTCGACGGCGCCGAGCAGGCGGATGTGAAGGAGCGGGTTCGGCAGACGGTCGAGTTCAGCGACGAGGTTCAGCTAGAAGACATACGCATATGCGAAGCCGTGCAGCGCGGCCTCCGCTCGCGCTTTTATGATCGCGGCCGCTACTCGGTCAAGCGCGAAAACGGCGTCCATCATTTTCACGGATTGCTCTCAGGGTTCATGAACGAATAGCCGGATTAGTACGCGAGCAGTCGCCTTGCCGCCTGGGCGATCTTGTCTACGGATGGCAGCATAGCCATCTCTAACGGCGGGCTGAAAGGCACGGGCACGTCAAGCGACGCGACGCGCGCGACCGGCGCGTCGAGATGGTCGAACGCTTCCTCGGCTATGATGGCCGCCACCTCCGCGCCGAACCCCGCCGTCAGGTTGGCTTCGTGGACTACGAGCGCGCGGTTTGTCTTTCGCACGCTTTCAAGTATCGTCTCGCGGTCGAGCGGCGCAAGCGAGCGCAAATCTACGACCTCTATTGATGCCCCTTCGCGTTCGAGCGTGCGCGCCACTTCGACGCACAGGTGAACGGCGGCGCCATAGCTGATGATCGAAAGATCGCGGCCCACAGTGCGAAGCGCCGCCACCCCGATCGGCACGACGTATTCGTCGTCGGGCACTTCTTCACGGTAATGGCGGTAAAGGAATTTGTTCTCAAGATAGACTACCGGGTTATTGTCGCGGATCGCGGTCGTCAGCAACCCTTTGGCGTCTTTAGCGGTCGAAGGAAGGACTACTTTAAGCCCGGGCGTGTGCGCAAACCATGCTTCAGGATTCTGCGAATGATAAGGGCCAGCGTGTATCCCGCCTCCCGTCGGCCCGCGAAAGACTATCGGCACAGGCACGCCCCAGCGGTAATAACATTTCGCGGCATAGTTGACGATCTGGTCGAAGGCGCACGCGATAAAATCTATGAACTGGAATTCGACCACGGGGCGGAACCCGACCGTGGCAGCCGCGCACGCCGCGCCCACGAAACCCGATTCAGAGATGGGCGTGTCGATGACGCGCGCGGGGCCGAACTCATCCAGGAAGCCTTGAGTGATCTTGAACGCGCCGCCGAAGACAGCGATGTCTTCGCCCAGGATGAAAACATTAGGATCGCGGCGCATCTCTTCGCGCAACGCCGAGCTTATCGCTTGAAGGTAAGTCATCTGGGACATGAAAAACCTATTTATTTTGGATTTTAGATTTTGGATTTTGGATTAAAGAGCTTCGTTTTCTGAGTCTGCAATCCAAAATCTAAAATCCAAAATCCAAAATCAGAAGTGTCCTCCGCTTGATCTGTCCTGCGCCGCAGTCAGGGCGGGGATTGCAGGGTTATCAATCGGCTCAAAAATATTAGCGCGGTCTTCGGGTTTTGGGTCGTGCGGAGACGGAGCAAACAACCGCTCGGTGACAGTCTCGGGCTTTGGAAAGGGGAGACCATCGGCGTACTCGACGCCCGCTTCAACGCGCGCGACGGCCATCTCTTCAATCAGCTCTATGTCGGCGGCGGGTATCTCGGCGCGCTCGATCAGCCACCTCCTGTACATCACAAGCGGGTCGCGCTGCTCCCAGAAAGCTCTAAGCTCGCTGCTCACGTAGCCGCAGTCGTCGTGCTCGCCGTGCCCGCGCTGGCGAAACGTCTTGAACTCTACCAGCGCCGGCCCGTGCCCCTGTCGGGCGTGCTCGACGGCGCGCCGGGCCGCCGCCATCACAGTGAAAAGGTCGTTGCCGAAAGCCGTCTCGGCGTAGATGTTGAATGCCGGCGCGCGGTCGGCGACGTTGGCGACAGGCATCTGCTTGTCGCAAGGGGTCGAGTAAGCGAACTGGTTCGCTTCGCAGATTATCACGAGCGGCAGTTTTTGTATCGAAGCGAAGTTCAGTCCTTCATAAAAATCGCCGGGGCTGGTCGCGCCGTCTCCCGTGAAGGCCATGTAGATGTTCGGCTGCCCGCGCATCTTGAAGGCGAGCGCGTAGCCCGCGCCGCTCGGAATCCACGAGGCCATCGAGCCGTTGTGATAAGGCGCGATGCCGACGCCGTCAAGGTCTGCGAGAAACAGACCCAGCTCGCGACCGTTGCCGGGCGGCTGGTCTTTGCCGAACCAGCGTGCGAATACGTGTCCCGGCTCTACGCCTCTGTAAAACCACGCGGAGAGATTGCGCGATACCGTAGAAAACAGATCGCCTTTTTCGAGCAGGCTTATCGAGCCCACGGAAGTCGCTTCCTGACCCATCCCCAGGTAGACCGCGCCGAAAATGCGCCCCTGGCGATAGAGCGCGGCAAGCTTCTCTTCAAAGGTCCTCGCCAGCCGCATGGCGGAGTAGAACCTGAGCAGTTGCTCGCGGTCGAAGGGAAGCTCGCGCGGGTCGGCCTGGATCTCTGTCGGGTAATCGGGCAAAATAATTTTTGGCGCGGTCATCGATTCTCCTTAAACTAAAAACTAAAAACTGAAAACTATTTTTTCCAGCGCGGCGGAAGCAGGCGGCGGCGACCATCTTCGCTCATCGTAATGCCCGGCTCGTCAAGCTCTACGCGGTCCCAGAGCTTGCACGTCACCTGCTTATGCATCTGGTCCAGCCCCTCGCAATAATTAGTGAAGACGCAGCGGCGAATCTCATGCCCGCGACCCGCGCGAATCTTTAATAACCAGTCCGGGTCCGCGAGCGATTGGCGAGCCGCGCCTATGATGTCGGCTTCGCCGCGTCTGAGGATCTCTTCCGCCTGATCGAAGGTGGCGATTCCCCCCGACGTGACGACGGGCGTGTGGTAGCCCGCCTCGATCGTGGCCCGCTTGATCGCCGCGGCGAGCGGCACGTTGCGACCGAACGGGCCTCGCTCGTCCGACAGGACCGTAGGCATGCATTCGTAACCGCTCGGCCCCGTGTAAGGGTAAACGGCCTGGCCCACCTTGGGCTGCTTCGCGTCGTCGAACTTCCCGCCCTTCGATATAGAAAGATAATCGAACCCCGCGCGGGCGAATTCGACTCCGAAGTATACCGCGTCGTCCAGGTGGCTGCCTCCCTTTATAACCTCGTCGCCGAGGAAGCGAACGCCCACGGTGTAATCCGCGCCCACGCGCTCGCGCACCTTTCGGTAGATTTCAAGCGGCAGTCTCACGCGGTTCTCGCGCGGGCCGCCGTAGCCGTCGGGGCGGTCGTTTTTCGCGCTCAGAAAAGAGGCCATCGTGTAGGCGTGAGCGTAATGAAGCTCGACGCCGTCGAACCCGGCTTCGCGCGCGCGCAACGCAGCGGCGGCGAATATCTCTGGGAGCGCTTCGGGCAGATCGCGCACGTGCGCAAGGTGCATGTCTGTCACGCGCTCGCGGTATCCGTACCTCAGCGATTCAAGCTCACGCTCGTCGATCACCATATCTAAGAAATCTTCCGGCGCAGACTTGAGCAGCGCGATCACTTCTCGCTCGTCGGCGTCCATCCAGCGCGGCTTTTGTGTGGCCTCGACTATCCTGCGGCGGTGGCGGTCATTGAGCGTAAAGAATCGGTCGAAGTATTTCGCTTTTTCCGGTCGCCGCTTTACCGCAAGAAAATCGATTATCTGGATAAAGAAACGCGTGTGGCCGCCGCTTTCGCGCCGGACTCTTTCTACAAGGTCACGCAGTCCCGGGATGAACCGGTCGTGGCCTATGCGAAGCAGCGGCCCACTCGGTATGTCGCGCACGCCCGTCGCTTCGACGACTATCGCGCCGGGCCGCCCGGCGGCAAACCGCCCATACCAGTCGAGGTTATCGCGCGTGACAAACCCGTCTTCGGTCGCTCGCCACGGAACCATGGCCGGGACCCAGGTGCGGCTTTCAAGCCGCGTCGGGCCGACCGCTATGGGGCTGAACAGCAGCGAGCGGGCCGCCTCTTCTTCACTCGGCCAGCGCGCTTCTATCAATGGATGACGCACATGAAATTTCAAATTCTCTTTAGCCATTCGTCGTAGGCGGCGATGAACGCGGGGTCGCGCCTTCTAAGCTTCTCGTAATCGATCTTCTTGCTGCGGGTCATCATCTTGTAAGCGAAAGGAATCGCGTCAAGGTGCATATCTTCCTCAGCGTTTTCAAACATCAGCAAGCTCGAATAGGCCGCTTCTTGATACGCGTCTACGATGGGCTTTCTCACGCGTTGAAACTCTTCGAGAGCCGCTTCGACGCTCGGGTTCGCTTCAAAGCATTTAGCCAGCGCGATCGAATCTTCGAGCGCGAGCTTCGTCCCCGATCCGATAGAGAAGTGAGCCGTGTGCAGCGCGTCGCCCAGCAGCACGACGTTTTTGTGATGCCACTGACGGTTTTTGACAAGAGGAAAATTGAGCCATCTGACAAAGTTGTTCGATAAGAGCTTGTGGCCTTCAAGGTCTTTCTTGAAGACCTCGGCCAGGTACTCGCACGTCTCTATGTCGCTCAGGCGGTCAAGGTCGGCGTTAGTCCAGGTCTGCTCGCTGCATTCGACTATAAATGTGCTCGTAATCTTATTGAATTTGTAAGAGTGCGCAATGAACAACCCCGCTTCGTTTTCGCGGAATGTGAGCGTCAGGCCGTGAAAGAGCTTTTTAGTGCCGAGCCAGATGTATTTGTTCTTACGCATCTCTACCGAGGGCTGAAAGAAATCGTTGTACGTTCGCCGCACGATTGAGTTCGCGCCGTCCGCCCCGACCAGCAGGTCGCAAGCGCTAAGGTCTTCGGGGTCCGTGACACTCATATGAAATTTGATTTCGACATCAAGCTCGCGGCACCGCGCCTGCAAGATGTTCAGGAAAGTCAGACGGCCTATGCCTGAAAAGCGGTTCCCTCGAATAGTGATCTTCTGGTCGCGATGCACCACGTCGACGTTATCCCAGATTTCGCAATTGCTGCTGATCGCAGCGTATGACGGCTCGTCGTTGTCTTTCAGGTAAGAGAAAGTCTGGTCTGAAAAGACTATCCCCCATCCGAATGTGTCGTCTGGACCATCTCTTTCGATGATGGTGATCTCGTGCGCGGGGCCGAGCTTCTTCATAAGGATCGCGAAATACAACCCCGAAGGCCCGCCGCCGACAATCGTAATCTTCATACGTTTTATTCTAATCTTACCGGGGTATTATCGCGAATGCGTTCGCGGCGGCGCCCGTCGCGCCCCTCAAGCGCGGCGGGTTCAGCACCAGCACGAATTCGTAAACCCTCTCTTCGGCAAGACGCGAGGCCAGCTCTTCAAGGTTCAGGTTCTCGACTATGTAAATCCCGTTCTCGGCGATCAATATCCTGTGAGCGGGAAAGATCGTGCCTTTCTGAGGCACCACTTCGTAACTCATCTGATCGTCGCCGGTCAAAAAAATCTTCTTCGCCGCAAGCCAGCGGGCCGCCGATTCGCCCGGGCCTGGGCGGAAGCCTGAGTACTTCGCGCGGTCCGCTTCGAAGAACTTGCCGAAGCCCGTCCGTATCAAAACAGAGTCGCCCGCGCGAATCTCCACGCCTTGAGCCCTGGCCGTCGCTTCAAGCTCTTCGGCGGTGATCTCTTGGCCCGGCGCGAGCGCATCTACGCGCTTGAATCGCGCAACGTCGAGCAGCACGCCTCGGTTGACGAAACGCTCTTTCGGATAATTCTCGATGCCGAGCGCTGTGAGCCCCGATGCGCCTTCTGAGGAAGTGGCGTCGGCGCCTCCGAACAACTTCTGGTTGTTCGATATGTGCCCGAGCGCGTCGATAGTCGGTGCGCCGTGCTGGCCGCTAAAGAACATCATGTCGGCGGCAAAGCTGATGCCGCCCGGAATCATCCCGGCCGTCTGTTTGTGGCTCGTGTGGAGGCCGAGCGAGAAGGGCGGGTTGAGTCCGAGAAGCGGCGAGTTGCGGTCCCATACGAAATTCAGCTCTATCACGCGAGCCGATTTCATCGAGCTGATAAAACTCTCGACGGCTTTCTTTCTCTCCTGTCTTGCAAAAGCCGCTTGCGGCAAAAGTGTGGCAAGTGTGATCGCGACGATGATAAAGACCTGCGCCAGCTTCTTCATTTTCATACGCTCACCTCGTTGATAGCTTTTGTTCATGTCAGGCGACGCCCGCGAGTTTCGCGCGCGAATAGGAGAAGAAATACTCCGAGTACGTAGACGAGGCTAACGGCGCTCGCGGCTTTCGCGTATGAGCCGCCGAACGCGCCTACGAGATAGCCCGTCAAAAAGACACCGCCCGCGGTAATGATTCGCCCGGCGTTGTAGCAGAAGCCCACGCCCGTCGTGCGGACATGCGTGGGAAAAAGCTCTGGCAAGTAGATGGGGAAACCGCTCGTGATGCCGAGCGTGAAAAAACCTACGAGCGGGAGCAGAAAAAAGACTTGAGTCGTGTTTGTGGTAAGCAGGAAAGTGACGGGGAAGAGAACTACACCGCCTATGAAATAGAAGGCGAAGGCCGCGCGGCGACCGAAGCGGTCGGCCAGCGGGCCGAACCAGAGGTAGCCGAAAAGCGCTCCGCCGTTCAACAACATTATGGCGTAGCTGGCCTGCGCGGTCAGATACTTTTGCTGGCCTGCGGCGTCGAGCCCTGCGGGCGGGCTGGCCGTCTCGCGTATCGCAGCCGGTATCCACATCGTCGCCCCCCACAAGGCGAGCAGCACGACAAAGGCGAGCAGGGAAGCGACTACAGTATCGCGCCGGAAGCGCGGGCCGAACAGTTGCTTGAGCGTAAAAGTGCGAAGCTCATCTGCTTCATCGCTTTTTGATTCGACGCGCGCGAGCCTGCGACGATCACGGACCTCGACCCAGGCGTCAGGCTCTTTGACTATCATGCGAATGAAGAGAACAAAGATTGCGGGCAGCGCCCCTATCAAGTAGACGTATCGCCACGAGTGAACGCCCACTAAGAGGTTTATCACAGCGGCGAAGAAGTAGCCGAAAGCGGCGGCGGATTGGAGTAACGCGCCCGCCTTTGCGCGCAATCGGTCGGGCCAGACTTCGGCCACTAGAGCGGCTCCGGCGGCCCATTCCCCTCCGAGCCCGAGCCCGGTGATGAAACGAAAGATTGCAAGCTGCCACCACGTATCGGCCACGGCCGATAGCCCCGTGAACAGCGAGTAGATCAATATTGTCGCGACTAACGCTTTCGTCCGTCCTATGTAATCGGCGATGATGCCGAATATCACGCCGCCCAGCGCCCACCCTACGAGGGTAGCTGAAAAGACCGCGCTGCTGTAGAAGCTGATCGTGGCTTCCGACGCTCCGGGCCCCATCAATTCTGTCATCGAAGGTTTCTGAACGAGCGAATAGAGCGTCCCGTCCATGCTGTCAAATACCCAGCCGAGCCACGCGACGGCGAGGACCAGCCACTGGTAGCGGCTGACCTCGCTCATCCACGAGCGGCGGCCCGCTTGCGCGGTACCGGCTGTAACAGTATCGTCGCGCTGGTCGGCTTTCTTCGGAGTGCTTTTCATAGGCTATCGAAGTAGCCGCATTATAGGATTCGTCGTCTTGGAGGTCAAAGGCTTTGCCCAGGAGCTGCCCAAAAAGTCATTCCTAAGTATCCACCCCATATTCAGCAAACAGGGTTGAGATAGGAATTTCTAACCCGATAGCCAGCTTTTCTACATTCTCAATTGATACGTTTCTGATTCCCCGTTCAATATCCGCAACATAAGTACGATGCAATCCTGCCCGCTCAGCTAGTCCTTCTTGTGATATACCAAGCTCGTTGCGCCGCTTTCTGACTGCGAGGCCGAACCTCTCTTTGATCTTTGGTGTGCCTTTGCGTTTGATGCGCTCATTTCAGCTTATATGCAGACTATGCGTCTACAGGAAATAAGTGACAATTTATTCTTCCCATAGTATGATGCTAATCACTTATGGAACCAAAAGATGACGATAAACAGACATTAGTATTTCGATACAAACAAGGGAAATCCGCTTCCGATCTCCCTACGATTCCTTTCCATCCTGAAATTGCGGAGGTTATAAGCATCTTTGGTGAGATAGGCGATGCCGCGCTTCTGGCGTTTCTACTGAAAATGGTTCTCAAAGATCGCATCACAGATGACGAGGTTCAGTTGATTTGTGATGTCTATTATCACGATTGAAAGTATTGTAATATCTGTTGCCATAGGCTATCGAAGTAGCCGCATTATAAAGTTCGCTTCACGCCAGGTCAAAACAAACCGCTTCTTTACTAAACGCCCCCATCTTTGGATAGCTTTCCACTTAACAATAATATGCAACCTTGCTAGCCAGCCTCCCTGTTCTTGGCATGACAATCGCAGAGGCTATCGATTACATTGAAATTCGCTGCAAGGTTGATAACTCGTTGCTATCTCGCGCTAGGCAGGTCGGCTCAGGTGAGATCAAGATAAATGCCGAAGACGTGGGAAAAAAGGTTTGCCAAGTTTCCCCTGAATACCATAAAGAGTAACGCTATAGACTCAAACGAGTTTAGCTCGAATAAAGCAACATGCCGAGAAGGTGATCGGCTTATGGCGGTTAGTATCATATCGCCGACATCAAGGTAAAGAAATGAAAGATATGAAACCGAGTTTATTCATAGCATCATCTTCGGAGGCAATCCGTTTGGCAAATGCTGTTCAACAAAACCTCCGGCGCCAGGTGGAGGCAACCGTATGGGACCAAGGTGTTTTTGGGTTATCGTCTGCCGCGATAGACTCATTAATCGAAACCCTCAAACAGTCTGATTTTGGTGTGTTTATATTCTCACCTGATGACATAGTAAGAATACGAGGGCAAGAAAGCCAAGTGGCGAGAGACAACGTAGTATTTGAACTCGGCCTCTTCATTGGGCACTTGGGCAAAGAGCGTTGCTTCATATTGGTCCCAGATGACAGTACAGACTTTCACCTGCCTACAGATTTAGCGGGTATAACTCCAGCAACTTATGAGACTGATCGGCGTGACAAGAACATTAGGGCCGCGACGGGCCCAGCCTGTGAAGAGATACGAGACGCTATTAGGAAACAAGGATTCTTAACAGAAGAAAGGGCGATTCCTGAAGGTGCCCCAGATAAAGCGGAAACCCCCAAAGACCAAGCCGTAAGTAAAATGGAAGGAGTACAGGCCTCAGTCGGAGCTTTAAGTGAAGATGATAATGATAAAGAGACGTGGGCTAAGGCATTCGTGGATCGTGATTATATTAGAGCGTTGGCTTTGCTAGAAAAGGAGCTGGGAGAGACCCAGGATGAAGACAAGCGGTGGGACCTGAGGCTTTGGATCGGAACGGTTAAAGGTTTTATGGATGTAAAGACGGGAGCCGAATACTTCGAAAATCTAATATCTGAGCGCCCTAATGATAAAGGTCCCTACGCAAACCTTGCCTATATGTACAGGCGAAGGGCACATTATGACAAAGCACTTGCTGAAATAGAGCGCGGATTGTTAGCTGACGCTGATAAGGAATCATTGCTAGATTTGAAGGCAGATATTCTTGATAGTCAGGGGAATTTCGGGGATGCTGAATCCCTATTGAAAGAGGCAATGGAGGCCAATCCAACTTACGAAAATCACCTTATAACCCTTGTCGATTTATACTAAGAGCTTATCTCTAAACTGATATTTGATAAGATGCTGTACGAACAAGGATTAGTAATATGTCCGTACAGCATCCGGCACATTATAAGGATGTGCCTGCTTGGCAATTATCTGATAGCTTCTGGGATAGAATCAAACC
>DASUNP010000099.1:0-90430 GCA_036277095.1 Blastocatellia bacterium
TGTCAGTTCTTTTACGATATGCCCAGTGCCCGCGTCCCATACTCGCGCCGTCTTATCAGTGCTTGCAGTAATGATGAGCTTGCCGTCAGGGCTGAATGCCGCCCCGTACACGCGCCCTGTATGTCCTCGCAGCTCTCTTACATTTTGTCCTGTCTTCGCATCCAATACTCGCGCTGTGCCATCCAGGCTTGCAGTCACGATGAGCTTACCATCAGGGCTGAATGCGGCGCTTGTCACATCCTCTACAGGGATTACGGCGCGGACTGGTAGCCTTAGCAACGCCTGCCTCAGCGCCTGTTCGGACTGTGCAGTGCGCGCGATATTCGAGGCTTCCGTTGCTAACAACACTGCTAGCTCAGGATCAGTATTCGATTGTGCTGTTGCGGTTGCAGACAATTCACAGGATTGGCCGACTTTCGCAAGACCCGTTGCTGCTGCTCTGGCCTGCTCTGCTTCTCTGGCAGCCGTATTGGCTTGATCTCGGGCTTCTATAGCATCCTTCAATGCGTCTTGAGCTATGGTCTTGTGTTTCTCGGCCTCTGCTCTGGCGCTCTCAGCAGCTTTGCCTTGGGCAACCGCCTCAGTTCTCGACTGTTCAGCCTCAAGCCTTTGCTTCTCAGCTTCATTTCTTGCCTCGTCGGCAGCCGCTGTTTGTCTTTTTGCCTCCTCTGTCTGTGCCTCCGCTAAGGTTCGGGCTTCTGCTTCCTGTCTCAATGAGGCCCGAAGAGCATCTTGTGTTTTTGACACCTCCAGTAGCGCATCTTCAGCCTTATTTCGTTGTTGAAAGGCAAATGCCACCGCGCCAAACATCAATACGAGAAGCACAGCCATTGCCAATAGGTAAAAACGCTGGCGGCGGCTGAGCGCTTGCTCGCGCGCTAATTGGGCTTCGGCTTTTGCCCTCTCTTTCTCCTCAAGTTCCAGCTTCTTTTTTGTGTCGGCCCGCTCCTGTGCCTGCGCATAGCGCCCGCGCCAATCGAGTATTGCCGGGGCTAGCACGTCGTGAAATATCTCATACCGCAATGGTCCCGGATTGTCAGGCGGCGGAGAGACGGGACGCAGTATGCGATTCTCCCCGCTGGAAAGCTCTTCAATTACTGGGGCGAGTTGCTGTTGCTTTAGCCCGCCATAATCTGCAAGGTCGGTGATCGGGTAAGCAATCTTTGTCCCCGAGGGAGTTACAAGATAGCGAAAGATGCGCGCTGCTACGTCTTGCTCTTCAACTGTAAGGTCGCTCATCGCCTCATCAAGGTGCGTCCTGATTATGCGTTCAGCGCCTCCCAGCGCGTTCAAAGTTTCAAGCCGCAAGACACGCGAGCTCGCCCGCGCCTCTTCGTTCCAGAGCCTTGTCATCACCAACTGGAGAAATGGCGTCTCAACCTGTCCTTCGCTGTCTTCGTCTTCGACAACGCCGCGTCCGGCTTCGCCTAAGACAACCTGTCCGGTCTTAACTTGATCAAGAACTTCCTCGACTAGCCCCGCCTCGATGCTTACTCTCCGGTTATCATCTGCGAGCAGATAGTTGTATTGTTCGAGGGGTTTAATTATCGCTTCGCGCGCAGAGTCGCGGTCAAGGTGGTTTATCCGTAAGTAATTATCGAAAAGATTTGGGATGCGCCCCTCAAAGCGATCTAATTTCGCGAGCGCGTCCTCGCGAAGCGAGATCAGAAAGTTTACAGGCAAACCGGGTTTATTGATTGCGTTCGCTAACTCAGTATCAAAAGATCCCGCCCTCTCCTCTTGCGCGTTATAGAGAAAATATTCTTCAAACTGGTCGAGTATGATTAGCAAGCGGCCGCCTATGCGTTCAGCCGCTGTCTCCAGAAAATCAGAGAAAGTGCCATAAGTTGAGTTTCGGTCATAAGGCTCGCCTAAGGTTCGCGCGATCGACTTCTGAACCTCCGCTATCAGTCCGCCGGTCGGGCTATCCCGCCAATCGCTGAACACCACGACGGCAAATCCGGCAGGACGCTTCTTAGATAGATTCTTACCGGCAAGCTGGCGTAGATGATGAGCGACGCCCGCGCGCAAGACAGAACTCTTGCCCACTCCGCTTGGACCGTATAGCAATGTCAGGCGGGAGGACTTCAGGTTAGCCGTGATGATCTCGCGCTCAGGCTCTCGCCCGAAAAAGAAAGGCGCGTCCTCTTCGGAATAGGGGATCAAGCCTTTGTAAGGCGTTGGGGGCATTGCTGCCTTGCTCATGTTAAACCTCCTTGGCAGGAAGCGACTTCACACGCTCGGCCAGTGTTGCTATGTAATCTTCCAGTCGCAAGTCATAAATATCTACTTCGCGCTTTCGCCAGAACTCCTGGTCGTAGGTTTCTGCGTTCAAGAGGATTGCCCAGGATTTAAAAGAACGCGCCTGCTCCCTCCAAATTCGGTGCAGCAGGACTCGCAGGTTCCAATCTCTCAGGCTGTAGCCCAGGAATAAGAAGTGTTTGTCGCTCAGCTCTGCGGCAACAGTGGCGGGGATAAGATTCGATATGTCAGTTCGCGCCAGGTAATCGATATAGTTATCCTCGGTAATCACAAAGCTGTCTCGCTTTGAATTCTCCCGATCGATTGCGCCGTGGATCTTGAGAATGATCGATCGCTTCTCAAGCGAAAGGCCGCGATACTTATTAGGCTTGTCGATAATGTGGACCTTGCCGTCAGGCGACAAGTGCCAAAACCGACCCGGCTTATTGACCTCCGATACGTATGTCACCAGGTCGTAGTCCTCTCCCGCTTCCTTGAAGGCGCGTTCCATCATGTCATCATAGTTTGTCGTGACGATGAGAAGCCCGTTGGTCGCATAATTTTTTTGACGACGAATTCGCGGCAGCGTCGCAAAGAATCTATGCAAGGCAGTGGGTTCGTATTTGGCGATAAAGAGCCTACGCAGTTCTTTGTAAAGCGAGCCATCTCCCATCATTATCGCCGCATATTGAGACACCCGCGCTAGGTCCTGCTTATCGCTCCAGGAATAATGGTATTTTTCCGCCAAATGCTCGGCCAGTTCGCCGCCGCTAGGTAAATATGGACAGCCCGGACGCCACGTTAAGTCGTCAGGGCGATCGCACAGGTTCACACCCGCTCCGAAAAAGGGGATAACCTCATCCTCGGCTATGGCTGTGCTTACGCTATCGTAATGCTTATCAAGGGTATCAGGCATCGCGAAGTGCTCCTCTCAAACCCAAACTCGTTCTCGTAACTTTTTGACGGGCCAATCTCATTTAAGCGGCAGGAGTTTGAGGGGATCAGCTAATAATCCTGCTCGCCAAGCATCAGTCAGGGCAGAAATTACCACCAAAGAATAAAAAATATCAAACCGATTCTGTATCGGAGCTTACTGCGCTTCTTCAAGGCGTAACTCCTTCAGCACCCATTCGTCAGGGTCTATAGCGACGGCGCGCGGTTTCTGGTCGAGCTTGAACGTAAACGTCTGCTCTCGCTCGTTCATCTGAATAATCTCAAGGCGCATTCTCTCGCCCGTTCTTATCACTACATCGAGCGGCATTCTAAAGACGGTCTGCTCTTGCTTCTGCGTTACGGTTAGCCGCAACTCTTTCGCGGCCTCGTCCCAGCGCCAGTGCGCGTCGTAAATTGGGTGGCCCGCCTTGTAAATCCATTGGTCGAAAAACCAGTCGAGCTTTTGGTTCGCATGCGCCTCGACGACATGCTGGAAATCTATGGTCATCGCGTTCCGGTCGCGAAACCTCATATAATAGTCGCGGATCGCCGCAAAAAATGCCGTGTCGCCTACGACATGCCTGAGCATGTGAAGCACCCACCCGCCTTTCTGATAGTTGTTCGCGTTCAGCAGCTTGAAGAGGTCCGTAATCGCCTGGTCATGAATCGGGCGCGAGTTTGCTCTGTTTGCCTTCAGGTAAGTTTCCTTATCGTTGAGCATCAGACGGACGAACTTTTCGCGCCCATCCGCGCGCTCAAAAAAGAGGTTCTCAAAATATGTCGCGAAGCCTTCGCTCAACCAAAGATGATGCCAGTCGCCTTCCGTTACGGAATCGCCAAACCATTGGTGCGCTATCTCGTGAGCTACAGTGCCTTCAAGACTCCCGCTGCCGTTAAACCGCTTCTCGTCGAAGAAGATGTTGCTTGAGTTCTCCATCCCGCCGAACCGAGTGCTCGATTCTACGAGCGCGAGCTTCTCGTATGGATATGGGCCTATCAGGTTCGTGTAGAACTCCAGCATCTCGACGGCGCGGCCATAATCTTTGATGCCGCGCTCGCGGTCCTTCGGGTAGAGGTAATAAATCACGGGGATGCCCGCCCAGGAGCCCGCGTTGATGATCGAAAACTCAGTTGCGCCTATGACCATGCAATATGTCGGGATCGGGACCGACTCTCTCCAGTGGCTGAGCTTCCTCTTGTTCTGGAGGCTAGTGGTTTCGACCAGCGCGCCGTTAGCGATCACGTCAAAGCCATCGGGCGCTGTGACAAAGAACTCGACAGTCGCTTTGTCGTAAGGGTGGTCAATCGAAGGGAACCAGTAGCGCGCGCGGTTGGGCCAGTTATCCGCAAAGATTGTGCGGTCGTTGAACTTGTTCTTTTTGATAAACAACCCGTCCTGCGGCTTGCCGTGATACTTGATCGAAATGCGCACCCTATCGCCGCGTTTGTAGCCGGCTGCAATCGTGACTGTGAGACGACCATCTGCGTGCGTAAAGTTCGCCGCGCGTCCGTTCTCCGTAACCTGCTCGACTTTCAGCCCGGCAAAATCGAGGCTGACGCTCTTCACGCCGTCCTCCGCCATCGCAAATACAATCTCCGTTTCGCCCTGGATCTCGTCGCCTTGATCGGCTATATCGATGCGAATACGATAGTGCAGCGCATCCAACACGGTCGAGCGCGGATAGTTGTCGCGCGCAAACGCAGGGGCGAGGCTGATCGAGACGACCAGCGTGACGAGTAATGAGAGAGCTTTTTTCATAATGGCGAAGCATAATAACAAATAATCTCGGATTTGAAATTTGAGATTTGAAATTCTTTCATATATCTTATAGCCATGAGAATAAGGCTCGACGAGCGCCAGATAATTGCGGACATATTACGCGAGGAGAGCGACGAGGCTTCGCGCCGCATAGCCGAGCGTCTTTCCGCGTTCGAGTGCCGTCCGATATCGGGCAGCGACGATACGATGGAGAGCATCCGGCGCTTTTACGAAGAGCTCGCCGATTGCGCCTGGACCGAAGCCGACGAAGAGGCCCTCGCGAGCCTTGGCGATTTGAGCGAGCACGAAGTCAAGCAGATGCTGCGCGTATCATTTCGCCGCTCGCCGGTCTTTCCCCCTCCGAGTTTTTCGTTTCTTGTCAACGTTCATAAGAGAGACGGGCCGGAGGCGCAAACGACCGCAGCCGGGTCGCTCGCAAACCCCGATGCCGTTTCGGCGCTTGATCGCGAGCGCATAGCCAACCTGCTTCACACGGAGCTTGAAGAGGCTGCCGAAGAGATCGCGAAGCGGTTACGGCTCGAAGGTAAGGCCGACATCGTTCGCGAAGAGCTTCAAAAAGTCGAAGGAAACATAATCAGCCGCTTCACACCGCTGGTTTGAAATTCATAAACAGGAGAAATCGAATGGCAGACCCCGACAAAGATTTTAGCTCGATAAAAGCTCTCGACGGCGCGGCGCAGAAAGACGCCCTCCCGCTCGCCGGCCTCATACTGCTCGCCATGGCCGCAACGCTCGCGGGCTTTTTCATCCTGGGCCAGATCATCAATCAGATGACTTAGTTGAATCGTGGAAGCGACCAGCGAAGAGATAGGGCCTCGTCACTCTGAGCGGCTGAACTACTTTAACTTCTTTACTGAGGTCGAAGAGGAGTTCGTCCGCCGGCGCGGCAAACCGCTTCTGATCTCGCCTATGGACTGGGCGCTTGTCGAAAGCTGGAAGAACGCGGGCATCCCGCTCCACCTGGTGCTGCGCGCCATAAACCAGGCATTCGACTCCTACGACTCGCGCCCGCGAAAGTATCGCAAAGTCAATTCGATGTTCTACTGCCAGCAAGAGGTCGAATCTCTTTACGCCGAATACCGCCTCGCGCAGGTCGGCGCAGGCACCAATGAAACAGGGCCGCAGATTGAAACCACGCCGTCGCGCCGGAAAGGCAAGCAACAGGCCGCGCCCTTCCCCAAAGACCTGCTAGTGGAATTCCTCGACCGCTCGGACCGTGAGCTTGCAGAGGCGGAAGCTGTCGCCAAGAGCGCGGACCGCCAGCTCGTTATCGTAGCCGTCGAACGCGCGCGCGCGCGGTTGAAGGAGATCAAAGAGTATGTCGAGGCATCGGCCTTGGCGGACGCCGAAGCGATTGAAAAAGACCTCGACGCCATCGACCGGATGCTACTTGAGAGCTTGATAAAGACGAGCGGTGAAAGCTTGATTACAGAGATGCGCGCCGAAGCGGCGTCGCAGCTTCGGGCATACCGCACGAAAATGGACAGAGCGATCTACGACCAGACCTTACAGAATTTCGTCTCCCGCCAACTGCGCCAGATCAACGGAGTGCCTCGCCTGAGCCTGTTTTACATTTGAGCTGCGACTATCTTTCCCTGGCCGTTTCTGATCGACCGCCGCGAGGGAGCGCCTTTTCACGCCGTTGCGCCTTTTTTCGACGCCGCGACTTTCTTCGACGCCGCGCCTTTTTTCGACGCCCCACCCTTTTTCGACGGCGTCCCTTTTCGCCCTTTCGCGCCCTTTCGCGCAGGCGAGTCGGTGTCGCTCACGGCGGCTCGCCATGCAGTCCAGGGGCTGTTGTAATCGAGCTTTGAAGCCGGGAGCGGCAACAACTTAGTCGCCGCCTCTTCAAGCGCAAGCACGCCATCAAGCAAGAGTGGAGGCGCGTCAAGTTTTTTCGCCTTCAACCCCAGCAGCTTTGCGATCACCTCTGTGTCGGGAATGCCGCCAAAGTATTTTCTGAGATTCTGGATAACAATCTTGAGCGAATTCATCTCTTTTTTCGCTTCGCCGCGACGAATCATCTCATAACAGGCGATCAGCGACATTATAGGGTCGAGCCACTTACCGTACATCAACGCTTGCCAGTCTTGTCTCTCCTTGGTTCCCGGTTCGGGGTTTATCGGATGATTACTCGCAAATTTGCTCTGGGCGAGCGTCATAGTGCGAATTATGCTCAGTGGATCGTTGTCGAGATAAAGTGTGACCAGGGGGTCGAGATACCTAAAGAGGCTGTGAATCGGAAGCAAGAACTGATGCACTTTAAGATTGCCCTGAGCGTCTTCCGCGAAATTGACGAACGTGGCGCGATTCGGCAAACAATGAACGGCCAGCGTCACGGGGGCCTGGTCCGCCAGCCTGAGCGAAAGCAAGTGCGGGCCGGGCTTTGCTTCGACGCGTCGCTGATAAATTCCGACAAGCGATTTGACCTTTTCGAGCGGCTCCCATTTGACCCTGGCCCCCTGGCTGAGGGCCACATCGAACCGGCCTTTCGATTTTTCAAATCCGGCAAGGACGTAGACTGGTGACGCACCTTTCTTTACGTCTGTAAACGTGTCGAGGGGTAACTTCGCCAGCTTACTAAAGCGACCCGGCGCTCCTACTATATGCGACGCGCCGAATACGGAAAGCCACAAGCTCAGGTCCCAGTTGGACATCGGGCCGAGCGTCTCAGAAAACGCCGCATACCTGGATGTTCCTGCGTCAGACACAGTCTGGAGAATTCTCTCTCTAACTTCGCTGACGGGCCGTTCGAGCAGGTCGATCTTTACCGGCTTGCCCGCGGCGACCGTGAATTGGCGGGTCTGAATGGCGACCCCGCGCTCCATCACCCTGGCAGTATAGGTTCCGGGGGGAACGTCGGCAGCCAACCGTGCGGGGCTGATAGTCGTTTTGCCTGTCTCTGCGCTTACAAGGTGGATTTCTGTGTTGGGCGCCGCTTCAAGCGTTACGCTCGCCTTGCGCGGAGCCGCGACAGGAGTGCTGGAGGGACTTCTCCCTCCACGTGGCATCCCTCCACCTCGAAACCCGCCTACCATCCCTCGCGTGACGGGCTGTTTCTTGAAGCGCACTACGACCGGTTCATACAGGCTCAACGGGCCGGGGGGCGGCGGGTCGACTTGCAAGACTGTAGCTACCGGATGCCGGACTTCAAAAAAGTAATCGAAAGGCTTCAAGTCAAATTTGTGAGACCCGCCCTGGAAGGGTATATCCTTGTCCATCAGGTCATTACTCACCTTGAGCGTAAAAGAGTCTTGCTCAGAGGCATTGTCTACGATCACCTCGCAAGTCGACTGCGGAACGGGACTCAACTCAAGGATGAAGCCGTCTGCGTCGGCCACTGTCTTAGCCTCGCTCTCCTGCCCCTGTAGATTGGTCTTGACATAATCGCGCAACCGCTCGAACGTGACATACATCTTTCCGGATTCCCATTTTTTCGCTTTGCCTGTGCCGGTCAATCCTTTCAAGAGCAACTGCGTGAACCCGCTCTGGACCTTCGCCACTTGCCCAAGCGCTGTCGAATAGAGCACGTACCAGTTCGACCTGCCCCGGACAGAGGTCGGAAACTTCTTTCCGAGAATCGGGACTTCAATGTCTTCAATCGAGATGGGGTTGCGACAGGCATCTACGAAATAGTAGTGGTTGCCGGGGCCGAGCGCGTTCCACAACTTCTGCTGAATCTCCTGCAACAGAAGGCAGGTGTCGCCTGAATTTTCGGGGTCGACGAAATCCGACGCCACCAGCACATCTACTTGTACGACCGCGCTCACATTCTTGTAAGAAAAGCCGTGGCCCGAGAAGTAGAAGTAAAGCTCGTCGGTCTTGTCCTTCCAATCCTTGACCATCTTCAGCAGCTCTTTGACGATCTCGTCGTGCGTCGTGCCCGTAGTGCGCCACTCGCAGGAGGGGCCTGCGCAGGCCAGTATGCTGGCTTCTGCTTTCTTTCTCTCCTCTTCATTTTTCGGTTTCAGTTTCGTTTCCAGGAACCAGTCGCGGAAGGCTTTCGCGTCCTTGTTCGTCCCCGGCAGTTGGGTCGCCAGCGAGGTGCTGTCGCTGTAGTCCTCGATGGCTACAATAAAGGCTCGTGCAGTCATAGTCGTAACACTCCTACAGGTGTGGGGAGACGAAATCCGATAGCGACTTTCCGTTGACGGCTTCGTTTCGGAACCTGAAAAAGCCGTCGTGGTGAAGGCCGACTACGCGCGCGTTGTCCATCGAAAGAATCGGGGAGCCGGAGTTGCCGCCGAGCGTCGAGCAATCGTGAAATATCGACTCTTGCTCGGCGCCTGTAACTTCGCCCGGCGCGGCGCGCTTGACGCCGAATCTATCTCCGAACAAAGCGCCCACGAAGATCGGGTTGCGAATATTATCCTCGAACGGGTATCCGACGGCGACAACTGCCTGGCCTGACTCGACCTCGTTGGTTTCGATAGACAGCGGAAGCCGCCCGTCATCAAACTTCTTCTCTTCGACTCTGAGCAACGCCGCGTCCAGCTTCGGGTGGAGGGCTGCGACGCCGACTATGTCCACAGGGTCTTCGGTAGGCGATTTAAACTCCTCTTTGAAGCGGACCACCGCCTGCCCTCTCTCAAGCACGTTCGTTCCGTTCGATAGCACGTCAAGCACATGCCTGTTTGTGAGCAGCAAAGTTTCAGAGACAAGGAACCCCGTGCCTATGCCCTTTTCGGGCGCGAGATCAACGCGCCCGATAGAGTAGATAAATGGTTTGATGTTTGCCCGAAAGCTCTCCCAGTCCTTAAAGCATGGCGCCACATCTGCGTCGAGCTTTTCCAGCTCCCCGTTTCTTGAGAGCGGGGCGGGCCGCATCGTCCTTATCACAAGCTCAAGGGCGGCTAGCTGTTTCGGAGTAGGCTCTTCGCCGTCGTCCCACGCCTTGAGCGCGTCCTGCGCCAACTGCTCTTGTATTTGCCCGGCAGCCGGGCCGATAATAGCGCGCACTCTTTTTGTGAATTCAGAGATCGGCTTATCCTGAAACGCTCGGTGAGCGCGCGCAAGCATTCTCTCGCGATTTTCACTCATGATTGACCTCAAACAAGCTGGCGATCATAGATGACCTTACCGTCCGGCTCTTGAACTATCTCGTTCAAGTGCGGCCCGTCGAATTCCAGGAACATGTAGCCGTTCGGACCATACTTGTCTTCATGATCTTTGACGAACTGGTTAGGCCCGTCCAGCAGAAGACCTCCGGGAACTAGGTCCTTAGCCCCTAACCTGTGCCATCCGGGCAGTCCCGGCTCGGCAGTCGCGCCGCTGACATCATCCCGAAAATAAGGGAAGCCGCTGTGCCCGACCGTTCGACCGAACATCCCCCAATTCGGATGCTGGTCGTACAACATGCACCTGTGCTCGTGGCCCCAGTACCAGGCAAATATCTTTTTGGCAGTGAGGAACTCTCCGAGTTTCTCAACCAGCTTCGGCCCCTGGCTCTCAAGGCGCGAGATAGGCTGGTGATGCGACATCAAGATGACCTTGCGGTCGCCCGCCTGATTGATGATATTTCGCAGCCACTCCACCTGGTCGCCCATCAGGTCGTGATCGATATAAGCGCTGTCCAAGCCTACGAGCACCCAGTGATCGTTCTGGAATGCGAAATAGCTCGCCGGTTGGTTGAACTTCGGCAAGGTGAGCTGGTAGTAAGCGTGTCCGCCCGTATACATCTCGTGATTCGAGTTGATCGCGCGATTAGTGGCGACATTGTTCTTCGGCCAGAGATCGAGAAAGCGCTCTTGCACCTCTCCCTTGTTGCCCGCGTAGTAAACGTCTCCGAGGTGAATGGCGAGCTTATACCCTTTAGGATCGGACTCGATGCTGCGGGCGCAGACAGGCGCGCCGTAAAGACCTGTCCCCCAATCGCCCAACAAAGCGACTCTCGTCTGATTCTCGAACGGGTCCGGATCGGGAGATGCGTTGAGAAATTCGTGGGGCTTTATCTTTCTCCACCAGGTGAAGAAGCTGCCCGCCCATCCGAGCCAGTCCTTTTCATCAAACTTGGCCTCTTTGCCGCCCATCGGCAACTCTTCAAGCTTACCCTCTTCGTTGGCCCTCTCGGCCAGGAAGGCTTGCAAAAGAGAAGCGACCCTGTGATCGGGCGAGACCAATACGCCGGGATTCTTATCTTCTTCTTCGAGCTTCTTCAATGCGGCGGCAAACCCCGCAAGCATGCGGGCAGATTCGTTAGGGTCTGGGGCGCTCTGATTAAGCACGTTTCCGGTCGTAGATTCGTTACCGGTGAGGGCCTTACTGATCTGGCGGTATGTGATGATTGTTTCAGTGATACTCATTTCAAGTCCTCCGGGTTATTTACGTTGGCAAAGCCGGGAACACTGGAAAGACGGCGAAGTGTTCGCGGGATTAAATCCTTTCTGATGACAACCTGATCAAGGATCGATAACGCCTAAAGAATGGTTAGACGCTATGGTTCAGCATTATTACATGATGCAAAAGCTGACGCTACCGATTCGCGCGTAAAAACTGAAGACCAGGATTTTTTCAGGAGTCGGACTCGAACTGGGTTGTGGAAAAAGTTGCTCATTCTCCCTTTTCTTCTCCTGGGGTCAAACAGTTATTTGCTCAGCCCCCCGGCCCAGGCCCAGATCAGGTTAGAGGAGATAGTCTTGATGCGTCGCGGTTCTTGCTTTTGTTCGTCCCGCGTTTTTCGTTTCTTTTCCTTAGCTCTATGCGTAGCCTTGATAGCAATTCAGATCACTGAATCAGCCTCTTCCGCATTTATTTTCCAGGAAGGTCAAGCGCCTTACCAGGGGTCGCCCCACGCGATCCCCGGCACTATTCAAAGCGAAGATTTCGACAACGGCGGGCAGGGTGTGGCCTACAGCGACAAGAACCCGTCGAACGACGGTAATCAATATCGCACGACGGGCGTCGACATCAGCGTCTGCTCGGAGGGGGGCTTTGAGGTAGGCTCGGTATTTGCCGGAGAATGGCTCGAATACACCGTCGAGATAGCCACGGCTGGTAGTTACACAGTTGAAGCGCGAGTGGCCTCTGCGGGGGCGGGCGGCAATTTTCATATCGAGTTTGACGGCGTAAACAAGACGGGCGCGATCTCCGTCCCGAATACGGGCGCGTGGAGTTCATACAGGACGGCGGCAAAGACCGCCATAAGCCTCAGCGCGGGCCGCCAGGTGATGCGCGTCGCAATGGACAGCAACGGGCAGACCGGGGCCGTAGGCAATTTCAATTACATTAGAATCTTCCCGCCCAGCGTTTCAGCTCCCCAATTTCCCTTCACGGACACGCCGAAGGTCGTCGCCGGCAAGATCGAGAGCGAAGATTTTGACAGGGGCGGCGAAGAGATAGCCTTCCACGACATAGACGAGTCGAACAAGGGCGGCCAGTATCGCGCCTCGGGCGTCGACATTACCGCGTGCAGCGAAGGCGGATTTGAAGTGAGCGACGTATTCGCCGAAGAATGGCTCGAATACACAATCGATGTTGCCTCTGCGGGCACATACGTCATTGAGGCGAGAGCTGCTTCTAACGGTCCGGGAGGAGCATTTCACATAGAGTTCGATGGGCAGGACAAGACGGGCATTATGAGCGTCCCAGACACAGGGGGATGGAACCGTTACAAGACAGTATTCAAGATGGGCGTAAGCCTCGGCGCAGGCCGCCAGGTGATGCGCGTCGCAATGGACGGCAACGGGCCATCGGGCGCAGTCGCCAATTTCAACTACTTCCGCATAGCGGAGTCGACCGATGCGATGGACACGAACCCCGCTATGGTTGGGCAGTGGGTCGCCAGAAGCGACATGCCAGCGGTTGCGATCCACATGCATTTATTGCCGAACGGCAAAGTATTGTTCTGGCAAGCCGACGATAGGTCTCTGATTACACAGGCTCGCATCTGGGACGTTGAGACAAACAGCTTTACCACGATCACGAATTCGAACACGAACGTCTTTTGCAGCGGCCATTCGTTTTTGCCCGACGGCAGGTTGCTCGTCGCCGGGGGCCACCATTTGGAGTCGGCAAAGGGCGAGCCTCACACTAATATTTTCGATTTCAGAACTAACACCTGGTCGCGCGGCCCCAACATGAATGCGGGCCGTTGGTACCCGTCAACCTGCACGCTTGCAAACGGAGATGTGCTCGTAGTCTCGGGCACAGACGAGAACTTTCAATTTAACAATCTGCCCCAGGTCTGGGAGGGGAACGGCTGGCGTTCGTTGACAGGGGCCGTGCGCTGGCTGCCTTTCTATCCCTGGATGGCGCTGGCGCCCGATGGCCGGGTCTTTTGCGCGGGGCCGGATCAAACGACAGGCTTTCTGGACACGAACGGAACGGGGGAGTGGACGCCCGGGCCTGAGAGTAGTTTCGGTTACCGCGACTTTGGCTCATTCGTGATGTATGACGTGGGCAAGATTCTTATCGTAGGCGGCGGCACGCCTACAAACGCCGCCGAAGTGATAGACCTGAACCAGTCATCGCCCTCCTGGCGGCGGGTCAGCTCGATGTATTACGCGCGGCGACAGCTCAACACCGTCGTGCTTCCCGACGGCAAGGTGTTGGCGATAGGCGGGACCAGCGGGGGCGGCTTTAACAGCTTCACGGGGACCGAGCGGTCCACAGAGATGTGGGACCCGTCAAAAGACGTTTGGACTGTGATGGCGAGCCAGCAGGTCGAGCGGCTCTATCATTCGACGGCCCTTTTGTTGCCGGACGGGCGCGTGCTGGTTGCGGGCGGCGGACAGCCCGGGCCTACGGGTGGAGGCGGCGACAACTACAACCTGGAGATATATTCGCCCCCTTATCTGTTCAAAGGCAACCGCCCGACTATCACGTCCGTACAGGACGCAATCGCATACGGCGAGCGGTTCCAGGTCAAGGTGCCGGATAAGAAGGCCGTCAAGACCGTCGCAGACGTTGTGTTAATCCGACTGCCGTCTGTGACACATGCCATCACTATGGACCAGCGCCGCGTGCGGTTGAGCTTCGCCAAGAACGGCAAGAACCTCGAAGTCACTGCTCCGGCGAACGGGAATATCTGCCCGCCCGGCCATTACATGCTCTTTCTGGTCAACAAGCAGGGCGTGCCTTCGGTTGCCAGGATTATCAAAGTCGGTTGAGCGAGGTGATCGATGTCGTCTGCGTCTGTGAGAATCAAGCTTCGTCTTTTGCGCTTCGCGATCATCCTGGCTTTGACTGCCGGTCCGCTTTCGGCGTCCGCCCAGCAGGCACAAGACCGAAGACCTCCCAAGGACGCCATCACAAACGTCAGGGTGGTAGATCAGGACGGGAAGCGAATAAATTTTTACGAAGACCTTGTGAAAGGCCGAGTCGTAGCGATCAACTTTATATACACCACCTGCACGGCGATCTGTCCGATGCAGGGAAACCAGTTCGCACGTTTGCAGACGATGCTCGGCGACAGGCTTGGCAAGGATGTAATGTTGATCTCGATCAGCGCAGACCCCGAAGCTGACAGCGCACAAAAGCTCAAGACGTGGCTCTCGCATTTCGGCTCAAAGCAGGGCTGGACTTTCGTCACAGGCGAGAAGAGCGAGATAGACCGCCTCTCAAGAGCGTTGACCGGCGACCAGGCGCGCAAAGGCGATCATTCGCCGGCGATGTTCATTGGCAACTACGACAAGGGCGTGTGGAAGCGCGTTTACGGGCTCGCAGAGCCTGAGCGATTGACCCGTTTGATCGGCGAGATGTCAGCAGACCATTGAATCATCTTGCGCTCTTAGCGCTGAAACATTGCCTCTCCCTTCCGGTTTTCTCAATAACAAGAATCCTGCTATCGTGAATGAGTGAATCAGAAACCGCTTTCCGTCGGCGATGTTGTCGAAGTGACTACTGAGCGGCTCGCTTTCGGCGGCGACGCCGTAGCGCGCCACGAAGGGCTTGCCGTATTCGTTCCGTTCGCAGCTCCCGGCGAGCGACTGCGAATCCGCATAACCGAACGCAAAAAGAATTTCGCGAGAGGCGCGATCGAAGAGATCCTCACGCCCTCCCCCGCCAGACGCGCGCCTCCTTGCAGCTACTTTGGAGAATGCGGCGGCTGCCAGTTGCAGCATATGACTTACGACGAACAGCTCAAGGCGAAATCGAGCTTCGTCCGCGATGCGCTCGCACGTATTGGCCGAATCCCCTGGGATCGCGAGATAGAGATCCGCTCGGCTGCCGAGTTCGGCTATCGCTCGCGAGCGCAGGTGAAGATAGAGAACGCCTCAGACCGGTTGCGGATCGGATTCAATCACGCTGCTTCGCATTCGGTTTGCGACATAGAGAGCTGCCCTGTGCTTTCGCCCGCGCTAGACCGGGCGTTTCAAAGCTTGAGGTCGTCGCTTGCAAGCAGTGACACATCTTTCGAGCAGCCGGAAGAAGTAGAGATGGCCCTCGGCCAGACAGGCGTGAGCCTCGAGCCTGCATTGGAGGGATTCCTCGGCGCTCCCCTCTCTCAAAGAATCGGCGATATGAGATACAGCTTTGGCGCTTCGACGTTTTTCCAGGTCAATTATTTGCTGCTCGAAGATTTCGTCAAGGAAGCTACGGCAGATTATTCAGGCCACTTCGCCGTAGACCTTTACGCAGGAGTGGGCCTGTTTACGCTGCAGCTAGCCCGTTCGTTTGACCGCGTCATAGGGGTCGAATCCGATTCGCGGGCCGCGCGTTTTGCGAGGCAGAATATCGCCGATAACAAACTCACAAACGTAGAGTTTCATAACACCCGCGTCGAGAGCTGGCTCAGAGGATTAAACTCAGTGCCGGACTTGATGCTCCTCGACCCGCCGCGCGCGGGGGCTGCGCAAGCAGTAGACGAAATCGCAAAGCTCAAGCCCGCACGCATCGCTTACGTCTCTTGCGATCCGGCGACGCTCGCGCGCGATCTCAGAAAGCTCGTTGACGCCCGCTACCGCCTTTCAAGCGTGGTCGCCTTCGATCTCTTCCCTCAAACCTATCACGTAGAGACTGTCGCAAAGCTCACATTGAATCACGAATAAGATTTTTATTGCTTTCTTTTTTGAGTTCGGTTAGTCTGAGGCCGTCTCTTCCCCACAACCACAAAGCCCCCGGTTAGGCAGACCTATGTTTCTACAGATGATGGCTATTCTACTCGTCTGCATACTGGCCTTTATGGTCGCGGTGACGATTGCCGGTTTTTCGCTGTCGGTGTTCGGCAAATTCCTGCGGCGGGCCGAAGATGGGGGCGAAGAGCAGAATTCATAAGAGACGGCTTATCCGCATTTCTTATGATCCACCACACGCGGCGATAGCTTCGCCGCCCCTTCCCGCATTGCAAAGCGGCTGCCCAATCACTACAATCTGGCGCTTGAATCATCTTTCGTAAAAACTCGGCGCGCCAGGAGAATTATGCAAGAGAAGTCTGACTTGAACCGCGTAGCGTTGGATGCGCTCACGAGCCGCATCACTAAGATATTTCCCGAGCAGATCAGGTCTTGCGTCGAAAAGCTGAGCGAAGACGAGCTCTGGTGGAGGCCTAACGAGCAGAGCAACTCGGTCGGCAATCTCGTGCTGCACCTTTCAGGCTCGATGCGCCATTACGTGGCGCACAGCATTGGCGGCCTGGATTATAGGCGCGACCGCCCGGCGGAGTTTTCAGAGCGCGGCCCCGTATCGAAGCAAGAGCTGCTCGCGACGTTCGACGAGACCCTGAGCCTTGTCAAAGAGACGCTCGACGGGTTCGACCCTGCGCGCTTTTTGGAGCCCGCCAGTGAGCCTTCTTACAACCCTACGCTCTTCAACCAGATCTTCAACGTCGCGGTTCACGTAGCTATGCACACGGGCCAGATCGTCTTCATCACAAAGACGCTCGAAGAAGGCGCGCTCGACGAGCTTTGGATTCGCACACACCAGAATGTCAACCGCCCGAAGGCCAATGATGAGCACAACTGACGTAGTCATAGTCGGCGGTGGGCATAACGGGCTTGTGACGGCTGCTTACCTGGCTCGCGCGGGGTTGAGCGTCACAGTGCTTGAGCGGCGCGGCGTCTTAGGGGGCGCGTCCGTCACCGAACAACCCTGGCCGGGATTTAAAGTCTCTACGCTCGCTTACCTGTGCAGTCTGCTACAGCCGAAAATAATAAACGACCTTGAGCTTGGCCGGCACGGCTATCATCTTTACCCCAAAGACCCGTCATTCTTTTCAGCGTTCCCCGACGGGCGGCACCTCTTTTTCTGGCGGGACATGGCCGCGACTCAAAAAGAGCTTGCGAAGTTTTCAAAGAAGGATGCCGAGGCTTATCCGGACTTCGAGCACCAGCTCGCGCGGCTGGCCGACTGGGTGGAAGGGCTTTTGATGACCACGCCGCCCAACATCGTCCGGCGCAAGTTCCGCGACCTTGTGGCGATGGGCCGCCTGGGGCTCGACGCGATCAAGTTCCGCGACCCTGAAATAGTGCACCTGATGAAAATCATGGTGCAGAGCGTTCGCACTTATCTGGACGAGCGGTTCGAGTCCGACCACATCAAAGCAACGCTTGCAACGGACGGCGTGATCGGAACGAACGGCGGCCCTTCGACCCCCGGCACGGCTTACATCATGCTGCATCACGTGATGGGAGGCGCAACGGGTATTCGCGGGCTGTGGGGTTTCGCGCGCGGCGGGATGGGCGCGATAAGCGATGCCATTGCCAGCGCGGCCGTAGCCGCCGGAGCGCGCATAAGAACCAATGCTGACGTGTCTAGTATTTTAGTGCGCGGCGGGCGCGCTTATGGGGTCGCGCTCGCGGACGGCGAGGAGATACACGCGCGCGTGATCGTTTCAAACGCCGACCCGAAGATTACCTTCCAGAAGCTCATCGATCCGAAAGAGCTTGATGAAGAATTCCTGGGCGAGATCAAAAAGATTCACATCGAAGGCTGCTCGCTGAAGATCAACCTCGCGTTAGACGCGCTCCCGGATTTCAAGGACTATCCGGGCGCGGCCCTCGGGCCACAGCACAAGGCTACAATTCACATCTGCCCTTCGATGGATTACGTTGACCGCGCCTGGGAAGACGCGGCTGCGGGGCGGCCTTCGGATAATCCCATGCTTGAGCTGACCATACCAACGGCTTATGATGATTCTATTGCGCCGCCGGGCAAGCACATCATGTGCATATTCGCGCAGTACGCGCCGTACACTTTGCGCGACGCCGACTGGGATTCGATCAAAGACGGGTTCGCAGACCGCTGCATAGACCTGCTGGCCGAGTACGCGCCTAACATTCGACAATCCATTTTGCACCGTCAAGTTATCTCTCCCCTAGACCTGGAGCGCGATTACTCGCTCACAGGCGGCAACATCTTTCACGGCGACATGACCGTAGACCAGTTATTCTTCATGCGCCCCGTCGCCGGATGGGCGCAGTACCGCACTCCCATCGCCGCGCTTTATATGTGCGGGTCGGGCACGCACCCCGGCGGCGGAGTCATGGGAGCGCCCGGCTTTAATGCCGCCCGCGAGATCCTCGCGGACTGGCGCGGGCGCAAGAGCAGTTAGAGAAATCGATTTCGTAAATCTCGCGTGCATTGTAGCGCCGAGATTTCTCGTCCTTTATTGACAGGAGAGTTTCGAGCCGCGTTTTCTGCCGGTATCCCCATCCTCCTAATCAATCCCAAGGAGAATCTCAAATGAAAACTATCATGATAGCGATGCTGTCTATTGCGCTCGCTGGTATTACGTTCGGTGCTCAAGAAACATCGAAGGCTCCTGCGAAGTCAAAAGCCGTTAGCTCCGCGCCGGTCGACTGCTCTGCGGCCACGGACGACTCGATAACGGCGGGCGTCAAAGAGAAGTTTGCGAAATCGGCTTCGCTGAAATCCGCCAACATCGAAGTGCAAACTAAGGACGGCGTAGTCATCCTCAAGGGCATGGTTAAGACTTCCGGGCTGAAAGGCGCGGCGACGCGAATGACAAAGAGCTTCGCTTGCGTGAAGAAGGTCGATAACCAGTTGAGCGTCGAACAACCAAACAAGCCCCGCGCTAAAAAGACCAGCTCTACAGAATGATGTAAAGAAAAATGGGATGAGCGGCTCGCTAAAGGAGGGGGCAATAAACTGTAGGGGCAGGGCTTGTCCCTGCCTCTACTTTACTATTCACTCCAATAATTTCCCACGGTCTTCCGGCATTAGCATCCGGCGGTGCGCCCAGATCGGAGCAAACCCGTTTGACAGCAACCGGTCGTGGAACTCCTGCAACGAAAAATCTTCTTTCCGATAACGTTTGTAATCTTCGCGCAGCTTCAGAATAGCGAGCTTGCCTACGGTGTAAACAAGATAAGTCGGATCGAAAGTGCCGCGCTCGGCTTCTATTCGAGCGGGCGTTTCGCCCATGTATCCATTACTCATGAAGAACCGCGTCGCCTGGTCTACGGTCATTCCTTCCGTGTGCAGCCGAATCCCGGCTACGAAACGGCACAACCTGAGCAGCGCTTCGGCCAACTGTCCGAGCTTCATCTTAGGCTCGCCCGCGCCGAAGCCCTCTTCCATCATCATCTGCTCTGTATAATGCGCCCAGCCTTCGACAAAGCTCGCGGGCGCAATCGCCCAGGTTCTTCGCACCTTCGATGTGACTTGCTTTAGATAAGCTCCCTGGACGAAGTGGCCCGGGTACGCTTCGTGGATCGAAGTGGCCCACAATTGCGGGAAGTTTACAGAGGAGAGATATTCTGATTTTTGCTTTTCGGTCCAGCGCGGGTCCACGTCGGTTATCAAGTACCGCGAAGGCAGTGGCCGACTCTCAAACGGGCCGGGCGTCCACATGCTCGCAAACGACCAGCGCATGAAGTCAGGCGTGGGCGCGACGACAGGGCCGGGCCCTTCGGGAAGAGTTACGATCTGTTTTTCGCCGATGAACTTCACAATCGCATCGACCTGCTTCTGCGCCTCTTCTACGAGCGCCCCCGCCTTCGGATGATCTCGCTGCACGTCACCCCAAACGTCCAGGGCTCTGCGATTCGGGTTGATCTGCGCCGCAGTCTTGCGAAACTCTTCCTGTGTTTTATGAAGCTCGCGCTCTGCAATCTTCAGCAGCGTCTCCGTGGGAATACTGATCCCCTCTTCGTGCCTTAGCTTCGCTTCAAAATTCTGCCTGCCGATCGCGAACGTAGCCTGCGGATCGGGCTTCTCACTTTCGAGGTGCTTGAGGTGTTTGGCGATGGCCGAAGCGGCCGTCTTCGTAGATTTCTTAAACTCCGCCTGGAGCTTCGCGTCTTTTACGGAAGCGAAAGCCTTCGGCAGGTCGTTTTGAATAAAACTCAGGGTGCCGCGAAAGCTTTCGCGCGCAAGCTTCAGAAAGATCTCAGGCGGGTTATTCAAGTTCGCCCGCGCAGATTCGAGCAGCCGGGGGATCTGCTTCTCCTTCGAGATCACGTGCCGTATTCGAGAGTCCGCAGGCGCATACTCGAACATCGCGATCTGCAAAAGCCCCTGCGCGATCACGTCGTTGTAAATTTTTGGGTTGCGCTCGAAATCTTTTATCTGCTCAAGCTCAAGCAGCCGCGCGTTCATGTTCGATAGGATGATCTGGTAATCGAAAATGTCGGAGGACGACAGCGACAGCGGCTGAATCTTTTCAAGCCTGTTTTGAAACCGCTTGATCGCGTCCGCCTCTGCCCCGAGCGCCGCGCTGCTGTAGTCTTCGAGCTTGCCGTCCCAGGCATGTATGCCGCTCGCCGCTGCAATGGCCGGGTGGCGACTGTGAAGATCGAGGAAGTAATCGTTTACGAGCTTCGGGAAATCGGCTGCGGCAAGTTCAGTTTTGTCTTGAGTCTTTTGCGCTTTCACAAGTTGATTAAAAGAGGGAAAGCCAGGTGACGATAACAGCATTAATATGATTAATAGCTTTGATGGCCCGCGCCTGCTCGACCTCACTCTGCCTGAACCCATTCTCACGTCTCCGTTATGTTTCCAACAGCTCCTTCGCGCGGTGCGTAGCCTTGACTACGGCTTTAATCAGAGTCACGCGCAATCCTCCGTCTTCAAGCTCAAGTATCCCGTCGATAGTGCAACCGGCCGGAGTCGTAACGGAGTCTTTGAGCTTCGCGGGATGCTCGGCAGTCTCAAGCACCATAGTCCCCGCGCCGACTACCGTCTGCGCGGCAAGCTCTGTCGCGATGTCGCGCGGCAGCCCGACCTTCACGCCAGCCTCGGCCAGCGATTCGATGATTATGTAAATGAATGCGGGGCCACTCGCCGAAAGTCCCGTAATCGCGTCCATGTGTTTTTCGTCGACGACCACCGTGCGGCCCACCGCGTCAAAGATGAATTTAGCAAGCTCTATATGCTCCTCGCGGGCGTTGAGGCCGGGGGCGATTCCCGTCATGCCTTTCTTTAAAAGACATGGCGTGTTGGGCATCGCGCGCACCACGGGCACTTCACCGTCCAGATGCTTTTCGATGAAGGCCGCGCTGACGGACGCCGCAACGGAGATCAGCAGTTGTGATGGGCTTAACACTCCTTTTATCTGTGAAAGCACTTGCTGTACGGTCTGCGGCTTGACGGCAAGAATAATTATGTCGGCTGATTCGGCTGCCATCGCATTTGAGAGCGTGCCCGCGACTCCAAACAGCTCTCTCATGCGATCCAATCGAGACTGATGGCCCGCGGTAATTGTGACGTTCGACACGTCGACCACGCCTGCTTCGACGAGCCCTTTTATAAGAATCTCGCCCAGTTTGCCCGCGCCCAGCACGGCCAGCTTCTTATCCCTCAACATGATCTAGTCTCCGTAAGCAATACCATAGCAGGAAGAATAGTGAAGGCAAAAGGCGTGAGACGAGAGTGATTTCCCATAACCGCCCTTGCCTTTTGCCTTTTGCCTTCTTAATCTGGTGAGGATGACCGCCAGGCAAAAGATATGTAACAACGTGCTTGAGACTATAGGCAATACGCCGCTCGTTCGGCTCAACAGGCTCCCGGCTGAAGGATCTGCGGAAGTGCTGGTCAAGCTGGAATCATTCAATCCGATGCGCAGCATAAAAGATCGCATAGCTTTTGCCATGATCGAGACGGCTGAGCGCGAAGGCAGAATCTCTCCGGGTCGGACGACGATTATCGAGCCGACAAGCGGCAACACGGGCATAGGGCTGGCGATGACTGCCGCCGCGAAAGGCTATCGCTTGATTCTCACGATGCCCGATTCGATGAGCCTTGAGCGCATGCGCGTGCTCCGCGCTTTGGGGGCCGAGATCGTGCTTACCCCGAAGGCGCTCGACATGAAAGGGGCCATCGCCGAAGCAGAGAGATTGCAGCAGCAGATAGACGACTGCTTCATTCCACAGCAATTCAACAACCCCGCGAACCCTTTAATTCACCGCAACACGACCGCGCTTGAGATCATCGAAGCGACCGACGCAAAGCTGGATGCGTTCGTCGCCGGAGTTGGAACGGGCGGGACGATCACAGGCGTCGGCGAAGTGCTTAAAGAGCGCCTCCGCAACGTCACGCTTGTCGCGGTAGAGCCAAAAGATTCGCCAGTGCTTTCAGGAGGCCCGCCCGCGCCTCACCCCATCCAGGGCATAGGCGCCGGCTTTGTCCCGAGCGTGCTCAACACCGAAATTATTGACCGCATAGTTCCCGTCGAATACGAAGACGCAAAGCAGACGGCTCGCTCGCTTGCGCGCGCAGAGGGCATTCTTTGCGGCATCTCAAGCGGCGCGATCTGCTGGGCCGCGCTGCTCGTCGCCCGCGAGATCGGCGCGGGCAAACGAGTGGTCGCAATCCTCCCCGACCTCGGCGAAAGATATCTTACAACCGACGTTTTCGCCTTTGACGAAGAAGAGTGATGGCGAAAGATAGTCCGGCTCGTAACTGCGCAGTAATCACGGAAGAGACGGTCGCTGCCGCCCGCGCTCGCATGAAAGATGCGGCGCAGGTCGCCGACATGATAGAAATCAGGCTAGATTACCTGCGGGATTTCGATTTTACTAAGCCCGAAGATCTCAGCTCGTTGCTCGAAGACAAAGCCCTGCCCGTCATTATCACCTGTCGCTCGGTCGCTGAAGGCGGACGCCAGGCGATTGATGACCAGATCAGGCTTCGCTTGCTCGTCGAAGGTGCGCGCAACGGGGCGGACTACTGCGACATTGAAGCAACGCACTACGATCAGGCAGCAAGTCTTGCGCCCGACCCGTCGCGGCTCATACTCTCACATCACAATTTTCAAGAGACGCCGCCGGATTTATTCGAGATTTATTATCGACAATCTCGACAGCCTGCCGCAGTGCATAAGATCGTCACACAGGCCAACAGCGTAATCGATACGCTCTCGATATTTCATCTATTGAAACGGGCGCGCGAAGAAGGGCAAAACCTGATCGCGCTCGCGATGGGAGAGCCGGGCGTAATCACGCGAATACTTGGACCCGCCGCAGGAGGTTATCTAACTTACGGGTCGCTTGCGCGCGGGGCCGAGAGCGCTCCGGGGCAGTTGACTTGTCGCGAGCTGCAACAGACCTATCGTGTTCATCAATTATCGCGCGAGACTACGATCACAGGAATAATCGGGCGGCCGGTTTCTCAATCGGCTTCGCCCGCTATGCACAACGCTGCGTTTCAGGAATGTGGTTTAGATTTCGTCTACCTGCCAATTGAAGTAGATGACCTGGAGCAGTTTTTTGTGCAATTCGTCCGAGAAGAGAGCCGAGAGTTTGATTGGCAGCTTCGCGGATTGAGCGTGACGATTCCTTACAAGACCGCCGTAATACCGATGCTTGACGAAGTCGACGAGACGGCCCGCGATATAGGCGCGGTCAACACGGTCGTTATCGAGCATGATTGTTTGAAAGGTTACAACACGGATGTCGAGGGGGCGATCAAGCCGCTGGAAAAAGTCTGCTCGATCAAGGGAGAGAGCTTCGGCGTGATCGGAGCAGGCGGAGCGGCGCGCGCAGTCCTTTATGGGCTACAAAACCGTGGCGCCCGCGTGACTCTCTTTGCTCGCGACACCGATCGTGCGCGCGGGCTCGCCGACTCTGCGGGTGTGGAGGTTTACCCGATAAATGCTTTGGATTCTAGTCACGTTCGCGTAATCATCAACACAACGCCGGTCGGGATGCGCGGGCACGACGAAGGCTCAAGCCCCGTTCGCAGCGCAGCATTCAGAGGTCGTCTCGCAGCTTATGATCTGGTCTACAACCCTATGGAGACAAAGTTTCTCAAAGACGCGCGCGAGGAAGGCTGTCAAACCATAAGCGGAATAGAAATGCTCGTGGCGCAGGGCGCGCGGCAATTCGAGATGTGGACTGCGAGGAAGGCGCCCACGGATTTGATGTTTGCTGCGGCGCTCGAAAAGCTTGACAGTCAAAGCCGATAGTCTTATTGATAAAGCGAGGGCGTTAAATCTTATCAGGAGGAGAAAGCCAATGCCTGTTGAAGTAGGAGATATGGCTCCCGACTTTGAGTTGCCGAGCCATAGAGGCAACAAAGTCAAGCTATCCGATTTTCGCGGCAACAAGAACGTATTCATCGCATTCTACCCGCTGGCCTGGACACCCGTTTGAACCATCCAGATGCCTTCGTATGAGGCTGACCTCAGTCGCTTCGAGGGCCACGATACCCACGTGCTGGGTATTTCAGTCGACTCAGTCCCCTGCAACGTAGCCTGGGCCAAGAGCCTCGGCGGAATCTCTTACGATCTGCTTTCAGACTTCGAACCCAAAGGTGAAGTGGCTCGCCTCTACGGCGCATTGAGGCCGGAAGGCTACAGCGAACGCGCGCTCTTTGTCGTCGATAAAGAAGGCCGAATCATCTACAAGGACATTCACAAGATCGACGAACAGCCGGACAACGAAGAGATATTCGACGTTCTCCGAAAGGCTGCCTGAACCAGGGGGCCATCTGAGATTTCAAATCTGAAAGCTGAAATCTCAGATGGCCGGAACGAGTAAAATGTCATGTCTCAGATGTCTAGGAAGTGTGTCCCCTTCACCCCGTACGAGCGTGAGCTTGCGCGAGCGACCGTAGCCATAGTTACAGCCGCCGGGGTTCACCAAAAGGATCAAGAGCCTTTCAACATCGCCGACGAGCTTGGCGACCTCTCGTTTCGAATAATCGGCGCGGACGCGACGGCTGATAGCTTGATGGTCACGCATCACCATTACGATCACTCGGACGCGGACCAGGACATCAACGTCGTCTTTCCCCTCGACGCGCTCGGCGAGCTAATCAAAGAAGGCTTCGTAGGCGGCGCGGCCCGCGAGCACGTGGGCTTTATGGGCTATACCATGCAGTTGAAACGGATGTATGAAGAGACTGCGCCGCAGATAGCCGAAGAGATAGACAAGCGGTCGAGGGCCGATGTAGTAATGCTTACGGGCGGGTGACCGCAGGTATGCCACCGCACGGTCGTTGCGGTCCAGCGCGAGATCGAGATGCGAGGCGTCTCCACTGTCCTGATTACCGTGAGCCCGGAAGCTTCTCGCCAGATGCGACCCCCTCGGGCGCTTTACCCGAAAGATTTTAAGATAGGAAATGCGCTAGGACGGCCTTTCCAGCGCGAGCTGCATAAGCAAGTTCTGCGCGATGCGCTCTCGCTCATCAAAGAGCCTCCCAGGCCCGGAGAGATCATCGAGCGCGTTTATGCGGAATACGGCGCGGAGTAGGGTGGGAGGCGCTCAGTTAAGCTTTATCTCGATTTGTGATTCAGATTTTGGGAGCTTTCGATTGAGGTTGCGGGAGACAAGAGTCAACCCGGCAGTGCGCGCCACGTCATCGGGGACTTGAAAAAAGATCATCCCATGCCTCGACGCGCCAGCCGCCAGCGGCTCGCGCAGGTCGATCGCATGTGATGCAAAATCCGATTGAGACTCTTTGTACCCTTCTTTCGAATAAGTAGAGATTCCGTAATATGAGATCGCTCGCTTAAACGCGCTGTTGGCGCTGATCGTTTTGTAAGTGCGCCCGCCTGATGTTTTGACCTCGAACTTCGCCTTTCTCAGGTCGACGGGCTCTTGCTCTCGGCTTGAGACAGTGACGCGCACCGGCAACACGCCCGCCAGTATCAAGTTCGCATCGAATGTCTCATACAAAAAATCTTCGTCCGTTACGGCTTCGGCCTGAAGCGTCAAGTTGCCCGCTACCGCTTCCGCGCCCAGCTCTCGCGCAGGCAGATCGGGCTTCGGTTTTACGTTAAACGGTTTTCCGCCGCACGCCGTGAGCAGAACAAAGAGCAGTATCGAGAATGAGATTATTCTTAAGCGCCGCATCGCGTTGATGCTAAGCGAGCGGCTGCGGGGTGTCAACTTGCTACACGCGCAACGGGTATGCTAACGTGACTTCTTTCCGTCAGAGTCAGTTGAGGCATCCATATGATACGGATTTACAAAGGTATCAAACCTAAGATCGCCGCCACCGCTTTTATAGAGGCGAGCGCGCAGGTGATCGGCGACGTTGAGATAGGCGAGCAGTCGAGCGTCTGGTTCAACTGCGTCATACGCGGAGATGTTTACCACGTCCGCATAGGCCACAGCACAAACATCCAGGACGGCACGATCATTCACGTCACCAATGGCCGGTTTCCTACGATCATAGGCAATTACGTCACAGTAGGTCATGGCGTGATGCTGCACGGATGCACGATCAAAGACCGCTCGCTTATCGGCATCGGCTCGATCGTTCTAGACAACGTCGTGATAGGCGAAGAGTCATTCATAGCTGCGGGCTCGCTGGTGACTCCGGGGACGGTGATACCTCCGCGCTCTATGGTTATGGGATCGCCCGCGCGCGTGCGCCGCGAAGTGACCGAAGACGAGCTCGCTCGCATAGATATGCACTGGCGCCATTATATCGAATACAAGAACAATTACCTGACACTATAAGATTTTAGATTTTGGATTTTGGATTTTGGATTGCGGATAAGAATCAAGCGCGATCTTTAATCCAAAATCCAAAATCTAAAATCCAAAATTAAGTGATGATAAGCAAAGTTAGAGGCACACAGGACATTCTGCCCGCGCGGTTCACGGACAAGCCTGACGCGCGAATAGAGGCCTGGCACCTGGTCGAGAACGTTGCGCGCGACGCATTCGGCCGCTACGGGTTTGAAGAGATCCGCACCCCCGTAATCGAGCGTACAGAGCTGTTCGAGCGCGGCGTGGGGACGGAGACCGACGTCAATAAAGAGATGTACACTTTTGAAGATCGCGGCGGCGAGCGCGTTTCGCTCAGGCCCGAATCGACGGCCTCTGTAGTTCGCGCTTACATCGAGCACGGGCTGTTCAACCAGCCGGGGCTGGTTAAGCTCTTCTACATCGGCCCGCAGTTTCGCCGCGAGCGCCCGCAGAAGGGCCGCTATCGCCAGTTCTCACAGATCGGCGTAGAGGTCCTCGGCCAGAGCGACGACCCGGCCATCGAGGCCGAGGTGATCGAGATGCTCGACTGGTATTTGAAGCGGCTCGGGATCACAGATACACAGCTTTTGGTCAATTCAATCGGTGATGAGAATTGCAGACCGGCTTACGTCAACCGGCTGCGTGAGGCGATCCGCGAGCGGCTGCCGCGCCTCTGCTCGACCTGCAACCAGAGGTACGAGACAAACCCGCTGCGAGTGCTCGATTGCAAAGTGGGGTCGTGCCAGCCGGCGCTGGCCGAGCTTCCCGCGATCACAGATCACCTTTGCGACCCTTGCCGGAAGCATTTCGAAGAGTTTCGCTCTCTTCTCGACGAGCGCGGGATCGATTACACAGTCACACCCCGGTTGGTCCGAGGTCTGGACTACTACATGCGCACTGCGTTTGAGATTACCGGAAGCCGCCTCGGCGCGCAGAACACGATTGTGGGCGGAGGCCGCTATGACGGGCTGTCAGAGATGCTCGGAGGGCCGCCCGCGAAAGGGTTCGGGTTCGCCTTCGGAGTCGAGCGGATGGTGATGAGCATACCTGAAGACAGAATCGACCCGAAGGGCGAAGCGCCTGCGCTTTACATCGCCTACATCGGCGAGCAAGCTCGTAAGCATTCCTTCGCGCTGGTGCGACGGCTACGCGATGAGGGAATCCATGCGGTCGTCGACCTTGAGGGGCGAAAGCTTAAGAAGTCGCTCGCAATCGCTAACAACCTCTCGGCGCAGTACGCTTTGATCGTGGGCGAAGACGAAATCCGAAGCGGCGTTTACGTGCTGCGCGATATGACGACGGGCGAGCAGCAGAAGCTAACGGAATCGGAGTTGATCGACAAATTGAGAGATGAATAACCGGATCGGCAGCGATTAATAAAGTTATGGCAGAAAACCTGGAGAGTCTGAAACGAAATCATTACTGCGGAGAGCTGAGGCCCGAGCACGCGGGGGAGATGGTCAAGGTGATGGGCTGGGTCCACCGCCGCCGCGATTTTGGCCCGCTCACTTTCATAGACCTGCGCGACCGCGAAGGCGTGGTCCAGGTCGTCTTTGACGAGGAGAAGAATTCCGAAGCGCACCGCCGCGCCAAAGACCTGCGCAGCGAATACGTAATCGGGGTCGTCGGCAAAGTGGTGATGCGCGACAAAGACAAGGTGAACCCTAACATCAGGACTGGACGCATAGAGGTCATCGCCCGCGAAATCTACGTGCTGAACGACGCCCGTACGCCCGCCTTTGAGATCGACGCCAGGGGCGCGAGCGAAGAGGTGCGTTTGAAATACCGCTACCTCGATCTGCGCCGCGCGAAGATGCAAGATAACATAAAGCTGCGTCACCGCGCTGCCCTGGCTGTCCGCCGCTACCTCGACGAGCACGGCTTTTACGAGATCGAAACGCCGATGCTCATCAAGACGACTCCCGAAGGCGCGCGCGACTACATCGTGCCGAGCCGGCTCGCCCCCGGGAGCTTCTACGCGTTGCCGCAGTCGCCGCAGATATTCAAGCAACTGCTGATGGTCGCGGGCTACGACAAGTATTTTCAGATCGCGCGCTGTTTCCGCGACGAAGACCTTCGCGCGGACCGCCAGCCCGAGTTCACTCAGATCGACATCGAGATGAGCTTCATCCGGCCCGACGATCTCTTCAAGATCATCGAGCCGATGATGGTCGAGCTTTGCCGGTTGATAGAGGTGAAAGTGGAGCTTCCCTTCCCGAGGCTCACGTACGCGGAAGCTATGAGACGCTACGGCACGGACAAGCCCGACACGCGCTACGGGCTTCAGCTCGTAGACCTGTCCGACAGCTTGCGCGGGACGGAATTCGCTCTTTATAAGAACGCTCTGGAAACCGGCGGCGAGGTGAAGGCGATAGCCGTCAAAGGCGGGGCGAAGTATTCACGCAAGAACCTGGACGAGCTTACGGAGGTCGCCAGGCGATTCGGAGCGGGCGGCATGGCGTGGATAAAGAGAGACGAGGCCGACGCCATAAGCTCATCGCTTTCTAAAGCACTCGGCGACGAGAAAGTCGCGGAACTGGCTACAGCAGCCGGTTCTGAGGCAGGCGATGCCGTCCTGATCGTCGCGGGCAAGCCGTCTGTTGTGGCCGCTTCGCTAAACGCGCTCCGTTCGGAAGTCGCCGAGCGCGAAGGGTCGATAGACCAGTCGAAATTCAATTTCCTGTGGGTCACGGACTTCCCGATGTTCGAATATCACGAAGAGGATGGGCGGTACTACGCTATGCACCACCCGTTCACAAGTCCGCGCGACGAAGACCTGGACAAGCTTGAGACGGACCCCGCGTCTGTCCGCGCGAAGGCTTACGACCTGGTGCTGAACGGCATAGAGCTTGGCAGCGGGTCAATAAGAATTCACTCGCGCGATATGCAGCACCGGATATTCGAGGCGCTCGGGTTGACCGAAGAAGAGGCGCGGGCGAAGTTCGGGTTCCTGCTCGACGCGCTCGAATACGGCACGCCGCCGCACGGGGGCATCGCGTTCGGGTTCGACCGCCTCGTGATGCTGCTGGCGAGAGAGAAGTCTATCCGCGAGGTCATAGCGTTTCCAAAGACGAACAACGCTACGGACTTGATGACAGAATCTCCGAGCCCCGTTTCTGAAGAACAACTGCGCGAGCTTCACATCAAGATAGTAGATTAGATCAGGCCCTGGTTCGGTTAAATCCATTTGCCGTGCTTCAATCGTAAAAAATTGAGGCACGGCGAGCGTGCCATCCTCGGTGAGCGTTTCAATTCTACGAATCGGAGAAAGCGACTATGGCAAGCAGAAAACCTGAAACCGTCACCACCACCAAAGAAGCCGAAGCCCAACAGAAGCCTAAGCGGTTGAAAAAGCGATGGGTGGCGCTCGCCATCCTCGCCGTCATCCTCGCCTGGGTCGCCTATGACATGTACGGCCCACGCTCGACCAGCATGCGCTCGTTCGACCCGGACGAGGTCGCGCGGCTTGAGACTGCGATGTGGAAGTCGTATTACGCCAGGGAGCGCGTGAAGCTGTTCACGGAGCTTTCGGAGCTTCTGCGCACGCAGTACAACATGCCTTACGTCCGATCCAATGCAGTGGCTTACAGCGCGGCCAAAGCCGCTTTCGTTTTCAAGGACGGCCGCAACCGCGCCGATTACGAGAAGGCCCTGCCGGACCTTCGAAGCTTCTACACGGAGATTCGTAAGATTAGCGACATAAGTTTTGACGTGGAGCGCGCGTCACAGCTTGAGCTTGAGTGGTGGATCATCCACCGCGAGAGGAAGACGCGCAAGCCCGGCGAGTTGGACCGCGCGCTCGCAGACCTTCCGGCGGAGCTTTACGGCGTGGCGGCAGAGCGGTTGATGGAGCATGCAAGGCTGCGCGCACAAGCTATGACGATACGCGACGACAAAGCGGAGGCGGGCGGCGTGACGGAAGAAGACTGGGCGAAGATCGACGAGCTGCTCCACGCTTCGTGGCAATCGCTCTGGCGGGCAGTGAATTCATGACCTCGGATAAGCCGTTTCATATGAAATTTGATTTCGACCTCATCACTTTCGACTGCTACGGGACGCTCATAGATTGGGAAGGCGGCATCATAAACGCCTTTCAAACCGAAGCCGCGAAAGACGGAGTCTCGCTCGACCGCGTCGAGATCATACAAGCCTACATGCAGGAGGAGCGCGCGGTTGAGTCGGCGAGTTATCGCGCTTACAGCGACGTTCTGGCTGAAACTGCCAAGAGAGTGGCGGCCCGTTTAGGCTGGTCGATTACCGAAGAACGCGCCGCCTTTCTTCCGGCAAGTCTTCCCGCCTGGGAGCCGTTCGCCGACACCAACGAGGCGCTCGAAAGGCTGGCTGGCAGGTTTGAACTCGGGATTCTTTCGAACACGGATGACGATCTGATTCGCGCGACAGCGCGACATTTCACAGTGAAGTTCGATCCGGTCGTCACCGCCGAGCAGGTCAGATCATACAAGCCCGGCTTCGCACACTTTCAGGAGGGTCTGGCCCGCGCGGGTGAAAAGCGAATGCTGCATGCTGCGCAGAGTTATTTCCACGACGTAGTCCCCGCAAGCCTTCTGAAGATTCCCGTGGTCTGGGTCAACCGCAAATCGGAGCGTGCTTTTGAGGACGGCCCACAACCATCGGCTGAAGTCTCAAATCTTCGAGAGCTGGCCGACTTGCTCGGCGCTTGAAAGCGGTTCAAGCGCTCGCGGCATTGCGGATGGCGTCGATCACTTCGTCGTCGCTGGGGCGGAAGAAAGGGATGACCGATTTGCGGTAACGAATAATGCCGTCAGCGTCAATGACGACGACGGCGCGCTGCGACCCGCCGAGCAGCGACGAGACGCCAAAGGCGCGAGTCACCTCACCTCGCTCGTCTGCCAGCAGTCGCTGCGGCAGGTTGTGATGCGAAGCAAATTTCTTGTGCGACTCTACAGAGCCGACTGAGATCGCGGCGACTTCGGCTCCGGTTGATTCGTAATCGTCCCAACGGTCGCGCATGCTGCACATCTGTTTGGTGCAAACGGGCGTCTCGTCTCTCGGATAAAAGACCAGCGCGACTACCTTGCCGCGTTGATCAGCCAACCGCCACGGTTGCCCCTCGTTGTCTTTCAACTCGAAGTCCGGCGCAGCCTCTCCAACTTTGCTCATGATTGATCTCCTTTAGAGCGGCTTATTCTATGTTCGCAACGCCGGGTAACGCAAGAAGATTCACCGCAGAGACGCAGAGGACACAGAGGTAACACAGAGAACATAATTCTGCTCTGCGTAAACTCTGCGTCCTCTGCGTCTCTGCGGTGGATTCTTTGTTACTAAAATATGAGCTTGAGCGCGAGACGCACGCGCCGAGGGTCGCCGTCAGATTCGCCCAGATCAGCAAATCCGAATCCGCCCGCGTTCTCAAGGATGAAGTTCGGCTTCGCGCGGTTCGGGTGGTTGAACAGGTTATAAAACTCGGCCCTGAATTGCAGCGCGACTTTCTCGCTCAGCTTTGTCGTCTTCAACAACGCGAAGTCGACGTTCACAAGATCGGGCCCGACGAGAATATTTCGGGCAACATCGCCGAACGGGCGACCCGCCGCAAACGTATTCCCGAACGCGCCGGGCAGAAGCCCTCGGGCGCGCGCCACCTGCTCGACTGAATAATCGTTATAAACAAACCTCGCCTCGTTCAGTATTCCTTCGCGGAATCCCGTGTGGTCGGCGATGATGAATCCCGTAGCGCTTAGAAAGGGCGTGCCGTCCGGGTTCATGAAGAAATGATAGAGCGTGTTTGCGGCGTTTGAAAAAGCTACGCTGTCGACGGGCGCAAACGGGTTGGAAGAAAACGGGCGGACCGCGCCTTGCCTGTCCGAGAAGGCAGCGGCAAAGACGGCGGCAGATGACGGCGAGTAACCTATCTGCTGCAACGGAGTGAAAGGGCTGCCGCTCGCCACTTCGATTATCCCGCTCGCCTGCCATCCGCCGAGCAACCGCCCCACAAATCCGTTCTGACCTCGGCGCAACGGGAGCGAGTAGACAAAGTTAGCCGTGAATGAATGGCGGCGGTCAAGACTCGAAAGCGCTCGCTCCGCGCGCGAAGTGTCGAAGGGATTCTGAGCGAACGTCGGAAGTGTCTGCGCGGCAAGCGACGCGCGGTCGCCGACACCGCCCGAAATCTGCGCCGTGCTTTCAGGCAGATCGTCAATCAGCTTCGAGAAGGTGTATGACATGCCTCCGACGATAGTGTCGGACAACTGCGCTTCGACCCTGGCTTGCACGGAATGATAGATCGAGTGGCCCGTGCTCTCGTACACTCGCCGAGGCCCAGTCGCATTCGGGCTCAATACATCAATGACTGGGTTGGCATCGATTGCTCGGATCAACCCCGTACCGCGCGTGCCCGCATAGCCCAATTCAACGAGCACCTTGCCGTTCAAATCGCGAGTGGCCGCCAGATGCCATGCCGTTGAAAACGGCGTGCGGAAGCTTTGAGCCAGCTCGGTTCGCGCAAGCTTTTCAGGTCGCGAGCCGAAGAGGGATCGAAGATCATCAAGGCCGGGCACGTCGGGGAATGTCGGGATCGCGGGGCCTGTCCCAGGAGTGATCACCGCCAGGAAAAGATTCGGAGAGCTCGCGGCAACGTCGGCAAGCGTACGGTAGTTGGTCTGGTCGTAAGAGACGCTCACGCCGCCGCGAATGACTGTCTTGTCATAACCGAACAGGTTTCTCCCCAGAACTCGGAATCGCGGGGTGTACGCAAACCCGAAGCGCGGGGCAAGATTATTATTGTCGCGGTCAACCCTGGCTATGGTTCGCGCGCCGATGGGCATCTGCGCATCGAACAGGGCCGTAGCCGGACTCGATTCACGCTCGCGGATCCGGTTCGCGAGATCGTTGATAGGCTGGCCGCCGTTCTCATAGCTCAACCCTAGCGTGAGCGTCAGGTTGCTCTGGACTCGCCACGAGTCGTCGATATAGTAGTGGTGGTGAAGCTCTGTGAACTCAGAGCGCCCGTCTCCCGCCGCGACGGCGAGCGAGACTGGGTTGTCTGTAACGAAATCTTCGAAGCTCGAATAGGTAAACTGCCCTCCAAGACCAGGCAGGTAATCGAACGTGGTATATCTGTGACGCACCTGGCCGCCGAGCTTGATGTTGTGGCGACCGATGATGTGCGAAAGCGCATCAGAGATTTTGAATACAGTCGAAGAGTGGCCGGCGGGGACTAGCGGGCTCGCGCCATAGCCCAGCCCTCGGAAGCCTACGTTGACGCCGGGGGCCGACGCGTTTATGAGAGAGTCGCTATCGGCATCTCCACTGTGTGAGTTGGAAACAGGATCGAGATTTAACCTGGCGCGGCTAAAGCCGGCGCTGAGATCGTTCACCGTCCGGGGCGAGAGCATTTTATTCCACTGCACTCCGCCCAACTGAGAGCGGCTGTCGATTGCCCCCGCGTAACCGGACGCGAGACGCCCGATCATGTTAGTCACGTCCCGGCTCGTGTGCCAGTAGTCGAATTGGAGCCTGTCGCGGTTCGTCGCGTTGTAGTCAAAGCGCGAGCCTGATTCGTACCCGCGAGCCTCGGACGGAATGATTCTGTTGATGTCGCCGAACTCAATGGGCACGCCAAGAACGGGCATCCTAAATCCTCGCTGAACCAGCGGGCTGCCGAAACTGCTCGATAGCGGGCCTCTCAAGATCAAGTCTCTGACGGTCGGCGAATCGGGGAAAGCGCTTGCCAGCTCCGACAGGCCGAGCCTGGTGGGAGTCAGCAAGGACGCGGTTGAGTTGATGAAGCGGTCGCTCGACGCATGTTCGCCCTGGAACGAGCCGAAGAAGAAGAGCCGGTCGCGCCGGATCGGCCCTCCGAACGTGCCGCCATAAAGCGACTCTTTGAAATCGGGGGCTCGCTCAAGCCCCGCGCGCCGCTCAAGCGGCGAGAGCGCGCCCAACCTGCGGTTGAGGTGATAATCAAAGACCGTCCCATGAAATTCGTTCGTCCCTCCGCGCGTGATCAGGTTGACCGAAGAGGCCCCCGTGAGCGAGCTTTCGCCGGTCCCTCTCGTCGTGGAGACGAACAGCGAATTAATCGTGTCAGAGTTGTTAGTGGAAATCACAGGCCGCCCGTCGAGTTCATTATTGTCCAGGCCGTTGAGGATGAAGCTGTTCGATTGGGCGCGATTGCCGTTGAACCGAAGCCTCTGATCCCGGCTCTCGTCGAGGCTTGTTGACTGGCGTGTGACGACATCCGGCTGAATGGTGATCGTGCCGGGAGTCAACCGCGCCAGAGAATCTACCTGCGAGAGGATGGGCAGTTCTCTGATCCTGCGCGAATCAAGAGTCGAAGCCATCTGCGTAGAGGTGGTGTCGATGAGCGGGGCGGCGGTGGCTGCGACGGTGACGGTCTCTGTCATGCCGCCTGGCGAAAGTGTCACCGCCGTGGCGGCGACCTGACCGGGCTGCACGAGTATGTTTTGAACTTGCGTGGTTTTGAAACCCGGTGCGTTGACCTCAACCGTGTAGCTTCCTGGCGGGAGCCCGGCCACGCTATAGCTGCCGGTCGAGTCAGTAGTCACAGACCGCGTGGCGCCAGTCTTCTCATCCTTGATAGTGACAGTAGCTCCGGCTACCAGCGCGCCGTTCGGGTCGACGACGAAACCTGGGCCCGACGGCGGCTGGCTCGACTGCGCGAAGTATCTGCTGCCGTCAAGGCTGACGCGCCCCACGCCGTTGCCCGACCCCGCGCCGTTCGCCTGATCCTGTTTTTCTCTGGCCGCTTCGGCGGCGGTCGGTACGTACATCGACGTGTAAGGCGTGACGAGGTTGAATTCGCGCGCCAGCTCTATGACCTCACGCCTCAGCTCGTCGCGGTCCCCGTTGAGCCTGATCTCAGCGAGCAGAGCGTTTACGCGCTCGGTCGCCCAGAGGCGGGGCAGGAAATCTTTGTCCGTAGTCGCGAGAGGAAAGTTCAAGCCGTTGAAGTCGAATTGGCGCGGCTGCTCGTTCATGCGGCCCGTCAGCGCGATCGTCGCGTTCTTGATGTCGGAGGGGTTGCTGTAGCGACCGAATATCTTTATCTGCGACCGCGTGTACAGGTCGGGCAGCACAGAAGGGTGAGTCCTGTCGGCCTGCACCACGCCGAAGTTCACGCTCAGGTCTGAGAGCACAGGCTTGCTCACTTTGGCGAAGAAGGTAGAGACATCGCGGGCAAGCTCGGATTGATCGGCGATGTTCATCTGCGCGCCGCGATTCTCAGCCGCGAGCTGCTCAAGCAGGTGGCGGTTGACATCGGCCCCGACGCCGAAAGTAAATAATCGCGCGTTCGCGCGGTTGGCGGCTCGCACGTTTGCGCAGATCTGAGCAGGCGTCACGTCTCCGTCGGGCAAGCCGTCCGTGAGAAAGACTAGATTCTGAGGCCGCCCGCTGCGCTTAAACATCTTCATCGCCATCACGAGCGCGTCATTTATGTTCGTCCCCCCAGCCGATTTAAGCTCGCCTACGTAGCCGACCGCGAGTTCGATGTTGGCTCGCGTCGCCTGCATCATCTCTCCTGAAAACAGGTCCACGCCCGAGGCAAAGGCGATGATGTTGAAGCGGTCGTCTTCGTTAAGCGTTTTAGTCAGCCCGAACCGCAAAGCCTCTTTCGCCTGCTTTAGCTTGTCGCCCTCCATCGAACCGGAAGTGTCTATGACGAAGACTACGTCTTTGGCCGAGATGCGGTCGTCTTCGAATTCCACTTTCGGCGAAAGCATCAGAAGGAAATAACCGTCCTCGCCCTCCTTGCGATAGGTGATGAGCGACATGCCGAACTCTTCGTCGGACAGCGAATAGAGAAGCTGAAAATTCTCGGCCTGGTCGCCCCCCGTGGTCGAAAGCTTGCTTGTAACGTGGCGGTCCCCGTCGTATTGCAGGTCGAGCGGGTGAGTCGGAGAGAATACGTTTTTGATGGCGACTGCCGAGCGGACATCAAGCTCTAGCTCGACGCTGCCGACAGGCACTTTCAGTTTTTTGTAGCCGCGGCCGAGCGGGTATTCGAACGTCGCGATGTTATCTTTCTGAGGAAGTATCTGCGAGTAGATGATCTCGACACGTTTTTCGGACCTGGGAGCGATCGGGTAGACGCGCGACTGAAACCAACCGCTCTTTGTCATCTCAAGTATTGCCGGGTCTTCGCCCTGCGATGCGGCCTCGGCGTAGGCGGCGCGCGCTTCCTGTTTCTCTTTCACGCGACCGACGCGCCGCTCGTCGCCATCATAGACTGCGAATTCGAGCAGGATGGCTCCTTCCGGGACCGGGTAATAATAGGTGCCTTCGAGCACGTCATCGCTCTCATTACGAAACAGGTGCTCAACTTTGACTGTCGCAATCTGCCCATCGATCGTGGCCTTTATCTTGATCGCCGAAACGGGCAACGCGGGCGGCAGAGCGGGCGCGGCGGCAGAGACCGGCGGCTCAGGTTGATCCGGCTGAGGTTGAGCCGGCTCGTCCCGCTTCTGATCGACTGCGGTGCGGGAGGGGGGCGCGTGTCGGCGAGGCGTGATGAGTCCCTGGCCGAGACAGTCGCTTGAGACTAAAAGCAAGAATGCGAGTGAGACGATAAATCTTGGCAACATATTGATTCCCAGATCGTGTTTAGATGCGAACTATCCGGGCTGTTCGCGAGAGAGAATGCCGCGCGAGCCGTTCTCTTGCAGATAATTTTGCGATGCGCGACCTATCATGTCTCAATGGAGCTTTCCGAGTTGAATAAAAAATGGAGCTGGCGTATTATCCGGCTGCGCGGTCGGCTGTGGCTTTGATAACATACCCCTCACACGAGCCGCAATCGTGCCCTTAGAGATCAGAATTCGATAACTAACCTAACAGCCTATAGACATCAAGGAGGAATGATTATGTCCAGCCCAAGTAATCAAGGGACATTGAACCTTAGATTGTTAACCGTAGAAGGAAAGCCGATAAGCGATTCCAACGGCCATCTAGAGATAATCACACTCCAGCCTAACCTTAAAGAGAAAGTGATTTTCAGCAAGCCTGTTACGTTCCCGCTGGACCCGATTTCGCTGCCTGCTTTTCCTCAAATAAAGGAGACGTTTTGCCGCGTAACGACGACCAGATTCAGGGAGGCGGACACAAAGTTCTTTAAGGTCCTGGACAGCGAGGTAACAGACCTCCCTGTTAAGCTCTTGCGCAAGCCCGACCAGTGGCAGCCAGATTTCCCGCCCTTTGATGAGCTTCCGAGCGGGTTTGACCGGCTCAAAGAGGTGCTCGAACGTTCGCCTGAGCTGAAGGTAAGGAACGGCGAAGGACTCGCTCTCTTTGTAGGACCCAAGTATGACCAGATCTCCCAATCCAGCGATGAGAGAACCAGGTCCGCCAAGCTGGGGCTCTTGAATCTCTACACAAAGATGTCGAACTTGTTAGAGCCTGCTGAGAATAAGGTGAATTGGTTTTCGTTTGTCGATGAGATTCTTGAGATCGCTCAATCGAGGATGATCGCGCTGGTTCGCCCTGAAATGGGACAGAAGGTGCTGGATATCTCACAGGACTTCGACAAATTCGACGATTATAAACCGACGCCTTCAGAGAATCATTTCGGGAACATGCCGGTCCGGTTCGGGGTTGAGAAAGGCGAGATGTTCAGCGTCAAGACGAGGGACAGGAAAGGCAACTTGCAACTGACGTTCGGGCCTGGGAGATCCAACGGCAAGGACGTGCTGGTGCTCGACGCCGACATAGATGAAAGCGGCACGCTGCTTGCGCATCTTCTGGATGTCCTTCGCCACAGGATCACACACCAGCAGACGCACCCTTTCGACGTGCACGAGTTCATAGCAAACGAGCTTCACGAGGCGGCCCAGCCGAACAACAATATACCGCTCGGTTACAACCTTGTTTAATCGAGGCCGGGTCTATTTCTGCCGCGCGACGGCTCCGTATTTGCGAAGTATCTCAATTGTGCGATCGAGCGGGATGGCTTCGACAGTGCGGCCGCGACCGGTCATCGTCGTGGCGCGAAAGATCGAATTGTAAATAGCCTCTTCGGTCGCTTCGATGACGGCCAAAAACAAAGGCGACATCGCGTCGTTCGGAAGCAGCTTCGTGTCGCGAGGCGCGTTGCGGTTCGCCACCGTGCGTATGCGGACTTCGGAGGCGGTCGAAAATGCTATGGCGTAATCTCCGCTGCCGTTGGTCGCGGCTGACCCGGTACGTGCAAGCCCGAGCATTGCGCGCGCGGCCATCCTGCGCAGGTTGCGATGATCCACGGGGGCGTCGGTCGCGATTACGATAATTATCGATCCGTCCGCCACACGTTCATTCGAGATTTGATTTCTGGAATCCTCATTCTTGCCTGCGCGGTTTGTGCCGGGGGCGCGCTCAAGCTGGTCTTTGAGGTAATAGCGGCCTAGCTCGCGTCCTACGGGCGCTCCGGCTATTGTCAGCACGCCGCCGTAATTGCTTTGCACGAGCACGCCCACGGTGTAGCCCCCGAGCCCAGTGGGCAAGCGCCGCGACGACGTGCCGATCCCGCCCTTGAAACCGAAGGCGATCGTTCCCGTTCCCGCGCCTACGGCCCCCTCTTCGACCGCCCCGCCCCTGGCGTTCTTGATGGCCGCCGCCACATCCTCCGAACGGATGTGACGACCGCGAATGTCGTTTAAGAAGCCGTCGTTAGTCTCGGCCACAACGGGATTGATCGACTGCACGTCGGCGTTGCCTTCCAGCGCCAGCATGTAATCGATGACGGCGTCCGCGACACGCGGCACGCTCAAGGTCGAGGTCAGCAGGATAGGCGTTTCAATCTCGCCAAGCTCGTTCACCTGCGTCGAGCCCGCGAGCTTGCCGAACCCGTTACCCACCTCGATTGCGCCCGGAACTTTTTCACTGAAGATATTGCCCGCGTGAGGCAGAACGGCCGTCACGCCCGTGCGCACGTTGTCGGCACGTATTATAGTCGTGTGGCCGACTGCGACGCCCGCGACATCTGTGATGGCGTTAAGCGGCCCGGCGGGAAGGACGCCTACGACCAGACCTATATCCCTTGCGCGCGGCCGCTCGTTTTTTTGCATAGCCTGTCCGGAAGCAATGATTATTAACGCCAGGATTGTGAAGATAATCCTCAAATTGCCCTCAAAAAATTACTCCTGATTTTTCGACCTCAATGGTTTATCATCTTTTAGCTCTCAGTTCAATTAACGGTTTGCTCCCTCCGCCCCGAGATTAATTTACAATTAAGCCATTTATAAAAGAGCCCGGCAGGAGACTTGATGCTTCAATACTCGTTCGACGAACGAACCGAAAACGCGCTAATAACCGAAGGCATACTTACACACGAGCAGCTTACAAAAGCTCGCAAGGTTCACGAGCACCTGTCCGGACAGAAATCGTTTTCCGAAATCCTGCTCGAAATGAATCTTGTAAGCAACTCTCGTCTGGACGACTTCATGCGCCGCCACCGCAGTAACGCGAGCCTGAGCGACCTGCTGATCGCGCGCCGGCTCGTAACGCAAAATGACGTGATGGCGGCGCGCGAGGTCCAGCGCAAGGGCGGGCCACGCGCAAAGCGCATAGGCGAGATAATGATCGAGATGGGGCTGATAGAGGAGCGCCACGTCATCGATGCGCTCTCGGAAAAATTCGGCCTGCCCATAATCAATCCGGACATCAGCCAGATCGATGGCGAGTTCGTCCGCCGCGTGTCGCTCAAGTACCTGCGCCGCCAGATCGCCCTGCCGTTAAAGCTCGAAGACGGACAGTTGCAACTTCTTGTCTCGGACCCGACCCGCACAGATTTCATCGCAGAGATCACACAGTTGTTCAACTGCCGCGTGCAGCTTGCGCTGGCGACGAGCGCGCTGATACTACAGAAGCTTGAGCTGGTCGATGCGCTATTGCAGGGAAAAGATTCGGGGATCGCGGATTATCAAAAGGTCAAGTACCACACGCTCGAAGCGCAGCCGCAAGCGCCGTCGGGCGACGACCGCGTCATACAGATGGTCGATCAATTGATTCGGTCGGCGATCGAAACCGGGGCTTCCGACGTTCACCTTGAGCCTATGGCGAACAAGCTCCGCGTCCGTTATCGACTGGACGGCGTGCTGATCCACAAGATGGACTTCCCGCGCGACTACACACCGCGAATAATCTCACGAATAAAGATACTGGCCGACGCGGACGTGGCGGAGCGGCGCAAGCACCAGGACGGGCGGCTCTTTGTCAAGACCGACAAACAGGAGATAGACATTCGAGTCTCTTTCTACGCCACGGTCTTCGGCGAGAACGTCGTGATGCGAATCCTGAACAAGGCGTCGCTGATAAGCCTGCAGGAGCTAGGGTTCGCGCCGAACATCCTTCGCATCTACACCGAAGACGTGCTGGCGGCGCCGTCGGGGATTCTGCTGATAACGGGCCCAACGGGATCGGGCAAGACGACGACGCTTTATAGCTCTATCGATCATTGCAACGACCCGACGGTGAAGATAATCACCTGCGAAGACCCCGTTGAGTACGTCATCGACGGGATCTCGCAGTGCTCGATCAACGAGAAGATCGGGCTGACGTATAACGAGACGCTGAGGTCGATAGTCAGGCAGGACCCCGACATGATCGTAATAGGCGAGATCCGCGACAAATTCTCCGCCGACGTGGCAGTGCAGTCGGCGCTTACGGGCCACAAAGTCTTTGCAACTTTCCACACAGAAGATTCCGTAGGCGCGCTCGTGCGGTTGATAAACATGGACATAGAGACTTCGCTGATCGCTTCGACGATAGGGGCTGTGCTCGCGCAGCGACTTGTGCGCAAGGTCTGTTCTAACTGTAGTGTTGAGTACAAGCCGGAAGACAGATCGCTCAGGAGGTTCGGCCTCGCGCGCGACGAGCTAAGCAAGTTCACGCTATTGCACGGGAAGGGGTGCTCCGGGTGCAATTTCACGGGCTATCGCGGGAGGCTCGGTATATATGAGCTGCTTGTGCCAAACGGCGAAGTGCGCGACGCGATACTTCAAAAGCGGACCATGCAGGAGATTCGCCAGATCAGCCTGGATACTTGCGACCTCTGCACAATGCAGGAAGACGGCATGGTGAAGGCGCTTCGCGGTGTGACGACGCTTGAGGAAGTGTTAGAGAACGCGCCGCGCGTGTTCCACCGCCGCCCGTTAGAAACGGTGCTCAAGATCGTGGGCTGAGAGTTAACCTAACTGCTCAAAGCTTGCCGGGAAAGCTGGCGAGCTTTGAGCGGTCCTCTTACTTCTTTATTAGTTAATCACCTATTCCTTCATTGATCCTTGCAGACACTGCTGATCATATTGACGCGGGCGTGTCTTATTACCGCGCCCCTCGGGTTGCCAAATTTTGGGCCTTGAGGTTATTATTACATCATTCCAAGGGTTTAGATTGTTATTAGGGTATTGGGAAAGTCAGGTCCGAGCAAACCGCTATCTGAATTAGATAAAAATCGTTCATCCGCAACCTCTGCAGATACTATTTGCAGATCTCGACGCGTTATTGGACAACTTCGGCCTGCGATGTCGACGAGCGCGATTGGAAGGTGAGATGTGAAGCGGCCTCACATCCACTTCATTTGGTAAAGGATAGTATATGAGACAGCAACCGCCACCATATGCCTTAATTCGAAAAAGCTTGAATCAGGGGCGCGTTATACCTTTCCTCGGTTCGGGCGCATCGCTCTGCCACCGGGAGCCAAGCACACCCTGGAGCAAGTGTCTCGACCCGCAGCCTGAATGCGCGGACGGTAGCGCAAGTCATGTGGTGTGCTACCTACGCCGCGAATACATGAACTTAGCTCCGTCGCCGACTGCCCACCTACCGACGGCGGGCGAGCTGGCGTGTTACTTAGCGCAGATGACAGACTTCCCTCATGACGAGCCGCTTGACTTGGCGAAGGTGGCTCAATACTACAGCTTGGTAGGTGGCCGCAGCGAACTTTACCGGGAGCTGCACAGCATCTTTGACGAAGATTTCCCTCTTTCCCCGCTCCACACCTATCTTGCGCAGGTGCCGGTTCCTGTGCTGATAGTTACGACCAACTATGACGACCTGATAGAACGGGCCTTCGAGGAGGTTCAGCGTCCATACGACCTGGTGATCCACACAACGGACCCGGAGCTTGGCGATCAATTGCTGTGGCGTCCTCACGGGACGGACGATTTTATAGAAAAAAACCCGAACAAGCTCGATATCGAGTTAGATCAGGTGACGGTCATATATAAAATGCATGGCACCGTTGACCGGCGCAGACCGTCGAGAGATCAATTCGTGATAACCGAGAATGACTACGTCGATTTCCTGACGCGGATGACCAAGAATAAAGCAATCCCAGCCATCTTCGCCGAGCCATTTCAGACTCGCGCATTTCTATTCTTAGGCTATAGCCTGCGCGACTGGAATCTCCGCGTGGTCTTAAACCGAATCGAGAATGAGATGCAGAGGAAGAAGGGGATAAAATCCTGGGGTATTCAATACAGGCCATCCCCTCTCGAGAGTCGTTTCTGGCAGGACCACAATGTTGAGACATACGGCTTGACAATCGACGAGTTCATTAATCAACTTGCCCGAACCACTCAGGCTTAGCCGGAGGAAGCGATGACTTATTCCGAGCACCATCCTCGTTCACCATATAAGGGCCTGATGCCTTACGGCGAAGAAGACGCACGCTTCTTCTTCGGGCGCGAGAAGGACACCCGCCTCATCTTGGCCAACCTTTTCGCGGCACCGCTCACTTTACTCTACGGGCCGAGCGGCGTCGGCAAATCTTCGGTGTTGCGCGCGGGGGTCGCACATAACGCCCGCCAGCGGGATGACCTGCTCGTCGTTATCTTTTCTGCGTGGCAGAGCAACCCGCTCGATGAGTTCAAAGCCGAGGTCGCCAGAGCTGCTAAAGCCATCAGTAGTGACATTGACAAAGTGCCTGAGTCAGCGCCGCTCGCAGAATACCTGGCCGATTACACGACCAAGCTAGATCGCCGGTTGATGATCATCTTCGATCAATTTGAGGAGTACTTCTTATACCACGCACAGGATGAACCCTTTTTTGCGGAGTTCCCCGGCGCGGTGATGCACTCGAAGGCCCCGGTGAGCTTCCTCGTATCGCTTAGAGACGATTCGCTCGCCGGGCTTGACCGGTTTGAGGGACGCATTCCCATACTATTCGATAATTACTTGCGCATAGAGCACCTGGATCAGAAGGCGGCTCGCGATGCGATAGAAAAACCTATTGAGCAATACAACGGTCTGCTCAACGGCGGCGAGAAGATAAGAATCGAAGAGGCGCTTATTGACGAAGTGTTGAGGCAAGTTAAGACCGGCAAAGTCATCTTAGGGGAGACAGGTCGCGGCGGCGTCGATCACGCGAACCAGGTAACACAGATAGAAACGCCTTACTTGCAACTCGTTCTGACGGGCTTATGGGATGAAGACGTGCGCAAAGGGTCGCACGTGCTGCGCCTTGAGACGCTGAAAAAGCTCGGCGGGGCGGAGCAAATCGTAAAGACCCACCTTGACGACGTGATTAAAGCCCTAAAGCCTGAAGACCAAGCCGTCGCAGCCGAAGTCTTCCGCTACCTGGTTACCCCTTCCGGCAAGAAGGTCGCGTACATTGCGTCTGACTTGGCAGGGTTGACGAGCGGGGATAAGAGGCAGCTATCAGAGATGCTTGAAAAACTATCAAAAGGGGAGAAGCGCATAATACGAGGTTTAGCCTCTACCGGCGACCGTCGGGACGAACCGATGTACGAGATCTTTCACGACGCTCTGGCAGCGCCGATCCTTGACTGGAGAACACGCTACGAACAGGAGCAGGAATTAAAGAAGGAACGCAAGCAAGCAGAGAAGAGGCTGGAGAAGGAACGTAAGGAAGCAGAGGCTAGGGAGTCGGAAAAAGAGCGTCAACTAAGGCACGCCGAGGCGCTGGCGGAAGCGCACCGCTTGCGGGCCGAAGAACAAGAGCGAAGAGTTAAGGCGGAGCGGGAAAAGGCCGAGGAGGAAAAACGAAGACTCGAAGCCGCCGCCGCCCTTGCCGCGTTTGAGCGCGAGTTAGCCGAGAAAAGAGAGGTTGATCGCCTACGTCAATTAGAACAGGCTCAGCTTCTGGCGACAGAGCAGGAGAAACGGGCGGAAGCCGAGCGGCTACGCGCCGAGGAACAGCAGCGGTTAGTTCATTTAGAAAAGGGGCGAGCAAGACTATTAAGAATAGGCGTTGCTGGGCTTGGCATGTTACTCATACTCGCCGGAACTATGGCCATTATCGCATTCGGCCAGAGGACTGAAGCAAGACACCAGGAGCGGGCCGCGCTGCAGGCTAAGATCGAGGCTGAGCAACAGAAAACACTCGCCGATGAGCAACGTCAGGAAGCCGAGGAGGCTAAGGATGAAGCCTCTAAACAGCGCGATGAAGCTAAACGCTTGGGGGCGGAGGCCCAACAACAAAGGGCCTCCGCCGTGCAGTTAGCCGGTCAGCTAAAGATTAAGAGTGACCAACTAGAAGACGCGTTAAGAATAGCGAAGCAGCGGAAGGAAACCGCCGAAAAGCAGCGCGCCGAAGCGCAGGAGGCACGGGATGAAGCGACCGTGGCGGCGCAAGCGGCTGAACAAGCAAAGGAGAATGAAGAGATACAAAGGAAGATAGCGGAAGCTGCCCTAATGAATGCGGAGAGTCAAAGGAAGATAGCAGAAGCTGCCCTAGTGAATGCGAAGGAACAAAAAGCGGAAGCCGAGAGGGAACGCAAGAAAGCCGAGGATCAGAGCAAATTAAATCAAGCGCTTAAGGAAGAGGTAGAAAAGCTTAATGCACGGCTCGAAAAAGAATTGAACAAACTCGACGAACGTTTCCCTTACCTGAAAGCGACCATGCGCGGGCATACAGACACTGTATTCCAAGCTGAGTTCAGCCCTGATGGCCGCTCCGTCGTCACAGCGGGTGAGGATAAAACTGCTCGGCTGTGGGATGCAAGCACAGGCCAAGACGAAATCGTCTTGCGCGGCCATGATAAGGAGGTTTTGAGTGCGTCGATTAGCCGTGACGGCGACCTCGTGGCTACGGCAAGCGAGGACGGAGTGCGTGTGTGGGATAGGCAAACCGGCAAGCTCTTGTACCAACAGTCGCAGCATATTGGCGCCAATATCAGTGCCACCTTTAGCCCCGACGGTAACCTACTTGTAACGACTGGTCAGGACAATGCCGCCATTATCTACAACGCGAAGTCGGGACAATTTATCTCCAGGCTTGAGGGCCACACAAAAAAGGTGATCGGCGCAGAGTTTAGCTCCGACGGCAAATACATAATAACTGCCAGCGATGATGAGACGGCGCGGGTATGGGGGTCTGACACACGGGCGTTAATAGCTACCCTGCCGATGAACATGGGAGGAATAAAAAGCGTCCGATTGAGCCGTGATGGGACGCTTGCGATCACGACTTCGGCTTCCAGACAGGCATGGTTATGGGATGTGAAATCTGGAACAGCCTTGTATAAATTCGACGGTCCCGGCAACGATGTTGACAAGGCCGACTTCAGCCCTGACAACAAATACCTGGTCACGGCAAGCAATAATGATAAGATCGCGTTGGTGTGGGATATTGAATCAAAAAAACCAATCCCACTTAAAGGGCATACGCAGGGCATACGAAGCGCGAAGTTCAGCCCCAACAGTAAATTCGTCGTCACGGCGAGTAATGATTCAACGGCGCGAGTGTGGGATGCCGAGACGGGAAAAAACGTAGCCGTTTTGCGCGGTCATGCTGGGCCTGTTTACTACGCCGAGTTTAGATGGGACAAGCCCTGGGTAGTGACGGCAAGCGAGGACGGGACATCCCGCGTGTGGGATCTGGACAAGAAGGCGCCTGCAGCTTCGAAGTAATAACTCGAATCATTTGACTAAGAGTCCAGACAACCACTCGGCGCGGATTTTTTCTATCGCCACTTCTTTGAGCTTTGCCTCGACCTCTATCCAGGGCGCGTCGCGATATGCTCGCGGCATAGCAGTAATCAAATCACTGTGGCGCGGGTCGTTGAAAAACTCGCGCCCGTTTGATATGTGGACCATTTGCCATGCGGGCTCGGGCCAGGTCTCGCGCGCTAGCGTGAGCATCTTGCCAATGCTCGGGTCGTCGTAACTCTCTAATCTCTCATGAATAACGTGGTGGTGAGCGTCAAAGACCATCGGCACGTCGGCCGCGCGACAAACTTCTAATATCTCCCGAGCGCCATAAGCGCGTTCGTCATTTTCCAAAGCAAGTCTCTTATGAATGTTGTCGGGTAAATCTCGTATGACGCTTACGAGGCGGTCGGCGCGGTCGCCCTTGCCGCCGTGAAGCTGCATGGCGGCCCAGGCAGTGCACGGCTGCGCCAGCATATCGAGAGTCCGCGCGTGCATCCTCAGAATCTTGACGCTGTTTTCGATTACAACTTCAGAATCCGAGCTGAGAACTACGAACTGGTCCGGGTGCATCACCAGCCTGATGCCGAGATCGATAGCCCGCTCACCAATCTGCCGCATCGTTTCGCTAAAGCCGCTGAGCACTTCTTCTCCTACGCTCTCATCGGCAAACGGGAAGAGTGACGAACTCAAACGGTAGAGCTTTATTCCCTGCTCTTCGCAAAAATCTATCGCCGCGTTGAGGCGTACAAGATTTGCGGAATAGAGTTCTTCGAGCGCTCGGCGCTTTTCTTCTTCGCTCAATGGCAAGAGCCGCTTGCGCGTGATCGTGCGGAAGCGCACGCGGTCGGAAGTCGTGATGCACACCAATCCCAGGTTCGCCATGTTTATGATTGTAGACTTCGGAAGGTGATTCGTGTAGTTAGCGCCGACGGCGCGCAGATTTGCTGCGCGACTTAACGCTACGAGATTTGCTTTTTGAAGTCACTCGTGAGCGGACTACTCTCTTTTGGCTATAGCGGCCCGCTTTCACTCTGGCGTGAGTTGCACGACCGCGAGAGGCTCGCGCGCTCGAAGGTATGCGAATGGCCTGCCCTTTTTTCAACGACCCGCGCGTTGATATTCCATTCAGCCGCGCCAGCTCTTTTACAGAGACGCCGTGCCTGCGCGCGAGCGCCGCCAGCGTATCGCCGCGCCGCACTTGATACGAAGCAGTCTGCACAGCGTAGCGGGGTCTTACGACTTCGGCCACCTCTTCGCGCGGGATCACGACGCGCCGCACGCGCTGGTCTTCGGGCAAGGCCGCGTAAGCGACCTCTAGCTGCTTCTTCATCCCTTTCGGGATCTTCAGGTTGTAACTCTGGTTCGGCGGCGACGTGCCCCTGCGAAGCTCAGGGTTCATATCCTGGACAGACTCGTAAGGCACGCCCATCAAATCCGCGACGACCTTCAAATCGGTCTGACCGGGAAGCTGGAAGATGTCGAAGTTCAGCGGCGGCTCCGGCATGACGTTGAAGCCGTAGCGGCCCTGGTTCTTGCTGATGATTACGATCGACAGGATGATGGGGACGTAGTTGCGCGTCTCTTGCGGCAGCAGGCCGCGACGGTGTATCTCCCAGAAGTCCGCGTAGCCGCATTTCGTTATGGCCCCGGCGACGCGGTTCTCGCCCGAATTATAGGCGGCCATCGCCAGCAGCCAGTCGCCCGCAAAATAATCGTGGAGAAAGCGCAGATAACGCGCGGCGGCACGCGTAGACATCTCAGGGTGCGAGCGCTGGTCTATCCATTGAGTCTGAGAAAGCCCGTACCGCGAGCCCGTCGAAGGGATGAATTGCCAGATGCCTTTCGCAGCGGCGCGCGAAAGCGCGTTCGGCTTCCAGACCGACTCAGCTTGCGCCAGCCATATCAGATCGAGCGGCACGCGCTCTTCCTGAAATATCTTTTCGGCCATCTGGCGATACCGCCCCGAACGCTTCAACCCCGTCTCCATAGTCGAGCGCCCCCGCCCCGATACGAAGTAGCTCATATACTGGAAGACGGGCGGGGCGACCGAGAAATCAAAATCATAACGCCCATAAATCTGAACGCCGTTTTGCGTCGCGGTCGCAAGCTCGGATTCTTTGATCTCCGACAGCTCATCCAGGACCGAAGTCTCTACGATCTCAGGGCGAGCCTCTTCGCTGTGGTCGTCATCGGGCTGGGCTTCGTATTTATGAATGCGGTTGAGCAGGTCGCGGTAATAAGCGTCAAGCTTCGCTTCGGCGCGGAGGTCGATTCCGGAAAGCAATATCGCGTCTACTGCCTCGTCGAAAAACTTGCGGGCGTCTTCGAGCAAACCTTTACGGTGAGCATCGGCCCCCTGTCGATAAAGAGCCTCGGCGCGGTCGATGACAACCTGTGTGCCGTCGGATGAGGCTTGCGGCGCAGTCTGAGCGAAGACTTGAGCCGGAATGATTGCGCTTATCAGAATTAATGGAAGGAGCAGAAAAACAACACCTCGACCCACCACGCTCTCTGGCCTCATCTGTAGACGCACCCTTTCGATTTGATATTTATGTTACTGGAACTGCGACTCATGGCCTGGTAGTCCGTCCTACTAACACCAAGGGGCTTGGCGAGCCGCAGTCTCAACCATCCCGCTATACCGATTTCCCGGTGGGGTCGTTATATCACGCCAAATTCAGGCGAGTCAATAATAAGGACCTTCGCAATAAAATTGAAACAATTATCACGATTTTGGATTTTGGATTTTAGATTTTGGATTCATGGATTTATTAGCTAGCAATCTAGTTTCTATCTGCAATCCAAAATCCAAAATCGCGCCGCGCGAAGCGCATCATGCGCCATGAAAATCCAAAATCAAGAATCAGGTGAGAGCCGTCTTGAGCACCTGGCGGACCGATTCTACGAAGACGAAATCGATCTCTTTGAGAAGCGCTTTCGGCACTTCTTCCAGGTCGCGGCGGTTTTGCTGAGGCAGCACTATAGTATTTACGCGGGCGCGACGCGCGGCAAGGACTTTCTCTTTTATGCCGCCCACCGGCAGTATGTTCCCGCGCAGCGTGATCTCTCCGGTCATAGCGACGCTGCGCTTGACGGGCTTTCCCGACAACACGGAGACGAGCGCGGTGGCGAGCGTGACGCCCGCCGAGGGGCCGTCTTTCGGTATCGCGCCTTCCGGCACGTGAACGTGTATGTCGTAGCGGCTGAACTTATCTTGATCTATCCCCAGCTCGTCGGCTCGCGCTTTGGCCCACGAGAATGCAGCCTGCGCAGACTCTTTCATCACTTCCCCGAGCTGGCCCGTCAACAGCAGCGCCCCCTTGCCCGCCGTGAGCAAGGCTTCGATGAAGAGCACGTCGCCGCCCGCAGGCGTCCAGGCGAGGCCCGTCGCAACGCCTACCTGATCTTTCTTCAGCACTTCATCCGGGTGTACGTGCGGGATGCCCAGGAAATCGTGCACGTTTCCGTTTGTCACCCGCACGACTGCGTCGCTGCCTTCGGCGACGCGGCGCGCGACCTTGCGACATATGGTGGCGATCTCGCGCTCGAACTGGCGCAGGCCCGATTCGTGCGTATACTGCAATATCACAGCGCGCAGGGCCGAGCGGCTTATAGCCAGGTTGCGCGGCGTGATGCCGTTGGCTTCCATCTGCTTCGGGATGATGTGGCGGCGCGCGATCTCGACTTTCTCTTCTTCGGTGTATCCCGCAAGCCTTATCACTTCCATGCGGTCTCTCAGCGCAGGCTGGACCGTCTCAAGCACGTTGGCGGTAGTCATGAATAATACGTTCGACAGATCGAACGACACGCCCAGGTAGTTGTCGCGGAACGAGAAGTTCTGCTCGGGGTCGAGGACTTCGAGCAGCGCGGAGGAAGGATCGCCGCGAAAGTCTGCGCCGACTTTGTCTATCTCGTCGAGCATGATGAGCGGGTTATTCGTACCCGCTTGCTGAATCGATTGAACGATGCGGCCAGGCATAGCGCCTATGTACGTGCGGCGGTGGCCGCGAATCTCGGCCTCGTCGTGAAGTCCGCCCAAGCTGAGACGCTGGAACTTGCGGTTCAACGCGCGGGCGACAGAGCGGCCAAGGCTGGTCTTCCCGACGCCAGGGGGGCCGACCAGACAGAGGATCGGGCCTTTCACTTTCTCTTTCAATTTGCGGACGGCTAAAGATTCGACTATGCGCTCTTTTACTTTCTCCAGGCCGTAGTGGTCTTCGTCGAGAATAGTCTGCGCGCGCTTGAGGTCGAGGTTCTCCTCGGAAGACTTTGACCAGGGCAGGCTGACCATAACGTCGAGATAGTTGCGCAGGGTCGCGGCCTCCGCCGCGTCGGGGTGCATGCGCTCAAGCTTCTTTATCTGGCGGTCGACCTCTTCTTCGACCGCGTCGGGCATGCGCGCCTGGACCATCTTCTCGCGGTATTGCGCGATCTCTTCGGCAAGCTCGTTGCCTTCGCCCAGCTCGGTCTGAATGGCTTTGAGCTGCTGGCGCAAATAGAACTCGCGCTGCGTGCGGTCGATTTCGCCCTTAGCCTGCGTGTTGATCTCCTGCTGGACCAGCAGCACGTTGATCTCGCGTGCGAGCAATTCGTTAACGCGGCGAAGGCGGTCCGCGGGGTTCAGTTTTTCAAGCACAGATTGAGAGTCGGCTACTTTTAATTCAAGGTTAGAAGCGGCTACGTCCGCGAGGCGGCCCGGGTCTTCGAGGTTGGCGACTATCGCCATCACTTCAGAAGAGATGTTTTTGCCGAGCGTGATCGCGCGTTCGAGCGACGATCGCACGTTGCGGATCAACGCTTCAAGCTCAAGCTCGTCGGCATCAGGCTCCGAATCCGTGAGAGGCTCGATGTGGGCGAGCAGGTGAGGCAGGTTCTCGTCATAACGGCTGACGCGCGCGCGCGTCAACCCTTGAACGAGTATGCGTATGCGGCCGTCGGGCATCTTGAGCATGCGCATTATGGCAGCAGCCGTTCCGTAATCATAAAGGTCCGAGGCCGTGGGCTCCTCTTTCTCGAGGTCGCGCTGAGCCACAAGCATTATCATGCGGTTTTCCGCAAGCGCCTGGTCGACGGCGCGAATAGACCGCTCGCGCTGCACGAATAACGGCACGATCATGAATGGGAAGATGACTATATCCCGCAGCGGCAATACGGGAAGCGAATCAGGCAGCCGCACCTGTTCATCGGTCTGCTCTATCTGTATCTCTTCCGTCTCCATCATCGGTGGCATAGTTGTCATACTAGATTTAAGTTCCTCGCAATTGATTAACAATCAAGGTTGCCATGTGGGGAACAACAAAAGCAAGGTCAGGCAGGAGTGACGACCATCAAGCTATGGATTACAAGCGTGCTTAAGAGCCTCTCCGAGGCTCTTAAGCACGCTTGAGCGTTGAAATGAAGATTACCTTATCTCGCGCGTCCAGAGCGGACCAGCGTCTTCAGCTCGCTCATAAACTCCGAGACGTCTTTGAAGTCCAGGTAGACGGACGCGAAGCGCACGTAGGCCACTTTGTCCAGCTCCTTGAGGCGGCGCATTATCATCTCGCCGACCTTTTCCGTGGACCGCTCGCGCTCGCGAGACTCCTGAACATACTTCTCTATGCCGTTGACCAGCGCCTCGATCTTCGCCATCGGGATGGGGCGCTTCTCGCAGGCCTTCATCACGCCCGCAAGCACCTTCTGCCTGTCGAACGGCTCGCGGCTCCCATCTTTCTTTACAACCATGTAGGGTATCTCGTCGATCCGCTCATAGCTCGTAAAGCGGCGCTCGCATTTGAGGCACTCGCGCCGTCGGCGGATCACATCGCCTTCGCGGCTCTCGCGCGAATCGACGACCCTATCTTCCAGGTGCGCGCAGAAAGGACATTTCATATTCTCTCTCTCGTAGCCAGAATCTCGCCGTCAGTGGGAACGGCGCGCGGCCCTCTTTCGACACGGGGCGTACTGCAGGCCGCGCAATAAGGTTTAACCCTGCAAGACTGCCGCGCTTTTGCTCTCCTGGTTCTGACTGTCGGCTTGCTCGGCTTCTCGGTCTACCTCTTCGACCTGGCGCTCGCCTATGCGCCTGAGACGGTCGAGCGACAGCCCGTCCTTGACGACGTAGAACAGGCCGAACAGCGTCGCGGGTGTGAAGACAACCAGGTGCAGGATGATTGCCACCGAAGCCGCTTCGTTTTTTGCGACTCCTAGAAACGCCAGCGCCGCCGCCGTAGCTGCGTGAAAAGGTCCGGTAGCCCCGCCGGGAGTGGGGACAACCGAGCCTAACATTGAAAGCCCCATTACGAATACTGCTCCCGTGAACGGGACCACAGAGTAAGGTATCGAGAACGCGCGCACGACCAGAAGGTGCGCAAGCGCGACCATCAGCCATAAGATTATCGTGTAGGAGAGCGTGATCGTCAGCTCCCTGGCGTCGTGGAGCACCGACAGCCCTTCGGAGATGTGGCGCAGCAGGCTCATCAATCCTCGGAGCAGATGTGTGGGCAGCCAAGCCAGCTTTCGCTCTAGGTATTTCAATACGCTGCTGGTCCGCCTTCGGAAGACCGACAGCCCGTAAACGCCCGCGATCGACGCGGCCAGAAGCGACGCGCCCACGATCTTTATCCAGACCAGAAGCCGCATGGCCTCTGCGTCGGTCGAATTGTGCTCGAAAAAGACGAGGTTGACCGCGAAGAAAACGACAACCATTACCATATCGAAGACACGCTCTATCATCACCGTCGCGTAGCTTGCGGAAGGGTGTACTCGCTCCTTTACTGAAAGCACAGCAGGGCGGACTATTATCTCTGCGGCGCGGCCCATCAGGAACAACGCGGAAAAGCCTACGACCGTGGCGCGGAACAAGGCGCGCAACGGCGGGTGCGCCATCGGCTCGAGCAGCGCGCGCCAGCGCAGAACGCGTATGAAGTAGGTTCCGATTAACAGGGCTACCGCCAGGCCCAACTGCGTCCAGTTGGCCGTGCGCACTTCGGTCCAGACGGCCAGCCAGTCGAGTTTGTGCGCGAACCAGTAAACGAATAGAGCGCCGATAATAAGGCTCGCGGCAGTTTTCCATCTGCTCTTCACAGCTTTTAGGTGTTCCTCGTATTATGCTATCTTTGAAACCAAGGGCGCGTGCCGACTATTCCCCCGACTTCGCCTCCACTCAAGGGACGGACCCGCTAGGGGCTGTGTCGAGCGGGGATTCTAGCACAAAATCTGGCCCTTCCGCACGCCATTCTATCTATTGTGGTAGGGCGGCGCGCGGGCCGGGCGGCGGGCCCCGGGGGCCGGGCCTTAGCCGGAACATTTCGAGTTGCCGTCTCGTTAAGCGAGGTTGGAAGACTTCAAGTTAGAGAAGGCGACAGGTGGGAGCTAGACTGGCGTTGACATCAAGCGATGCTGAATTGGTTCAGCGTTGTCTGAGGGGTGACCAGGGTGCCTGGGCGGACGTGGTGCGTCAATTTTCGCGCCGCATCTACAACCTGGCATACCGATTCACCTCAAGCCATGCGGCGGCAGAGGATCTGACGCAGGAAGTCTTTATTCGCGTCTACCGCTCGCTGGATCAGTACGACGCGTCGCTCGGTGATCTGTCAAACTGGCTCATGCGCCTGGCGCGCAACCTGGTAATTGACGACTACCGAAAGCGGCAGCGGACGCCTACGGATTCCAGCGACGACCTGGCAGACCACGAGTACCATCTGCCTGCGGGCAGCGACAGCCCGCAGCGGACCTTGGAACGCCAGGAGCGCCGCCTGCAAGTGCTCGCAGCCATCAACAAGCTCTCACCCGATCTGCGCGAGTGCGTCATCCTGCGCGATATAGAGGAGCTGACGTACCAGGAGATCGTAGACCTTCTGCAAATCCCTGAAGGCACGGTAAAGAGTCGCATCAACCGAGGCAGGATCGAGCTTGCCAAGGTCTTGCGCAGGATGAAAGTGAACCCCGATTGAGTTGTGCTGGAATTGAGCCGACCGGTAGTCAGTGGGCGGCTCTCGTCATCCAGTAGCCGTGGCCGGCGCGTATAATTCACTGGCTAAGAGAAGTCCTAAAAGTGCGGACCGGAGAGAAAGTCTCCGGCCAGGGGTTCTGCTTTGCGGGGGCGGGTCTTGGACCCGATTGAACGGATATGAACTGCATCAAGTTTGAAGAGATGCTCAGCGATTATTTAGACGGCCTGCTCGCGAACGCGGCGCAGGGGCCGTTCGCCGAGCACGCGCTCTCGTGCCGGGCGTGCCGCGCCCTTCTGGACGATGTCAAATGCGCCGTCGGCGAGTGCAAGCAGGCCATCGAGGTGGAAACGCCCTTTGAGCTTGATCTCGCGCTCGAAATGATCCCCGAAGAATGTGCCCCTCTCGATTGTTTAGGCTTTGAAGAGTTGATTACTGAGTTCCTGGATGGCTTCGTCCCAGCCTCGACCTACCACAGGTTTGAAGAGCACGAGGCCGAGTGTAAGACCTGCTCTAAGCTCTTAACGGGCGTCGTCTATGCCGTAGCGGCCTGCCACTCCGTGCATACTTACGAAGAGTACGAAATCCCTGAAGGCCTGCCCGCACGGTTGCTTGCAATAATGCCGGAGCGCCGCCCGAGTCTGCTCGCAACCTTCGCCGAGCAGGCCCGCTCGCTGACCTGTCGTTTGATGCCGCGCGCCACGGGCGGGGCCAGGTGGAGCTTTGCCACGGCGTCGGCGCTCGCGTTCTCGACTTTCGCGGTTTTGCTGCTCGGTTTTTCGGATGACAGGACCGTGGCGGGGATTTACCGCCAGGCCCACGTGAAGGCCGCTGAGCTTTACAGCCAGGGCTTTGACATTTACGCGCAGAAGGATGAAGTCGTCGCCGGCATTCAAAAGGTCGGCTCGGGCCTCGGCGAAATATGGGATACCATAGGCGGCGAGAATGAATCTATTGGCCCGAGCGACAACCGCGAACGAGATCAAAACCCTAACTCTCAGAGAGCGCCGGAATCAATCGAGAAAAACTGATTCTAAGACCTGAGTGCTGAGTGCTGAGTCCTGAGTGTGGAATCAGGAACAGTCTGCTTTTTTCCCAGGACTCAGGACTCAGCACTCAGCACTAGAAGTATTTGCCAGAACCAACGGCGGACAGAATACGTTGTAAACTGTGAAGAGTAATCACACGAGGCAATCTATCATGTATTGTTCATACCATCCGAGGAATCAGGCGAGGGTCCAGTGCATCAGTTGCGCGCGGAGGCTGTGCGCCGCCTGCGATCACAGGATCAAGGGGTATCCCTACTGCCAGGACTGCATAGTGATGGGTGTTGAGAACCTGTCGCGCCAGAATAACACTCAATATCAAGCTAACCAATCGAAGGGCAAAGCGAGGCTCGCCGCGCTGTGCGCGTTGCTGCCGGGAATGGGCGCAGTCTATAACCGTCAGAACGTGAAGGCGGTCGTACACTTCGTCACCATAATCGGGCTTTTTCAGCTCTCAGACCTGAATATCTTCGAGGCCCTGTTCGGCATGGCTGGAGTAGCCTTCTACGTATACTCTATAATCGATGCGTACAGGACCGCGCGATTGATCGCACAGGGTGAAAGCCCTGCGGCCGACGAAGCGCGATTCAAGCGTGCGCTTGCGGGGCGGGCGCCGCTGATCGGGGGCGTGTTTATAGTGACAGGGCTGCTGATGGTCTTGCAGATTTTTTTGCGGCCCCTGGGTATTTATCTTTCAATGGGCCGTGTGCTTCCGGTCGTGTTGATTATCTTTGGCGGTTATCTGCTTACGAGATATTTCAAGCGCTCGCGCATTGAAGATCAAGCGCCGGATTATTCCAACAGGCCGTTCTCGCTGATCTCGGGCTCGCTCACGGACGAGGCCACCCGCGCGGGCCAGCAGGCCTGGAGGTCCGGGAACCAGAGGTAGTCTAAGAATTGTCTTCGGCGTCAAAGAACAGGAAAGCCACGTTGATGATAGGACTGCTGCTTTTGGCGGTAGGCCTCATCTTCGTCTTTGTTCCCGCCGGGGCAGGCGTGACCGAATGGCTTATGCGCCTCTGGCCCATCTTTTTGATATGCGCGGGCGTCGTTCGCGTCATGGGCTTTGCCGTAGAGCGCAAGCCGCGTTCACCCGTTGGCGGAATGCTGCTGATCATAATTGGCGTCTTGTTCCTTGCTCACCGTTTTACTTCGAGCGTGAACGTGCTTTCGACCTATGGCCGCTACTGGCTGCTGTTGCTGATGGTATTTGCGGCCGTCGAGCTTGTGAGATACTACACGCACCGCCCGGCCGACGGCGCGCCGCCGAGGCTGTTCACCCCCTGGCGGCTCGTGATAATCACTCTGATAGTCGTCACGGGCGTCGTCTCTAACCGCATAGCAAGCTCTAACCCATCCTTCTTATCTGCGCTGAAGCTCTCAGGGATTCTGGGCGGGCTGAGGGATTCCGTCATAGGTGAAACTTATAATTTTACTGATCCCGTGTACTCGTCGCCCACGTTCGTGCCCGGCATGAAGGTTATAGTCAACAATGGCTATGGCGATGTGAAAGTGACGGGCAACGCGCAGGCCATTCGCGCAACGTTGACGCAGGGCGTGCGCGCCTGGAGCCAAGAGGAAGCCAGAAACATCGCCGAGCAGATCAAGCTGGTCGTCACACAGACATCAGACGGACTGACGATCACTACGAACCGCGATCAGATCGACCAGCAGTTCACCACCAATATCCAGCTTGAAGTCCCTTCGAGGGTCGCGCTCTCAGTGACGAACAGCTACGGCGGCGTGTCGGCAAGCGGGATAGACGGCAAGCTCGCGGTGACGGCCAATTATGCTCAGAATGAGATAAATTTGAACCGGATCACGGGCGATGTGAACTGTAACCTGACCTACTCGGATGTCGCCCTGTCGAGCATCGCGGGCAATGTCCGGATCACCGGCGCGAAGTCCGCCAAGGTGAGCGACGTGAGCGGGAGCGTCGAAGTCGCCGCGAGCAACGGCGCGGTCGAGATTCGCGATTTATCAGGTCAGGTTAAAGTCAACGCGCCCTTCAGCCGCATAAAAGCTCAAGACCTGCAAAGCGACGCCGAGCTTAAGACAGAACATGCCAGCGTCGATGTTATTAATGCGGTCGATGTTATTATTAACGCGCCGCATTCGAGCGTTCGGGCTAAGGGCATCACAGGGAATTTGAGCATATACTCTTCGCAGCAGGCGATTGAGATTCGCTCGATCGCGGGCGAGCTTAAAATTGACTCGGAGCGCAGCTCCGTCAGCGGCGAAGAATTGCGCGGCCCCGTCGAGGTCAAAACATCGCATGGAGAAGTAGTCCTCAAGAACTTTTTTGAGAGCGTAGACGTGGAGACCAGTTACCGGGACGTAACGCTGATCGCGAGCGAAGAACCCGTCGCAGACATCGAGGTCGATAACCTCCACGGCGAAATCAAGCTCGTGCTTCCGCAATCGAGCCAGTTCAAGCTCGACGCGTCGAGCCAGGGCGGCCATGTAAGACCTGTGGGCTTTAACGAGCTGCCCGTCAAAGCGCGCGATGGGCTGGTCACGATGCGCGGACTCGACGGCCCGGAAATCAAGCTGAAGACTACTTACAAGAATATAACCATTCAGGCGGGCACCCCTTCGGTCGAGCGCGCCCGCCAATAGTCTCGAATTGAGAAATGAGAATTAAGAATTGCCATCCGGCTAATTCTTAATTACTCAATTCCAGAAAAAGGAGTTTAGTTATGGGATTAATCAGATTCGTTTTCGGCACGGTGCTTTCAATAATAGCATTCACCATCGCCGTTAAACTGCTCGCCCTCATAGTAGGCGTGGTCAGCTTTTTGTTGAAGCTGGTCTTGATGGCGGTGATCATCGGCGTCTTCTTGCTGATCGTCTGGATCGTCTACAAGATGATAGCCCCGCGCCGCGCCGCGCAAACATAAGCGGGGATCGGGGGCCAGGGATCAGGGGTCAGGCCATCTGAGATTTCAAATCCTGACCCCCGATCCCTGTACCAGTTATTGCAAAATTCTTAAGATCGTCTCTCGCCTCCTCGCGAACTATTGCCATTAGATTCTCCTTTGTGATAGCCTGCCGTCCTGTTTGAGCGAAATAGTAGCCCCTTCACGAACAAGCTGTAACCGGGATCATGACGGTCAGGGTGTTGCTGTTGGACATTGGCAACATCCCGAAACTCTGGCAACAGAGCAAAGGAGATGCTTAATGTCGAAAGACAAGAACTACTATAGCTTTATAATCACTCCAGGAACCACTTCTAAAGCAAGACGAATCAGCATTCATAAAAATGTTATTTACACTGTCGGCGCGATCCTCTGCGCGGGCGTTCTGTTGATGGGCTATGGCGTTGTCCGGCTTACAGGCCACGAGGCGCTTAATTTGAAATACCTCTCTGTGAAAGCCGAAAACGAGAGCCTCAAGAAAGAGAACGACGTTTATCAGAACTCATACGCAAAGCTGAAAGGCCAGATATCCTACATCGAAGACATGTCGAACGAGCTCGCACGCCAGGCGAGCATGGAAAGTCCTGCCGACGTGGACCAGCAAGTAGGCACGGGCGGGCCCGAAACCGTCGCCGCTTTAGATAAAGCAGCGGACCAGCTTGAGCGCGATGTCAGGCAGATCGGCGACCGGCTGCGCGCAGACATGCTCAGATTGGCATCGATCCCCGACGGGTTTCCCGTAAACGGGTACGTGACGGACGGCTTCGGGCTCCGCCGCAACCCGTTCAGCGGAGAGGGGCGCGAGGTCCACGAAGGGCTCGATATCGCGGTCGATTTCGGCACTCCCGTAAGCACCACAGCGGACGGACTGGTCATATGGGCCGCGCCTCACGCGGGTTACGGCAATCTCGTAGTCGTTTATCACAGCAACGGGATCACGACGCGCTACGGCCACCTTTCGAGAATCACAGTCGAGACGGGTCAGCGCGTAAAGCGGGGCGACCAGATCGGGCACGCGGGCAGCACGGGCCGCTCGACAGGCACGCACGTACATTACGAGATACGCGAAAACGATCAGCCCGTAGACCCCGGCCGCTACGTCCAGCAGCCGCGTCCCTAAAAGTATTTGAGCTAAGTCCGGACCTGACGTTACTCAATCCGATTTCAGAAGACTCCTACAGGAAACCGCTTCACATTGCTTGCTTGACACTCGTTTTCGCCAGGGGATAAGATGCCTTGTCTTGATCGGCGCGCATTTCTTATCCGTGGATGGCCGCCGCATTTACTTGGAGACCTTGCAAAATGGATTCGTCCGGGGTCGTCAATTACTTTCCGATCCTGCTCATATTCATCATAGCAGTCGGCTTTGCCGCAATCATGATTACGATGTCGAGGCTCGCGGGCCGCAACCGGCCCACGCGCGAAAAGCTCATGCCTTACGAAAGCGGGGTTGAGCCTGTCGGCGACGCGCGCGCGCGCCAGTCGGTAAAGTTTTACATGGTGGCGATGGTCTTTCTGCTCTTCGACATCGAAGCAGTCTTCTTGATACCGTGGGCCGTAGCCTTCCCCAACGTGTTGACCGACCCGGCGTGGAGCCACCTCAAGTTTGTATTTTACGGCGAGATGATGATCTTCATGGTGATACTGATGGTCGGCCTGATCTACGTTTGGCGAAAAGGCATACTTGAGTGGAATCGTTAGAGTGGACGATTATCCAGACTAGAGCACATCTCAAACTATGACAGACCTGCTGGTAGAGTGGCTGATCAAAATTGGGCTCCTCTTCTTCATACTTCTCACCACAGTCGCCTATTTGAGTTATATCGAGCGAAGGGTGGCAAGCTGGATACAGTTACGCGTCGGGCCGAACCGCGTAGGCTGGTTCGGGCTTCTACAGCCGGCCGCCGACGGGCTGAAGTTCATCTTCAAGGAAGATATAATACCGCTCAAGGCCAGCAAGTGGCTCTACATCGCCGCCCCCGCAATCGCTATCATCCCCGCGCTGATGAGTTTCATAGTCATCCCTTACGGCACAGAGATAACGATCTTCGGCAAGCCCAGGCCGCTCTACGTGACAAGGATCGATATAGCGTTGTTATATGTTTTGGCGATTGGCTCGGTAGGCGTTTACGGGGTTGTGCTCGCGGGCTGGTCTTCAAATAACAAGTACTCGCTGCTGGGCGGGCTGAGGGCGAGCGCGCAGATGATAAGCTACGAGCTGTCGCTGGGCATCTCGATAGTCGGCGTTTTGTTGATTTCAGGCTCGCTCGACCTGGTCCAGATAGTCGAGCGACAGCATACCTGGATGGGGTTTCTTCCCAGGTGGAACATATTCCTGCAACCAATCGGCTTCATAATCTTTTTCATATCGGCGCTGGCAGAGACCAACCGCGTGCCTTTCGATCTGCCCGAAGCCGAGGCCGAGCTTGTCGCCGGTTATTTCACGGAATACTCCTCGTTGAAGTTCGCGATGTTTTTCATGTCGGAGTATTTTCACCTGATAACGGTGACTTCAATCGCGACGACGCTCTACTTCGGCGGGTGGAGCGGCCCCGGAGCCGCGACCTACCCGGTGTTGGGCCTCGTTTATTTCATAATCAAAGTCTTTATATTCATTTTCATCTTCATGTGGATTCGGTTCACGCTGCCGCGCTTCCGTTACGACCAGTTGATGCGATTCGGCTGGAAGTTCTTACTGCCGGTCGCGATCCTTAACGTGGTCTTCACGGCCACGCTGGTGCTGTTATGGCCCGACGTGTTCTTGGGCAGTCCGAGATAAGCGAGTATGGAAAAGGCCCTGTTCATCATCTTCGCCGTCGTCGCGGTCGCCAGCGCGCTGAACATACTGATCCAGCGCAACCCGCTCTACGGCGCGCTCTCGCTGATAGGCACGCTGGCCGCGCTATCGGCGCTTTACGTGATGCTGCGCGCGCAGTTCATCGCCGCCATGCAGATAGTCGTTTACGCGGGGGCGATCATGGTCCTGTTCGTCTTCGTCATAATGCTCTTGAACACACCTAAGGACCAGCCTCAGATCGATAAGCAGAGGGGCTTGCGCTACCTCGCGATCCCGTTCGCAGGGCTTATGCTGGCCGAAGCCTTTTACATAGTCTGGCGCGTGCCGGTCCAAATGATGCCGCAGCTCGAAGGCGCGAACCGCGACGCGGGCACGACCCTGAGCATAGGCCGTAAGCTGTTTACGGATTACCTGCTGCCTTTCGAAGTAACGTCCATCTTGATCTTGATGGCCGTCGTCGGCGCGATGGTCCTGGCACGTCGCGAAGGCGATTGACGAGATCGAGTCTCAGCCGAGTGGGAGAATGTGATGATTCCTTTATCCTGGTTCTTGGGGCTTTCGGCCCTGTTGTTTACCATAGGGGCAATCGGGGTATTCATAAAACGAAATGCGATCTCGATATTTCTGTGCATAGAGTTGATGTTGAACGCGGTCAATCTGACGCTGGTAGCGATTTCGAGTTACTTCGGGGATTTGGGCGGGCAGTTATTCGTCTTCATAGTAATGACCGTAGCCGCCGCTGAAGCGGCTGTCGGGCTGGCAATCATCATTTCAATTTTCCGAAGCCGCGAATCGCTCAACGTAGATGAGGTCGACGCGCTGAAACTATGAGAAGTGCTGAGTGCTGAGTGAAAACAATTACTCAGCACTCAGCACTCAGGACTAAAGATATGTTAGCTGCCATCATTCTCGCGCCGCTCGCAGGGGCAATAATCCTCGGGTTGTTCGGCAAGCGCATGGGCGAGCGCGCGATCGGGCTCATCGCCTGCTCGACCGTAGCAGTTTCGGCTGTCCTGTCGTTTTATCTCTTCTTCCATCACCTGCACGCGCTCGAAGCGGGCGAGAAGATTCATGAATACCTCTTCACGTGGATCAGTGTCGGCTCGTTCCGCGCGGACTTCGCCTTCGTCCTCGATTCGCTGTCGGGCATCTACATACTCTTCATAACCTTCGTGGCCTTCTGGATTCACGTCTTCGCGACGGGCTACATGCGCGGCGACACTGGGTACTGGAGGTTTTTCGCCTACCTGAACCTCTTCATGTTTTCGATGCTGACGCTGGTGCTGGCCGACAACTTCCTCTTGATGTTTGTCGGGTGGGAAGGCGTCGGGCTTTGCTCGTACCTATTGATCGGCTACTACTTCAAGCGCGGCTACGCCAGCAACGCGGCCAAGAAAGCATTTGTCGTTAATCGCATCGGTGATTTCGGTTTTGCGCTCGGGATGTTGCTCTTGTTCTACCACGCGAAAACGATCTTCTACTTCGACAATCCCGTGCACGGGGCGGGCGCGTTAGACTGGGCAAGCAGAATTCTGCCGCCCGATCCACTTACGATGTCGGCGATCTTCGCGGGCGGGCTTACGACGATTGCCGTCTTGATGTTCATAGGCGCGACGGGCAAGAGCGCGCAGATACCGCTCTTCGTGTGGCTGCCCGACGCTATGGCGGGCCCCACGCCTGTGAGCGCGCTCATACATGCCGCGACGATGGTGACGGCGGGCGTTTACATGGTTTCGCGCGCGAGCTCGATTTATGTAAAATCGCCGACCGCATTGATGATCATCGCCATCGTAGGCGCGGCGACCGCGCTGTTCGCGGCAACAATCGGGCTGGCGCAATGGGACATCAAGAAAGTCCTCGCCTACTCGACGATATCGCAGCTCGGCTACATGTTTCTGGCCTGCGGGGTCGGAGCGTTTACGGCGGGCATCTTTCACGTCTTCACCCACGCCTTCTTCAAAGCGCTTCTCTTTTTAGGCGCAGGCTCTGTGATAGTAGGACTGCACCACGAACAAGACATGAGACGAATGGGCGGGCTGAAAAAATATATGCCCGCGACTTTCTGGACGATGTTTTTCGGGTGGCTCGCAATCTCAGGCGTGCCTTTTTTGTCAGGCTTCTTCAGCAAAGACGATATTCTCTATCGAACCTTCACAACCTCTGTCCTGCCCGAACCGTGGGGCAAAGTGCTCTGGTTCGTCGGGGCGATAACTGCGCTCCTGACTGCAATCTACATGACGCGGCTGATGGTGCTGACCTTTTATGGCAAAGAGAGATTCACAGAGCAGGGAGACGACGCTGCGCATCATTCGCACGATGATGAGCACGCGCATCACGCCGGGCCTCCGCACGAATCTCCGCGCTCGATGGTGCTACCCCTCGCAGTGCTCGCAATCGGCGCAGTCCTCGCAGGCTACCTCGGAGTGCCCGAAGGGCTTTCCGGTGGGGCGATTCCGAATTATTTCGAGCACCTGTTAGATAAATCAATCGCTCACCCCTGGACGGGCTTTGCGCCCATAAGCGCGTTAGGAGAGACGGAGGTGCCGCCAGCCGCGCACGGCGATCACACCACGGAGATTATATTAACAATCGTCTCATCGCTCATTGCGATCGCGGGGATTGCGATCGGGTGGGTCTGGTTCAGACGGAACCCACTGTGGGAGCCGCCGCGATTGCTTGAAGAGAAATACTACGTCGATGAAGCCTACGACGCGGCCATCGTGGAGCCTGTCAAGGTCGGCTCTACACGCCTTCTCTGGAAGTTCATCGACGTGCGCATAATTGATGGAGCCGTGAACGCGGCGGGACGCGTCGCCAGTCGCCTCGGCAACGCTATGCGTCACTTGCAATCCGGTTTCGCGCGGAGCTACGTGGCGGTAGTCGTGCTGGGCGCGCTGCTGATAATAGCTTACTTCGTCATCAGGTAGCTTTCGACGATTTCAATATGACGGAATATCTGCTAACGATAATCACGCTGCTGCCACTTGTTGGCGCAATCCTTCTGATCGTGATCGGGAGGGGCGACCGACCAAACGAAAACGCGCTCAAGTGGACGGCCCTTCTCTTTTCTCTCGCGACCTTCGCGATCTCGCTCGCCCTGCCGATAGGTTTCAAAGCGTCGGCTGGCCCTCAATTCGAGACGAACGTTCCCTGGATCACTGCCTTCAACCTGGGGGTGAATTACCACGTCGCCGTCGACGGGCTCAGCCTCTGGCTGGTCGTGCTGACAACCTTTCTCGTCCCCGTAGCTTTGATCTCATCCTGGAACTCGATCCATCATCGCCTGCGCGAGTTCTTGATCTCAATGCTCGCGCTCGAAACCGGCATGATCGGCGTTTTCGTCGCGATGGATATGTTCGTGTTCTACCTCTACTGGGAAGTGATGCTCGTGCCAATGTACTTCCTGATTGGCGTATGGGGCGGCGAGCGGCGCGTCTACGCGGCGGTCAAGTTCGTAATCTACACAGTGGTCGGGTCGCTTCTGATGCTCGCCGGGATCATCGCGCTTTACTACATGCACGGGACAGCGACAGGCGTCTACACGTTCGACATAGCGCAGATCACTGCGGACATGCAGACCTCTTCGTTTCTGTCTGCGTCGGACCAGCGATGGCTCTTCTGGGCGTTCGCTCTCGCATTCTTGATAAAAGTCCCGCTCTTCCCTTTCCACACCTGGCTGCCCGACGCGCACGTCGAAGCGCCGACGGCCGGCAGCGTGATACTTGCGGGCGTGTTGCTGAAGATGGGCACGTACGGGTTGATGCGCTTCAACCTGCCGCTATTCCCGGAAGCCTCGCGCCACTACGCGACGCTGATCTCGGCGCTCGCCGTCATCGGCATAATCTATGGCGCGCTGGTCGCGATGGTGCAGCCCGATCTGAAGAAGCTAGTCGCGTATTCTTCGGTCAGTCACCTTGGGTTCGTGGTGTTGGGGATTTTCTCTTTCACCGACGAAGGCATGCAGGGCGCGCTTTATCAAATGCTCAACCACGGCATCTCTACAGGCGCGCTGTTTATGATCGTTGGCATGATTTATGACAGGCGGCACACGCGGCTCATCGCAGAGTTCGGCGGACTGGCTAACGTCATGCCCGTCTATTCGACACTCTTTTTGATAGTCACGCTCTCGTCAATCGCGCTGCCGCTGTTGAACGGGTTCGTAGGCGAATTCTTGATTCTCGTGGGGACGTTCACTTCGACGGCGCTGCCGTATGCAAAGCTATTCACGGCGCTTGCGGCAATAGGCATGATCTTGTCGGCAGTCTACATGCTCTGGATGTACCAGCGAGTCATATTCGGCGAAGTCGGTAACAAAGAGAATCTTAAGCTCTCGGATTTGAACGCGCGCGAGCGGCTGGCGCTTGCCCCTATGATCGTTCTGATCTTTGTGATGGGCATCTACCCGTCGCTCTTTCTTTCCCGAACCAACGCTACTGTCACGGCTATACGCCAGCGCGTCAACCCGACCGAAGTAGTGACTGCCGCAGAGGGGGCAGCCGAAAAAGAGATAGAGGCCGTAGAACGCTAGATGCAAGTCAACCAGATAGACATCGAATACCACGCGATTCTGCCGGAGGCCATCACCTCGACGGTCGCCATAATAATTATGCTCATAGACGCGATCTCGCGGCGTATTGAGCGCAAAGTTGCGGGCGCGCTGTCGCTGGTCGGCCTCGCCGGGGCGGCTGCGGCCGTAATAAGCCTGTGGGGGAGAAACGCGGAGACTTCATTCGGCGGGATGGTGATAACGGACGATTTTCGCCTCTTCTTCTCGCTGATATTTCTGATCGTCACATTCCTTACAGTCTTGATATCGCTGCGCTGGGTCGAAGATGAGGCATTGCCCACGGGCGAATACTTCTCGCTGCTGATGTTCGCCACTACGGGCATGCTCTTTATGGCGGCGGCCAACGATCTTGTGATGATCTTTCTCGGGCTTGAGATCACTTCGATCTCCACCTACGTGCTGTGCGGGTATCGCAGGCGCGACATACGGTCGAATGAATCTGCGGTCAAATATTTTATATTGGGGTCGTTCTCTACGGCGTTCCTGCTTTACGGGATGGCGCTCGTTTACGGCGCGAGCTACGACCCGATCACAAAGGCCCCGCCGACTACGAACCTGCAAGCAATTGCCGAGAGGCTCGCGCAAAGCCGTGAATACATATTCTCTCAAGAGATGCTGTTCGCGGGCGCGGCAATGATGATAGTCGGCTTCGGCTTCAAAGTGGCGACGGCGCCCTTCCACATCTGGTCGCCGGACGTTTACGAGGGAGCGCCCACGCCCGTGACGGCGTTCTTATCGACGGGGTCGAAGGCAGCGGCGTTCGCTTCGTTCGCGCGGGTCTTCATCTTCACGTTCGCGGCAACGCCAGTAGTCGCGGTGGCGAGCAAGAGCCTGCTTCCAGAATTGCAGGGCGCGTGGACGAACGCGCTCATCGTCATGGCAATCTTGACCATGACGATAGGCAACCTTGTTGCGATAGTTCAGAGCAACATCAAGCGGATGCTGGCTTACTCTTCGATCGCGCACGCCGGGTACGCGGTCGTAGGGCTTGCGGCGGGCGACTGGCGGTCGGTCGCGTTTTACCTTTTAAGCTACGTCGTCATCAACATCGGCGCGTTTGCGGTCATCGAAGTGATCGCGCGGCGCGGCGACAAGCGGACGGAGATTGCCGATTACGCTGGGATAGGCTTTCAATCGCTCGGGCTCTCTACGGCGCTTTCGCTCTTTCTTTTGAGCCTCGCGGGCATCCCGCTCACCGCAGGGTTTATGGCGAAGCTGCTCGTCTTCAAGTCCGCGTGGGCCGCCGGGGCGGCGGGCGGCCCCCAGATGTTCGGCTTCAGTTCTTTCCACGTCCTGGTCGTCATAGCCGTGATAAACAGCGCGATATCGTGGTACTACTATTTGCGCGTGATCGTCGTAATGTATTTCTCAGAGCCGGCGGTAGGTTTCAAGCGGCCTGCGGTTTCGCGCTCGCTGATGGCGGCGCTGGTGCTGGCGATCCTGGGTACTTTCTATTTAGGGATATTGCCTGGAAGCGTGCTGGGGGCGCTTGAGCGCGCGCGCGACCATATCACAGCCGCCAGGAAATGATGGCGTCGACGCTGGCCTTTGCTCCGCGCCTCTATAGCATTTTCATATTCACAATGAAGCCTGCAACGGAAAAAGTTGAATCGCTAACTGAGCGCGTATCGAGATCTGCCCGGACGGTCAAGACCGACGACATTGCCGCCGAGATAAAAAGGCAGATCGGAGATCAATCGCTTGAAGCGATTTACCGCGACCGAGTGCTCGTTCAGCGCACGCGGCAATATGAGCTTCGCGCGCCCGCAAAGAGCGCCCGCGTAGAGATACTCCACACGCTGCTCGGCATCGAGTTAAAGATCGCTAACCGGCGCCTGCTGTGCCCAGACCTGGCGACGGCGCGCTATCTTTCGGTCTTCGCGCGAATCGGATGCGATGTGATAGCGGTCCCTTACGACATCACACAAATCTCGCGCATTGCGGACGAATTGGAGTCGAGCTGGCACCGAACCATGCTGTTGGTCGAGCACTTCACGGTTGGCCGCAGCGAGCGGTTGCGAACAAACGTCCGTGTGCGAATCCTTAAAGACGCGCGGACAGCCGTTGCTTCGCTCGGCGCGGGCGCTAAAGTTCCGCAGTTCAATCAGAACACGCGGCAGCGTCGCAAGTAATCAATGTTTTTATAATTCATAAGAAAGGTGAAAAACATGAGTCAATCACAGCTAGATTCGCAACCAGAAGTTACCCCGCAAGTCGCAATGCTTCAGATGATCTCGGGCTTCTGGATTTCGCGGGCCATCTACATTATCGCCAAGCTCGGCATTGCCGACCATCTAGCAGGCGGGCCGAAGACGGCTGACGAAATAGCTGCCGCAACCAATGCCAATGCCGGGGCGATCTACAGGGTCTTCAGGGCGCTTTCGAGTGTGGGCGTGCTCACAGTGGACGCAGACCAGAGGTTCGGGTTAACCCCTTTGAGCGAAACTTTGAGAACCGACGCGCCCGGCTCGCTGCGCGCTTTTGCGACCGTCGAGCTTGGCGAGGAGCATTACCCGGCGTGGGGCGAATTGCTCTACAGCGTGAAGACGGGCGGGATCGCGTTTGATAAACATTTTGGGATGCCGATATGGGAGTTCTTTGCCAAGAATCCTGAAAACGCCAGGACCTTTGATGATGCGATGACAAACGTGTCGCTGGCGGTCAAAGACGCGGTTCTTGCGAGTTATGACGCGTCGACGATACGCAAGCTCGTCGACATCGCGGGCGGCCATGGCAGCCTTCTAGCCTCCATCTTGAAAGCAAATCCAGAAATGAAAGGTGTCCTGTTCGACCTGCCCGACGTGGCCGAAGGCGCGAGAAATAGGATCGAGGCGGAGGGTCTTTCCGACCGTTGCGAAGTGGTCGCGGGCGATTTTTTCAAATCGGTCCCGGAAGGCGCGGACGCGTACATAATGAAGTGGATCATACACGATTGGGACGACGAGCGTTCGATAGCTATCTTCAAGAACATCCGCCGCGCGATGGCCGAAGGGGGCAAGCTCTTGCTCGTAGAGGCAGTGGTCCCAGCCGGTAATGAGCCTCACTTCAGCAAGTTCATAGACTTGAACATGCTCGTGATGACGGGCGGGCGCGAGCGGACCGAAGAAGAGTACAGGCAGTTGCTTGAGGCCGGCGGGTTCAAGCTGACGAAGGTGATTCCGACCGAATCGCCGGTGAGCATAATTGAAGCCGTCCCGATCTAACAAGCGGGAGGGGAATTTTGCATCGATAGACAGTAGGATTCCGTCTATTTATGATGCAGAGCAGAGAATGTATCAACAGGAGAGACGAGATGTTTACCTCACGCAAATCATTTCCCCTGCCAGACAATTTAAAGGCCGTTCTTACTCCTCACTTTCCAGATCAGGACCTGAGCGGGATAGTAATCCATCTCTCCATCCCCTGGTACGTGAGGAAGTTTGCCAAGATCACGCCTGCGGCATACACGTCAGGCAATAAGATATATTTCGCGCCGGGCCAGTACGACCCAAACTCGGTAAACGGCGTTGGCAGAATAGCCCACGAGATCGCTCACACACTGCAATACAGCCAATATGGCAAGGTCAGGTTTCGTGTGAAGTACCTGAGATATTTCTTCAAGAACAAAAGAAAGCGTTTGTGCGACGACGAAGCCTACAGGGCGATACCGTTTGAAAAAGAGGCGTACGAAAAAGCAGCGAATGTGAAGAAATACCTGCAATCCGAGGGGATGAGCTGGGCGAAACAGGCTTAGCTAAAACGCACTTAGTTTAGAGGCGGGATGTCCCCGCCTCTAAACTAGAACACGCACCAGCAGCGCAGACTCATCACAATTCGCTTAAGGCTAATAGCCCTTTGTCTGCCATCCGGCAACGTCGCGAACTCCAAACCTCTTCATCGGAGAATCACCCGGGGCTTTCCCTAAGATTCCGCAGACTAAACGATAAAAGGCGTCGTCCTCATTCTTCTCCCAATTGCGCATATCAACCCACAACGTCTGGCGGACAAAGAGCGGCAATTCAGGCGCTTCCTCGACGCCGGGTAGGATGATCGGTATCATTCGCGCATTTCCACTCGCCCATTTCTCCACATAGGCTCTGATCTCTATGATGTGCCATTTGCCGATGTCGGCTGGTCCGAAGCATAACGCAGCGCACGGTATCGTCTTGATGGCCCGCTCCAGAGTATCCGAGATCGTATCGCCCGGCGAGAGATGCCACTTGTCTAACCAGGAACGGATTCCCACCGCAAGCAATCGCTTTGCGATCTTCTCTACCGCCGCCTTGTCCCTCGAATTGTGGCTCAGGAATACGTCGAATTTCCCCTCGGATTCTTTCGCTTTGATAACTAATTTAGCCGTGATACGTTGGCGGCCAGCCCTGGCATCAATAGCAATCTGTGCTGCTACGGATTCAGACGCCCCCGTCGGCGCAGCCAGCAGATTGACGAGCGGAGTCTTCTTCTCACAAATGGGACACAATAAAGTCTTCCTCCGCGCATCCAGCCGTGCCTTGACCACCCGATCCTCGAAAGGGTCCTGGCAGGCTGCGCAGTAATAGGCATAACGTTTAGTGACGCTGCCGAGGGTGCTCTTGGCCTCCAGATGCTTGCCGACGAATTCGATGAATCCCTGTCGCACGGAGGGCGGTATTTCTTTATCGAATGACACTTCCATCTCGCCTTTGCCATGTCCCAGGTCGCGCAAGCGGACGAAACAGAGTCCGCCCGCTTCGGGGCGGTAGGTCGCGGCGTCTAGAAAGAACTCACGCTTCTTGAATCCCTCGTAGTGCGCTAGTTGTGCAATGAGCGTGGCATAAATACTCCGCACAGGACCAGCAAAGCCGAACGCCACGCCGAAAGCCGCCGCGCCTGGAAACCGTAACTCCGCCGTGCATTGTGAGGGAAACACTATGTAATCCTCCCCCTTGATCTGCTCGCGCAGGGCCAAATCACGCGCGAGCAGACTCTCCATCACATACCAGAGCAAGTGGCGTTCGCAATCGGGGTCAGCGATCCGCTCCCCCTGTTCGAGCTTGAAATCGCCCTTGCGCACACGCGACTCAAGCAAATGGCCCGGCCCGTCGGGTTCATCTTTCGCGGCCACCAGCAGCGCGCTAGCATACGCATCGACTCGCGTTGGGTCGAGCAACACCATGTCTTCCGAGTGCGGCTCCGCTCCTGTTGTGCGGAAGACCAGCAGATCAACAGCGTCCGTGGCTTCGAGCCGTTCGAGGTGCTTGATGAATTCATCCAGTGCAACCTCTTCTCCAAAGTAAGAGACGAAACCCTCGTGGAGAGCCGCGATGGTAAGCATCTTGGTAGGAGAGATCACCTGTTTATCCTTCCCCTCCGAGCCGGATCTTTCATCTTTCAATCGCGCCACGTATTCGCGCATGGCCGCCAGCGTAGTGGTTGTGGTCACCTTTGGCATTTCATTCCAGGGAATCGCTTGACGAACTGCTTCCAGCAACTTCTCACAACCTTCGCCAGTGTAGGCGCTTGTCGGAATGAACTGCTCCAGGCCATTTTCGCTGGCAAAGGCTTTGATCCGCTCCTCACCCGCCGGGAGACCTCCCACATCAATACGCGCGGCGACGAGAAACTTCTTTAATTTCGTGTTCCTGCGTGCCTGGTCGAGCGCCTGCGACCAGTAGGCCGCGCCTTCAAAGGGATTGGTTTCGTTGCGGCAATCGAAGAGGACACATGCAATCGCGGCATCTTCCATGCTCAACTGGTGAACTAATCGGTAGGCAGGTTGGCCGGCGAGGTCCCATAGGACCGTCTCCTGATGAAGTGAAACACCGCTCGGCTCCTTGACGACTTCGCTTTCGAGCACATAAGCCTTGCGAGCATTCGAGGAAATTGTGGGCACGAAACGCTTGTGAACCAATCGTTCAGCAAGGCCGCTCTTGCCCACGCCTGTGTCGCCGACGAGGAGGACTTTGGCATTCGCGTATTGGACTTGTTCCGGCGCGGGCGGATTTACCGGCAAGGAGGCCCCTACCGTTCGCGCCTCGAAAGCAAATTCCGAGAGGTCCCACACCCGGATGCCGCCTGTGGAGTCGCCGGAGAAGGCGCGGAGTTGATCGCTACCCCACGCCACACTCCAGACAGCGCCGGTGTGACCTTCAAGCACGCGCAGGCAGCGGCCCGTCTCCACGTCCCACACTCGCACGGTATTGTCATCTGAACCTGAGAGGGCGAGACGCTGGTCGCTGCCCAACGTCACGCTCCGGACGCCATAGGTGTGACCTTCAAGCACGCGCAGGCAGCGGCCCGTCTCCACATCCCAGATTCGCACGGTATTGTCACTGGCACCTGAGAGGATGAGACGCTGGTCGCCGCTCCACGCCACACTCCAGACAGTGCTGGTGTGACCTTCAAGCACGCGCAGGCAGCGGCCCGTCTCCACATCCCAGATTCGCGCCGTATTGTCTTCTGAACCCGAGAGGACGAGGCGCTGGTCGCTGCCCAACGTCACGCTTAAGACATTAATTGTGTGACCTTCAAGCACGCGCAGGCAGCGGCCCGTCTCCACGTCCCACACTCGCACTGTCTTGTCCCAGGAACCCGAGAGGGCGAGGCGCTGGTCGCCGCTCCACGCCACGCCCCAAGCACTACCGGTGTGACCTTTAAGCGCGCGCAGGCAGCGGCCCGTCTCCAGGTCCCAGATTCGCACGCTATTGTCATCTGAACCTGAGAGTGCGCGCTTTCCATCCGGACTGAACGCGTAGGAGAAAATCTCTCTTGTGTAATGGAGTTGGATGGCCTTTTCCGTGGGATCATTTGCCATAATGCACCTCTGAACACCTGTATCCTAGACCGGGCGCTTGAAGCCACGCTCGATGTCGCGCAACTGCATGCGCATGATGCTCGGCCGTCCGTGCGGACAGGTCATAGGGTTATTGGTCTTCATCAACTCGTCTATCAGCCATTGCATCTTTTCATCCGTCAAAGGCATGTTGACCTTGATCGCGGCCTTGCACGCAAGCGACGCCGCCATCTGATCGCGGACGTTTTCGATGTTGAAATCGCGACGCTCCCGCTCTACGACGCTGAGCGCCTCGCGCACGAGCTGTATCACGTCGGCTGAGGCGAGTCCCGCCGGAGCGGTCTTTATCGCTATCGTGCGGCCGGATAGCTCCATAGTCTCTACGCCAAGGTTTTCAAGCTCTTCACGGACCACCGCGAACGCCTGTGCTTCAGCCGGGCTCAGATCAAGCGTCTCCGGTATGAGAAGCTGCTGCACCTGCTGATCGCGAGCCAGCCGCCCGTCGCGAATCTCTTCAAACAGCACCCTCTCGTGAGCCGCGTGCTGGTCGACTAACAACAGGCCCTCTTCGTCGGTCGCCACGATGTAGCTGTCTCTTATCTGCCCTAGCGGTTTGATCCCATGCCCAAGCCCAGGAAGAGGCTGCTTTTCGAGTTGCTGCTGCTCAAGCCAGGTTTCATTCGAAACAGCTCCGTTCGATACCGCGTGCTCGACCGGCTCTTCCGCCACGGCGGTCTGATCCATCGTCGAATAGACAGGCTCTTCAACTTCCTTGTCTTCAGCGGGTGTGGCGGGCGGGCGCTCAATCGGCGTAGGCGTGTATTGCGGGGCCGGCGGATTTTGTACAGGCCTCGAAGGTTTATCGGAAGAAAAATCCCTGGAATAACTGGCAGGCCTGTCGCCCGCCTGCCTGTCGACAGGGCCGCGTTCAGGTGATGACGCGCCTGTGCCCGGAACGCGCGTAACAGGCTGCGTCGCCCTGAGCGCGTCGGCGACTGAGTCGCGGATAAAGGCCAGCATCGCCCCCTCTCTGAGAAAGCGAACTTCGGTCTTCGCCGGATGGACGTTGACATCGACTTCGGTGGGCGGCAGCTCGACAAAAAGTATCGCAGCCGGATAAGTCCCGGACGGCATCATCGAGCGATACGCTTCGACGAGCGCGCGGCCGATAAGCTGGTCGCGAACGAAACGGTGATTGACGAACAGGTATTGCGCGTCGCGGGATGACCGTTGCTCCTGCGGGTTCGACACAAAGCCTATGAGCCGCAGGCCGTCGGACTGGCTGTCTACTTCAACCAGTTTCCCCAGCAACGAGCTTCCCAGCACCTGATAGGCGCGTTCTCTGAGCGAGCGTGCCGCCTCCACGCGGATGGCTTCGCGGCCATTGTTGATTAGCAGGAACGACGTTTCAGGGTTCGCCAGCGCATAATGCTGAACGAGATTTGTGATGTGGAAGCTCTCGGTCGCGTCGCTCTTCAGAAACTTGCGCCGCGCGGGGATGTTAAAGAACAGATCTTTCACCTCTACTTCGGTCCCGCCCGGCCACGCTATGTCACGCACGGCGACAAGCCGCCCGCCGTTAAACTCAACTTCCGTCCCTTCCGAATCGATTACGGTCATTGTCCGCAGAAACAATCGCGAGACTGACGCGATTGACGGCAGCGCCTCCCCGCGAAAGCCGAGCGTGGTGATCGATTCGAGGTCGGCGGCCGTGCGGAGCTTTGACGTGGCATGGCGCTCGAAGGCCGTGATTGCGTCGTCGCGCGTCATGCCTTCGCCGTCGTCTACGACGCTGATCAGCCGCTTTCCGCCCGCTTCGACCTCTACGCTTATCTTGCGCGCGCCCGCGTCGAGCGCGTTTTCGAGCAACTCTTTGACAACCGATGAAGGGCGCTCGACGACCTCGCCCGCCGCAATCTGGTTGGCTAACGAATCAGGCAGCACCTTGATCTTTGACATCACGATTTACCCTTTTTTTCCAACGAGCTTAGCCTTGATGCGAGACGGCAGCCCGGCAACTTTTTCGCTCGGACGTTTCCTGAATAGGGTGCCGTGATCGCCCGCCACTTCTTCGGCAGGTCTGCCGTTGCTGTAATAGTATAACGCCAGCGACTTGCGCGTTTCACCGACCGGGCACTCTAAAACGTCAGGGTGGCCGTGGTACGAATAATCCGTCGTGCTGAAGATTACACAGCGGTTAAAGACCGGCAGTATCCTTTGCACGCTCCTGGTCATTCCACGGTTCCAAAGCTCCAAATGCCCCCCGTATTCTTCCTTCCATTCTTCGTTCAAATAAAGCAGGAGGTTCAGCCTGCGATCAAGGTTCAACCTCTCATGTTTGTTGAAATCCGCGTGTATTTTTAGATACCCGCCTCTTTCGATCTGGTGCAATCCCCCGCCCCAGAAATGCGGGTCGGGGATCAGTCCTTTTATGCCCGTTAAGGTTTCGAGGAAGTCTATGAAGATCGATGAGTTCAGTTGATACAGGAAGAGGCGCGTCATCTCGCCCATCTGAGATTCGCGCGTAGAGGCGAGCTTAAGCTCTTCGCGGTTATTAAACTTATTCCAATCGATCTCCCCGGGCCTGGGGAATTCCCGAATCAAATCTCTTAAGATTTCTTCAGAAAAAAGATTATCGATGACGACATGAGGGAAAGGCTCCGCTTCGACGTATGAGGCGTGATGCTGTTCGGCAACATGCCGCAGTTTTGCCGTGTCGAGAAAGAAGAGTTCGTTTAATCTCATAAAAGGAGTAATGTAGCGCATGACAGGGTCTTGCGCCACTTGCCCATTGCTAGAATCATTACCGGTCTGTTATTTACTTTCACATGATAAAACACATTGTCTTTTTCAAATTCAAACCCGAGGCTACGGCTGACGAGCGCAAGCAGGCGCTGGACGCTTTGCGCGAGCTGCCCGACAAGATAGATGTCATACGGGAATTCGAGGTGGGCGAAGACGTGGTGCGCGCTCCGCGCTCGTGGGACGCAGTGCTTGTCGCGTCTTTTGACGACCTGGAAGCTCTACAGAGATACGCGCGGCACGACGACCACGTGGCCGCCGCTTTGAAAGTCCAGGCCGTCTGCGACGCGATCGGGGCGGTCGATTACGAATACTAAGTCGAAGAGCCCGTATGGTCGTGAACGATCTTCCACCCTCCGGGGAGCCGCCGGAAGATGAGCGTGAACAACCCATTGGGCTCGCCCGATTTCATCTTCAACCGCCAGCGGCCCCGCACTAACGCGCTTGCGGGTCCGAGCATCTCGATTTGAATATCTGTAAAAGCCAATTGGCCCATCTCGGTCCCTTCGCTTTGATAAGTATTGCGGTAGCGACCGAGCGTCTCCTTCCAGCCAGCGGTCTTCGTCCCGCCCGAATAAAAAGTCAGGTCGGGCGAATTCCAATAACCGTCCATGAATCCTTCCAGGTCGCGGCGGTTCCACGCTTCGACCTGGCGGTCGAGAACAGAGCGAATCTCTCGCACAGCCCGGGCGTCCTTTGAATTCTTATTCTGCGCCTCCGCCAGGACGGCAAGAGCGAGGACTGCCAGAATCGTGATTAGAGTTTTTGCCATCATCCGGGTCATTATCAGCCTCCATCGTCGATCTCTGCTCGATGATTATAAGTAATCACATCGGCTCGCGCAGCCAATTCTTCGAAGACGCGGATTACATCTCTATCGCTCAGTCGCGCGGCCAGCTTCTCTCGCTTGCGCCGCTCGCGAGCTTCGGGCAGGAGTCTTAGCGCAGCCGCAAGCGCCAACGGAGAGGTCAGCGCAAAAAATATTACACGCGTTATGTGAGAAGCGAGCAGGCGGCCGTCGTGGAGGTTTATCCAGTGAAGGAGCAGGCGATTTCTCTGCTCGATCATTCTCACGCGACTGCGCTTGAGCTTTCCGATCGTCGAAGAGACGCGGTGTCGCGCCAGCGACCTGGGCTCGTACAGGACTTTCAGCCCGCGCTTCCAGGCGCGATAGCTCAGCTCGACATCTTCCCAGTAAAAGGGCGATAGCAACTCTTCAAACCCGCCGAGTTCTAAGAATCTCTCTCTGTCGAACATCGCAGAGCCGCCGCCTGCGAATATCGAATAGAGCGGCTCGCGCGGGTGACTGTCGGCGCGTGGGACGTAGCTTTGGTGGACGCGGAGAAACCCGCGAGCGAAGCCGCCGATCTTTCCCGTGCCGCACTCCTCGCCGCTCTCAAGATCGATTACGCGACAGTGTGCGGCAAAGACCACCGGGTCGGAAAAATTCTCGACCAGCGGCGCAATCGCATCAGGATCAAGCTCAACATCGTTGTTCAACAAAAAAACAAGATTGTGGCTCGCCTCCCTTACTCCACGATTGCATGTCTTCGCAAAGCCGAGGTTCTCTTCGTTCTTCAAGAGCCTCAATTCGAGATTTGGGATTTGAAATTTGAGATTTGAAATCCACGAGCAAGTTGCGTCCGTGCTGCCGTCATCGACTATGACGATTTCGACCGGGGCAGATGGTTGGCGCGCGTAGGCGGATGCCGCAGCTTTCACCGAGGGGAGGAACCTTTCGAGCAGCGTGATTCCATTCCAGGTGGGAATGACTATGCTGACGCCGGATTTCATCTGTTGTTTGAAGTGTCAGTGTTTGTGATGACCTATTGCCCCCGTAGGCTGACCCGGATTCGCCATCTTTTCCAGCCTTTCGAGGCTTGAGTGGCTCCCGATTGCGACGAGCGCGTCGTGCTCCTGAATGACCGTGTCCGCTGAAGGGTTAAAGATCATTTCACCGTCGGCCCGCCTGATGGCGATGACGATCACGTCGAGGTCGGACCGAATGCCCGTGTCGCGCAGGGCGTGGTCCATAAAGGGCGAGCCCTTGTTGATCTCTATCTGCTCCATCTCTAATTCCAGCCGCTCGGTCATCGTCGCGAGCTCCAGGAAGTCGGCGACGGCCGGGCGGAGCAGCATCTGCGCCATCTGGTTTGAGCCTGTGATGACGGGCGAGACGACTTTGTTTGCGCCCGCCTTCAGCAATCGATTGACAGCAGCCTCGTCGTTGGCGCGAGAGACTATCATCAAATCTTTGTTGAGATCCCTGGCCGTGAGCGTTATGTAAAGGTTGTCCGCGTCCGAAGAGACTGCGCTCACGAGCCCGCGCGCGCGGTCGATCCCCGCTGCCCGCAACACGTCGTCGTCCATCGCGTCGCCCATCAAGACGAGATAGTTCTGCGCAAGCAAGCGCTCGCCCAATGGCTCGTTGCTTTCAATGATGACGAAATCGTGACCGCTGCGGGCGATCTCGCGTATCACGCGCGAGCCGATGCGGCCCGCCCCGCAGACTATGAAGTGGTTTGTGAGCTTGTTAATGTCCTTGAACATCTTCCGTTTTCCAAAGGCCGACAACAGCTCGGATTCAATCACGGCCTGGGCCGCCGCAGACAGGGCGTAACCAATCGTGCTGACGCCGAGGATGATTAAGATGACCGTGAAGTACTTCGCGTCGCGGCTCATATCCGCCATCTCGCCGTAGCCGATAGTTGTTAGAGTATAAATCGTAAAAAAGAAGCAGTCGAACCAATCGTGCCCGGTGAGCAGCTTCAAGCCGATCGTGCCGAATGCAACCAGCCCCGCCACAGCGCCCGACGCAATGTAGAATCTCTTTTTTGGTGACATGTTGAAAGAGAGCCGAAGCTGTATGTTATCCCCGCGCAGGCTTTGAGGCAAGAAAACAAAAAAGGGAGGCGCGGCGGCCTCCCTTGACGAGAAACAGGAAAGAAAAACTCAGGCGCTTGTCGAGACGCTGGGCAACAGGCTCCCTCGCGTGCTCGGACGGCGCTTCTCAATCGTAACGGTCAGAGTCTGCTCGACGCGATTGCGCAGGATCGTGAGCGTCATCTGGCCTTCCTCTTTTTCTGTGATAGCCTCTACAAGCGTATCGACGTTTTCGACCTTCTTGCCATCGATCGCCGTTATAACATCACCCGCTTTAAGACCGCCTTTGGCCGCAGGCGCGTTTGCGCGAACTTCTGTGACAAGAACGCCCTGCCCGCTCTTGACGCCGAAATATTCGGCAAGCTGGCCGGTCAGCGGCTCAACAGTAATCCCCAGCCGCGTACCCATGAATCCGCCGAATCTTGGGAACTTGAAGGAATAAAACTCACCGAACTCTCCGGGCGCGATTAGTGCCCCCGGCTGGCGGGGCGCGCGCGGCTGGCGCGGCAGTCGGGGCTCTGTCCAACCGGGATTGAGCAGCGCGAAATCCGACGACCGCTTGCTCAACGTGGCGCTGATGTTCTGTTGATTGCCGCCGCGAACGATCTCTATCGTCACGTTGCGGCCCACGGGCGTCTCGCCCAACATGCGTTGCATCTCTCGCACGCTGTCGACGCGCCGCCCGTTGAAACTTACGATCGTGTCGTTCTCTTTAAGCCCGGCCTTCTCGGCGGGGCTTCCTTCGACCACCTTCATCACGAGCGCGCCGCGCTCTTCTTTCAGCCCCAGCTCTTTAGCGCGCTCAGGCGTCACCTCTTCAAGGTAAACGCCCAGGTAGCTTCCTTCATTAAAGCCCATAGGCATCGAGAAGGCCCAGGTTGCGGGCGCCGGTGTTTCGGCCTTGCCTTTAGCCTTCTCTTTCTCCTTTTGACCTTCCGCAGTCTGCGCCCCGGCCGCCCCTGCGGCGAGCGCAACGAACAGGATAATAATGAGCGGTTTCAGTCTCTGCATTGCGATCTCTCCTAACTATTTAATAGGCCTATCTTAAGTTTTTCCCACGCTCGGTGGGTTAGAAAGTTCCAAAATCTGGTGTATTATAACGCACTTTACCCGCGCCGAATCAATTCTGTTTAACGGCCCTTTCAAAGCTATTGCCGCTCCTTGTAGCCCTGAGGACGCGGCGGGCCACCCACGGCGCGCGCGCAAAGAGTCCCGCAAGCATGTTGGCCGCGCGCGGAGAAAAGGCCGCGCCTCGCAACACGCCCGCGATCATCATCCGGTTGGTGAATTCCTGGTCATAACTCGACTGGTAGGAGGCAAGGACTTGCGCGACGTGACAGGCTCGGTCAGTCGAATTGCTTAAAACGTCAATGATCGAGTCGGCAGCGATCTCGCCTGTCCTGAGCGCGATTTGAATGCCTGTGCCGGTAAATGGATCGATCATGCCGGAAGCGTCTCCGATGGCGATGATCCCGCCACGTGATAAGCGTCGATGGCCGAAAGCGAGCGGGCCGACGCTGTGCCACTTGTCTACGACTTCCGCTTTAGCCAGTCGCTCGTGGGCCAAACGGTTCTTCATAATCGAATGCCGAACTACTTCGCCCGCATCCCCCCCGGCATCCCTGAACGTGCGCTCGCCGGCAATAAAGCAGAGGTTGACCAGCCCGCCCTCGACGCGCGACAGCCCGCCGTATCCCTGGGGGAAGAAAAATAGCTCGACTTGCTCATCGATTCCTTCGACTGCTTTGAGGTGAGCCTTCAAAGCGTAGAGACGCGACCCGCGCTTGCCCGCCACGCGCTCGCTCCGGCTGAGCAAGAGGCGCGAATTGCGGCCCGACGCGTCGACGATCAAGGGGGCTGTGAATTGCGCCGTTTGGCCGTCGGCGAGTGATAATGCCTCTACGCCGCAGGGCTTGCTCTCTTCATACAAAGGCTGCTTTACGGCTACGCCTTCAAGACACGTAGCGCCAAGCTCGCGCGCCCGATTAAATAGGATTTGATCGAATCGCGCGCGGCTCAAGCTCATCGCCCACTTCGCCTCAAATGACATCTCGGCAATAGGCACGTGGACGATTTTCCCGCCCGAAGCCACAAGGCAAAGCCTCGTTATTTTCTGCGCCCCCGCCGCGAGCATTCGATCAAAGACGGCCAGCCGCCGAAGCGTGGGAAATGATTCCGGTGTGATGAACTCTCCGCAGAGCTTCTCGCGCGGCATGCGCTTCTCTTCCAAGAGAAGGACTCGCACGCCGTTCTCGGCCAGGCGAATCGCGGCAGACGATCCGGCGGGGCCTGCCCCGACTATTATCACATCGTAGTCCATAACCAGTCTTACCCGCTCACATCCGCGACCAGGGACAAGCGATAGGGGAACATTCGCCTCACGCGGAAACTGCCAAGCCCCGCGCGCGCTGCAAGCCGTTCAAGCTCTTTAGCCGTAAAGCCTCTCAGCACAGAGACAGGCCCATCATTTCGCGTCAAATAGCTGGTCGCGAGAAACCGGCCCGTCACGCGGCTGAAATAATACGGCACAAGGTTTCTGACGAGATCATTCACGATCACGCCGCGCCGGGCAACCCTGGCAAAATCCGCAAGCAGACGGACGACATCTTCATCTCGGAAATGATGTAGGAACAGCGACGCGGTGACGTAATCGAAACTCCGGGCCGCAAACGGCAAGCTCAATGCGTCGGCGCGCACGAATAACAGCTCCGCCCCTGTCATTAAATCGGTTCTCGTTATTCTCAGGTTTCGCTCGCTCAGGTCGAGCGCGGCGACAAGCGGCTCGATCCCGCGCTCCCTGCACCAGCGGCAGACTTCCGTGGGGATGTCCGCCGAGCCTGTCCCTACGTCGAGGAGCGACAGTCGCTCTACGCTGCTTCCGCCGACGCTTTGCCGAAGCGCATCAATCACGACGCGCGTGCCTCCCAGCAGCCGGTTGATGCGGCGCAGATCGGCGAGGTTCTTTCTAACGTCTTCGTCCGTCCCCACGCCTGCGTCGAGCAACTCCTCTTCGTATATTCTAGCGGGTGTAAGCATGCGAAACTCGATTGTCCAATGAGCCTTTCATCGCGTAGCCGATATAAGATAGCGACAGATCATCCGAAATATGAAGAGGGCCGGCGCTGCCCCGCTTGATTAAGCCCGCGAGCGCGCCCAGGCGATTCGCAACGGGGCTGACGCCGCGCGTCTCGCGATTCGCGAGGTTGTGGCGAGCCATCACTTCGTGTAGCTCTGCGGGCTTTATAAACATATTTGCATCGTGCGTGTGCTCGGGAATCAATTTCAGCACCCGCTCGAACAGATAGACCCCCACTATGCGCGACACCATCGTCCGGTTGATTGTTTCATACAAAAACAATCCCGAAGGCTTCAGCACGCGCGCCGCCTCGCCCACGACCCTATCAAGGTCAGGAACGTGCTCAAGAAAATCGGAGCTGACAACGGCGTCGAACGCGGCGTCGATGAACGGGAAAGAGTCGGCGTCGGCGTTGACGTAATCGACCTCGACATCTGCCGCCTGCGCATGGCGACGCGCCGCGAAAAGCGAGGCTCGCGACAGGTCCAGGCCCGTGACAGAGGCTCCTTCGCGGGCGAAGCATTCCGCGAGCAGCCCGCCGCCGCAGCCTACGTCGAGTATGCTCATCCCTTCGACGCAGCCCAATACCTTTTTGAAATAGCCGAACCGGGTCGCGTTCAGGTCGTGAAGTAACCCTACAGGCCCATGCGGGTCCCACCACCTGTCGCCAAGCTCATCATACCAATCGTTGTCTATCGACACGGGAATTATTATTGAGATTAATGCGGCAATAAGCAACTACCTGTAACGGTGCACGAGGTAGATACCTACGAGGGCGCTCAAGAACCCGAGCGCGTTAGTCACCACGAAGACCCAGGAGTTTATGCTGAGGCTGTAGAGCGCGAAGCAGAGCGATGCTACGGCCTGCCCGTAGTAAAGCAGCGGGTTGACGCCTTTGAGCTTCTTTTCCTCCCAGTTTTTTTTCACCTGGGAGAATAATGTTATGACAAGCACAACGGCCGCAGCCCAGCCTAACCATTCCATCGAATATCGCCTCCGTTCTCGATCTCAGGCCGTGCGCCCACGCAACTGCTTGAGCAGCTCGGTCCTCGCTCGCCTTGCTCTCCCCATCGCCTCGATATACTCGTTGAGCGCGCGCATGCGCTGGCTCTCGTAATCCTTACGCTCTTTCCCTCTGAGCCGCTCTTCGATGCTGCGGAGCCGCTCGCGCGCCCGCGCCAGGTGACTGCGCGCGTCTACTGCCGCCCGCATCAACGAAGCCAGCCTCGTCTGATCGCCGCCTTGCTTATCTCTAGGATTGCGCATATCAAAACTCCTTCTGCACAAATGATCTTTCGGTACAATGAAGTTTGAAATAAGACCGGGCCGCGAGATGAGCGGCCACGCTGGAGCGGCACAGTGCGGGTAAAGTTATTATTACCGGTTAAACGCTTTTGGCTTTTTTATCGGGTATTAAATCGCCCGTGAATATCTCGACTACGCTCTTCGTTAGGCCGACGCCGGGAATCAAATCGAGGGCAACGTCGGCAGACCCTTTGAGCGCCCCCTTCCTTCGGATCGTGCCGATGGCGAGCGCGGCGACCACGCCCGCGCCGATCAAAGGGATCGGTTTTATGGCCCGCTTTAACATCTTACGCGCTATCATGTGTCGGAGGCTCTTGCGCTTGAGCGCCTGCTTCAACAGGCTATGCTTGATCTTCCTCTTTATGTTCATGCATTCACCTTGCAGCTTCGTCGATTAAGCCGCGCGCCACTCTTGTCTATGACCTTTACGGTGTTTGATCCCGGTAACAACCGAAGTAATCAACCGCTCGATGCCTTTCTTGGCCGATAGGTAGAACAACGCCCTTGAGCCCGTTTCGAGCTTCGATGTATCGCCGACGATTGCCGCTCCGCTTTCGGGCAGCGCCCCTACAAGGTTAGCATCGCGGCCACCTTCGCCGAGCGATCCGCCAGACAGAATGCCCCGTCGACCTTCCGCGTCAGTGATAGCGAACCTGTATTCGCTATTCTGCGTGCGGATCAAAATCGTGTCGCTTTCATCTATATCTTTGAAGGTCAGTTCCATGAGGTCCTCCTTCCCTACTTTCGACTCCTTGATGCTTTCAGTTGCTGCGGCTGAGCCTCTCGGGCCAGCTCAGGCCGAACAGGCGAAAGACGAGCGCGCCTGTTATGACAAGATAAATCAGTATGAACATTGACAGCACGATGAATTGCAAAATACCCACTTAATTAACCTCCGTTTTCTTTGCACGCACACCCCACCAAAAGTGCAAAGATTATGCCAAGCCGGAGTTTTAGATGAGAGATTCAGTAAAATGGTTTATCAGGGGGTTTAAGCGCTTTTCTGCGAAATCAGGCCAGTGGCTCTGACTTATAATTATACGTAGGAAGGCGCAGTAGGATGGCTCCGAATGATACGCTTGACTTTGACATCCCTTACTAATAGAATCCGAGCGATTTAGAGGGGGATTGTTGGACAGCAAATAGAACCCTTTGTAGAACTTTTCCTGCCCCGGTATTGGACGCAAATGGCTAGTAGGAATCCATTCACTAGCAGTCGTGTCGAGGACGCGGTTGCAGCGGGCCAGGAGGCTCTGGAAGACAGCCGATTCGAAGAAGCGGCTACTCACTTCCAGTCTGCCTTGCGGATGGGGCCTCACCCTTTAGAACAAGAGGCGATCATCCGCTGCAAGCTCAGCCTCGCGTTTGAAAAACGCGGCATGAACCGCGAGCAGATGGAGGCCGTCTCCAAGTATGACAACTTCGCCGATTTCGTCCGACTGAGCGAGCAGGTTCAGATGCAGGTCCTCGTGCGACTGGGTTGGGGCCACTCCTACAGCAACGACATCCCGCGCGCGATCGCTTTGTTCAATCAGGCGATGCGCATCGCCCGCCGCCTCGAAGACAAAGCAAGCATCGGCGCATGTTATTTCGGGCTCGGTCGCGCCTATCGCTTCGTGTCTGAGATTCGCATAGCGCGCGATCAATACAGCTCCGCGCTCGACTATTTCCGCCAGGTCGGTAGCTGGCGCGAGCTTGCCGAGTCCTACTTCAACATCGGCAACATAGATTTCCGCGAGGGCGATTATCGAAACGCGCTCCAGTCGATCAAACAGGCGCTCGCGATAATCGGCGACCGCAACGAGCACGAATTGCTCGGGCGCGCTTATAGCGACCTCGCGTTGATCTACGACAACGTGGAGCTGCCGACCTCGCGAGCGCTCGCCGCCTGGGAGAAGTGCATAGACCATTTTCAGAAAGCCGGGAACACGTTTCACCTGGCCATAAACTACAATAACCTCGCCTACCGGTTGATGTGGCTGGGCGAGTGGGACCGCGCCGAGCAGATGCTCAGGTCTGCGATCGAGATCCTCAAGCAGTCTTCGCGCGTAGTCCACCTGGCGGGCACTATCGATACGCTGGCGCAGCTCCAGGTGCTGCGCGGGCGGCTGGACGAAGCCGACCGGTTGCTGCAAGATTCGATCGCGGCTTTTGCGACCATCAAGAACAACGACCCGCTCAACAAAGACCACCCGCTGGAATCGAGCACGCATACGACGATCGGCCGGTTTTATCTGATGAAGGGCCGCACAGACCTTGCGATGACTCATCTGGAGCGCGCTGTCGATATAGCCTTGCGGCTGGGCGACCGGCAGTATTTTTCCGAAGCGCGGTTGTGGCTTGCCGAAGGCCAGATTCAATGCGGCAAGTTCGACGAGGCGCGCAAGAATGTCGAAACCGTGCGCGCGCACCTGCGCGACACCCCGGACATGTTGATCTGGGGGCTGATGATGAGGATGGTCGCGAAGATTGAAGCGGCCCAGGGTCACCTTGCCGCCGCTATTCAGTCGCTCGGCCAGAGCACGTCGATATTCGAGATAAGGGGGAGCGTCTATGACCGCGCCTTGAATCGCGTGGTGGGGGCCTATATGCTCGAACGGCGAGGCTCGATTAAGGAGGCTCAGACCGAAGTCGAGACGGCCCTCGCGGTCTTCGATCGCCTTGGCGCAGAGCACGACCAGCGCGAGGCCGCTTCCCTTCTCCAAACGCTTAAAGAGCGGCAATCTCAGGCTTCAGACATCGAATCCGCAGCCTCTGGCGAAACGGCTGCGCAGGCCGATCAATCGCCGCACCTGGCATCCATCCTTGACGGCTTTATCGCGCAGCGTCTCGTGCAGGCATCTGTTTCCCGCGAGCTGCTGCTTCACGAGCTCGCCTCAATCACGCGCGAGGAGGCGGCAAGCCGCGCGGCGGTCGTCGTCGAAATCACACAAACCGGAGAGGGCGACCAGCAGCCGAACTCTCTGAAGATCGCCGCCACGGTCGGGCTCGGCGAGGACGAGATAGCGCGCGAGTTAGAATTCCTGCGCTCGCTCGTGCAAGAAGACTACGGCCGCAACTCGGTCTTCTCCTTCTCCGACAAACAGCAAGCAAGCTTTCTGTTACACATCATCGAGCCGGAAGACGAACGCTTCCGCGCAAGAACCGTGCGAATGGAGCCGCTCATCTACTTGATCGAGCAAGGGCTCGAGACGCAGGTCCTCAAGAGCAAGACCCGGCGGACGCACGTCTTCACGCCCGCGCGGCTCTTGCAAGAGGTAGAGATGCCCGGGTTCGTCTGCGCAAGCCGGGCTATGAGCCGCGTGCTTGAGCAGATAAACAAGATTCGCTCGTCGGACGTCACAGTGCTGATAACGGGCGAGTCGGGGACGGGCAAGGAGTTGATCGCGCGGGCCGTGCATGCAGGGAGCTCGCGGCGGTTCAACGTCTTTTTGCCGTTCAATTGCTCAGCCGCGCCGCGCGAGATGATCGAGAGCCAGTTGTTCGGTTTTCGCAAAGGGTCATTCACGGGCGCGATGGCGAGCAACCCCGGCATCATCCGCGCGGCAGAGGCAGGCACGCTCTTTCTGGACGAGCTTGGGGATTTGCCGCTCGACCTGCAACCGAAGCTGCTCCGCTTTCTTCAAGAAGGAGAGATACACCCGCTCGGCGAAAACCAGCCTATCCACGTGGACGTGCGCGTGGTGGCTGCTACGAATTCAGATTTAGAGCGAGCCGTGGCCGAAGGGAAGTTCCGCGAGGACCTGTTCCACCGCCTTAACGTCATACGCATACAGGTCCCGCCTTTGCGCGAGCGGCGCGAAGAGATACCAGCGCTGATAAACCATTATTTGAACCTCTATCAACAGGAAGCCGCAAAGCGCGATGTACAACTGTCTGAAGAGACTGTCGATTTGATGGTTGTATACGATTGGCCGGGAAACGTCAGGCAACTGTGCAACGAGGTCCGCCGCATTGTCGCCTATTCAGATTCTGGGACCGTAGTAGCGCCCGACCTTCTGTCGCCTGAGATCATACGGGCGAGCCTGGACATACAGCTTCCGGGCGCGGGCTTGAAAAAGGTCGTTGAAGCGCCTTTACCAATCTCGGAAAACACTACGCTTTCCGAAGCCGTAGAAGAGCTTGAGCGGCGCATGATACAGGACGCGCTTAAACGCTCGTCCGGGAACATCGCGCGCGCGGCCAAAGAGCTAGGGCTTTCCCGCAAGGGACTCTACCTGAAGATAGACCGCCTCAACTTCAAACTCTGAGCTTTTAACTCCTCAGAGTCCTCCTGAGAAACTAGAGTTTTCACGTTTTCAGCCTGAACCATCAAATTGACGGTTTTTGTTAGTCAACCTGACCGAAAAAGAAGTAAAACGAGCGGCCTCGCCAGAACGCCCCATTCCCGCAACCGGTGTATTTGTAACAATAACGCGGCTAATCACGAGTCGCCCCCAAGTGGCATCAAGCTTGTATTTAGTTTAGTCCGATCACAAAGGTTGTTTTTAATACTTGGTCAGAGGAGTGGAAGATAATGAAAAGACCCGGCGTTTGCGAAGGCGTAATATGGGACGGCGACTGGAAATAATCGGTCGCAAACGAAGTAATCAGTCATAAACTGCCCCCTTTTAATTTTCCAGGCATTGAGCTTCAGCCACCCAGCAATCTCAAAGAGCAGCATCCGGGCCAGGCTCCAATAGCCTTTCAGCAGAGATTAGCCTTCAATGGAATCGATCAAAGAAGATATTAAGCGGAAGGGCACTGGCTGGCTCATCATGATGGCCTTCTTGTTCCTGCTCGCAAGCATTTTGCTGGTGAAAGCGACGATTGAAGTTGTCTCGGTTGGGGGGCAACCATTAGTCATTTGCTCAGCGCTTGCGCTAATTATTGCTGTAACCACCGCGAAACATCCTATAAATCTGTTTGGGACAAACACGTGCATCTCGGCCTCAGAAGCAATCATATTTCTGGCAGTTATTACCCTCGGGCCGTACTACGGAGCTTTGCTCGGCGCGATCGACATGTTTTTGGTCAGCCGCCGCTTTAGGGTCAAGCACAGCCTTTTAGTTTTCAACATTTCAAATCAAGTCGTTTCCGTCTTTATTGCGGGAAAAATCTACTCTCTACTCGCCAACTACTTGACTGAGAACCCTACGGTGGGGGGATCGGGGAACGGTTTGTTGCGCTTTGCGTTTCCGCTTGTGGCGCTCGCGCTTACGGATTATACACTGCAATTCACTATGGTTGTTTTAATGCTCTATTTGGAGAGGGTAGGTAAGATTGGGCAGAGAATACGAGATATGTTGCCGTGGGAGCCGATCACCTACTTGGCCAACGGCACAGTAGCCGGATTGATCAGCTATGTTTTCTATAAGCATGGTATTATCCCAGTAGCGGTGACTTTGCTGCTTGTTCTGCCGGTTCCCATCATCATCTACTATACTTTCCGAACCTATCGCGATAAGCTCAGCGGGCAGGAAAAGCATTACCAGGAACTAACAAGCATCTACGACTCTATACTTGAAATGCTGGCTATGGCTATCGATGCCAAGGACGACGTGACGCACGATCACATACAGCGCGTCAAGCTGTTCGCCGGAAGAATGGGCGAGATGGTCGGGCTTTCGAATCTTGAAATCGAAGCGCTTAAGGCCGGCTCGCTTCTGCATGACATAGGCAAGATAGGCGTGCCGGCTTACATACTGAACAAGCCGGGCAAGCTGACGCAGCACGAGTTCGAACAGATGAAGATGCACACGATCATCGGGGCAGACATGCTGTCGAACGTAAATTTCCGTTACCCGGTGGTCCCCATCGTGCGCCATCACCACGAGCGGTGGGACGGGCGAGGCTATCCCGACGGACTCAAAGCCGAACAGATACCGATAACCGCGCGCATCCTGACGCTGGTCGACAATTACGACGCGCTAAGATCGGACAGGCCATATAAGAAAGGGATGACTCGCGAAGAAGCGCTCGATTACATCAAGCAGAACGCGGGCACTTTCTTTGACCCGAATCTAGTCGAGATGTTCTTAGCTACTGTCGACCAGTTGGAGGCCGAAGCCTCTGCCTCTTCGTTCAAGCCGCCTGAGTCGAAAAAACGCAGCACAGCCAACTCCGCGGCCATGGCGTCGGCCAGCCCTGCGGCCGGGCTTCAGGCCGAGCCTCAGATCGACCGCGCGGCGGCGGCGCTCAATTCAATAGCGGAAACCAATCAGAGAGTTACAGCCCTCTACGAGATGTCGCGCACGCTCGCCAGCATAATATCTGTCGAAGACACTGTAGCCATTCTTGCGAACCGACTCGCCAAGCTAGTTCCCTTCACCACGTGCGCCATCTCGTTGTTCGACGCGTCACGATCGGAATTCGAAATAGTCCATGCGCTGGGCCATCACGCAGACCGTTTCTTACACCGCCGTCAACCGGCGGAAGCAGGCATCACGGGCTACGTCATAACGAACCAGCGCGCTATGTACAACACCAAGCCTGCGCTCGACCTGGGATTCCTCGGACCCGAGGCCGCCAACGAGTACAAGGGCGTTATGGTCTTCCCGCTTGTTAAGAATGAGGAGGCGCTCGGTGCTATAGCGCTCTATTCGACGGAGATAGAGACATACGGTGTCGATCACATACAGTTGATGGATTCCATATCCCAGCCGGCCTCAGATGCCGTTTACAACGCGATTGCCTACGAGCAGGCGCAGCGAGACGCGCTCACGGACGCGGCGACAGGGCTTGCAAACATGCGTGCTCTCGCCACGCAGTTCGAGCGCGAGCGGGCGCGAAGCGAACGCCTCGGCACGCCGCTGGCGATGGTCCTGCTCAGTCTTAACAACACGGGCGAGCTTTCCGGCAGACCGGGCGCGGGGACTGAAAGCCTGCTTGCAGAACTCGGCAAGATGGTAAAACGGCAGGTTCGCGAGACGGACCTTGTGGCCTGCTACTCGACCAATACTCTGATTGCGCTCCTGCCCGACACAGGTTTGGCAGAAGCGAGTGACGTTCGCGGTCGCATGCGCCAGGCGATTTACAACATAGAAACCAGCGAAGGAATCCAGATCAGCCTCGGGTCGGCTGTGAGTCCCGGTGACGGCAACACACTCGAAGAGCTTCTTCAAGCTGCGAAGATAGATTCGATAGCGGGCCTCGAAGCCTTAACGACATTTCGCGACCTCGGGTTCAATGACAAGCCCGACCAAAGCGACCTCGTCTGGGCGATGAAGGAATCTACCTCCAAGGCTTCCTAAGCCCCTTCCGCCCAACTCTCACCTCCACTTAAACCTGTGTAGCTGGTATACACGCGTGTAGCTGGTACACATCCCCACTTAAATCATCAAATTAAAAGCCTTATAAGCCCGCCGAGGCCAAGTGTGTAGCAGGTTCACATATTTGGATCGGGAAGGTCTTTCACCCCAATTCTGCTAAGTCATTGTATCTACACGAGGGCCTCTGGATCAGGGGTCTATGAAAATTGCGGCACGCGCCTTGCCAAGTCTATCTGCGTAACAAGGAAGTTGCAAAGGCCCAGAGGTTAGGCCAAGCGACAACCGACGACACAAATCCAAAATTGCTAGAGCTAAGAAAGGAGCATCCCATGACTAACGAAATGACCATACTGAGCGAAGGCGTGATTCTCGATGATCTGATGATCGAAGAGATCGAAGAGGTAGTTGCCCCGGGTATCGCGATAGTCCCGAACTAAACCCTAAAGGCACAATTCTGGGCGCGGCGTCG
>DASUNP010000100.1:0-25884 GCA_036277095.1 Blastocatellia bacterium
AACGGTCGCGTCGCGAACAGCCGGGTTAGTCACACAAGTGCCCATGCGCATCCGCTCGGTGTTTACGGCTATGAGCGTCATCAGCGGATAAGGCTCCTGCCACAAGACGTGCGAATCGAATATCCAGCTATAAGCGAACCCTGCGCCCTCAGCCTGGCGCGCGAGCGCGACGATGCGCTCGTGCGGCATGTCGGGCTTAAATGTGATGGCAAATTCGAGCATAGATGTCCCTCATCCTTCAGTCAGCGGTTCGTAAGTCTCAGGCCGTCGGTCGCGGAAGAATTGCCAGACGTTTCGCACCTCGCGTATCTGATCCAGGTCGAGTTCGGCGACTACCAGCTCGTCCGAGTCGCGCGACGCCTGTGAGATGATCTTGCCGCGCGGGTTGCAGAAATAACTCTTCCCGTAAAACTCGCCTATGTCCCAGGGCTGTTCGTGGCCTACGCGATTTATCGCGCCAATAAAATATCCGTTCGCCACGGCGTGCGCGGGCTGCTCAAGCTCCCACAGGTATTCGCTGAGGCCCGCGACCGTGGCCGACGGGTTGAAGACAATCTCCGCCCCCGCAAGCCCCAGCGCCCGCGCGCCTTCGGGGAAGTGGCGGTCGTAGCAGATGTAGACTCCTATGCGCGCGTACGCCGTGTCGAAGGCCGGGTAGCCGAGGTTGCCCGGCTTGAAATAGAACTTCTCCCAGAAGCCCGGCGCCGTGTGCGGTATGTGATTCTTGCGGTATTTGCCCAGGTAGCTGCCATCGGCATCGATTACGGCTGCCGTGTTGTAATAGATGCCCGTGATCTCTTCTTCATAGATCGGCACGATGATCACCATGCCGTGCTGGCGAGCCACATCTTGCATCAATCGCACGGTAGGCCCGTCGGGGATCTTCTCGACGGCCGCGTACCATCGCGTGTCCTGCTCCGCGCAAAAGTAAGGGGTGGTAAAGACCTCTTGCATGCAGATGATCTGAACGCCCTGCCGGGCCGCTTCTTCGATGAACTTCAGATTCTTTTCGATATTGGCCTGTTTGATCTTTTCAATAGGCTCGTCAATCGAACAGGCGTTCGACGCCTGGATCAAACCGCACTTTACTGTCCTTGGCATGATTCCTACTCCTTTGCAGGGATCGGGGGTCGGGGGCCAGGGATCAGGGCATCTGGATGGCGGATAATGCGCTTGCGCATAAGCCAGCGATTTCGAATCCTCTTTTCCCTGCCCCCTGGCCCCCGACCCCCGATCCCTGCTCCTAGAATTTCACATCGATATTCATCCAGGTAGTCTGCGGCAGACCCGCCTGCTTTGCCGGGGTGAATCGATATTGCAAGATAGCTTCGACCGCCCGGTGGTCCAGCCCGTGCCCAAGACGGCGCGTGACGTAGGCGCGAACTGCGCGGCCGTCCGCGCCTACAAGCACTTTGAGCGTGACCGCGCCCTGGAGCCGCGCGCGCGCAGCCCGCTCTGTCGCCGCCGCTTGAGCCGATTCCTGAATAGTCGCGGGCGTTATGGTCGTAGAGTACGGCTTCGGCTCCGACGAACGGTCGGGCGGCTCGACGATGCGGGAGCGCGTTCGCTCGACGTACTCAGTTGTTCTCAGGCTCTCAAGCGCGTTCTGAGCGTTTTCTCGAAATGCTTCGCGCAACCCGTCGCTCACTTGAAGCGAGTTTATGTTTAACAGGGCTGCGTTCAGATGCTCAAGCGCGTCGGGGTCGCCTATATAACCAAGCGCCCAGACTGCATCATACCTGACATCGTAAGACGAATCGTTGAGCATGGCTATCAGCTCATCGACCGCCTGGGGGTCTTGCATCAGCCCGAGCGCCGTGGCGGCGGACGCGCGCACGGCCGCTTCGTCATCCGCGAGCGCGTCTGAAAGCGCCTGGAGCGATTTGCGCTCCCCGATCATGCCCAGCGCGAATGCAGCCGTCGCGCGCACCTCCGTATCCTTATCGGCGAGCGCGCGCGTCAGAGGCAGCGAGGCAGTCGGGTCCGCTATCTGTCCTAAAGCGAAGGCCGCCGCTTCGCGCACGGCCACGTCCGCGTCTGCGAGCGCGGCGATGAGCGGGCGGACCGAGTCGCGCGCGCGAATCGCCCCGAGCTGATTTGCGGCGGCGCGGCGCGTCTCAGCCCTCCTGCTCTTCAAATCCGAAAGCAGCCGCGACGTGCTCGCCTGAGGCTTCGCGCTTTCTTGCGCGATTGCCAACGGCGCGCTGATTTCAGTTGCAAAAGCGGCCCCAAACAACAGCGCGATGATGCGCGCCTTCACTTTTATGCTCGATTTCAACAATTGAATCACCCGATCAATAATGAATTATAAGCGTCCCTTCATCCAGCCGCCGCAGATTTTTTCTCGCCCTGCATCTTGAGCTTATACAGGAACGGCCAGTCTGAATTGACCCTGCATAGCATATACTTTAGCCCGCAATGCTTCAACGGCTGACCGCTTATCCTCTATTTATTATCGATCTGCTTGCAACAATCGCTTCTCGGTCATATTATGGCAGGCGGCCAACGGGAAGTATCTACCGTCAGCAAGAAAAATGTACTTATGCGGCACGCCGCCGCGACCCTATAGATTTCGTGGCCTCTTTAATAGCCGGTAATGATGAATGAGTTTGACTCGTTTTGACGAAGGTAGGCGAATGTGTCACTACCTCTCGGAAACAATTCGATGTTTCTGGACATTATAAGTGGGAGTTGAATTACCCCGGAGGCTTATACCGCAGCCGCCCGGAATATCCTCTTGAACCGATCTTTGAGTCTGACCGTACCCCAACAAGTAAAGGAGAACAGGAAAATGAACGAATGGACCATTATGTATTATTTTGCAGGGGATAACGAACTCGCGCCAGTTCTTGTCTCTCAACTCAAAGCGATCACAGACGCCGGCTTTCAGGAAGATACCGATGTCCTGATTTATTTCGACCCCAATGAGTTGGGGGTGCCGACCAGGATTTATGATGTTAACCGGAAGCGGAAGAGAGAATCAGGCTCACGTACTAGAATTGGCGACGGGGATGATCCGTTTGTCCGCACCCTGGACGGAGATGACATTGAAGAGGGAGCGCCAGGAAGCATGGATGAAACTAAAGCCGAACTGGCGCTGGAAAAATTCCTCGACATCTGTAGCACGAGCCATCCGGCTAAGCGATATATGCTGTTTCTCATCGGACACGGCATGGTGGTGGGAAACGACGCTTTCTTGTCTGACCGCAATCCCATCAGCGCAATCACACTTAAGAGACTCGGGGAGATTGTGAGCGGGTTCACAGATAAGATAAAACCTGAAGGTGGCACGCTTGAACTGCTGGGCCTGCATAGCTGCTCTATGAGCGCCATTGAAGTAGCCTACCAACTGAAAGGTACTGCTAATTATATGATGGCCTCAGAAGGCCCCTCATTCACTGGCAGTTGGCCCTATCGCCAGCTATTGAAAAAGATCTTCAAAAACTTGGAAAAAGCGAAAGAAAAGGCGCAACAAGAGGGAGCAAGCGAGCCGTCCATTGACGTACTGGACCTGGTCAAGAGACTCTTTGGTCTGACGTTTCATAACGCCAAGGATTTTCTGCTTGCCGGCTATTCTCATGACCTGGCTTTGTGCCGCCTGGACCGGGATAATTTTGAGCCCGTTACCGCTGCGATCAAGACGTTGGTGGCCGAGCTCATCGCTGGTCTGAATGCTTCAAATAGCTCAGGAAAGCGCATAACGGAACTGGTGCTGCTGTCTCACTGGGAAGCGCAAAGCTTTTGGGGAGAGTGTTATACCGATCTTCATGACTTTTGCCATTGCCTGAGCGAAAGGTGCAAGGAGGATGGTCTGGAAGATCTCAGCAAGGCTTGTGAAGGCGTGATCGCTGAGCTGAAGAAGATTGTCATACGTTCAAGGCACCTTGGGTCTGATGTCCAGTTTTCTCACGGCCTCTCAATTTATTTCCCCTGGTCAAGACCTGTTGAGGACGAATTGTTGAGGAAGAAAGCCACAAGGCCGGAGGCTAATAGAAAATATGATGATGAAGAGAAGGGGATTTTGGAAAAGTATCGGGAGTATGCTTTCACGATAGACTTCAAAGATGAGACTAAGACATGGCTCAGCTTCCTGGAGACCTATTTCAAAAAGACCATGCGCCTATCCCGCAAAGTAAGCGACGACAATGCCAACGACGACCTTATCTTTGAATCGAGTGTGAGGAATCCTGCTGCCGGGAGCAGATCTATTCATATCAGCTCGTTACCAGGACCAGGCAAAGTAGACAGCCAACATGGAGCGGGGTGTACCTGTCCATCAATCAAAAACTACGAGCGAATACCGCAAGTAAAAGAGCCTGGAAGCTAAAGGATAAGGCAAGAAGAAATGTTCCAGCCCTTCGATAACAGAAAGGGCTTTAAAGGTATTCAGAGGCGCATTCGATGATTAAGCGACGTCATATACTGCTGTTGATGCTTTACCTATTGTTGCCTGTCGCTGCACCACAGGCGCAGGATGATGATGTTCTTACTCGCGAAAACGATCGAAGCGCGACGACGAGGGAGGCAAGAGAGCGCTCGTTAACAATTCTTTTGGCTGCCGCAAGCCAGTCGCGCGAGGCCGGGGAGGCATCGAAGGCGGCCCGCTTTTTGAATCGTGCGGGCCACCTTCAACTATTGTTGAACGTCTCCCAGGATGCGATAGCCACTTACCAGCAAGCGCTGACAATTCTCGACCAGACGCCTGACCCGAGGATAAAAGTCGACAGCCTGAATGGGTTAGGCTCAGTTTACACTCTCTTGAGCAAGTGCAGCGATGCGCAAAACCTTCTCAACCAGGCTATTGCCCTGAGCGAACAGAACGGCTACGCCGCAGGCAAGGCCCAGGCTTTATTAACACTGAGCGAATGCCAGAACTACGGCGATCATGCTTTAGCACTCACGACGGCACAGGAGGCCCTGGCGCTGTGGCAGTCTGTAAACGATAAATGGGGCATCGCAATGTCCTATTCAGCCATTGGTGATTATCAACTGGGCCAAGACAATTTGCCGGAAGCCATCACGAGCTACCAAACAGCTTTGGATCTCTGGCGCGAGCTTGATTCTGCCAGTGGACAGGCCGCTGCTCTGATTACCCTGGGATTTATTGAGTACCGCAAAGGGGCTTGGCAAAACGTCTTTGAATTTCTCACGCAAGCGCAAAACCTGATTGACGCAGAGGCCGAGCCTTTCAGGATGGGACAGATTCACCTGGGCCTCGGCGAGGCCTTTATCGAAAGCGGGTTGCATGAAATTGGGCTCGCAAAATACATTCAAGGGTTGGACGACTACCGCCGTGCAGAGAGCCCGCAAGGCGTAGTCGCAGCAGTTTATAACATCGGGAGGTCCTATTACTTCTTAGGCAACTACGCGGAAGCCCAGACCTACTTGCAGCGCTCCCTCGCAGATTCCGAGCCCATCAAAGAGATGAAGAATGCAGCGTTGTGCAACGATTACCTGGGACGAACCTTCAGGGCGATGAACAACGAGGCCGAGGCTCTACGCTATTTCGAGGTTGCGATTGAATTGTACACGCGGCTCTCATGCCCTATGGAAGTAGCGCGCACGCGCGCCTTTATGGGACAGGTATATCAGCAGCAAGGAAAAATTGAGCAAGCAAGAACATATTATCAAATGGCGCTGAAGATTTTTCGCGCCCTCTCCGATCAGGTCAACCAGTCGGCCACGCTTTATGCGCTGGGCGGCCTGGAGTTGAAGCAGCGTAATTTCAATCTGGCGGAAGATTATTTGCGCCAATCGATCGAGGTTACAGAAGAGATTCGCCGCGCTTCGACGAGCAGCGACTTGACGGCAGCATTCTCGGCTACTGTCTACGAGCGATATGAGAAATACATCGACTGTTTGATGCATCAAACCGCGACGCGTAACGAGCAGAGTCTAGTCGTGCGCGCGTTTGAGACCAGCGAAGTCGCGCGGGCGCGCTCGCTGGCAGAGCTGTTGCGAGCCACACAGACCAACCTGATCGCAGGGCTTGACCCGAAGTTGGCCGAGCAGGAAAAGTCGCTCAGGCAATCGCTCAAGGTCAAGGAAGACTATAAAGTAGCGCTGCTAAGCAAGCCGTACAAGGTGGAAGACCTGGCTGCGTTAGACGCCGAGCTTTCTCGGTTACAAGCAGAGTATAAACAGCTCAACGAAACCATACGGGCGAGCTATCCCTCTTACGAACAAATTACCAGGCCCGCAGGCTGGAATTTGCGGCAAATTCAGGAGCAGGTTATCGCCGATGACCAGACAGTGCTTTTGGAGTACAGCCTCGGGTCGGAACAAAGCTATGTATGGGCCGTGACGCGCGACAGCATACAAAGCTATAACTTGCCCGCGCGGGCGCTCATAAACGCGACGGCGCAGAAAGTATATAAACTGCTGGCCGCCCCGCCCAGCCCCGACGCGGCGAAAGAATTAAACGCAGCCGTTCAGGAATTGAGCCAACTGGTCTTGTCGCCGGTCGCCGCTGAACTGAACAAGAGCCGGATCATCGTCGTGGCCGATGGCGCGCTCCATTACATCCCTTTTCAGGTTCTGCCATCGCCGGCAGGCGGCGAACCGCTCGTCGCCGCCTACGAGATCATCAACACGCCTTCGGCCTCTATCCTGGGAGAGTTGCGTAAGGAAGCGACGCGGCGGCAACCCGAGAAGGTGTTAGCAGCCTTTGGCGACCCGGTCTTTGCGGAGAACTACGCAGTCCGCAAAGAGTCGGCGGATGATGAGCAACCTGCCACCGTACAGACGATGGAAGTGGCGCGCTTGCAACATGCCTTGCGAGACATTGAGCTTAACGGTGATTCTTTCGACCCTTCCGTCATCAAGCCGCTCTTTTACGCTAAACGCGAGTTAGCCTACTTGCGCGACGCGGCTTCGAGCGGAGAGACTTTCGTAGCCTCCGAGTTCACCGCCTCTCGCCAACAGTTGCTCAACACGGATTTAACCGAGTACGCGATTCTTCATTTCGCCACGCATGGACTGCTTGACCCGAGGCGGCCCGAAAACTCCGGCCTGGTGCTTTCCACGGTTAACAGCGCAGGGCAAGAGCAGAACGGCTTTGTAGGGCTGCAAGACATCTATGGCTTGCGTGCGCCGGTCGATCTCGTAGTCTTGAGCGCCTGCCAGACAGCCCTCGGCAAAGACGTGCGCGGCGAAGGATTGCTCGGCCTGACGCGAGGGTTCATGTACGCGGGCGCATCCAGTGTGGTAGCAAGCTTGTGGAAGGTCGATGACGAGGCGACCGCCGAGCTGATGCGGCAGTTTTACACCAACATGCTGCGAGGGGAGATGACCCCTGCGGACGCCTTGCGCGCGGCGCAGAATAATATCCGACAAAGACCCGAGTGGCAGGCGCCTTACTACTGGGCCGGGTTTACGTTGCAGGGCGAGTACCGCCAGGTCATTAAACCGCCCGCTTCGGGCCTCTACTGGAAGATATTAATTGGCGCGGCGTTGGCGCTGTTGATCGGCGGCGCTTTTTGGTATCGCCATCGTAGACTGCGAACAGTGCAAGAGAGCAGATAGCTATTCGACGATGAAGAAATAACTGCCGCTGATACGTTGCTCAACGCCGTCGGGTTTGATGGCAAAGAGCTTCAACGCATATTGGCCTCGCGCGAGTTGCGAGGCCGGCACCACTACCTGGACGCTCTGAGCATCCGCCCCGGCGACCTCCACAGTCTTAGTCTCGCCGTAATCATTCTCTAATTCGACACGGTAGCGCGCGGCCAGGGGCGACTGCTCAGGCAGCGTTAAAGAGATTTTCAGACCGTCGGCATCGGGCGGGAGTTTCACTCTGCCGGCTTGAACCCCTTCAGCGCGGTTGATGTTGCTGGCGGTCAAGCTGAGCGTGGCAAAGGTTGGGGGCGATGGCGCGCGGAAAATGAAGAGCCACACGACAGCGGCTAGGACAGCCACTACGGCAATCGAGGCGGCAGTGCGCAGCGCCCAGTTCTGGCTGCCCCAGAAAGCGCGGAAGCGCTCGGCCCCTGACGGCTCCGCCCTTGGCGCGGCGGCGGCGGTTTTTGAAGCGGCATTGCATTCATCGACATGGCGCAAGAGTGCGGCCGCCATAATGACGCGCTCTTGTCTTGCTTCTGTAGTCAGGTAATTTTGTTCGAATCGCTCCCTTCGTTCCGGCGTCAGCTCGTTGCGCAGGTAAGCGTCTATCAAATCCACTTCGACCATGTTGATCTGCGCCGGCCAGCTCTCCTGAGCAAAGCACTCATCCTCGAACCGCTCCAGATCGTTCTCCGGCAGTTCTTCCAGAAGGTAAGCGATGATACGTTCGTCAGTCATTCTCTACCGCGAGCACGGACATATAATGAGTGCCTTAAAACGATCTTACAGACGCCCTTACATGAATATGCTTCAAATGTCGGGTTTGTTACAAAATCAAGCTGACATTCTCAAACCTTATTTGACCGTTTCCGGACACAATCCGTCAAACTATTACGCAGTCGCGTCACCCGAACCCGAAGGGCCAGCAAAGTCATCTTCATCGTTTCAGCTAACTTGCGTCGGTGTTCGGCGCGCGCTCGGCCCTGGATTTCATGACAGTACATCAGGAGCAGTTGCCGCTCCTCGACGGCCAGTTGCTCGAAACAGGGCTTTAGTAGGTTGTAGATTCTTTCCACCTGTTCGGCGGAAGAATTGCCGAGGTCTTCCAAGAACCTGTGGAAAGCCGTCTGTTCTCGTTGCACGAGACGCGACCTTTCTTTGGCGATGTTGCGTGCGATGCCGAGGCAGTATTTTTCCACGTCCGGCACTACCGCTCCGGCGTCAACCTTCAATACCGCGCGATCAATGGTCTCGTCGGCGGCGCTCACCGGATCGGGAAGGCCTTTCATGCTAAAGAATCCTATGAGCTTTTTATGCAGGCTCGTATAACGACGACCTGCTTCATCAGTATCAGGCGAGAGGAGTCGCAGAAATCGCGCAAATACCTCCGGATTCACATTCGGCTGGTTCTTCGATTTTTTTCGATGAGAATCTATCATTTCCGGTTCTATCAAGCTTGATATGAGATAATGTGATGAGCTCAAGCTTCATCCGCATGATGAGTATTAGAGTACTATTTCGCCTCGTGTTCCATCACTCTCTTCTTCCACATCAAGGCTAGATAAATCACGAACGCCAGCCCGAAGGTGACAAACCATGCGTAGGTGTAGATGGTGTCTGCTGCGTTAGGGTTCTCAACTTTTCCGCCGGGCGTCGATGCCGCGCGCAGAAAGCCCGGCACTACCGGGGCGATCGCTAAGGCGAAGGCCGCGACCGCGCGCCAGTTGAATCCGTTGTCGTAGCTGTACAAGCCGTTCTCTAAGAACAGGTCCTTGAGCGACAGCTTCTGTTTGCGTATCACCCAGTAATCGCAGATCAGAATGCCCGCTATAGCGCCCATCAACCCGGAATAGCCTATGAGCCATGTGAAGATGTAAGCCCCGGCGTTGCGGTAAAGGTACCAGGGCATCATCAGCACGCCTATGGCCGCAGTGATCAGCCCGCCCGTGACGTATGAGATGTGGCGGGGGCTGAGGTTTGAAAAATCGTTCGATGGCGACACTACGTTTGCCGCCATGTTAGTCGTTAGCTGCGCCGCGAAAATCACGACCGTGGCAAACAGAACTATCGCGATGCTGTCGAACTGCCCTACAAGCTCGACCGGGTCGGGGATGGGGCGGCCAAAGATCAACACAGTCGCCGACGTTGTCGCAACCCCGATAAAGGCGAACGCCGTCATGGTCGTGGGGAGCCCGAGCGCCTGGCCCAGCATCTGCGACCGCTGGCTGCGGGCGTAGCGCGTAAAGTCGGGGATGTTCAGACTGAGCGTAGCCCAGTAGCCAACGCTTGCGGTCAAAGCCGGAGGGAATATTTGCCAGAAACTCTGCTTCGGCTTTGTCGGGTCCTGGAGCAGTGAGACAGACTCCAGCACGCGGCCGAGGCCGCCCGCTTCCGACGCGGCCCACCATAAAAGTATCGCCCCGCCCACGAGCAGCAAGGGCGCGGACCAGCTCTCAAGATGTTTGATCCCTTCAATGCCGCGGACGATTATCACGACCTGTATGAGCCAGAAGACGCCGAACATGATGAACTCGTGGCCAGTCACGTTCGCCCACCCGCCCCACATCGCCTTCATAAGCCCATCGAGCGCCGTCCCGCCTATCCAGGTCTGAATGCCGAACCAGCCGCAGGCGACCAGCGCGCGGGCGATCGCGGCGATGTTCGCCCCGCGCGTGCCGAAGCTAGCGCGGCACAGCACCGGAAAAGAGATGCCGTATTTCGTGCCCGCGTGCGCGTTCAAGACCATGGGAATAAGCACTATGGTGTTACCGAGCAGGATCGTAATCATCGCCTGCCACCAGTTCATCCCCTGCTCGATAAAACCGCCCGCCAGGGTGTAGGTCGTGATGACGACGGACATGCCTATCCACAGCGCGGCAATGTGATATGTATTCCAGGTGCGCTCTCGTATGGTCGTCGGCGCGAGGTCGCGGTTGTAAAGCGGTGAGGCGGACACGTCTTCGTGAAGCTCTACGAAATCGCGCCCGGTCGCGCGAGCTGCTTCTGTCTCAGCGGCCATCCCAAGCCCCTTTCTCCTGCCTGAGTCTTGATGTAGCGATTGATGCGGGAGTTTAACTCTTTGCCTTAGAAGCTGCAACTCCCAGGTTCAGGTGGTCGTTGACGGTAACATTAATAACTTGGAACTTCGACGGCCCGCTCGCGGTGAAGTATGACCCAGTCGCCGTTCTCCCCAAGAGCTTCTTTGCCAAGCTCTTCTAAAAGCTCTAACGCCTGCGCCTGCTCGCCTTTTTCCAGAAGCTCCGTCAAGCGTTGCTCGGCATTGGCAAAGATTGTTGCCATCTGCGCGTACTGTCTTATCTGTTCTGCAAGCGCGCGCCGCTCGCCGTAGCCCGCAAGCAATCCCGCTATCACGAGCGCGAGCCCCATCGAAAAGATTAGCCAGTCTTCGCCCTGCGATGCTTGCTGATAGATCTGGAGCACAGTCTGGGTCGCCGTCAGCGCAACCGAGATCAGAAAGAACAGCCTTACGAAACGCTTCTGCCATTTGAGCTTTCTCTGGTCGCGTTTGGCCGCGTTCGCAAAGAATCGGCGCTGCCCCGTCACCCACTCGTTCAACACGAGCCGCAACTGGTGCGGGCTGGTCGCAACGGTTTTGTTCGGGGCTTCTTGAAATTCCATCGAAAGCGTCCAGACACGTATAGCCTTTCTGATCCAGTCGAGCTCGCTCCGCTGTTTGCGCAGGTAATAATCGGCGACCGGCTTTTTCAACCCCGCAAGCAGCCAGAAGAATTGCACACGCATTCCTTCGGCAAGCGCGCGATAGTCGAGATACTTGCCGTGATATTCATTCCGCTTCGCCAGGGCATAAAAGATGTAAGCTACGCCGAGCAATGACATATAGACGAGCAGAAACACCACCCGCTGCCTGATGTCGGAATAGGCCTGAAAGAAGCAGACGCCTACGAAGACCAGCAGGAACAACGTCCTCAGTATCCTGATGGTCCAGCGCTGGAAGTAGATTGCCAGGCTGTCGGCTGCTGCGTAACGCTCCATGATTAGCTTGAGAGAATCGGCCAGGCTCTCCCGGTTGCCTGAGAACAAATATTCCTTGCTCGACTGGCGCGAAGCGGCGAGCTTTGAATCCAGCCGCCGGCTGTCGCGGTTGAACTGGTCCATGCGAAGAAAGATCAGATGATAGGCGGCTTCGGCTGCCTCGTCGGTTTCATACCCTTTCGGAAAGAGCTTGCGCAACTCGCCGGGAACTCCCGCCGGGTTCGGGTTACTCTCCCTTGGCGTGGCGATGTGATAAAGGGGGCCGCTGGCTACCAGGTCGAGAGTCGTGTGGCGCGGCCCGTAAGGCTCAGGCACGCCTTCCAACCGGAATTTCACTATTTGCGCCGTGCCGCCCACTTTTTCCGAGGGCACTTCATCCCACAGCGCAATCAATATGTGACTGTGCCGAGCGATATAAGCGCCGACCTGAGCATACTGCTCGGTGCGCGACGGGCCGCGCTCGCGTATCTCATCCTCGGTGTAATCGCCGAAAGGCGACAGCGTGAAAACCGTCTCGGCTCGCTCCAGCAGCGAGCGAAACTCGGCCTTTGACTCAGCAGTTTCAAAGTCCGTTTCATATAATGTCCGGGGCATCGGCAAAGGCACGATCAGGCTCAGACCGCTATCGAGCGCGACGCGCGCGACAAGCCGGTCAGCCCCATCTGCGAGCGGCGAGAGCAACATAAGTGGGGTGTTTGGATAGTCTTTACGGAAGGCGGAGAAGATAGCCTCCACCGACGATTCAAGCGCCTTGCGGTCGGGGGCGCGAAGGTCACGGTGGCCCGTAACGCCTATTACAAGGGGCAATCCCAGAACGCTATCTCTGGCGGCCTTCTTATCGCTCACTATTCTTTGTTTCCTCAGAAGAAGCAACAGCGCGGCCGTAGATCATTTCATCATTCCCAACATGCCGGATACGAAACCGACAAAGAATAATACGCCCAGCCCGACGCCGCACCACCCGCAGATTACCGCCACGGTAGCAAACCCCTGGCCCGACGGCGGAGACTGCCCCGCCTTTATCGCCTTCAGCTCCTGGTTGCCTAAATAGATTGCGAAAGGGCCTATGAACAACCCGATGCCGATGAAACCGGTTATGGCTGCCACTGCTCCTACGATCACAGCAGTCTGAGCTTTGCTCGGCCCCTTTTTTGGCCCGGCGTAAGCAGGAGCAAACGGCGCAACCGTCGGATGCGTGCCCGACGGCCGGCCGGGCGGATAAGGCGCAGGGGCTGGGCGCTGACCGTACTGGCTCGACGGCGGAAAACTCGGCTGAGGAGACGGAGGGAAACTCTGGTTAGGCGAAAAACTTTGATTAGGCGGAAAACTCTGGTGAGGAGGAGGCTCGGTTGCGCCGGACGCAGGCGGCGCTCCCCAGGCCTGCGTGCCGGGGCCGGAATTGAGAGGCTTCGGCAACAGCGCCCTCACGCGGTCCGCCAGGCGGTGAATGTGCTGCTCTAAGGGAGGAGTGAGCGCGTCCATCCAGTGCGTCGTGCTGATGTGGAATTCCAGGGCTTTTGAAAGCGGTATGTTCTCGACGCGGAAGGGTATGATTACGACGCCCCGGTTGACTGCGCGCTCGACTTCCCGTTTGACCTGGGCCGAGTCGTTAGCGTTTCTTGTTATGATGACTATCATCACGCGGCTGCCGCTGATGGCATCGATGATCGTCTCGCCCCAATCCGCGCCGGGCATTATATCTCTCTGGGCTATCCAGCAGCGTATGCCCCTTCCTTCAAACATCGCGCAGACGGCCTCGGCGATCGTACGATCCTTTGCTGAATGGCTTATGAATACGTCATGTGCCATACGGATTGATTCTCCTTCCTGTCCGGCAGGCTCAGTAAATAACTCAGCCCCTGAAGCAAGTCAAGCGGCTTAAGAAGTGATGAGTGCTGAGTGCTGAGTGCTGAGTGAAAGAATAAGGACAGTTCGCCTATCAGGTTTTTACTCAGCACTCAGCACTCATCACTCAGCACTCGATTCGATACCCGAGGGCGATTATGGCTTTCAGCGTCTCGATGGCGGCGTTGCGGTCGTACTCTTTTTCAGATTCGGAAAGCTCTTCGTAAGGCACGAGTGACGGGTGCTCTTTTCGAGCGTCGCTCCGCTCGGGGCCGTAGCGCCACCCCTCAGCCATGCGCTGCTGCGCCCAGATGTCGTGAGCGTTCTTCGCCAGCAGCTCGGTCAGCTCGACTATGTCATCGCTCAACTTCACGCCAGTCGTGTCAATAGGTTTGGGTTTGTAACTCAAGCGCACTCCCTCGTTCGGCTATCTCGGCCTAGGCGTGTCGATGGGCCGCTGGCGATGCAAGAAGACCCACGCCCCGTTTTCGGCCAGCGCCTCCTGGCCCAGCTCGCGAATTACGCCCTCGGCACTGTCGCGGCGATCCAGGCGTAGGTACTCGCTCAAACACTGCCGCGCGTTTGCGAATAACGTGCTCATCCGCCCATACTGTTTGGTGTTCTCTGCCAGCGCGCTCGTCCTGACGTAGCTGAACAACAGAATGCCTACGATCGGGGTAAGCCCTAAAGCGACGGTCAGGCAGTAAGCGAAACCTTGCCACTTCGCGCTTGATGTTACCACCGGGACCCATTTCATAGGAGGTTTAATAATCTCGAATACGGTCCAAACAACGCCGACCCCAAAAAGAATATTGGCCAGCCGCCTCAACCGCTTCAGACGGAGCCCGTTGCGGCGCGCCGTCTTGACGAAATAAGCGTGTTGATCTTCGACCCAGTGAGCGAGAACTAAACTCATCAGGTCGCGAGGCCGCGCCACTGAGCAAGCGTCGCCCGCGTGCTCGCCTGTGGGGACGCTCCATGTCCGTATCGCGCTCCTGATCCAATCAAGCTCGCTGTTTTGCATGCGCAGGTAGCGGTCGGCGACGGAATCCTTCAGCCCCGCGAGCCCCCAGAAGAAGCGGACTCGCAGCCCCTCGGCAAGCGCGCGATAATCCTGATACTTGTTCTGGTACTCCCCGCGCCGCGCCGCATAGTACAACCCGAAAGCCGCAACCAGCGATGAGAGGTAAAGTGAGTTCAACAACAACTCGTTGCCCGGCAGTAAGGGCGAGACCTTGAGCACAAGCGCAACCAGAAAAGTGAGCGCGAGCACGGCGAGCAAAGTGCGCCGGGTCTTGAGTTGAAACCGCAAGGCCAGTGTGTCGGCCAGGCCGAAATATTTTCGAGTCAGATGAAGCTCCGGCGTCAGGCCCTCAAGCTCAGTCCCTGAGAAAAGTTCGGTTTTGCTTTTCTCGATCCGGTCCGCGAGCTTCGGCGCTAATCTCTTGCAATCCCTGTTAAACATATCGATGCGCCGGTAGATGTTGTAGAAGGCCGCCTCAGCCGTCTTTTCGTCCTCGTAGATTGCGGGGTAGGCGACCTTCTTTAGAGACGATCCGTTGTCGGCCCCGACATTGTAGACGGGGCCGCTCTCCCACATATCGAGCGGGCTGCGCGGCGGCGCGTAAGGCTCGGGCACCCCTTCGAGCTTAAATCGCACGACCCGGTCTACGACTCCGCCGTGATGGTCCGAATGATTGTTTCTTATGGCGAAAAGCATGTGGCTGTGGCGAGCTATGTAAGCCCCCGCGTAAACATGGTTGTGGCAGGCGCTCTCAGACTCTTCCGGCAGGCCGACGATTGGAGGCAGCTCAACACAGCGCTCGGCCTGCTCGATCAATCCGTCGAAATCCGCGTCGCCCTGCTTCGGGCGCGCCCGAACGACCGCTATCAAACGAGCGCCGGACCCGCGCGCCGCGCGCGCCGCGAGCCGCTCCGCCTTTGATTCGAGCGACGAGAGCGCCAGTGTCGGCGTATGCGGATAGCGCTTTTTGATCTCCGCGAAACAGGCGCGCAACTCGGCTTCAATCCCGCGAGCGGAAACTTCATCGAGATCGCCGTGACCGATGATGCCGACGACCAGAGGCAACTGATAGGAATGACCGTAGGTTTCGGATTGAGGTTTGCTGCTCATATGAGGATCGAGGCTTATTAAGCCTGCGCAACATCTCTACCCTTTCGATCATCGTCGGCTATCGTCTTATCTTTTGCCGAATGACTAATGAATACGTCGTGCGCCATAAATGCCCATGCATTCGTATCAATACCTGCCGCTGAAGGTGCCTCGCTTCAAGAACTGGCCGTCGCCAGGCTTGCCCACGTACTCGCCGTCATCGATTATCACGCGCCCGCGCGAGAGCACCGTCTTCGTCACGCCGCGCACACGCATGCCTTCATAAGCGCTGTAATCGACGTTCATATGATGCGTCGCCGCAGAGATAGTCTCTTCCCGGTTCGGGTCGAATATGACTATGTCGGCGTCCGAGCCCACGGCTATCGTCCCTTTGCGCGGGAAGAGTCCGAAGAGCTTCGCCGCAGAAGTCGACGTCAGCTCGACGAAGCGGTTCACACTTATGCGTCCCTGTGCGACGCCGCCGTTATAGATCAAGCTCATGCGGTGCTCCACGCCCGGGCCGCCGTTCGGAATCTTTGTGAAATCGTCGCGCCCCATCTCTTTCTGCTCTTTGAAACAGAACGGGCAGTGGTCCGTAGAGATCACCTGAAGGTCGTTGCCCGCCAGCCCCTGCCACAGCTTCTCCTGGTTCCACTTCTCGCGCAGCGGCGGCGTCATCACCCACTTCGCGCCCTCGAACCCCTCGCGCTCATACAAGCTGTAGTCTAAGAACAGGTACTGCGGGCAGGTCTCTGCGTAGGCAGGGAGCCCCTCGTCGCGCGCCTCGCGCACCTCTTCGAGCGCGTCTGCGCAGCTGAGGTGTACGATGTAGACGGGCGCGTCGGCCATCTCGGCAATCGCGATGGCGCGGTGCACGCCTTCGGCCTCGGCCTTCGTCGGTCGCGTCAGCGCGTGATAGCGCGGGGCGGTCTTCCCCTCGGCGAGCGCGTGCTTGATGATCTCGTTTATGACGATGCCGTTTTCCGCGTGCATGCAGATGAGGCCGCCGGCAGCGCCCGCCGTCTTCATCGCGCGATAGATCGTCGCGTCGTCGACTAAAAAGACGCCCGGGTAAGCCATAAAGAGCTTGAAGCTCATCACGCCTTCCGTGATCAACTGGCGCATCTCCCCGACGCGCTCGTCGGGCAGGTCTGTAGTGATGAGGTGAAATCCGTAATCTATGGCCGTCTTGCCTTCGGCCTTCTTGTGCCAGTTATCGACTGCCTGGACGAGCGACTCGCCATGATACTGCACTGCGAAATCTATGATCGTTGTCGTACCGCCGTGGGCCGCTGCAATCGTTCCAGTGCGAAAATCGTCTGACGCGAACGTGCCGCCGAAAGGTAGCTCCATGTGAGTGTGCGGGTCGATGCCTCCGGGGATGACCAGATGGTCCGCCGCCTCGATCACGCGGTCCGCCTCCATGTCGAGCCGCGCGCCGATCAGCGTCACCTTGCCGTCTTCGACAAGCACGTCCGCGAAGTAGTTGTCGACAGCCGTTACGACGTTCCCGTTCTTTATAAGGATTCTCATAGGCAGGTCCTTCCTCAAAAAGCTATCCACGAAGCACACGAAGAAACAGAAAGTAAACTTTAGTGCGCTTCGTGTGCTTCGTGGATGAATATCAGGAAGCCAATTAAACAACAACCTATCGGCAAGGTCAATGCCGCGAATTTTCGAGGCGCGCGGTCATTTCTTCTTAGCCCGCTTGAGTATCTCTACGACCTCTTTGTGCTCTTCAAACTCGGCGTAATCCAGCGCCGTCTCGCCTTCCTCATCTTTCAGGTCCACGTTCGCGCCCCGGCTGAGCAACAGCTTGACGACTTCAACGCGGTTCTCCTCTGCGGCGACCATCAGCGCCGTCACCCCTTCTTTATCCTGCGCGTTCAGGTTCGCGCCTTTATCTAAAATTGCTTTAACCGATTCCAGATTGCCCGCGCACGCCGAGGCCATCAATGCCTTAGCGCCAGCCGCCGTTTTGACTTCGGCCCCCTTCGCCAGCAAGAGCTTTACGATTTCGCTGTGCCCGCGATCAGCCGCAAAAAAGAGCGCGGTTCTTCCCTGGTCGTCCTGGAGGTTTACATTCACACGGTTAGCCAGGTGGCTTTTGATTGCCGCCAGGTCTCCGCGGTCTGCCGCCGCAAGCAATGCTTGAGTCGGCGCTTCGCCCTTGTTCAGGCATCCTTTCTGCTGCGCCGGGGTGGGCTTTTGCTGCCGAATTATTGCGGCCCCGACCGGCGGCGTTATGATGAATGCGAGAAATAAAGTCGTCACACGTGTAATTATCATTTCGTTGCTCCTTGTTCCTTCTGTTTGATTGGATTCACTCTTTATGACCAGTACCCCGATACCCTTTTAACGCTGTTCGCTGTACATATCATACATCTCTCGAAGCGCGTCGCGAAGGTTGCCTTCGTGTTTCCCGTAAAGCTCTTCCGTCATGCCGCAACGCGCTTCGGCCTCGTCGCCTATCAGCTCGCGCATGATCTCGCGAAGAAGCGCAGAGCTCGTCTCGCATTTTATCAAAGTCGGCAACCGCCCACGTCGGTGCGAAGTGATTATGAGCCCCGCCGCCCTTTTCGTCCCTCTCTTGAACCTGAGCCACGCGAAGTGGCTCATCTGCTCGGCCCCATCAAAAAGCAGCACGTCGCGCTCGCTCAATGTTCGAAAGAGGCGTCTCAAGAATCCTCGCTCGAAGCCTCGCGTCTCGTCGTCGAGCCTCAGGCGGATGATGCTGAACCCGAGCGATGCGAGATGAGGTTCGAGGTCTTCGAGCAGCGTCGTCTTGCCCGACCCGTGCGGGCCGACAATCGCCGCGCGGTAGCCTAGCCGCCTTAACTGCTCAAGCAACTCTGCCCAGGTCCGGTCGCGCAGGCGATATCGCACGCCCAGCACGGAATCGGTTTTGAAAGGATTGTCTTTCGCCTTCATGCTCTAAGTCCCGCTCGCCGGAAATGCTTGCCGGCTGCCGTAAAGCATTATCTCTGTATCCGTGGGAGAGACTAATATGTCGAGCCGCTCCGTCTCGTCCGTGGAGGTTATGACGAGTTCCAGAGCCCAGATGAGGGAGATCAGCTTGCCCGAAAAGCTATAAGGCCCGTCGGGCAGTTGGAACCGAAAATCATGCGTCTCCTGCCGGCGGGGATTATCGAACATCACGCTCTCGACGATCTTCACGTCCTTGGTCCCTTTGCCCTGAGTCCGCCAGAACAATCGCAGCTCGATCAGACCAGGCGGGGACTCGGTGGCCCAGGAGACTTGCCCGGCCAGCTCTTCGCCGGGCAGGAACCTGACTTTATCGTCGCGCGTTCTTATCTCAAGCTGGCTCATCACTCACCTGCCCTCGGCAATCTTCTCGGCAAAACTTCTATCACAAACGATTCGCTCACGTCGGGCCATACGCGTATGTCGCCGCGCAAATGGATGGACCAGACTATTTTGTTATTCTCGCTCGTGAAAGAGTGCATGGTGTTTGCGGGCACGGTCACTTGAGCGTTGCCGCGAGCCGCGCCGTTTCTGTCGGCGATACTTATTTTGGCGAACAGCGATTTGTCTGTGCTGGAATTGGTGCCTCGACGGTACGTAGCCATCTCACAGCCTTCCATGTAGAGGAAGAAACGTTTTACGGCGCGAGTCGACCCGTTGAACTCCCACTCAACGTTGAAAGGCTCGCCTAACCGCACCTGCATCGTGCTCAGTATCAGCCTCGGTCTGGGGTTAAAGAGGGCGAGGAAGTAGTAACCCGTGACGAGAAGCAAGAAGATTCCTATAAGCTCGAACGGGCTGAAAAGCAGGTTCGGCATCAGCCCAAAAAAATTATCATTCCAACTCCCCTTGACCCTCCACCCGCCGAAGGCCAGGACAACTGCATTCCACACTACAGTAATAACCGCCATCGTTTTAACCTTGCACCCGGGCGAAAACGCAGGCTCAAGCACGCGGCGGTCAAAAGGCCCCGCAGCCTTGCTGGCGGCGGCGCGGCTGCTCCAGGCCGCTTCAACAAGCCTCTTAACGTCACCTAAGTCGGCGGGCTTGGCTTTCTCAAATACTTTCTCTATCTCAGTCGGCTCGGTCGCCGGTGGCGGTTCGGTAGCGAGAGGTTGAAGCGAACTCTCATCAAAAGGTGAATCTGAATAAGAGGGGGGTTCATAAGAAGGAGGTTGATAATCGCTTTCTTGCTGGGCCGTGGGCGACGGGTTTCGATAGCGTATAGTCTCAAAGCCCGGATACGCGCTTGCCGGTTTGGCCCGAAGCGAGGTCGGGTCTTTTTTACCTTTCAAAGCATTCTTAATAGCGATGTAAAAACCGAACACGCCCGCGAGAAAAAACGGGAGCCCGAACAGACCGAACCACATGTCCGAAGAGAAATCGCGGCTAAACACGGCTTCGGCGGGGTTGTCGGGGTTGACGTAACACGTCGCGGCGCTGCCTGTGGGGTTCCGCTTTACCGCTTCGTACTTGTCGTCATAGGCGCTCGTAGACACGTTGATAAAATCGTAACGGTCCGAGCTGTACTGCACGCCCGCCACTGTGTACGTGTAGACGATTTCGACAGAGTAAGTTTCGTCGCCTACGACTCTGCTCGAAACGACGGTGCAAGGCGTCGGCGCCCAGCTCTGGGCTTTGTAGATTTCGAGCGCGGGTCCGGCGAAGAGAAGATAGATGATGAACGCGCCCGCCAGAAAGAAGGGCAACGCAAAGAGCGCGCACCCCAGGTTGCTGCATCCGCTCTTGTTAGTCTTGCCCCCCGAAAGCAGCTCCGACGCGCGTATCGATCTTTTCATGCTCCTCGTTTACCCCCGCCTTCTGGTTATAGTCAGTCTTTCAACGGCGCGTCAAAAGTCACAGAGTAGGAGTTCTCCCCCTTTTCGCCTTTATACTGAACGGCCCCGGCTATCTTTCCGTCTTCAAGCTTGAGGCCGTTCAACGAGACTTCCCTATCGCCCATGAATCCGTAGGGGTGTTTGAGAGTGAAGCCTTTAAATTCGCCCGACGGGTTAAAGTAAAGATAGAGCCCGTAAAAGCCTTGCGGTATAGCGCGGTCGAACGAGTGCATCAAGAATTCTTTCGGAATGGGCTTGTCGGTTATGAGCACCGTGATTATATCTTCTGAGGTTTTCTCAATCTTTTCCCTGAGCGCGTAAGCATATTTCAGATCCCGAGTTTCATCGGAAACCGTCATCGCTCCTGTAGCTTTGCCTTCGTCAGGTAGCCTGGGCGACGGCTGTACACCTGAAAGAGATTTTGAAAGCAGAGTCTCATCTTTAACATCGACCTCAAAGCTTACAGAGAACCTGGCCTTGATATCTACCTGCTTATTTTCCTCTTTGGAATAAAAATAGTCTTCTATCTCTTCGCCTAATTCTGCTTTGAACTTCCCATCTTTGAAACTGGCCTTACCGCTATTAGAAAAGGAAGAAACATTCTCAGGAATCAATAGCCTTCCTCTGCCCAGGTAGCGCTTACCCTCATCGTCTCCGAAGCCGAGGTTGCTGTTAAGTATGGTTTCAACGAACTCAAAATGGAGCGCTTTCAAAGTCGCTTTTTCAGGAATGCCGCTTTTTGAGCTAAGCCACGAGGTGGTCTCACGCTCCAAGAGAATGCTTGTTAAAGTCTCTTGAGGGATTGGTTCATTTGCAATCAGGATTTCTACGCTCTTGCCCTGTTCCCCGGCGGGAGCAGGCTTCCTACCCGCATAGACATACTTGAGCGGAAACTCTTTTTCGTTAATTGTTAAACTGCCTTGCGAGTTGCCGTCTGGTGTAAATTGCTTACCTGCCGTCTGGGAATTCTTGCCCGTGCTGCATCCCGCAAGCATCAAAGCTAACACCAGAAAAAGCGTGCAGAACCTTTGTGGATTCATATTCTCCCCGTCCATCCGGTCTGCGTGCGCGCATAAGCCACACCACAGGCGCAGCCAGGATTAAAGCAGCGATTATCAGGATCAAGAATGATTAAGCTTTGCTCAACCTCACAAAGCTGCGAACGCGCCGTCGAGCGCGGCGACCAGTTCGTCTATGTCGGACTTCGTGGCGACGAGCGGCGGCCCTATGCGTATGACGTTGCCCCAGAGCCCGCCTTTGCCTATCAGCACGCCGCGCCGGCGCGTCTCTTCAAAGACGCGCAACACGGTTTGCGGGTCGGGCTCCTTCGTCTGGCGGTCCTTGACGCACTCTATCGCCTGCATCAAGCCCATGCCACGCACGTCGCCTATGACCGGATATCTCTCTTTCAATTCTTCGAGCCGCGAGCGCAGGTAATCGCCCACGACGCGGGCGTTACGCGGCAGGTCGTTCTCTTCGATCACGCGGATCGTGGCGAGCGCAGCGGCGGAGGTGACGGGGTTTCCGCCGAACGTAGAGAATGTCAGCGAAGGGTATTTGTCGGCGACCTCAGCCGTGGCCGTCGTGCAGCCTATGGGCGAGCCGTTCGCCATGCCCTTTGCAAAAGTGATCACTTCGGGCTCGACCTCCCAGTGCTCTATCCCGCACATGTGATCGCCCGTACGCCCCCAGCCGGTCTGCACTTCGTCGCAGATGAATATGCCGCCGTAGCGACGGACTATCTCTGTCACGACTTTGAAATAATCTTTCGGGGGAGTGATGAACCCGCCCACGCCCATTATCGGCTCGGCGATGAATGCGGCTATCTTACCGGAGGTCGTAGTCTGTATCAGCTCTTCGACATCGCGCGCACACTCCATAGCGCAGGATTCCGGCTTCAAGTTGAACGGGCAGCGATAGCAATACGGCGCGTGCGCGTGAACTATGCCTGCCAGGGCCGACGGCGCGTGCTTCCAGGGCGCGTGGCCCGTGGCCGTCATAGCCATAATCGAGCGCCCGTGATAAGCGTGGCGCAAAGCGATGATCTCCGTGCGGCCAGTGTAGATGCGCGCCAGCACCATAGCCGTTTCGTCCGCCTCGGTCCCGCTGTTTGTAAAAAAGCTCTTCTTCAGATTGCCCGGCGCGATCTGGGCTACCTTCTCGGCAAGCTCCGCCTGCGGGCCGTTGATGTAAAGCGTGGAGGTGTGAGAAATCTTTGCCACCTGGCTGCTGACGGCCTGGACTACTTCCGGGCGCGCGTGACCGACAGAGACCGTGAGCACGCCGCCGAAGCAATCCAGATAGCGGTTGCCTTCCGTGTCCCAAACGTGCATCCCTTCGCCGCGTTCGAGCGCGAGCGGCTGCTCGTAGTAGGTGGCTGCGCACGGCCAGATGTGCTCTTTATGCTTCGACACGATGTCGCCGGTTGAAGCAGTTGCGGTCACGTTCTTAGCAGTCATATAGTCCTCCGATAAGCTGTAACGTTATTGCGGGGAAGGCTGGATAATTAAACATCAAGCATTATCGATCGTCAATGCTGCTTCTAATCCGCGCTGCCTTTGAAAGCTTGAGCGCCGATCTTCCACCGGCCGTCTTCCAGGTGGAGATTGACCTTGCCCTTCACGTCGCGCCCGCCGTCTCCCTTGGCCTCGATTGAAATAGTCGCTTTATCGCCGGCTATGAAGCCGCCGACTATTCTCCGCTCTTCAAGCTCGGACCCTTTCTCCATCTCTAGGACAAGCTCTTTCATTCCGGGATCGGCATTGAGCTCTTTAAGGACCGCCCTGCTAAAAAACCCGTCTAGGTCCCCCGGCGCTTTAGCTGCCGGGATGGCCGCCAGGTAATCCATGTATGCCCGGCCAGGCTCTCCTCCGTCTGAGGCGAGCGGCTTGCCTTCGGCGGCAGTGATGAACGCTAAGTTCGGGTCTTTCCTGACCGTTGATTTGAACCTGGCGTCGTACTGCCATTTTTTATCGAGTATGGTTTCCGGTTTAGCTAGAAAAAGCCTGCCTTCGACCATCTTGTCTGTAAAGACAGCGGGCTCGAAAGGGTATTCCAGCCCTGAGACCTGTCCGAGACCCCACACGCCTATCCAGGTCACCTTCTGCTCGTGGTCAATATCTATCTCCAGCGCGTGATTGCTCTCACCTTTTTTCATGCTCATAAGCGCCGCCTGGTCGTCGAGTGTGTCCTGGCTGATGGGCTGTTCCGACAGCAGCACGCGGATTGTGTATTCGCTCTCGTTAAACGGATCATGTTCAATCGTCGCGTATGCGTGACTGAGCTTGAAGGTCTGGTTGTCAATGGTGAGATTTCCATCGGCCCAGTTTACAACCGGCTCAGGCTGCGCGGGCTTATTCGGGCCGGCGTTACCTTGAGCAGAATTATCCTGCGCAACCTCGTTGCGGCTACACGCGGATGTCGCGCAAATGAGCGCGCCCGCAAAGAGAGCCAGCGCACATATAGATGCGGTTTTAATAAATGTAGTTCTAAAGCTCTCGCGGCGGCGGGTCGTTCGACCATTGTGCATGACGCATCTCCTATTTGTAATTGACGTATACGACTTTTGTCTCCGTGTAAAAGCTCATCACTTCGTCGCCGACCTCGCGCCCGCCGTAACCGCTCTCTTTAATGCCGCCGAAAGGCGCGTGCGAATAGCCTCCCACGCCCGGTCGATTCACGTGGATGATCCCCGCTTCTGCGCGCTCGGCGAAGCGAAACACCTGCCCCACGTCGCGCGTGAAGACGGAGGCCGTAAGCCCATACCGCACGGAGTTGGCAATCGTTAAAGCCTCGTCGACATCGCGAGCGCGAATCACGGACAGGACCGGCCCGAATATCTCTTCGCGCGCGATCTCCATCTCTGGCGTAGCTTCAATCACGGTCGGCTTGAAGAACAGGCCGCGCGCGAGATCTCCTTCACCCGCCACGTCTCCGCCCGCGCAGAACCTGGCATTTTCCCTGCGGCCCGATTCGACGTAGTGGCTCACGCCCGACATGGCTCTCGTATCGACGAGCGGCCCCATTTCGGCTCCTGGAGCCATTCCTGAGGCTACCTTGATCGAAGACGCGCGCTCGACCACGCGCTCAAGGAACCTGTCATACACGTCGCCCACGATGATCGCGCGGCTCGTCGCCGTGCATCGCTGGCCCGTCGATCCGAACGCGCCCGCGATCACGCCGCTCACTGCGCCGTCAAGGTCTGCGTCCTCCAGGACTATCTGCGGGTTCTTTCCGCCCAGCTCCAGTTGCAGCTTCAGCATGCGGTCGGCAGCGCTGCGGGCGATCAACTTTCCGACCTTGGTCGAGCCTGTGAACGACACTCCGCTCACCGAAGAGTTATCGACAAGCTCCGCGCCCGGCTCTATGTCGCCGTGAACCAGATTGACCACGCCTGCTGGCAATCCCACCTCTTCAAGCCCGCGCACTAGCGCCGTGGCAGTAAGCGGCGTGAGCGGCGACGGCTTGAGCACGGCAGTGTTGCCCGCTATGAGCGCGGGCGCGAGCTTCCACACGGGGATGGCCACTGGAAAATTCCACGGGCTGATGAGGCCGACGACGCCAAGAGGCAGCGCGCTGGAGTAACAAAAAACAGCTTCTTCTTCCGCCGGGAAGACCTGGCCGCCAAGCCTGCGACCCATGCCAGCGGTGAACTCAAGTATGTCGAGCGCGCGGCGCACTTCGCCTGCGGACTCTGCGAGTATCTTCCCTTCTTCGCGCGTGAGCAGTTGGGCCAGCTCCTCTTTTCGCCCGTCCATCCACGCGAGCCATTCGAAAAGCAGTCGCCCGCGTTTAGGCGGCGTCCAATCGCGCCACCCGGATTGCGCGCGCGTGGCCGCTTCAATGGCTCTACGGGCGTCGGCGCGCGAGGAGTCGGGCGCGCGCGCGACCATCACGGTCTGATCGGCCGGGTCGAAGCGGTCCGTCCATTTGTCCGTTTCGGACGCGACCCACTGGCCGTCAATGAAGTTCAAGACCGTCTGCCCGATTTCAGGAATGCTATTCATACTCGTTCTCCAGTGTGTAATTATCTTTGATTGCGCGAAACGCATTATACAGACGCGGACTATGTAAAAGTAAGCCGTCTGCGCTAAAGTGAAAAGCCGAATAAATATGAGAGAGAGCGAACCGAACGTCACACCGACTGAGCAGGCGAGCAAGACTGCGGCGTCGGCGCGCGTCGTCTCATTCGCCGAGGCATTCCGATTCTGGGTGAAGCTCGGCTTCATCTCGTTCGGCGGGCCTGCGGGCCAGATCGCAATCATGCATCGTGAGCTGGTCGAGCGCCGCCGCTGGCTTGGCGAAGAGCGATTCCTTCACGCGCTGAACTACTGCATGCTGCTGCCCGGCCCCGAAGCGCAACAGCTAGCCGTCTACATAGGCTGGCTCATGCACCGCACGTGGGGCGGCATAGTCGCGGGCGCTTTCTTTGTCATCCCGTCCATCTTTATCCTCCTTGCGCTCTCTTACATCTACGCCGCGTACGGGCGGCTCCCGGCAGTGGCGGGCGCGCTCGACGGGTTCAAGCCG
>DASUNP010000101.1:0-9809 GCA_036277095.1 Blastocatellia bacterium
TGATGGCCGCGTCTATGATCAACCGCACCAGCTGAGGGAATGCCAGGCCGAGCAGTCCCGCGACCAGCAGGCTCGCGAGCGCGATGGCGAGCCTCAAGCGATACGGCTTTGTGTAAGCAAGCAGCCGCAGAAGCTCGCGGGGCGACCCTCGTTTTTCCTTCTCTTCTTTCTGCGGCAAGCAATCTCCTTTCTTGTTTCGGTCAGAGACAGTTGCTAGATTTAACCGTGGTGAGAGCAATGGTCAAGGACTTTTCGCCCGCCGAAATGCGGGAGCGGATAAAAGCCATAGACACGCCTGATGGGCACCAGACGCTGATACGCGCGCAGTGGCGGGATTTCGCTTCATTCGCATGGAAGCATTACCTGAGCGAAGGGCGCGGCGCGATAGTCATTGATATGAGCCGCGCCGGAGACGAAGGCAAGGGCTTTCAGGTGCCGAGTTATTACGTGGCCGACCAGAGCGAGAAACTCGCCCGCCGAGGCGGCTGGCCCAGCAGCGATGTGGCCGAAGTCGTCGCGGATTACGACCCCGAGCTAGACGTTGTCTTTATCTTCCTCACGCTTGAAGGCGATTGGCTGTTTTATCTGGTTTCCGACGAGTTGACTCCGCCGCAGGCATACGACTCGAAAGCGAATTAGCAAGCCGCACCTTTCAATGTCAGTCAATAGAGCAAAGCGCCCTTTCGTCAGTGCGCCCTTTGCTCTCAACACAAGCAATCTATGTTTGATAATTCCGAGAATCACCTGCGTTAGCAACACAGCCCTCAATCACCTCTTAGAACAATAATTTTTAACATTATTTGTGATGAGTTTTACGTCTTAACATTACAGGCAGATTGCGATAGCCCTCAAGGCTCCGATTAAACGTTGGAAGATAAGAGTTATCGTTTATGCGGAGCGGCAGAGTTTCGGTCGCTGCTCTTATTCGAAAGCTGCCCTCTAAGCAAAGCTCAACTCGGGTTGGAAAAAAGAAAATCTTTCTTGAAAGGTGATGTTATGTCAAAAACAAAATCACGTGTCATTGCCGTTCTCTTGCTGATAGCCCTCAACGTGCTTTTCCCGTTAGCGCCAGGTGGAACAGCGGCGGAGCCGTCGCAAACACAGATGCAGGCTCTCAACCACGATCACGATATAAGGCGATTACCAGATCATAAAAGCGCATACACGTTAGAGAAAGTAGATGGAATAGTCACCTGCCGTGACGCGACTCCGGATGAGTTACGCGCTATCAAGGAACGCGACCAGAGCCAATTACGCGTGATTTCGCCCGTCCTTCCGAACGCCATAGAACCGCAGGAGACGGGGCTGAAAATCACGTTGCGCGGCACGCCGCAACTCGACAGTTTCCCGCTGGCGAAGCAGGCTTTCTTAAGGGCCGCACAAACCTGGTCTATGCTGATAAGAGATCCCATCACGATCATCATAGATGTCGATTTTGGCCCGACTCGTTTCGGCGAGCCATACCCTAGCGCGAGCATACTGGGATCGACCGATTCGCAAGAAGTTGGCAGCGGCTCGATTTATCCGAACGTGCGTAGCAGATTGATTGCTCAAGCATCCAACGCGCAGGAAGCGGCGCTCTACAACGCATTACCCGCCGCAACTGTTCCGACAGATCTCGGGACCACAGCAGGCGTGTTCGGCCCTACGGCCTTATTTCGAGCCCTCGGACTGGTAGACCCTGTGGCCGACCCTGCCGCCGAGACTGATGACTTTGGCGACCCGCCTTCAATAGGGTTCAACTCATCCTTCAGCTTCGATTTTGATCCCAACAACGGCATTGATGCAGGCAAAACCGATTTTGACGCGGTAGCCGTGCATGAAATTGGCCACGCGCTCGGGTTTACCTCAAATGTCGGGTTTCGAGAGCTGGAGCCCGCGTTCCCTAACTTTGTTTCATTTCTAGACCTGCTCAGATTTCGTCCGGGAATAACAACGGGCACTTTCGCGACCGCGCCACGAATACAATCTTCGGGAGGCGTGCAGCTCTTCTTCACAGGATCTTCCACGCTGGGGCTGTCAACCGGACGGCCTGACGGCTCAGGCGGCGATGGGCAGCAACCGAGCCATTGGAAGGATGATGATCTGACAGGAATTTATATCGGCATCATGGACCCGAATATCGGAGATGGCGAGCGAAAGACAATTCTGGAAAACGACCTGAGAGCATTCGATCTATTCGGCTATCAGGTTGGAAGCCCCGGCCCGCCGCCGGGTGATAGCGCGCCCGTAATCACCAGACTCACGGCGGACCTTCAAGGAGATATATTGACCGTCACAGGCACGGCCACTGATCCTGACGGCGACATAGCACAGGCGCAGATAAAATCGCTCAATGAGATAAATACCGTAGTCGCCCAGACCGCCGTTTTTCCGGTGAACACCGGCACGGTTGCTACGATCAACTTCTCTTTCTCAACTTCCAATCTGAACGCATTCCCCACCGCAGTAAAAGCAAGCCTGGTTTTTATAGACCGGCTCGGCAACCAGAGCGCGCCCGTCATCGCCGACTTTAGCCAGGCTGATCCGGGAGGCCCAACGATACGAATAACGGCATCTAATGAGACTCCGAATAAGACGGTGCTGACGTTCAAGGGGCAGCGCTTGCTCGGCCAGTTACAAGTGGAAATCAATGGGGTGGTTGTCGCCGTCGGCTTCAATAACTCTAACGGGAAGGTAAAGCTCAAAGGCAGCCCTAGCTCTTTGAACCTGCGCCGGGGCTTTAACCGGATTAGAATACGTAACGGTGTGCCGAGATCTAATATAGTTTTGTTCTCTTCGGTCTTCGGCACGTAAGCGTCGATGTCGAAAAGATAGATTAAGAACGGCGTTTAATCGTTTGCATCGGCGGGGCCACGCGGCGCGCTCGAAGTATTTGCTTCGCGGCCCCGCTGAAACAACATGTCATCAGAGGCGCACCAAAAAAAAGCGGCTAACAAGCCGCTCCTACCTGTTTGAATCTGAAGTGCGCCCGGCACGACTCGAACGTGCGACCTTTTGCCGGGCGCCGTCATATCTCGAGCACGATGGAGGCATCCTCATTGAAGTGCAGTTTTAACAGCCCGTTCGACTCCGCGGCGAGCTTCTGCACCTTCTTCTCCACCTTTAGGAAGTGCTCGCGCTTCTTCGTATTTTCGTCCTGCGCGGCGGCTGTCGTGCTGAACCAGAAATGGAACTCCCGGTTCTCAGCTTCGGGCGCGAGCGCCCGCACGGACTCGTTGCCGAGACGCGAGTTGCGGATGATGTCGATCACCCCCAGGTCGGGATTCTCATGCTCCCCGTTCCCGCAGAAGACGTAGTGGTCTGCGGAAACCTCCCTGGCAAAGTTCGCGTCCATGTTCTTCTCAGAGCCGTGGTGCTGAACCTTGAGCACGTCCAGGTGGACATATCCGCCCTTGAGGAAGCCGGTTCGCTTCAGGCCCTTGCGGATGAAATCCTGCTGCGCGTCTCCCGTCAGCAGCAGCCGCTTCCCGTTCTCCTCGACCAGGAACATCAACGAAGAGATGTTCGGGACAGTTACTCCTTTGTAACCTGGTATGCCTTCCCACTCTCGCAGGTCGAAGGGGGAGCCGGACAGTGCGCCTGTGCTGAACTCGTCGACGCGTCTCTTCAACTCTGCTCGAATCTCCTTGAGTCGAGCCTTGTTTTCCCGCAGCCAGTTGTTCCAGCCGTCCCTGAGATTGCTCAACTCTTTGCTGGTCGGGCCGATGAGCGTGAATTTCATCGAGCCCAAGTCAAACACCTCACCCGGCCGCCCGGCATACAGCAGCCTCGACGGCCCGGTGACGCCCGGCGGCCTGTTGAGCGGGATGTCGAGCGCATCGGCGGCGATGAGCTTTGATACCTGGATCGCTTCCGGAACTCCCGTGACGATTGCCTGCATACTCTCAGCCATGCTGACCAGATCCGGCACAGCCGTCCCGAACAGCGCCGGCACCATTTCGGCTAGCAGATTCTCTATAGCCTTCGCCGCGTAAAGACTCTCGATAGGTTTGTCATTCGCCGTTATCATGTCGCGGAACCCGTTGTGGAGGATTCCCTTGATCACCGGCGGCCTCGGGACCTTCGGATCCTTGATCGGGTCGCCGCTCTGCTGGTGGTGGTCATAAACGCGCCACTCGATTTCGTCTTCGAGCAACTGCAACACCCCGCCGATGTGGTCGTTGTCTATGTGCGATATGTAGACGAACTCCAACTCGCGCCCCTCTTCGCGGAGCGCCCCGAGTTCGGCGCGGACGTAATTCCTCATGCTCGGACGCATCCCGCCATCGCACAGGACAAGCTCGCCGCTTGCGGCCTCCAGCAGCAGGCAGTCTCCCTTGTCCGATTGAAATATTGTCAGCTTCATCACCGCCTCCTAGTCAAGCCTGACGCGCTTGTTGATCGAGCGCGCCTCTTCGAGCGCGGCTTCGGGATCGAGCCGCCCGAAGCCCATGTCGTTGAGCCACTTGTAGGACGCGCCCGCTAGTGGCCGCGCAGTGCGCTGCAATATGCCGAGGCACTGAGCGGCCGTCAGATCGGAGTTCATAGACAACATAAGGCCGATCACGCCCGTGACGTATGGGCTGGCCATGCTCGTGCCGGTCATGGCTATCCACGGCTCGTCGGGGTCGCCGAAGCCGTTTGCCGCGATCACCTCGGTCCCGGGCGCGGCGATCTCGGGCTTGCAGCGGCCATCGCGCGTCGGCCCCTGACTGCTGGACGCGTTAATCTGCTGCTTCGCCTCGTCGAGGTTAGCCACCGCGATCACCCTGTGGCCGCACGCGAGCGAGGTGATCGAGTGTGAGTCGACGTTCGACTTCTCGGTGAAGAACGAGGGGAAAAAGAACATTCGGCGCCCTGCCTCGCGACCGATCTCCATCGGATCGTCGCGCTCGATCCACGCGTCGAAGCGGCCGTCGCGCACCTCCTCGCCCCGAAGGCGGACCTTCCAGACCCCCGGGGTGATTCCCCGGAAGGTAGCGGGGTCGAAGTTCGGCGACAGATATATACCGATGTAGTTGACGCCGTTGGTGGGGTGATACAGCTCGTTGTAAACGGATAAGGTGACGCCGCTCGGCAGGCGGCGATTCTCGACGTATTCCCTCGGCTTAACTTCAAACCACTCCGCCTCGCCGGGTGGCTTGAGCGATACGGCGAACCGGTCCTGCGCGCTGTACCAGATTTCCAGTTCGTTCTCCGACCAGTCTTCGATCCCATCCCCAACAACTGTCCATTCGAGTTCGACCTCCAGGCCGCGCGCAGGTATCTGCCCGCTCGTGTGGATGCGCCCCATGACCCACCCCAAATCCCCCTCAGTTTGAGACTTCTCCTGGCCCGCATTCCCTGCGGCAACGCAGATGGCGCGGCCTGGCGCGGCGAGGTAGGCGTCGAGCCACCGCGAGACGCCACTCGCGCCGTCATGCGACCCCCCGTTGGTGCCGAGGCTGATGTTGATCACTATAGGGAGGTTCTCTTCTTCTGCAATGCCGAGCAGGTACTCGACCGCGTGCGTAATCCGGCTCGTGTCGCTGAAGGTCGAACGCCTCCGTGCGACATCGTCGCCTGCCGCCGGGACGTCGAGCAGCACAGCGGCGATCTTCGCCCCCGGACAGACGCCGCTGTTTCCTGCCGCGATGCTTGCGACGTGAGTGCCGTGCGAGGCTGGCTGAAGTTGTGACTGTCGCTCGATCCACGGAGCGGGAGGCATCCCTGCCTTTTTCGACGCCGCGATCGCGGCATCCATCTGGGCCTTTCGAAATTCGGAACCGAACATTAAGCCCTTCGGGGGAGGGCGGAAATCGCCGCCCTGATCCCAGATGGCGATGAAGCGGGTTTTGCCCTGATCGTCGAGAAAGTCGGGATGTGAAAAATCGAACCCCTCCACGTCTATGATGCCCATCAACACCTTTTCGCCCCGCCCATACTTTTTGGCGCTACCGATTGCCTTGGGAGTTATCTTTTTCTTCGGCGGGACGCTGGTGGCCTGTGGGCGATCAAGCTTGAGAGGCTCGGACGGGTGTACGAAGGCGATGGCTGGATCGGCTTTCAACTGTTCGAGCATGGGGATTGGAATCGTCGCACAGAGAAAGTTGCGCCGGGCGACAGTCGCGCACGGTATATTCGCGGCGGCTGTGTCCTGCACGTCCGTGATCATTTTACTCACTCGCTCCATTTCAGCCGACTTAACATCGGTACCCTGTTGTTCGGGAAAGAACTCGATATAGACGTTCACGTATGAGTCGCTGGCGCTGGGGCGTTCGTTGAGTTTGGGCCGTTTCGGCAGTTTAGCGGGAGATGCTTGCACAGACTCCGTCCACCGAGGAACGATAGCCTCCTGCTGTGCCAACTGAATATGGATGGGAGCCACCTGCACCCCGCCCTCTTCATCGGGCGTGGAACTGGCGACTCTGGCGGAACCATCCGCGCGCCCTGCGTTGACCACGCGGTTGCCGTTGTTGACTATGCGCAGCCAGGGGTGTAGTTTTCGTGAGTTGTCATCGATATTCTGCATGTTTGTGCACTCCACTTTCGCGAATCTGTCTGGAAAGAATTGTTGAGCCTGGCAGCCACCTTCTTTGCCGCCAAGAAAGCGCGGCTTGGCACCGCACATCACTAAGCCCACGCGAGGCATTCAGGCAAGTAGAAGATATTCGCTTCGTGGGCTTGCGTATAAATTGTTAGTCTTCGCTACGTAAAAGAGCCATTTATGAACAGCCATGTTACTCCAAACTACTGCCTTGCTCAAGGCCGAGTGCCAGCGCAAATACGCAGGGCAAAAGCCCTGCTATGCACTGCATGACATGTGGAGGGAAGCTTTAAAAGATGCTCTCCGCAGAGGTTGGCGCACTAGAGGCACACCAAAAAGAAAAAGCGGCATGTTAGCCGCTCCTACCAGTTTGAATCTAAAATGCGCCCGGCACGACTCGAACGTGCGCCTTTTGCTTCGTAGGCAATCGGGCTACCTCAAAGTTAAGCACCATTTGATGCTAACTACTTACATCTATTACAAGCCGCAGCCAACGGTGAGTGCATCAAGTAACAGCCATTTGCATCCATTGTCAGGTAGTCCGGTCACAAATCGGTCACAAAAAAAATATCCCCTCCCAGACGGGGCAAAGCGGGGCAGCAAGGTACCTGTCTACTTACCAAGTCTGTGGATTTTCGCTACTAGTGGATGTTGTTCTTGAAGGTCTGCTCGATCAACGCAAGTCGGTGTTATTGACGAATCCCGCTTTCAACAGCAGCAAACTCTCTCATCGCTTCCTCCAGATCCTCTAAGATTTCTTTCATCAGCGCCTGAGGGGTTTCTTTTTGCGTAACATTCATCGTCTCATGCTGCCATTGGATATCGAGGCTCGCATTGTTCCGTGCGATGATCTCCGAATACTTGAATCGTCGAAAATGCACGGTTTCTTTACGTCGAGTTTGATTGTCTGCGCGGTAGCAGTGAATGAAATCTATCAGGTTCTCCGATCTGATGCTGTTCTACTTGAGCGAAAAATTTTGGTTTGAGCGCAGGTCATAAATCCAGACTTCTTTCGTTGCAGGAGTCTTCGTTACCGGTTTCTTGTCAAAGAAAAGTACATTTGCCTTCACGCCTGGTGAGTACCAGATGCCCGTTGGCAGCCGTAACAATGTGTGAACATTACATCGCTCAAGCAAAGCCCGACGAATCCTTTCGCCTGCGCCCGCTTCAAACAGTACATTGTCTGGCACGACTATAGCAGCGCGGCCAGTTTCGTTCAGCATTGAAAAAACGTGCTGGACGAAATTGAGCTGCTTATTGCTAGTCGTTACCCAGAAATCCGGTCGCTTGTAGGAAATCTTCTCCGTCTGTTTTTTTTGATCTGAGCCAATAATTGTGAAGCTGCTCTTCTTGCCGAACGGCGGATTAGTGAGAACCATGTCTACCTGCTCGGTCGGTTCACTCTTAGGTTCTAGGCTGTCACCAATCGACACCACAGTATGTTCGGGATCAATTCCAATCCCGTGAAGAAAGAGGTTCATCGCACATAAGCGCGCCGCGTTCGCGACGAGATCGACCCCTTGTAGCGCCCTAGTTCGAAAATGAGCAAATTCTTCTAAATTCGACACCCTGCTTTTGAGATACTCAAACGCCGCTAACAAAAACCCGCCTGTGCCGCAGGCAGGATCAGCAATCCTCATCAGGGGTGTAGGCCGCATCACCTCGACGATTGCCTTTATGACAGGCCGTGGCGTGAAGTATTGTCCAGCTCCGCCTCGCACAGCCTCGCGTGTCTCGCCTCGAATAAAACTTGAAGAAACAACCACCAAGATTGAGCCGTTACGCGGGTGGCTCGAAGCCAGGTATAAGCGTTGCGGCAAAGCTAACTGTAAGTGCGCAAAAGGCCAGTTGCACGGCCCTTACTATTTGAGGCGGTGGGAACGGCGCGGCAAAAGGTATACAAAACACGTCAAAAAAGGCGAGGTTTCCGCCACTTTCGCGGCCTGTCTAGCCTACAAACGCGACCGCCAGGAGACGCGCGAGCTTATCAGGCAGATTAACGAAACCGGGAACAGGATGCTGAAGGCACTCGGTATGGTGATAAAAAGCTGGAGCTGATGTTTATGAGCGAGCAAATAGAGAATAAGCCCCGTCTATTTCACCTGTCGCTAGAAGGGGAGGAAATCGGGGTATCGCCGCGCCTGCGCGCCATTGTGAGCGACGTTGTTGAGCAGATGGTTGAAGAGTACGAGTCGCGCAAGCAAGGCGTTTATAAGCTGCTCAAGGCTTACCCCAATGACGAGGGGCTAAAGGAAATGTGGACCCCTGACAAGATAGAGGCGTTCGCAAGCGGCGCGGACAGAACAGACGCGGTTGAGAAGCTGCGCAGCACTGTCTTTCATAAAGTCAGTTGGGATGACGTGATGGCGGCGCACCAAGAAGACCCTGAGCAGGCGGCGCTGTGTTTGAATGCGATCTATGACCGGGCCGGGGAGCACATCAACGGGGGGCTGATGGCGAGCCAGGCCCTCGACCTGCACCTGCCATTTGAGAAGGGTCAGTTTTCATTCATTCGCCTGTCATTCATCGCTGAGTGGCAGCCACGCGGCGGGATAGAGGCGAGCATGGTTGACACGCTGGCTCAGTGCTATTTCGCATGGCAATACTGGTTAACTCGGTCCTTTCAGGTAGCGAACAATCAAGACACGGTTAAAGAGCAGAGAGCAAAGAGTAAAAACAAATCTGAAAGGGAGCGGTAGGATAATGGTGACTGGCAGCCGCCGCGAGTGACGGCGATGGAGTACCTCGACCACTGCACGCAGATGGCCGACAGGTTCCAGCGCATGTTTCTGCGAGTGCTGCGGCAGATGAGGGACTTGAGGCGCTACAGTGTGCCGGTGACGATCAATAACCCCAAGCAGGTGAATATCGCGGCGGATGGAGGGCAGCAGGTAAATGTGCAGGCAAAGAGAAAGCGAAAAAAGACTCCAAAGGGAGCAAGGGCAGCGCGGAAGCTGAAGGCATAGTTCAGGCCGGGTGATTCATTTAAGGCTAACAGATAAAACCACCTGCGTATTTTACATATAATCCAACGAGCGGCTGTTTAAGTATTGAGTGAGCAAGAGTAAGGATAATCTGTAATGGATTATCTGTACTAAAAGACATAGAATAACCTTTCTTTTCGTCTGTCTATTTTATAGTTATGCCCGCTTGCTGTAATAAGCACTATCGCTACGCCGCCGCGCCAACCCACTGCCGCTTTAGTTTGCCTGTGCCCTGATTGATCGCCATCTGCTAGCCTCTGCAATGCTGGCCTTGATTTGCTTTCTCCTAGGTATTATTGCAGTCACCTCGGCTTGCA
>DASUNP010000102.1:0-1762 GCA_036277095.1 Blastocatellia bacterium
CTGAGAGGCTGTGAAAAAATCTCGGGTCCCGGTTCCTTGGAGCATTTGGTTGTGAGATACTTGCCGCATGACAGACACCCTGTTTCCGCTTCCCACGCCGGAGAGTGTTGGTACTGCGCCCCCCAGCCCGAAGGGGGCGCCTCGTTTAGTTGGTCCTAACCGGGCCCAGGTGGAATTACGGGCCGTCGACCTGGAGAGCCTTCTGCCGCCGGATCACCCAGCGCGTGCAGTGTGGGAGTTCGTGGAGTCGCTGGATCTGAGCCTTCTGTATGCGAAGGTGCAATCGGTGGAGGGGAGTGCCGGTCGACCGGCGATCGATCCGCGAATCTATATGGCCTTGTGGTTGTACGCCACGATTGAGGGAGTCGGCAGTGCGCGAGCGCTGGAGCGGCTAACCCAACAACACGATGCGTATCGCTGGATCTTGGGAGGTGTGTTGGTCAACCATCACTCCTTGTCGGACTTCCGAGTTCAGCACGGGGAGTTTCTCGATCAAGTGCTGACGCAGAGTGTTGCGGTGTTAATGGAGCAAAAGTTGGTGACGCTGAAGCGGGTGTCTCAGGATGGCATCCGAGTGCGGGCGAGTGCTGGGGCGGCCTCATTTCGGCGTCAGCCGAGTCTGGAGCGTTGTCTGCAAGAGGCTCAGGAGCAGGTGGAGCGCCTGCGTGCGGAGTTGGAGAAAGAGCCGGAGGCGACGAATCGGCGTCAGAGGGCGGCGCGTCAGCGAGCGGCCGAGGATCGCCAGCGTCGGGTCAAGGCGGCTCTGAAGCAGATGCCAGAAGTCGCGGCCAAGAAGTCGGCAGCAGAGAAACCCAAAGCTCGGGTGTCGACGACTGATGCCGATGCTCGCGTGATGAAGATGGGGGATGGGGGTTTTCGCCCAGCGTACAACGGTCAGTTTGCAGTCGACACCCAGACGCAGATTGTGGTGGGCGTAGATGTAAGCAACAGCGGTAGCGATCAGGGTCAATTGGTTCCGATGCTGGAGCAACTGGACGAGCGCTATGCGGTGATTCCGCCGGAGAGTTTGGTCGATGGAGGTTTTGCCGGCCTGAAGGATATCGAGACGGCGAGCGAAATGGGGTCGGCGGTATTTGCCCCAGTGGCCAAGCCCAAGGACCCAGAGCGAGATCCGTATGTGCCTCTGCCGACCGATTCACCGGGAGTTGCGAAGTGGCGCCAACGTATGGGTACCCCTGAAGCCAAAGAGATCTACAAACAGCGAGCGTCGACGGTGGAATGTGTCAACGCGTTGGCGCGCAACCGTGGGCTGCAGCGTCTGCTGGTGCGAGGCTTGGCCAAGACTCGAGCAGTCCTGCTCTGGTTCGCCCTTGCCCACAATCTGATGCGTACCCTCTCCTTACGCGCGGTCTGCGCGGCCTCGGCGTAAACCGACCTCCAGAGTCGGGAGGGGGGCGGTATCCTCTCACGCCAAGACTTGGTTTGCGGGCGCTCGCTGGCGTTTTCACCTGCCTCCAACGACCTCTCTTACCTTGACCCCTGATCCTGTGCGCCGTGCGACGTTAGGCTTCTGGCATTCCAATATGCGCCTTATTGCCGCCTCCGCCCCTCGATAACCGATTCCTTCACAGTCTCTGAGGGTTCCCAGCCTCTCCAACTCCTCGCCGAGCTCCTGGGAGGCGCGTTCGGTCTTCCAATGGGTTGGGACACTGTTTCAGCGAGGAGTATATACTACGCAGGAACAGTGGAGACTCAAAGGATGAAGGGCCGGCAGTATTGGGACGAGACGCCGGATGCGGTC
>DASUNP010000103.1:0-23878 GCA_036277095.1 Blastocatellia bacterium
GTTCGACCTTGGAGTAATAGTGCTGCTGCCGAGTGAGCAGCGAGTGGGGTTAGGAGGAGTGGAGCAGCCAGGAGAGATAAGGATAGTGTTTGAGTACAGCACGGACCTGTATGAGGAGGAGACGATAAGGCGGATGATGAGCCACTACGAGAGGGTGATGGAGAGCATAGTCGAGCAGCCGGGCCAGAGGATCAGCCGACTCGATATGCTTACCGACGACGAGCGCAAACTTCTGCTGGAAGAGTGGAATGATACTGCTGTCAAATACCCACCTGACGGATTCGTTCACACATCATTCGAGGAGCAGGTGAAGCGAAGGCCGGAGGAGGTGGCCGTCGTCTTCGACCACCTGCGCCTCTCCTACGGCGAGCTTGACCGCCGCGCCAACAAGCTGGCCCGGTACCTGCGCCGCCTCGGCGTCGGCCCCGACTCGCTCGTTGCAATCTGCATGGAGCGCTCTGTCGAGATGGTCGTCGCGCTGCTGGGCGTGCTCAAAGCAGGCGGAGCCTACCTGCCCGTAGACCCCGCATACCCGAACGAGCGGGTCGCCTACATGCTGGAGGACTCGGGGGCTGTCGTGGTGCTGACTCAGCAGAGGCTGGCCGAGGCGTTGCCGGTGAGCAGGGGGCGAGTCGTATGCCTGGACACAGGGCTAGAGAGTGGGTGGGAAGAGATAGAGCGGGAGAGCGATCAGGGACTTGAGAACGTGGCGCAGGCATCAAACGCGGCCTATGTCATCTACACGTCGGGCTCGACGGGCAAGCCGAAGGGAGTGGTCGTCAGCCACGGCGCGATAGCCAATCACATGGAGTGGATGGGCGAGGCGCTGCCGCTGAGCAGCCAGGACGTGGTGTTGCAGAAGACGCCGTTCAGCTTCGACGCATCGGTGTGGGAGTTCTACGCGCCGCTGTTGGCAGGGGCGCGACTAGTGATGGCGCGGCCAGGAGGGCACGCAGACAGCCAGTACCTGGTTGAGGAGATAGGCAGGCAGGGGGTGACGATACTACAGTTGGTGCCGTCATTGTTGCGGCTGTTGATGAGCGAGCGAGGGCTGGACGAGAGCCGAACATTGAGGCGAGTGCTGTGTGGAGGCGAGGAGTTGACGCCGAGCCTAGTGGGGGAGTTCAACAGGAGAGTGGAAGCGCAACTGATAAACCTGTACGGGCCGACAGAGGCGGCCATAGATACGATATGGTGCGAGGTGGAGCGTGGGAGGGAAGCAGGGCCGGTGCCCATAGGAATGCCTGTATCAAACACGCAGGTCTATATTCTTGATGGCCGCCTTCGGCCAGTGCCTATCGGAGTGCCGGGCGAACTCTACATAGGTGGAAAGAGTTTGGCGCGAGGATACATTAACCGGCCTGAGTTGACCGCGGAGCGGTTCGTGCCCAATCCATTTAGCACCGAGCCGGGCGAGCGGCTTTACCGGACCGGGGACCTGTGCCGCTACCTGCCGGACGGGAACATCGTCTTCTTAGAGCGCATTGATAACCAGGTGAAAGTGCGAGGCAACAGGATAGAGCTGGGCGAGATAGAGGCGGCGCTGAGCACTCACCCGCAGGTGAGGGAGGCGGTCGTAGTGGTGCGGGAGACGCAAAGAGGAGAGCAGCGGCTGGTAGGACATGTTGTCGCGGCAGCGGGTGTGGAAGTCAACAGCAGTGAGATAAGGGCACACTTAAAGCAGAGGTTGCCAGACTACATGATCCCTTCGGGATACGTGTTCAGGGAGAGAATTCCGTTGAGCTCCAACGGCAAGATTGACCGCAGGGCGCTGATTGAAGAGGAGCAAAGCGGCCTTGAGGCGACAAGGATTTATGAGGGGCCGAGGACATATATAGAAGAGGAGTTGGTCGCGATATGGATGGAGATACTAGGCATAGAGCGGGTAGGGATAAGCGACAACTTCTTTGAGATAGGCGGGCACTCGCTGATAGCTGCGCAGATCATAAGCAGGGTGAGGAAAGTCTTCGGCGTGGAGATACCGCTGCGCGGACTGTTTGAAGAACCTACTATCGAACACCTGGCAATGGAGATTGTAAAGACTCAAACCGAAACGCTCGACAGCGAAGAGGTTGCCAGAATTCTCGCAGACCTCGAAGAGATATCCGACGCTGAGGTTTAGCCCGAAATCTAGAGCCGCCCGCTGGCGGCTTTCCCGAGAGCAAACATAGGAGGCATGATGCAACTGATTTCCACCCGATTTGCAAGACGACTGTTTCTGGCCATCACCCTACTGTTCATGCTGTGTGGTGCGCCTGATGCGCTGGCGCAGATCAAAAGACAATTTGATGTGCGCATACCTATGCGCGACCGGGTCGAGCTGTCCGCCGATATATGGATGCCGGCTCAAGAAGGGAAGTATCCCACGATCCTGCTCCGCACCCCGTATCTGAAGACAGTAGAGCCGCCAGAGGTTTTCCAACTGGGTCAGTTCTACGCCGAAAAAGGCTACGTGCTGGTCGTGCAAGACGTTCGCGGGCGAGGCGATTCGGACGGCGATTTCAAGTTCTTCTTTAACGAGGCTAAGGACGGTTACGATTCCATAGAGTGGATAGCCAAACAGCCCTGGTCCAACGGCAGGGTGGGCATGATGGGCGGCTCTTATTTGTCCTCGGCCCAATGGCTGGCTGCCAAGGAACGCCCTCCGCATCTTGTCTGCATCGCGTCAACCGCCGCCCCTGGCAGTTGGTTTGAACATGAGCCCTACGCTGGAGGCGCGTTCGGGCTGCGGTTTCTTTTAGGCTGGTTCAACGCCACGTCGGGGCAGATCTCACAAACCAACGCGGCAGGCACGGACTTGAAGGCGGTTTACAGCCATCGCCCCCTGAACACAATGGATGAGTTCCTTGGCAGGCGCATGCCTGATTTTAAAGAGACCTTAGCTCAACCGACACAAAACGGTTATTGGAAGCCCCTCTACTTAACGCCCGATGACTTCAGCAAGATCAATTTGCCTGCCCTTCATATCACGGGCCTGTTCGATAGCTTCCAATCGGGCGCTCTCTATTTTTGGAGAGGCATGACGGCAAGCTCACCGGCCAAAGATAAACAGTATTTGATTATGGGCCCGTGGACCCATCCGGGTGCGATCTACGGTCAAGGCCCGCAGGTGGGCGATATGCAATTTCCAAAAGAAGCCGTGGTCGATTTGAAGGCCCTGCACGTTGCATTCTTTGACCACTTCTTGAAGGGGAGTTCCCCGCGCTTTGATTTCCCGAAAGTTCGCATATTCGCAACCGGAGCGAATAAGTGGCGCGACGAGCAGGAATATCCTCTCTCAATAGCTCAAAATCAAAACCTCTACTTCCACAGCGGAGGCAAAGCCAACACCTTGAATGGCGATGGGCGGCTGTCGTGGGCGGCTCCGGAAAACGAGCCTCCCGACCAATTCACTTACGACCCAAAGAATCCCGTCCCTTCGGATATAGGTGACGGCTTTCAGGGGCCGTGGGGAGACATGGGGCTGGGCATGGACCGTCGCAGCATACAGAAGCGTGATGATGTTCTGGTCTACACGAGCGAGCCGCTCGAAGAGCCTCTCGAAATCGCAGGCCGTCTAACTTTGAACCTCTTTGCATCCAGCGATGCAAAAGACACGGACTTCACGGCTAACATCGTCGACGTCGACCCTACAGGCAAGGCAATCAAGCTCGGCCCGACTGCCGCAGGCGTCATACGGGCTCGCTACCGCAAGGGGTTTGATAAGACTGCGCTGCTTGAGCCGAATAAGCCTGAGCAATTCAAGATCAATCTTTTCGACATCGTGCACACCTTCTTGCCCGGCCACCGCATAAGAATAGAGATCTCGTCGAGCAGCTTTCCCGCAATAGCGCCGAACTCGAACACGGGGAATCCTATCGCGACAGACACCGAGTGGAAAACTGCTCGTCAGACTATCTATCATGATAGGTCGCGCGCCTCTTACGTCTCCCTGCCCGTCGTATCGAAGCGGCGGGATCGCATGTGACTTTCAGAGCGTTGACTTCAATTGCCAACACTCAAGAGATAATCATCCACAGAGGTCAAAAAAGCTATGACTCATAAAGGCGAATACCGGCTCGCAGACTCGACGGCAGCCGAGCCGTTGATCAACAGCTTTGCAGTATGGTCGGACACTATCTCTCCGGCGCCTTACAGCCTGCATCTGCTCCACTACCAGATAAAGACGCTCTCGTCTTATATCGCCAATCCTGAGATTCACATCAAGGCTGTTCAAAACCCGAAGTTCATAGGCGGGCCATTCATCGATGTCCCGGCCAGCAGGGCGAACGAGGTCAAAGAGATTCTCGATAGGACGGAGAAGGACCAGAAAGATAACGTGGAGTTCGCGAAAGCAATAACCGAGTTCTACGAATACCTGGCTAAGGAGGCGAAAGGGCAGAGCCTTGAGCCCTACTACGAGAAAATCCCTGACCCTTTGCGCGGCTACGTCGAGCTGCTTTATGACTACTATAGCCATCCGATAGTTCGACTGATGGAGAGCTTGCTCTACGAAAGTCCTTATTACAAGAAGGAGCTTCAGTCAGTGCGACTATTTCATCAGCCTGGCGATAATTTCAGGCGCCCGTTCGTCAGCACCCCTCGCCTTCAGGAGAGCGACCAGATAGATTGGGCCGTGCCTTTCGATAGCCCGGACATTGACGAGCTATTCAAAGTCGATGTGACGCCCAGGCCGCTCGGATACCTGTCGGAGCTTCTCGGCCTTGACGCCGAAGGCCAGGAACGCCTGTTGCCCTTGCTGTCGCAAGACCCCAACCCGCCTGCCGAAAAGTGGCTCGGCCCGGGCGTCAGGGTCCGCTATTTCGGGCACGCCTGTGTCCTCGTCGAGTGGAACGGCATTTCTGTCCTGAGCGACCCGTGGCTAGGCGTTTTGTCCGACAAGAGGGACGTTGAGCGCTTCTCGTATAAAGACCTGCCGGAAAAGATCGATTTCGTCATCATCACGCACGGCCATCACGATCACTTCGTCCCCGAATCGCTGCTGCGGCTTCGCCACAGGATTGAATGCCTGGTTGTCCCCAGGACATTCGGCATGTTCTATGCGGACACTTCGTTGAAGCTGATGGCTAAAAAGCTCGGGTTCAAGAACGTCATCGAGCCTGAAGTGTTGGAATCGATAAAGCTGCCTGACGGCGAGATCATAGCCATACCCTTTTTCGGCGAGCATTCGGATTTGGCGCACGGGAAATCAGGCTACATCATCCGCGCGGGTAAAGAGAAGATCATGCTCGCGGCTGATTCGAATTGCCTCGACAAGAAAATCTACGAGCATGTGCGCAAAGCGGTGGGGCCGATTGAGACAGTCTTTCTCGGGATGGAATGCGTCGGCGCTCCGCTGTCCTGGCTCTACGGAGCATTGATGCCTTCTAAGCTCCCGCGCAACTACGATATGACAAGAAGAACGAAAGGGTGCGACTCGAAGGCCGCACACGACCTGCTTGAAGCGATCGGAGGCAAGCGCGTTTATATTTATGCGATGGGATGTGAGCCCTGGTACCAGTACAGCATGGGCCTGGGCCTGTCAGAAGACTCAACTCAACTGAAAGAAGCGAGCAGAGTCGTGGCGCAAGCCCGCGAAGAAGGCTTCATCGACGCGCAGCGTCCTTTCGGCAAGTTTGAAACCTACATACAGACCGACTAACCGAGCTTCGGTGATTGCATATGAGCGACCTGACAAAACGCATAAATGATTTATCTCCGGCAAAGCGCAAGCGCCTTGAGCAAATGCTCAAGGAGAGAAGCGGGCTAAACAGGCGTGTGCAAACTATCCCACGTCGCGATAGATCGAAAGGATGGCCTGGCCTGTCATTCCAGCAGGAGAGGCTCTGGTTCCTGGATCAGTTAGAGCCAAACAGCCCGCTGTATAACCTTGGGTCGGCAGTGAGGCTTACAGGATCACTCAATCTGGAAGCCTTGCAGCGGGCCCTGAATGAAATCGTCCGCCGGCACGAAATCCTGCGCACCTCGTTTGAAACAGTCGACGGCCGGTTGGTGCAATCGATCGCGCCTGAATTAAGCCTCGATGTTCATTCGGTGGATTTGAGGCCGGTGCCCGCGGCTGAGCGAGAGGCCGAGGCAAGGCGGCTGGCAATCAAGGAAGGGAGGCATCCCTTCAATTTATCCCAGGCCCCGCTCATGCGTGTAAGCCTGCTGCGGCTGCGCGATGATGAATACCTTGCGCTTTTGACGATGCATCACATCGTCTCCGATGGCTGGTCACTGGGTGTCTTCATCAAGGAGATGGCCGCGCTTTATGAAGCGTTCTCGGCGGGAATAAACTCGCCGCTTGGGGAACTCCCGATCCAGTACGCGGATTACGCCGAGTGGCAGAGAGGGTGGCTGCGAGGCGAGATTTACGAGCGGCAGCTCTCCTACTGGAAGCAACAGCTCGGAGGCGGCTCCCCGGTGCTACAACTGCCGGCGGACCGGCCTCGGCCTGCGGCGCAAACCTATAAGGGCGATCTGCAAACTCGCAGATTGCCGAAAGAGCTTCTTGAAAAGCTCAAGGCGGTGAGCCTTGAAAACAATGCGACTCTCTTTATGACCCTGGCGGCGGCCTACCAGCTCTTATTGCAGCGTTACTCGGGGCAGGACGACATCAGCATAGGGACACCCATTGCGGGCCGCAACCATGCCGAAACCGAAGAGCTTATAGGATTCTTTATAAATACCCTCGTGCTGAGAACGGACCTTTCAGGCGACCCCACGTTCATAGAGTTGCTCAAGCAAGTCCGTGAAGTGACGCTAGGCGCGTACGCGCATCAAGCAATGCCGTTTGAAAAACTGGTGGACACGATTCAGCCTGATCGAAACATGAGCCATTCGCCCCTGTTTCAAGTGTGGCTCGTGTTACAGAATACGCCGTTGCCGCCTTTGAGGATGCCCGGACTAACTATAGAGCCTGTGGGGATGTCTCGCGGGACCGCGAAGTTCGACCTGACGATGTCCCTGGCCGAAACCGAGTCAGGATTGATCGAGTTGATCGAGTACAGCACGGACCTGTTCGACGACATGACGATAAGCCGGATGATGGGCCACTACGAGAGGCTGCTTGAGAGCATAGTCGAAAGTTCGGGCAGCAGGATCAGCCAGCTACGTATGCTTACCGAATCCGAGAGCCATCAAGTCCTCGTCGAATGGAACCCGCCCGCCCTTGAGCCTCCCTCGTTATCCGTAGCACAACTGTTCGAGGCGCAGGCCCACATCTCGCCCGACTCGGTCGCCCTCATCACACACGACCGCCACCTCTCGTTCGCCCAACTCAACCGCAGCGCCAACCAGCTTGCTCATTACCTCAGATCCCTTGGCGTTGGGCCTGAGATCGTCGTTGGCGTCTGCCTGCCTCGAAGCGCCGATGTCGCCACTTGCCTGCTCGCCATTCTTAAGGCCGGCGGCGCTTACCTGCCTCTGGATCCCGAGCTTCCCGAAGAGAGGCTCGCTTACCTTATAGCCGACTCCAGCCTCGGGGCGGTCATAACCGAGCAGTGGCTCATCGGCAGCCTGCCGCCAGAGGTAGCCGCTGCCGAGGTAATCTGTCTGGACACAGACGAGGAGCTGATAAGTCGGTGCAGCATCGAAGACCCTCAATCGTGTGTAGAAGCAGACAACCTGGCCTATGTGATCTACACATCAGGGTCAACGGGCAAGCCCAAGGGAGTGTGCGTTACACACAGGGCGGCGAGTGGGCACTTGGTGACGGTGGCGGAAGAGTTCGGGCTGAGGAGAGAGGACAGGGTATTAGAGTTCGCGTCGTTGAGCTTCGACGTATCGCTGGAGCAGATGTTAGGGCCGTTGGTGACAGGAGCCAGCGTGGTGATGAGGGGAGAGGAAGTATGGAGCACGAGGGAGTTCTGGCAGGAGGTGAGTCGGCAACAGGTAAGCGTGATAAACCCGCCGACTGCCTACTTCCACCAGGTGGCGACCGAGGAGCGCGAGCAGGAGGAGGACAGGTGGCGGGGAGTGAGACTGGTCATAGCCGGTGGTGAGAGGCTACAAGCCGAAGCTGTTAAGCAATGGCAGAAGAGCGGCGGCAGGGGGAGGAGGCTGATAAACGCTTATGGGCCTACGGAGGCGACCATCACTGCGAGCGTTTATGATGTGGGAGCGGAGTGGGAAGGCGACAGAGGCGTGCCGATAGGGAGAGCGATCGGAGGCAGGAGGCTCTACGTGGTAGGCCGAAAAGGAGAGATGTTGCCGGTAGGGGTAGCGGGAGAGTTGCAGATAGGCGGGGAGTTGATAGCGAGGTGTTACCTGGGCAGGGCGGGCGAGACGGCCGAGAGGTTTATACCTGACGACAAGAGCGGGGAGAGGGGCGGAAGAGTTTATAGGACTGGAGACAAATGCAGGCGCGGGGTCGGCGGCGAGCTAGAGTACGTTGGTCGTGAGGACGATCAGATTAAGGTGCGAGGCTACAGGATAGAACTGGGAGAAGTGGAGGCTGCGCTGAGCACTCACCCGTCGGTCAAGGAAGCGGTCGTAGTGGCGCAGGAGGTGGCAGGAAGCGACAAGAAGCTGGTCGGGTACGTGGTGCTGGCGGGAGGTGAGGAGCTGACTTCGGCTGAGATGAGGAGACACCTGAAAGAGAGGCTGCCAGAGTACATGGTGCCAACAGGGTTCGTCATACTCGATGAGATGCCGTTGAACTCTAACGGCAAGATTGATCGAAAGGCCCTACCGCAGCTTGACCTGACGCGCGAACACGAGGAAGCCTACATAGCGCCCCGCAACCCAATAGAAGTCGAACTCGCAGGAATATGGACGGACGTGCTTAACATCGACCGGGCAGGCATAGAAGATAACTTCTTTGAGTTGGGAGGCCACTCGTTACTTGCCACTCAGCTTGTGTCGCGCATACGCGAGACGTTTCACGTAGAGTTGCCGCTGCGCGACTTCTTCGAAGCGCCTACGATAGCCGAGTTGGCCGAGATCATCGAAGCAAGCATGGGCGCTGACCAAGGCGCGCAAGCCGAGTCCATACGGCGCATCCCGCATGACGGAGAGCTACCTCTTTCATTCGCGCAGCAGCGGCTATGGTTTTTATACATGCTGGAGCCGAACAGCGCTTTCTACAACACCCCGATCGGTGTTCGTCTCAAGGGGAGATTGGATATCTCGGCCTTTGGCCAGAGTCTTAATGAGGTTGTGCGAAGGCATGAGATTCTGCGCACGACCTTTCCGGTCGTCGACGGTAAACCTGTTCAATCGATCTCTCAGGCCGTGAGCCTTAGCTTGCCCATCGTCGATCTTAGCGGCCTGCCCGCCACCGACCGCGAATCCGAAGCCGAGCGGTTAGCCGGCGAAGAGGCACGCAGGCCTTTCAATCTGAGCCAGGGGCCGCTGTTGCGCGCGGCCTTGCTGCGGCTTGGCGACGATGAGCATGTGGCGCTCTTGACAATGCATCATATTGTCTCCGACGGCTGGTCGATAGGAGTGCTCACAGAAGAGATCGCAAAGCTGTATGAGCTGTTCGTCACGGGGTCGCCCGAACGCCTGCCTGAACTGCCGATTCAATACGTCGACTACGCGCACTGGCAGCGCGAGTGGTTACAAGGAGACGTGTTGGAGTCGCAGCTCTCCTACTGGAGGCAGCGACTGGCAGGCGCGCCTCCGGCCCTGGAATTGCCAACCGACAGACCCCGGTCTGCGGCGCAGAGCTTTCGCGGGGCTGCGCAGACGCTGACGCTATCGACCGAGCTGACCGAATCGTTGAAGTCGTTAAGCATACGGGAGGGCGCAACGCTCTTTATGACCCTGCTCGCGGCATTCAAGGCGCTGCTTTACCGTTACACGAATCAGGAAGAGATACTTATCGGCACGCCTATCGCCGGGCGCACAAGGCGCGAGACGGAAGGGCTGATCGGATTCTTCGTCAACACACTTGTACTGCGCACAGAGGTTTCGGGCGAGCTTACCTTCATGGAGTTGCTGGCAAGGGTCAGAGACGTTACGCTCGGCGCGTATGCCCACCAGGACCTGCCGTTTGAGCAACTCGTCGAGGAGTTGCAGCCCGAGCGCAGCCTGAGCCTGTCACCGCTTTTCCAGGTGATGTTTATATTACAGAACGCCCCGAAATCGACACTGAGTCTGCCGGGGCTGACGCTCTCTCATCTTGGGGCGGAAACGGAGACATCCAAGTTCGATATGATCCTGTCGATGACCGAGGCAGGAGATGGGCTGGCAGCGGCTCTGCAATACAACACCGATCTGTTCAACGCTTCTACGATCAGCTACCTGCTCGGCCATTTCCAGGCTTTGCTGGAGAACATTGTCTCGAACCCCGGCGAAAAGACCAGGACACTGGTGGCTGCCATCCCCATACAAAAGCTGAGCATAGCGGTTACGGCGACCTTTACTGCCGGGCCCGTCGAAGACTCCTTGCGATTCTGGATGGAAAGTCTCGGTATCCCGTCCTCGATCAGGTTCGCGCCCTACGCGCAGGTGTTTCAGCAGTTGCTCGACCCGTCAAGCGTGCTTGCTACGAACGACGAAGGAATTAACGTCATACTTGTACGACTCGAAGACTGGGCGCAATCGCTTTCGCATTCCGAAGAGGATTTCCATCCGAGGCTTGAAAGCAACGTGAGCGAATTCCTGTCGTCGCTGGAAGCATTCCAGAGCCTCAACGCCGCGCCCTGTTTCATTCTACTGTGCCCTCCGTCGGACGCGGCCCTAGCCGAAGCAAGGAAGGCAGAGATGATACGCGAGCAACAGCGCCGCATAATGGGCCGGGTGGAGTCAATGGGTGGTCTGTTCGCGCTCGACCTGAGCGACGTAATTAGCCTCTACAGGACCGGGAAGGTGAACGACCCTCACGGCGACGAGCTGGGGCACGTCCCTTACACGCCGGAGTTCTTCTCTGTGATCGGCACGGCGATCGCCCGCAAAATCGTCTCCCTGAAATCCGCAACCTACAGGGCCATCTTCCTGGATTGCGATCAAACGCTCTGGCGCGGGGCGTGCGGGGAGGACGGGCCGGCCAACGTCGAGCCGACGGCGCCTTACATAGAATTGCAGAATTTCATAGCGCGGCAGTACGAGGCCGGAATGCTGATTTGCCTCTGCGGCAAAGGCGATGAGGCGGATGTGTTTGAGACTTTCAAGCTCCATCCGGAGATGGCGCTGAAACTGGGGCAGCTTGTTTCCTGGCTCATCAACTGGGAGCCTGCCTCGGCCAACATCAGAACGCTGGCCAGCGAGTTGCGACTTTCCACCGACGAGATAATTTATATAAGCGGTAACCCCGTCGAATGTTCCGAAGTTCGTGCGCTCTGCCCGGACGTGCTTACTTTGTCGCTCCCCGCCGACCCATCGAAGATCCCGGCATTCCTCGATCACGTCTGGGCCTTTGATAGGGGAGGGAACGATCATTGGAAAGGTTCGGCAAACAAGTCAGCCGCTGAAGCCGTGGCCTCTAAAGCCATGTCGTTTGAGTTCACCGCTGGATAATTCCAGTATTGGATACTGTCGAGCCACATCAGCACTAGAGATTGCTTTGACCCGAGATCACATCAGCCGCCATGAAACTTGAAGAACTCTTTGCCATCGTCCTCGAAGTACCTCAAGTTGAGCTAACAGACCTGTCGAGCCAGGCGAGCCTCAGAAGTTGGGACAGCTTCGCTCACATCAACATCATCAGCACCCTTGAGGAAACCTATGGGGTTCGCTTCACCACGGATGAAATAAGGAACATGAAATCATTGGGCGACGCGCGAAGGCTCTTGGGCGCAAAGGGAGTAACGGTATGAGCCTTCTCGAAACGCGATTAAGCTGGCAGAAGATAGCCCGCTCCGGGCGCGCGGCAGAATTGAAGGTAGCCGTGCTCGCTACATTCACCGCCAATCCGCTGACGCCCTATCTTGGCGTCGCGCTGGAGGATGCCCGATTTCCCGCAGAGATTATGATCGGCCCATATGATCAAATCGTCCAGGAATGCATCTCCGACGATGGCGAAACGGCGCGATTCGGCCCCGACCTCTTGATAATCTGGCCGCGCCTTGAGGAGCTTTGGGGTGGTCGGCCGCTACCGCTTACGGGCGAGGCTGCCCTCTACACCAAGGATGCTATAGAAGTAGCCGAAGCGAGCCTGGAAGCGGCGAGGCGGTGGCGCGCAACTCTGATTTTCATCCTCCCGGCTATCCCTGAGATCAGAGCCATAGGGGTGGGCGACGCCTGTTCGCAAACGGGTGTCTTCGCCACCGCCACAGTAGCGCGTGAGACCTTACGGCTGCGGCTCGCCGGACGGCGCGGGGTCCTGCTGCTGGATATGGAAGAGATCATACGCCACACGGGCAGCGCCCACGCCTATAACCCGCGCATGCTCGCGCTGGCGCGCATTCCTTTCTCCGAAGAGGTTTTCAATCTCGCGGGGCAGCGCGTCGCGCAGTTGTTCGGCCTGAGCAGGCAGGCCGCGAGGAAGGTTGTGGTAGTCGATTCGGACAACACATTGTGGGGCGGCGTGGTCGGCGAGGACGGGCCGGATGGCGTTGACCTCGGTGACAACGGGCCGGGGGAGGCGTACCGCGCTTTTCAATCATACCTTCTTGAGCTGCGGCGCGCAGGCGTGTTGCTCGCGCTTTGCAGCAAGAACGATGAGGCGGACGTGTGGGAAGTATTCTCCAGGCCGGAAATGCGGCTCAGGCGGGAAGACCTTTCAAGCTGGAGGATCGGCTGGCAGCCGAAGTCTATAGGCTTGCGAGAGATGGCCGACGAGTTCGATCTGGGGCTGGATAGCTTCGTCTTCATTGACGATAACCCCGCCGAGATCGCCGAAGTCCAGGCGTCACTGCCCGAAGTCGCTTGCATTCGCATGCCGGACGACCCGGTCGATTGGATGAGCGCCATTCAATCGACAGGCGTGCTGGATCGTCTGCCGCCAACGCAGGAAGACTTAAACCGTACGACTCACTATGAGCAGGAGCGGGTCCGCAGAGAGCTACAGACCCGCGCAACGTCTCCCGAAGACTACCTCGCCGGTCTGGGGGTGAAAGTCCGTATCTTCACGCCGACTCAATCCGACATCCCCAGGCTCGCGCAACTGGTCGCGAAGACAAACCAATTCAACCTCAATTGCAAGCGGCGAGGTCAGGCCGAATTGGCTGAGATATGTGAAGACGGGAACTACTGGGTTCGCCTCGTCCACACGCAGGACCGTTTCGGAGATTATGGGGTGGTCGGCGGGATGATCGCAAAGCCTGATTCGGATTGCGTAGAGATAGACACCTTCATGCTCAGTTGCCGCGCCCTGGGGCGAGGGGTCGAACAGGCCATGGCGGCTTACCTTTTCGAAGAAGCGGCGCGGGCCGGGTATTCGAATATTGTCGCCGAGGTAATAGAGATGCCGCGAAACGAGCCCGCCCGGCGATTCTTCGCCGCTTCAGGGTGTGAGGTCGCAGGGGTCGCCAGCCCGCTGACCAGAATCGAATGGCCGCCTCATGTGGAGAGGCTCTGAAGGATGACCGTTATGTCGAGCGCCGAAGTCGAAGGGTTGATTCGCTTCTCTCTTGATGACCTGTCCCTGTTCAGCGAAGCGAGTCAAGACAGAAACCCGCTCCACCTGTCGGGGGATTATGCGCGTAAGACTCCTTACGGTGAGCCTGTCGTCTTCGGCGTGCTCGGAGGCATAGCCTGTCTGGGAAGGTTGATCGACCGGCCGGGGCTTACGCTCTCGAACGCAGTGCTTGAGTTTCCCAGTCCGATGTTTGTCGGCATTGATTACAGGATCGAGACGACTGACCTTTCGCCGGAACAGGCGTCAGCCAGGATATACGATGGCGACCGGGTGCTGTTGAAGGCCAGCTTCAGATTCACAAAAGGGAGCGCCGCGCCGGCAGAACGGACGGCTGCCAAAGCGCCCGTTCGCCTTGACCCGTCCGAAACCGTTGAAGAAGAGTTGGTCGAGGGCTTCACGGTGAGCAAAAGCTACTGGCCCGCGTGGGGCCGGCTCGGCGCTCTGTATGAGCGGTTCGGGCTCATGCGAAAAGGGGTCGAAGATATTCACCTGGCCGCGCTGATGTGGTGCAGCTACCTTGTCGGCATGGAACTGCCCGGCCGCCGCGCGCTGTTTTCCAGGCTGGCGATAGATTTTCAAGAGCCTTCACGCGCATGGGGTTCGCATCCGGCGTGGGAGGCCAGGGTCGTTTCCTTTGATAAACGGTTCGATCTGGTGAGGATCGAGGCGCGGCTTTCTTCAGGCGAAAGCTTGCTGGCGCGAGCCGAGTTGCGCTCCTTCGTGCGGCGAGACTTACCGCCTCTGAGTATCGAGGCCGTCGAGTCGCTCGTCCCGCGCTCGGATGCTCTTAAGGGAAAAGTCGGGCTCGTTATAGGCGCGAGCCGTGGATTAGGAGCCGCAATCGCCTCCGGGCTGGCCCTGGGAGGTTGTACGGTGTTTGCCAATTTCCTAAAGAGCGAGCCGGAAGCGAGAAGGCTAAAAAACGAACTCACATCGGCCACGGGCGAAATCATACTGCTTCAAGGTGACGGAAGCGAACTCCGCTGGTGCGAGGAAGCGAAGCGGTCAATCCTACGCGATTACAAACGACTGGACTTCCTCGTCTGTAGCGCTTGCCCCGCGCTTCTGCCTTTGTGGCTGGACTCGACGGCCGTCACCAGAATAAACGAATACGTCACCCACAGCCTGGCCCTTGCGAGCGTACCGATGTCAGTCTTTTTGGGGGCGCTGGCTGAGAACTGCGGCTGCTGCGTCATCATCTCTTCTGCTGCCGTCAATGACCCGCCTGCTGAGTGGCCCCATTATGTGAGCGCGAAGCAAGCGGTTGAAGGGCTGGCCAAAGTTGCCGCCGTCGAACATAACACGGTCAATTTCTTGATAGCGCGGCCCCCGAGGTTGGTTACCGATCTGACTAACACGCCGCTCGGTCGCCAGGGGGCGATTCGACCGGAGAGGGTGGCGGCAAAGATCGTCAAACACATGGCAGGGCGCTCGACAGATCGTCAAGTCGAGACGCTCGACAGCGCCGACTGGTGAATGGCGCGAGTGAGTACGCCCTCCTTAATTGTGACTAAAACGATGGAGCATAAAATGAAAAGAGACTCGCTAATGAAAAGAGACTCGCTTCTGCTGATTGTCATATTTCTGGCCCTGGCCCCTTTCTGCCCAGCTCAGGATAAGGGCGATAAACCGGAGCCTGATGCCACTTCGCCTGAGGGAAAGAAGTCCGTTGAACAAATAATCCTCAATAGAGAGAAACAGGGCTGGGACGCGATAATCAAAGCGGATGGCGTTGCATTCAAGAGCGTCCACACGGAAGACGCGCTGATAGCTTCGCCCGATGGCATGGCGCTAATCTCCCAACTTGCCCCCGCCCTCGCAACCCTGAACATACTGGAATACAGCATGAGCGAAACGAAAGTCATATGGCCCAACGACAGCACGGCCATATTGATTTATAAGGCGCTGCTCAAGGAGAAGCGAACCGACGACCACATCGCGACAGGGACTTATTACCACAGCTCCACGTGGGTCAAGAGCGGCGGCAAATGGCTGAGCGCCTTTCATCAAGTCACAGCGTTGCCGCCGGGGAGATAAGCTCTGCCGCTTACTCAATATGATTACAGGGGCGACCGCCGAATGAGATTACAAGATTTCTTTGAGCGCCTGAAGGTCGAAGTCGATCTGCTGCCGCTTGCCGACCATCAGATAGAGCACTTCGCCCATCTCACGCAAAGAACGGCTGAGTTTCACCTGACAGCCATCGCGCGTTCGACAGAAGAGGTTCGACGGCTGTTGGAATCGGGCAGCGCCGAATGCTGGACGATCGAAGCGCGCGACAGGTTCGGCAATTATGGCGTGGCGGGCGGGGTAATATTCAGCGTTGAGTCGGACGTTCTCGACCTCGATACTTTCTTAATTAACTGCCGGGTGATGGGTAAGAATGTGGAGTACATTACTCTGCAAAAGCTCGCGGGGATGGCGCTGGACAGAGGCTGTAGTGCGATCCGCTTGAAGTATCGATTCACGCCCAGGAATGGCCCCGCCGCCAGGTTTGTGGGGCGTGTGTCCGGGCAGATGATCGAGCCTGATGCCGATGGCTTCAGCTTTACGCTGCCCGTTGAGATCGTCCCGGCCCTGGCCGCGCCCGTCGGCGTTAAGTCGCAATTGACTATCGAGGGCGTAGAACCAAGGACTCACCGTTTAACGGACTTCTTGGCGTCCAGGTGCCTGGCCTTCGATACGAAACTAAAATCCGAGCTGTTCGCCTCGATCGGCAGCGGCTTGCAGAGCGCGGGGCAGATACTTGAGGCCGTAAACAGCTACAGGAATCGCGCCCGTTTCCTGGAAAAAGAGTTTGCCGCTCCCCGGACTGAAATTGAGCAGACTATCATCGCGTCCTGGCAGAAGCTCCTGGGCGTCGAGCAGGTCGGCATATACGACAACTTCTTTGAGATGGGCGGGCACTCGCTGCTTGCGACTCAAGCCGTTTCCCGGTTGAGGGAGATTTTCAAAGTGGAGCTTCCGTTGCGCAGGCTGTTTGAAGCGCCGACCGCTGCGGGCCTGGCAAGCGGCATTGAGTCGGCAATCAGGGATGGGCAGGGGCTGCAATCTCCGCCCATTACGCGCGTGCCGCGCGACAGGGACTTCCCGTTGTCATTCGGCCAGCAGCGGCTCTGGTTTTTGGAGAGATTGAGCGCCGACAATTCGCCTTATAAGATCACCGAGACCCTTCGCCTGCGCGGGCCGCTTAACGTAGCGGTGCTTGAAGACTGCATCAATGAGATCGTGAAGCGGCATGAATCGCTGCGAACGACTTTCCCCATGATGAACGGGAAGCCTGTGCAGGCGATAGCGCCGATCCTGACGTTGACCATACCCGTCATCGACCTTGAAGGGGTCGACGAAACCGACCGGGAGCGCGCGGCGCTGGCACTGATGACCGAGCAGGCTCGGCGACCTTTCGACCTGGCCGAAGGCCCGCTGCTTCGAATCACTCTGCTCCGCCTCGACGGGCAAAGCCACATCGCGCATGTCATGATGCATCACGTGATCTCGGATGCGTGGTCGATTGCGATACTGGTGCGGGAGTTGGTCGCGCTCTACAACGCCTATCTCGAAGGGGAGAGCCCCCGCCTGCCGGAGCTGCCCATCCAGTATGCGGACTTCGCGCACTGGCAGCGGGGATGGCTGAGCGGAGAGGTGCTCGAACAATATGTTGAACATTGGAGACAGAGGCTGGCGGGTCTGCCTCCCGTGCTGGAGCTGCCTGCCGACCGACCGCGCCCGCCCGTGCAAAGTTTCAGGGGCGCGCAGCAATCTTTCCTGCTGTCGAAGGACCTGGCCGATTCCATCAAGTCCCTGAGCGAAAGCGAGGGCGTCACTCTTTTCATGGCGCTGCTTTCGTCCTTCAAAACTCTATTGCACTACTACACGGTGCGCGATGACATGGTGGTGGGTGTTGACGTGGCCAATCGCACGAGGGGCGAGACAGAGGGGCTGATAGGCTTTTTCGTAAACCAGCTTGTGCTGCGAACAGACCTCTCGGGCAATCCCAGCTTTAGAGAGTTGCTCCGTCGCGTCCGAGACGTAGCCCTGGAGGCCTACGCATATCAGGACTTGCCATTCGATAAACTCGTTGAAGCGTTGAACCCTCAACGCGACCTCAGCCGCAATCCTTTGTTCCAGGTGATGTTCGGGTTGCAAAACGTCCAGATGCCAACCCTGGAGCTGCCGGGCGTCGAGCTGAGCGGCATGGAGTTCCCCATCACTGAAGCTGTGTTCGATCTGACGCTTTATATGACAGCCACGCCCGAGGGTCTGTACGGCTCGTTGCGATACAACACGGACCTGTTTGAGCCTGCGACGATTTCGCGAATGGCTAAACTGTTTGAAACCCTCCTGGGAAACGTAGTGGCGGACCCCGAACTTACTCTGAGCGAGCTGGAAGCCGCGCTGTCCCGGTCCGAGAGGCGGTACAGGGCCGAGGAGCAAAAGCTGGTCGGGCAAGTCAGCCTCAGAAAGCTTAAGAGCATCAAGCGGAAGGCCGTCGAGGCATGACACAGACCTTGCGCAGTCCGATGAGTTACCTTCATTGCCTAAACGCAAGACCGCTCGTTTCAGGACCAAGGACCACGAACCGAGGCGAGAGCGGCCCCGTGCTTTGCGGCTCGCCTTCAATTGGGGTGTGAGTTATGCAGAACCCAAAGCCTTCGAACATCGGGATCAAGCAAGTCAGGCGGAGAGCGCTGAGCATGTCCGAAGATGGGCTGATAAAGGCAGAGTGTTTGCGGCCCGACAACCCTCTTCCGCTTGTGGTTCAACCGGCGGTAGGCGGAGTGAGCCTGTATGCCTGGGCCGCAAAGAATCGCGAGTTCATCGAGACGGCCTTGTGCAAACATGGCGCAGTTCTGTTTCGGGGCTTCGGCCTGCGGACCGCCGATGACCTCGCCCAATTCGTCAATGCTACCGGCAGCGAAATGATGCAGTACCGCGAGCGGTCTTCGCCGCGCCACGAGGTGGGCGACAGGGTATACACTTCGACAGACTACCCGGCGGACCAAAGCATATTCCCGCACAACGAGCATTCGTATTCTGTGACTTTACCGCTAAAACTCTTCTTCTTCTGCGTCACGCCCGCCGATCAGGGAGGGGAAACGCCTATTGCCGATTGCCGCAAGATCTTTAGCCGCATAAGCCCGGCCTTGAGAGAACGCTTCGGAAAGAGGAAGTGGATGTACGTTCGCAACTTCGGCAGCAGGTTCGGCCTGCCCTGGGAGACGGTTTTCCAGACCACGAGCAGGTCTGAGGTGGAAGAGTATTGCCGCAGGCACCGCATAGAGTTCGAGTGGAAGAGTGATAACGGGCTGAAGACCAGGCAGGTGCGCCCGGCCATTGCGGCTCATCCTAAGACGGGAGAGCTTGTATGGTTCAACCACGCCACTTTCTTTCACGTTTCGACCCTGCCGGTCCAGGTGCGGGAAGGCGTCTTATCAGCTTTCAAAGAAGAGGACCTCCCAAACAATACTTACTATGGCGACGGGTCGCCGATAGACCCACAAGATCTGGACGATCTTCGCGCCGCTTACCAGCAAGAGACGACAGCCTTCCCCTGGCAACAGGGAGACGTGCTGATGCTCGATAACATGCTGACGGCGCACTCGCGCGCCCCTTACGCGGGCCCGCGAAAGATACTAGTTGCGATGGCAGACCCATTTGATCGCACAGACATTTAGCACCGCATAGGAGATAAACAGATGCAAGAAAAGATCGTAGGGTTTCGACTCTCCCCTCAGCAGGAGCGTCTCTGGCGCTTGCAGCAGGCGGACCGTAGATCGCCTTATGTCTCAAGATGCTCGATCTTGATCGAGGGGAATCTGAATAAAGAGATTTTGCAATCATCCATACAGGATGCCATCGATCGCCATGAGATTCTCCGCACTAGATTTCACCGCCTACCGGAGATGACTGTCCCGGTACAAGTCATAGGCGACGGCGGCGCGTTAGCCATACACGAGCATGACCTGAGCGGCTCAAGCCCCGCTGAGCAAAGGGCAAAGCTGGAAGAACTCTTCGATCAGTCGGGCAACGACCTGTCGGGCTTCGATGAAGGATTGCTCCTGCGACTGTCGCTGACCAAACTGTCCCCCTCCAGGCATGTGATGGTCATCAGCCTGCCCGCTCTTTGCGCGGACGCGGCGACCCTCACGATTCTGGCCAAAGAGATCAGCCGCTGTTACCAATCGCGGGCCGATGGGCGGGAGCTTGCGGGCGAGCCTGCGCAATACGCGGACCTCTCCGAGTGGCAGAATGAATTGCTGGAATCGGACGAAACCAGGGCGGGGAGGGATTACTGGAGGGCTCAGTATTCGCAAGCTACATTATCTGCAAGACTGCCTTTCGAGGATCAATCTCCGCGCCCGACCGCGTTCGACCCGCGCTCCATATCTCGGACAACCGGTCGGGACTTAACATACAGGTTAGAAGCGCTCGCTTCAGACTACAACGCGCCTCTGTCGACGATGCTGCTGGCCTGCTGGTGTACGCTGCTGTGGCGGCTTACAGGGCAGGCGGAATTGACTGTCGGCGCCGCTTTCGATGGGCGCAAGTATGAAGAGCTCGAAGATGCGCTCGGCCCGTTCGTAAGATACTTGCCGATCACCGCCAGACTTGAGAGGCATCAGAGATTTAGTCGCCTCCTCGATCAGATCAATGATGCCGCGCGCGAGGCGCGCGGATGGGAAGAATTCTTCTTCTGGGAGGACTTCGCCGCGTCGAACGGCGCCGCCGATGTCCCGCACTTTCACTTTGGGTTCGACTTCGACGAATGGCCTGGGAGCCTTTCTGCGGGAGAGATTTCATTCTCTACATTGGGCCTCTACACTTGCGCCGATCGTTTCAATCTCAGGCTGTCTTGTGCTCGCTCCGGAGACTCACTGGTCCTGGAATTTCATTATGCTGCCGGCACGCTTTCGGCCCAAGATACGGCCCGGTTGGCAGACGAATTCCACAGGCTGCTTGAAAGTGTCGTCCATAATCCTGAAGCAGAGGTCGGCGAGATAGAGATTCTGAGCGACGCCGAGCGGCGGCAAGTACTCGTCGACTTTAACCGCACGGAGGTTGACTACCCCGAAGGAAAGTATCTGCACAATATGTTTGAGGAGCAGGTGAAGCGAAGGCCGGACGAGGTGGCCGTCGTCTTCGACCACCTGCGCCTCTCCTACGGCGAGCTTGACCGCCGCGCCAACAAGCTGGCCCGTTATCTGCGCCGCCTCGGCGTCGGCCCAGACTCGCTCGTTGCAATCTGCATGGAGCGCTCTGTCGAGATGGTCGTCGCGCTGCTGGGCGTGCTGAAGGCTGGCGGGGCCTACCTGCCCGTAGACCCTGCATACCCGAACGAGCGGGTCGCCTACATGCTGGAGGACTCGGGGGCAGTCGTGGTGCTGACTCAGCAGAGGCTAGCCGAGGCGCTGCCAGCGGGCAGGGGGCGAGTCGTATGCCTGGACACAGGGTGGGCAGACCTAGAGCGGGAGAGTGACGTGGGGCTAGAGAACGTGGCGCAGGCATCAAATGCGGCCTATGTCATCTACACGTCGGGCTCGACGGGCAAGCCGAAGGGAGTGGTCGTCAGCCACGGTGCGATAGCCAATCACATGGAGTGGATGGGCGAGGGGCTGCCGCTGAACAGCCAGGACGTGGTGTTGCAGAAGACGCCGTTCAGCTTCGACGCATCGGTGTGGGAGTTCTACGCGCCGCTGTTGGCAGGGGCGCGACTAGTGATGGCGCGGCCAGGAGGGCACGCGGACACGGAATACTTGGCCGAGGAGATAGGCAGGCAGGGGGTGACGATACTACAGTTGGTGCCGTCATTGTTGCGGCTGTTGATGAGCGAGCGAGGGCTGGACGAGAGCCGAACATTGAGGCGAGTGCTGTGTGGAGGCGAGGAGCTGACGGCGAGCCTGCGAGATCAGTTCTATTCAAGGTTGAATGCCGATCTAGTCAACCTCTATGGGCCGACAGAGGCGGCCATAGATACGATAACATGGGAGGTAGAGCGCGACAGCAAAGATAACGTAGTGCCGATAGGGAAGCCTGTATCAAACACGCAGATCTATATTCTAGATGAAGGGCTTCGGCCAGTGCCTATCGGAGTCGTTGGCGAGATACACATCTCCGGCGAATGCCTGGGACGCGGGTATCTTAACCGTTGCGATATAACCGCTGAGAGTTTCATTCCCAACCCGTTCTCTGATCGCCCCGGGGCGAGGATGTATAAGACCGGCGACCTGGCGCGGCATATGCGAGACGGGGTTATAGATTACATCGGGCGGAAAGATTTCCTGGTCAAATTCCGCGGCTATCGCATTGAACTGGGAGAGATCGAATCGGTACTCCACCAGCATGAGGGCGTGAAGCAAGCTGTCGTCGTAGTGCGCGAGGACGTTGCCGACGATAGGCGGCTTGTCGCCTACATCGTTCCCGAACAGCAACAGCCTTCGACCAACCAGCTTCGGAGCTATGTTAAGGAACGCCTGCCGGAATACATGATACCGTCGGCTTATGTGATGGTTGACTCTTTGCCTCGGACTCCGAGCGGGAAGATAGACCGCCGCGCGCTCCCCGCCCCCGGGCCCGCGCGGCCAGATATCGAAGTAGCCTACGTTGCTCCGAGGACCGATGTTGAGAAGACGCTCGCAGCGGTCTGGTGCGATGTCTTGGGATTAGAAGAGGTGGGAATAGATGACAACTTCTTCGGCCTGGGCGGGGACTCCATACGCAGCATACAGGTCGTGGCGCTGGCTAAAGAGAGGGGGCTGATTTTCGCGCTCGAAGACCTGTTTCAGCATCAGACGATCGCCGAGTTAGTCAACGACATCAAGGTAAACGAACTTGCCGGGAGTCAGGCTGTAAAGACAGAGCCATTCAGCCTCATCTCGGACGAGGATCGGCTCAAGCTTCCGGAAGATGTTGAGGATGCTTATCCGTTGACTATGCTTCAGGCAGGCATGATCTACCACCTGGAGTTGACGCCCGACTCCCCGACTTATCATAACGTCAACAGCTATAAGCTCAAATGCAGGTTCGAGCCGGAAGCCTTTCAACAAGCTGTACAAATTGCCGTGAGCAGACATGCTAACCTGCGAACGTCATTCGATCTGACCACTTACACACAGCCGCTACAGTTGGTCCACAGGGCGGCCTTCCTCCCGGTCGGTGTCGAAGACATGCGGGACCTGTCTGCTGAAGACCAGGAGCAGGCGGTGAAGACTTTCCTCCAGAGCGAATACAACCGGCTCTTCGATCTTTCCTCTCCGCCGCTATTGCGTTTTCAGATTCACCGCCTCTCTGATGATTCGATACAGTTCACATTAACCGAATGCCATGCAATTGCTGACGGGTGGAGCCTGACATCTACGCTGTCAGAGATCTTCGGCTATTACTTCGCGCTGGTTAAGGGCGAGTCGCCTTCGATAGAAGATCCCGTGTCAAGCTCGTTCCGCGATTACGTGCTGCTGGAACGCCAAGCCTTGCAGTCGGAAGAATGTCGCGACTTTTGGGTTGAAAAGCTGAACAGCGCCGTCTTTACAGGGCTGCCAAGGTGGGGCCACGAAGAGACGGGCATAGGCCGGAAGACTCGCAAGCACAACTCTCTGATCCCGGCGGAGATGTATCACCGACTGAAGCGACTCGCGCTATCGCTAGGAGTCCCGCTCAAGAGCGTTCTGCTGGCCGCGCACGTAAAGGTGATGAGCATATTGAGCGGCCGGCCAAACATACTGACCGGGCTTGTAACTAATGGCCGACCCGAAGAGGTCGGCGGAGAGCGGGTGCGCGGACTCTTCTTGAACACAGTGCCCTTCGGCGTCGACCTGGCAGAGCATTCCTGGGCCGATCTTGTGCGAGGGGTCTTCGCGGCAGAAGTTGAGCTATCGCCATACCGGCGCTATCCGATGGCCGCTCTGCAAAAAGAGTTAAAAGGCCAGCCGCTGTTCGAAGTCATGTTTAACTACTTAAACTTTCATTCGGTCGAGGACCTGCTGGCTTCAGGCAACGTGGAGGTGCTAGAGGGGAAAGACTTATCGATAACAAACCTCGCGCTGCACGTCACTTTCTTCCAGGCGCCGATCGCGTCGCCCTACATCACTTTGTTGACCGAATGCGGCGTGCCTGAATGGACTGAAGAATACGTTGATGCGGTACATGGCTACTACCACAGGATACTCGAAGCAATGGTCAACGAGCCATTGAGCCGCCACGACAGCCAGACTTTTCTCTCAAGCAAAGAGCTGCATCAACTGCTGGTCGAGTGGAACGACACTCGGCGCGACTACGGCGAGGCGCGCTGCATACACGAGTTGTTCGAACATCAGGTCGAGCGCACGCCCGACGCCATAGCCTTGAGGTTGGGGGGTGAGGCCGTCAGCTACCGGG
>DASUNP010000104.1:0-156989 GCA_036277095.1 Blastocatellia bacterium
GCTGGGGTGGGGGGTCAGGGGTCTGGGGTCAGGGTTTCTGCAATTTCAAATTTGCATGGCGGCTTATGCGCTTACGCGCGCCGCGATTTGAGATCACACATCCCTGACCCCTGATCCCTGACCCCCGACCCCTGCCTCCTGACCCCTGACCCCCGACCCCTGCCGCAGGGGTTTGTAAGTGTGCTTGTGACTTTTGACCGAGTATTTGAATATGCACCAGAGCGCCTTGACCCCGTCTTTCCAGCCGATCTTCTTCCCTTCCTCGTACGTGCGCCCGTAGTAAGAGATGCCGACTTCGTAAATGCGCAGCTTCATGCGCGCAATCTTGACAGTCACTTCAGGCTCGAACCCAAAGCGATTCTGTTCGAGCTTTATCGCCTGGATCACCTCGCGGCGGAAGACTTTGTAACCCGTCTCCATGTCGGTCAGATTCAAGTTCGTGAACATGTTTGAAAGCAGCGTGAGCAGGCGGTTGCCAACCGAGTGCCAGAAGAAAAGGACGCGATGCTCTTTCGTAGTCAGAAACCTTGAGCCGTAAACGACATCGGCCTTGCCCTCGACGAGAGGATTGAGCAGCACTGGATAATCGGACGGGTCGTATTCGAGGTCGGCGTCTTGCACCAGAACATAATCTCCGGTCGCGTGCTGGAACCCGACCCTGAGCGCAGCGCCTTTGCCGCGATTCTTTTTCTGGAGAAAGACGCGCAAGTTGTCGTGCTGCTTTTCCAGGCGGGCGAGCGCGTCCCCGGTGCCGTCCGTCGAGCCGTCGTCGACTACTATAATCTCTTTGGCAAAGTCTACAGACTGTACGCGGCTTATCAACTCGCCGATGGTCGCCACTTCGTTGTAAACGGGTATGACTACAGAAAGTTTCATTGAGATCATTGGCGCTCAAACCAGAGATATGGGCGAGCCAATACTAAACGGCGTGTTGCAAGAAAGTCAACCAGCGCGAATTTCGGATCTCTTCTGAAATACCTGCCACAGAGACACCGAGACACAGAGCATATTTAAGATAACTCTGTGTCTCGGTGTCTCTGTGGCAAAGTTTTTTCAAGCGTGTCATTGGGCCTTGCGCCGCTCGCGGGTTTCAAACTCGGCCAGCGCAAGCCCGCGACCGGGACCCGTGTGAACTACTTCCCAAACCTCGGCCTGCTGCTCGAGCTGCTCCAGGCGAAGGCGGCAAGACTCTTCACCGAGATGGCTCCAGATGATCCAGACTCTTTGGCCGCGCGGCGGCACTCGCTTTTCATTGCCGAGCAGGACTTCGCCCGCAGGCAAAGGATCGGGTAAGCTTCTCACCTGAGCTACCGAGCAGGGGTGGACCCAGACCGTGTCTGCCGCTTCGCGGTCTATCCGGGCGATGACCGGGCGGAGGTCTTCTTCGGGCTCTGCGCGCACGAACCGCGCGAGCTGGCGGATTGAATGAAACATTACTACAGCAATGAGAGCGTAAGAGACTACCGCCGCGACCTTATTCCTGTTCCAGCGAGCCAGCACGAAAAGCGCGCCCTCGACGGACAGAATTTGCAGGTGGATTTGAGTAAAAAGCGTCACGCGGCCCGCGCAGATAGGATAGTTCACAAGCAGGCTTGCGAGCATTACGCCGCCGATCAAGACAATCGATCCAATCGAGCGCGAGCCCCATTCCGAGTCGTTTTGCTCTCTTTTTTTCCAGCGTCTTATGATCGAGTAGACGCCGATCAGTTGCAGCGGCGCTACGACTGCCGTCACCATCGGCTGGCGAGCGTGCCAGCCCCACAAGAATTTTGCTATCAGCCGTGTCGTCTCTCTAAAGCCATGCGCAAGCCGCGAGCGCAGTATGCAATCATCCCAGTATGAAAAATATGAAGCGCTATCTTTGAAATTGAACCTGTAATCCGTAGCCCAGATACTTATCATCGCAAGCGCAAAGAGGATCGCAAGGATAAAGATTGCTGATTTGCTGAGACGCCACCCCCTCGCTCGCCCCTGGTGGAGATACCACCCGAGCAAGCGCGCGCCTAAAGCCATAGGGTAAGTGTAAGAGAATAGAACCGGCACGATCAGGGCTAAGGCGAGCGGCTTGCGCTCGCCCCGCACAAAGATTTTTTCCAACAGAGCGTCACCGACGAGAAAGGGGATCAAAGCGAGCAGCACGTCGAACGTGTATTGCTTGAGCTGTATGGCCTGGTCCAGCCAGAAGATCGATCCTGCGAGAAGCGAAGCTGCAAACAGGCTTACTGCCGCAACAGGCTTTGATCTTTTGACCAGCAATCGCGCCCAGAACATGGTGGCCGCGATAAAGCTCAACCAGGGCAGAAGCCTCAAGCCCCAGATGCGATAGCCGATTATTTCTCTGAGCGATGCGATGGCGGCGAGATACAGGCGCGGAAAATATTGGCCGTATTCGAGCGGGGCGAACAGCACGGCGAGTGACGGATTCTTGAGCGAGACGGCGACGAAAGCTTCATCGAGCCAGAACGTAGGTTGCGCGAAATATCTCAGCGCCGCGGCGGCGATCAAAGCGGCAGCCGAAATCCAGATGAATACTCGGCCTGATTTCAGGGGCAGAGGCATCGAGATACTAAACCGCCGAGCCGTACAAAAGTCAACCACACATAATTGTTCAGACCATGAATACATTTAGCCACAGAGGCACAGAGACACAGAGTTATTTTACTATTCTTCTCTCTGTGTTCTCTGCGCCTCTGTGGCATGTATTTCTGAACATATATAACCATGCTGCCTGCTTTACACCTTTGCGGCAGGCTCCGTATAATCCTTTTCTAAGTTATGGCCCACGAACACGAGACTGTGATCATCCTCGATTTCGGCGGACAATACACGCAGCTTATAGCACGCCGAGTGCGCGAGCTTGGCGTCTATTCCGAGATCATTCCTTTCAACACTCCTGTCGAAGAGATAAGGCGCAAGAACCCGCGCGCGATCATCCTTTCAGGCGGCCCCTCTTCGGTTTATGACGCGGACGCGCCCCACCCCGACCGGGGCGTGATTGAGATGGGCGTGCCCGTGCTTGGCATCTGTTACGGCGTGCAGTTGCTCGCCTATTTTTTGGGCGGCGAGGTGAAGCCTTCCACGCGGCGCGAGTACGGGTTTGCAGAGATCGAGTCTGTTGCCGAGAGCCGGTTGCTCGCCGGCGTCGACACGCCCGCCAAGGTCTGGATGAGTCACGCCGATTACGTGAGCCGCCCGCCCGAAGGGTTCCGCATCACCGCCGCGAGCGACGCGGCAATCGGCGCGGTCGAAGACCCGGAGCGCGCTCTTTACGGCGTGCAGTTTCATCCCGAGGTCGCGCACACGCCGCAAGGGAAAGAGGTACTGCGCAACTTTCTGGTCAACGTCTGCGGGTTGCGTTGCGACTGGACTACGCGGTCGTTCATCGAAACGACCGTCGAAGAGATACGCCAGCGCGTAGGCGATGGGCGCGCGGTTTGCGGCCTGTCGGGCGGCGTAGACTCTTCGGTGGCGGCGGCCCTGGTCGCGCGCGCAATCGGCGACCGCCAGACCTGCATATTCGTAGACACAGGCTTGTTGCGCAAGGACGAGTTTGAACAGGTGCTCGAAGCATACCGCGAGATGGATTTGAACGTCATAGGCGTTGCGGCGGGTGAGAGGTTTTTGACGCGCCTCGCCGGAGTGACCGACCCCGAGCGCAAGCGAAAGATCATAGGCAACGAGTTCATAGAGATTTTTCAGGAAGAGGCGCGCAAGCTCGGCCAGGTCGATTACCTCGTTCAAGGCACTCTCTACCCGGACGTGATCGAGTCGGTGTCGGTCAAGGGTCCTTCGGCGGTAATCAAATCTCATCATAACGTCGGCGGGCTGCCCGAAAAGATGGACTTGAAGCTGATCGAGCCGCTTCGCGAGTTGTTCAAAGACGAGGTGCGGCGCGTAGGGCGAGAGCTTGGGCTGCCGGAAGAGATCATCGGGCGCCAGCCGTTTCCCGGGCCGGGGCTTGCGGTCCGCATACTCGGCGAAGTCACAGCCGACCGCGTGGCCTTGCTACAGGAAGCCGACGCGGTTGTGATAGAGGAGATACGCCGGGCCGATCTTTACGATCAGATTTGGCAATCATTCGCGGTGCTGCTGCCCGTCTCGACCGTAGGCGTGATGGGCGACAACCGTACTTACGACAACGCCGTGGCGATTCGCGCGGTAGAATCCGTGGACGGGATGACGGCGGACTGGGCGCGGCTCCCATATGAAGTCCTTCAGCGCATCTCGTCTCGAATAGTGAGCGAAGTGCGCGGCATCAACCGCGTCGTTTACGACATCAGCTCCAAACCGCCTTCGACCATCGAATGGGAATAAGATTTTTTTCCGAGGAGGTAGACCTTGCCACAGCAAGCGCCGTCGAGAGGAAATCCGATTCAAGATTACGTCACCGTGGCCGAGCGCATAGAGAAATTCTATGAGCGTTACCCCGAAGGCAGGCTCATCACTCACATAGTTGAGCACGACGCGGAGCGCGGCTTCATACTGATGCGCGCCGAAGTCTACCGCAACGCCGATGATGCCGCGCCTTCCGCGACCGGGCACGCTTACGAACTGAAATCCGAAGGCTACGTGCAGCGCACCAGCTACATCGAGGTGTGCGAAACCAGCAGCATAGGCCGCGCGCTCGCTATGGCTGGGTTTGAAGTGAAGCGCGGCATCGCCAGTCGAGAAGAGATGGAGAAGTCTGCTCGATTCACCCGCGAAGCTGCGGCTGCTCGCGAGCGAGAGAAGAATGATCCGACGCCAGCGACAAGACAGAGCAACACGGCGGATCAGCCCGCTACCGATGAACAGAAGCAGACTATACTCAGCCTGCTCGAAAGCATGAGGCCCGGCGACCGTCGTGCGCAGAGGAGGGTCCTGGTTGAGATGACCGGGAAGGAATCTCGCGACGACCTGACACAACAAGAGGCCGCGAGCTTGATACAGAAACTCAAAGTCGAAGCAATCGAAGGCAGCATCTAATAAAGTGCTGAGTGCTGAGTAAAAACATTCATTCGCGCACTCTCCTTTTCTTTCACTCAGGACTTGAGAATCGCTCAGGACTTCCTGCGCACGAGCATTATGGCCGCGATGGGGTGGCGTTCCAGCACCTGGAACCGCTCGGCAAAATCCGCGGGCTCCGCCGCGCCGCGCAGATCTACGACGGCAAGCTCCTCGATGGGTATTCGTTCCGTAGAACCGAACACGCGGTAACGCGACGAGCGCACGGCCAGCATCTTGATGTCTATGTCTGAAGCCCTTTCGGCTTCCGGTAAACTCAAAAGCTTCATCTGCTACCTCCCGGCCAGCTCTGCGACGAGTCGCGGCACGTCTGTAAAATCATCCGTCACGTGGTCGGCAACGGTCGTCTCATCTTCGTCTATCGGCGTCGCGCCTGTAAAGCGTATCGAGTGGTAGCCCGCCGCCTTCGCGCCCACTACGTCCGTGTATTCGAGATCGCCTACGTGAACTATCTCGCGCGGGTCGGCCGCGAGCATTCGGGCCGTGCGCTCGAAGACCGAGCGGTGAGGCTTTGAGCGGCCCGCTTCATCCGAGAAGACCAGCGAGTCAAAAGCTTCAAGCAGTCCCTCGCGCCTCAGAATCTCTTTCAGCACGCGACCCGGCGAAAAGCCTACGTCAGAGATAATGCCGAGCCGGTAGTTGCCAGCCAGCTCGCCGATGGCTTCGCGCACGCCCGCTATCAAGACTGGAGGGCGTTCCAGCACTCCCTCTTCGTATGCGCTCACGAGCGACGCTAAAACGTCATCCGGCAGGCAGACTTCGATGTGCGTAAGAATCTTGCCGACGCGCTCCGTGGTCGGGATCGTGCGGTGCTCTTCGCGCCAGACCTGATAATGAAGCTCGGCTTCAAGCGTGCAGGCGCGGTCCAACTGTTCGTCCGTGAACTCGCCCGCTTCGCGGATAGCTTCACGGAGCAGCCGGCGGCGCGTCTGTTGATAGAGCGTGAACCCGCCCGGCTGCTCCGTGAATAACGTGTTCCAGAAATCGAATGATATAGCTTTTATTGCCAAGCTCGGCTCCATTGCCCGGATTGTATTTCGCTCACACCCATATTCTAATGATAAAAGAAAAGGTCGGATAGTTATTTTGCATGGGCGATAACAGAATCGAAATTTTTAGAACCGCGCTCGATCGAGCGGCGGCCGTGTTCGCTGTCGCTCTGACAGGCGCGCAGGCCGCGAGCCTCGTGACGCATTACGAGATGTTAATCCGTTGGAACCGGCGGATCAACTTGACGCGAATCGTCGAGCCTCGCGATGCGGCACAACTCCATTACGGTGAATCGCTATGGGGAGGCCGCTTCATCGAAGACGCGCGCTCGCTGGTCGACATAGGCAGCGGCGCAGGCTTCCCCGCCGTCGCGCTTGCCGTGCTCAGACCCGATGTCGAAGTCACCGCGCTTGAGGTCAATCAGAAGAAGGCGATCTTTCTTAACGAAGCCGCAGACGCGATGCGGCTGAAGAACTTTCGAGTGGCTCGCGCGCGACTTGAAGAGTTCGACTTGTCGCGTTACGACCTTCTGACGAGCCGCGCGCTGGACCGCGCCGAAGAGATGCTACAGCCCGTCGTCGCGCGTCTCGGCGCTGATCAGCGATTGATGCTTTATTCGACGCGCGATCTGGCTGCGAAGCTTTTAGCGCTTTCTGATAAGCAGATACCGATCGAGATTCACCCCCTTCCCCAGTCTGAGTCTCGCGTCGTTGCCGTGTTCGGTCAAATCAAATAAAAGCAGTCGCCACGGTAAGGTCAAACTGAAGCGCTAAACCAGGTTGAGAATCCTTAATTCGCGAAAAGCAGTTTAATATGAGCATGTTGAGGGCGCAACGATGCGTGGCACGGACGTTGCGATACAGATAGCCGGAAGCTTGAGACGCCTGATGGTGCTCTCTTACGGGGCCATCATGCGCAGCGCCGAGAAAGCGCGCGGGCTTAAAGATTGCCGTCTACCACTCACCGCTCTGGGCCTCACCCCCCGAGCGGTTGATGGCAATCGGAAGCCCGCGCAAAACCGAGTCAGAACCCTCTCATATGGCAACGGCGCCAGCGCATGACGGCCCCGCTTTCTTATTTTGGATTTTAGATTTTGGATTGGGGATCATTCGCTTACGCGCGCTGCGATCTTGGATCGAAAGACATTTCTGTTAATCCAAAATCTAAAATCCAAAATCCAAAATCTCTCTTCCGTCCAAATAAGGTTGCAACACTTCAGGGATTATGACCGAGCCGTCCTCTTGCTGATAGTTCTCAAGAATCGCAAGCCACGTGCGCCCGATTGCCAGCCCCGACCCGTTTAACGTGTGGACGAATTCCGGTTTCGACTTCTGCTCGCGGCGAAAACGTATCTGCGCCCGCCGCGCTTGAAACGCTTCGCAGTTAGAGCACGACGAAATCTCGCGGTACGTCTTCTGGCTCGGAAGCCACACCTCTATGTCGTAGGTCTTCGCCGCCGAAAAACCAATGTCTCCCGTCGACAAAGCTACTGTGCGGTAGGCCAGCCCCAGAGCTTCGAGCACCGCCTCGGCGTCGCGCGTGAGCGACTCCAGCTCCGCGTAAGAATCCTCGGGCCGCGTGAGCTTGACCAGCTCGACTTTATCGAACTGGTGCTGGCGTATGAGGCCGCGCGTGTCCTTGCCGTAGCTCCCGGCCTCACTCCTGAAGCACGGAGTGTAAGCGGTCATCTTGATGGGCAGCACGGCGGCGTCGAGTATCTCGTTGGCGTAGATGTTTGTGAGAGGCACTTCAGCCGTGGGTATCAAATAAAGATTGCGCTCGTCGTTGAGCTTAAACAGATCGTCTTCAAACTTCGGCAACTGGCCCGTGCCGAAAAGCGTCTGTGTGTTGACTATGAACGGAGGCGCAACCTCTTTATAGCCATGCCTGCGCGTTTGCAGATCGAGGCAGAAGTTTATCAACGCCCGCTCAAGATGCGCGCCCGCGCCCGCGAGTATCGCAAAGCGAGCGCCGGAAATCTTGGCCGCGCGCTCCATGTCGAGTATGCCGAGCCGCGCGCCCAGATCGAGATGGTCGAGTGGTTCGAAATCGAATTGGGGCGGCGTCCCCCACTGCCTGACTTCAAGGTTTGCAGACTCGTCCGCGCCTACGGGAACGCTTTCATGCGGCAGGTTCGGCAGGCCGGTCATAAGCTGATTCAATTCATCCTCTATCGTTGCAAGCTCGGATTCCGCAGCGGCTATCTGATCGCCGACCTCGCGGACGGCGGCGCGGCGCGACTCGGCCTCAACTTTTTGACCGGCTTTCATGAGCTTGCCTATCTCCTGGCTTTCGCGGTTGCGCGTGGCGTTCAACTCGTCGCGCCTCGTTATGAGCGCGCGGCGGCGCTCGTCAAGCTCAGTAAAGCGGTCCAGCACATCAGGCGGAAATCCGCGCTGGGCGAGTTTCGATCTCACCAGATCAAGATTCGCGCGGACGAAATTAATATCGAGCATCTCAGTCACCTTTCACACGTCGAGGATAAAACCATAGCGTAGACGGCTGCGCAAAGGGGTGTCAACCATTGCGCCGTCTTGCGCCACAAGCGTCACTCTCGTTAGCATTGGAGTCGATATGGACGAGGCGATAAAAGAATCTCTGACTGAAGATGCGTTCCGTTTGCGCGAGCGCGACGTTGATACTCCTGGCGGAAAAGCTCGCATCTCGTACCTTGTTTGTGAGCCGATGGAGCAAGCGGGCTTCACTAACGCTTTCAGCACGCGGCTGGGCGGCGTGAGCCGATTTCCGGAAGACGCGCTCAACCTGGCCTACTTCAAAGGCGACGAAAAAGAGAGCGTCGACGAAAACCGCCGCCGGTTCCTCGCCGCCCTCGGCGCGGGCGAAGCGACGATAGTGACCGCGCGGCAGACGCATTCGACCGAGCGGTGCGCGATAGATTCAATCGATCAGGCTCGCGGGCCGCAGTTGGAGTGCGATGCTTTTATTACAAAGATGCGCGGCGTTTTGCTAGCCATACAGACCGCCGATTGTTTGCCCGTGCTGATAGCCGACACAGCGACCGGCACCGTGGCCGCGATTCACGCGGGATGGCGCGGGACAGCGGGGCGCATCACTGAGCGAACAATCGCCGACCTGATGCTAGCGCACGGGGTCAGCCCGCGAAACTGCATAGCCGCGCTCGGCCCTGCGGCCTGTGCTGAATGTTACGAAGTCGGTGCAGACGTGATCGAGCGTTATAAGAAAGAGTTTCGTTACTGGAAGAACCTGTTGGTGAACTTCAAAGAGGGCGGCAAGGCTCACCTGGACATTCGCGCCGCGAACTGGCAACAACTGGTCTTCTGCGGTTTCACGGAAGATCGCATACACGTGGCCGATTATTGCACGATGCATCAAAACGATCTTTTCTTTTCTTACCGCCGCGAAGGTCAGGGCCGGCCCTCAAGCGTGGGCCGGCTGCTGTCGGTCATAGGAAAGATTTGAAATTCAAATCTCAAATCTCAAATCTTCATTCTTTGGGCGCGAAGTAGCCTCGGCGGTGGCGGACCGTGAGGTCTTTTTGGTTCTTAACTTTCACTTGAATTGCGCGGAACGAGCCGTCGCGCGCTTCGTTCGAGGGGGTGTAAGAGAGTATGTACTGCGAACGCAAATCTTCGTCTATGAGCGCGAATGCCTTGTCGAGGTCTTCTTCGTCGCGCGGGAAGAAGGCCCGCCCGCCGGTCTCTGAAGCGATCTTCTTAAGATCGCCCGAATTGACGCCGTAACTCGGATCGCCGATCCCTATAGAATAGACTATCACCTCGTTACGCCAGGTGCGCTCTATCGCGTCACGCATCTTTACGCTGCTCGAAGTGTCATGGCCGTCGGTGATCAGAATTATCACGCGGCGGCCCGCTTCGCGCCTCAGCAGGTCGGATGAGACAGAGTATATCGAGTCATACATCGACGTCGACCCGGCGCCGGAGCCGCTGATCGGAGGGGTTCCGCCGACAGTGCCTCTTGAAACATTGGTTACGCTGAGCCGCACGTCGTCGAGCGCCTGATGAAGTCTTTCGACGTTCGACGTGAGGTCTTGCACGAGGACCGATTCGTGCTCGAACGTCACGACGGCGGCGATGTCTTTATTTGGCCGCAGCACCTTACGGAAGAAACGCTGGCCGGCGGCTTTCTCAGCGGGCAGAGTGTATTCCTGGCTACCTGATATGTCTATCAACATCGCTATGGTGATGGGCAAGTCTGTCTGGCGCTCGAAGGAGAACAACTGCTGCGGCTTCCCGTCCTCGGAAAGCTCTATGGTTTCTTTCGTCAGATCGTTTATGTAACGGTTCTTCTTATCCGTTACGTTGAACGGCACGGTCACAAGCTGAGCGCCGATCTTGATCTCCTGGTCGTCCTCTCCCGCTTCGCCTTCGGGAGGCTTTTTATTCTTGTCGTCTTTCTGCTGCTTCTGCTCCTTTTGCGGCGGGACAGGAGGCTTCTCCTGCAAAGCCGCGCCGCCCGCACGACCGGCGGGCGCGAGCGTTAGAGTAATCATCAAGAATGCTGCTGCGAGATAAAAACTAATGTACTTCATTTTTTCACTTCTTCCACAGGCGCGTAATATCCTCGGCGGTGAACGACGCGCACGTCGCCGCGCCCGGCGACCTGCACCTCGATGCGGCGGAACGAGCCGTCGCGCGCGGTGTTCGTAGGCGAGTATGCCACCAGGTACTGGCTGCGCAACTCGCTCTCTATCTGCCGAAAATCTTCCATCAAATCATCCGGCCCGTGCGGGAAATAGGCGCGCCCGCCCGTCTCTTCCGACATTCGTCTCAGTATGTCTTCGCGAACGCCCTCGAAGCGAAAGCGGTCGCCTATCCCTATTGCATACACGACGGCGCCCGACCGCCACGCGCGGTCTATCGCCTCTTCGAGCTTGCGGCTGCTGGCGTTATCCACGCCGTCTGTCAAAAGAATTATCGCCCGCCTCGTTACGGCCTCGTCCGTCATCGCGCTGCGGTAAGGGTCGCGCGCCAGCACTTCGTCAGCCGTGATGTAGATCGCGTCATAAAGCGCGGTGGCCTGGCGGCGAGTGCCCGTGTTTCCGAACCTGCGCGAATACTGAATCGAATCGAGCGCGCGGTTGAGGCTGTCGATTTTCGACGTGAGCCCCTGGGCAAGCTCCACGTCATCTTGGAAAGTCAATATCGCCGCCGAGTCCCTACCGGGGCGTATGACGGAGCGAAGAAACTGGCTCGCGGCCATCTTCTCTTGCGGGAAGGTGTACTCCTGGCTGCCCGACAGGTCCATGAGTATGGCTATGTTTATCGGCAGCGTCGATTCGCGCTTGAAGGTGAATAGCTGCTGCGGCCGCCCGTCTTCAAGCACAGTGATCTCTTCCTGGCGGATGTCGTTGACGACGCGATTGTTGCGATCGACGGCGCTGAATAGCAGGTTGACCAGATCGGTCCCCAGCCGCACGGCCTCGTCGCCTTCGGCTATGTCGTCGTCTTTAGGCGGCTGCTTGTCTTGCGGCTTTGTTTGAGTCGGAGATGGCTTCTGCCCCGGCTTGCTCTTCTGGACCGCGCTGGCCGGAACCAGCAGTGCTATGAGCGCGATTATCGCTATTACTATCTTCATATCTTCTCCAGCCCTTCTTAAGTGCTGAGTGCTGAGTCCTGAGTGAAAAAAACAGGGGCAGCGCGCTTATGACTTTCACTAAGCACTCAACACTCAGGACTCAGCACTTCTCAGTAAACATAGCCCTGCTTGTGATACAGACGCCCGTCGGCGCGGACGAGCTTGACTTTAATCTCCCGGCGCTTGCCGCTCTTCTCCTGATTCTGCGGCGTGTAAAAGATTACATACTCCTGGCGCAAATCCTGCGCGACCTGGCTGAAGGCGCGGAACAACTCTAGCTTCTGCGAAGGCAGAAAGACCTGTCCCCCGGTCTGCTCGCACATCTGGCGCAGCTCCTTGTCGTCCTCCGATTCCGTTGTGCCGCTCGTGATCCCTTTGAAGTTTTTCGTGCTGATGCCGAAGACAGTAACGTCGTAGCGCTGAGCCATCTCGATAGTCTCTTTCAGACTTCTCTCGCTCGCAGTGTCTTCGCCGTCCGAGAGAATCACTATGATGCGCCGCGCTTCCGACCCCTGAAGGTTAGCCATCTTCTCTTCGATAACGCGGTAGACTCCGTCGTAAAGCCGCGTGAGCCCCCCGGCTTTGACCTTGCGTATCGCGCGCACCAGAGGCTCTTGCGCGTCGGTGAAATCCTGGTGAAGCTCTACGTCAGAGTCGAATGTCGCAAACAGGACCTGATCGCTCTTGCGATACTTCGTGACCGTCGCGACGAAGTCTTCGGCAGCATCCTTTTCAAACGGCAGCTTGAGCTTGACGCTGTTGCTTGTATCCATCAATACGGCGATGTTGAGCGGCAGCTCGCTGGGCGAGATGAACTTGTCTATCTTCTGCCGCTTCTTGTCCTCGTAGACCTCGAAATTGCTCTCGACCAGACCCGTGACAAACTTATTCTTTTCTTTCACGGTTATCGGCAGCCTGACCGTGGTAACGCCTATCTTCGTATCATCACTTTGCCGTGTCTGCGTCCTCGGCCTTTCGGCAGGCCTTTGCGCAGCGGCAGGCGCGACGGTCAACAAGGCGACAGTAATAGTTAGAAGTGCAGTCGATACAGCTCGCTCCATCACTTTCAGGGAACCTCCGAACATGTGGGTCTGATGCAACGGGTATTATCCTCAGATGCTTTAGCCACTTAAAATTATAGTGGCCCGGTTGATAATGTGACAAGCTGAATCACTTCAACTCGGCTAGAAAGCGCGTAAGCTCCGAGGGGAGCGGCGAGCGGAATTCCAACCGCTCAAGCGTGCGAGGATGTGTAAACGCCATCTCGCATGAATGGAGGAAGTGGCGGCCTAACGCCTTTATCTCGCGCTTTACCTTTGGGTCGAGGACGGAGTTTTCGCGCCCGCCGCCGTAAGTCGCGTCGCCCACCACGGGGTGGCCTATGTGCGCCATGTGGACGCGGATTTGATGTGTGCGCCCGGTCTTTATCTGCACGCGGACGACCGTAAACTGAGGAAACCGGTCTGCCACTTCAAACAGCGTGTGAGCCGTGCGGCCCGCGCCCCCGCGAAGAACGGCCATGCGCGTCCGGTTGCGTGGGCTGCGGCCTATCGGCGATTCGATCTCGCCGCGCTCCACAGACAGCCGCCCGTACAGGAGCGCGACATAGAGCTTGAAGACCGCGCGGTCGCGGAACTGGTCCGACAAACGTTCGTGCGCCAGATCGTTTTTCGCAACGACCAGAAGGCCCGAAGTCTCTTTGTCTATGCGGTGGACTATGCCCGGACGGATGCTGCCCGCCTTATTTGAAAGCTCATTGAAATGATAAACGAGCGCGTTTACGAGCGTGCCCGATTCCACGCCTGCGCCGGGGTGGACGACCATTCCAGCGGGCTTATCGACGACTATCAGATCGTCGTCCTCATAAACGATCTTGATAGGAATGGCTTCTGGAGCCACTTCTACGGCGGGCGGGTCGGGCAGGTCGATCTCTACCTGATCGCCTGTGCGCAGGCGGTAGCTAGGCTTGACCGTGCGCGAGCCAACGACCACGTCGCCGTCTTCGATGGCCCTCTGAATTCTCGTGCGGCTGATCTCAGTGAGGCGAGAGGCGAGAAAAGCATCGATGCGCTGTCCCGCCGATTCGTCCGTGATCGTCAGTAGCTGAATTTCGGTGCTCACTTTTTGAAGCTCAAGACTCAGGCACGGGGGATGCCTTCGAATTCCCAAGCTCGGGCTTCTGACCGCTGATTTCTGACTTCTGACTCCTGTCCTTATTTCGCCGCGAGTAGTAGATCATCAACAGCAACGCCAGGGGGAACATAATGACCGAAATCAATTGCGAGGTCGAAAGCCCGAACGCCTCGCCGCGCGGGTCCGCGCGCCAGAACTCTATGATGAACCGCGCTACGGAGTAGATCATCAGGTAGGCGAATATCACCTGCCCTTCGAACCGCCGCCGCTTCGTGAGCCACAACAGAAAGACGAGGATCAACACGTTCACCATGGCTTCTATCAACTGTGTAGGCACGAGCGCCGAATCTATGGGGACGCCCGTAAGCTCGCTCGCTTTCTGCGTGAAATGCACGCCAATCCACGAATCGGTCGGCTTGCCCCAGCAGCAGCCCGCCGAAAAGCATCCCATACGGCCTATCGCGTGGCCCAGCGCAATGCCGGGCGCGAACGCGTCTGCGGTCTTGCGCCACGGCAGCTTGTAGAGCCGCATCAACAGCACGCTCGTCAACAGGGCGAACAGCAGCCCGCCGTAAAAGACCCCGCCCGAGCTTAGAAGGTCGAGCGAAAAGACCCGCTTCCACCCGCCCCCTGGCTCGTTCCACTCCGTGATGAGCATGACGACTTTTGCCCCGACCAGCGCCGAAAGCAGTATGTAGAGGCCGAGGTCATAGACGCGGTTTTTCGGCAGCCCGTCGCGGGCCGCCAACCGCGCGGTCATCCATAACGCGAGTATAAAAGCGATTGCCAGCAGGAAGCCGTAGGTGTGGATCGTTACATCGATGCCGGGTATTTTAAAAAGCTCTGGAAACATCCTCTAAGTCCTGAGTGCGGAGTCCTGAGTGCTGAGTAAAAAACAAAAACTCAGGACTCAGGACTTTCTTCAACAGGAGATTCCTTCAATTCTTCGGAAGTTGCCTTCCGTGGCGCGGACGAGAAAAACAGCTCAATAGCCATCAACGCAGCTCCTATGCTAATGGCCGTATCGGCCACGTTAAAGACCGGCCAGTGAAAACTCCTGTAATAAACCTCAATAAAGTCTATCACGCGGCCCATGCGAATGCGATCTATCAAGTTGCCCGAAATCCCAGCGGCCAACAGCGCGAGCGACCATAAAAGCAGGCTATTTGTGGCGGGCGTCCGCATGAGGTAAAAGACGACTATCGTTATCGCCACCGCAGAAACGGCCACCAGAAGCCATTTCACGTTGCCCTCGCTCAACAGGCCGAATGCTATACCGGGGTTTTCCGTATAGCTGATCTTCAAAAACCCGTCGATCAAGCTTATCTCACCGTCGGGGTACAGCTCCCTGTAGACCCATAATTTCGTGAGCTGGTCGAGCGCCAGGACCAGCACGGTGATCGTCAGATACCAGAGCTTGCCCGCGCTCGTGTTTGTGCCGACCGCCTCTGAACTCATCAGGCTTTAGCCCCTCCCCATCCTTCTTCTATCTGGCGGACGCAGCGCATGTCTAATTTAGGATAACGCTGGTCCTCGCCTACCGTCTCCGACCAGTTCCAGCACCGCTCGCACTTGGCCCCGGGCGCGTGCTCGACTTCGATACTCAACTCAGCCGATTCTGACTCGCGAAGCTCGACCTTTGATACGATGAGGATCGTCGGCAATTGATCCTCATATTCTCTGAGGAGATCGAGAGTTTCTCCGCTCGCGCCTATTCTCACGCCCGCCTCAAGCGATGCGCCGATCAGTTTCTCGTTGCGCTTCTCTTCAAGCACTTTCTGCACCGCCGAGCGAACTTCGAAAAGTCGCTCCCAGCGCGCCAGCAACTCTTTGTCCGATCCCCCTGGCACTTCAGGAAACTCGGACAGGTGAACGGAAGCCGCGCGACGGCCCGGAAGGTTCTCCCATATTTCATCAGCCGTGAACGCAAGTATCGGAGCGAGCAACCGGGCGAAACGGTCTACGATCTCGTAGAGCGCGGTTTGCGCGCTGCGGCGGCCCGCCGATTTCGGCGCGAAGGTGTAGAGGCGGTCTTTCAATATGTCTATGTAAACGGCCGAAAGCGTCACGGTCGCATAGTTGTAGAGCGTGTGATAGACGGCGGTGTATTCGAACCGTTTGTACGCCTCGCCGACTTTGCGCGCGACCTCGTCGGTCAGAGCCAAAGCCCAGCGGTCTATCTCCCACATCTCCTCGCGCCCGACGCGGTCGCGCTCGGGGTCGAAGTCGAACAGATTGCCCAAAGCGTAGCGCGCAGTGTTGCGAAGCTTACGATAAGCGTCTACCATCCGCTTCAATATCTCGTCCGATAGCCGCATGTCTTCTTTGAAATCCGAGGAGGCCACCCATAGCCTGAGTATCTCTGCGCCGAGCTTTTCTGCGACTTCGTTGGGCGAGATCGAATTGCCGCGCGACTTATGCATCGCGTGGCCTTCGCCGTCCACGGTCCAGCCATGCGTGATTACGGTTTTGTAAGGAGCCTCGCCGTGCGCCGCCAGCGCCACCATCAGAGAAGAGTTGAACCAGCCGCGATATTGGTCAGGGCCTTCGAGGTATACGTCCGCCGGCCATGGCAGGCCCCGCTCGCGCTCAAGCACCGCGAGCGAAGACGCGCCCGAATCGAACCACACGTCGAGTATATCGCTGTCTTTAGTGAAATTCGTTCCACCGCATTTCGGGCACGCGAAACCTTCGGGCAACAAGTACTCGGGCTCGCGCGCGTACCAGGAATCGGCCGTCTCACGCTCGAAAATCTCGGAGACGTGGTCGATCACCTTCGGGTCGACGATCGTCTCGCTGCAAGCGTCGCAATAGAAAGCCGGTATCGGCACTCCCCACACCCGCTGGCGCGAGACGCACCAGTCAGGACGCCCCGCAAACATGTTTCTCATGCGTTCGCGGCCCCACGCCGGGACCCAGTTGACGCGCTCGACTTCGCGCAAGGCACCCGCGCGCAGAGCCTCGGCTCCTTCGCCTGCGCGGTCCATCGAGATGAACCATTGCGGGGTCGCGCGAAAGATCACGGGGTTGTGACAGCGCCAGCAATGCGGGTAGCGGTGTGCGTAATCTTCGGTGAAGACCAGCGCGCCGCTCTCGGCCAGGAACTCGACTATCGGTCGGTTAGCCTCGAAGACCTGCATACCGGCAAAGCGCGCGACATCATCGGTGAACCGCCCGGAGTTATCGACGGGACAGTAGACCCAGGTCCCTTCCGTCTGTCCGGCGAGCGCGCCCTCTCGGCTGAGCTGCGCGTAGACCGAAGCGAGACGGTCGCGGTACTGCTGCCCTATGACGAAATCGTCGTGGCCGTGTCCTGGCGCGGTGTGTACGCACCCCGTGCCGGATTTCCCCGTCGACTTCTTTTGCGCTTCGGAGACGTCAAGCTCTGTCTCTGCGTCAGCCTCGCCGCCGAGCGTGACGTGCTCGCCCACCATCAAAAGCGACGGCCTATCGATCCAGGCGTGGCGGGCTTGAAGCCCTTCGAGCAGCGCGCCCGAAAATCTCGCAACAACGCGCGGCTCGCTCATCCCACATTTTTCGGCGACCGCCTGGACCAGATCGTGAGCGACGATGTAGATGTCGTCACCAACATCGATCGCCGCGTAATCATAATTCGGGTTGACGGCTATGCCGAGGTTAGCCGGAAGCGTCCACGGCGTGGTCGTCCATATCAAGACGGAAACCTGTTTACCCGTCTCGCTCAGAGAGCCTTGGCCTATGCGCCCTTCAAGCTCGCGCACCTGGTCTGCGGGCAGCGGAAACTTGACGTAGATCGACGGGCTTGTGTGCTCTTTATATTCGACCTCGGCCTCGGCCAGCGCCGTCTGGTCGTGTATGCACCAGTACACAGGCCGCGCGCCTTTGTAAACATAACCGCGCTCGACGAACTTGCCGAAAAGGCGGGCCGTTTCGGCTTCGTAAGCGTTCGACATAGTCAGGTAGGGGTCGTCCCATTCGCCGAGCACGCCGAGCCGCTCGAAATCCCGCGTCTGGCGTTTGAGCGCTGAAGCGGCGTGCTCGCGGCAGGCGCGGCGGATAGAGACGGGGCTCATCTTGGTTTTCTTCGCGCCCAGTTTCTTATCGACGTAGTTCTCGATAGGTAGCCCGTGACAATCGTACCCCGGCACGTAAGGCGCGTCGTAGCCCATCATCGCGTGCGATTTGACAACAAAGTCTTTCAGGATTTTATTCATCGCCGTGCCAATGTGAATATCCGCGTTCGCATACGGCGGCCCGTCGTGCAGCACGAACAGTGCGCGCCCTGCGCGCGCACGGCGAATCTCGCCGTAAAGCCCCATCTCGCGCCAGCGCTTCAATCGCTCGGGCTCGCGCTGGGTCAGGTTAGCTTTTTGCGCGAAGCTGGTCTTCGGCAGGTTTACGGTTGCCTTCAAATCTAACGGCGTCTCGGTCGACATGACTCCCCATATTCAATTTTAGATTTTAGATTTTGGATTTTAGATTTTGGATTATAAGAAAATGGTTAAGACTCCAGGTCCGCAATCCAAAATCCAAAATCTAAAATCCAAAATCGCGCGGCACCTGACTCCCGCCTTCGAGAGCCAGGTGCCGCGAAAGTTGGCTGCCTGCGCCTCCCGGAAGCTACAGGCGGGCAGCCGGTTCAAATGAACAACTCCTCGTCTTGGTATGCCTGGTCGATCTGCTTGCGGTCGCGCCCGAACAAAACGTCGAGCGTGCGGCGCAGCCCCACGAGCAGCGCGGAGACTTCGCGCACTGGCTCAAGCACTGTGGTCTGCACTTCTATGGTCGTGTACTCTACGCGGTCCTGCGTGCGCGTGAGCAGTTGATCGATTTGCACGAGCTGGCGCTGTATGGCGGCGGTCGTCTGGTCTATGACGAGCGAGAGCTGCTCGACTTGATGCTTTGTGAGATTGGTGATCTCAAGCGAAGTCGTAGAGATCGCCGCCGCCACCGCGCGCGTTTCGACCGAGAGCTTATCGAAAGTCTCAGCGGCTTGCGTGCTGATCCGGTCGACCGTGCCTTTGGCGTTGGTTATAGTCGCCTGCACCTGGTCTATCACGGGGCTGACTTTATCAATGATCGGCTCGGCCTTCACTATGATAGGCTCCACCTTCGCTTGGACCGAAGTGGCCACGGCCGTGATCTTCTTGATAGAAGAATTGATGAATATGAACATCGCCGCCTGTATGATAAAGCTCAGCGTGATGATGACCGCCGCGACCGAGACAACAATGTAAAAGTAATTTGGTGGTTCCAAGAAGCCCTCCTTGTCGTACACAAGGGAATCTTCACAAGCTTCTCTACCGGCGTAGAATCAAGCGTGAAAAGGCGCGGCCATTTTTCGAAGCCGCGCCTGCATGCCGGAAAGCGCTACGCGCCCACTCTCGTTTCGAGCGCGCCTGATTTCGAAAGATCAAGCGAGCGCGCATGACACGCGAAAGTCACGACCTTCGTTTAGGCCTCTCCGCCTTCGACTGCGGCGCTGCCTATCTCACCCGCCTTGCGCTTCTCTTCGCGGTAAGCCTGTTTGCCCGCTTCAATGGCCGCAGCGATCTGCTCTTTCTGGCGCGCGGCCACGTCAGAGACGACCTCCGCGCCGCTCGCGACTCGCTCGCGGGCCGCGCCGTAGGCTTCGGCCACGCGGCCCCGGCCCGTGTCATAAATCTCTGTTGCGCGCTCGCCTACCTGGCGCGCTCCTTCACCTGCGGCATCAATTCCGCGCTTCGTGTAATCGGCTATGTCGCCGCGCAGCTCGCGGCCCGACTTCGGAGCAAACAGCAGCGCAAGCGTCGCCCCCAGGCCCGCGCCTACGAGTAAGAATGTCAGTTTCTCAGCTACCGATGTGCCTTCATCCTGTGCCATCTCATCCTCCTGTTATTAAAGATGTTTATTGCCGCCAACCACTGCTTGTTCGAGACAGATCAATATAGCACTTTAATCTGACCGTGTTCAAGAACAGGGGTCAGGAGTCGGGGATCAGGGAAGAGGGCGCGAGATAACCTTGAGACTACGACCGCCTCCAACCAACTGCTGACTTTTTATCCCTGACCCCTGATCCCCGGTCCCCGATCCCTGCCCTGTGCAGTAGAGCCGGTTGGGAGTGGCGTGCGCGACTACGGCTTTGTGTATGCCGGGCGCGAGCGAGGCTTGAACTAACGCGACGTGATTGCCCGCCGTGTGGCCCTGCGCGAAACCTTCTTCTTCGGCAGGACCTTTGATAAGCACATCAACTTCGCGGCCCATCCACCGCCGGTTCTGCTCCAAAGAGATTTCCTTCGACAGTTCGATCAGCCTTGAGAGCCGTTCCACTTTGACCTTGCGATCCACGTCTTGGAAGTGGACAGCGGACGGCGTCCCCTCTCGCTCCGAGTAGATAAACATGTAAGCCATGTCGTATCGGACTTCGCGGTAGAGCGAGAGCGTCGCTTCGAAGTCCTCTTCGGTCTCGCCGGGAAAGCCCGCGATGATGTCCGTTGATATGGTGGCGTCGGGCAAGAGGCGGCGGATCGCGCCGACGCGGTCGAGATAAAACTCGCGCGTGTACTCGCGGGCCATCCGCTTCAGCACGCGGTTCGAGCCGGACTGCACGGGCAGGTGTATGTAGCGGCATACGGCGGGCGTGTCCGCGATGGCTTCGATGATCTCGTCGTCAAAATTTACCGGGTGCGAGGTGACAAAGCGGACGCGAGGGATGCCCACGCGGCCGACCATCCTGAGCAACCGGGCGAACGACGGGTAACCCGCGATCAGCGCGCGCCGCGCGCCCGTGCCGGGCTGCATGCCATAAGAGTTTACGTTCTGTCCGAGCAGTGTCACTTCTCGGACACCCGCGTCCTTGAGCGCGCGCGCCTCGTTGATGATGTCGGAGGCGGGGCGCGAGACTTCCGGGCCGCGTGTCGCAGGGACTACGCAATAAGTGCAACGGTGATTACACCCGCGCATGATCGTCAGGTGCGCCGTGACCGCGCCCGCAGGCGGGGGCGGCGAATAGAATTGAAGCTCCTGCTTGAACTCGAAGGATTGATATTTGCCGCGAGTGATCGCGGGCACGATCTCGGTGATCGCGCCCGGGCCGAGCATTATATCGACGCCGAATTTTTGGCCCATCCTACGGCCCTCGGGCAACTGCGCAAGACAGCCCATCAACCCAACGGTCAGCCCCCGGCGATGCTTCTCTTTTCTGAGTTCGCCGAGCAAGGTCTGAGCCTTCTCAACGGGCTTGCCGCGCACGGCGCACGTGTTGACGAGCACAAGGTCGGCTTCGCGAAAATCATCGACGAATGAGTACCCGATGCCGGCAAGCTCAGATTGAATGGCGTGAGTGTCGTACTCGTTCATCTGGCAGCCGAATGTTACTACGTGCGCTCGCATAAAACGGTCTCGCTTCTTAATGCTTATACTGCTTCAGGCCAAAATTGTGTTGCGTTGAACAACGAACAATCTTAACATTACGCGCAGATCGCTCGCCAGTGTGCGTTTCCAATCGACAAAGGATCTAAGGATAACCGGAGAGGACGGCTATGAAAAAGAGCGGAGACAAAAAGCTTTCTGGGTCACGGATGAGACGAAGAGTCTTCTTGCAATCGAGCATACTGGCAACCGCAGCGCCGGTGGCCGGCTCCGCCTTGATGCAACCGCCGCCTGCCATAAAACCATTTGAATTGGAAGAGGTCTCGATTGCCGAGCTTCAGCGCGGCATGCAGAGCGGGAAGTATTCGGCGCGCTCGATTGCGGAGAAATACCTGGAGCGCATCGAAGAGATAGACAAGCGAGGCCCCGCAATCAATTCTGTTATCGAGATCAACCCCGAGGCTATCGAGATAGCCGATGCGCTCGACCGTGAGCGCAAGGCGAAAGGTGCGCGCTCGCCTCTGCACGGCATTCCCGTTCTTATAAAAGACAACATAGACACAGCCGACCGCATGACTACAACCGCAGGCTCGCTCGCCCTTGAAGGGTCGCGCCCTACGAAAGACGCTTTTATCGCCGCCCGGTTGCGCGAAGCGGGGGCCGTTATACTGGGCAAGACGAACTTGAGCGAATGGGCGAATTTCCGCTCGACTCATTCGACGAGCGGGTGGAGCGGTCGCGGCGGCCAGACGCGCAATCCTTACGCCCTGGACCGCAACCCCTGCGGCTCAAGCTCGGGCTCGGGCTCGGCGGTCGCCGCAAGCCTCGCCGCCGCCGCCGTAGGTACAGAAACTGACGGCTCGATCGTGTGCCCGTCATCGGCAAACTCAATTGTGGGCATAAAGCCGACGCTCGGGCTCGTCAGCCGGTCGGGGATCATTCCGATCGCGCACAGCCAGGACACGGCCGGGCCTATGGCTCGCACAGTCACAGACGCCGCTGTGCTGTTAGGCGCTTTGACAGGCACAGACTCGCGCGACCCCGTAACCGCGCAGAGTCGCGGAAAATCGTTCGACGATTACACAAAGTTTTTAGATAAGAACGGGCTTCGCGGGGCGCGCATAGGGGTCGCCCGCAAATTCTTCGGCTTCAGCGACAAGGTAGACCGATTGATGCAGACCGCGATAGATGAGATGAAACGACAGGGCGCCGTCATCGTAGACCCCGCCGACGTTGCGACCGCCGGAAAGTTTGACGATTCGGAATTTGAGGTTTTGCTCTACGAGTTCAAAGCCGATTTGAATAGTTATCTCGCCTCACTCGGCCCGCAAGCGCGCGTCAAGTCTCTCAAAGAGATAATCGAGTTCAACGAGAAGAACAAAGAGCGTGAGATGCCTTACTTCGGTCAAGAGATATTCATCCGCGCTGAGGCCAAGGGGCCGCTGACGAGCAAAGCTTATAAAATGGCGCTCGCTAAAAACCTGCGGCTCTCAAGGGCCGAAGGTATAGACGCGGTGATGCTCAAGCACAACCTCGACGCGCTGGTCGCGCCTACGGGAGGGCCTCCCTGGCCGACGGACCTGATAAACGGAGATCATTTTGCGGGCGCAAGCTCGACGCCAGCGGCCGTCGCGGGCTATCCGAATATCAACGTGCCGGCGGGGTATATCTTCGGCCTGCCGGTAGGCATCTCGTTTTTTGGCCGCGCCTACAGCGAGCCGACGTTGATAAAGCTGGCCTACGCTTTCGAGCAGGCTACAAGCCTACGCCGCCCGCCGAAGTTTTTGCCCACGGTCGATCTACGTGGTTAGAGAGTTCAGAGACAGATTTAAAGGTTCAGCATACGTGTTCGGCGGATGCGGCGCGCCACTCTCATTTACAGGTCAACTTATCGATCCTTAATTGATACGCTTGTTGCCAATCCGCGCTTCTGTTCGATATTATCAATGGTCGAATGATAAAGACTATCGAATGGACAGATGAAGGCGTCGTGATGATCGATCAGCGGCGGCTGCCTACCCAGGAACTCTATCCCGTCTTCAAAACACATGAAGAGGTCGCCCGCGCTATCGAAGATATGGTGGTGCGCGGCGCTCCGGCGCTCGGCATCGCGGCGGCCATGGGTGTGGCGATCGGCGCGAGAAACTCCGCGGCCAAAACCATTGAGGATTTCGAGCGCGATTTCGAGCGCGTCTGCAAGCGCCTAATCGAGACGCGGCCTACGGCGGTTAACCTCTTCTGGGGCGTCGAGCGCATGCGCTGGGCTTTTAAGCACGCGCGGCGCGAGAGCGCCCCCATCGACAGAATAAAACTCCTGCTCATCGAAGAGGCTCGCGCGATTCACCGCGAAGACATAGAGAGCAATCGCCGCATGGGCCAGTTCGGCGCCGAGCTGATACCGGATAATGCCACGGTCTTGACTCACTGCAACGCGGGCGCGCTCGCCACCGCAGGATTCGGCACGGCGCTCGGCGTCATCCGCGCGGCGGTCGAGGCGGGCAAGCGCATAAAGGTCCTCGCCGACGAGACTCGCCCCTTTCTTCAAGGCGCGAGACTGACGGCCTGGGAGCTGGCCCGCGACGATATCCCTGTCACGCTGATTACCGACAGCATGGCCGGTCACTTTTTGAAAGCGGGAGAAGTCGCTTGCGTCATAGTCGGGGCAGACCGCGTCGCGGCCAACGGCGACGTGGCGAACAAGATTGGGACCTATATGGTCGCCGTCGCCGCGCACGAAAACAATGTCCCTTTCTATGTCGCCGCGCCGCTATCTACGGTCGACCTGACGCTCAACTCAGGCGACGAGATACCGATCGAATCGCGCTCGGACGACGAGGTCACGCATTTTCGCGGCCAGCAGGTCGCGCCCGACGGCGTAACGGTCGCCAACCCGGCTTTCGACGTGACGCCGCACCGGTACGTCTCTGCGATAATCACCGACCGTGGCGTCGCGCGCGAGCCTTATGACACAAGCCTCAAAGCACTATTTCAGGGGTCAGAGGTCAGGGATCGGGGGTCAGGGCCGGAATCAGGTTTTTGACTCAGGCCCTGATCCCCGACCCCTGATTCCTGACCCCTGCTAAAGCTATGCAATTAGAACACAAGATAGGACAGCTACTTTTAATAGGCATCCCAGGCACGCAGATCGACGGCGTGACGCGCGAGATACTGGAGATGATTCAGCCGGGCGGCGTGCTGCTGGCCGGGCGCAACATAGAGAGCGCGCAACAGGTCGTCGAGCTGACTTCCGCCCTGCGCGCGATCCTAATAGTCCCGCCGCTCATAGCCGTAGACCAGGAGGGCGGGCGAGTAGATCGCTTGAAGACTATCTATTCGCCTATGCCGTCGGCAGACTTGCTGCGCGCGTCGGGCGACGCCTCGATCGCCGCGCGCATGGGCGAGATCACTGCCGAGGCGCTTCGCACGCTCGGGTTCAACGTGAACTTCGCGCCCGTCCTCGACATCGCGTGGAACGACGGGGCTGAAAACGGGGTAAAGGGCCGCTACCTGGGCGCGAGCGTTGCCGAAGTCGTGCGGCTGGCGGGCGCTTACCTCGAAGGGCTTCAGCGCGGCGGCGTCCTCGGAGCCGGAAAGCATTTCCCAGGCCTCGGCGCGGCTGCCATCGATTCACATTCAGCGCTCCCTCAGATAGACCGCTCGCGCGACGAGCTGATGAAGCACGACGTCGCGCCTTACCTGGAGCTTTTCAGCAAGATCAACGCCCGGCTCAACGCCGTCATTATTGCCCACGCACACTACACGGCCATAGACGGCCCGGCGGCGCTGCCTGCATCCATCTCGAAGAATGTCGTCACGGGGCTTCTGCGCGAAGAGTTGGGCTTCAAAGGGCTGACGATCACCGACGACCTTGAGATGGGCGCCGTCACCTCGACGCGCGACCTGAGTGAAGCCGCGGTCGCAGCGGTCGAGGCGGGCAACGATATGGTGATGGTCATAGGCTCGCCCGAACACGCGAGTTCGGCGTGGCAGGCGATGGTCGGGGCCGCGCGCGAGGGCCGCATCACGCGCACACACATAAGCCGCGCGTTCGACCACATAGCGCGCATCAAATCTATGGTCTCGCCCCCACACGCGCAGACCGAGATTGCCGTGTCGCGGCTGCGCGAGCGCGTGGCGGAACTCAACCTCGTGCTTCAGCATTCGAAATAGCAGGGGTCAGGAGTCGGGGGGCAGGGATCAGGTAAAAGAGAATTGGAAATCTCAAATTTGAAATCTCGCATACCCTCCTCCCTGATCCCTCTTCTTCTGATCTTGATATTGCTCGCGGGGGCGACGAGCGCGTGCAAACGCGGCGGCGAGCCCGGGACGCTCGTCGTAGCGATCGAGCTTGCCCCCCGAGGATTCGACCCGCGCTTTTCAAGCACGACCGCCATCTCAGCCCGCATTATGCAACTGATCTATGACACGCTGCTGGTGAAGAACGAGCAGTTCGATCTGGTCCCCTCGCTGGCCGAAAGCTTCGAGGAGGCTCCAGACTTTAAGACGTTCACATTCCGGCTGCGCAAAGATGCGGTGTTTCATAACGGCAAGCCGCTCACGGCCCGCGACGTGAAGTTCACCTTCGCCTCGATCGGCTCGCCCGAGCTGAAGTCGCCGCTCTCAAGCACGGTCAGCAAGATCAATTCGATTGAAACGCCCGACGAGTTCACAGTCGTCTTTCGCGCGCGCGAGCCCTTTTATAACTTCACCGCCAACCTCCCCGCAATCGGCATCATCCCCGAAGGCGCGGGCGCGGAGATACTCGATTCTCCGATAGGGAGCGGCCCGTACAGATTTGTCTCTTACAGCGAGGGCGACTCCGTGAAGCTTGAGGCCAACCCGAGTTACTGGGGCGGCGCGCCTAATATCCCACGCGTCCACGTCCGCGTGGTCACGGACAACTCCACCCGCCAGGCCGAGCTGATGAGCGGCGAAGTCGATCTCGCATACAACGCGCAGTTCGACCCCGAAACTATTCGCGCGCTGCAAAACAGGACCGGCATTCAAGTGAGGATAGGCGAGGGGACCAATGTCGGATACCTGGGATTGAATCTCACAAACTCTTCGCCGCTCTCAGATCAAAAGGTCCGTCAGGCCGTAGCCCACGCCATAGACACAGACGTGATAATAGACCGCCTGCTCAGAAACCAGGGCAAGCGCGCCGTGGCCATACTGCCGACTTCGCATTGGGCCTACGAGCCAGGGGTGAAGGTCTACGACTACAACCCCGAGCTGGCTAAACGGCTGTTGGACGAAGCGGGCCGCGCGGACCCGGACGGGGACGGACCGCTGACACGTTTCGAGATCACGATGATGACCTCGACGACTCAGTTGTCGCGAAACATCGCGGCGATAACGCAAGACCAGTTTCGCCGCGTAGGCATTGCCCTCAACCTCCAGTCGTTCGAAACGGCTACGCTATTTGATCGGATCAACAAGCTGCAATTCGATCTCTACTACCTGATAAACATCGGGGGCAACCAGAACACGGACATCTTTCAATTCGTCTACCACAGCCGATATCAAGACCCGGAGTTCAACGACGCGATCTCGCGCCTGCGCCAGGCGGCGGACCCCTCGGCGATGCGACAGCCGCTTGAAAGGCTCGAAGACCTACTCGCGCGCAGAGAGTATTGCCCAAACCCGGAAGTCGACCGGCTGCGGGAGCGGGCCGAGTCTCTCAACTCGGTCACCGACGCGGCAGAGAAAAAAGCGTTATACATTCAGATCGCTCAATTGCTCACAGACAGGGGCGGCCAGAACCGCATGCGCTACTGCAACCCGCAGGTCGACCGGCTGATAGTCGAAGGCGAGCGGGCTGCCGACCGCCCGACGAAGATCAATATTTATTCGCAGCTTCAGAAGACCGTCGCCCAAGAGCTTCCGCAGATTTACCTCTGGTATCCCGCGAACGTTCTGGTCGCGCGCTCTCGCGTCGGCAACATCGAGATAGAGCCTTCCGGCTCATGGTATTTCATTACTAAGCTCACGCTTGAATGACGATGAAAGAGAGCAGACGGGCAGAGGGACTATCGCGATCAGCAATAATTATCGGGCTGGTCAGCCTGCTTTCAGACATCAGCGGCGAGATGATCTATCCCGTCCTGCCGATCTTTTTGACCCAGACGCTTCACGCGCCCGCCACGGTCATCGGTTTGATAGAAGGCATAGCTGTAGGCATGTCGAACGTCGTCACGGGCGTGTCGGGGTGGGTTTCGGATCGGTTGGGCAGGCGCAAGGCGCTGGCCTTCGCGGGCTACGCGATGACGGCCGTCTCACGCCCCGTGATAGCGGCGGCGAGCGCCTGGCCCGTCGTGCTCGGCGCGCGCTTCGCCGAACGCTTCGGCAAAGGCATTCGCAACGCGCCGCGCGACGCTTTGCTTGCGGAATCTACAGCGGACCACCTTCGCGGGCGGGCCTTTGGGTTCGAGCGGGCGATGGATTCGGCGGGGGCTGTGCTCGGCCCGCTCGTCGCGCTCGTCCTGGTCCACTGGATGATGATGGATGCGCGGGCGATCTTTCTGATCTCGGCTGTGCCCGCCGCGATGGCCGCGCTTCTCATGCTCGCCGTGCGCGAGCGGCGCGAGCGCGCGGTGACGGGTGCGCGTCAGATTCGATTCTCGCTCGCGGGCACGACGCGAGATTACAAAAGGCTGCTTCTGATCACGGCGGTCTTCGGGCTCGCGAATTCGGCAAACGCTTTCCTGATCCTGCGCGCTGAGCAGCTAGGGCTCGCGACCGTCTGGACGATCCTCGCTTACGCGCTTTACAACGCCGTCGCGTCATTAGTTTCGATGCCTGCGGGAGCGGCGAGCGACCGCTTTGGCCGCCGCAACCTGTTAATCATCGGCTACGCGATTTACGCTGCGGTCTACGTCGGGTTTGGGGCGGCGAGCCAGGCTTGGATGGTGTGGCCGCTGTTTGCGGCCTACGGGCTGTTCCCTGCCCTGACCGACGGCGTGGCGAAAGCGATGGCCGTAGACACTTCGGGGCGCGCCGGTCGCGCGACTGCGATCGGAGTCTACTCGGCTGTAATAGGCATCACCCAGATTGCGGCGAGTCTTATCGGCGGATTGTTGTGGGATAAGGTTTCTTCTTCGGCGACATTTTATTTCGGGGCTCTACTTGCCGCCGTCGCGGTGTTGCTGCTGTTTGCGCTTCTGTCCCCGCGCGTCATAGTGAAGCAAGGCATACGGGCTGAAGAAGATTTATAGATCGCCGGTCATAGGATGCAACTGTGCAGCATGATAATTGATGTGAAACTCGATTCGCGGCCTCTGCTGAATGCGCTTGTTAGACGCGGCGTGATTAGGGTTCTATATCTCGGCTCAATAATCTTTTGCCGTGAATCACGGCGGCTATTGTAACTGTCTCACCCTGTACTCTGTAGATTACGCGTTAGGCCGCCAAAGGGGGGCTTGATTTACCTCACAACACAGGGCCAGAATGAGATCACTAGGTGAATAAAACACCTAGTCGATAATTCTCATAACAAACTCTGTCCTACTACTCGCACAGAAAGGAGTACACTATGAAAAAGCATAAACACACAATCTTAGGCCCACGCATTATGATCACTTCCGCCAGCTTCGTCTGTTTAATTTTCTTAGCTGCAATCGTATGGTCTTCGGGTGCTTCTTCATCACAACTGCAAGGAGGACACCCTAAGGAAATGAATGCAAGTTCGAAGGATAGAGAGATAAAAGTGAAAAACCGAACAAGGGCCTTCAAGGTTGTTGGCATTGAAAGAACTGGACAAGATATCAAACTGAACTTGAGGAACGATTATGACAAGAATATAACGGCTTTTGCAATCTCTCCGGTAAACCATAGATATTTAGTGAGAGTTGACCTTGTTGACTCTGACGAAGTAATTGCCCCCCAAGCAAGTTATGCCAAAGAGTTTACCCTTCCAGATTCTCAAACGAACGACGCGATTATCATTATCCGATCCGTAGTCTTTCAGGATGGAACTAGTGATGGTGATGCAGAGATTTCTGGGCGAATACTAGATAACCGCTTGGGCGAACGGACACAAATGCAACGAGTTGCTGCACTGTTAGATGAGACTTTGAAATCGCCTAATGCAAAACTGCCAAAGGAGCTTTATAACTTAAAGGCTAGAATTAGAGATTTGCCAACCGACTCAGAGCAAGGCGTTTCAGTATACTTTCGGGGAGGTCTTCATAGTGCGAAAGAGAACGCGATAAGGTATGTTGAGAATATCGAACAGCGCCGATCGCAAGATAAAAACAACGATCTTTCTCAAAAGTTAAGAGAAATGAAGAGTACGTACTATGCAAAGATAGCTAAACGTACGGATTGATGCGGGCTGATATAAAGGAGATAAAATTGTTTAGATGTTATCTGACCTACCAAATGACTTGACTGCATTTGGAGGAGGAATAAATGAAAAAAAAGATACTCGTTTCGCTGATATTATTCTTGACAGTGCCATTTTATATAATCAAAGCATATGGAATTCAGAGCGGCGGCGACTGTTATCCTACGTCTACATTCTGCTGCGAGGGTCAATACAGTATATACTGTACTTTAACAACGAGTGGATTTGGAACGACAAATATTCTCAAAAAAGAAAAAAGGACAATAACTTAGCACATTGGGGCATTTACATCAGAGGATGTCATTTTTCCATCTGGCGATGGGAAGTGTGCGCTAAAGGACGGCCCATGCGGTCAAAGAAGTGTAATACCATGCTTCCCGATCTTTAATAGTCCATTAGAAACATACAACTATTGGGAACAACAAGTTATTCACCAAATTGCTGATCCACATTCGTGTTTTATTATCTGTGGAGGGTCATTCACTTCATATAACTGCCCTTCTTGTGAGGCACCATCCTCTTTTAGTAGTACTACCTTCTCAGTTGATGGACCCTGTACAAGTGGCGGCGGTTTCTGCGACGTACAGCCTCCCATACAAGGGTGTGGCTAGTGTCGCGACTGGTCAGACTATCCTGCCTGCAAATGCGTGAATGTGGGCTGTAGTCCTATTGTCATTGATACGCTAGGCAATGGCTTTGATCTAACAGACCTGGCCGCCGGTGTCAGCTTCGACCTCAATGGCGATGGGATTAGCAGTCTCCTTTCTTGGACCAACCTTGGATCAGACGATGCCTGGCTGGCAATAGACCGCAACGGCAATGGTCTAATTGATAACGGCAAAGAGTTATTCGGCAGCTTCACACAACAGCCTTCCTCATCAGAACCGAATGGATTTCTTGCGCTGGCCGAGTATGACAGGCCGGCGAACGGCGGCAATGACGATGGGATAATCGATAGCAGGGATTCTATTTTTCCCGCATTGCAGTTGTGGCAGGATGCTAACCATAACGGCATCTCAGAGCCGGGCGAGCTATACACCTTGCCACAACTAGGTCTTGCGCGAATGGAGCTTGATTACAGGGAGTCAAGGCGCAGAGACGAGCACGGCAACTGGTTCCGCTATCGAGCTAAAGTAAGAGACGCACACGGCGCACAAGTGGGTAGGTGGGCCTGGGATGTATTCCTGTTGATAGAGTAGTGAGCAGAAAAAAGTGGTATGTAAAGACCGCCGGTGAATCCATTGTGGTTTAGTCGCGGTCTTATTCCTTTTATAGAGAGTACGCTGAATGAGTCGACCTAACAAGCGCATGCAGCGGAGGCCGCGAGACAAGTTTCATATGGTTCCATCAGTGCCGCTCGCGGCCCCGCTGATGTACAGCGATAGCTGTATGTGAACTGCTCTCGAATTGTTTCTTCATCGAATTCTGGCACGACTCGCCCCGACAAAGGGAAATAGCTAAGATTGCGTGTCACATTGAGTATCTTTTTAACAATGGCCGCTGCATAGGCAGGAGAATCTTGCGAGATGTAGCTGGCAATAGCTTCTACATCTTCCGCAGCCTTCGGGGACCATTTTATTTTATAAGCCATTTCCCTAACCGTTCTTCTGCCTCTTCTTGCGAAATCGCCCCTTGAGAGTCCGCCACCTCTAGCCCATTACGAACCTTCTCAATCACGTAAAGGTGATATTGAATGTCTTCCAACGAGCAATCGTCTGGTAACTTGTTGAGTAAAGGTTCTACTTCTTCTTTTGCAGTGGCCATAATTTGCTCCTCAGGTAAATCAAAATCGCTGTCCTGATGATTTCAACACGTCCTTGACCCAGCGGGCAAGCGGCTAACCAGATTCATACGGCGAGCAACACAAGGCCGCTAATCACGCGCAGACACCGACTGGAATTCTCATCGCTGATAACGGAAAGACTTTCGCGCGTCCTGAATTGAAGTGTCTCTGGAGGTAGACGGCTACGCCTTTAGCATCTCGCGGGCGTGGCGGCGGGCCGTCTCCGTGATCTCGGAGCCTGTCAACATGCGGGCGATCTCTTCGACGCGGCCCTTGCGGTCAAGTCGCTCGACGGCGATCTGGGTGCGGTTTTCGACCACCTGTTTGCGCACGAGCAAGTGCGCGTCTGCGAACCGCGCTATCTGCGGCTGGTGCGTGACGCAGAGGACTTGATTCGTCTCCGATAGCTTTTTGAGCTTCGCGCCTACGGCCTCAGAGACGCGGCCGCCGATGCCTGTGTCGATTTCGTCAAAGACTATCGTGCGGGGAAACTCCGAAGCGTTGGCGATGGTCTTCAGCACCAACATCAACCGCGAGGCTTCGCCGCCCGACGCGACGCGCGCGAGCGGGCGCACCGCCTCGCCCACGTTCGCAGAAAAATGAAACTCGACCCGGTCGATGCCGCGAGCAGTAAAGCCGCGCGCGGCTTCTTCGTCGGCAAGCTCCACATCCGAGACGGCAGTCATCTGGATTACGAACCGCGCGTGCTCCATCGCGACGGCTGCCAGGTCGCGCTCGACCCCTTGCTCGAATCTCTTCGCCGCCGAAGCGCGCTCTTTGTGGAGCCGCCGGGCCACTTCGAGGTAATCTGCGCGCGCCCGCCGTAGCTCTGCGCGCAACTCTTTTTCTCGCTCGCCCGACCGCTCGACCTTGCCCAGGCGGTCTTCGGCGCGGGCCAGGTGCTCAAGCGCCGATTCGATCGAGCCGCCGTACTTGCGCTTGAGGCGCGTGATCTCCGCGAGCCGCGATTCGATGTCGGCGAGCCGCTCGGGTGAAAACTCCAAACGGTCTACGAAGTCGCGCAGCGCGTACGCCAAATCTTCGAGCAGCGCGCGCGCGGTCCCCAGCCCTTCGGCGTAGCCGCGAAAGCTCGATTCATACTCGGCCAGCTCTTCGACGCGCCGCGCGGCCTGGCCTATGCGCGTAGTGGCGGAATCCGCGTCCTCGTAGACTAGCGCGAAGCCCTCTGCGCAAAGCGTCGTCAGCTTCTCAACATTCATCAGCCGTCGCCGCTCTTCCTCTAGCCGCTCGTCCTCGCCCGGCGCGAGACGCGCGCGCTCAAGCTCTTCGATTTGAAATCGGAGTATGTCGATGAGCTGAAACTTTTCGGCCTCGTCGCGGCGAAGCTCCTCAAGCTCTCGACGCAGCGTCTCCCACCGCTTGAACCGCGCGGCCACCTCCTGGCGGAGCGCAGCCGTAGCGGCGTAAGCGTCGAGCAGTTCAAGATGAGTATCGGGATTAAATAAGGTTTGCTGCTCGCCCTGTCCGTGTATGTCTACGAGAAAGGGTCGCAGGTCGCGCAACAGCGTTTGAGTGGCGAGCTGGTGATTGATGAATATCTTATTCCGCCCGCCCGTCGAAAGCTCGCGGCGAATAACGATCTCGCTCGCTTCGCGCTCGCCCGCCGGTTCGATGCCCGCCGATTGCAGCAGATCTTCAAGCTCCGAGTTATTCTCGACAAGAAACAGTCCTTCGATAAAGCCGCGAGTCTCGCCCGCCTTTATCATGTCGGACGTGAACCGCCCGCCGATAAGCACGCTCATCGCGTCGACGATTATCGACTTGCCCGACCCGGTTTCGCCCGTGAGCAGATTGAGCCCGTGATCGAACTCTACTTGCAGCTCATCGATCAGCGCGATATTCGAGATGTTGAGCAAGGTCAGCATTCAAAAGGGTCTGCATTCAATCGAATTTATATCTCGGAATCGAATTAACATCTGACATCCTACCTGCGTTCTCTGTCAAGTATCAGCCTGACGGCTTCGAGAAGGTCGTCGGCCACGATCGCGGGCGAGCAGGGCCGGCTATCGATCCGTCTGAGCGTTTCGCGCCCGTAACCTGTCAGAACAAGCACTCCGGCGGCTCCGACTTCGGCGGCCAGATTTATGTCGCTCGCTTTGTCGCCGATGACGTAAGAGGCCGCAAGGTCTATCTCGTGATCGCGAGCCGCTTGATGCAGCAGCCCTGGCCGGGGCTTGCGGCACTCGCACCGCTTGCGATAAGTCTCGTCGCCTATATCAGGGTGGTGCGGGCAATAATAGATGGCGTCGAGGCGCGCGCCCGCGAGCGAAAGCTCTCCGGTCAGGCGGTCGTGAATAGCAGTGAGCGTCTGTTCGGTGTACAGCGAGCGGGCGACGCCGGATTGGTTTGTAATGATTATGGCCTTCATCCCCGAATCGTTGATGAGCCGCACGGCTACGGCTGCGAAAGGGTAGATGATTAATTCACCGGGGCTTGAGACGTAGCCTATGTCTTCGTTTATCGTGCCGTCACGGTCGATGAAAATCGCGGGGCTCAGGTTGTTACTTGCTAGCATGGTTTTATCAATATAGCGTGTAGGCGACGCCAAGCAGCGACGATATGTTGTGCTGGACATAGTCTATGCGAACTCGCATAGAAGTCAGCGATTCGCGGAATCCCCCGCTCGCTCGCTCGGGGTTGCGCAACCCATTATCGCTGTCGGCAGTAAACTGCTGCGACAACTGGAAACGCGTTGCGGCTCTCAGCGCCGCCGCGATCCGCGCGGCCCGCCCGTCATCAATCGAGCGCGCGGTACGGTAAGCGGCGAGCAGGCCTTCCGCGCGCGCGGCGGCCGGCGTCACACGCGGCGGGCCCGGGCCGAAGCCTCCCGCGTACCTGGCGGGGTCGTTTGCCGTGTACTGGTCGGCAATCATGCGCTCGGCCAGCCTGAGAACATGATCGACATATTTCTGATCGTCATTTTTTTGGTCAGCATGTTTTTGGCTAGAGTTTTTTTGCTCGCGCCCTGCATTGTGCAGCGCTTCGAGCGCCTGCATGAGCCACGCATCCGACGGCGGCGGGTTCATCTTGCGCTGAGACTCGATCAAGTAATCCGCGCCTCGCCGCGCGGCTCCTAAGAGCCTGGGGTCGCCGCTCGTTTTGAACAGGCGCATCAACCCTAAGATAGCTTCGCCTGGATAATAATGCGAAACGCTGCCGCGAGGCTCATCGCCGCGAACGGGGTAATAACTGATGAATGACCCATCCGCTCGCTGCATGACCAGTATCATCTTCGCCAGCTTGTTTGCGCTCTCGCGGTCGGCAGAACCCGGGTCAAGCTCTATCTGGCGGGCGAGCGCGAGAAGCGCAAGCCCCACAGCGCCGAGCTTAGCTTTGCCGTCGTTGTCGATCACGTAAACGGCGCCTTTTTCACGCGCAGGGCGAAACCGCGTCTTCAAGTAAAGCACGCCGCGCCGCGCCGCGTCGAGATAACGGGCCTCGCGCGTGGCGCCGTAGAGCTCAAACAGCGAAGAGACCGCGCCCGCGTGCCGGACTATGTTGTATACACGCCGGGACGTGCGGTCTTCAACGGGATCGTAGGAGTAATGAAAACTCCCGTCTTCGAGCTGCATGCGCACAAGGTAATCGCCCGCCCTCCGCGCGGCAGCCACCAGGCCGGCGCGATCCGTCTCTTGAGCAACAGTGGGAGGTGTGTGCAGTAGTAAAAGAAGACTCACCGCAGAGACGCAGAGGACGCAGAGTTTACGTAGAGCAGAATTATCTTCTCTCTGTGTTACCTCTGTGCTCTCTGTGTCTCTGCGGTGAGATGCTACGAATCCCATACGCTTATTTGTGATGCAGGGTCGAACTCGCAAAACCGATTCTGCAAGATAGTATTTAACAAGCTACGCATAACAAAGCAAAGGGAGCCGGCGGCCGGCTCCCTTTGGAAGAGAATTGATTTGTGAGTAGCTTGCGCCCGCGTCAGGCCGGCAAATCACCCGTCAAGACGATCTGGCCCGCGCTGTTTCGAACCTCGATGTGGCGGATATTTGTCACGGGACGCAACTGCGAAGGCGGCGGCTGGCCGTCGTTTGTGTCGTATTCCAGCCTGATCTCGCCATTCGAATCCGTAGCGAAGATACCGAGAGTGAAGCCGTCGATGATGATCGTGTAACTTGCATTTCTATCAAGTTCTTCCAGTCTTATCTCAAGCTCTTCTCGGGCGCCATCGAGTCGTATGCGCACTTCCCCCTCGGCGCCCGGCTCGACCCCTGTGCTGCTCAGGTCTATTTCTTTGTCAACGCTCTGGCCGCCGCCGCCGCCACTGCCGCCGCCGTTGTCGTCACCACCGCCGTTATCATCGCCGGGTTCGCCCGCACCCGCCTGGAAGTCGCCCTGTAAAACGACCTGGCCCGACGGATTGCGAAGCTCAACATGCTTAATGTTTGTCACAGGCATGATCGAGGCCGGGAGCGGCAGGTCGCCGCCGCCACTGCCATCGCTTCTGAACCTGACCCGGAAGAAGCCCTGATTGTCAGAGTCGCTTTGAGCCGTCCTCGCGCCTATGCTTACGCCGTCAACGATTATCTGATAAGCGACGCCGGGAATAAGCCCGTCGGCTCGCACTTCAAACTCTTGCCGCCCTAGCTCGACCTCAGCCCTGGCTTCGCCGCTGGCCTGCGGCAACACGCCCGTCGAGACAAGGTTGGCCTTCTTCTCTACGAATTGCTCGCCGCCGCCTGACGTAACGCCGAAGTCGCCCTGCAACACCACGCGGTCCGCAGCGTCTCGCACCTCTACGTGCCTGATCCCCGTCACGGGGTTGAGCGAAGTCGGGAGCGGAACGTGATTGCTGCTCGCGCGGGTCGAGAACTCGATCTTGAGATTGCCGAAGGCGCTCGATAGCCCTTTAGCGTTCACGGTCCCATCGAGAACCAGGTTGCCGTCGACGACGATCTTATATGCGTTGCGCGCCATGAGCCCGACGACATCGATCTCGAACTCCTGCTCGGCGCTCGTCACGGTTATCTCTGCTTCGCCCGTCGCCGCAGGCTCGACGCCCGTGGGGCGCAGCGCGATTTCCGAGTGAGTTTCGGTCACGGGTTGAATGCTCTGCAGCGCCCTCAAAGGATTTATCCGCCCGCGCCCCAACATTCCCGCGAAACCCGGATTGAGGGTATCGATGCTGTCGGCAGTGTTTTCGATAACCTGTCTCGTGTCCGGTTTTCTCAAATCGTCTTGAAGAATGAGCGCGGCTTCTGCCGCTGCGAACGGCGCGGCAAACGAAGTCCCGCTCCACATAGCGTAACCTTGATCCGTGTAGGTGCTGATGATTCTGACGCCCGGCGCGGAGACGGCAGCCGCGCTCCCGTAATTAGAGAAAGCCGCCCTGCGACCCGTCAGGTCGATGGCCGCTACGCCCATCGCGTCATCTTTCCAACCCGCAGGGAATTGCGGATTGCTGTCGGCGTTCTCGTTTTCGTTGCCCATCGCCGCGATCAAGACGCTGCCGCGCGCGCGCGCATAAAACACCGCGTCGTGCAGCACGCTCGAATCATCGGGCGAGCCGAAGCTGAGGTTGATTACGTGAGCCCCATGATCGGCGGCGTACTTGATCGCCGAAGCTACGGTGAACGCGTCGCTCGTGCCATCGAGACGGAAGGCGCGCACGGGGAGTATCCTGGCGTCGGGCGCTATGAGCCCGATTATGCCGGCGATAAATGTGCCATGACCGGCAATCGTAGTCTGAGGGTCGCCCGGCTCGTCGGCAGGGTTGTTGTCATCGCTTATGAAATCCCACCCGCGAAAATCATCGGTAAGCCCGTCGGAATCGTTATCGACTCCGTCCGCAAGGTCAGCGTTATCACTCCACAGGTGCGGGGCGATAGCGCTGTGCGAGATATCGACCCCCGTGTCTATCACGGCGACCAGGACTCCCGCTCCGGTTGAGCGGCGGCGAACGTCGCTCAGATTAAGCTCGAAATGCTGAGCCAGGTATTCGGCTTGTGTCTTGCCCGGCACCGCGAACCCGTCGGGAAAATTCTGTGTCGCGCGCGCAAAAACATTGATCGGGTTCAGCACAACGGGGTTAAGCGAGGCGCTCAACACGTCCGCGTCTTTCGAGACTCGCTTTCGCCACTTATTCTCTTTCTTGTTCTTGGGAGTGCCGAGCCTGTAGAAATTCGTCCCGTACATCCGCTGCAAAGTCCGCGTGCCGAAGCGCGCGTTAAGAGCGTCGATCGAAGCGCCGGGCTTTAGCTCGACAATTATTTCGCCTTTGACAAACTCCTGGTCGCCCGCCTGCGCGTAGGCCGGCTGACCCGATGGGACCAGCAGGCCGACGAACAAGACCGCCGCCAACAAGGCCGTTCTGCTCTTCGCGTTCAGTATGATTGCTTCAAGAATTTTCATAACATCCATCTCAGCCCCTCGGCAGAAATAAAATTGCCGAAATTATCCATTCAAACATAATTATAATTGCAACATCTATCCAGTTGCTGTGCTCGCCATCACACGGGGTCGCCCATCAAAACGAAAGGCGCCCAGTAGTAAGGATGCCCGTAAGCATCCTTGACCTTGAGTTGAGCCAGGCGCAAGGCCTCTCGCTTGCTCCGGCCCGCGCGTATGTGAGAATACATTTCGCGCATCAAATCTGCGGTCGACCGATCGCTGACGGCCCAGAGGCTGACTACCAGCGAAGGCGCCCCCGCGTACAAAAAGCCGCGCATCAAACCGTGAAGCTCATCGCCCGGAAAGATCATGTTTACGCCCGTGTGGCAGGCCGACAGCGTCACCAGCTCGGCGTTTAACTTGAGGTCGAGCAGGCTGTAAAAATTCAGCGGCGAGTCGGCCAGCTTCAAAAAGGAAAACATCGGGTTGTCGCGGCGGAAGTACCCGTGCGACGCCAGGTGAAGAAAGCGCGCGCGCGGTGCGACGCGGAGTAGATTATCTCGCGTGGCGTCTGTGCCCGTCAGGCGGATGGCATCGGGAAAGATCGCGCCGAGCGCGTGTATCTCTTCTTCGATGCTCGGCGTCCCTTGCTCGGCAACGCCCAGCGCGACGAGCGTCTCTCCGGAGATTTCAGATTTCAAATTTGAGATTTGAAATCCTTCCTTCTTGCGCCTGGCGCGGCAGAGCTTCAAGACCGCAGCCGACGGCGAATAAGAGATCTCGAATCGGTCCACCAGGTAGCTCGAATTACTCTTCAACGCGTGGAAGGGAACGTAATGGAGCGGGCCGTGTGGGATCACTATGAGGCGCGTCCCGGCAATCAATGATTCGACAGGCGCGAAGATCATTTCGTAAAGCCTGCTCAGGTGGTCGTCTGCCGAGCGCTTGAGCTGAGAGAAATAGGTCTCAACATACTCTGCGCCGAAGTTGAATTTCTCTATCTGAAACCTGAGCGATTCGAGCAACTGATTGACTTCGCGTTTAGAGGCTATGTGCCGCACGACTCGAATCTCGCCGCGCGTGGCAATGAAGGCGGAGACTTCGTCGCCCGTCGTGAAATACTCGATTGCTGTCTCTTCGGGTTCAAGCACCGAGCGTAAGTCCCGGGCGGTTGCGGCGTGCATGCGCTGGATCTCCGCAAAGGCGGACCCTTCGGCTTCAATGCGCCGGAAGAGCTGGGCGATCTGCCGCTCGCAACGGAACATGTCTTTGCGGTAACGGTTGGCCACTGCGACGCGGCGCTGGTCGCCTTTGTCCTCTTCGATGTTGGCGTGCGAGCTGTACCAGTTCAAATCCTCGATCAGCTTCGACAATCGCGCGCGCGGCTCGTCGCCGCGCGCCTCTTCGCCCTCTTCGGCGTCTCTCACATAGCGTGCGATAAGGTCTGCGAGCGAGCGCGATTTCGACGACTCGACCAGCCGGAAAGCCTCTTCGACAAGCTCCGGGCTGCCTTCGTCGAGGCAGGCGGCTATGGCATCTTCATAGATACTTATCTTGTCGTTAAGAAACGAGACCTTAAGCTCGTCGGCTGCGATACCGCCTCGCATCTGCTCGACGGTTTCGACGGCGCGGCGGAAATTATCGAGCGCATCTCGCTTGCGCCGGCGGTCGCGGTCAACGCAAGCGATCAAGTGATGGCACTGATAGGTGATCGAGGGAGCGGACAGGTCTTCGACACTTTTGAGCGCCGAGCGCGCCATGCGCCCCGCGCGCGTGCGGTCGCCCGCTTCATAGGCTGCCCGCGCTGCGAGCAACCGGCAGTAGCCCGATCTGGCGGCGAGTTTCTGGCGGTCGAAGACGCGCATGGAAAGCAAGGCTTTCGAGAGCGCCTCTTCGGGCGAGCCGCGGCGCAACAACAACTCGGCCAGGTATATGTCGGCCTGCGCTGTAAAGTTCTTATTGCCGTTCGCGTGAAAGACGCCGCGCGCCTGCTCGAAATATTGCTGCGCCTCGTCAAACTCGCGCCGCCCCGTGAGCGCAAGCGCGTAGACGAGCGCGGCCTTGGCCGACTCGTAAGGCATGCCGAGTTCTCGGAAGCGCGCGCGCGCCGCTTCGGCGCTCTCCGCTGCGTCGTCAAAGGCATTCAGCGCGAGCAGTATTTCCGCAGTCTCAAGGTTGCACCAGGCCACAAGCTGCGGGCTGCCAAGCTCCGTCAACTTGTCGCGCGCCTGGTAGTAGCTCGCAAGCGCGGTGTTATAGTTGCCGCGCAGGAATTCCAGGTAAGCGATGTTGTAGCGCGTTTGCGCGGCGAACAGCTCCTGCCCGGCGCGGTCGTAGGCGGCTGCTGCGCTCTCAAGCAGGGCGAGCGCCTCGTCGGGCTGATCCATCTCTATAAAGACGTTCGACCGGCTGAAATCGACCAGCGCCCTCATCGTGTCATCGCCCGCTCGGGCCAGCAACTGGCGGGCGCGGTCGTAATGCTCCAGCGCTTTTTTGTATCGATCCTGGAAGTAATAAACATTGCCGACGTGGGTTTCAAGCTGCGCGAGGTGAACGGGCCCGGCGTTTGTGAGCACGCGGCGGGCCGAGCGCGCCTGGCGGAGCGCTTCATTGTAGCGGCCCAACTTCATCAATACGTCTACGCGCTGGTTCTGTATGACGGCAGCCTCTGTCTTGAGCCCCGCCTGGCGCAGGCCCGCCGACGCGCTCTGATAAATACCGTCTGCTTCGGCGTGGCGGCCCGCGTGGTGCAGCACTCGTGCGTTGTTGGCGTCGGCGAAGGCTCGCGAGACGGGGTCGCCCATGAGGGCGGCGAGTTGCTCTATGCGGTCGACCAGGCGCGTGGCCGTCTTCATGTCGCAGCGGACGAGGTGGTCTACTTCGGGTTTGAGCGCGGCAAGCACCTGCCACCCGGCAGAACCGTTCTGCTCAAGCATGAATGCTTGAGGGCTCTCCGCGTTTATCAATCTCTCTGCCAGCTCTCTGCTCACCTCGGTCAGGTCCCCGTACGGCGCAACTGTCCAGGCTGCGCCCCTTTTCAAAGTTATTTGCTCGAATCTGTTTCGGGTTCGCGCAAACAATCAGGAATGCGCGATGGGCAAATCCTGGACGCTGATGCTGCCTTCCGGCGTCTCTACGCTGAGGTCGTATTCGCCCTGTTGGATGGATTTGACCTTAAACTCCCCCATCTCGTTTGTAATCACCGTACAGACAGGCTGATCTTTGCGGCTGAGCGCAAGCGAGAGGCCCGCGACGGATTCAAAAGCCGTTTCGCCCTCTTTGAGTATCTGCCCCGTAAGATCGGCCCGCGACCCGTCCGACGGCGCGACCTGCAGATCGATGCTGTAGGCGCCTGCGCGGTAGAGCAACTGACGGTTAGCCGTTTCGGTAGACCGCACCCCGACGACGGCCGGTCTGGTCAGGCTGTCAAAGACCAGTGAGGCGATCTTTTTGCGGACGCGCTCGAGGATACGCGGACGGGCTCGCTCGGTTTCAAACATCCTGACCGCCCGCTTTAAGACCCAGGGGGGCGGTTCGCACGAATCATCAGCCGTCACTATGATTTTCAGGCTCACATACCAGGTGCGAGTCTCTCCGCACACGCGGCAACCCGTAGCCAGGTGCGCCGAAATGCGGTCGTTGTCGCTGCCGGTGAGGCGGCCATCGAGGTGATCAATCAATCGCTCAAAACCTGGGCATGTCATATTCTTTTTACTCCAGGGCCTATTCTATCCATTCCAGTAGAGCCCTCAAGCATGGCAAAAATACATCTGCTAAGGGCTAAATTTTGCCCTGCAATAGCTTTTTGAGCTTTTCAAGACACCGCGCGCGCGTCGGGCCTACGGAGGCCACGGGCATTTTCATCCGGCCTGCGATATCGGCGTAGCTCAACTCGTCTTTCTGATAAAAAAGCATGGTAATCAACTCGCGGCACCGCTCGGGCAGGGCCGAAACACCCTCGCGGACTATCTGTTGCTGTTGAAGGATTTGTCTCTGCTCATCAGCCAGAGGCCCGGTCGCCGGTATCTGGCTGATGCCTTCCGAGGGGTCTTCCGTATCCGATACCGGCTGACCTTCGCGGCGTGCGCGCGCCGCCAGCCGCCAGGTCTCGCGCGTAGTCGTCGTGATGAGCCAGGCGATAATCTTCTCGTGCTCGCGCAGCGTCGCGAGCTTTTCGTAGAGCTTCAGGCAGACCGATTGAAATATGTCCGCGGCGTCGTCCGTAGATAGCCGCGCCTTGAGCGGTATCGAGTAGATCAGCCGCTGGTATCGGATTATTAATGCCTCCCAGGCCCCTGCGTCTCCCTCAAGACACGCCCCGATAAGCTCCCGGTCTTCTAGTTGTGCGAAAGCAATGGCTGGCTTAATTCCTGCCTGATCGTTCATAATCCCCAAAACCTACGCCGGGCCATGCGTGAGAATAGAATTCACTGTCCAAATCTCTATGCTATCAGATAGATGTCGTCAGGCGGTAGACGAAACCGGAAGGCTTTTTCAAGCTTGTGATACAGATAACTAAAGAGGCCGCCGGTCTTTTTCGGACCGGTGGCCTCCGCGAAGTTGATATTAAATATTTATTAGGCAGCTTCGGCGCGCTGTTGGAGCAGTCGTCTCAGCTTCAACCGCGCCTTATGTAATTGCGATTTTGACGTGCCCGCGCTACAGCCGAGCAGTTTGGCTATCTCTTCGTGTTCGTAGCCTTCAACGTCGTGCAGAACAAAGACTGTGCGATAACCCGGAGGGAGCTGGGCTATGGCGTTTTCAATCCCTATGCGATCGACTATCGGCATCGCCTCGGGGTTGATCGTGTCGGGGTCTATTGAATCAGGCATCTCGCCATCGTCGGTCGTAAGCTCGGAGCGGACCGAGCGCTTACGGAAATGCATCAACACCTGATTTACCGTCAGCCGGTGTAGCCATGTCGTAAAGGCCGCCTCGCCTCGGAACGATCCGATCTTCCTGTGCAACTGTATGAAGACCTCTTGCGTCAAGTCTTCGGCCTCGGCTATGTTGCCCGTCATCCTGAGGCATATCGAATAAACCCTGCGATAATGCTTGCGATAAAGCTCCTCAAACCCGCTCATCGCGTCGCCGGCAAGAGCCGCATTCACGCTGGCATCAGATTGAATTGTAATCGCGTTAGTCGCCATCCTTAAACTACCCTCCCTATTCGATTCCCTTTATGCAACTGAGAATCTGAGAGTAGATATAGCGACTGCCGTGCCATCCGCAGCCCTAATCGCAAACGTTTAAATATAAAGACTTACGAGGATACAGGCTCGTCCTCCGGGCCGGCTTCTTCACTTGTTTTGGGATGCCTTTACACCGATTGGTATATAGTCGAAGAACCCTTGCCGCGCATAAGATGAAAATGCCCTGGAGCGGGTGTATACTCACTGCGGCCATCGGCTGCAGCGTCCGACGGAGGTGTATGGGGGTTACTGATGCCGTTTAAGATCGAGGAACAATTCGATGTGCAAGCGCCGGTCGAGCGGGTATGGGAGTACTTGATCACCCCGGCCAAAGTTGTAATCTGCATACCGGGCGCTGAGCTATTAGAGTCGCAAGACGAGCGCACATTCCTGGGGGCGGTCAAGGTTAAGGTCGGGCCTATGACGATGTCGTACAAAGGTCTGATGAAGTTTACAGAGTTGGATGAACAGGCTCACGAGGCGCGTATGGTCGGGGAAGGGCGCGAGGCGGGCGGAGCCGGGTCTGCGAAGGTCACTATGCTCAGCCGGGTCACGCCGCTCGCGGGCGGCGGCTCGCAAGTTGTCGTTCAGGCGGACGTGGACCTCGTCGGCAAGATAGTCCAGTTCGGTCGCGGCATGATTGAAGAAGTCTCTAAACAACTGTTCCGGCAATTCTCGGCCTGCATCAAGCAGCATCTCGAAGTCGCCGATGAGCCCCAGGCCCCGCCTCCTCAACCGGTTGAATCTCAAGCCGACGACAACGCGCCCGCCGATGAATCGAAGCCTGTAAGCGCTCTTCCGCTCTTAATACATGCGCTCCGGTCGCTCATCGCGCGTTTCTTCATGCGGTTGTTTGGCAAACAAACTGGGTGAGAGAAAGCATGGAGATCTGCTCTAACAATCAGACGCTTTTGTCAGAGGTCCACCGGCTCAGGCGCGATTTCCCGATTCTCAATCAAACCATCAATGATAGTAATGCGCTTGTTTATCTCGACAACGCGGCCACAAGCCACAAGCCGCATTCAGTAATCAATGCCTTGCAGCAGTTTTACTCGGCGGACAACTCAAACATCCATCGCGGTGTTCACACGCTTAGCGAGCGCGCGACCGAAGTGTACGAGCGAGCCCGCGACCGGATTCGACGTTTCATCAATGCTGGAAAGAAAGAGGAAATCGTCTTCGTGCGTGGTGTCACGGAAGCTGTTAATCTGGTAGCCGCCGGGTTTGGTCGCAAGGTTGTGCGCCCGCAAGATGAGATTATTATTACTGAAATGGAGCACCACTCCAACATCGTCCCCTGGCAGATGCTGTGCGACGAGCAAGGGGCGTTGCTCAAAGTCGTCCCGGTTGACGACAACGGCGACTTGCGGCTCGACCAGTTCGAGGCCCTCTTGACCGAGCGCACGCGGCTTGTTGCCCTAACTCAGGTGTCCAACGTTTTGGGCACTGTCAACCCGCTCCGCGAAATCATCGAGCTGTCTCATAGGCGAGATGTGCCTGTTTTTGTTGACGGCGCGCAGGCCGCGCCTCACCTTAAAGTTGATGTGCAAGAGTTGGGCTGCGACTTCTATGCTTTTTCGGGGCATAAGATTTATGGCCCCACGGGAATTGGCGCGCTCTACGGCAAGGCCGACCGCTTTCAAGAAATGCTTCCTTACCAGACCGGCGGCGGAGCGATCAACACGGTCACGTTTCGAAAGACCAGTTTCAAGCAACCGCCTGCAAAGTTCGAGGCAGGGACGCCCAACATCGCAGGCGCGATTGGCATGGGCGTCGCCCTGGACTATCTCAACGCGATCGGATTTGAACGCATCAGGGCCTATGAAGATGATCTGCTCGACTACGCCGTGATGAGACTTTCCGACATTCCCGGCCTCAGTATCATTGGCAAGCCGCGCGAAAGAATCGGCATCGTATCTTTTGTCGTTCGAGGCGTGCACGCGCATGACGTAGCGACCATTCTGGATAACCACGGGATTGCTATCAGGGCGGGCCACCACTGTGCGCAACCGCTACACGAACGATTCGGGATCAACGCGACCGCGCGAGTCTCTCTGGCTTTCTATAACCTGAAAGAAGAGATTGACAGACTGGTAGAAGGAATTCATCTGGTCAAGAAAACTTTCGACCAGCCGCGTTAGCGGCTGATTGAATTTAGCCGTGTGCTTTAGCGCACGGACCTCACGCGAGCATTCATCCACGTCGCGTCAGCGATGGCTGAATTCAATCGTCGCTGACGCGACGAGATTGCAACTGTATTCGATCTTCCGCGCACTGAAGTACGCGGCTAAAATCAATGAGCCGCTAACGCGGCTCAGTAGTCTCAGGCATTGATTGCTTGTAACTCTTAATCCCTGAGCGCACCGCCTCAAGCGGGAGCAGGGCGCACTTCATTCGTGAGGGCTTGATGCTGCTTTCGAGAGATGAGAGAAGCTCCTGGCTGGAAATCACTTCATCATTCGGTTCGATGCTCGCGCCCGCAATCAACTCTGTGAGCAGCGAAGCCGCCGCGATGCTGATCGCGCACCCGTCGCCGTAGAAGCGTGCGGCTTCGACACAGTTGCCTCTGATGGCAAGCTCGATCCTGATACGATCACCGCACAATGGATTCACCTCTTCGCAAGTGACATCGGGAGAAGGCAGAGAGCCGAAATTGCGCGGATGGCGGAAATGATCGAGGATTACTTCGCTGTAGAGCGCAGACATTGCTTGTCCTACTTTCTCTCTCTGAGCGGCGTTCCCGGTCGGCTTGTCTTAACTGCCATCGCTTCAGCCAATACGGCCAGGGCGATCTCGGCCGCTGACTCTGCGCCGATGTCCAGCCCCATAGGCACTCTGACGCGGTCAAGCGACAGAGGGTCTACTCCACTCTCTTTGAGGAACTTCAGGATCGCCTGACCTCTTCGGCGGCTCCCCAGCATCCCTATGTAGGCGGTACGGGTCTGGAGGACGACTTTCAGCACAGGGATGTCGTACTTGTAATCGTGCGCAGCCAGGACGACAAAGGTAGATGGGGTGTAATTTAAGGTGCGAGCTATTTCGGAAGGAATTCCGATCAGCAACTCGTCCGCATGAGGGAAGCGCTCTCTGGTCGCAAAACGCGGTCTGCCGTCAACGACAACAGTTCGCAGTCCCGCCTCCCTCGCCAGGTTCACAAGATGCATCGAAACCGGCCCGGCTCCGAAAACGATCAAGGTGCGGGGCGGTCCGTACAACTCAAAAAAAAGGTCCAGCACAGACGAGCCGTGAGTCAGTCGGACTGTGCGAGAAACGCGCTTTCCTATCAGCTCAAGCGCCATAGCCTGCGCCTGCTCGTCAAGCGCCCCGTCGCCCAGTGTGCCGATGACCTGGCCGTCTTCAAAGACCGCGATCCGTGATGACGGTCGCTCCAGGAGCGTCACCACAGTGGCGCGCTTCCCATTTTCTACCTCCGCGCGGACTGCCCCGTACAGGCTCAGTAAATTACTCTCCGTGTCGGTCAGGTCCAACGGCTCGATCAATACCTCGACGGTTCCTGCGCAGGTGAAACCTGTTTCCCAGGCATCCTCTTCGCCCATGTCTATGGAAAGAATTCGCGGCTTGAGCGAAGCGAGTACTTCTTCCGCGACTTCGATCACTCGCGCGTCGACACATCCGCCGATGGTGACAGACCCGAGTATGCGTCCACGCTCGCCCACCCACATCTTCGCGCCCTCTTTTTTTGGACTCGTTCCACGAGTTGCGACCAGCGTCGCCATAGCAACTCGCCTCTCCATCTTCTTGAGCGTCTCAAGCTGGTCGAAGACTTCGTCCATCATCGCCTCATAAGACCAGGTGTTGCTCAAGCGCCTTGAGGCTCGCCAGATTATGTATTGAGGCATGCACGTCTATAAAAGGAAGCGCAGCTTGCATGCCGCGAGCCAACGGCTGGTAGGACGGGCTCCCGAGCAACGGGTTAAGCCATATCAAACGGCCCGCGCGTGGCTTTAACTCGGCCAGCGCCCGCGCAAGCTCTGCAGGCTCTCCGGTGTCCCATCCGTCGCTCATGATGATAATAATTGTGCGCTTATCGATGAGCTTCAGCCAGACGTTATTAAACGCCGTGAGGCTCGCGCCGATCAGCGTGCCGCCCGACCAGCCGCGCACATTGCGCGATAATAGCTCCAGAGCTTGCCGGTAGTTCTTCCGTTTCAGGTGCGGGGTTATTCGTTCGAGCGATGTCGAGAAGACAAACGTCTCAACGCGCGCAAAACTGTTTTGCAGCCCGTAGACGAATTGCAGGAGGATGCGGCTATAGATGTCCATCGAACCCGACACGTCCGAGATCACGACCAGCCGCGTCTTCCTCGGTTTGCGCCGCCTGAACGAGAGTTCTATCAATTCGCCCCCGGTGCTCAAAGAGCGGCGAAGCGTGCGGCGCAGGAGGATTCTTGGGCCGCGTCTCGCAGGTTTCCACCGGCGGCTGGGCCTGCGAGCAAGCCTCCGTACAATCCTGCGCGCAAGCCTCGAGATTTCTTCAAGCTCATCTTCTGTAAACCGGCTGAAATCTTTTTCGGCCCACGACGCGGTATCGCTCGCAACGGGCAAATTGATTGATCGCGCAGAACCGGACCCGGCCGCGCCCCAGTGCTCAAGAAAATATGTTAGCCCCTTGCCCGTCTGTTTAGGTGAGGAGAGACGCACCTGGTGATCCAGCTCCAAAGCGTTGCGCGGTTGCCTGCTCGGTACTTGTCGATTCCAAAAAGCTTCGAAAAGCTCCTCGAAAATCGGATAGTCTTCCACACGCGACACTAGAACGCTTCTAAGGCTCAAGAAGACCTCAAGGCGGTCGTTAAGGTCTATACAATCGAGCGTCCGAGCGGCATCGATTGCCTCGGAAGGCGTTACGACGAGGCCGCGCTGCCTGAGCGCCCTGCAAAACAGAAGGGTGTTCTCCAAAAGGCTTGCTGCGGTCGCGGGTAGATTCATGAGAGAGGATTCAACGCTTCCGTGAGGCTACCTGATGTAAGCTCCGATTCAAACTTACGCAAGTCCGATTCGTCTTTCAAAAAACAGCCTGTGGTCTCGGCAATCACCGCTTGGTCCAGCTCCGAGGTGTTTAAGGCAACAAGCGCGGTGGCCCAGTCAAGCGTTTCGGCAACGCCAGGCACTTTTGTCAGACTCAGCTTTCTAACTGCCTGAATCACCCGCGTAATTTCGGCGGAAAGCGGCTCGCTGATTGCCGGAACGCGCGCGCGCACGATTTCAAGTTCCTTTTCGAAGGAAGGATAATCGATCCATAGATAAAGACAGCGCCTGCGCAGAGCATCGGAAAGTTCTCGCGACCGGTTCGATGTCAGCACCACATGAGGGCGATGGGTAGCCTTCACGGGGCCGATCTCCGGAATCGTCACCTGGAAATCGGAGAGGATTTCAAGCAGAAAGGCTTCAAACTCTTCATCGCTGCGATCTATTTCGTCGATCAACAGAACCGGAGAGCGCGTCTGATTGGTTATGGCTTCAAGCAGAGGACGCCGCAACAGGAAAGGCTCGCTGAATATCTCAGCTTCTTTTTGAGCATCGCTTGCCGAGGAAGATTCTTGCAGCTTGATGTGGAGCAATTGCTTGGAGTAATTCCATTCATAAAGCGCCGTCGCGGCGTCCAGTCCTTCATAACATTGAAGCCGCACAAGGTTGGTCGCGAGCGCCGTGGCCAGCACTTTAGCAATCTCGGTTTTGCCGACGCCCGCAGGCCCTTCGATCAACAGAGGCTTGCCGAGCCGCATCGCCAGATACACGGAAGTCGCGACCGACCGATCGGCAATGTATGCTTGCCCTTCGAGCAACTCCTGAATTTGTCTTACTTCCTCTCTCACGCCTGTCTTTCATCTTGCGCGGCGACGCGCTTGAAGTCTTCCTCCGTATCAATATCTTCAGGAAAGGGACGGTCGAATGGGGCTTCGCTCAGAAGCTCGGGGTTCGCGTCAACAAGCTTCCACGCCGCTTTGTCGCCGTGCAGCCCTACGAGCTTATCAAACATCGGCTTCGCAAACAGCATCGGATGGCCCGGGCGACCTTGATAAGAAGCCAGCACAATCTGCTTATCGCCTTGCCGCCACCTTTCGGCCACGCCGTCTATTATCTCAGGTGTGACTCCGGGTTGATCGCCCAGAATAATCATGACAGCCGTGGCGCGCGGGTCAATCGCGCCGATGCCTGCGCGATATGATGACGAGCACCCTTCGGTGAAGACAGGATTATCGACCACCTTCGCGTTACCGAACTCGACCCGCTCGCGAATCTCATCTGCCGCGCGGCCCAAAACTACTATCACTTCGCCGAGTTCTCGTGCGCGCTCGGCTTGTGTGATGACCCAACCGAGCAGGGTAGTCGCTCGAAAAGGCAAAAGCTGTTTTGGCTGTCCGAATCGGCTTGAAGCGCCCGCTCCGAGAACCAGCCCCGAAATAAATTGACTCATAGCGCAGTCGTTTCCAGGTAGAGTTGCGGCGACCGGTCGAAGGTCTCTTTACATCGAAGACAACAGAAATAAAAAGTCTTCTCCTCGTGTACGCTCGTGTATCTTGCTTTTGCTGTTTCGACCGTCATCTTGCAGACCGGATCAAGGCTTTCACTAAGCGACGCGGTTTCGACAGTCCTTTCGATCACAGGCAGACCCTTTCCCTTTGAAGCTTTGGCGGGTTCGAGTAATTGTTCAGGCGTTGCTCTGCGCAAGCGGGTGATTTCGGCCATAATGCTGAGAGCGATTTCGGGGAGCGTCTCGCTTCCCAGCTCAAGGCCCGCCGGACACTTTATCCGGTCGAGATGTTCTGCCGCCGCGCCTTTATCGCGCAGATACTCGAAAAGGGATTTCGCTTTTTCTCGGCTTGCGACAAGTCCTGCGTATCTGGGGCTTGTGCCGGTGACTGCTTCGAGTCCTTCTTCATCGCCATTCCCCATGGTCGCAATCACAACGAAGCTCTCGGAGTTGATGCGAGCGCGAGCCGATTGAAGATCGGCAAGTACGAGGTCTGCTTCGGGGAATTGTTCAGACGTAGCTTCGGGGTCGGCCACTGTTACCTTGAAATCGAGCATACGGCCGAGTCCGACGAGAATCTCGGCGACCGGCGAGCGTCCGACGATTAATAGCTCAGGCTTGGGAATGACAGGCTCAAGGTAAATTTCAAGCGAGCCGCCGCCCTGGCAAGTCATCTGATAAACCTCGACTCCTTTCCAATCTCCGTGCGCCGCTTCCGGGCTGATGCTTACAAGCTTCGGCTTGCCTGTTTGAAGCGCCTTTTGCGCTTCGCGAGCGACTATGGGCTGAACGCACCCGCCACCTATCCAGCCGTCGATTGAACCGTCAGCCTTTATTATTGCCTTCGAGCCGGGACGCGCTGACTGCGGGCTTTTGTAGGCCACGACAGTTGCGATGACGAAAGGCCGCTCTTCGGCTCGCAACCTTGCCGCCTTGTCGAGGACATCATTCCACATTGCTAACCTTCATCACACTGGCTACCATACCGCGATTTCTTTCACCTGGTACTCTGTCGGCACATCATCCATCACCATCAGTTGATAAGCATCTCTGATGTTTTCTTCAAGCTCCTCCAGTGTCTCCCCCTGCGTCATGATGTCCGGGTATTCGAGCAGCTTGCCCAGCCAAAACTTTTCCCCTTTCCAGTAGATCAAGGTAAGACTTTTATTCATAGTCGGCCTCCTTGCCCCTCGGTTGAATTATACCCGTTTCCTAAAGGCGGGGCTCGGCTAAAGCCCTCCTATTCGCTCACTCCCGCATCTCTCAAAAGCTTCCACACCTTTGGCGGGGTGATGGGGATATCGACGTGCCTGACGCCAAGATGCCATAGCGCATCGACTACGGCATTGACGATTGCGGCGGGCGCTCCCACGGTTGCCGACTCGCCGACGCCCTTTGCGCCTAGGGGATGATGCGGCGAAGGAGTGCATGTTTTGTCGGTTTCCCAGTTCGGCGTTTCGACCGCCGTCGGAAGCAGATAATTCATGAAACTGCCTTGAAGTATATTGCCGCTCTCGTCATATTGAATCTCTTCATAAAGAGCCGGGCCAAGTCCCATTGCCAATCCGCCGTGAATCTGTCCTTCAACAATCATCGGGTTGATGATGTTCCCGCAATCGTCTACGGCAACAAAGCGACGCACCTTCACCTCGCCGGTCCCCTTGTCGATATCGACAACGCAGATGTAGCTGCCGAACGGATATGTGAGATTCGGCGGGTCGTAATAAGAGACCGCTTCAAGGCCGGCTTCTATTCCCGGCGGGTGATTCGTGTATGCCGCGAGCGCGATCTCCTGAATCGTCTTTGCGCGATCAGGCGAGCCTTTGACGAAGAACTTGCCCGGCTCCCAATCGAGGTCGTCTTCGTGAGCTTCGAGCAGGTAAGCCGCGATCTTTTTGGCCTTGTCTCTGATCTTGCGTGCGGCCACAGAACAGGCCGCGCCTGCGACAGGAGTGCTGCGGCTCGCATAAGTTCCAAGCCCGTAAGGCGCAGTGTCTGTGTCGCCTTCTTCAACCGCGATGTCGTCAACAGGAATGCCAAGCTCTTCAGCGACTATCTGCGCATAGGTGGTCTCGTGTCCCTGCCCCTGCGATTTAGTTCCGAATCGCGCGATGACTTTCCCCGTAGGATGAATGCGAATCTCTGCGCTATCGAACATCTTCAAGCCCAGAATATCGAAGTGCTTTGACGGCCCGGCCCCGACGATCTCCGTGAAGCTGCTGATGCCGATGCCCATCAACTCTCCGCGTGCGCGTTTTTCGGCCTGCTCTTTTTTGAGGTCCGCATAGCCTACGCGCTCCATCGCCAGTTCAAGCGCAGCAGCATAGTTGCCGCTGTCGTATTCCCAGCCGAGCGCGGATTTGTACGGGAACTGTTCCGGCTTGATAAAGTTCTTCATGCGAAACTCAGCCGGGTCCATCCCTATCTCGTGCGCGAACACGTCCGCCATGCGTTCGATGGTATGCACTGCCTCTGTGACACGGAACGAGCAGCGATAGGCGATGCCTCCCGGCGGCTTATTGGTATAGACGCCGTCTACCTCGACGTGCGCCGCTTGAAGATCGTAAGACCCCGTACAGACGTGAAAGAGTCCGGCGGGAAACTTTGAAGGGTTCGCCGCCGCATCGGTGTAGCCGTGATCGGCGACGGTCTTTATGCGCATCGCCGTCACCTTGCCGTCTTTGTTTCCGGCCAGCTCCGCCGCGATGTGATAATCGCGCGCGAATGAATCGGCCTGAATGTTTTCCATGCGGTCTTCAATCCACTTGACGGGCTTGCCCGTCAGCACCGAAGCCGCAACTGCGATCACGTATCCCGGATAGACTGGGACTTTGCCGCCGAACCCGCCGCCGATGTCGGGCGCGATGATTTGAATCTTGTGCTCGGCAAGCCCCACGTGTCCCGCGACAAGGGCGAAGACCGTGCGAATCGCGTGCGGGGCCTGCGTGGTCATCCAGACCGTAAGTTTCCCATCGATCTTATCGAAAGAGGCGACGCAGCCGCAGGTCTCTATCGACGAAACGTGAATTCGCGGAATGTAAATATTCTCTTTAACCGTGACCTCGGCTTCGTCGAAGGCTTTATCGGTTGCCGTGCGGTCGCCCCATTCCCAGTGCCAGATGTGATTGTCTTTCTTGTCCGGCTTGTCTGTGCGAAGCACTGGAGCGTCAGGCTCAAGCGCCTTGAATGGATCGACGACGACAGGCAACGGATCGTAATCGACTTCGACCAAATCTACGCCGTCGGCTGCCGTGTAGCGATCCGTCGCCAGCACTGCGGCAACCTCTTGCGCCTGGTACATCACTTTGTCTACAGGGAGCACCATCTGCGTATCCGACATCAGCGTCGGCATCCAGTGGAGGTTGTAGGCGGCAAGGTCTTTGCCCGTGATTACGGCAAGCACGCCGGGCGTGGCAAGCGCTTTCGATGTGTCAATGTTCTTGATCGTGGCGTGAGCGAAAGGGCTGCGAACGATGTCAAGGTAGAGCATATCGGGCAACACTATGTCATCGACATAATTTCCCTTGCCGCGAATAAAGCGCGGGTCCTCCTTTCGCTTGACCGAATGGCCCATGCCGCCGATCTCTGCCGGTGTCTTTGGCGTCATGATTTAAGCACCTCCCTCGCGCATCTTTGCCGCCGCGTACTCATAAGCTTTGACGATGTTGACGTAGCCTGTGCAGCGGCAGAGATTGCCCGAAATTGCCTGGCGAATCTCGCCCTCGCTTGGACTGGAATTGCTGTTGAGAAACGCATACCCCGTCATCAGCATACCGGGAGTGCAATAGCCGCATTGCAATCCGTGCTCTTGACAAAATCCTTCCTGTAGAGGATGCAGCTTGCCGTCTTGTTCCAATCCTTCAACCGTCAGTATCTCGCGCCCGTCAGCCTGCACGGCAAACATGGTGCAGGATTTGACGGCGCGGCCATCGACTACGACTGTGCATGCGCCGCAATGACTGGTGTCGCAGCCGATGTGCGTTCCCGTGAGCCGTAGCACTTCGCGAATAAAATGAACAAGCAGCAGTCGCGGCTCGATTTCCGCCTGGCGCTCGACTCCGTTGACTTTTACGCTGATTTTAGCCATCGATTAAGCCCCTCCCCTCGCGCGCTCCAGTGCGCGCTTGAGCGCCCGCGCGGTGAGAACGCGAACCACATCTCGCTTGTAGTCAGCCGACCCTCTTATGTCGTCGAACGGCTGAGATTCGCCAGCCGCGATTTCGGACGCCTCTTTTATCGCGGCGTCGTCAAGGGTCTTGCCATTAAGAAATGCTTCGACCTTTGTGGCTTTAATCGGAGTGAAGCCAACGTTCGTAAGACCGACGCCCGCGCGCAGGCACTTGCCTTCGCCGTCGAGAGTGACCTGCACTCCAACGCCCGCAGTAGCGTAATCGCCGACCTTCCTTTCGAGCTTGAGGTATGCCCCGCCGCTCGAAGGCTGTGGGACAGGGACTCTTATTTCTTTGAGTATCTCGTCGGGCTGGAGATCGGTCGAGAACAATCCGGTAAAAAAGCTCGTGACCGGTATCTCACGCTCGCCGCGCGACGAGTAGGCAACGAGCACGGCTTCGAGCGCCAGCATCGTCGCCGGGTGATCATTGGCCGGATCGCCATGAGCCAGATTGCCGCAGACCGTGGCCTGGTTGCGAACCAGAGGATCGGCAATCATCACGGTAGTGTCGGCAAGCAACGGGTAGCGCGACTTGATTAATGGAGAATTCTCCAGATCCGCTTCGCGAGCCAGCGCGCCGATTCTCAAAAAGCCGTCGGCTTCGGTGACATAATTGAGATCGGGTATGTGGTTGATGTCGACTATGTATTGCGGCGAGGCAAGTCGGAGTTTCATCATCGGGATGAGGCTCTGGCCGCCCGAGAGAATCTTAGCTTCTGAGCCAAGTTGTTGGAGGAGTGATACGGCTTCATCCAGCGCGCGCGGCGCATGATATTCAAAGCTGCGGGGGATCATAAGGGTCTCAACCTCCTGGCAACGCGTTCACCCCCAGAGTCCGCAACCGCACCAATGCTCCAGCCTTTGCCGGCAGACGGGTAAAGCTAATCCCTGGGGAGGGGTCGCCGTTTTTTGCATTCGCAAGATTCGGATGAAATCAAGCTCAACCGTTAAGACCATTTACAAACGAGACTCGGACGATCGATAGTCTCGGCAAAATCATCCGCCCTCGCTCCTGCCGAGATTTAGCATACTCATTGTTAAATGGGCAGTCAATCTCACGTAAGGCGTAGTAAGAATAAACCTTGATTGATCTGGTTTGCGTAAGAAGGCAGGCGAGTCTACTGGCTCTGCTTGAGCGCGATACTATGATTGTCCCGGCTATGAAGTGTGTCGAACACACTCTTTAACTGCTGGTATGCCTCCGAGGGAAAGAAAATCACGCCGCCAGCCCCAAAGAGGAATCTTCGCTTATAGATCAGTGTCCGCTTGTCATCTGTTACTAAAGTCTTGACCTCGTACTTGCAGACAGTCGATGCGTTAAATGACGCCGGCCCATCGGCGTTGTCGAGTGCGAATCCTACGGGCAAGTCGATAGTCACATCATCATCTTCCAACCAGGGGAAGTGGAAGTATATCGAATGATTGCGCTGGCTGGATGTAAAACGTGGGCTTAAGCCGCGCTGAAAAAAGGCTAATTGCAAGATTAACCGCCTGCCTGTTCTCTGCGCGTAACCGGGCACGCGAACGTGAAAAGAGTAAATCAGCGGTTTGGATGACTCGGTCAAGTTCTCAACGCGAATGTTAGAAAGCTCTGCCGTGCTCATTTGCTCCTTGAGCATATCCCGCAGCATCTTTTCATGCTCTTGAGGTGAAGCCTTCTCGTTAGTCTCCCTCTTGCCTGTCGCGAAATGGCCTGAGTATTCGATGCTCACATCGCCTTCGAGCGTGCCGTCTTCGGACAGGCGTAATTTTGCCGTGCGCTTCTGAAGAGATCTTTCGGGAGGGGACATCGGCGTGAATTGATACGTCTCTGAGAACCGGCCCAGGATCATAGCGTTCTGCCCTTCCTCTTGCCATCGCAACATGCCGGTCGGGAGATATTTATTGCCAGGATCGAAAAAGCGCCACCGGTCACTCGCGCGCACGGCGATCTTGTGAGTGCGCATGAAGTATGCGCCGAGCAAAGCGTCTTCGGTCTTCGGATCAAAGAAGAATTGGCTGCGGTCAGCGACCAGCGCAACGCGCGCGTCAAAGCCAACCGCCCTGGCCAGCGCGCAGAACAGCAGGTTTATATCCAGTCCCGTGCCCGTTCTCCTTTTCAGTACGTCAGACGACGATTTATTCTCTTTAATCTTGGCCTGGTTACTGGCAAACGTCTCAGGTGTTTCGCTGTAAATATTCTTGATCTTCGTTCGGCAGAAATCCAGGAGCCGATCGAGTTTCTGTTCCGGCGTCGTGGCATCTGCAACAATTGCAGTGGCTGTTTTTTGCACATCGTCATTAACATTCAAGAGCGATTTGAATATCTCGTGATAAACGGTGTTCAGATTAAAGCTCATCAGGTCCGGCAGTTGATAAACGAGCATCCACCTGCGCACCTGGGCGGCGGGCGGCATAAAAGGCTCCTCGCGATAAGCGGGCACATTTGTCATCGTTGTGCTGAAATAATTATCCTTTTCCTTAGTGAAAAAAATAGCCTGCCCATTGAATGTCTTGACGCGCGGGGTGAAGACTGAATCAGACTGAGACTTAATCGAATACTTGAGGGATTGAACGGGTATGTCTAATTGGAGTTCGAGGTGAAGGAAGAACATATCGTTACGCACTTCGCGCCAGCGATACTCTATAATTGCTCCCGCCTCAACAGCGGGGAAAACAAAGCTTATAACCCTTACCTTAATGTCGCCGGTTTTGACAACGGTGCGCTCAAGTATTGTGTCGCTCTTTAAGTCTACGATAGCGCCATCCGCTTTTATGGTCCTTCCGACAATGTTTTCGATCTTGTCTTTGCCCGCGTAGGGAATCTCTACAGTGCTACGTGATTCTTTACCGCGGTCTGTGAAAATCTTAATGCGAATGTAGTTGGTAAAGATCGCCTTGTCGTCTTTAGGCTCGACTTGGACTTCCCAAAAGATGGCCTCGGCATCGGCATCTTTTTCGACAACGGGCGATTTCAAAGCGAGCAGCGATTGATCAACAGGTTTCCATGTCTTCCACACATCCTGGCGAGCAGGGGCAGGCGTGGCCGCTAAAAGAATAAAAGCGAATGGTAAAATAAATCTCAACGCAACTGATCTCCATAGCTCTCGATTATTTGTCATTACCTTGCCTCCCCCGTGCCCGTGCAAAATCGCATGACCTACTCCTTTTGAGGAGTGAAATAATGTCGAAGGCGACAGATTGCTCACGACCGTAGACGCGAAAGACAACCTCATCGATTCAAGGCTGGCCGAGAAATGGCCGAGCGGCGAAATGGACTTATAAGGGCAGGTACGATATATCACAAATCAAGGTGGGAATTCAATTCACATAGAAGAACTATCTCATACCATCTCTACCAGCCAGGCCCCGGCTCTGGCTCGATTGCTTCCTCCCCGTCAAATGTTATGATCGGCAATCAGTGAAGCCTGATTGCCGATTCCAGCGAGGGTATTTGGGACGCCTGCCAGTTACTCACCGAAAGCCTGGTGCTGACGAGTGTCGCGTTAGTTGCTTGCTGGGTTCCGGCTCGCCGCGCGGCGAAGGTAGACCCGATCGTGGCGCTGCGGTACGAATAGCCGCAAGCCACTTTGCCTGGGGCATCACTGCCAGGCTTACTGTGACAAGCTTGTCATAAGCTTGTCACAGTCTACACAATTTCCTGCTATCATCTGCCCGGAACGATTCTTGCCAGCTAATATCGGTGCGAAAGGGTCGGGACAGTAGCATGGAATCGAAGGGGATCGGCGTAGTCATCGTCGGGATCGGTCTGCTGGTGGTGCTCATAGGCGCACTGGTCTACTTTGGGGCGCTCTCGTGGTTCGGCAGGCTCCCGGGCGACATTCGAGTCGAGCGAGAGAGCGTGAATATTTACGTGCCGATCACCTCAATGCTTCTGCTGTCGGTTGCGCTCAGCATCCTGCTCTACCTAATCAGGCGATTCTTCGGCTGAGGGGATTCTCACAGCACTTCGCGGCGCAACTCGGGGAAGACTTTCGATACTTTATTAAGCAAGTAATCGCCGTAGGTGCCGCGAAACTCGTGGACGCTCGCCAGGTCCCACCGCTCACGCCTGTTGTCATTTATCTCCCCGGCAATCTTTATCGGCTTCACTTCCGCGTCAAAGTTCGGATCAAAAAAGAAGGGGAAAGATAGCCGGTCGCGGCCCGAGCGGTTCCTCACACGGTGGGGCGTAGACAGATAAAGCCCTCCCGTCATTCGGTCGAGCATGTCTCCTATGTTACAGACGAACGAGTTCGGTATCGGCGGCGAGTCAACCCAGCGCGACTTTATCTTCACCTGCAACCCGCCCGACTCGTCCTGCTTCAGAATGGTCAACAACCCATAGTCTGTGTGCTCGCCGACTCCCCAGCCCTCTTCGCTCGAAGGCGGGTAGTTGAAGATACGAAACAGCACGAGAGGCTCCGCCGTGTAGCGATCGGCAAAGTACGATTCTTCCAGTCCGAGGCTGAGAGCGATCCCCGTCATCAACGCGTGGCCGAGCCGTGTCATCGCCGCCATATAATCGAGCACGGTCTGTCGGAACAGCGGTATGTGAGCGGGAAAAAGGTTACGCCCGTGCAGAGGCGTCTTTGATTTCACGAGCGGGTGGTCATCATCAAGCTCCGCGCCAAAGTATATTCCTTCCTTCCGGTCGGGCCTGCTCGATGTCAGCTCGCCGCCCACGGGAAAGTACCCGCGCCACGCCCTGCCCCCGCGCGACATGCTTATCTCCAGCTTTCTCTCCTCATCCTGAGCGAAGAAGAGGCGGCTGACATCTTCCAGTCGACGTGCGAGCGAGCGGTCTACTTCGTGACCGACGATGTAAAAGAAACCCGATTCGCGGCAAGCCCGATTTATATCAGAGGCGACCCTGCCGCGATCACCAGCGCCCGAAACCAGCGGGGTTATGTCGATTACAGGAATATCTGACCCGTTCATATGAAATTTGCTTTCGGCACTCATCAACGCGCGGACTGTGAGTAGAGGGCCGTCAGCATTTTCTTAGCTCTCTCGATCATGCCAGGCGATGCTTTAGCCTGCGACCCGGCGTTGAACGGCGGTTGCGGATCATACTCGATCAGAAGCTGGACGGTCTGAGCCATCTCTTCGCCCTGTTCGAGCGCGACGAGCGCGAGCGCCATATCGATTCCGGCGGAGACTCCCGCCGCCGTTATTATCTTGCCCTGGCGCACGAAACGTTTATCGACAGGCTCGGCGCCGAACATCTTCAGATAAGGCATGGTGTTCCAGTACGTAGTCGCCTGCAATCCCTTAAGCAGACCCGCCGCGCCAAGGATCAACGAGCCCGTACACACGGAGGTCGTCCAACGGGTCTTGGCGTGGAGGCGGCGAATCCAATCGAGAACCTCATTGTCCTTCATCTCGGCGTTCATATCGCCGCCCGGCACTACGAGCACGTCCGCCGCGTCTACGTCGCTGATCGCGTGCTCCGCGTTTAGCATCTGCAATCCCGAATCGGGGCGGACGAGGCCGGCCTTTTTCGCGGCAAAGCGGATGCGAGCGCCCGGCACGCAGCGCATGACTTCGTAAGGGCCGACAGCGTCGAGCACGGTCATTCGGTTGTAAAGATAGATCACGACATCAAGCGTTTTGTTCATCTGTCTCTCACTTTCTGCTGCCAGGGCTTGAGGCAGGCTGCCTACGGCGCTCAAGCCGGCCAGGGCGACGGGTGCGGACTTGAGGAAATCGCGGCGCGCGCGGCTGACTGGCTCGTCTGTCTCTTGTTTCATCTATTCTTCCTCCTGATTATTCGGGCCTGTTAACGATCCGCTTTTGCGGCGCGTCTTAGTTAGTATATCTTTGAGAAGAAAGCGACGCGAGAAAGGATGAGCTTATGATTAGAAGTTTTTTTGTCTGCCTGATGATACTGCTCGTCGGCTCCGGGATGATGCTGACGGGGGCCGCCCAGGGGAAAAAGCATGGGGGTTTTTCGATCTCGACGGGGCCGGAAAAGACTATATCCGACTGTTCGCAGATCAGGATCACGCATCGTGACGCCGAAGTAGCCCGCGCGGAGCAATCCTATACGCTCCCACGGTCGACTTCCCCGCTCCAGGTCCAGGCTCCGCGCAACGGGGGGATTCACGTGCAGGGCTGGAAAGGCGGCGAGTTCTCAATCACAGCCTGCTTGTCTGCGGCCGGTGACACCTCACAGGAGGCGCAGGGCTTTCTGGCTCAGATTTCGGTTTCGACAAGCAACGGGCGCGTGACGGTCAACGGGCCGACCGGCGCTACGTGGGTAGCCTACTTAATCATTCAGGCCCCTGATGGGTCGGCGCTGGAGTTGGAATCGACCAACGGCCCCGTAGGGGTCAGCGACTTCTCGGGTACGGTGCAGGCGCGAACGCAGAACGGGCCGATCACCTTGCATGATGTCAACGGGCAGGTCCGCGCGGACGCGCAGAACGGCCCCATAAACGTGACCGGCAACGGGGGCGATTTTCGATTGAATGCGCAGAACGGGCCTATAGGCGTCTATCTGACGGGCAACCGTTGGGAATCGGGCGAGCTTGAAGCGCATACGCAGAACGGGCCGCTTTCACTCTCGGTGCCGCCCGATTATCAATCGGCCGTGCGCGTAGAGGCTTCGAGACACTCTCCGATCGAGTGCCGCGCGGTGCAATGCAAGCAGGCCGTCAGGACGTGGGACCGCCCGAGCGTGATAGAGTTCGGCGGCTCATCGCCCGTCATTCGGATGTCTACGGTGAACGGGCCCGTTTCGGTCAATTCGACTGGAGAAAAGTAAGGGGATTAAGATTCACCGCAGAGACACAGAGAACAGAGAGTTCACGCAGAGCAGAATTATGTTCTCTCTGCGCCCGCTCTGTGCTCTCTGTGTCTCTGCGGTGAAATCTCTTGAATGAACTGCTATTAACGCTATTCAAACCTGCGCGCGAGCAGATCGGCGACTCTCCGAAGCAGCGATTCGTCCTCCTGTGTGAAGGCGTTCACGCGGTCGCTGTCTATATCTATCTGTCCGAAAATCCTGTCGCCGCTTCGTATCAACACGACGATCTCGGAGCGAGTCTCAAGGCTGCAAGCAAGATAGTTATCAAGCTCGGTGACATCTCCTATAACCTGATTCGCGCGCTCGGCCACGGCAGTGCCGCAAACGCCCTGGCCCACGGGGATGCGCGTGTGCTCGGTCGGCTTGCCTATGTAGTTATGAAGCACGAGTGTGTCGCCTTCGAGCAAGTATATGCCCGTCCAGTCGTAATGCTCGCGCTCCTGTTTCAGGACGCTCACCGCCGAGCGCAGCACCTCGTCGCGCGGCAACTCGGACGCAACCAACTGCTCAATCCTGCTAACTATGTTTTCAGAAGTGCTCATCTATCTTGAGAATATTGCCCGCCCTCATGTATTGCAAGCCATGTTGACTCGCGCAGGACGGCTCGCCATAATATACGCGTTCGGCTTTGGTAGAATCTGTGGATGTGCTGGTCACTAGCCGGACTCCGAACCATTCAAAGAAGAAAGGTGGACAGTATATGTCACAACTTACAGACAAATACGGAGACGTTTACATACTCGCGCAGAACCTAGGCGTCACTAGCTTGAACGCTCAGGAAGAGAACGGCCACATAACGATAACCGGGACAGCCCCGTCACAGTACGTAGTCAACCAGGTTTGGGACAAGATCAAACAGATAGACCCCGACCTGAAAGACGGCGACCTGACGTTGAATTTGACGGCCTCGCGCCAGGACATCTATGGCGAGTATGAAGTGAAATCCGGCGACACCCTTTCGAGCATCGCCAAAGACATTGGCCGAGGGAGCCTCAACTACCAGCAGATTTTCGACGCGAATAAAGACGTACTCTCAGACCCGGACAAGATACAGCCGGGCCAGCGGTTGAAGATTCCCAACTTCACTTCGGGACAGAAGGCTTAAGCCGAAGACTACCCGATTTCAGCTCCGTAGGAGGCAGCCGCGTGCGGCTGCCTTTTCTACAGCGCCTCTTCATAACACAGGGCCCGACATTGAAATGATCGAAACCCTCGCAACCGTAGAGAGCAACCTGCAGCTTGCGCCCGGCTATCGCTTGCTCACCCTAAACTTCGATCAAGATATAACGGCGCTTCCGGGCCAGTTCGCAATGCTCCGGGCGCACGCGGCGTTCGAGCCGCTGTTGCGTCGCGCGATGGCCGTCTATCGCGTCGGCGGCCCCCGACAATTGAGCTTCCTCTTTCAAGTCCTGGGGCGCGGCACGGAAGCGCTTTCGCATGTCGGGGAAGGAGGCAGGGTCGAGGCGCTCGTCCCGCTCGGCAATAGCTGGCCCGTCATATTCGATTCGTCAAAAGAGCTCTCGCCCCGTCGCGCAATCGTAGTTGCTGGCGGCATAGGCTCGGCATCGGTCTTGACGCTTTGCCGCGAGCTTCGAGACTCGCAGATAGAGACTCAGATATTTTTTGGCGCGGCCACTTCGCGCGTAGCCCGAGGGTGCGGGCTCGAAGATTTTCGCGCGCTCAATCTGCCGCTCACAATCACCACGGACGACGGGAGCCTGGGAGAGCAAGGTTTTGTGACCGCGCCGCTCGAACGACATCTCGGCGAAGCGGGCGGCGCGGGCGCGCGCGTCTACGCCTGCGGCCCGTGGGTGATGATGAAGCGCGTTGCCGAGATAGCCGCAAACTTCGGCGCGGATTGTCTCGTCTCGCTCGAAGCCCCGATGGGTTGTGGCTTCGGCGTGTGCGTCGGCTGCGTGGTGGCGGTCAAAACAGACGAGCCCGCGGGCTACGGCACTTATAAGCGCGTCTGCATAGACGGCTCGATATTCCCTGCTGAGACGATTCGATGGGAAATCAACGCAATGACACACTGATCGATTTTGGATTTTGGATTGCCGATTTTGGATTATTGTAGAAAGGGAATTTAATCAGCGATGCAAAGCTCCGATACAGGAAACAATCCAAAATCCAAATCCGCGGCGCGCGAAGCGCATCATCCGCCAAGAAATCCAAAATCGGCCGGGCTTGCGGTAGAGATCGCAGGCATTCGTTTCAACAACCCTGTCATGGGTGCGTCGGGCACGTTCGGCTACGGGCTTGAGTTCGCCGAGTTGATCGATCTCAATCGCATCGGCGGCTTTGCGACCAAAGGGCTGTCGGCGCGGCCACTGGCCGGCACGCCTCCTCCCAGAATAGTCGAGACGCACGGCGGCATGCTCAACGCCATAGGTCTTCAAAACATCGGCGCGCGCGCATTCGTCGCCGAAAAACTCCCACAGCTCAGGAGCTTTGACACGCGCGTCATCGCAAACGTATTCGGCTATTCGGACGACGACTATATAGAAGCTATAAACATACTAAACGACGGCGAAGGCATATCGGCCTACGAGCTGAATATCTCTTGTCCTAACGTCAAAGAAGGCGGGATCGTCATCGGCAATTCGCCTGCTGCCGCCGCGCGATTGACGGAAAAAGCTAAACGAGCAAGCCGGCTTCCGCTCATAGTCAAGTTATCTCCCAACGTCACTGACATAACCGCGATCGCCCGCGCGATCGTAGAAGCAGGAGCCGACGCGCTCTCTTTAATCAACACGCTCGTAGGAATGTCTGTAGACGTAAAGACCCGAAAGCCCCGATTGAATTTCGGGACGGGCGGCCTTTCAGGCCCGGCCATCCGCCCCATTGCCGTCCGCATGGTCTACGAGGTTGCCCAGGCTGTCAAAGTGCCGCTCATAGGCATCGGCGGCATAGCCTCTGCTGCCGACGCGCTCGAATTCATTATCGCAGGAGCAACGGCTGTCCAGATTGGTACGGCCAACTATTACGACCCGCGCACCACGATAAAGGTGATTGACGGGCTGGTGGAGTATTGCCAAAGCAGAGGTATCTCCAGCCTAAGCTCGCTAACAGGCTCAATCATCAAGCCTTAAAGGCTCTCCCGCATGTTATATCTCAATCCTTATTTTCAAAGACTTTGCAGGGCACTTGAATTTTTCTGCGTCTCAAAGAAAAAATTCTTGACAAATAAAGACTCAGATTTTATTATGTAATCGTCCTGCGATAATAGGAGCCAAAAATCAGCAGATTAATAACGGCTCTGAAAATAATTCATAAGGAGGTAGAAGAGAAATGGCAAAGACTGGAACGCAGATGGCGCCCCGCAGAGGGTTTCGCGCGATGATGAATCGAGATCCCTGGAGCGATCTATTCAACCTGCAAACGAGCATAAACGAGCTTTTCGACCAGAGCTTCGGACAGTCGGCACAGGCGACCCCTACGCTCAACACCTGGACGCCGGCGGTCGATGTCTATGAAGACGAGAACGCTTTCCTACTCAAACTCGACCTGCCCGAAGTGAGCAAGGATGACGTGAAGGTGAACCTCAACGATAACGTGCTGTCGATTACGGGCGAGCGCCGGTTCGAGCACGAGGACAAACGCGACGGGTATCACAGGGTTGAGCGAAGCTACGGTCAGTTCTATCGCTCGTTCACGCTGCCGCCGAACGTAAACGCCGAAGAGATAAACGCGGAGTTCCGCGACGGCGTGCTGCGGTTGACGCTCCCGAAACGGGAAGAGGCCAAGCCGAAGCAGATTCAAGTGAAAGTAAGCTAGGGATCTGCTCCAGCTTGAGCGATCATAGATTCCGAGAGCCGCGATTCGATTTCGGACCGCGGCTTATGCATTTATCCACCCTTAAAACCTGCAACACTTGACTTCACACGCACTGGGCGGTATAACGCTCTCTCGCAGCCCCGCGATCCGAAATCGACAAGCAGTTTAATAAGATCAAAAGAGGATGTAGGCGGCGCTTCTCTTCTGTCCTCACACGGCAAGAGGCGAGCTAATTCAATATGTGGAGATCAAAAAAAATGAAATTGGTCAAAAACGACACCGCAAGCTCAGACTTCGGCTGGATAGGGCGAGGCATAGAGGTAAAGGGCGATATAAATTTCACCGAGCGGCTTCAAGTCGACGGCAAGATCACGGGCAGAGTCTTGAGCGAAAGCGGCACACTGATAATTGGCGAAGGCGGATACGTAGAAGCGCAAGTCGATGTAGGCACATGCGTCATTCATGGCTCCCTCCACGGCGACATGATCGCGAGGGCACGCCTTGAGATACACCGCACGGGCCGCCTCACAGGCGATGTGATAACGCCAGCGCTGCTCGTCGAAGAGGGCGCGATCTTTAACGGCGCGATAAGGATGGGCGAGCAGGCAATCCGCGGCTCGCTCGAAGAGGTCAAACTCGAAGAACTTGACCGTGAGCGCAAGGTCAGGGGCGCTTGATTCCATTTGTCTTTAGTCCTTAGTCTCTGGTCCGAAGCCATCTGTGGCAACGGACTAAGGACTAAGCACTGAGGACCAAGCACTATGAACAGTAACTTGCCCAGCATAACGAGCGCGAAAGACCGCGTTGTGGTCGCGCTCGACGTTGCGGACCGCGCTGCCGCGCTCAAGCTCGTAGAGCAGTTGAGCGGGATGGTCGGGATGTTCAAGATCGGCAGCCAGCTTTTTACTGCCGAAGGGCCCGCGCTCGTGCGCGAGATAGTCGAGGCGGGCGAGCGCGTCTTTCTCGACCTCAAGTTTCACGACATCCCCAACACTGTTGCCGGCGCGTCGCGCTCGGCTGCGCGGCTGGGGGTATCCATATTCAACGTCCACGCGCTGGGCGGCGCAGAGATGATGCGCGCGGCCATGCGCGCCGTCGCCGACAGAGACATTCTCTGGATCACGCGCCCGGCAGTGCTCGGCGTGACGGTGCTGACGAGCATGGACGAAGAGGCGCTCGCGGATGTCGGCATCCGTTATGACGTGAGCGCCGAAGTCGTGCGGCTCGCCGCGCTGTCTCGCGACGCGGGGCTTGACGGCGTTGTCGCCTCGCCCCGCGAGATAGGGCTGATCCGCGAGTACGTAGCCCGCGAAGGCTTCATCATCCTCACCCCCGGCATAAGGCCCGCCTGGTCTGAAAGCAACGACCAAAAACGGATAGCCACGCCGCTGGTCGCCATACGCGACGGCGCAGATTTTATAGTGATAGGCCGCGCGATAACCGCAAGCCCCCACCCGCGCGCCGCCGCCGAGCGGATTCTTGAAGAGATCAGCGGGCTTTGATCTATAGCGACAGACCGGATTCCTAACTATAATTGAATGCGAGCAGGATGTATGGGAATCACGGCGAATCAGATTGTCGTAGACGAGCAACCTTCCGTCCGTTACTTGCCGCTCTACAACGTTGAAGGCTCCGGCCCATTATTGATTTTCATCTCAGGGCTTGACGGCACAGGGCAATTATTCTTCAAGCAATCCCCCGCGCTTTCGCGCTCGTTTCGCGTCGTCACGTATCGCTCGCGCGAGCGCGGCCAGTTCACCTACGAGGACCTCGCCGATGACGTTGCGGCCATCATAAGAGACCTCGGCGAAGAGCGAGCCACCATCGTCGCCGAATCGTTCGGCGGCGGCGTAGCGCTCACCTTCGCCCTGAGACACCCGCAGATGATCGATCGTCTCGTCGTTATCAATTCTTTTCCCAGATTCCGAAATCGACTACAGATCAAGCTGGGCGCCTGGCTCGCTTCAGCTTTGCCCTTCCCGACTCTTTGGCCCATGCGCAAAGCGGCTTGCATACTTGGGCTCTGGGCCGACGGCGTGACGAAAGAAGACCGCCGCCGTTTCTTTGCCGCCATCCGAACAGTCGAAGGCGAAGGTTACGTGCGCCGTTTGCAGCTTATAAGAGATTTGGACATCGAAGGACAGCTCTCACAGATTCAAGCGCCGACGCTCTTCATAGCCGCTGATAAAGATCATCTCATCCGATCCGTGCGTGAGGCCCGCCGTATGGCCGAGCGCATGCCGCGTGCCACTGTAAGAACAGTGAAGGGCGCGGGGCACGCCTGCCTGCTGGGCAATCGCGTTCGCCTCGTCGAGATGCTGGCTGAATAGTCATTTCGTCTCATCGGCAGGGCGCTGCCACGACGAGCCGTCTTCGTACTCGACGCGCACGATGCGCACAGAGTTGAGCCGGAAGCTCGTGACAAGCTCGTCCGTGTATTCGCTTATCTGTTGGGTGAGCTTCTTCTTCTCGCCCGGGCGAATCTTCTCCTTGTCGCTTCTGAGCTTCATCGGATTGCCGGCGCGGTACTTGCCGATGGGACGCGCGGGCGCGTACTCCCAGTCAAAAGCGGTTATAGTCTTCTCGCCCAGGTTGTGAACCTCTATTACAAACGACGTGCGCCCACGGCTGTCGCGCCCGAAAGCCGAAACGCCGAGCACAAACAGATCAGGCGCGTTTCGCGCTTTTAACTGCTCGTCCGTGTTGTTGAGCGCGCGGCCTTCTTGCGCCGACGCAAAGCAGCAGGCCGTCACGATTAAGACTAACGTCGTAATGATCTTCATGTGAATGCTCCTTCATATATTAATTCTGTTTGACCGCGCCTTCGTATGGCAAATCTTTCCTGCGATAGATTAGAAATCGCCCCGTAGCCCCAAGGTAGTCGTACCCAGCCATAATATCGCGCAGCTCGGCGAAGTCCCGGATCGACAGGTCGTTGTTAAAAAACCCAAGCTCGTCGATTATGTAAGCGGGCCGCGTTTGGCTTAACTCGCGCGCAAGCTCCTCGCGCGCGCGCTTCGTCTTGCCTTCTTCCAACAGGCGCTCGTAATCCCAGCCGAAGTAATGAATATCGGCAGGGACGCCCGTCAGCGGCTGCGTGCTGAGGTAACGAGACGCAGGGCGGAGTCCGGACCAGTAATAAATCTCCGGGCGATAGCCCCAGACGAAAAGGTGCTCATTCGGCGCGTCACCCCGCAGCGCTTCCACATCTTTGAGATCCGCCGCCGCGACAGGATCGGGCAACTGTCTGGCCGCGGCGGCCGCCATCCGCTCTTCGCGGTTTAGACGTTCGTGAAGCCACTCGGTCGTCCTTTCGCTTTTCGTCCCTCGCACAAGGTCGAGGGCCAGTGTGAAAGTGCGGCTGTGAAATCGGGCGAGCGTAAAGATGAAACCGATCAGAATAAAACTCAATGCCAGCCGGCGCACAGTCGCACTCACGCGCGGCGTGTTGAGCCAGGAGATAATCCCTATCAACCCGCGCCCGCCGAGCAGGCAGAGCGCGGGCATGATTTGAAAGAAGTAATGGCCGAAGAACCTCCCCCCTACGGCGAGGCCGCAGTAAGACGCCGCGAGCCAGATCAGTAAAACGATATCCGAGCGATACACTCTGTCAGACGCCAAACCGGCTCCCACAGCCTGTTTTGCGTCTGCCTTATCAATCCGCTTGCGCCTCGCCCTCAAGATTACGGTTGTGATGACGAAGGCGAGCGTGATCGCCAGCGTGTTGTTAAGCGCGAAATAATTCGCGCTCTGGGCGAGCGCATTGGAGAGTGTCTCCCATAGTGAATAATACCCCGCGTAGCGCGCGCCCCAGTCCCAAACGTACAGCCAGTAATCGGATAAGGAATCGGTCGCCGCTATGTAAACGAAGAAAGGAAGCGCGCCCGCAAAGACTCCGGCCATCGCCAGGCCGAAAAGCCAGGCCAGCCGGCGCGGGTTTGATCTATGCCACCTGCGAACGAAGAATAATAGTAAGAGAAAAAAGACGAGATCAAAGATCGCCTTCGGGTTTATCTGAAACGCAACGCCTGCGAGCGCGCCGCCACAAAGCGCGTACAGCTTGCTGACGCGCGCGGTCGCGTCGACCGCGCGCGTCAGCAGATAAGCGCCCGCCGTGTAAGGCAGCAGCATCAAAAAGTCTGTGTTCAACCCCTGGACGTGGCCCGTCGTGTAGGTCGTGCTAAAGACCGCGAACATCGCTGCGGCAAGCAGCCCTTCGCGCTTGCCGTACAGGCGCGACCCAAACAGGTAAAGCGTCGCGGATATGGCGACGGAGTAAAAGAGCGTGAACAAACGAATCACCAGAATGTGCGCGCCGAAGAGCTTGAACAGCAAGGCGTAGACGAGCGGCAGCACGGGCGGCTTGTCGAAATAGATTTCGCGATAAAGCGCGCGGCCGTCGAGGATCTGTTCGGCTGCCGTAAACCACAGCCCGTCATCCTGGTACAGGTGTTTGGCGTAAAAGATTCTCAGCAGGAAACTGGCGGCCGTGACGGCGAGAAAGACCCACAGCAGGGTTCGGCGACGGATTGATTGTTGATCGTGGGCGGAATGGTTTTCGACGGCTATCGTAGTCGTCACAGGGCATAACCTGAGCGGACTAAATTTGATTAAGAGTCACAGGCACAAGCGTGGCCGAAGGCATGTCGTGCGCGCCGATGGCCCGGTCAAGCTCGTCGGCGAGGCTCGCTTTCCCGTCTGCGAGAGAGCCGAAGTCGAACAGATGCCTGTCCATCATTTGTGACGGGCTGATGTTGCCGAGCGCCCGCAACATAGAGTTGCGCACTTGCGGAATCTCGTCTTGCAGCTCCGCGATCAATCGCTTGACGCGCTTGCGCTTGAGGTTCTCTTGCGAGCCGCACAGGTCGCAAGGGATGATGGGGAACATCTGGGTTTCGGCAAAACGTGCGATGTCGGCTTCCCAGCAATAAGCCAGGGGGCGGATGACCATGTTGCGCCCGTCGTCCGAGCGCAAGGCGGGCGGCATGGCCTTGAGCGAGCCGCTGAAAAACAGGTTAAGCAAGAAAGTCTCCAGTATGTCGTCCGCGTGATGGCCGAGCGCGATCTTTGTGCAGCCTTCTTCGACAGCGGTGTTGTAAAGTATCCCGCGTCTGAGGCGCGAGCAGACCGAGCAGGTAGTCTTGCCCTCGGGCACAAGGGCTTTCACAATCGAGTAGGTGTCGCGCTCGATGATGCGAAAATCGATGCCGATCCCGGAGAGGTATTTGGGCAAGACGTGTTCGGGGAAACCGGGCTGTTTTTGATCTAAGTTTACCGCGAGCAGGTCGAACCTGACGGGTGCGCGGCGCTGAAGATCGACGAGCAGGGCGAGCAGAGTATAACTGTCCTTACCCCCGCTCAGGCAGACCATCACGCGGTCGCCGTCTTCTATCATGCTGAAATCTTCGATGGCCCTACCTGTAGCGCGCAATAGCTTCTGCTTTAGCTTGGAATGTTCGATATTCTTGGTCATCCCTAGAACAATGATATTACCATAGCAAAGATATTGATGACTACGTTTCGAGTCGGTTCCCTTCGTGAGTATAAGTAACCGTTCCATTCCACTATGGCAGTGATTTCTTCTTCGTAATATTTTAAGCGCTTTATCCTTCAAAATCTTTTCAGGTCTCGCGCCTCCATCTGGATAAAATTATCCATCCTTCGCATAGATGAAGTGGCTTACGTAGAGACAGCCATAAATAAAGCAGATTCGCGGCTTGAAGCGGTCTCACTACTATTAGCGCCCGTGATGAATCATGTCGAGGGTGGATGAAAATATCCTCCACCGTCCCGCAGATAGGCGCGCTCAATCTTTAAGTTATAGAAGTACCGGGCGATCATCGCGAGCCTTTTCCTGGAATGAGCCTTGCAGTTGTCTTCAAAGCGTAACCTTGCGGAACAAGCGCGACAGCAAAGCTCGTGTTGCAAATAAAATTACTCTACGAAGGTGATTGGCGTGGCCGGTTTTGACGTCATCTCAGATGTGTCCAAGACTTTAGCAAATTTGCTGCTACCTGCAATGGATGTGCTCGGTCTCTCGGTTGATGTCCAAGTTCATGACTTGCAGGTCATTCCACCCAATGCTTCGCTGCTCACCCTCTTTCTTTATGAAGTCGTGGAAGACCCCAGCGCGCGCAATCGCCCGCGCAGGCGCGCCGTTGACGCAGGCAGTATCACGATATCGAAGCCTCCTATGGCGCTTCTGCTGCGCTACCTGCTGACTGCCTGGAACGCAGACCAAGGGACGAATCAGAATATACTGGGACGAGCCTTGCAGGTTCTTTACGAAACGCCGATTCTGAGTGGCCCTCAATTGACCGGCGAACTTGCGAAAACGGACGTTGCGCTGAAAATAACCCTGGCGCAACTATCCTTGGAAGAGCGCGCTAGAGCCTGGCACGCGATACAAAAGCCCTACAGATTGTCTCTTGTTTACGAAGTGAGAGTTGTGCCGCTTGACGTAGAGAGCGTAGATCACATCGCGCCTGTCAGCCGCCGCAGCCTCGGTTATGAAACGCCGGGGGTGGACGCATGATCGGATGGCACACGCTGGCAGCCGAAGGCTCAGAGCTTTACAGCCCTATAGGATTTCGGCTCTTAGACAACCTTACGAGCAAGGGGCCTATCGGAAAAGTTGAATCAGAGCTTGACCTGAAAGACGCGGGCGGCGCGTGGCGCACGACAGACATCAAGCCTGTTGTGACTTTGAGTGGCATTCTGGCCTATCCCGCGCTGGAGCGCCGCGCAGATGTCGTGGGACAGCCGCCGCGTCGCTACCGCGCCAGGCTGAAAGCCGATTACTACATTCCACTCTATCGGCGGACGCGGGACGGCATAGAGTTCGATGCCTTTCCTTATAACGACACGAATCCGCCTGCGGTCATTACTACGAGTCCTATGAGTGTGATATTGGTCCCGGCCACCAATTACCCTTTTCCTACGCACCTCAGAGTGCTTCGCGGCGTGGTTGTCGATGTGCTCGGCAATCCTGTGAGCGATGTGGAAGTGCGATTAAGCAATATAGAGCGAGTGATTACAGATGAGAAGGGCAACTATGGGCTGCCGATCAGATGGGCGCAAAACGGTACTTCGCTAAATATAGATGCCGATCATGCTCGAACGAATCGATCGGGAATGATCACCGTCACGCTCCCTCAAGATTTGGGAGCGAGTCAAAGAATCACCATTTTTTGAGAGGATGAAACAATGCCTGAATATTTGAGTCCGGGTGTTTACGTCGAAGAGATTGATGCCGGTCCGAAGCCTATAGAAGGTGTGAGCACCAGCACGGCTGGCGCTGTGGGTGTAACCGCCTTTGGGCCGACGCGAGGCAAGCCGGAGCTGATTACTAGCTTCGCCGAGTTCCTGCGCAGGTTCGGCGGTTTTCTTCCTGAACCCGATCCGGCAACAGTCAACAATTGGGCGCTCAACCCGACCGAGGGAGGACGCTGGTGGCATTTCCCCCTGGCCGTCAAAGGCTTCTTTGATAATGGAGGCCAGCGCCTCTACGTCAAAAGGGTCATCAGCAGCACAGCCACTAAAGCCGAACTTATAATGGGGCAAGGCGTAATCAGCGAGATAACGCAAGACGCGCCCGCAACCGCGACCGAACTGCGCCTGCGCCACCTCATCAGCATACGCGTCGGATCAAACATTGACCTGTTTGTGAATGGATTCTTCACCGCCACGTTTCAGGTGACGGCATACACGGGCACGAGCACGGTTGTGCTGAATAACCCTATCGGGCAAGAGGTTAAAGGCGGGCGCGATTTCGTGCAAGTAGTACAGCGTCAGGCAGTCGTAGCGCCGCAGCCAGGCCAGGACGACGCGAGGCTGACTGTTAGGGCTAAATCGGAAGGCGATTGGGGCGGCAGCGGCACGAGCGGCAATGGCATCAGCGTTCGCATGCGACCTATGATCGGCGCGACGCTGAAGTTGATGGCCGACCCTGTGCTCGGCGGCACCCCTTTCTCGACAACTGTAGCTGCTCAGGCCAACGCCGGAGACACGAATATAACTGTCGCCAGCGCCACCGGCCTGGCCAATGGTAACAGGGTCAGGATCGGTGAAACCGAGCACGTTATAAGCAACCTGCGATCTGAATTTCAAGCAACCGTAGCAGTCGTAGCTAATGCCGGGGATACCGATATTACTGTGAACGATGTGTCAGGTCTGGCCGTCAATGATACCGTTACAATTCAAAATCAGAGATATGTTATCAGTGCCATTGATCCGGGGCCTCCAAGGATAATCACCATCAGCCCGGCTGTGCCGGCAGGGCAAACCTGGGCTATAGGCGATACGGTGACTCGCGAAACCGTTTTCACAATCGCCCCGGCTGTCCCTGCCAGCCCCACGTGGACTGTCGGCACGCCCGTGCGCCGCATGCGTCCCGCCTACGCCCCAGCTACTCCGGGAACGACCGTCAGCGTTCGCAATGCTTCGCAGCTTTATGAAGGCGCGCTTGTCGAACTCGACAACGGCACGCTGAAAGAGATTCGTAGCGTTGACTCGATTGCTGGCGACACGGTGACGCTTTCAACCCCCGACCTGGCGAATGCCTATTTCGAGGACAACAGGCTCCGCGTGATCGAAGCCGAAGTGCACGCACGCTACCAGCGCAATTTTGTGACCCAGGCAGAAGAGAGATTCAGCAACCTGCGCCTGGTCAACGACGGGAGCCTGAGCTACTTCGTAACTCACGTCAACACGCTTTCGTCGCTGATAGACCTGGAAGCAGGGCTCGGTTTCGCAGCCGATACCATACTGGAATTCCCCAGTGTCGCGCCTGCCAATAATCCGCCTGTGCCCCCGCTGCCGCAAGCCAATCCTGAGTTACAGTGGGCAGACCTCGCAAACGGCGCAGACAACATCCCCGGTCTCACAGTTGATGACTTCGTTGGCGTTGATCTCGGAAGCGAAAGGCGCACGGGCATTCAGGCGCTCGAAGATATAGACGAGATTTCTATCTGTCTCGCGCCCGGCATGTGGTCTTCGACGATTCATTCGGCGCTCATCCAACATTGCGAAATACTCAAGGACCGCTTCGCCATTCTCGATTCGAAAGATGGATTGAGCATAGAAGGGATTAGAGAAGCGCGCGAGGTGCTCGATAGCAAGTACGCCGCCATCTACTACCCGTGGGTAGAAGTGCGCGACCCCTCCGTCAGGCGTAACGTGCATATCGCCCCCTCGGGCCACATGGCAGGCATCTACGCTCGCGTGGACATTGAGCGTGGCGTTCACAAAGCTCCCGCCAACGAAGGGATTCGCGGAATCACAAAGATCGCTCAAGATGTGACCAAACGCCAGCAGGACTTACTCAATCCCAAAGGCATCAACGCGCTTCGATTTTTCCCGGGGCGAGGCAATCGCGTGTGGGGCGCGCGCACCGTGTCGTCAGACCCATCGTGGAAGTACATCAACGTGCGTCGTTTGTTCATCTACGTTGAAGAGTCGATTGACGAAGCCACGCAGTGGGTCGTGTTCGAACCGAACGATGAGCCGCTGTGGGCGCGAGTTCGCCAGACTATTACAAACTTCCTGACGAGCACATGGCGTTCGGGCGCGTTGCAGGGTAGCAAGCCTGACGAAGCATTCTTCGTCAAGTGCGACCGCACTACGATGACGCAGGACGACATAGATAACGGGCGACTGATCGTGCTTATAGGCATCGCGCCCGTCAAGCCGGCAGAATTCGTTATCTTCCGCATTCAGCAGAAGACCCTTGACCAAAAGGCGAGTTAATCTCGGAGCCTTAACCAAAGAGGAAAGCTATGCCACCTGTTTTTAGAGATGATCCGTATGCCGGATACAACTTTGAGGTAATCATCACGGGCGTCAGCGACGATGGCACTGCCGTCAAAGGTTCGTTTGCGGAAGCGAGCGGATTGGAAGTCGCTATCGATCCGATTGACTATCGCAACGGCAGCGAAGACATACACGTTCGCAAAGTTCCCGGTCTCAAGAAATTTACCAACATCACGCTCAAGCGCGGCATAATCGGCGACCTCGCCTTCTGGAACTGGGTCGTCGAAGCGATGAACGGGCTTGTGCGGCGAACCGAAGGCTCCGTCGTCTTGCTGGACGAAAACCGGCGAGAAGTGATGCGCTGGAATTTCAAGAGGGCCTGGCCCTGCAAATGGACAGGTCCGGGGCTGAACGCGAAGAACAATGAGATCGCAATGGAAACGCTTGAGATCTGCCACGAAGGTCTCGAAATAGACGGACAGGCATGAGCTCTATTGCGACAACACCCGGATTGTACTTTGAGGTCGGCGCGCGCCCGCCTGAAAAATCGCCGCTGCGCTCGGACATCGCGGCCTTCATGGGGCGCGCGAAGCGAGGGCCTGTCAGTCAGCCTGTCCGCGTCGAAGGCTGGCGCAGTTACTTGCGCCAATTTGGCGGGCTTGCGAAGGATGCCCTTATGCCTTACGCCATACGCGGCTATTTCGAAAATGGCGGCGAGATTGCTTATGTCGCGCGCATCGCCAAAAGCGATGACGATACGGCGGCAGGCTCGACCACAGCGAGCGCAGTCTGGGACGTCCGAGTTTTTAATAAAGGCGCAAGCACCTGGCAGGCAGACAAGGGCGGCTTTCGCGCGTCACAGTATCGAATAGAAGCTACAAGCCCCGGCGCGTGGGCCAATCGAACTCGCATAAGCTTGCGCTATCGCCGCGTCGGCGCTGCCGGCAAGCCCGAAGTTGATCTTGTGATAAATGCGCCCGATGAGCCAATTGAATACCTGATGGGGATAGAGACTGCTCAAATCAAAGAGGCGGTGGCCGCTTCTTCAAATCTAATCAGGTTGATTCCCATCGGGGACGAGATGGAGCAGCCCCGCGCGGTTGATCCGGGCGGGCTGCACTACATCAGATGGGGCGACGCGGTTCTCGATGGAGGAAGCGAGGCAACCGCCTCGCAGTTTGAATACCTCGACGCGGTCGGCAAGCTCGGCGATGAGCCCGAGGTCGCGCTGGTTGCTATGCCCGACCTCTACAAAGATGTGACGGACCAGACTGAGCAGCAAGAGATACTGATCGAGGCGATCCAAAAAGCCGATGAGTTACGCGACAGGCTCGTGCTCGTTGACCTGCCTGCCGGCAACCAGACGGCGACGGAAGTGATTAGATGGGTAGAGCAAACGCTTGAGCCGAGCGATCCAAAACTGCTTCGCGCCGCCGCGATTTATCACCCGCATCTGCGAGTTTCGGACCCGCTCGGAGCCGTAGTATCTCCTTTGCGCAACGTACCGCCATCGGGGCATGTCGCCGGCGTCATCAGTTGGCTTGATCGCAATCGTGGCGCGCATCATACGCCGGCCAACACTGAGCTATATGAGGCCGTCGATGTCGCGAGCAACTTCGAAAACCCCACGCAAGGGGTCTTAATCGAGAGAGGAATAAACCTCATTCGCTGCACGGCGGGTCGCGGCCTTCAGGTGTGGGGAGGCCGCACGCTCAATCGCGATGCGTCAGGGGTGTACATAGCACACCGCAGATTGATTCACCGATTGGTGCGGGCGATTCGCCGCGTGGCCGACCCGCTTGTCTTCGACACGAACGGCCCCGAGCTAAGGCTCAAGCTCGTTCGCGCAATCACTACGGTTTTGCTTGAAGCGTATCGAGCGGGCGCGCTCAAAGGGGCGCGCCCCGAAGAGGCGTTCCGCGTTCGCTCGGACGAGACGACAACTCCGCCCGAAGAGCAGGAGCTTGGCAGACTCTTTTGCACGATTGAAGTCGCGCCGGCGATCCCTATGGAGTTCATTACGCTCCGCATAGTCGTCGGCACAGACGCTTCGCTGGAGGTCTTCGAGTCATGATTGAAGATCCGCTGCCATCCTATCGCTTCATCGTGACGCTCGACCCGGCGGACGCATATCTGCCGCCCGCGCAAGCGGCCCAGGTTTCGCTCGTTGCCCCAGCGGAGTTTCAAGAAGTCAGAGGACTCGGAGCGGACCTCGAAGTAATGCCGTATCAAGAGGGCGGCGTGAACGACTTCGTACATCAGCTTCCGGTTCGTCACTCGTGGAGTCGCATCTCGCTCAAGCGCGGCGTGGTGCGCGATATGGGTTTGTGGTTCTGGTATCAAGCCGGTCTCACGCAATCACTCGGGGCGCGACGCGACGGCGCCATTCTGCTGCTTACGTCGTCAGGCGTTCCCGCAATAGCCTGGGTCTTTCGCGCGGGCATAGCAGTCAAGTGGACGGGGCCGGAGTTGAGCGCCATGCAAAGCGGGGTTGCAATCGAAGGGCTTGAGATTGCCCATCACGGAATTGTTCAACTCCAGCTATCGCCGCCCGGCGAGGGATGACGAAATGGTTACGATTCAAAATCTCGAAGTGCGATTCGACGTCGAAGGCGAAAGCGACGAGGCAGTGTTCGCAAGACTTTTTGAGAAGTATATAAGAACCTGGGAGCGCAAGAGCGCCGAAGCAAAGGCCCGCCAGAAGTTCACTGATAGAGAGCGGGCGTTAGGAGATCGCCGCACGGAGGGTGGTGACCGATGATAACGCCAGTGACGGCAGCAGGACAGGGATTGGTCCGCGCATACCTTGAGATACTTGAGCCGAAGGTCGATGACCCGATAATACCTCTGCGCTTCAACCCGACCGAGTACCAAATCCAAAAGTCGAACAACTTCGCGGAAATCGCCATTCCAGGTCTTGAATCGCCGCCCATTCAATTCATCCGCGGCTCGAGCGAAAAGCTTTCCGCTGAATTATTGGTCGACACGTCGGACACGCTCGAAGACGTGCGCGAGCGCTACGTCAATAATCTGCGAAACCTGCTCAACATCAAAGATGAGCTACACGCACCGCCGATAATTCGATTCACCTGGGACACGCAGGTCTTTCTCGGGGTGCTCGAAAGCCTCAATATCACCTACACGCTTTTCACACCTGATGGCGTTCCGCTTCGCGCAAGGTTGAGCGTGTCGCTCAAGGAGTACAGGCCTGTCAAGATTCAAGTCAAAGAACGGCCAAAATCTTCACCCGATTTTGAAAAGACTTATGTCGTGCGCAGAGGGGATACGTTGAGCAGTATCGCTTCGGCCATATACCGAGATAGTGGCTTGTGGCGCGAGATAGCCAGAGCCAACGACATCCAAGACCCGCGAGGACTCGCGCCCGGTCGTGTGTTGACCATACCGCGCTTGCGTTAGGAGGAAAGCATTGGCAGCCGACATCTCGACAATCAAATCGGGACTTCCTACCGATTATTATGCTCCGAACTTCAAGATAGAGGTCGAAGGGCGCGAGCTTGATCCCGAATCGAAGGGAGACGTGCTCGACGTGAAGGTTGTAATGGACCTCGAAAACCTGACGAGCTTTGACTTCACGATCAACAACTGGGACGACAAGGGCATCTTTTTCAAGTACAGCGATACGTCGGAGTTCGACGTGGGCCGTGGGGTTCACGTGCAGATGGGATACGCCGACCGCTTGCTTTCGATGGTACACGGGCAGATTACGACGCTGTCGCCGAAGTTTCCCGAATCGGGATCTCCTACTCTGGCCGTAAGCGGCCTCGACAGCATGTTCAAGCTGCGTGACAGCAAGCCGGAAAAAGGCGCAGATAAATACGTGAAGATGACTGACTGGGAAATCGCTAAACGTGTCGCCGAGGATAAAGGTCTGAAGCCGCAGGTCACTGAAGAAGGCCCGCGACATGACCTAGTGATGATAAAGAATCAAGACTACGCGACGTTTCTGATGGAACGCGCCAAGAGAATAGATTTCGATTTCTATGTCCAGACCAATGAGGGCAAGGACACGCTCTTTTTCGTCAAACCCAAAGACGGTCGCGACGCAAGCAAGGCTCGGGTTTATGTCTTCGAGTGGGGTGTGAGCCTTATCAACTTCACTCCGACGCTTACACTCTCAAATCAGGTCGGCAGCGTCACGGTGCATGGCTGGGACCCTGCCGCTAAAGAGGTTGTTAAGTACACCGCAGAGCCTAAGGATCTGCCGCCCTCAAAGGGTGGCGGGACCAGCGGGCCGCAGGCCGCTCAAAACTCGAATAAGGGAAAACAGGATGTTGTGATTGACGCACCTGTAACGAGTCAGGAAGAGGCTAGGAAACTCGCCGTCAGTTTGTTGATGGAGCGCGCTTATGAATTCATCACCGGCTCGGGGCAAGTCATAGGCGTGCCCGATCTCAGGCCGGGAGACACGCTGGAGATACATGGGCTAGGCAAGCGATACAGCGGCGATTACTACGTGAAGAAGGTTGAGCATGCGCTCAGCAGCTCAGGTTATCTGACGAACTTCGAGGTGCGACGCACTTACGACGGAGGCAAGAAATGACAAGCGTTGCTCGATCGCGCTCGACCGACAAGCGTTACTACGGCGTGGTCGAGGCTATAGTCACCGACAACAACGACCCACAGAAAGAGGGGCGCATCAAGCTGAAGTTCCCGATGTTCGATAACGAGCTTGAAAGCGAATGGTGCCGCGTGCGCCAATTCTACGCGGGTAATGAATACGGCTCTTTCTTCATTCCCGAAGTCGGCGATGAGGTGCTGGTGGCTTTCATTCACGGCGACCTCAGGCTGCCGATAGTTCTCGGAGGGCTCTATAACGGGCAGGACAAGCCGCCGTCATATCGAGCAAGCGATAAGGATGAAAAGCTCGTTCGCACAAAAGGCCGTCACGAGATTTTGATGGACGATACGAGCGGCAAAAAGCGCGTCAGAATAAAGACCAGCGGCGGCCACGAACTGGATCTCAGCGATCAGGATAAGAAGATTACTATAAAAAGCACGAACGGCCAGCAGGTGACGATTGACGATCAGGCCAACAAAATAACGATTGAGACGAGCGGCAAGTCAATAATGATTGACGGAGCATCTGGAAACATAGAGATGACCGGCACGAACACCATCAAGCTGACGGCGCTGAACATAGTTCTTTCCGGCACGAGCCTGAAGCTCGGCGGCGATGCGGCTTCGATGTCGCTCGTTTTGGGAGAAGCCCTGATGGCCCTCTTCAACACTCATGTTCACACCTGCACCGCGCCTGCCACACCATCCAGCCCGCCGGTTGTGCAGATGACATCGGCGGTGCTTTCTCAAATAAGCAAGACGAGTTGATTTATGCCAAGCGAATTTATAGGCGCAGGATGGAAATTCCCAATTCTGCCCGATGAGACGGGCGGGATGGGCTACGTCGAAGGCGATCCGAACGTCGAGCAGTCGCTGCTTATTCTGCTGCTGACTGAGCTGGGCGAGCGAGTCATGCGAGCGGATTTCGGCTGCAAAGCTCCGCGCCTGGTTTTTTACCCTGGAAGCGTTCAGTATCTCGGGCTTCTTGAAACGACAGTGCGCGAAGCGGTGCGCGACTGGGAGCCGCGAATCGAGCTGGATGACGTGCGGGCTGAGGCAGACCCCGAACAAGAGAATCGCGTGACGGTTTCAATCAACTATCGAGTTCGGCAAACCAACACGCGCAACAACCTGGTCTTCCCGTTTTATCTCGGCGCGGTGGAGCGAATTTGATGGCACTCGAACCCATAAAGCTCGACGACCTCAAGTGGGCGGACATGGTGGTCGCCATAAGGCGACGCATCGCGGCGGCTTCGGTCGGTCGATGGACGCTGCACGCCGCGGTTGATCCGGGAGTGACGCTGCTTGAGTTGTTCGCGTGGCTGCTTGAGCAACGGCTCTACTGGATGGACCAGGTTCCCGATTCTCTTGTTCGCGCCACGCTTCGCCTGCTCGGAGAAGAGCCGCGCCCGGCCCGCGCCGCAAGCACTGTACTGCGCTTCTCATCTGCTGGAAAGGAATTTCAAAAACTCGGAGCTCGCACGAAGATGCAGCTTGCCGCTCGCGTCCCTCCGCTGATCTTCTCGACCGTGTCGAGCATCGCGCTGCTGCCCGTGGATGAAGGCGACAATGGTCAACATCGAATCTCGATTTTTATTGGCGAGCGCGACCGCACTCAAGACCTCGCGTACGGGCGAGCATTGCGCTTGTTCCCCTATGATGGAAGCTCGGCGAGAATAAAGATAGTGCTGTGGCTCAAAGAGCCGTTTCCGCCAACTCCGATTGATGCGCCTTTCTCGCTTCTGTTCGATCTCGACGCGCCGTCAAGCATCGCATCAGAGCAGGCGGCTGATGCAGTCAAAGATGTTCCCGCGCCCGCAAAGATAAAATGGTTATACCGCAACTCAAATACAGGAGAGCCGGTAGAGTTCGCTCAAGGTGATGAAATCGACGCGGCCAAAGTAAAAGATGGCACGGGCGGCCTCCGGCGCTCTGGAGTGGTGCAGCTACCAATACCCACCGACTGGAAGCCTGAGAACCTGTCCTCGCCGGTCAAAGGACTTGTGCCTTACGCCATCTGGCTGCACGTTGATGAATCAACATTCACCTCGCCGCCGAGACTTGTGCGATTGATCGCCAATGTCGCAATCGCTCGACACGCGAGGCTCACCTGCAGGTACGCGATCAAGCGCGAGTGGCTTCCGCTGCCGGGCAATACGCTCTCGCTCGCGGGACTACTGCCGGGTGAGTGTAGCGCCGATGGAGTTGCTTTCGTGGAGCATCCTCCGATTGAGAACTGCGTCGCGCTGCATATAGCCGAGCGCGATGGTCGCTGGCACAGGTGGAGGCCGACCGGTGACTTCTCTTTTAGTGGTCCCGACGAGCGAGTATTCATTGTTGACAGAGAACGCTCGGAGTTTCGCTTTGGCGATGGGCTGACCGGGCGAGTGCCTGTATTGAGCAACAAAGGGAAGGTGAATATCAGGCTCTGTTTCGCCGTGGGCGCAGGCAGCGCCGGCAATCTCGGAAAGAATCTCGAATGGGAAGGCTGCGACGCTCAGGGATTCGAAGCGAAGAACGTAGTCCCGGCAACAGGCGGCGAAGAGACGGAAACAAGCGCCGCCGCCAGCAGGCGCGTCTCGGCAAGCCTCAAGCAGCGCACGCGTGCCATTACGCCTATTGATTACGAAGACCTGGCGCAAACCACGCCTGGCGTCGCCATTGCTCGCTCGCATGCGGCAATTGGCTACCATCCGGGTTTCCCCTGCGGGACTATGGCGGGGGCCATAACAGTCTTCATAGTGCCCCACGCGCCGCGCGAGCGCGCAAATGAGCAGGATGCGGAAGGCGATTACGTCGCCGCCCCGCAACCTGATCCGGGCGCTTTGGCTGCTATACGACGACGCCTTGAAGCGGCTCGACTTGTAACGAGTGAAGTCTTTGTGAGAGCGCCTCGCTATCGTCATATCTCTCTGGCGATTGACATCAGCGCCGAGTCGGTTGATCCGCTCGGCCTTCGTAAAACATTCACAGAGCGCTTACAGGATTTTCTGGACCCGTTGATCGGAGGAGATCAAAAAAACGGCTGGCCTTTTGGCGAGCCGGTCAGGCCATCGGCCCTGTTGCGCGAAGCGCAGAAAGCGCTGGGCGATTATGGAAAAGTCAATACGGTTTTCATAGGCATTGACGGCGCGGTTCCGCATGAGAGTTGCAACGATGTCGCTATAGGCCCGCACGACCTCGTGGTACTGGAAGAAATAACAGTGCGGCTGCAACAGTCAGCCGTAAGCTCAGGAGGCTTGCGATGACCGCACAGTGGTGGGGCAAAGAGTCTACAAGGCAAAAGCGCGCGCGGTTGGTTCGCGGGCGAGGTCCGTCACCCGATCAGCCTGAGTTGATGGCGAGCGAGCGCGACATTATCGCAACCGAAGCGCGTGGTCGAATCAACTCTTACACGCCGGAGTGGACGAACCTGCGAGCGGGCGATGCGGGCGTTGCGCTCGTTCAGCTTTTCAGCGAGCTTGCAGAGCCTATAGTTAAGCGATTGAATCGCCTACCCGAAAAAGCATTCGTAGAGTTCCTACGCCTCGCGGGCGTGCAGCCGCTCGCAGCGACATCGGCAAAAGCGATGCTTGAATTCGAGGTTGCCGAAGGCGCTCCGCAATCGGTTTTTGTCGGCAAAGGCTTTCAGGTCGGCGCAAAGCCTGCCACAGGCGAAGGCGATCAGGTTGTCTTCGAGACTGAAAATAATCTCTATGCCGCGCCTGCCTCAATCGAAGAGATGCATGTTCAACAGGGGGGGGTCTTCACCCAGGTCGATGTCAATAGCCAGGACCCGAATGCTAGATTTCTTCCATTTGGGAAAAAGCCCGAGGTGGGCAATGCGCTATTGATCGGGCTGGCGAGCGACATTGTGCCGGGACCGTTTATCTCACTGGGAGTATCCGCAGCCACTGCGACCGACGCTCCGCCGCCCGCATCAAGCGGCAGCCTTACATCATTGCTCGTACCGCCGCCTCCCGTGCTGCGATGGGAGATATTGGACGGCGCAAATTTTGAGCCTGCCGATGTGGTGCGTGATCAAACAGGAGCGCTGCTTCAAAGCGGAATCATCGAAATAAGCCTTCCGCGACAGTGGCGAGTGGGACGACCGGACGGCCTGCGCGGAGATAAGTTATTGAGATGGCTTCGAGTCAGACTGGTCTTCGGCGAATATCAAAAAGCTCTGGCACTATCATTCATAAAGCTCAATATGGTAGAGGCGATCGCCGCGCGCACTATTCGCAATGAGATACTTGAGCACGTCTCCGCGCCCGGTGGCGTCGCACGTCGCACGGGCAATACTCGAATGAGATTGAGTCAAACACCGGTGCTGCCCGGCTCGCTCACACTCGAAGTCGGTGAAGGCGAATTCACCGCAACGGGCGCCGAGGCTGAAACCCAGGCGGGAGAATTCCTTGAAAGCAGCGCGAGCGCTGAACCGCAAGCGAGCCGGTGGAGGGCCGTTGACGACCTGTCGTTGTACGGACCGGAAGACAAAGTTTATGTGCTCGACCCTGCAACCGGCGAAGTTACTTTCGGAGAAGGGCTGCACGGCGCGGCGGTCCCTGTCGGTTTTCGAAACGTGCGCGCGGTAAGTTATCGCGTTGGAGGTGGCGCTGCGGGCGCCGTTGACGCAGAAGCGATCAACACGCTCATCAGCTCCGCGCCTTCGATCAAGGGCGTTAAGAATCCGGTTCCTGCTTCGGGTGGCTCGAATGCTGAAACCCAGCAGGCCGCAATGCGTCGGAGCCCGCAAGAGATTCGCGCGCGCAGTCGCGCGGTGACAACAGCCGATTATGCGCTCATGGCTTTGCGCGCCGAAGGAGCGCTTGTCGAGCGCGCTCACGCCATCTCCGGTTTGCACCCTACGTTTGCGGGCACGCCAATTCCCGGCGTTGTCGCACTGTTCGTCGTTCCGCCCGATCGCGGCGAAGGCCCGCCTACGCCAGACGAAGGCACGCTTCAATCAGTCGCTCGCTTTCTGACGGAGAAGGCTGCCCCCGCAGGGGTCGAGGTGGTCGCGGCTGCGCCGAATTATCACAGGGTTCGTTGCGAGGTCGGCGTAATAATTGATCCGACAGCCAGCGTGGGCGACGTTGTGCGAGCAGTAGTCACTTGTCTAAACAACTATCTTCACCCGCTCAAGGGCGGCGACGATGGGCAAGGCTGGCCGTTTGGCGGGACGCTTCATTACACGGCGCTGCTGCAACGTCTCATCCTAAACGTTAAAGGCGTTCGCGCGGTTCCGAGGCTCAACATCGTGATTGACGGGTTAAGAATTCCCGGCTGTAGCGATTATCCGATTTCACCCTACTCGTTGTTTTGGCCCGAAGGGCATGAAGTTGTCGTAGTTGAATCGGCGGAGGCGCAATGAGCTGTCGATCTGAACATCCAACTTTCCGCTTGCTGGATGGCTTCGTCGGATGGGACGCGGGGCCAGGGGAGGAGTTTTACAAGAACCTCACGGGACTTGATGATCCGGGCGGCGTAAGGCTCAAGCAACAGGATGGCGCGGCGGTTGATCCGGCCCAGGTGCTCGCATACATTCCACCTCGGCGGCTCGCTCACGGATGCGGGCCGTGCGATTGGTATCTCGTTACGGCCACGCCCCCCGCTCCGCGCCTTCTCCGAATGGGTTTATCTCTACACCGGTCGCGCTTCGCATCCGAGGATTGCAGTATTGAAGAAAGCCTGTGTCAATCGCCTTGCGTAAGGCAATGGGTCCCTGTTTGGGACTCGTCTTGCGCTCCGAATTTCTTAGTCAATGTGGTTTCAGTAGCTGCGTGGCGTCAGAGAATTGCCGTCGCGGATCAGGGCGCAGGCATGGTCTGGATATGGGCGCAATCGGGAGCGCGACTCAGCGCGGCAATAAAGATTAACAAACCTGGCCCGATTGCATTCACCCCGTCGGGGCAATTGCTAGTTGTCGATGAAGACTCTTTAGCAGTGTTGCGATTCGGCCCGACGGGTGACGCGCTCGGAAAGTTGAAGGCGAAGATACCAGACGAAATCGCCCAGGGAGATGCAGACCGCATTGCGGTGAGCAACGATCAATCGGTGTGGCTTGTGACTCGCGCGCAAGATGGCTCGCTTCAACTCTGGCGCGCGGCGCAGGGCGCGCAACAATTCGAGCAGGCCTCAGTCGAACAGCTTCCAAAGGTCTTTCGTCCGACTGGCATCACTGCCGCTTCCGACTTGGGATTCTGCTTACAGGAGCGCGGGACCGATGGCATGCCGGTCACATGTTGCTTTTCGTGGTATGGCCGGTGTGTTGACCAATCACGGATCGTTAATCCGAAACCGCCCGCTCGATATCAGAGAGGCCAGTTGCTCACCGCCGCGATTGACAGCGGTGTACCACGATGTCAATGGCATAGAGTGCAAGTTGATGCGGATATGCCGCCAGGCACGACCATCAGCCTTGCCGTTTCGACATCCGAAGACGCAAGGGCCAGAGGCGCAATCGTTTCTGTTGACTTGAATGCTCGGACAGTAACGATAGCGACTCGCCCAAATAATCCCGCTCTCATTTTGAGTACGGACGAAAACACTGTGATTACCCGAAGCGGCCACCCGGCAGGGCTTTCTGATTTGCAGGAAGGAGATCGCGTCTCAGCCGCTTTTGATTCGTCGCTGCTGCTCGCCGCCGAGATAGAAGCTCGCGAAGCGGAGCCAGTTGAGACGGCGGGGACCAACGACGAACAGAGCGCAGGGACGAGCGATGCCGAGTGGACCGATTTTCCCACGGGTGCGCCTCATCCGACCGACTGGCAGATTGCGCCCGACGGCTCGCTCGACTTTTTGATAAACCAGCCCACGGGTCGCTACCTGTATGTGAGAATGCGGCTCGTTGGCGACAGTGCGGCAACGCCTGTCGTTCGTCGCGTGCGTTTGGATTTCCCTCGCGTGACAAGCGCCGAGTTTCTTCCGGCCCTCTATCGAGAGAACCCTGTAGCCGAAGATTTCACCGAGCGGTTTTTGTCGCTCTTTGATGCGGCCATCACAGACATTGATAGAGCGATAGAGCGATTCCCAGCCTTGCTCGACGCGAATTCAGTGCCTGATGAAGTGCTGCCCTGGCTGGGAAGTTTTCTCGACCTTACGTTCGATCACACGTGGGAGCCGCAGAAGCGAAGAAAGATTTTACATGCCCTGCCTGAGCTTTATCGCCTGCGCGGCACGGTTGCCGGGTTGAAGAAAGCTATCAGCCTGGTGTTCGACGTTGACAGCCCCGTAATTCAGGAACTGGCAAGCGAGCGCAACTGGGGCGCGGTCGGGCGCGACACACTGCTGGGCGGAATGCGCTTGTTCAGCAAATCGCGCGCCCGGTTTCGACTGGGCGGCTCGCCGCTTTCCGAGGCTCCGATTCGCCTTTATGGAAACCCCGACGAAGACCCGCTGAATTCGCACGCTTACAGGTTTCGCGTGCTGCTGCCTCCGAGCATGTCGGGTTCCGAGATAGAGCGCGAGCGATTGGAGAGGCTTGTCGCAAGTCAAAAGCCGGCTCACACGGTCGCGTCGGTGAGAATCGGCGGAAAGGGGCTGGTACTTGGTTACTGGTCTTCGGTCGGCGTCGATACAGCGTTTGCGGCATTGCCCCCGCCGGTGCTCGGGAAAGAGGGCAATGTGAGACTGCGGCGCATGACAGTTTTATGGCATGGCAGGAAAGGCTCGACCGGCGGAGTAGTCCTGGGTCAAACAGCCGTAGTAGGGCTTGGCACGGTTATGGAATAAACACCACTAATGTCAGCGAGATAAATATGCAAACACGAAATAAGACTCACGCGCACAAACAGAATGAAGTCGTAACGCATAGGCCGCCCGGTCAGTGTGTCAGCGTGCCCGACTTCAAACGACTGAATTACTTTTACGGCCAGATGCTCGGCGCGGCGGACTTTCAGGCTGAGCAGAATTATTTCCGCGAAAAGCTCAAGCTGCACAATCGCTGCCTGCACGGTTACGGCACGGTTTGCGGATTGGAAGTCGTGCCCGAACCTGCCGACCCTCATTGCCCCTCGCCAGCCGATGAAGAGCGGGATGAGCTTGAAAGAGAGCTTCAGGGGGTTGAAGAAGAGATCACAACGCTTCAAGCAAACAATGCTCAGGAGGCTGGCGGCGACGCGCCCGACTACCAGCAGAGAGTGCAAGAGCTTAATGCAATGGCCGAAGATGTGCGGCGCAGGATCGAGCGTCACTCCATCAAGCATTGCAAAGAAGAAAAGCCGACCACGCTTCATGTGCTGTGCGGGATGGCGCTCGACTGCGAGGGCAACGAGCTTGTCGTGAGACAGCCGCTCAAGGTTGATCTGTGGAGAGCGTTGAGCCGCGATGATCGGAAGAGAATAGAAGATATCGGCCACGACATCCATGCAAGATTCCGTAACGACGTAACGCTTTACTTGAGCATATGCTACTGCGAGCAGGCAATCGAGCCTGTGCGACCGGTCATAGCGGACACCTGCGGCGCAGTTCCCGACTGCACCTATGGAAAGATACGCGACTCAGTTCACGTGCGAGTCACGCTCGATCCTCCTGACGAAGACAAGCGATGCGGGGTGTGCTGCGAGGCTTGCGCGGATCCGTGTTTGCTGCTGGCGCGGATAGACGGCTTCAGGCGGGGCCGGCCTATTGAGCCTGAAAACATCTTCAACGAAGTGCGCAGGCCGTTAGGTCTGTACACGGCGACGACTATTACAGGGATCAACTGGGTGCACGGCGCTACCTACAAGAAGAAAGATGTTGAAAAGATTCTCGGAACGCACGGCGATGAAGATGATTTGGACGAGACATCCGGCGGAATCGTGATCGAATTCTCGCGCCCGGTCCTGACCTCTTCAATTACGAAAGGCGTGGTTGACCTCTGGGTAATAAAGGGAGGCCAGGGCGAGCGCGCCGGTATCTCCAACACCGAAGGCGAGTTCATGGATTTGCCAAGCACGCCGACCACCACCAGGATTCGCTACCGGCAGGTGACGCGAGAATCTGTCCAATACGGCGACCGAATCTTGATAACCGTGCGCACTGCTTTCATCCTCGACGAGTGCTGCCGTCCGGTTGACGGCACGCACATCGGCGGAAGAGTGCCTTTAGTCGCCGATGCCGAAGAGATTAATCCCTTAGAACAACCCCGCTTTGACAAATGCGTGTTCCCGCCGCCTGGCTATGGCCCCTGGACTTCGGGAAGTGCGTCTTCCGGTCAAAGCTTTGAAAGCTGGTTTTATGTCCGCACCCAAGGCAAGTAACAGCCAAGTAGGAATGTGGAGGAATACTAATGAACTCTTACTCCAAGACTAAAGTAAAAAGTGGCGGCAATTGCGGCTGCGGCGGCTCAAAGGGCGGGTCGCCATCATCGCATTGCGCGTGCGGCGGCACAGGCTGCGCGACATGCAAAGGACAGGGATACGCCCGGCCAAATTTTTTCGCCGGTCAGCTTCTCACCGAAGAAGACCTGCAACAGTTGTCCGATTATGTGGCCGCAAAAAATCGATTGCACAATCGCCACCTGTTCGGCGAAGGGGTCGTGTGCGGGCTTGACGTCGCCTGTCACCCCTGCGGCGAAGGTAAGGTGATAGTCCATCCGGGCTATGCGCTCGATTGCTGCGGCAACGATCTGGTGCTTGCCTGCGAGCAGACGCTCGACATAAATGGGATGATCCGCGACCTGCGCATCAACAAGCGCGGGGGACTTGATTGCGGTGATCCCTGCAAGGATAAAGAGAGTAAGAAAGCTCACGACCCGGCCACAAGCGCAGCAGCCACCGCTGAGCCTGCGAAAGATAAACCCGAAGAAGCGACGCGCCACTATTGCCTTTACATCAATTACTGCGAAGAGTTGAGCGATCCAGTCAGTCCATATTCGACGGGTGATGCCTGCAATTCAGTGACGTGCCAGCCGACGCGGGTGCGTGAGGGAGTCAGTTTCGAGCTGCGCTGCCGCGAACAGAAGCACCCCCGGAGCAGTTTCGCATGCAATCTGATGGAATGCCTCGATGAAGTAATAGGCCAGGAAAGCCGCATTACGAATTCTCGCGCCGTGCAGGCGTTCGCAAACCGTTACAGCCCGCTTGAAAAGCGAGATTCTGTCGATGTAGTGGATTTCACTACTACTCAAGCCGCAGATATGATTAACGCGACTGAGCATCTCAATAAGCAACTCAGAGAGATCGCGGATATGCCAGGCGATGAAGAAATTGTGTGGTCTGTTGTTGAAACAACGCGAAACCTCGCAAGCCTCGTCGCTCGCCATCATGTATTTGAAGCATTGAACCCAGTCAACCCGCCCCCCCCCGCGCCGCCAACGGAACCAGGGCAGCCCACAACGCCTATCGAACGGCCCGATGAAGGCGAAGCTCGACCACCAGAAAGGGCTGCCGAGATTCTAGACAGGCAGGCTGTAGCAAACAATGCGATGGACGCGATGAGGCAGTTGAAAGAGGTGCGCACTAAACTCTCTGACAAGGTACAAAAAGCTATACCGCTGGAAATTGATAAAGAGTATGCGAACGCTCTGTTTGATGTGATTAATGAAATAGAAAACCGGCCACCTAGTGATAATGTTCAGTTGTTGGCCTACGGCGATGTATCTACGCCCGCGTTCAACATTCGGATTACAGAAGTGATGGAGGAGATGCGCGAGCGACTGCTCGACAAGCTTGAGCAATCCATGCACCTTTCAGACTGCTCGCTTCCGCGCGAGCTTGCAAGCCTCGATCTGGCTTCGACCGTTCCCGCTGAAAACAATAGAAGAACTGCTTTGAGAAGGTTGAAACGCGGATCGGCCAAGCTCAGAGATATACAGAAGCGCTACTTGATCAACTGCATTTGCTCGGCGCTCATACCCCCTTGCTCGCCGTGCGAGGACACGGGCGTATTGCTCGCCTGCCTCGAAGTAAAAGACTGCGACATCGTCAGGGTATGCAATCTCGAACGCACGTTTGTCATCTCGCCAACCGCTGTGCGCTACTGGGTCCCGCTGCAATTGTTGGGCGAAGAGATAGAAGCGCTGTGTTGTGTGCAGCCTACGTGTGAGGACAATCCCGGAGACGAGACAATCACCTCGGTTGAGACGAGAGGATTCAGGTATTCGGCAAGCATCTCGCAGAATCTCTTCGGGCTTTCGGGCGGCGTAAAGCAGTTCGAGTTCGAAGAATTGATAGCCATTGCGCTGGCAAAGCTCTGCGGAACCGAAGAGGATGTGCGGCGATACGCGCATATCATAAGAGAGATCGGAGGACTCTTTGCTCGACCTTCTCGCAATCCCTTAACCAGGAAGACGATCTCTGGAATTGAAGCGCCCAACCGCCTCGAAGCTGATGAGCCTCAACCCGTGGTGGCCGCACAGGTGAATGAGGGCGCAATTCAGGATGCGGTGAATGATTTTCTGAATCGCGCAACGTTCGATGAAACGACCGAGTTTGGGCGCAGCGTGCTCGCTAAGCTTGACGCGCTCGTGCAGGAGCGCCTGGCCGCGCAACCAACCAGAAGCGGAAGAACAAGGTCTGGGAGAAGTCAATCCAGATAAAGACCGATTCTTTGTCAGCGATTGAAACGCGCGAAGGGAGATGATCCCGATGAGTAGTCGAATTGAGCGACCGGTTTTCTATGAAGGGCAGATTCTCGGAGCCGCCGACCTTGAGGCCGGCAGCAATTATGGTCGAGGCCAGCAGGCACGGCACAACCGTTATCTGCACACGTGGGGCATCGCCAACGGGCTTGAACTGGACCCGAAGGGGGAAAAGACAGCCGACGGCAAAGATTTTGTGCGCGTCACGGTGAAGCCCGGCGTGGCAATTGACGGGACAGGGCGCGAGATAGTTGTGCCTGAGCCTGAGCGATTGAGCGATGCCGAGTTCATACGACTCAACATCTTGCAAGAAGACGGAGCGTGGTATCCGGTTTATCTTATAGGCGAAGACGAAACTGCGCCGCAGCCCGCCTTCTCAATAGGCGCCTGCAACAACGGCCAGCCCACGCGAAAGCTTGAAGCATACGAGATAACTTTCGGGCGACCGGGCGATGAACAGAGCCTCGATGAACAGAGAGAGGCGGCTGTCTCAGACGGCCCGCTCGACAGGGCATGGAGAGTGCTTCTCGGTTTTGTGCAATGGGACAAGACTATAAACAATTTCATAGTCGCCAGAGATGATAATACAAAGGGCATATCGCGGCGCTACGCAGGGGTCCAGGCAGATGAGGTCAACGCGCGCGGTGGAACGCTCACCTTGCGAGGCCGTCCGCGCGACCAGGCGGGTGCGCCGGCAGTTATCATCGGCGAAGCCAACGGCGGAGAGCTTCGCTTCGGGCTGCAAGACGCAAAGGGCAATATCTCCGACCCGCCGCTTTTCATCGTCACCAGCAAAGGTGATCTTACGGCAGCAGGAAAGATCACCGGCTCAGTACAGCCCGGCAGCGTACAGTTGCAATCGGGCGCGGCCAGCGACGGCACGATCATTCCGCTGCCGCCCGGCATCACCGAAAAGCAAGTGGCAGACGATCAGGTCAAGCTGCACATACAGATCACCGCTCGCATACCGGGCGGCTTTCAGCCGGATAACAGCCCGGATTGGGTAGCTGTGCCGCTCGAATGCAAGCTCGATGCGTCCCGTCGCGTGTTTTGCCTGTTTCGCTGGTTCAGGTTGAGCACTCCAGCTACCTTTCAAGACTTGCCTGGGGCTTGCAATTACACGGTCGTCGCATCGGTGCCAGCCGCTACAGGGAGTTAGTTATGATCGACAAGATTTCGCTTTTTCATCTCAAAGATACAAAGCATGTGATTGGCGCGGTAACACACACGGCTGACCCCGACCGCAAAGCCTCTGCCGCAACGCTCGCGCCCGGCGGCGTGCTGATCCGCGACTTTGTTACGATGCCGGGAACTGTATTCACGTTCCTTGTGCCGCCCGATGAGGTGGACGTGATAAGCGTAGATTTTGATGAAGAGCTCTTACTGCAACCGCGACGCTTTGTAATAGGTGAAGACAAAAAACCCGCGCCGCAGCCAACTTCGGCCATTAATACCGCGACTCTAACAGCGACCAAGATTACGATAACTCCAAATGCAGGCGCTGTTCCCGTGACCGAAGATACTTTTGTCTGGGTTCAGGTTAGCGGTGGCAGCCTCACCACGCCGATTATAAAGAGCATAAAGATTGAGAAGGGGAGCGCAACAGCCGAGTTTCCATTAACGAGGCTCACGGCGGGAACATATCAAATGTTGGCCCTCGCGACCGGGCGCTTGCCCAGGCTGGAGGACCAGATCCTCACTTAACCTCATGCGCTATGGGCGACGTAATCATACAAGGATGCACTGTTCGTGTAGTTCGCCGAGGGGGGTGGAGCTGGGGCAGCGATCCGAAAAGTTCATTGCAAGCCGTGCTGCAAGCATTCGCGGAATTGCTGGCTCGACGGTTTGCAGAGTTATGGCCCGACGAGTCTGATTTCGAAATAACCACTCCCGTTCGCATCACCATTCCTTTGCGGCTGAACGAGCTTGCGGCCTTGAGCCGCGAGCTGCTTTCAGGGGCGACCGAAGCCGGTTCAAGCGCGGCAATGCTTGCGACGCGCGTCGAGAGAGCTTTGAGAATCATCTTTGAAGATATATGCCCACCCACCGCAACGTTGAAGCAAAACGGGCAAGAGCCGGATTCATCGCTGGTTGAAGAATCGAGTCTCTTGTCTGACGGGCGTCGCAAGCAGCGATTGCTCGTCCTGCTTTCATCGTGGTGCGAGCGCGGTGTGTTAAGCCTTCGCCTGGCATCTTTTTCCGAAGCGGCCATTGAAGCATGGCACCACGCCTTGTTGAGCGGCGATTTCCAGCCGAGCCTCATCGATAGTCCTTCCGCGAGTGACAACGCGAATTCGGTTCGCGCTCAGGCGCTGGCGATCATTCAAGCAAACGTGCCTGCGCTTGCTCGCCCTGCGGTGACTCGCGCCGCGCGCTTGCGCAAGAGAATAGAGCTTGCCGTCGAATTATTTACCAGGCATATGCTCTCGCCTGATGACAGAGACGTTCTGAGCGCGCTCGACGAGCTGCTGCCAATCGAGGCCACGCCCGTAGATAAAAAGGAGACTGTTCGTCGTGTCTCCGTAATAGAAGATGGCGCGCAGCCAGCGCGCGCGACTGAGACGTTGGTCCATCAAGCCGCCGCCATTCCTCGCCCGCTCCGCGCGACCGAGATGCAAGTCGCTTCGGCGCTCCCTTTTTTACTCCTGGGTCCTTTGTATCGGGCAGGCTATCTTGATGCGCTTGCTGCGACGCTTGCATCAAACGAGCTGACGAGCGATCTCCCGCTGTTTGCAGCCGCGCTTGCTTACAAAGCACTCGACCCCATCGAGCGCGGGTGGCGGCGCAGCTCGGCGGCCATGAGCGTTGCTGCCGCATTCGCCGGGCTTGAAGGCGCGGTCAGAGAAGACGCGCTTGTAGATTTTGCCAAGAACGTATCGGCTCATTTGGCCCCACTCGATTCGGTCATCTCTGAAACGCTCATCGAAGGCCACAATCCTGCGCACCCGCTGCTGCTGCACAAAACAGAATCTGCCGTGTGCGAGTTCTTACTCGTAGACGCTGAAGGCGCGTTTCCCATCGCCTGCGCAGCCAGCCTGCGCAGCCTGCTGCCTGCGCTGATGGAGCTTGGCTCTCCACTTCTGCTGATCGCAAAGCAAGCAGCCGATTCTCAGTTGCTCAACAGCCTCGATGAAGCAGGCTTCTATTTCATCACCGATGCACGCCCGACCCGGCATGAAAACTGGAGACAGTTCCGCGCGATGACTCGCGAACACTGGTGGACAAACGATAGGGCCGGGCCTGCTGCTTCGCTTGCAAAAGCGGCGCAGCAGCTTGTGATTATCGAAGAAGCCGCCGCCGAGTTATGGCAGGAGCTTGCGATAAAGCGCGCAAGCATTCCGCTTGCTCAGGATAAATCATTAGAGCATAGCTTGACGCTTGCGGCATCATTCGCGCTCGGAACCATTGCGTGGGTGCTCTGGCAAAACCGCGAGCCTGTTACCCCTCTGCTTGCGCTGGAGCGCTTCGGTGATCTCGATGCTCGCATAAAGTTTCATAGCGATCTCGTCGAGGTAAAGCTTCCGTTGGGCCGTCGTCGGCAGGATCTTTTGGATCACGGACTGCTTGACGACATACACGCTGTGCCCTGGCTGGGCGAGCGCGCGATACGTTTTGCGGGAGGATGAGATTGACGAATATCACTTCTCTGGCAATTGAGCATCTCTTGCTGCGATTAAGGCCGCTCAATCGCGCTCTGCGCGCGGCTGTCGAGCGGCAGGCGGATATTGCCGCGCGACTTGCTCGCCCAGATCTCACAATCCTGTGCGTCACCGACGATCAAGTGAATACTCTTTTGAGCGACGTTGACCGGATGCTGATTGACGGCGACGCGCTGACGGGGGCTGCGCGACTCACTTCTGAAGAAACCTGCGAACAGGAGAGGTTGCGCTTGAGGGCGAGAGAATCCGGCGCACAATTACCTATGGACAGGCTGGCGCAGGTCTTAGAACTATCATCTTTTGAAGAAGAAGCCATATTACTTTGCGCCGCCCCTGAGATAGATAACTCATACGAGAGAATCTACGCCTACATTCTGGACGATCTGAATCGGCGCTTTCCCTGTCTGGAGCTGCTGTGCAATCTGACTGCGGCTTCTGTAACTGAGCGGCTCGAACGGCGCAAAATGCTTGGGCGGTTCGGGCGGCTGCGACGGCTCGGCATATTGCAAACACACGGCGAATCGGCCACCGCGCTCAGGCAAGAGTTGCGCTTCGGCGCAGGGCTGTTCGAATTCCTAATCGGCGCTGCCGAAGATACTGTGAACCTGCTGAAAGACCGCGCCGAAATCCGCGTATCGCAAGAAACAAGCCTGCCGCCTGAGGTTGATCGAAAGATCGTCAACCGCACGGGGCTGGCCCTCAGCAATGGTCTGCTTTCAGTTGTGGGAATCTGGGGGCCGGAGCACAGCGCGCGCGACGATCTTGCTGTGGCTGTGGCGGCGGCGGCGCGAATGAGATTGAGGCGGTTGATCGTATCAGATTTACTTGCTTCGCCCAGGCAGCTTGAAGAGAGTTTTCGCGAGATAATACAGACAACTTCGGCGCTCGATGCAATACTCTGGATCAAGACAGATTTATTCACGGAACTCGAAGAGCATCGGCTCCGCGATGCGCTCGCAGCCGCGCTTTCCTGTTCTAAAACTCCTTTCATACTTACGGGGAGATACCCTTGGCGGCCCGCGCAGTTGCTTGAGACTCACGATTATTTTGAATTCGAGCTTGGCCTGCCCGGCTATCAAACTTGCAAGTCGAAATGGGCGGAAGCCATCCCCGAACTAGACGAGCCAGGCGCAGGCAAATTAGCGGCGCGCTTCCGCTTGAACAGCTCTGAGATGCGAGCCGTTGCGCGCGTTGCGCGGACGCGCGCGCACATCTTCAGCAACGGGCGGCCTGCTGAAATCCGCGATCAGATCGAATCGGCCTGCGCGGCAGTAACTCGCAAGCGCAGCGATCACTTTGCGACCGTGATAAAACCCAAACGCGGCGCTGACGATTTGATCTTGCCCGTGGACCTTCACAAACAGGTAATAGAGGTAGCGCATTTCTTCCGCGCGTGGTCGCGCGTTGATGAAGAGTGGGGGTTCGCCTGTATGAGTTCAAGAGGCGGCGGTGTGAAGGCGTTATTCACGGGCGAGCCGGGCACGGGGAAATCGTTAGCCGCCGAGGTTATCGCTGGAACACTCCATTTACCTTTGCTGAAAGTCGACCTCGCGCGAGTCGTTTCTAAGTGGGTGGGAGAGACTGAGAAGAATCTCGAAACGGTCTTTCGAGAAGCAGAAGAAAGCCACGCAGTTTTGCTATTTGATGAAGCCGAGTCACTGTTCGGGCAGCGCGGCGAGGTTCGTCACGGCACGGACCGCTATGCAAATCTGGAAGTGGGTTATCTCCTGCAACGGCTCGAAGATTATTACGGGCTGGTCATCCTGTCGAGCAATCTCAAGGATCGAATCGATGCAGCTTTCATTCGCAGGTTTCAAGTAATAATCAACTTTCCATATCCGGGACCGAGCGAGCGTGGTCGCATTTGGCAGATTGCCTTTCCATCGTCGGCCCCGCTTCACGAAGCAGTAGACTTGCAGTCTCTGCAACAACTGGAGCTGACCGGAGCAGGGATCGTAAGCGCGGCGCGCACGGCTGCGTTGCTGGCGGCAGATGAAGAAGCGAATGCGATCACGATGCAGCACGTTGTTCGGGCCATCGCCCGCCAGTTCAAGCGAGAGGCGCGCATTCTGCCGCGAACGCAACTAGGGTCTTATGCCTCGCTATTGCAGGGATTTTAATGGGCGATTCGGAGGAAAAAGCGCAAGAGAGAAAGCGACCAAGCTGGGAGCCGCCCTCGCTCGAACAGGACGAGTCGCTTGCGCCACAGCCTGCGAGTCAATCGCGCGCAGGGCTATTACAGAGCCGATACGGTAACGCCGCGCTGGCTAATTCTTTCGTAGCTGATTCAGCCCCGATTAAATCTCCCGCCGAAGCATTAACTATTCAATCCACCTATGGCAATAACGCAGTGGCAACCGTTGCCGAAGCGGACGCCAAGCGTGCTGCGCGGCGAGATTCCCGCCTGACAACAGGATTGACCGCCTACGCGCCTGAAAAACTCCCTGTAAACAAGCCCGAGTTGACCACAGATTCAACAAAGTTCGAGCAGCGTACAGCGGTTGTGAGGACATCGGCGGAGAGTGAGAAGCCTTCCTCAGCAAAAGACAATGAGGCAGTTCGCCCCACCGCCAAAGTTTCGGGCGAGACGGAAACAGAGGATAAAACTGCTCCGGCATTTGAAACCTCTTCGGAGCCTGCCGCCGAAGCAAGTCCCAAAGACCGGGGGAAAGCCTCACAGAAAAAACAAGCTCAATCACCTGACGGTCCCGGCGGCAAAAAGAGAGAAGCGCAGCCGGGCGCCGGAGGTCTGGCGATAGGGAGCGCGGCACAGGGCGTTGGTGCAGGCGGGCCTGGAGCAGTCGAACAGAAGGCTCCTGTGCTGGATACAAACAGCTCTGAAGGATTACTGCAATCGTTGGCTGGCGTGCCGCCCAGCCAATTAGGCGAAGCGGTTGTACAGGCCCGGTCGGCTGCTACGCAAATCCAAACGCGAGAGAAATCCGAAATGGAGGCAAGCTTCCCCGAGGTGGAACGACCAACGGGCTTGCCGCGCCGGGCAGAAAAAGCGCAACCAGCGGCTACAGCGTTGGCGCAGGGCAGTGCACCCGAGATGGTGAGTGCAGACAACCGGGAGGGGGAGCCGCCAGAGGTTAGTCAGGCAATGGTTGCAGGCCCTCTCCCCGGCAGCGAGGTTTCTACATCGGCTTCCGAGCCTGCGCAAGAAGAGGGCGGTAGCTGGTGGGATTGGCTATTTGGTCGCGTGCGCGCCTTTTTCGCATCTCTTCCCACAACAGACTCCGGCGTCTCAACTTCCGCAGGCCCGCGTCCATCGGTGGACCTCACGGGCAGCGCAGACCCATCACAGATGGCAGGGCATCAACAAGCGTCGGACCAGGAGGTTGTCGCCAGCAGGACCGAAGCTAATGCCGCCACAGCCAAAGATTTTGGTGAGAATGATATTTATCCCACCGTGCCTGCTGAAACGTTGCGTTCTTCATACAAACCTGGCGCTCCGGCGGCCGCCGGAGGCGGCGCAATCGCGCCAACGCCGTCTGTGCCTGACGAGGCGCGAGCTGAATTCAATCAGAACCTGGCACCCTTGGTGAGCAGTAAGACGAGCGAGCAAGTTGAGCAGAATCGGCGCAACCGCGCAGGTTACGAAGAGCAACACCAGCATATTCTTGATGAAGGAAAACAGCGAATCGCAGATGAGAACGAGCGCGCCCGCGTCGAGCAGCAAACCATACAGCAGCAAGCTCGCGGTGAAGTAGGGCAGAGGCGGCAGCAGTGGCTCGAAGAGAATCAGCAGATTCAGGCAGACTACGTTACTCAATCCGAAGCTAAGCGCGGAGAAATCTCACAGCAGATTGCCGAGAAGGTCCAATCATCTGAAGTGCAGGCCGATCAGACATTGACCGAAGCCGAGACCCGGGCGGAAACCGAGCGTGTCCAGGCGGAGGCCAGAGCCGCCGAAGAAAAGCGCAATGCCGAGAGCAAGCCTCGCAGTTGGTGGGAGAGTTTTAAGGGCGCTGTTTCAGACGCTCTCGCTTCAATCAGGAGCGTCATCAACGGGATTTTTGACGGGCTTCGAACGTTCGTCAAACGAGTCATTGAGGGAGCTAAGGCCGTTGTGCGCGGCATCATCGAAGCGGCCCGCACAGCAATAGTAGGTTTAATAAAGGGGTTCGGCGCAGTCCTCAAAGGCCTTGTCACAATAGCGCTGTTCGCTTTCCCCGAAGCCGCAGACAGAGCGCGAAAGTGGATAGATAAAAAGGTGGATGGCGCGGTCGAAGCGGTCAATGAAGTTGCTGAAGCTTTAAAGAAGGCTACGGACAAGATACTCGACTGGATCGGCGCGGCTCTCGACAAGGCGCTTGCATTCTTTCAGGCAGCCTTTAACCTTTTGCTCGACGCAATGGAATTCGTTGTCAACGTGCTATTCAAGCTCTTGGAGTTGTTGGCGAAGCTTTACGAACTCTTAAAGAAGGTAAAGCCGATCGTAGATACCATAATCGAATTGATCAATGACCCGACTCCGGCAATCAACGCGATTAAGGAGTTCATAGGCGGGATGATAGCGCGAGTCGCCGGGTCAGCGGAATCTTTAGCGCTCGGAGCAATAACCTTCAGCCCCCCGCCTAAAGATCACTGGGAAGGAATCTGGGAACACCTTAAGCCGAAGCTAGACTACTTGGCGGATAACTGGTGGGACGTTATCAAAGAGACTCTCTGGCTGCTGATATGGCCGTTCGGAAAGGACAGCAGTGGTGAACGTCCGCTCTTTAAGCATGTGGAGGGGCTGTACGACTGCGTCCGCGAAGGGTATAGAGCTATTGGGGATTCGCAGGCGAGCAAAGCGACAGACGCGTTCCTAAAAGCTTATCAACATTTCGTCAACATAATTGGGATGTTCTACGGCTGGATCTTTCTTGGGCTGGTGATTGCAGGAGGAATCATAAGCGCACCGGCAGGTGTGCTCCCAGGCATGGCCGCCGGTGCCGCCATAGCCGGAAAGATAGGGGTAGGCTTAACCATAGCTATGCTTGCCGGGGAGACGGCGCTTATAGCTAAATCGGGCTATGACCTCGTGTTCGGCTCCAATACTGATGAAGAGAATGAGAAAGATTATGAACAGATTTCCAGCAGCGCGCTGACGATAGCAATAATAGGCGCCCTGTCTTTAATCGGCTGGATCGCCGCAAGGATTGCGGGAGCAATTATACGCAGGGTAGCGGGTAGAGTCTGGAGGTTACCGCGCAAGCGAACGAAAGCTGGGCCCAGCGGCGGCGATGTTATAGAACTGCGCGTTGCAACATCTGAGAAGGTGATGGGACTTCTCAGAAGGAAAACTGTGACCTGGCTTGAGGTTATACGTAAAAACTTCCCAGGCGTTGACATAACCGACGGGGTGGTTACTATAACTCCACGCCCCGGCAAAGCCCCGCTCTACAATGTCAATGGCGGAAAAATCCTCCAGGTCAAGTCGAATAGTCAAGTCGGGGCGGCGGCAGTTTCCGAAATCAGAGGTAATATAAACGACCTGGCGAGTTTTACCTCCAAGGGTAACTGCTCCGTCACCAATCCTGCGTCGCGCGAGTTGTATGTCGCCCTTAAAACCCCGCTCAGCCCCGCTGACGCAACTGCCCTGCAAACCTACGCAACTAGCAGGGGCGTAAATCTAAGGCTTGGCACAGACCTGCCTCCCAACCATCCGGCTCTCGTGTTCCCCGACCAGATACCAAAGATAATGGCGGAGGCCGGTATCGTCGCGGCGGATCAAGTCGAGGAAGAAAACAAAGAACAATGAATCTGTGTGAGCCGGACACATCACGAATAAGAATGAGCGGTATATTGCAGGGATTTTAATGGGCGATTCGGAGGAAAAAGCGCAAGAGAGAAAGCGACCAAGCTGGGAGCCGCTTGCGCCTGAACAGGACGAGTCGCTTGCGCCACAACCTGCGAGTCAATCGCGCGCAGGGCTATTACAGAGCCGATACGGTAACGCCGCTCTGGCTAATTCTTTCGTAGCTGATTCAGCCCCGACTAAGTCTCCCGCCGACGCATTAGCCATTCAATCCACTTATGGCAACAGCCGCATAGCCAACCTTGCAAAGACACGCGGGATTGTTGCGCCCTCGCTTCAACCGAAGCCGGAAACCGACCGGCAATATCGTGAAATAACAAAGATCACCTCTGGCGCTGCCGAAGCTACTGAACAGCAGATCATAACTAAGCGCGGGACTGCGCCCGCTTCAAAACAAACGTCGCCAACTGCGAAAGGCGACGCCACGCCGGTTTCACTTGCCCAGGGGCAACAGCTAAAGCGTGCGGGCAAGATCAATGGAAACAAGCCGTCAGCGTCTGCTGAGACAACTTCCAAACCAGCAGGCCCGGCAGCAGAAACATCGGCAGAAGCTCCCGCGTCTGATACCGCTAAAAAGCCCGTTATTGACACAAAAGTCACCAAAGCCAAACCCGCAAAAACGCCAGCCGGTACAACTCCCGGAACGACGGGAGCGGAAGGCGGTCAGCCAGTCGCTGCGGCAGGTGGCACCCGTGGCGGCGGAGGCGGCGCGCACGCAAGAGGCGGCGCGGGCGCAGGAGGCGGCGGAGCAGCTAAGAAAGCCGCGCTTGATACAAGCAGTTCCGAAGCATTGCTTGATTCGCTCGCAAACGTGCCGGCCAGCAGCTTCGGCCAGGCATTAAGCGATGCGCAGAGCGCCGCTGCGGATGTTCAACAGCGAGAGCGCGACGAGGTGCAGGCCGAATTCCCTGAAGTCAGCGTTCCGACAGGGCTCCCGCGACGTGACGCGCTACCGGAAAAGGGCGCGCCGCAGGTTCAACCGGGCGAGGCCCCCGAAATGACGAGCGAGGGAAGCGGGGGTCCGCTTCCCGATAGTGGAGTCCCAGTGGCAACAGGTCCGCTTCCCGCAAGCCACGTGGCTACGCACGTCAATGAGCCACAGGCGGCTGAAGAAGAAAGCTGGTGGGAATGGCTCTGGGGCGCTGTGCGTGGCTTCCTCACCCAGATTTCCACAAGCGATCCTAATCTTTCTACTTCGGCAGGGCCGCGACCGAAGGTGGAGCTGTCGGGCGATTCTGATCCATCTCAAATGTCTGGATACGAGCAGCAATCGAACGCCTCTGTGCAGAATGCACGCACTCAGGCAGATGCCGCGACGACGGCAGACTTCGGCGAAAACGACATCTATCCAACCGTACCTCAAGCGACGATCAAGCCTGAGCTAAGCCCGAGCGGGCTGCCGGCTGCGGAAGGCGGCCAGCCACTCGCCTCGGACTTGTCGCCGGATGTTCTTGCCGCATTCGACGCGGGCGCAGCTCCCATCATAAGCCAGAAGGTAGAAGAACAGGCGGCTCAATACCGCGAAGCGCAGGCGGGGTACGAGCAAGAGTCCGTGGCGGCTCGCGAAGATAGCATGAAACAACTCGATGAGGAGACCGAGCGAGTCCGCGTCGAGCAAGAAGGCGTACAAGGGCAGGCGCGCGCTGATGTTGAAGGCCAGCGTGTCGCGTGGAAAGTACGAAACAAGAAGGCACAAGAAGACTTCACCATTCAGTCGGCAGCGAAGCGCGCAGAGACTCAAAACCAGATTGATGAGAAGGTGCGGGATACTGATAAGCGTGTTGATGACGAGATGACCAAGGCCGAAAAGCAAGCCGAGGCCGAAAAGCGCAAGACAGAGGCCGAAGCTGCCGCGAAGAAACGCGAAGCCGAAAACAAACCGCGAAGTTTCTGGGACAGCGTCAAAGGGGCGATAAAATCTTACTTCGATACGCTCATCTCAGGTATCAACATGCTGTTTGATGCGTTGCGCTGGCTGGTCAAAAACATTCTCGAATTGGCTAAAGAAGCAGTGCTGGCGTTCATTGAGCTTGTACGCATAGTAATCGTCGGTCTAATTAAGGTATTTGGCGAAGTATTGAAAGCGCTGGTTACGGTTGTGCTATTCGCATATCCAGAGATAGCCGCCGAAATCCGCAATGCGATTGATGGAGCAGTAGAAACGGCCATAGAACTGGTGAACAAGGCTGCTGAGATACTCAAGAAAATTTACGCGGCCATTTGGGACTTCCTAATTAACACAATAGACATGCTGCTTCGTGCCTTGCAGGTGCTATGGACGACAGCCCTTCGACTCCTAAGCATGATAGCAACGGGCGAGATTGATGAATTGCTTAGAAAACTCGCGATCCTGGGCGAGGCCATGTCTATGGGTATGGGTATGGTCGAAGGAGAGATATCCAAAGAACTGATAGGCTTCGACCTGACCCAGGACTTGGGCCCGCAGCTTAGTGAGGGCGGAGAGGCCGAAGAAGGCAAAGAGGGGCCACCGCCAGCAGATGGCGGCGGGGCCGCCGATCAGGCCAACCTCAACTTCCTGCTCCAGGACGAAATTGAAGAGGGCCAGGTTCAAGTGGACCCGGTGCCGGAGATCGAGTTCGACGACGAGTTGTGGGATGAGTTCGAGCTTGAAGATGGGCAAGAAATATTCCTGGGACAGGAGATAAGCCCGGAACGATCCAAGGAGGCCGTCATTCAAGACCTTCTCGCCCCGATTGCGGAACCAGAAGGAACCGTCACTCGGCCAGCCGATGAGTCTGGCAACCTTGATAAAGAGGCGCAAGCCCTGGACCCAGAAATGAAAGCAATTGTCCAGCGAGCCTTCACCGCCAAGACTAAGGGCGAGCGGGCATTGGTGGTGCTCGATCTGATGTGGGCCGGCATAAAGAAATATTACAGAGATACGATCGAGCCTAACCTGTGGTGGATAATCCCCGCAGCCATTCTTGCCATCGCCGCCGTCATCGCGCTGGAGATTGTCACAGCAGGAGCGGTCACAGCAGCCCTGCCTGTCATTTTAGAGCTAATAGCCGCCGCGCTACTGGCAGCCGACATAGCGCGCATGAGCGGTCACTTCGCCACCTACCTTGAAAAAGGCATGGCGGAAGATAAAGCGGGCGCGGCCAGAGCGTTCGCTCGGGGCTTAGCTGTCGGCATCGTCGCCGTCGTCATGCTCGCTTTGGGCGAGGTCGCAGGAAAAGCCCTGAAGCTCGTAGGTAAGGCATTCGCGCGCGCGGGGCGAGCGGTAGTTGCCGGAGCTAAAGCCACAGGCAAAGCTCTCGTAACGGGCGGCAAAGCCATAATTAAGGGCGTGCTTCATGTCGGCAAGCTCGCCATCCGGCTCGTAAAAATCACCGCTCGCATGATAGCAAGGGGTGGCAAGTTCCTGCTGGAGCGCGGCAAGCTGATTTTCAAGGGCATTTCGGAAGCGTTCGCCAAAGGGCTCAAATCTTTTAAAGACTTCTTCAAGAGACTCAAAGATTTCTTCGGGCGATTCAAGGGCTTCTCTCTTGAGCGGCGCGGGGCGTTTATAACAGTCTTTGCGATATTCAATCCAAAGATTCCGATAGCTATTCTGCCTGCGAAAGGCAGCTTCAGAGACTATCGAAGCACTTTCTTCAAAGCTTTCCCGAAACTTAAAGGTAAGGTTGTAGTCCACCACTCGATACCAAGGCAGATCCAGACAGCGTATCCAGGCCTATTCACCGAAGCGGAGATTCATGCGCTTCAGAATCTGCGTGGCATACCTAAAGCGATCAATGCAGATTTACACCTGTCCAAAATTAACTCGGCGTGGTTTAAATTCATTAGAGAGAACCCGAACGCAACGCGACGGCAAATACTGATTATGCGGAGTAAAATTGATAAGCTGTTTGGGTCACAGTTCAACCCGCCAGTATAATATAGTGTGGTGCGCTTGCATCATGCGCATCTGCATTGAGGAGGTGATTTGTGAAGCTATATATGCTTCAGCCGGAAGTCGCCGGTTGGGTTGGGGGCAATTCTGTCATAACGAACTTAGACGAAATCAAATCGGGGAAGGACAAAGTTCACGAAGTAAGTCACCTCGAATATCAATTTGATACGTGGCTGGGCGATGAACTCCTTGCGGCCTATTCCGGCTTTATCGTGACCGAGAGCCTTGCCAAAGACCTGACGAAAGCCGGTCTAACGGGCGTTAAATTGACCGACGTAGAGATTTCCAAATCTGATGTTTTTAAAGAGCTTTACCCTAACCGCAGATTGCCCAGGTTCCGGCGTCTCATACCCGAAGGGAGGGTTGAGCTTGATAAGAAGCACCACGCGCGCAAGTGGGCCGGCCACGATTTCTGTCAAACGGAGCGAGCCGAGCTTGTGGTGACAGAGCAGGCCCTGAATGTTCTCAAGAAGCACAAGCTGGACCACTGTGAAATTGAGGAGCTAAGTTGAAGCCGCGCGCGGGTCCGGTTTTACGCCAACCGTTATTTGCAGATTTGCGGAAAGAATTGCGTCCGCAGCCGCTTAACAAGAGGATTATGAATCCTTGCCACTCACTCCGTCGTCTGAAGTCTTGGTTCCAATCAGGGTAACCGTTTGCCCTAGAAAATCACGGGCTTTGAGTCCGTACTTGCGCATCAACTCAAAAAAGACGCGGCGCGATTTTCCGCTCGCACGCGCTGCGCGGGCTATGTTGCCGCCGCTGCGCCGCAACGCATGTATGAGGTACTCGCGCTCGAAGCGGCTTAAAAGATCGTGCTTGGCTTCGTTGAACGGAAGGCTGGTCGAGTCGTCATTGGTCGGCTCGCCCTGGTCGCCGCTCAGAAGCGGAAGGTCATCCGGCTCGACTGCGCGGTCGAGGCATAGGCAGGTGAGGTAGTGAATGCAGTTTTCAAGCTCTCGAATATTGCCGGGCCAGGCGTAAGACTCAAGCCGTTTGATCGCGTCGCTGTTCAATATGATCCTTGGCAGGCCGTATATATCGGCGAAGTGCGCAATATATTCCACAAGCAAGGGCAGAATATCACACGTGCGCTCCGACAGCGGCGGCACTTCGACAGGCACAACGCGCAATCGGAAGAAGAGGTCATCGCGGAAGCGGCCCTCCTGCACTGCTGCGAGCAAATTTGTATTGGTGGCGGCTATTATACGAAGATTAGCTTTCCTTATTTTCGACTCTCCAAGTCTCCTGTATTCCTTATCCTGAATGAAGCGCAGCAGCTTGACCTGACAAATCAAAGAGAGAGAGTCCACTTCGTCGAGAAACAGCGTTCCGCCTTCAGCAGCAGCTACTAGCCCTTCGCTCTGCGGCTTCGCGCCGGTGAAAGCGCCGCCGATATGGCCGAACATCTCATTTTCAAACAGGTCGATGGGCAGCGCGCCGCAGTTGACCGGCACAAAAGCAGCCGATTTGCGGGGGCTGTGCTGGTGAACATACCGAGCATACATCTCCTTGCCAACGCCACTTTGCCCGCAGATGAGTATCAGGGCATCTGTGGCAGCAACTCTGTCTAGCTTTTTAAGCAAGTTTTGGTGCCCTATGCTACAACCGACCATTGAGGTTACTTGCATGATTATTTCTCCGAGAATTGTCGGCAGGTTATGAGGATAAGCCCTTTTGAAAGCACCTGAGCGCTACAACCAGGCTTTTGCATTGTTTCAGGTGGAATACCGGATGATTCAAACCGAAACTCTACAAAAGTATACTCGTAATTGTACAGACAATCTCATTGAACATGGACGAAAAACATTAATTAATTAATGCAAGAAAATAGAAGGGCTTACAAAACAGAGGGCGGGACCAGAGCAACTCTCATTTAGACAATCAATCTGACAACTTCCTCTTGGTAAAACCTACTATGGCTTAAACGGGGTGCTTAGATCATACAATTTCTTAAAGCACTGAAGATAATTCTCTATATCGCTCGAATCCGCTGTGCCTGTGACATGAGCAATTCGATTCGAAGCGCTAGTAGTCACTTGCCAGGCGAATCGGCCTTCTGATTCCACAAAAAATAGCTTATAGAGGCCGGGGGTATTATCACTTTCAATAATGCGGACTTCAATCCCCATTTGAACCTGTTTTGATATTATCGCTTTAGCCTCAGGATCATTGATTTCTTCGCGGCTCTTCAAAAAGAATATCCTCTTCATCTTCCCGCCCCCTCTAATAAACTGCTCTATTGCTTCCTCGGTCGCCGGGTCTCCCCAAAAATAAGTCTTGGAAGGTATGCTAGTCGCCCAAAACTCTGAATCAGGAAATCTTATTAATGTCTCTTTATAATATAAGCGGAAATCATCAATGTTATGCAGCGTGATCCTATTTGTTTCCAGTGCCTGCAAAACGTTGTTAAGCTCGCTTGAGAAGTGATCGCCAAATACTTTTTCCAGATTCGGATTCAGCAGCCCCCGAAGCTTCCGTAATCTTTCAATGTCATTCAGACGCTCAATCGTTTGTCTGTCACTTAATCTCACCTGTTCTAATATCTGATCTATTAGCTCCGGCGTGAGGTCGCTGGCGACTTCCCACGCTTCTTCGAATATGTCTATATCATCCTTGAATACATTTTCAGATTTGGACAATCGCATATCAGAAAGATCGGGTTTATGGACATTAACGCGCAGGTTTAACCCCTCATTCTTCTTTGATCCCTCGCTCTTCGCCGCGTACTTAAATATTCCGAAATGCTTCTCCGATATATTATCGCGGAGGTTAGAAGAACTCTTAAGTAGCTCATCATCCCCCAGGACTTTCACCCAATACAGGGGGTTGCCCTCTTTATTTTTCCAATTCTTCATGTTTTGCAGGTGATTGTTTAAAACGTTCTTCACCTCGTCGAGCGGCAATTGTACGGGGTAGTGGCGCAGCAGATTGAACACACGCCTGACCTGTACCTGGCGTTCCGTTACCGCCTTCTCCGTCTCTTTGTGAAAGGACTTTAAGTGCTTCCAGGAGGTGAGGTGCGAAATGACATCATAACCATCGCCCTTGACCAGTGCATTCATATGCGCCGCCAGAATCTTGTCTGCCATTTCGCCTCCAGTCGGAGGGACTTTGAACTGGTATTCACCCCGCTGCTCTCCCAATTTTTCACTCACATTTTTTAAGGTGAGCGCATTCTCTACGACGACTTCTTTAAGGAGATAAGATATGAAGTCAATGTACTGATCCTTGGCCCAGCTATTATCATGCTGGATGTTAGAGATGGACTTAGCCAGCCGTGTTAAATTCTCTATCAACTTTGGCAGGTACTCCGGCGGGGATTGCATCTCTTGCGCAAGCAATATCTCAAGTGAATGTTTGAGGTGCTGCTCTCCTGTAGCATCAAAGACGGGGAGGAGCTTTTTCTCTATAATGTCGGCGAGCCGGATACTAAGATTAGTCCTCTGTTCTATGCTGTTGATTTGAAGGACGCCTTTATTGAGCCTGTCGCTTAAATACAAAGCGTGCTTTATGTGTGCGCCCCACTCATAGAAAAAGACCGCTAAGGAAGATACGACAAACCCCATTCCTAAATGTTCAAGAAGTATGGCTATAATATGGGCCGCCCCCTCCTTCACCGGTTCGGGATAAACGGCTGGCCGTTCCAAACCATATGCTATGAGGACGAGAAGAAAACCTATGGCCAACCCTACAATGGTATAAAACCATACGGACCTGAACGCGGGGCCTAGTCTCTCTAATGCTATCTTGATGCGCTGTGTGTCGCTCGTGCTGTTATTTTCGTCAATTAGAGTCTCTTCAATAGTAGCCATAGGCTGCTCCTTAACCGTACCTGTTTTTTATCGATCCCTGCTAGGCTTTTTCGATTAACAATTCAATACTTTCTTCGCCTAGCTTAACCTTGCGCGAAGTTTCAACCGGTGAGACATTGCGGCTGATCTCTAGAGCCAGCGTTTCGCCTGCGAGATAATCATTATGAGCCGAAATTGCCGCAGCCAGGTCATCGCTTGCGAAATAGGCGATGCGAATCCGGTCGGCTACATCAAGTCCTATCTCCTTCCGCAAATTCTGGATCTGCCGCACCAGGTCACGCACCAAGCCCTCTCGAACCAAGTCTTCATCCAGATGCGTACAGATAGCTACAAGAAATCCGTTGCCTTCAGAAACCTCCCAGCCGCTTTCGGCTGTTTTCTCAATCACGATTTCTTCAGTAGGGAGGCTTATGACTTGATCCGCTACTTGTAGTGCTATTGCCTTACTACTCTTCAACTGCGACTCGATTTCATCGGCAGGCTTCTGTGATAGAGCTTCTTCAAGCGGAGCAAAGAGCCGTCCGTATTTCGGCTTACCTGTCTTTGCGTCGAGCCGCGCCGACACGGTGTAAAGGCCCTCGGCTGAATCGATGAAACGCACCTGCTTGATATTCAACTCATCTGTGATAAGCGAAAGGAACGGTTGCATCTGTTCTGGTAAGTCTTTTTCAGAGGTCGTTACGCGCATCTCTCTGAGAGGCTGGCGCACCTTCAGCCCTGCTTTATTGCGGGCCGCGTGTCCCTGCTCCACCAGTTCCAGTATGGAATCCATGCTGCGGAGCAGTTGCTCATCAATAGCGAATGCGCCTGTCTGCGGAAAATCGCAAAGATGAACACTCACAGGAGCTTCGCTATCATAGCTGCGCACTAGCTGCTGATACATTGCTTCGGTAACGAATGGAATCACAGGCGCGAGCAGCTTTGTCACAGTCACCAGACACTCCCACAGAGTCTGGTAGGCGGCCTGCTTATCGCTGTCACTCTCGCTCTTCCAGAACCGGCGACGGCTGCGGCGCAAATACCAGCGTGAGAGCGCGTCTATGAAGCGCACCACGTCTCGCATAAACAGATGCACGCTGTAGCGAGAATAGTTCAGATGCGCGCTCTCGATGAGCTTCTGTAACCGGTTCAATATCCAGCGGTCCAACTCAGAACGATCCTCGTAAGCGACCTGCGAAGCTGAGGGGGTGAATTTATCTATGCGCGCGTACGTTAGGAAGAACTCATAGACGTTCCAGAGCACCAGGAATTCGCGGCGCGCGTCACGAATCTTGTGATAGCCGAAGCGCAAATCGTACTCCGGGTTGTGCGTGGCATAGAGCCAGCGCATGGCGTCCGCGCCTTCTTTTTCAGCGGCCTCGTTGAACTCGATGGCGTTGCCCTTGCTCTTGTGCATCTCTTCGCCCTTTTCGTCCTTCATAAGCTTATAGCCGAACATAAGCTCGAACGGCGGGCGATTCTCCATCACCGTGCTCATTGCGAGTATGGCGTAGAACCAATTGCGGAACTGGCCCGGAAAGCTCTCGGAGATCCAATCAGCCGGGAACCACTTTTGCCAATATTCCCGGTCAGTGTTATAACGCATTGTCGAATAAGGAACGATGCCGGCATCAAGCCAGGGATTACCGACATCGAGTATGCGGCTTATCGGAGCATTGCAATTCGGGCACGCGATCTTCACCGCATCAACCCAGGGGCGATGAGGCGAATGGCCTTCAAACTCTTCCCACCCTTCGACGGCGCGTTGCTTTAATTCTTCACGACTGCCGATAACATCAAATGTGTTGCAAGACCCACAATGATAGATGGGCAGTGCAAGCCCCCAGTATCGCTTCTTCGAGATCATCCAGTCATGCATGTTGGTCAGCCACTCAATTTCTAGCTGCTGGCCGATCTCGGGAATCCAACTAGTCTGGCGGGTGACTTCGATGATCTTGTGGCGAAGCTCATCCATGCTTATGTACCACTCATCAACCAATCTAAATAGCAATTGCGTCTTGCATCGCCAGCAAATCGGATAAGAGTGTTTGTACTCTTCTGTGCGGTAGAGAAGACTCTTTTCTTTCAGCGCGCGAATGATCGGCTTTGCGACAGCACCGGCATATTGGCCGGTAAACGGACCGAAGCCTTCGACGAAGACGCCGCTCTCATCTATCGGGGCGATAGTGTCGAGCCCGAATTCCTTGCCCAGTTCAAAGTCTTCCTTACCGCAGCCTGGCGCTATGTGAACGATGCCTGTACCTTCCGCAGTGCTCACCTCTTTCCACGGAATCACGCGATGCTCGACACCCTGCTGAACCTGTAGCTCATCGAAGGGGCCATCATATTGCCAGCCAATCATCTGCTCGCCCGTTATTTCTTCGAGAACTTCTACCGGGCCTTGACCGCTCATTACAACTTCCATTCGTTCTTTGATAATGTAGTAAACATCCTCGCCCTGGCGCACTTTTCGATAAATAAGCTCAGGATGAACGGCGCATGCTACGTTTGAAGTAAGCGTCCAGGGCGTAGTGGTCCATGCAAGCAGATATTCATTCGTGCGACCCCGCAGAGGGAATCTGACTGTAGGCGAAGTATGAGTGACTTCTGGCCGCTCTTCGCTTGAGATTTCGTGCTGGGAGATACCAGTGCCGCAACGCGGGCACCAGGGCATGGAGTCCCACCCGTGATAGAGGTATCCGCGCTCGTGGCACTTCTTGATGAACTCCCAGATGGTGTAGTTGTTCTCATCCGACATCGTGTAGTAAGAATTATTCCAATCCATCCAGTAGCCGAGCCGTATAGATTGTTTGCTTTGAATGTCGGCAAACTTACGCACACGTTCTTTACATTTTTCTACAAAAGGAGCTATGCCGTAGCTTTCGATGTCGCGCTTAGATTTGAAGCTGAGTTCTTTTTCTACTTCGACCTCGACCCAGAGGCCCTGGCAATCGAACCCGTTCTGGTATCGAAGCTCGTGCCCGGTCATCGCATTGTAGCGTTGAAAAATGTCTTTGTAGGTGCGCCCCCAAGCGTGATGCACACCCATCGGATTGTTAGCTGTGATCGGGCCATCGAGAAAAGACCACCGGGGCTTGCCCTGATTTTTTTCTACGAGCTTTTGAAAGCACTGCTCGCGTTGCCAGAATTCAAGTATCTCGCGCTCCACTTCCGGGAAATTGATTGTGCCCACAACAGAACTCCTTATTTTCGTTTGTTTTCATCGAGCCAGGTATAAGGATCAATATAGCTATTCAAATCCGCGTGCAGCTTCCTGAGCCAGTCAGGCTTTTCTTTAGTCAGTTTGGCCAGTACTTGTTCCGATGATTTAAGTGCTCCTTCTATCCATCCTTGCTCCGGCGAATAAGCCTCGCCGCAGAGAAAAAGATTATTAAGCGGCTGGACTCTTTCATGCCTGATAGCCTTTTCCCAAGGCTTCGAACCGACTATCCAGGTGTGCCATCCTGCATCCCAATCTTGCGCTATCCCTAAGATTGGCCGAGGTATTTCTCGACCGTGTATCTCAGTGAGTAAGGCATGCACCTTTTCCACCATCCGCCTCCTCGCCAGGATTTTTTCGTGCGTTTTTATTATTCCGTTCCAGTCATTTTCACTTATCTTCGCTGAACGCTCAAGGTATGGCTGATCAGGAAATACATTCAGGCCCAATTTCGGTTTAGGGTTTAGCATCGGTTCCCAGAACGAAACATAATGCTCATCGCTATACGAAGCCATCAATAATGCTAGACCGTCCTCGGGAGTAGAACCGGTTGGAACGCCATGATCATCCATCCATGTAGGGCTGAAATAATAAATCTGTCGAAGTGGCAGATCTGTAAAGACGCGACCAGTATCGCACCCAGGGAAGTTATCTCCCATCCACCAGGGCTCTGAGTATAAGAGGAACAATTTGAACATGCGGTGCCCCTTCACCCAGCTTACCCATTTCGGCGGCCAACTTTTGAATGAATCACGTTTATCCTCAACTTTAAGTCCTTTAAGAGCGCGCCTGGGTAAGTCTAGAATCACATCATCGTAGCCTAATCCTCTGTCAGATTCTCCGTCGCTTCCGTTTTCCTGATGCTTAAAGTTAACTGTCCATGATTTGCCGTCATGGGTTATCTTATTCACACGGCGGTTTTTCCAAATCTCAATGGTATTGACCAGACGTTTTTCCTCGGTTTTGATTTCGAGAATCTTCTGATAGAGGCCATCTGCGACTTGTGACAATCCGCCAGGAACCATTTCATACTGATCAGAAGCAAAATCAGCTAGAAACCAGGGGATGGCCTCTGCTGCATTCCAGTTTCCAAGGATTGATTCGAGGCTGAGGACTTCATGCACCATGACATATGCCTCATTGCTGAGAAAATGCTGGAGCAGATTCCAAAAGCCGATGCTGTAAAGGTGCAAGCCTTGATAGATCCCCTCCTCCTTTATGTAATACCAAGTCACCTCATCAATGTCCTCCTCTTTTATCTTTCTCTTTATTTGACGAGCTTTCCCTTGATGAAGATTAGGGAAGTTTAGTGCTTCCAGAATTGCTTTAATCGCCGAGCGTATTAAATCTACCGCTGACATGCTGTATTCGCATGGCCTGAGGTGAAAAGGACTTTCCGCGTGACAGCTTCCGCATCGGCCCTTAGTTATTTCACTGCTCGTAAGGCGACGACCACGAACATAGAAAGCGGGCGAAGAAAGATTAAATGGTCTGGTAGAAATACCCAGCTCTTTCATCAGGGCATTTAGTATCAAATGGCTAGTCCGGAAGCGCATGGCTCCCAACTCTGGTCTGAAGGGAATGCACGAGATCTTTTGCGACCGAATCCGTCCACCAAAGTTGTCCTCCTTCTCGTAAAGGTGAATTTCAAACTGCGGTTCTTTATTGTCTTTTATTTCTTGCTCATTTTGCTGTAGAAGCCGCCAAGCCGTATATATTCCAGCAATTCCGCCGCCCACGATAGCAATTTTTCTCATGATCTTCTATCCTCAAGGCTGTAGGCTCACTCCAGTAATGCTAAGGTCCTACAGCCTTTGTTGCTTAGCTCGGTTAACAAAATCCGCTTAATCAATCTGGGAGAAACCTAATCCTGTAGCCCAAGTGAGGCCGCCAACTCGACGGAGTACTCGGCGAATTTATCGGGGTCTACGTCGACGATGTTTCGCAGCCACTTCTCTTTTATCCATGTCGCGAAATCCTTGCTCACGTCTCCGATGAATCTGTATCCGCGAGCGGCTTCAATCGCGGGATGTACTCTATTGAATATTCGTTCGCTCGCTCTGTCTTTGATGATCTGCCAGGGGGGGCAATTCTCCTCGCGCGACTGCTCAAGAAGTCGGAGCGTTCTGTCAAACGCCTCAATGCAAGCTCTTGTGACGTTCTCTTCATCGTAGCCCAAAAGCTCGCTTGCCGCCGCCATCGCGCCTCCCCAATTGACGTTGTTTTCCACTACGTCAACGATCTCTCGATCAAATAATGCTTGAGCAACTGCGTCGTTGTCGCTGTAGATGTTATTCGCGATTGGCAGAATCAATCTGCACTTGAGCATCGGAACGTTCGCGGGATTAATCACATTACCGACCGCGACCGGAATCAGAATGTCGCACGGCGCGTACAATATATACTCTTTGCCCTCCTCGTCTTCTCGCTCTTCATAAGAAGCGGTTGCTATGCCTTTGTCTGTTGGGTCCTTTGAGCTGACGATTTCGAGCAGCTCTTCTTTGCCCTGCTTCAAAAGCAGATTACGGATGACTCGAATTTGCTCAGGGTCGCGGTCGGCTATCAGTATCTTACTAATGCCCGGATCTGCCTCGATCAGTATTGCCGCAATGTTGCGTCCTACGTTGCCAGCACCTTGAAGCGCGATGGTTAATCCTTCAAATGAAGATGTGCCTGTCAAGAACTTCCATCCCGCTTTAGCAGCGGCCCAACCCGCGAGCGCGGTGAAGCGACTCGGGTTGCCGCTTCCGCTCACTCCTTGCGACAGGCACATCACATGCCTACAGGCAGATAACATCTCGCGCGTATCTGCATTTGTGTTGTTAACGTCTTCCGCGCAGATGTAGCGACCGAACAGCGTCGCGTTGAACTGGCCGAAGTCGCGGTATATCTCGCGCCGGAACTCGCGATGGACTTTCAAATCCCAGCCGCAGGTGTCTATGATCGATTTGCCCCCTCCGTGCGGCAATTCTGCTACAGCGTTCTTCACAGACATTCCCCAGGACAAACGCAGTAGATTGTCGAGCATGTCTCGCACCCTCGGATAAGCCCACTCGCGCGTGCCTCCGAGCGGCGTACCGTAGTTGAGATGATGTATGCCAATGCCGAACAGCACGTCCGTATGCTCTCCGAGTCCGAGCAGCAGCGCCGCGTGATCTCGAAAGTCAGGAGAGTCGTTGATGTAATCAGCAAGCGGCTGTAGCTCTTCAAATGGCCTGACATCTTGCGATGGAGAGTGAAGCGCGTAGGCTATGCAGCGGCCATCCTCGTTGAGGAGAGCTACCTTTCGCACATCACGCGCTCGTAGCAATTTCGCGAGGGCGGCGGGCCGAACTTCAGGCGAGACAGACGCCGCGCCCGGCGGAGATGTGAGAATAACTTTCTCGCGCAGCCGCAATGCTTCAATACATCGCGAGCACAAATCAGGTTGCTTCGGGTTTCGTCCGCACGTCACGTCATGCCTGCGGCACCTCGCGCAGGCCGGGTGAGGGGAAACAGAGACGTTCATAAAAACGCCTTCAAGCCCGTTAACCGGCTCAAGCCCATCTGACGATTGCTCTACGATGACATCAGATACGATCAGGAAATCGCGGAGGTCTGCGCGGGTTGCGACGCCAAGCAGGCTTTTTATCCCATCTTTCACGTGCAGGCGCACCAGCGCTTCCGCGTTGCCGCCAATGGTTTTGTTCTCGCGAAGATTTTCTAGAGCGACGCCGAAAGCATGACGAAGATGAAGCCAGCTCGAATAAGTATCTTCGGTATTCTGACTGCGCTTGCTGTGAAGGAGCTGCTCATCGGCTTTGGGCCAGCGGCTCAGGTGTACGCTTGGGCAGTCAGCATGGCCGGGGGTCAAAGACCACACCTCGTCGCAAGTATATGGCAGCACCGGAGCGAGAAGCTTCACTAACCCCATCAATATCGAATGAAGGGCTGTCTGCGCTGAACGACGTGTCTCAGTCGCGGGAGCCTCGCAGTAAAGACGGTCTTTGAGCGCATCGAAGTAGAGCTTGCTCAAATCTTCGTTACAGAAATCGTGGATGCGCCGAGTGGCCGCGTAGAAGCGATACGCGCTATAATCTTCGCTCACCTCTGAAATCAGTTTATGAAAGCGGCACAACGCCCAGAGATCGAGCGGTTGAAGGTCGTCGAGGTGAACGGCGTCTTCTCGCGGAGCGAAGTCATAGAGGTTTCCAAGGAGGAATCGAAAAGTATTACGGAGCGTGCGATACATTGGCTCGACTGCGTGAAATGTATCTAGCGACAAAGGAATGTCGGTTGTCGTGTCCAGCGATGAGAAGTAAAGCCTTATAATATCGGCGGGAATCTTCTTGAGCGCGTCTTCGAGCGATACGAAATCGCCACCAGAGCGGCTCATTCGCTCCCGCTTTTCATTAAGCACGAATCCATGAGTCAGCACCGTTCGATAAGGAGCTTTGCCTCGGCTCACAAGCGCGGGAAGCAGCGAGAGCTGAAACCATCCTCGATGTTGATCGCTCCCTTCGACGTAGAGGTCAGCCGGAAAGCTCAACCGATGGTCCGCTATAAGCATCGGCTGCCAGCTTGTTCCGCTCTCGAACCAAACGTCCAGAATGTTTGTGTCCTTATCAAAATCATGCCCTTCGCATGATGGACACTTGAATCCGGCAGGCAGAAGCTCTACAACTGTTTTTTCAAACCAGGCTACGCTTCCTTCTGTGGCAACTATGTCGCGGACTTTCTTGATCGCTTCAGAATCGAGGATTGCCTTGCCGCAGCCGCGACAAATGAATGCCGGAATCGGCACACCCCAGAACCGCTGGCGCGAGATGCACCAGTCAGGGCGATTCTCAATCATACCTCGTATGCGATCTTGCGAGTTCGTCGGCAACCAACTGACGACCTGTATCTCCAGCAGCGCCTTCTGGCGCAATGTCATGCCATCGGGTTTTTCGCTATGGTCAATATTGACAAACCATTGTTCGGTCGCTCGCGTGATGAGCGGACTTGAACAGCGCCAGCAATGCGGATACTCGTGCTCAATTTCTCCGAGTGAGGCAAGCGAACCACGGCTCTTCATCAACTCAATAATCGCTTGCTCTCCATCGGCCAGGCTCATTCTGTTAAGCTCACCCGCCTGCGAGTTGAACCTACCCTCTGCGTCGAGCGGGCTAGAAACATCCAGTCCGTATTCGCGACCTACATTAAAGTCGTCCAGCCCATGCCCCGGCGCTATGTGAACCAGTCCGCTTCCTGAATCATCCATGATGTAATCGGCAAGAACGACGGGTACGCGGCGGGCAAAAAGGGGATGCGCAACAGTCAAGCTTTCGAGCGCTTTCGCTTCAATGGTCGCAATCTTGCTGAATTGTGGGACTCCAATTGCCTCGAATGCCGTAGAGGCGAGTGAATCGAGTATGACGGCAACGCGATTTACGCCGCCGCTGTCGGTGTAAGCGAACGCGCCATAAGCGAATTCCGGGTGAGCCGCGACGGCTACATTGCCCGGTATGCTCCAGGCAGTAGTAGTCCACACCAACAATGAACAGGATATGTCTTCAGCCGCGCCGCAAAGCTTCGCCAGCGCTGCCCCACCGTCGAAGTGTATCCATAGTGAGCGTCCCTTCATCGTGTGATACTCGACTTCGGCTTCTGCCAAAGCGGTACGGCACGAGCAACACCAACTGATGGGGCGAAGATCACGATAGATGTAGCCCTTCTCTACCAAATCGAAAAAGATCGTTAAGACTCCTGCTTCGTAGGAGGGATTCATAGTCAGGTAAGGTCTGTCCCAGTCGGCGAAAGTGCCGAGCAGTTGAAATTGACGCTTTTGCTCGCGGACGTAGCGAAGTGCATACCTCTCACACAGAGAACGGATTTCAGTTACAGAAAGACTCTCCGCGCTGGGGCGTGATTCCTTGAGCACCTCCAGTTCTATTGGTAGCCCGTGACAATCCCATCCAGGGACGAACGGAACGCGGCGGTCATTCATCGTGTAGTACTTGACAATAATATCTTTGAGGACCTTGTTCATTCCTATACCGACATGCACTTGTCCCGAAGCATAAGGAGGGCCATCGTGAATGATGAAGGGCCGGGCGTCGCGACGGTCTTCAAGGATAGAGCGATAGATGTCCTGTGCCTGCCACTGGCGCAGCATTTTTTCCTGTCGCTGAAGCAGGTCCGCCCGCATCGGGAATGTAGTGTGAGGAAGATTTACAGTATCACCGTAGTCCATATTTATTTACCCTCCAGATGAATGAGAAGACTGATCTTGCTAAGTCGGATCATTAGATTCGTGTTCCAGTGCCTAAGTATCCAAATATTTTAGGCCAAGCAGCATTGGGCCATACAAAACAGATTGCTCCCATCATTCGATGGAGCGTAGCCTCGTACTCAAGCCTATTAGATTCCCTACAATTTGATCACGAGATGGATTACTCGAATGAAGATCTGATGACAAAGTGTAAGTCATAAAAAGAATCTTCAAGCACTGGTAATATTCTAAAAGCGAGTTGAATAAAAGAAGCGTGCCGAAAACAAACAGGGCCAGATACCCAGTCTGAGCGTTACGAACCGTAAAAAAGGAGTAGATTAAAACAATCAATGCAAGAAACGACAGACTGCGAATAAAACGCCTTAGTCCGCGAACAGGCTCTACCTGGGCATAATAAGATGGAAAGTAGATACTGAGTAATTCCTCATAGTAATTTGCCTGTTCATAAAGCCGCTTAGTACGGGTAGACCCTAACCGGAAAAAGTGAATGGTTTTGTCAGCATGGTATGATCTTTCCGTACCAGTAATAAGAAACGATGCTACAAAAAACAATGCTACATTAATAAACAATCTCATTTCTTCAATGGATGAAGCCTGATTGTTATTAGGTGCGTCTATTATTAGCGGCTTTCCCCAAATACTGAGCAGCCAGACGTGTAATGCGCCAAGTAAGAACCAACTAATACCGTTGAGTGTCAGGCCTAGAGGAGTAGCGATGAGGAAAGATATAAAGAACAAGAAGACCTTATCTTCTGGATTTAAATGAGCCGGAATAACTTTCAACCAGGTTGTGCCGACAAAAGGCATGGGGAGCCTTAGAGAAAAAGCAATTCCAACCAGCAGAAGTAGAATGTATCCTGCGGCGCTGTCTGACAAAAAGCGCACATACGACAGCTTGATTCCCTCTTTTGTAACCTCGAAGTTCTGGGTCATAGCTAAAGTATTGAGCGAGTAGTCTTTATTACTCTCTAACTGAAGCCCGAGAACCAAGCTACCAAGCTTCTTTTCTTATAACCGAGATGTGGGTTGAGCTGATCCCCATTTCACAATAGACGTTAAGAATATTACTTTTTATTCAAAGATTTTGGTCGCATAAGAAAATCTGAATTCCGGTGTGCCAATGGTATGCCAACTAAGCGAAACAAGCCAAATCTCGGCAATACTCAACAATAAAAGCTGAGTTCGGCAAGTGCAACAGAATCAATATTAAAGTCATTCTAAAGCACTCAGCCGAACTTAGCTAAAAAGGGGTGACTACTTTTCGGGCCGCCGTGATTGTTCAGATTAATCGCAAAGACAGGAAGAGTATCTTTAACGATAATCTCCCTGGCTTTGTGCCTTTGTGGTCAGGTTTTTCTGCTGGTAAGACTCAGTTCCCGCGCCGGTTGAGAAGCCCCCCCGCCATTCTCAGTATGTCGTCAAGCGAAGAGCCGTCGCGGTTGCTGTCGAGCATTCCTGACAGAATATCGGAAAGAGGCGAATTCGACGCCGTCTGCCTGGTCGCCCCTCCGAGCATATCGGGCAATGAGTTCTCGTCAACCTCGCCCTGTCGTCGCGTTTTGCCTAGCGCGCCCATCACGATTGGAGCCAGCATCGTCAGCAGTTGTAGTACGCGTCCGAGGTCCATTCCGCTAGCCTGGCTCACGGTGTTTTGAGCCGCTCCCACTCTGTCGCCAAAAACATGGCCGAGAATGCCTCCGCCGGGTCCCGATTCGTAGCCTCCGAGGAACCCGCCCAGATCATTCAGGATGCTGCCATCGTGATCTTTGTCGAGCGCCGACAGCAGCGATGAGCTGCCTTCGGGGCTTGTGCTGTTTTGCGTCATAGCGCCGAGCAGCAGAGGCAATGCCGCCTGCACGGCATTGCTCGTCGTGCCTTCGTCCGTCCCAAGAGTTTGACTCATCTGGCTGATCGTATCGACATTGAGAGCCTGATTTAAGATTCCTTCAAAACTCATTTTCTACCCCCTTCTTATCAAACTTCGAGCGCGCCCACGTCTGACAATTTCAATACTAATTCTTATCCCGGCTGGATCGAGCCGCTTCGCTTCAAGGCTCAAGCCGTGCTTGGTTTTTTAAACTTGCGCTATATGAACAACAGCAAGATTGCGCCCAGCAACGAGAGTATCAGCAATAAGCTTTTTGCGAATCTCTCTAATCTTGATCGACTCTTACCTTTGACATTCGAATGCTACGCTTAAGCAGACGTTTGCACAAGGATACCTATATGCCGCAGATTGAAGTTGAGTAATTCGAGCAACCGGATCATTCGGCCCGGCTCTCTACGCAGGATCAAGCGAGCCCGTCGTCAGTCATTCAGGACGAACGAGACTTTCATGACGACGCGATACTCTACGATCTTGCCGCCTTCTATCACAACCTTGTGGCTTTTAATCCAGGCGCCTTTGACATTCTCCAGCGTCTTATCTGCCCGTTGAATACCCTGTTGAAGGGCATCCTCGAAGCTTATGTTTGATGAAGCGATAATCTCAGTTACTTTTGCAATTGACATGGATTCCTCCTTAGAAGTTTCTCGTTGAGATCACTAATCTGTTTGTTGGTTGCGCCGGGCGGGGACCCAGCCGTCATCGAATCGCGTGCCGAGCATCAGCCTCACCATCAGGCTGTAGCTTTCTATTCCCGCTTCGACGCGGTTGGCTTTAAGGTAACGGTCATAGACTTCTCCCTGCGCGCGGCTGAGCGTGGGACTTAACCGCTTCTGTGACCGCTCGATCATGGCTCGCAGATCCGCTTTGACTTCCGGCGCTAGCGCGGGGATAGCGGCGGCGAATCCTTCATCACTGCTCCGCGCGCGGCGGACGCTTGAGAGGTAAGAGTAGAGGGCCAGCCAGCCCGAGTAACGCACGGACGGCAGATCTGACCGGACGCATGTTAAGAAGGCTACAAAGTTGGCTTCAGATTCGTCGGCGTAACCGGCCAGGTGGGCCCACTCGTGAGCGAGCGTGAAAGGTTTTTCAAACGATAGCAGATCAGAATTGAGCAGGACTTCGTGCCCGAACGGGTTCGTGAATCCGTCGACGCCTGTCGCGCCCAGGTAACGATCGAGCAATGTCTTTTTGGGGATGGCCGTCGCGATTTTCCAGCCGTTTCCCATCATCGCCAAAGTCTCGTCAAAAGAAGGTTCCAACATCCGGCGAAGCTCGCGCGAGTCGCCCCACGAGTTTGAATGCGCATCTATCGTCTCCAGATTGAGCTGCTCTACAGTGCGGCGAATCATCTCAAGCTCTGACTGCGGCGTGATGCGCTGCTGATCGTATTCGAGCTTGTAAGTCAAAGGCTCGCGCATATAGTTGAATCCCCAGAGCAGTTGAAAGCTCAAGAAGATCGCTCCGACGAGCACCAGGCTGTTGAGCGCGAGAGACGCGACCGCGCGCTTGCGACGACCGCGCCCCGCCTTGCGAATGCGGACCGTCCACCAGATCGGAAAGCCTACTGCGAGCGCGATGAGCAACGCATCTATCAACGCGAACGGCAGGAGGTTCGCGAAAGGCGTGAGCCAGGATTGCAACCAGGGATAAAGACCGTTTGAGTAGAAACGCTCTATCAAGCCAGAGGGCAGCCGGAACAGGGCCGCCATCGCGGCTGCGATAAGGATCGCGATCTTGATTACCGTGCGAGTTGAGGGGCGGCGTTTGAAGAGCTTGAACGAACGCGAAGCGAGCGACTTTATATGCACACCGCGCCCTGCGCTTCCCTTCCCTTCTTCAACAGATCGGGTTTGAGACATCTCTGAAAAATCGTAGAGAGTCACAGGCTGCTTGTAAAGTCGCGCGCCGTCCGGCGCTCGAAGTCAAGAAATGCAAATTAGGGCAGAGGTTCAAGAGGCGTGGACGAGGTCGCCGACGCGGTGGAGCTTCATCGAATGCGAGATGACTATGTCATCGACACGGCCCGCCATCACGACCACGCTTTCGCCGCGCTCGGCCAAGCGGGAATCTAACAGCAGGCGATCGGCCTGCTCGAAAAGCGTGCTCTGCTCTGAAGCCTCGCCGGCAAACAGGTAAGGCTCTATCCCCCAGAGCAGCGCCATCTGGCGATAGCTTTTTTCGATCGTCGTCAACGCGACGATGCGCTGGCGCGGTCTGAGCGAAGCGATGCGCCCGGCCATGTGACCGCTGCGGCTGATGACGACGATCAAGCGGCAGCCGATCTCTTCGGCCGCAAAGACCGCGGCTTCGGCAATCGCGCGCCCGTAGGAGCCCGAGCGGCGACCGAAAAGCGACTCCCTCATCACGGTCATCGCAGGAGTCGTCATCTCTTCGGTCGCGCGTATGATGCGGTCCATCATCAATATCGATTCGACCGGGAAGCGCCCGACGGCGGTCTCGCCCGAGAGCATCACGGCGTCCGACCCGTCGAGTATGGCGTTTGAAACGTCCGAGGCTTCGGCGCGCGTGGGCCTTGGGTTTTCGATCATCGATTGGAGCATCTGCGTGGCGGTGATGACACGCTTTTCGGCCTGGAGCGCGGCGGCGATTATCTGCTTTTGAAGCACGGGCACGCGCTCGGTAGAAGTCTCAACGGCGAGGTCTCCGCGCGCGACCATAACGCCGTCCGCAGTGTCGATAATATTTTGGAGGTCGTCTATGGCTTCGGGCTTCTCGATCTTGGCGATTAGCTTTGCGTTGCCGCCCAGGTCGCTTATCAGCTCCCGCGCGCGGCGGGAATCGTCTGCGCTGCGCACGAACGACTGCGCCACGATATCGACATCGCGAGAGATGCCGAACCGCAGGTCGGCGACATCCTTCTCCGTGATCGAGGGGATAGAGATGTGAGCGCCGGGCAGGTTTATGCCTTTGTGCGAGCCGAGCGCGCCGCCGTGAATCACGCGCGCGACTACCTCTGTAGAAGTCGTGCCCGTGACTTGAAGCTCTATCTCGCCGTCGTTTATCAACAGGCGGTCATTTGCTTTGACCTCGCGCGGCAAAAGCGGGTAGTTAGCCGAAAAGCGCGAGGCATCGCCTTCGATCTCGTCGGTAGTGATTCGGACCTCGTCGCCCTCTTCGAGCGTCACCTCGCCCGCGCGAATCTTGCCCGTGCGAATCTTGGGGCCTGAGAGGTCCATCATCACCGCGACGGGCTTTTTCAAATCTTTGGCCACGCGCCGTATGCGGTCGATCACCTCGCCGTGATGCTCCCGCTGGCCGTGCGACATGTTTATGCGCGCGACATCGAGCCCCGCGAGCATTAAAGCTCGCAGCTTATCTTCCGACTCTGTGGCCGGGCCGATCGTGGCTACTATTTTCGCTCTGCGCATGATAAATCGAGAATGGATATCTGAAATTTCAAATCTCAAATCTCTTTATGAGCCTGCGAGCGCGAGGTTGACCGCTTCATCGAGCGCGCGGGCGTGAGACTGGCTGTAACCGACGAAGTGTTTTACGAGCCGGCCCTTTCGGTCAAAGACGAGAGTTTGCGGGATCGTGTCTTCTACGGTGCCCAGGTAGGCCGTGAACATATCGTGGCTCGCCATTCCTATTGGGTAATTGATGCTGTACTGCTGTATAAAGCGGCGAATCTCTTCCGGCGTAGAACGCCCTCGGTCATCGATGTGGAGGCCGACTATCTCGACACCGCGCTCGCGGTTCTGTTTGATGATGCGCACCAGTTGAGGAATCTCCTGGCGGCAAGGCCCGCACCACGTCGCCCAGAAATCGACTACAAGCACTTTGCCGCGATACTCAGACAGCTTCAGCGCGCCGCCATCGATCGTAGGCACTTCGAAATCAGCAGGCATCTTCTTGTCCGTGTCGCCAGCCGCCGCCGCACCCGGCAGCACCAGGTTTGACTCGCCGCTTTCTTCCGAGTGGAACCCGCAAGACGTGTAGCCGAAGACGGCTATCATAGCGGCTGTGATTGCTGTGGCGATTACTCGCCAGGGCGTCCACAAACTCTCTTTCGGCGCAGTATCGTGAGCTGACATTACCTGCCTCCAACAAGCGGTTGAACTTTCAGTCTTTCTGCTGCTCGATCGTTTCTTCGACATCGGTGAGCGGCAGCGTCACGTGGTAATCTTCCGAAGCCCAGTTGCCCAGGTCGATGGTGCGGCACCGCTCGGAGCAAAACGGGCGGTCGGGATTATCTTTCCACACGGTCGGCTTTCCGCAGATCGGACACTTCATCGCGCTAACACCTCTTCACATTAGTTACTTTAATGATACTAAAGATGACCTGATAAATAAATCGAAGCCTAAGACTCCAGGTAATACTTCTGCGATATTGACCATAATAATCATGATAACGGTTCTAGAAACTGGGCCGTGTCTGCATCGGGGAAGAAGAAGATTACAATGGCTTCGTTTCGGAAGCTTATTGTCACCGATTGACGACTCGCGTATAATCCGTGCCCCGTTGGTAAGAACGACCATACGGCTCTTCAGAATCGGTTCGATCAACAATCGCATATCTCGGTCCTTCGACCGTAATCAACCGGCAGGCGTGCCTGCTAAGGAGGAAAGCCCCTATGGAGTGGACAGGAACTCTATCAATCACCGATTTAATTGCAAGAATTCGGAATACTACCCCCCCACTGTCGGCCGCGAGCGTAAGGCTGGCGCTGCGACAGGATATCAATCCGATTCTTGCAGCTAGAAGCGCACTGGTGGCAGGCGGTTTTGTAGACGACGAGACGGTCACTATAACCGGAGAGACTGGAGTTATAGGGACTGTGCCCGTGCTATTTATGTCAACCATACATCATGGTGCGGCAGCCAGAACAGCAATAAAAGTCAGCGCAAGGAAAGCCGCGAAAAAAGGAAGAAAAGCATCCGCAAAATCCGCAGCTAAGAAATCCACAGCTAAGAAAGCAGGGACAAAGCGAGCAGCAACGAAGGCCGCAAAATCCGGCGCAAAGAAAAGCGCGAAGCGAACAGCCCGTAAAGGAGGCAAGAAACAGAAATGAAAAATCATCTGTTGCGCTACTTCATCCTTCTCCTCACAACAGCCTGTGCCGTTGCGTCTCAGCCGCTGCCGGTCGCCAGCATCGGCCCGCCGCCTGCTCCTTTATCCAATAAACAGACCTCAAACGAGAAGAAAATCGAGAGGCGTGACCGCTTGCAAAATGGCATCCTGGTGGGCGAGCCAAAAGTCTTTGATGACGCGCTGCTTCAGAAGATGCTCGAAGAGACCGAAAACAGGCTGGCGCTTGTGAGGCTTCTCGACGGGGGCGAGATCGCAAAACGGCTCGGCGCGGTGACGGGCGCAGAACAGAGGATTTCAAGCGTCGGATTTAACGTGCAGGGTCCTTCGTTGCCCGGCGTTCAGACCAAGACTACGGCTGCGGGCACGGAAGAGACTTTGACGCTTGCGCAAGCGAATCCTCCCACGGCGACTGCGCCCCCGGCGACAACATCGCTGCCCTCCAGCTTCAACGTATCGGCATCCGACATACTGAACGAACAGATGCAACTGAGCTTCGAGGTCGCCAACCTGCGGCTGTTGGTGGGAGGCTCGCTATCGGATTACTTTGTAAAGACTGACGCGTCGTCTAACCCGCTATACGTGAAGACGAAAACGACGCTCGGTTTTCCCATCACTATTATTCCGGATAAGCGACACAAGGAAGCGGTCGCCATCGTCGAGGTCGAGGTTCAAACAGGTGAAGATGTCGGAGCAGGAGAGCCACCGGCGATTACTGCTCTGCTTCCGAGGGAGAAGACCTACAACGTCGCCACGATCACCGACAAGAGCACATCCATTCAAGGCGGCGTGGTCACGCAGGTTGTAGGCGTGGGCGGGTCCTGGCTGCGAGGGCACAAGACGCACTACCTGGTTCAGGATCAAGATACGCTGGCGTTGTCGTTTCAACCCGAAACCGCCGGAAGAACCGGCTTTCTGTGGCAGTTTCGCCCTGTCCTGGGCCGTGATTTCGTAAAAGCCGGGCAGAAGCATACTTTCGTGCAGATCGCCTTTCCAACGGCACCCGATCCCGAAGTAGGTGAGATCGGAAAGGTCCACATACGAACCTACTGGCGTAAGTATGATCGCAAGAAGGGAGTCCTTAAAGAGATCATCCCAAACTCTTTAAAAGAATTCTCTCCCTTTGAAATACCGCGATACAAACAATTGCAGCCGCATTCTTTCGACGCTTCCAGCCTTGAGGACATCGGCAACGGGCAAATCCTGGTCCGGCTCAGAGGCCATTTCTTGCCCGGAACATTCGTGCGTATGGGGGCGGCGGCCCCCGAGGTTGTTAGAGATTATTCCGGCATTCGTTTCATAGCCTCGGCATCCGATCTGGCGACAAAGAAAGTCGCCCTTGTTTCACACGACGGCACGGAAGTCGAGCTTAAAATCGAACATAAGACATTCACAAACAATATGCTGATCGACAGCCCGTTGCCGCAAATTGTCAGTAGCCACGTCACGACCGTCGATGATGCGAACAGCCAGGTGACATTAGGGTTAGCCTACGGCGAACACTTCATAGGGAACAATCCTCCACTGGTGATGGTGATCGGCGGAAAGGTTTTTGGCTATTCGGATGCGCCGCTTCAACGAGACAAGGAGAAGAGGACGCTTTCGGCAGTCGTCCCGACTGCGCTGTTGATCGCCAGCCCCGAAATAATAGTCAAGCCGCTTTTCGCGCCAATTCGCAAGGTCTGCCCTGGGGACCCGCCTCGCCCCTGCCGCTATGAAGCCAGAACCAGGCTCGACGGCTTCGATTTTTTGAGCCGCACGGAACGGCTGACACCCATTGAGCAAGATAAGGAAAAAGTTATGTTTCTGCTCCAGGGCAACCGCCTGAATGATATACAAGTCATTGTCCCAAAACTTGGCAAGCCGGAAAATATCGGGGGGCGCACGGCGGACCAAGACACGCTGCGCACCGTGACGCTCACCCTCGATCAGATCAAGGCACATAAGCATCTAGTACTACAACGATATGGTGAACGCCCGTTCATGGTCGCAATCCCTTCGATTGAGATAAAGCCGCCCAAACCTATTCAAGCGACAGAGCGTGTGGTCGTGAACGCCGACGAAGTTGTGCTTGAAGGCGACGGGCTGGGAGAGCTGGAGGGCGCCAAGTATAAGGACAGGAAACTTACCGTCCAGAAGAAAGACGGGGTGGTGACGCTGACAGGGCTGCGGTTGCAGGGCGTGACAGAGGTCGCGATGACGCGGACGATAGATTTGACGTTCAAGAATGGGAAAACCGGAACGGTCAAGATTGATATCGTCAACAGCAAAGTCGAACAAGTATCGAAATAGTGTCGGCCTGCCTCTCTCCGCGCGGAGAGAGGCAGGCAAGTTTTTCTCTACTGTCTCTGTTTCGCGTTCGCCTGTTTCCGCTGAGTTGATTCAGAATCAGGGTGTAATCTCGAAAACAGTTTGAATATCCGCTTGTACTCGTCGGCCCAGCTAGTGGGTTCTACGAACCCGTGATCTTCAACCGGATAGACGGCCAACTCCCAGTTCTCTTTGCGAAGCTCTATTAGCCGCTGCACCAGCCGCACGGAATCCTGGAAATGAACGTTCGTATCGACCATGCCGTGGCAGATCAATAAAGCGCCTTTCAAATTCTGAGCGAAATAGATAGGTGAAGACCGCTTGTAAGCCTCCGTATCGCGCTGCGGCGTGTTCAGTATGTTAGACGTGTAAGGATGATTATAATGCGCCCAGTCCGTCACGGGGCGCAGCGCTGCGCCTGCCGCAAAAACGTCGGGCTCAGTAAACAATGCCATCAGGGTGATGAACCCGCCGTAGCTCCCGCCGTAAATCCCTATACGCTTCGGGTCCACGCCGTGCGCGCTCACCAGCCAGCGCGCCGCGTCTACGTGATCCTGCAAATCTTTGCCGCCCATGTGGCGGTAGATTCCCGTTCGCCAGTCGCGCCCGTACCCCGCTGAAGCTCTGTAATCGACGTCAATGACCATGTACCCGTTCTCCATCAACAGGTGATGGAACATGTACTCGCGGAAATAGTTCGACCACCAGCGATGCACGTTCTGCAAGTAGCCCGCGCCGTGCACGAAGATGACCGCCGGGCCTCCGCGCTTGAACGTCTTCGGCTTATAGAGCCGCGCATAGACGCTGGCGCCATCGCGCGCCGTGAAGGTAACGATCTCGGGCTCTATCCATTTGTAGTTCCAGAATTCGGGCGCGGGCGATGAAGTCACTTTGACCGCGCTTGCGCCTGCGCGCATCTCCTGAACGTATATCTCGGGCGGCCGATTGCTGTATGAATAGATCAGCGCAAGCGCCCGTTCGTCGGGCGAGACGAACGCCTGGTTATTGCCCGGGCTTGATGTGATCTTAGTCCGCTCGCCGCCGCCTTCGCTCATCATGTAAAGGTGACGCTCGCCCGGGTGAACTTCGCTCGTCGTGAGGAAGAAACGCGTCTTGTCGTCCGACATCTGAACGCCCGTCACTTCCCACTTGCCCGAAGTAAGCTGGCGCGGCTCGCCGCCGTCGAAAGAAACGGTGTAGAGGTGCGCGTACCCGTCGCGCTCGGATTGAAAATAGATGTGCTGGTTGTCCCGCATCCATCCGATTGTGAACGCGCCCGGCCCATCTATCCACGCGTCGTCGTGCAACGTCACTATGGGCCGCGTCTTTCCGGTAGCCGGGTCGAGCGCGAGTATCCAGCGGTCTTTGTTGTCGGCAGAGCGAGCCAGCATGACGGCCTTCGTGCCGTCTTCGCTCCAGAGCGGTTGGAAGAGTTGAACGTCGCGCTCGCGCTGCTCGGCGGCCGCTCGCGCTGCGTCTGTCTGGCCCTCGCGCCGCTCGGCGGTCTGCGCGGCGGATTGCTGTTGAGTCTGCGTCGCGTCGCTGCGGACGGCGGTTTCGCCCGTAGTCCGCTCGGTGCGCGTCTCTGTGCGCGGGGCCACCTGCTTCTGGCCGTGATCTACCCACTTCACGTCGCCGCTGGCGACCGATAGCGCCGCAAGGCGTGAGCGCGATTGAGAGTCGCCCACCTTTGTCCGGCTCGGAATGTCTTCCGAGTAGGCAGTCTCCGTCACGTAGTTAGGCACTATGGTATTTTTCGCGCCCTCGCCCGCTTCGATAACGGTCGCTATGACGGCGCTCTCGTCTGGAGTGAGCTGAAGGCTGACGACCGACTGGCGGGGGGCGAGTTGAAACGGCTTGCGCGGGTTGTCGCGCTTACGTTTCTGCTCGTCCGCCTCGCGCTTTTCGGCTCGCCGCTTTACCACGTCAAGCAGATCGCGCTCCTCTTTCTTGATAAACTCCTGGCTGTCGGTGCCGCGCTGCGCGCTCGCAGCCGCGCGCGCCTGCTGGCCGCCTCCAAATTGGCCGCCAGAGCCTGTTCCAGCCGTCGAGGGCGCGGCCCCGGCGGCGCGTATGTCCGTCATCTGAACGAGCGAGCCCGTGTCGAGCGACAGCACGAAGAGGTTGTTCGAGCGCGTGAAGTAGACGCGGCGCTGGTCGCGGGTGAAACGAGCGTTAGTTTCAACGTCGGTCGTGCGAGTGATCTGCCGCCGCTGCCCCGAAGCGTGGTCGTAGATGAACAGATCGCCGTCTTCAGTAAAGAGAGTGAGCTTCTTGTCTTTCGACAGCTCGCCGCCAGTGGGGGGCGCGTTCTTAGCCTCTTCTTCCGTGAGCTTCTTAAGCCCCGCGCCATCGCGGCCCACGACATAGGTGTCGAAATCTTTTTCCCTGGGCTCATCGACCCGCTTCCACTGAAAATAGATGCGCTGGCTGTCTGCGGACCAGCGGACGGCGCGCGGCTCATAACCCACCAGCCCGGGCCCGCGCATTATGTTGTCTATCGTGAGTTCGAACTTGCCGTTCGGCTCGCTCGCCACCGCGCCGGAGGCTGACGCTTTTTGACCGGCAAGCGCCGCTGCCTGCGGCGCGGTAAGGAAAGCAATCAAAAAGAGCGCAAAGATGGGCTTGAATATTTTTCGGGGGTTAAGCATCGGTCCTCCACAATCAGATTTTTTCGCTTCTGTTCAGGGCCTTGCAAGACTGTTGAAAGCTTGCCTCTGACAATATGGGCGGCCAATTCGAGGCCGCCCACTGTTCGCGCGCGACGGGCTGCGCGATGATTTAGATCGAGCCGAACGACGATCAGACTCCGGGCATCGCCTTCTTGAGCGGCTTGAGCAGCATTAACAGCACGAATGCCATAACGAGGGCCGCTATGCTCAGCAACAGCCAGAAGGTCGAATGCAGCCAGTCGTCCCACAGCTCGCCGATCTGAGTGAGCTTATTGCCGATGGCCGTGGCGACAAACCACCCTCCCATCATCAGGCCGCGCATCCGAACGGGCGCGACTTTCGAGACGAGCGAGAGGCCCATCGGCGATAACATCAGCTCGCCCAGCGTAAGCACGGCATAAGCCCCTAGCAGCCAAAGCGGCGACATCTTGTAGTCATACGGGCCAGCACCCGGCGCAAGCGACCCCTCACCGATCTTGGCAGCAATGAAGAAAATGAAGAAGGCGAGCGCGGTCATCACCATTCCGATGACCATCTTCGTCGGCGTGCGCGGCTCCAGCCCCTTCTTATCAAGCCACCGCCAGAAGAAGACGAGCGGGAACGTCAGCACGAGCACCCACCCCGGGTTGATCGAGTTGGAAATGATTCCGGATACTTGCCAGTCGGTGTTCTCATCTCCCCAGTAGGTAATGGTCGTGCTGTTCTGATGGAAGACCATCCAGAAGACGATGACTATGAGGAAGATAACGATCAGCGCGCCGACCCTCTTCCAGTCGGGCACAGCGTCAATCGGATTCTGGTGGCTGATGCCGGTGGGCGGGGCGTCGACGGCGACAGCGGCGGTGTCGGCGGCTGTCTTTGGGCTTCTGCTGCCGGGGCGGTCTGCCGCCTCGACGTGCCTCTTAAACTTCCAGAGGATCAGGACCGAGAAGAGCATGCCGACAGCGGCAAGGGCGAACGCCGGATGGTAGCCCCAGCGACCCTGCACGAACTCCATGACTACCGGCGCGAGGAATGCGCCGACGTTGATGCCCATGTAAAAAATGTTGTAGGCGCGGTCTTTGAGATGGCTGCCTTCCGGATAGAGGTTGCCCACCATCGCTGAAACATTTGGCTTGAAGAACCCGTTGCCGATGACCAGACAGGTGAGCGCAGAGTAAACAGCAACCATTGACTGGAAGGAGAGTAACAAGTGGCCTGCCATGAAGAAGAATCCGCCTATCATTACTGCCTTGCGATAGCCGATCTTCTTGTCCGCGATCCAGCCGCCGATGATTGGCGAGGCGTATACGAACATCAGGTAGTTTGAGACGAGCGCCTGCGTATCATCAATCGACCAGCGGAATCCCTGGCCTGTCGTGTCGCGCATGTAGAGGGCGAACATCGCTAGCATCGAGTAGAAGCTGAAGCGCTCCCACATCTCTGTGGCAAACAGCACGTACAAACCTGGCGGATGTTTCTGCAGATCACCTGTCGTCGGGGTTGCGAAGTCTGGCGTGTGAGTGGTGGTAGCCATAATTTAATGATTCTCCATTTTGATTTCGACAGCGGGAACCAGGACCATTGCAGTCCACAACCGAATTCTTACAGACGCTCTCTGAAACATCCCCCATCTATTAAAGTTCCAGAGGCAATTCGAGCAGCTAAATTCTATACGATAATAGCGCAGCGAGTAAACCGCGATAAGGAATTTCAAACTCAGAACTTGTCACGGCTTTCAGATACGGTTATACATTAATCCTTATATGATGAGATGGAGCGTTGGCAATCGCAGTTTCTATATTCGCGATGCCGAGACGGAAGCCGAGTACCACGAGACCGAAGAGATTCAAAGAGAGGTCTGGGGCTTCAGCGATCTCGACATAGTGCCCTCTGCTACGTTGATAGCGACGCAGCGGGTGGGCGGGATGCTTTTGTGCGCGTTTGAAGAGGAACGGATGGTCGGATTCGCCTACGGCTTTCCGGCCCACGAACAGGGGCGCGTCTCAATTCATTCGCACATGCTCGCCGTGCGGGCCGAATATAGAAACCTCCAGATAGGTTTTCTGCTCAAGCTCGCGCAGCGCAAGCGCGCCCTTGAGATGAGTGTGTCTGACATAACCTGGACCTTCGACCCGCTACAGAGCCTTAACGCGCACCTCAATTTTGCCAAGCTAGGCGTCATCTCGCGCCGCTACATTGTGAACTTCTACGGCGAGGCGTCTTCAAGCCCTTTGCATCAAGGGTTCGGCACGGATCGATTGTGGGTCACCTGGCTGCTGGAAAGCGAAAAGGTGAGCGAGCGGATAAAACGCATCGAACAGGGCCTCAAAACCGAGCCTGACCGACAGGGCCTGCCTATAAACGATTCGTTGCTGCTCGTCAGGCGCGAAGGCGACCGCGCCCGTCTCGGCGACCTGACCGGTTCTTTATCGGATAACCACTGCCTGATCGAAATACCACACGATGTAACAGCGCTTAAACAGCGCGACCCCGAAGCCGCCGTCCACTGGCGCGAGGCCACCCGTAAAGCATTTCTCGCTGCAATCGAAGCAGGCTTTATGGTCGAAGACCTCCTCAAACGCGAGGAAGAGAGCGGCCCCCGGTGGTTCTACCTATTAACCCGGACAAGTTAGTCCGTTCGTTTTAAATCAATTTAATTGTTTAAATATTAGAAGATGTTCTTTCGGGAATTGTGATTTTTCCAATCCCGATGAAAGATCGTTTAATATTTTCCTATTGGACAATTCGCATGGCTAGATTTGTGGCATTCGCCTTGCGGTTTAGAGTGTGGGAGCAATCTCTATGCTCTAAAGTGGATTAAAAACAGGCAATCGGGGGAGCACGCATAAGCGGGCCGTACCGGAAAACTACGGCATAAGGAGAGTTAAATGAAGACAACTGTTGGCATTTTCGAGAGGCGCGACGATGCAGCGCGCGCCGCAGAGCGGCTTAGATCGTTAGGCATACCGGAGAATAACATCGATCTGTTGATGCCCGGCGCTTCCGAGCAGCGTCGCGAGGCCGTCGCCACGACAGAGACAGAGCAGCCCGGCATGGGCAAGGCGCTTGGCGGCGTAGTTGGCGGAGCCATAGGGGCCGCAAGCGGCATGTCGCTTGGCGCGGCAGCCGCAAGCCTGTTGATACCCGGCGTCGGGCCGATAATCGCCACCGGGATTATCGGCGCGGCATTGTTTGGGGCAGGCGGCGCGATCGGCGGCGCTGCGGCGGGTAAAGCCCTTGAAGAGGGAATGTCGGACGGGCTGCCGAAAGACGAATTGTTCGTCTACGAAGACGCGCTCAGGCAGGGGCGCACGGTGCTTATCGCGCTCACGCGCGATGATCAACAGGATGAGGCCGCGCGCAACATTATGGCCGAAGCCGGCGCGGAGAGCCTCGACGCGGCACGCGAGAAATGGTGGGTAGGTGTTCGCGACGCAGAAGATGAGCATTATCGAGCGCAGGGCGGAGACTTCACCTCGGACGAGCAATATTACCGGCGAGGCTTTGAGTCTGCTCTCTATCCGGAATCGCGTGGCAAATCTTACGAAGACGCACAAGGCTATTTGCGCCAGTGTCACGGCGATGTGTGCGAACAGAGACCTTTTCAGAAAGGGTATGAGCGGGGTCACGCTTACTATCAAGGCTTGAGGGAAAGAGATAAGAATCAATGAAAGGTTCGGCCCTCATAGCTTAAACCGGTGGCGCACTGTCTCGCTTTTGCCGGAAGGCGTCTCTTAATCGTCCGGAATCGATGGATGGCTTTGCCCTCCTCTTGCGTTAGGCGGCTTTACGCTATGGCACCCGCTTTGCGATTGAAAGATAAAAGCCTTTATCTGCGCAGGCGCATAAGCAAAGGAGGTAAAATGAACAAGGAAATTGCATTGATTAGCGGCATCGGGTTGGGCGCCGGATTGATGTATGTGCTCGACCCGGACCGAGGTAAAAGGCGGCGCGCGCTGGCGCGCGATAAGATGGTGCGTTTGTTACACAAGACCGACGACGCGGTCCAGACGACTTCGCGCGACATAAGAAATCGCGCGCGCGGGCTGGCGGCAGAAGCCTCGTCTCTGTTCGGCAGCGACAAACCGAGCGATGACGTGCTTGTCGAGCGCGTCAGGTCTAAGATGGGCCGATGCGTCTCTCACCCGGGCGCGATAGAGGTTACGGCCGCCAATGGCCGGGTGACGCTGACCGGGCCGATCCTCGCAGACGAGATCGCTGACCTGCTCTCGTGCGTAGGCTCGATAAGAGGTGTAGACGAGATCGACAACCGTCTGGAAGTTCACAGCGAGGCCGGCGGGGTGCCGGGCTTACAGGGAGGCGTTAAGCGAGAAGGCCACCGTTTCGAGCTTCTGCAGAGAAACTGGTCGCCGGCAGCGCGCCTGATTATGGGCGCAAGCGGGGCCGGGCTGATGCTTTATTGCAACTCGCGAAAAGACACATCCGGGTCGCTGCTTGGCACCATAGGCTTCGGCCTGCTACTGCGCAGCCTGACTAACAAAGAGATGAAGCAGTTGGTTCGCCTGAACTTCAAGCAGCCAGCCAGCCAGGAGGCACTTCATACAGAGCAGTCATCCCAGACCGAATCTAGCTCTACGACTGCTACGGCGGAAAAACATAACACAGCGCAACAGGGACAGGCGCGTTAGCCGGAATCTGACGATCAATCAGGAGTGTAGAGACGGGCGGCCGTCTCTACACTCGCTAGCCGCTTTCAGCTCGCTTTGGATTACACCCTTTCGCCCGCCACAAAGATCTCACCTGCACCCTGTGTCATGGCCGTCAAGCTTTGACGGGGATCGACCGCGCGCAATAGAATGTAAGATTAAAAGGCTGCAAGCCCAGAAGATTCTTCATGCTGAAAAAAGCAATTACAATATCCGTTTTATTGATCGCGACGGGCGCGTTCGCCTGGGCGCAACAAGATAAGAGTTCCGGTAATCCTCCCGCCGATACGGCGAGGCGGGCCGGGACTTCGACCGAAGGCGCGCCCGTGTCAAGCTCCCGCCTGGCGCTTCCTTTCAAACGCTCGTGGCAATACCTCACCGACGACGCGGCAATGTTTCCGCCCGCGCTCGACGCCCTGCGTGTCTATCTTCCGCTGGCGGGGGGGCGCGTCGTCTGCCTCAATCTCGATACTGGCTCTCTGCTCTGGTCCACGGAAGCCGGGGGCGTCATCAGCGCGCCCATTGCCGTCGGTGAAAAAGCCGTTTTCATCGTGACGCGAAAAACGACCGAAGATGGGTCGGACGCAGGGGCGTACCTGCGCGCGGTAGACAAAGAGACCGGGCTGACACTGTGGGCGAAAGATTACACACGAGCATTCACCTCGCCGCTCGCTCTGGCGCGCGGGCGTATCTACGCGGGCAGCGCGGACGGATCGCTCTACGCGCTGGACGCCTCGGGCGGAGAGATCATCTGGCGGGCCGAGACGCAAGACGTAGTCCGAGGCCGCGCGCTCGTGACCGACGACACTATTTACTTCGGCAGCGACGACGGCGCGCTTCGCGGAGTTGAACCCGAGCGTGGCCGCGAGCTTTTCAAGTTTCAGACCAACGGCCGCGTCGAAGGCCGCCCCGCAATCGACGACCGCGACATCTATTTCGGGTCCGCCGACGGTTATCTCTATGCCCTCGACCTTCGCACGCGCAAGCTCCGCTGGCGTTCGCGCACGGGGGCGGCGATCGAAGCCTCTCCCGTCCCAGCCGGAGAGATAGTGCTCGTCGCCTCGTTCGATAATTTTGTCTACGCGCTTTCGCGAGCAAACGGCGACCGCGTCTGGAAGCGACGCCTCGATAACCGCATCGTCGCCGACCCAATAGTCGAAGGCGACGCCACTATGATCGCTCCTCATCGCGGCGATTACGTCGCGGTCTTTTTGAATGCCGATGGGCGACCGGTGAACTATTACCAGTTAGAGCGAGGGACGGAGATCATAGCCTGCCCGGTCTTTTCAGGCGACCGGTTGGTGCTCGCAACCGACAAGGGGCTTATAGTCGCCACCGCGCAGCAACAGGGCAGTCGCACGAACGCTGTGAAGAAGTGATCGAGATTGCTTTTAACTTTCTCTGCTCTTAAGCTCGCCGACAAAATCTTCGAGCGCTTCGCGCCAGTGGCGCAGCGGCTTTAGCCCCAGCTTCTCCGAGACCAGACACCGCATAGCAGAATTCATTGGCCTGGGGGCGAGTTGATTGAGCGCGGCGCGCGTGACCGGCTCGATGTGAGTCTCGCCTAGGCCCGCAAGCTCAAGCGCCGCGCGCGCGAAATCGTACCAGGATGTCACTCCCGTGCTGGTCACTTGATAAAGCTCGTGCGCGCCCAGGCCGATGATGTCGACCAGGCGGCGCGCGAAGTCCGGCGCGTAGGTAGGGATAGAAGTTTGATCCGTCACGCCCATCAGGCGGCCGCCGCCGCGCGCGTACTCGATCACGCGGCTGCCGAAGTTCTTTCCGTTAACGCCGAATAGCCAGGAAGTACGAATGACGTATGACCGTTCGAGTTCCTGGCGGACCGCTTGCTCGCCCGCGAGCTTCGACTTTCCGTAAACGCTTATGGGGTTGGCCTCGTCCTGCTGTGTGTAAAAACCTGTCTTCGACCCGTCGAAGACGTAATCGGTGCTCACGTGAACAAGCTCCGCGCCCACATCGCGGCAAGCGCGGGCGAGCAGGCGGGGGCCTTCGGCGTTGACCGCGTAAGCCCAGTCAGGCTCTCGCTCGCACCGGTCAACGTCGGCAGTCGCCACGCAGTTTATAACGTAATCCGGGCGCGCTCGCTCGACCGTCGACATCACGTCGCGCTCGCGGGTTATATCGAGCTCCTGGTGAGTGAGCGCGACGACGCGCCAGCCTGATGCCGTAAGCAAATCTCGCATGCTTTGGCCGAGCAGCCCGCCCGCGCCCGTGATTAACACGCTCCTGTTTAACGTGCTCTCGACAGGCGCGCTGTTATCACTCATCTTTCATCCTCTCTCTCGCGCCGTACATGCGGTCATAGTATTGAAGGTAATCGCCACTACGCGCGCGCGCGACCCAATCAGTGTTATCCGAGTACCAGCGGACGGTCTTCTCCATGCCGCTTTCGAAGCTCTCTTGCGGACGCCAGCCGAGCTCCGTCTCGATAAGCGTAGGGTCGGTTGCGTACCTACGGTCGTGGCCCAAACGGTCGGCCACGAACTTTATCAGCGAGTGTGGACGCCCGAGCAGGTCGAGCAAAAACCTTACGACTTCGAGGTTGGTCTTTTCCGCTCGCGAGCCGATGTTATAGACCTGGTTGGTCCTGCCTTTGTGCAGCACCGCGTCAATCGCGCGGCAGCAGTCTTCCACGTAAAGCCAGTCCCTGATGTTCAGCCCGTCGCCGTAGACGGGCAACTCGCGCCCTTCGAGCGCGTTTGCGATCATCAAGGGGATCAGCTTTTCAGGGAATTGAAACGGGCCGTAGTTGTTCGAAGCGCGCGTCGTGACTACGTCCAGCCCGAACGTGCGGTGGGCCGCGCGGACCAGGTGCTCGGCCGCTGCCTTCGACGCCGCGTAAGGGCTGTTGGGGCGCAAGGGCGACGATTCGGTGAAGTATTCGCCCTCCTCGCATGACCCCATCACCTCGTCAGTCGAGATGAAAACGAAGCGCGACACGCCGGCCTGGCGCGCGGCGTCGAGCAAGACCTGCGTGCCCAGCACGTTCGTTTCTATAAAGTCGGTCGCGCGCTCGATCGAGCGGTCGACGTGAGACTCCGCCGCGAAATTTATCACAACGTCGTGGCCGCTAATCGCATCCGTGACCGCCGCGCGATCACAAATGTCGCCGCGCACGAATGAGTAGTTCTTCTCGCCGGCCACATCGCCGAGGTTATCCAGGTTCCCCGCGTAGGTGAGCTTGTCGAAATTCGTCACGTGGTAATCGGGATAGTTATCCAGCAGGTGGCGAATGAAATTAGAGCCTATGAAACCGGCCCCGCCCGTTATGAAAAGCCGCATAAAAACTCCTTCACCTAGGTGACTCGGCATTTTAGTCCCCGCTTCGAGCTTTATCAACCCGAACCGAGTGACCGCGCTCTAAGACAGGTTTTTGATTGGAGTTACGTAATGGTTATGATATAGTGCCACACCCAAAGAGGATCTGTGAAAGCGGTTCAGTTCGATCAGCATTCAGTTAGATTTAAGACGGCAGCACGATTTGTGGACGAAATCGGCGAAGCTGAGCGAATCCAACAGAGATACACGGCTAAAGACAGGAGCAGTTACCCGGTTTATTAATCCTGCGCGACTCTGTTCGGCCTCACATTTTGAGGGATGCGGTTCGCCATTAGTCTTTCTATTCACTCACACTACGAATCGCCCGAGCGGCGAATGAACGTAATTCGAGGAGGCAGATGATGAAGAGGTCAATTGCTTCGGTTCTTTTCTTTATTATGGCAGCCATGTCCGCCGCACCACTATTTATGCCGGCGGCTCAGGCTCAAACAGAGACGATCGTATTTACGGCCATACTGTCAGCCAGCAACGAAGTGGCTCCGGTCGTCGTGCATCCGACGGAGACGGGCACCACAGGCTCCGCCTTCGTCACGCTTGAAGTGACGCGCTCGGGCGGGGTCATCACTGCCGCGACTACGAGGTTCGATGCCTCGCTCTCAGGCATGGCGGCGAACTCGGTCATCATACTGGCCCACGTGCATGAAGGGGCGGCGGGTGTGAACGGTCCGATCAGGATCGATTCGAACATAAGCCCGGCCGCACCCGTCCCGACAGTGGGCGGCGCGGCCTCGTTTACAAGGACGGGGCTGGCGACGACGCCGTCCGTCGCTCAGGCGATCATCAATAACCCGGCTGGATGGTATTTCAACGTCCATACGGCGCTCAGCCCGGGCGGCGTGGCTCGCGGGCAGCTAGTCCGCCAGCAGGCGGGCGGCGGCGGGGGCGCATTGGGCGCGCCGACGCTCTCCGAGTGGGGCGCGATTTTGATGACGCTCTTGTTCATAGCTCTGGGCACCTTCTTTATCATCGCGCGCGGCCCCCGCACGGCAATGGCCGCGGGCGCAACCGAAGCGACTCAGACCGGGCAGCCGGTTAAGGCCATCGATTGGGGCTTGCTGGCAAAGATTGCCGTGGTAATCGAGATCGCGGTTGCGGCTGCGCTCGTCGCGCTCAAGGCGGACGCCGTAGATGTCTTCGGCGCTCTAGTATCAGGGTTGATCGTAGCCTTCATCCTACACCTGTTCGTAAACAACTGGCGGCGGTGATCGCGACACGTAATCAGGGGTCGGGGGTCAGGGGCCGGGGGTCAGGGATTTGTAATTTCAAATTTGAGATTTGAGATTTCGAATCCTCTTTTCCCCGATCCCCGACCCCTGACCCCCGCTTATTATGAAGGCGGCTGAAAGAGCAGTAGAGTTTTTGAGCGCGAACCGTAAGGCGCTGCGATTCCTGTCGCTGTTCGCGCTCATATTCGCCGCGTGCTATTTCCTGTTCGGCATAGCGCCGGGCGTGAGGCTTAACTTAATCAAGCCCTACACGGAGTTCCTGGCCCGCGCGTTGGCGTGGGTAATCAACCTGTTCGGCGAGGGGGCGGTTACGGAAGGCACGCTCGTCCGCTCGCCCAGATTTTCAATCAACATTGCGATGGGCTGCGACGGGGTCGAGGCGTCGAGCCTGTTTCTGGCCGGCGTGCTCGCCTTCCCGACCAACTGGCGCGCGAAGCTGATAGGAGTAGCCCTTGGCATCCCACTGATCCACGCGATCAACCTGGCGCGGCTCGTGGGGCTCTACTACGCGGGCGTCTTTATGCCGTCTGTCATCGACGAAGTCCATGTCTATGTCGCCCAAACCATCGTCATCCTCCTCTCAACAGCCTTACTCTTCTTCTGGCTTGAGCGATTTGCCCGCCAGCCTCGGCAAGTCTAGGTGGCTGCCGAGATTGCTGGCCGCGATCGGGCTATACGTCGTTCTCCTGCCGTTCTGGTGGTACACGCTCGACGCGCAAGCGTTCGTCGCGGGGCACGCGGCGGACTTCGTCTACGGACTGTTCGACTCTAATGTCTCGATCACGCCGCGCGATAATACGATCCTGGTCGAAGTGATCGCTTCCGCCCGAAGCGGGTTCGGCGGCGAGAAGCATTCGTCCGCCCTGCGCCTCAGCACTGTGACGTATGGGCTGCCGATGCTCTTAGCACTGATCCTGGTCACGCGCGCCGATTCGCTTCGCGCGCGATTGCGCGCACTCGCAACGGGGCTTCTGGTCATGACAGTGCTCACTGTCCCCGCCATACTTATGTGGGGGAGGATGACGAGTCAACAGCTTTACGACCAGATACAGCGCGAGACTTTTCTGGGCGGCAACCCGGAGGTCGCGGGTTTTTTTTATTACACATTTCACGGCTACGCGTTCTCGCAGCCCGTCGTTGCGGTCCTCGTCTGGGTCGCGATGATTCTGCTGGGACTATTCAAGGATAAACCGAAGCGGGAGATTCGGGTGACGCGCGTCGCGCGCAACGCGCAGTGCCCGTGCGGGAGCGGTCGGAAATACAAGAGGTGTTGTGGCCGCGCCGAGACTGCTTGAGCGCGGCCACTGAAGCTCAAAGCGGTCTCATAAACGGCATCGTGTTCGAAAGCATGCCGTCGGGGTTTCTCACCTGAACCGAGACAGTCTGGCCGCGCGGAAGCTTCTTGCCGCCCTTCTTCGAGATCAAGACTCTGGCCAGGTTGAACGGGTCAAAGTTGCCGGTCTTTTTCTGCTTAACTCCGTCTACAAAGATTTCGCCGCCCTTATCGAAGTTCTCGCCCGTCACGATGAGCTGCTTGCCTTGTATGCGTATGTCGACTATCTGCGGCGGCCCGCTCAGTATGACGTGAGTGGCCGTGTAGATTTGATCGCCCGTGTTCAGGCCATCGTTGTTAGCCTGATTGCCCGCTGCGTAAAGCACGACCGCTCCTACGTCGCTCGACGGGGCCTCCCAGTTGAAAGTCCAGCTCGCCTGGTTTCTCTGGCCCACGAAGGTTCCTGAGAGGCTGTGCTCGATGTACTGGCGGTTGCCGCCTGGCCCGTCATCGCTGAGTACCACGGTGTTGCCGTTCGCGCTTTGGAGCGTCCCGCCTCTCGCGTTATCGCCCGTAAGCCCCGTAAGCTGGAATCCCCAGCGGCGGCGGCTCGCTTCATTCGTCGTATGCCTGACGGTTATGCCGTACGTCTCGCCCGGCACGTAGAGTTTCGGCCCGGTTATAGCAAACTGTCCCGCCCCCGCGTTAAGCCCGGTGCCGGTGTGACAGTTGCTGGTGGCGCAGGTTATCTCGAACGGCGCGTCAGTGTGTCCAGCGGGTGGACCCGAAGAGAATCCGTGCACCGAAGTCACGGATTGGTCGCCCGTCAGCAGGATCAAAACCATCCCCGTAACGAATATGACAAGGGAACCAGCCTTAGCTCGATCTCTATTCAACATCGCATCCTCCAGTTTTTCGCGTCCGGCTCTTTGTGCTGGCCGGGAACTTTTTTTGTTCTTATAGAACGCTTATCGCATCAGGCGGGGCGTGCAAGAAGCGACCTCCTCTGTCGTCATCACACCAAACAGATATGAGGGGGAATACCCGGAAAAGGTACTTTGAACCGGGGGAAAAATCAATAGTTTCAATAGCGACAGATCGCAATGACCTCTAATCACTTTTTGTCGCACTGCGCGGCGTTCAGCCGCTCTCTTTTCAACCTCAGCTCGGACAAATCCTTTTCAAGCTTCGCTATGGCGGGCCTCAACACTTTCTCTCTTTCCGTATCCGCGCCCAGCGCGGTTAAAAGCGCATGCATCTGCTCGCCATGTTCTTTTATCGTCTGATCCACCTCGGCTAGACAGCGATCCTTAACACGAAGGCACTCGTCTTCATTGCCCTCGGCCAGCGCGCGCTCGAATCTCTCGCAGCCGCTCGCGCCCGGCTGTTCAGGATCTTGGGCGCAGCCCTGAAAGCCTAGTAATAAGCAGACCAGTAGCAAAGCCCTGCATCTGTCTGTCGGCCTCAACAAAGTAATCTCCTTCAGGCTTTTGACGGTTTGGCCCTGCGCCACCCGCCCTCCTCGAAATTATTTATGTACTCCATAGCCTTATCTATCTCTTCGGCGCTGCCGTGCAGGGCGATAATGTCGTTAGGGGCGAACTTGAAATCGGGGCCCGGGTTAATCTGCGTCCCGCCCTCTCTTATGGCCGCGATGATCGTCGCGCCGGTCCGCTTTCTCAGATCCAATTTGGCTAAGCTCTTGCCCACGACGGGCGAATCCGACTGTATAAAAAGTGTCTCGGTCGCGGTGGCGGCCAGCGCGTCGGCTATGTCGCTCAACTCTATGTGCGGCGTCGTAGGCAATCGCAGCATCTCGTACCCTTCGTGCCTTATCCTTTCTACCTCTCGCTGAACTATGTTGCGCGGGATCCTGTACTGGCGCAGCACGCGCGAGAAGATCTCGATGGAGGTTTCGAACTCTTCCGGGATCACCTCGTCCGCGCGCAGGTTGTAAAGGTCAGAAACCTCCGTCATGTAGCGCGTGCGAACTATTATGTGTATGTCGGGATTCATCTCGCGGGCCAGCGCCAACGTGCGGCGCGTCGCTATCGGGTCCGAGATGGCTATGACCAGGACGAGCGCCTCTTCCAGGTGCGCGCGGTGAAGCACTTCCCTGCGCGAGGAATCGCCGTACTGGATAGGCGCTCCCTGCGCCGCCGCCTCACGCACCACGTCCGCGTTCAGCTCCAGCACCACGTACTGCACCTTCACTTTGCGCAGCACCCTCGACACGTTGCGCCCGTTCAACCCGTATCCGACGATGACGACATGCTCCTTCATATCCGCATTCGGTTCCAGCCCGGCCATCGTAGGCTCAAGCAGAGAGTCGGGCGATAAGATCGCTTGTATCGCATAGCCGATGCGCGGCGCGGCCTTGATTAAAAAAGGAGTGAGCACCATCGAGATGATCGCCGCCGCGAGGAACTTCTGATAATCGCTCTCGGTGAGCAAGCCCTGGCCGAGCCCCGCCTTCGCGAGGATGAAAGAGAACTCGCCTATCTGCGCAAGCCCCAGCGCCGTCATAGCCGAAATGCGAAGCGGGTAGCCGAGCAGCCGAACGATCAACAGCACGATTATCGCTTTTATCACGAGCATGACGCCGATCCACGACAGGACCGCCGGGAGGTTGGAAAAGAGAAAGCCCGCCGAAAGCAACATGCCTATCGAGATGAAGAAGACGCCGTTGAACACGTCACGAAACGGCAGGATGTCGGCCACTATCTGATGGCTGTATTCGGACTCCGACAGCACAAGCCCTGCGATGAACGCGCCTAAAGCGAGCGACAGCCCGAACTGCGCCGTCAGCCACGCCATGCCGAGGCTCACAAGCACGACAAAGATCACGAATACTTCAGGGCTGCGCAGGCGGACGATGTGGTAAAGCGCGCGCGGCACAAGAAAGCGCGCCATGAAGATTATTCCCGCGACCGCGGCCAGCGCCGTTCCGAGCGTTATGAGAATGTTTCCGACCGAAGAGCCTTGCTTGCCGCTCAGGATCGGAACCATCAACATCATCGGGACGATACAGAGGTCCTGGAAAAGCAGTATGCCAATCGCGGAGCGCCCGTGCGGGGTGTCGACTTCGGCCCGTTCCATGTAGGTCTTGAGCACGATGGCCGTGCTCGAAAGGGCGAAGAGGAACCCGAAGAAGATCGAATGGTTGATGCTCTGCCCCGTCCAATATGCGATCCCCGTAATAAGTAATACCGTGAGCAAGACCTGGAAGCCGCCCCCGTACAAAACGAGCCGTTTCATCTCGATGATTCGCCGCAAAGAGAATTCCAGCCCTATCGTGAACAGCAGGAGCACTACGCCTATCTCTGCCAGCACCTCGACCGCGCCGACATCTTTGATCAGCCCGAGCGCGAAAGGCCCTATCAGGACGCCCGTAATCATGAAGCCCACGATCAGGGGCAGCCGCAGGCGGTTACAGATGAACGCGATGGGGATCGAGGCCACGAGCAGCACGAGCAGATCTTGAAGCAGCGTGAAGTCATGCGGCATAGATTATTTTCCCTTCTCCTTGAACCTGTGCCCGCAGAACTTGCACTTATAAAACTGGTCCTTTTTCTTCTGCTGGTAGGCGGCGGCTTTCTTGCAATGTGTGCAGACTCTCATCACATCTTTAACGGCTTTGAATATCATCTGCTGCCAGATGGGGTTCATATAGTCCTCCGGTTTTAGTAATCAAAAAGATCAAGCCTGAGCCACGGTCGATTCGAGTTTTGGCTCTTCGGCGGGCGTGTAGCGTATGCGCACAATGCGCCTTCGGTGCACGCGCTCAACCTTGAATCGCGCGCCTTCGTATTCGATTATTTCTCCCGGCCCCAGCAGCCGCCCCGACTGGGCCAGGAGGAATCCCGCGACGGTGGTGTAGCCTTCCGTCTCAGGCAACTCAAGATTGAGATGGCGGTTCGCATCGCGCACGGCGAGCAAGCCGTCGAGAATGTACGTCCCCTTATCTTCGATTATCTGTGACCGCACCTCTTCGTCGAACTCGTCATCTATCTCTCCGACTATCTCTTCGAGCAAGTCTTCGAGCGTGATGATGCCCGCGATTCCGCCGTGCTCGTCTGTGACAAAGGCCAGGTGTGTCCTTGCCGCCTGCATCTGTTTGAGTGCGCCGCCGAGGCGGGCGCTAGCGGGAATGAAGAGCGGCGGGTGGACGAGCATCTCCAGGTCGAACTCCGATTCGGGAAGCTCGTCGAGGTAAGGCTCCAGGTCGCGGCGGAAGACGACGCCGGCTATGTCGTCGAAGTGCTCGCGGTAGACGGGGAGCCGCGAATATCCCAGCGTGCGAAACGCCCGCTTCGTTTCGGCGAGCGTGGCCGTTATGGGCAGCGCCTCGACGATGGTGCGGGGCACCATCGCTTCGCGGACCTGCGCGTCAGAAAATTCAAAGACGCGGTTAATCAATTTCTGCTCGCCCTCTTCTATGTGTCCGCTCTTGCGAGAGGTGTCTATCAGGTGGCGAAGCTCCTGTTCCGTGTAGATCGAGCCGTGTTCGGCCGTCGGGTGAAGCCCGAACAGGCGCACCGTGCGCGTGCCCGCCCAGTCTAAGAGGCGTATGGGCCAGCGGAAGACCCTGTAGAAGATCTCCATCGGCAAGGCTATGGCGAGCGCGGTCTTTTCGGCGCGTTCGAGGGCGATGGTTTTGGGCGCGAGCTCGCCAAGAACTATGTGAAGAAAAGTAATTATGCTGAAGGCGATCGTGAAAGAGATCGTGTGCAGCACGGTATCCGAGACGCGCCCTCTGAGCGGCCCTTCGAGCATGTGCGCGATCGTGGGCTCGCCTATCCACCCGAGCGCGAGCGAGGCCAGCGTGATGCCTAACTGTGTGGCCGAGATGTAAGCGTTAAGGTTATCGACGAGGCGCAATAGACGCCTTGCCCGCCGGTCGCCGCTTTCGGCCAGCGCGAGTATGCGAGAGCGGCGCACGCCCACGAGCGCGAATTCCGAAGCTACGAAAAACCCGTTCGCAAAAACGAGCACAAAAACGATCAGGATGTTAAGCGCTTCTAACATGGCTGCTTATAAAAATTCTATTCGACTTCAATCTCAATCTCTCTAGGTTTTTCACTCGCCGCGAGCGCGCGGCCTTTGAAGACCCTGGCCGAGAGGTTGTAGATTCGATCAGATTCTTTCGTGAGCAGCGGGCCGAGGACTGCCAGAATCAGCACGTAGAGGGCCGCGAACGGTTGCAGGACCGGCAGCAGCCCTCCTGCTTTCGCCAGGTCCGCCATGATGATCGAGAACTCGCCGCGCGAAAGGATCGTCAACCCGATGTTGAGCGAAGCTCTTGGCTCAAGACCCGCGCTCTTACCGGCAAGCACTCCCGCGACGATATTGCCTGCGATCGTAATAACCACCGCTCCCAGCGCCAGCCACACGGCCCCGCCCAGCGCGAGCGGGTCGATGGTCAAGCCGAACCCGAAGAAAAACAGCGCGCCGAAGAAATCTCTGAACGGGACTATCAGCCGCTCGATTCGTTGGCCGTGCTCGGTCTCTGCCAGCACCAATCCTAAGAGCAGCGCGCCGATCGCTTCCGCCACGTGAATCGTCTCGCCGAAGCCCGCAAGCATAAAGAGGCACGCAAATACGACGAGAAGGAAAATCTCGTTCGATGATATGCGAAAGGCCTTGTTGAGCAGTGGGGTCGCCAACCGGCCCACTACGATAAAACCCATTATGAATACGAAGGCGAGCGCCGCAGATATCAACACGCCGCCGAGCGATGTCGCGCCGCTCAGGACCACGCCTGAGACTATCGATAGGTAAAAGGCAAGAAAGACATCCTGGAACATTACGATGCCCAGGATCAGCTCGGTTTCGGGGTTGGCCGTGCGCCGTAGATCGAAAAGGACTTTGGCTACAATGGCGGTAGACGAGATGGTAGTGATTCCGGCGGCGACAAGCACCTCGCGGGCGGGCCATCCCATCAAGAAGGGGTAGAGAAGACCAGCCGAGAAGTTTATGGCTAGATAGATCATCCCCGCGATGGCAATCGAGCGGCCCGATTTGATTAATCGGCTGACTGAAAACTCCAGACCCAGGTAGAAGAGCAGAAAGAGCACGCCGATCCGGCCCATGAAGATTATCAACGGCGCGCTGTCGATGAATCTAAAATCGAATATCCATATCTTGGGCGCGTGAGGTCCGACCGCCATTCCGACCAGTATCAGCAGCGGCACGTTCGAAAATCGGAGCTTGGATGAAAGCAGCGCGGCCCCAGCAACCAGGCTGAGCGCCAGGCCGACTTCAAAGACGATGTGATCCATCGCCTACTCCTCCCCGTCGACCAGGAGTCGCTTGAGTGCAGAGATCGTTCGGCGGTCGCCCGCAAGTATTAGAATAGCGCCTTCGTTGAGCACGGTGTCTGCTTCGGGGTTGACCCGCTTCACACGATCAGGCTCGATGATCGAGACTATCGACGCGCCCGTAGCGGTGCGGGCCTGAAGCTGGCGTATAGTCTTGCCTATCGAATAGGCGTCCGCTGGGATTGTGAACCATTGCAGAATGAGGTCATCCAAAACGACCTCCGCCGACGGCAGCGCCTTTGGCACGTAGGTCAGCCCGCCGATGATCCCGGCGACCTGACGGGCTTCGCTGTCTGTGAGCGTGACGACCGATGCGACGCGGTCGGGCTGTTTTCGCATGAAGTGATACAGTTCGCGCGTGCCGTCGTCGTGTATGACGACTGTCAGCCGGTCGCCGCTCGTGGCTTCGATCTGAAACTTCTGACCGACGCCCGGGAGATTCGATTCGCGTATCGTAGACATTACGTCAACCTTTCAACCGCGCTCTAAAGAAAATGTTGTTCAGCTTTCGCCATGGGTGTAACCCGGCCCGGATAGAGCGGGGCCGCAACCTTTGAGTCCACAGCTATCTTGAGACGATGAGACTTGCCGCCGAAGCGAGAGCGGGCGGAGCGCGATCAGTCGGAGGAGAGATGGCGGCAAGAGAGTAGCCCGGCACATCTTGAAAAACCGAAGGCCCGAGGGTGCGGCCACAGAGCAGCGCAAACTCGCCGCCCGGCGAAACCTGAGCGTGTTGCGTCTGGCGGCGATACCGCTTGCTGTCGACGGTCGGAATTCGCTTCTCAAGGCGACCCATAGCGGAATCATTCACGGATAGATATGCGATCAGCTCCACGTCATTCAGCGAAGACGGCCCGGAGCCGCTAGGCATATCCAGGAGGTTAGCGCCACTGGAAAGAAAAAGACCGGCGAGCGCGCATAAGAGGCTAAGCGCGTGTAAGCGTGATCGCTCTCTCTTTTTGCGCGGCATTATCATTGAAATAGATTATAACAACTCGCGCGGCCAAAGAGCCACCTCCATGTCCTGAGTGCTGAGTGAAGAATTAGAGCCACTGTTATGATTCTTTTTACTCAGGACTCAGCACTCAGCACTCAGCACTCTTTATGCTAGAGTATCGAAGGAATGAGTGAGCACAAGCCTTCCGACATCGAAGCCTTTATCAAGATGCTTCCCGACCCGGAAGCGGCGCGCACATTCCTGCACAGGCTAGAAGCGATCGCGCCGCTCACGCGCCCGGACGATCTGTTGCTGTCGCGCTTGCTCACGGTTGCCGCTTACAGCCCTTTTCTTGCCGAGACCATTTTGCGCCACCCCGAATACATCAGTTGGCTCAAGCGCGAGACGGAAGCCGAGTTCGGGCGCGTGAAATCGGCGGAGCAACTGTCGGAAGAGCTTGCTCGCTTCATCACGCGCAGCATAGACGCGGACGAGCGAACCAGGCTCGCGAGGTTCAAGCGCAGAGAGTTGCTAAGAATCTACCTGCGCGATTGTCTGGGCGTAGCGCCGCTGGCCGAAGTGACTGAAGAGTTATCGAACCTGGCCGACGTGATACTTGCGCACGCGCTGGCGCTGGCGCTTCAAGAGATGACCAACCGTCACGGCTCTCCGCTCACAACGGATGATCGCGGGCGGCGGGCGCAGGCCGAGATGGCTATAGTCGCGCTCGGCAAGCTCGGGTGCCGCGAGCTTAATTATGCTTCGGACATCGATCTATTTTTCCTCTACTCGGGCCAGGGCAACACGGCGGGCGACGGGCGACGGGCAGACTCGGCGATCAGCAATAAAGAGTTCTTCACAGCCGTGGCAAACCGCGTCGTCCAGATAATCGGGTCGAGCGCGGGCGAGGGCGCTGTCTATAGAATCGATCTAAGGCTCAGGCCCTACGGGCGCGACGGCGACACGGTATGGGAGACAAACCTGGCGGCGGACTACTACCGCACGAAAGCGCACAACTGGGAGCGGCAGGCGTTGATCCGCGCGCGCGCCTCCGCCGGAGCTGGTGCTGTCGTGGCGCAGTTTTTAGACCTCGTCCGCGACGTGGTCTTTCACAAAGAGGCGCTCGGGACTGCCGTGGCCGACGTGCGCAAAGCCAAAGAGAAGATCGACCGTGAGGCGGCAAAAGCGTCTGGCGGATTCAACGTCAAGCTCGGTCGCGGAGGAATACGCGAGATCGAATTCATAGCTCAAGCGCTGCAACTCGCGCACGGCGGGCGCGAGCCCTGGGTGCGCTCGGCCCAGACTTTGATCGTGCTCGGGAGGCTTGCTGAAAAAGGATATCTCAGCGAGCAGGAACGCACACGTTTATCTTCGGCCTACACGTTCCTGCGCACGGTAGAGCATCGCTTACAGATGGAGCTGGGGGTGCAGACGCACAGGCTCCCGATCGCGGCGGAGCGGCTTGAATTGCTCGCGCGCCGGTCGGGTTACAACCATCACGCGGAGCCTGCGGCAGTCTTCTTGGCCGACCTCGAAGCGCACACCGCAGCGGTGCGAGCCGTTTATAACCGCGTCTTCGCCGCAGACAGGAGCGATACGCGCGCTGCGGCCCGCGACGCGCAGAATCGCGAGCAGCACCCGGACGATGAAACCGAGCGACTCATAAATCATGCTTCGGCTGCCATAAACAGGCTGATGGCGGTGCAGGGCGAGCAGGACGCCGATGCTCGAAGCATGAATGATGCGAGAGTGAAGGCGGCAATAACGGCGGCGCTTCCCGCAGCCATCGAGCCGTTGCGGTCGTTAAGAAATTTGATGGCATGGGCCGACTCGCTTGCGACATATGAAAGCGCATCAAATCCTGAGACAAGAGCGATACTCTCCGGCGCGAGGCTGCCCGAAACCATCGAGCGGTTGATTGCCGTTTTGAGCAGCCCGTACCTGGCTCACATACTCTTATCCAGGCCCGCGCTCGCCCGCGCGCTGATCGAATCGAGCGAAGCTTCGGACCCAAACTTCTTTCAGGTGATGAGCGAAGCCATCGAGCAGGCGAGCGACAGCGCGTCAAAGACCGACGCGTTGCGCCGCGCCTGGTATCGCGCGGTCGTAGAGATAGGCTACCGCGACATGGCGGGGGTCGGGGGTCGGGGACCAGGGATCAGGGAGGAATCCGAAATCTCAGATTTGAAATTTGAGATTTCAGATGATCCGCGACCCACTACGACTGCCTTGCAGACCGCGCTGGCCGAGGCGGCTCTGCGCTTCGGCGTAACGATAGCGCTCAGCGAAGTCGGCGTCTCTGAAGATCGTATAGCACAATTGCCTTTCAGTGTGATGGGGCTTGGGCGGCTGGGCCACGCGGGGATGGATTACGGATCGGACCTCGATTTGTTGATCGTATTTGATGACAGCAGCGCCGGCATTGAATCCGGCTTCGCTTCGCTGTCTGAATTTTATGCGCGCGTCACGGCGCAGCTTGTGAAGGTGCTCTCTTCAATCACGCGCGAAGGATTTCTATACCGCATCGATCTCAGGCTCAGACCGGACGGGCAGAGTGGCCTGCTCGCGCAGGGGCTTTCGGGCCTGCTCTCTTATTTGAAGGAGCGTGCGTCGGGATGGGAACATTCGGCCTACCTGAAGGCGCGCGAAGTCGCGGGCGACCTCGAATTCGGAGAGCGCGCGCGCCGGGCAATATGCGAGACGGTATTTGACAGCGCGGGAGCGAACGCTTCGCTCGGCGAGGAGCTTTCAGCGATGCGGGCGCGGCTTGAAAAGGAGAAGGCGCGGCAAGCGAGGCCGAACATAAAGTGGGGGCGCGGCGGGATGACGGATGTTTACTTCATCACCCGCTATCTTCAGTTGCGCGAGAGAATCTATTACCCGACTGAGCGCGGGACGACCGCGCTGATAAAACACCTGGGCGAGCGCGGGGCGCTCACAGAGGAGCAGGCCGAAACACTGTTTGAAGGCTATTCTTTCTTAAGAAGGTTAGACCACTGGATGCGTCTACTGCTCGACCGCCCAGGCCCCGTGCTCCCCGCCTCGCACATCGCTCTGGGGGCCATCGCCCGCGCCCTAGCGCTTGACCGGGCCGAAGCCGTAGAGCGCGAGCTGGAACATCACGCCGCACGAATACGCGAAGTCTACGATCAGGTATTCAAATGAAGCCCACCACCTCGCGCGCGGCGTGATAAACCTGATCGACTTCGACGCGAGTCATGCAGCGATGATCGATTGGGCAGTCGCGCAACATGCAGGGCGAGCACTCGACTTGATGGCGCACGACCGCGGCCACTTCCGAAAACGGGCGAGTGCTCGTGTGATCGGTCGGCCCGAAGACGACCACTGTGGGGACGCCGAGCGCCGCCGACACATGGGCCGTCCCCGTGTCATTCGATATGACGAGCGACGCCAGCGCGAGCACACCTTTTAACTCGGCGATAGAAGTCTTCCCCGCGAGCACGAGCGCGGGCGTTTTCATGCGAGACGCGACTTCGTTAGCCGCCTGAAGATCGCCAACGGTCCCGACTATGACCGGCCTGAACCCATCGCGAGCGGCGAGCCGGTCTGCGGTCTCGGCGAACCGCTCGGCAAGCCATTGCTTTGCACGGCTGTTGGTCGCGCCCGGATTGAACACGGCGAATCTGTCGCCGGTCGCGTCAAGCAAATCGCGCGCTCGCTCTTTCTGTTCTTCAGTAGCCCGGAGCCGGGGAAAAGCATTCTCAAAATCTACGTGGCTTTCGCCGCTCAACTGTTGCTCAAGCCGCGCGACGATGTTGAGGTAATAAAAGACCTGATGGCGGGCTTTGTAGTTGGGCTCAAACTCTACGGCGAGATTGAGCAGCACGCGGCGCGCGTCCGTTGGGTAGCCCGCGATGAAGCGCGCGCCACCGGCGCGGGCAAGCAACGCCGCGCCGAACGCGTTTTGAAGAAGAACTGCGAGGTCGAATCTCTGGCGACGCACGAGGCGGGCCGTGCGAATAAACTCTTTCACGTAGCCGGCGGGCCCGCGAGCGTCTTCAACCGGTATCACGGAGTCGGCAAGCCCTTCGCCGTCGAACAGGCCCGCGACCCACGGGCGCGCGACAAATGTTACATGCGCTTCGCCCAGCACGCGCCGCAGCTCGCGGAGCGCGGGCACGGCTATGACCGCATCTCCGACCCAGTTCGGCACACGCACCATCACACGTTTCATGAGTAAGTCCTGAGTGCTGAGTGCTGAGCCCTGAGTAACTGTATTCCACTCAGCACTCAGGACTCAGCACTCAGGACTGTGAGTAGTCGGTGATGACGGACTTATCGCCCAAAACGGTCCCGCTCCCGACCGTGACCGAGCGGCCTACGTGACAACCTTTGCCAATGACGGCATCGCTGACAACTGCGCCCGTGCCTATGCGCGAGTTGCCCCGCACGACAGAGTTCTCTATGCGCGCGCGCTCCTCTATGTAACAGTTGCGGCTCACGACGGAATTAATAATCTGCGCGCCCGCCTTCACCGTGCAACTGGGGTCTACGCACGACAAAGAATCGATCTCCGCCGTCTCGTCAAATTTTTCCCCGCGCTCTTCCGGCAACCTGTCCAGCAGCTTTACGCGCCCCGCAAGCACGTCCAGGTTTGCCTGCAAGTAGCTCGCGGGGGTTCCGATGTCGCGCCAGTATCCGCGCCATACGTACCCGTAGAAAGGCTCGCCGCGCTCAAGCAATTGCGGGAACACCCCATACTCGAACATGAAAGGCTCGCCCTCGGGGATGTAATCGAGCACACGCGGTTCGAGAATGTATACACCAGCGTTGATCGTGTCGCAGGTCACTTCTTCGGGCTTAGGCTTTTCCAGGAAACGCTCGACGCGGCCTTCCTTAGATGTCTCGACCAGCCCGTAAGCGGTCGGGTTCGGCACTGGCGCAAGCACTATCGTCGCAGCGGCTTCGCGCTCGCGATGAAATCTTATAACGTCATTCAGGTCGAGGTCGGTAAGCACGTCGCCGTTGAATACGACGGTCGTCTCTCTTATCAAGCTTTCGGCGTAGCGGTACGCGCCGGCTGTGCCGAGCGGCGATGTTTCGACGGCGTAGCTCAGCCTGACATTGTGATCGGTCCCGTCTCCGAGCTTGTCTTCGATCTTCTGAGGCTGGTAAGAGAGCGAGAGAATCACGTCGCGCACGTCCGCCTGCTTGAGCAGCTCAAGCTGATAAAGCAGGAACGGGCGGTTGGCGATAGGGACTATCGGTTTCGGACTGTGCATTGTGAGCGGGCGAAGGCGCGTGCCTTTTCCGCCCGCGAGTATGAGTGCCTGCATCTGGTGTTACGGCTCCTATCAATGGTATGGGCAAGAAAGAATCATTAGAGTTATCGAAGTTTACCACCGCCGGGCACGCTCTCGCAAACGAAGGCTTCCTTGCACGGCGCGCGAAGCGTAACTACAATCGAAAGGGGGGAAATCATGACAGATGTAGTCATTTTATCAGGCGCCAGGACGCCCGTCGGCAAGTTGATGGGCGCGCTCAAGGACTTCAGCGCGGTAGACCTCGGCATCTTCGCCGTGCGCGCCGCAATCGAGCGCGCGGGCATAGACCCCGCAGAGGTCAACGAAGTCATAATGGGGAATGTCGTTCAGGCGGGGAACGGGCAGAACCCCGCCCGCCAGGTCGCGCTGCGCGCGGGCATCCCCGACGCCGTCTCGGCGCTGACGATCAACAAAGTCTGCGGGTCGGGGTTGAAAGCCGTCATGCTCGCCGCAAACGCCATACGCGTGGGCGAGATCGAAACGGCGGTCGCGGGCGGAATGGAATCGATGACGAACGCGCCCTACCTGTTGCTGCGCGCGCGTCAGGGCTACAGGCTCGGCAACGGCGAGCTTACCGACTCGATGATTCACGACGGGCTGTGGTGCGCTTTCGACAACTGGCACATGGGCTGCACCGGCGAAGTCGTCGCCGAACGATATAACGTCTCCCGAGAAGAGCAGGACGCCTACGCGCTCAACTCGCACCGCAAGGCCGTGGCGGCGATGAAAGAGGGGCGCTTCGATAAAGAGATTATTCCCCTAGAGATTCCTCAGAAAAAAGGTGAGCCGCTCGTCATTCGAGCTGACGAAGGGCCGCGCGAGGATACTTCTATAGAAGCGCTCGCGCGACTCAAGCCCGCGTTCAAAGAGGGAGGGACGGTGACCGCCGGGAATGCGCCGGGGGTCAACGACGGCGCGGCCGCGCTGGTCGTCACCACATCGGAGCATGCGCGCCGACTAGGGCGCAAGCCTATGGCCCGCATCATCGCACAGGCTTCGAGCGGCGTAGAGCCGAAGCTTGTCATGATGGCTCCCGTCACCGCGATACAAAAGACGCTTGAGCGCGCGGGGTGGACGCTTGAGGATGTCGATCTCATAGAGCTAAACGAGGCGTTCTCGGTCCAGGCTGTGGCGATCACTCGCGAGCTTGGCATCCAGCCCGAGCGATTGAACGTAAACGGCGGCGCGGTCGCGCTCGGCCATCCGATCGGCGCAAGCGGCGCGCGCGTACTTGTCACGCTGCTCCACGAGATGGAGAGGCGTGACGCGCGGCGCGGGCTTGTCGCGCTGTGCCTGGGTGGCGGGAACGCGGTCGCGATGGCAGTCGAAAGATAATCGAAAAGAGGTTCTATAAAACCTCTCACAACCGATGAGCGCGCTGAGGTGAAGGGCCTGGCCCGGAATGGAAAAATTCATTCCCCTCAGCCGCTTTTTTCATTATAGCCCGTTTCGATCCCCCTCACGGGTACGCATCATCCGAACATCATTATTGACAATTACAAAAGGCGGTCCATAATGTCTTCGTCTTTCATTGACGGAAGCAATATCCCCGCCCCCGCCGGAAGCGTCGGAAAACGAATCGATCAATCTCTTAGAGGTGCAAACTTGACCGCGATGATCGGGACTATCCCAGATGCGCACGGCGCCCCAGCCGGGCCGGATCTCACAACCGAACAGATCAGCGCCTACTACCTTGAGCTGGAGCGGCTGCTCGAACGCGTAGAGGTCTCGGTGACTCACTACCAGGCGCTGTCGGTCGAGCGCACGGCGACCTACGAAGAGATCAGGCTCACATACTACCAGGCCACGGGGATGCTCTACCCGGCTTACAAATTGGGCGCGACAGTTCCGCCCGAGATGGTCGCGAGAATAGAGCGCGCTTTCACCAAAGTCTCACGCGCATTCGCCGTCCTGGCGAATTATCAAAATCGACTCTCGTATGACGGCGCGCTGGGCAAAGCCCCTGCGGGCGTCTCGCAGCCGATCAAGAATCTTTCGGGCGAGCAGAGACAACCGGGCGCGGCGGCCAAGGTAAACGCACCCCTTCGCCCTGCTGCTGTCGTCAGAACTGAGCAGCCGATCGACATAGCCAACCGCCCGGCGGTGCAAAAGGTTCATTCGGGTTTTTCCGCCTCGGCCTCGGATGATAACCGCCGCAGGTGCGAGCGGTTCCACCTCTCGATACCGGTGCGGCTCACGGGTTTTGACAAGAAGGCGGGCAAGTGGAACGAGATGGCCGAGACCGTAGACGTGAGCCGGACCGGAATCAACCTCCGCATGCGCAAGCACGTCAAGCACGGCTCCGTGTTGTACATTACGCTGCCGCTTCCTTCAAAGCTGCGTAGCCACGGTTACGCAGAGCCGAGCTATAACGTCTACGCGCTCGTCCGGCGCGTAGACCCGCCGCGAAACGGTTCGCGATTCGTGGGGCTTGAGTTCTTGGGCGAGCACCCGCCGATGGGATACCTCGATAAGCCCTGGGCATCGTTCCAGACACGCAAGTGGAGCGGGCATAATCGCAGGCGCAGGGACCGCCACGAGCTGGTAGTGATCGTCGTCATCGAGTACTTCAACGAATCGATGCAACTAGTCGCCAAAGAGATGGGCCGGACAGAGAATGTCAGTCGCGGCGGCATGCGTGCGTGCGTCAGAACGCCGCCTCCCGAGTTCGATACGATCAGGGTCAGTTGCCCTTCTCGCGGGTTCGAGAGCTTTGCGGCCGTCTGCAATCGCTTCGTCGGGAAAGATGGGTTTGATCGACTCTGCCTGAAGTTCTTGAACGGCGAATGGAACTTCTGAAAGGGTCGCCGCGCCGACTTCAGCCCGCCTCAACACGTCCCGAACTCTATCAGTGGGTATTGAGTACCTTCTGGATACTTAATTAACAGACCGAGTGAACATAGTATCCACGGGGCAATCCGTTACACGCCAAAATTTTGTCCACCCGGTCAATCATAAATAGATTGCTGCCGCCAGATATGACTCGCATGAGATACGAGGCTTGATGAATTTCAACAACGCTGTATTATGGCATAAGACATGCACAGTGCTGGTCAGCCACCTCATATTCGGTACCGGTAATTTTCCAGGGTTTAATATTGGTCGGCTTAGGGGATTAAGCGCCAGGCTTTATAGAGTTTGAGGCTTTTCGCGGTTTCCACTCCTGAGGGTGTTACTCGCAATCTGCCTGTCAGCAGGTCATTGAAACCTGTCCGGTAGCCGCGCCGGGCGCGCTTCCGTGCGAGTCCCAAAGACTTGGAGTAAGGATAACGATGAAAATAAAAAGAGCAGTAATGATGGGGGTGCTTGTTGCGGCCATAGCCGCCATAGCGCTGCCCGTCATCGGCCTGCGGGCGCGCGCCGCATCGAAGACGGCTGACTTCAAGGCCACACCCAAGCTCGCCTCGCTGCCGCCTCAGCCGCAGCAGGCCTCAGCCGACCAGTCCGTGCAGGCCGGTGCCGTTTCGGGCAGCTATTCAGCCGACACGCTCAAGGCGCTCGGCATTAAACGCGCCCCCAAACACCTGCTCAAATCTGCGTCAGGCAAGCTTGTAAAAAAGATTACTTCTAACCCCAATGCTCAGTCGATCCCCAGGCCCGCCGACGGCAAGATTCAGGCTCCGCCTTCGCGCAAGGCCGGTGGCGCGGGCCCGCCTTTGGCAGGCCAGCCTGTTGTGCTAAACGAGGACGGCGCATTGAGCGCCGCTTTGATCACGACCATCGGCGGGCGCGACACCCAGTTTTCAGAAGTAGCCTTGCTCGCCGATTGGGACGGGCGCGAAGACTGTGTCGCCGACCGGGCAACAAAGATTGATGACTTCTCGACCATAGAGCCCGACATCGATTTCAGCCTGACGAAGGCGGCAATATCTGAGCACACGCGAGGCAACGGCCATCCATTTTTTAATGTTTATTATTACGGCGATTCTATAGGCAACACCTACATCGGCCTTGATGCGATCGGCAATTCGCTTGTCGACATAGTCCTTGAGATCAACCTGCCCGAGTTGGTTAATACAAACACGAGCAACGGCTTTACGCTGCTTAACCCGACGGCGGGCGATTGCGCAGACGACCAGATGACTGTAACAGGCATTGCAATAAACCCAGTCGCTGACCTCGGCGATTTCGGGCTGTGCGGCGTTGTGGGCGAAGTAATCTACGTCTCGGTGCACGACTCGCAAGGGTGTGCGTCGAACGCGGCCAACCAGCCGATACGCACGAGGATATTCGCATTCGGGTTGTTCGAGTTTTCGGACCCGATGGGTGGGTTCGTGGCTTTAACGGATGTGCGACAAATACTACGAAGCCAGTTCGGCAACGTGGCTGGGGTGGCCGTAGATGATGACGGCAGCCTCTACTTCCACCTTGCCGACCTTGTGCAGCTATCGGGCGCGGCGATATTCAAAGCGACCGAAGCGCCGAGGACGATATGCGGGACGGCAGGCAGGATCAACCGAGTGATCCCGCTTATCGCGACGCCCCCGACTTTGGGGTCGGCGGCAACGTCGGCAACGGCGTTGAGCGTGACCGGGTCGCGGTTGACGAACTACTCGGGCAACGCGACGACATTCGGCAACGTGACGGCCATAACTGCGGGGGCATGCAACACGCTGTACGCAGCGGTGTCGCCGTCGTTCCAGCCCGGGGCGGTGAGCTTCGAGCAGCTGACGCAAGGGCTGTTCGGCAACGCGGCGGGGCTGGCGGCGACGCCGTCAATGATAATAAGCTTCGCGGATTGCTCTGGAACGTTTGATCTATGCTCAGTCCCTTCTGTGCCAGGCCTCAGCGGAGTAATACCGCTGGCAGACGGAATCGCAGACGGAGGGAGCTTCAACGTATCACGAATACCTGGCGTGAATAATTTCCGGGTGTTCGTGCTGGGTAACGGCCCCGATATACGACCTGGCGCAGCGCAGACATCATTGATCGTGACGGCAGGGACGCTGAAAGTAGACATGCAGATAGACTTCTCGCTGCACTCAGGCATCGCGGTGTCGCAGGAGGGGACGGTCTTTGTGATCTCGGGCGGATCACCAGCCGGGATAGGGAAGAACCCGTCGCCGATGGTGACGGAGATATTGTGTTTTGAGGACATGTGCCCGATGGACCGAAGGGCGGACTTCGTAGACCTGAGGGGAGACGCAGTGCCGAACCCGCCGGCGTCGGGAGGAACGATAGGAGACGGAGACAGTGATAGATTCGATCACATCTTCCACCAGGCGCCGATAGACCAGGTGACGTTGACGCCGACAGGATTGAGCGGGTTAGCGACAGGCTTCCTCCGCTACACCAACAGGCTGGTGGGGACGAACCCTCTAGCCGTGCCTTTGGGTCCGGGTGTAACACTGGGCACAACACAGACTGTACAGGACGATGATGATACGGATGGGCCTATCATCTTTGAGAACCTTGACCCCAGCCATCAGACCGCTGGTGGTGACGATCAGAACGTGCCGAACCGTGGAGACGACTCCGACACGGTCGTGGTGCCTGATGCGCTTTGCGCTCCTGGCGACACGGTCGCGCTTCTGGGCGGCAGCCCCGCTCTACCAGGGGCG
>DASUNP010000105.1:0-92452 GCA_036277095.1 Blastocatellia bacterium
GCCAGAGAGATATATGAGAAGTGGGAACGGGTATGGCAGACAACAAACAATAAGACAGAGGCGGCCATAGGGCTGTGCCTGAAGATAAGATCAAAGCTGATGAGGGGGTTCAAAGTCGCGGAGCACATAAAAGGATTTGCGCAGATGAGAGGGTGGATGTACAGCCAAGGAGATAGAATCGAGCTGGGTTGTTTGCTGTAAAGCCTGGCCAGCTACAGACAAAGACCCCGCTCCTGTTCCTCTACACCTTATTTGAAATGGTTACAGTTGGAATAGGCATCATTTTGTGGTTGCCTTTAGCTTACTCTCTCGCGTAGTCAGTACTCCTTCATCTATGGTAGCGCCCGTGCGCGAGATCACCTGAAAGTGCATCTGGTCGTCAACGATCTCGACCAGCATGAAGCTCAGGTCTTTATCGAATGACTTCTCGGTCAGGCTTGATGCCTTCACGTCGCCGGGCCGCAGCTTTCCGCCCGCGCCGGAGATGAAATAATGAATCCCCTGCTGCGGCTTTATGCGCTCGTAGAAGTGCTCGTGTCCCGTAAAGACCACGTCTACGCCATGCTTTACGAAGATTGGCTCGACGACTTCTCGCAACTGCTTGTCCGACCCGTGGCTCTTACCTGAAGAGTAGGGCGGGTGGTGGAAGAAGCAAATCTTCCACTCGGAATTGTCCTTCGACAGCTCGTCTTCAATCCACTTGACCTGCTTGTGCTCCATGTAGTTGCTGTTCAGGGCGTAGAAAGAGACCTTGCCCTTCTTGAAAGAGTAGTATTCATTCCCGTTCATGTTGAAGTGGTCATAGAAACGCTGGTTCGATTCGTCGTGGTTCCCGAGCGAGGCGTAGAACTTTACTTTCGCGTCAAGCAAGGGCTTGTAAATGTCTTCGAACTTCGTCTTGTAATCATTGGCGCTCTCGCTTCCGTAGAGGTTATCCCCCATCATCAGCACGAACTCGAAAGGGAACAACTGTCTATATTTCAGCATCACTTCCGCAATCTCATGTTGCGCATTCGCGCCTGAGCCTGTGTCGCCGATGACCACGAAACGCACGGAGCCGTCCTTCAGAGGCAGGTTGACTCGCGCGGGCTCTTTTGTGACGCCTGACTTCCCGTTTTGACTGAATGCGTTTTCTATGGGGCTGCAAGCAATTATCAAAGCGATCGCGAAAGCTGAAGCCATAAGCCGTCTCATAACTACCCTCCTTTGTTCGTCCGTTTAAGGCAATGCGTCAACCATGTAGTCGACGATCAGACCGTTCTCTCTATCGACCAGCAGCAGATGCTTGCCGACGTAGCGATATCTCATCTGCTTAGGCAGTTCCGGGAGCGCGAGCAAAAGAGTCGGGGGCATCTCGACCAACTCTTTATTCTGTGGATAAGGATAATTGACGCGCACGGGGACGCCTTTCGTCTCGGCTTCGAGAACTGTTTCGCGAAGGTCCTTGAGGTCTTTCCCCTTGAACTCTCTCTTGAGCGTCGCGCGTATGTGACTGATGATATCGGGAGTGAATATTTCGCCGGGTTTGGCGCCCACGCGCGCCGTCCTCACCTTATCTTGAAAAGCTTTCTTGTGCGCCTCTATCTCTTCGGGCTTGGCCTCCTTTGACAGGTTCGGCATCGCCTCTTCTATCTTCTCTCTGAGCTTGACGTACTGCTTCACGCGGTCTTCGAACGCCACGACCGTCGCTGACTTTTCAGACTTTGACTTTTCAGACGGTCCGGCGTCTTGAGCCATACAAAGCGCAGCCACGCCGATAATCGAGATTATGATGCTGATAATTCTCTTTTTCATCGCCCTAGAAAGCTGCAACCCTGATGCCAGAAAAGCGCTCTCTACGGTGATGCCAGGCAGGGGTCTGGTGTTTGAAAGGCTTACAGCGATGGACTGAAACGAGACTGGATAATGGAGAAGCGGTACAGTTTACGGGCGGCTCGGGAACCAGTGATAAAGCATGAAATAGACGATCACGCCGGTGATCGAGACGTAGACCCACATCGGGAAGGTCCAGCGCGCGATCTTCAAGTGGCGCTTGAAATCGCCTTTCAAGGCGCGTCGCAAAGTCACGACCACGACCGGCGCGAGCACGACGGCCAGGATCGTATGCGATATGAGGACCGTGAAATAAAATGGCCTTGACCAGCCGGTGCCCGCGAATCGAGTCGCGCCCACGTTGAAATGGTAGATGAGGTACGAGATCAAGAAGATGACCGACGCCGTCACGGCCCCGATCATGCAGGCGCGGTGCGCATTGATCTTCCCGCGACGTATCATCACGTAGCCGATTATTATCAAGATTCCGCTCGTGGCGTTTAAGATCGCGTTGAGCGTTGGCAGCATTCTAAGAGACATATTGAGGGGTATAACAATTATGCAGAAATGAGTCAAAAACTCCGCCGGGTCTTACCTCTTGTCCTGAATATTGCGATGGCGATAGATGACGCCGAATATCCCTGCGAAGATCAATACGGGCGGCGCGAGCAAGACGACTATCGCGAGGTTGAGGCCGCGCGCCGCCGATTCCGCCTCAGCCGAGTTGGCCACAGCCTGCTTGCACATGGGGCATTGGGCCAGCGCGGGCTCGACTGCGGCGGCCAACAAAAAGATCAACGCGAATCCTAAAACAAATATCCGACAGCGGTTCATCTGCGACCTCACCTTAGCTCATTCAGGCGGAAGCTGTCCGGGAAGAAGATGGCGAAAAGGCACAGCAGCACCACGAGTGCAGGCACTATCGTCAGCACGAAGCTCATGCGCTCGAACTTCAAGTGCATGAAGTATGCCATGATGAGCGCGGCCTTTATGATCGAAAGCCCCATCACGATGATCAGCATCAGGGTCAGGTTCAACTGTATGTAAGCGAGGAAGACTTCGATCGCCGTCAGCCCGAGCAGCGCGCCCCAGACCACGAGGTTCTGCTTGTTCGTGATCCCGTGCTCGTGATCCGCGTCGCCGTGCGCGTGAGCGGCGGCGGCCTCGCTTTCGTCGCCCACGTCGAGGAACTGCGCGACGTAGCCTTGCTCGTAGGCCCACATGAACGGGACGATGGCAAACAGCAGCGCCGCGAGCAAGCAGACCATTATCAGGAATACATCGTCGGTCCCGCCTTTGAATTTGCCCGTCGCCAGCACGTAGCCCGCAAGCCCGAGCGACCCCACGGCCAGGGCCGTCAATACGATGTTCAGAATATGCGTCTCTTTTTCTTTTCCTTTTGTCAGTTGCATCCCTCGTCCCTCACTTTACCAGATTAGTGCGGAGTGAAATCCACGCTCAGCAAATAGATCAACGGGAAGACGAACATCCACACGAGGTCTACAAAGTGCCAGTAAAGCCCGCTCACCTCCACGTCTTCAGAGGTGAACTTCTTTATTCGCGCGGCGATCACGCCGAGGTACAAGACCCCCGTGAGGACGTGGAACATGTGGAGCCCGGTTATGCCGAAAAAAGCTGCGCCGAACATCCTGTCCGCCTGGACGTAGCGGACGGTGTGGCCCGCTTCGTCGACGGTCTCCATCTCCATCTCGGCGGCCTTTTCGGGTTCTATGTGAACGGTCCCTTCGGCGATCAGATTACCGGAGTCGTTGTAGGTGCGTTTTATCAGGAACTGGTTGCCCGCAGGCGTCACGCCTTCGTCTTCAATCAGGTGCTTCCACTCGTAGGCGTGCAGCGCGATAAAGGTGCTGCCCAGAATCATCGTCGCGATTATCCACCGCCGCGCGCTCCGTTTCTTGCGCCGGTTGGCGGCCATGACGGCCATGACCATAGTCAAGCTGCTTGACAACAGGACGAGCGTCATAAGACTTGAGAATACTATGCTCGGGGAGAACTGGAATGGCTTGGGCCACGTGTCGCTCGCCACGCGCACGTAGCTGTAGCCTATCAACAGCGCCGTGAACGTGAGCGAGTCGCTCATTATGAAGAGCCACATGCCGAGCTTGCGGTGGCCGACGCGGTACGGAAAAGTTCCGCCGCTCCATTCGCCTGTCGCCGCGTCCGTTGCCACGTCTCGAACACTCACTTCCGCCATCTAGTCACCTCCGACATTAGAGCCTTTAGTATTAACTCCAGAAATATAGGAGCGCGAGAAGGTAAATCCAAAGCACGTCCATGAAGTGCCAGTACAGGGCTGTCACTTCGACGGCATTGCGCCGCTTGAACCCAATCCTCAAACGAAACGCGGCCACCGTCACGTAAACCAGCGCGACGAGCCCGCCCAACAGGTGCAGCCCGTGCAGGCTCGTCAGCAGGTAGAAGAACGAGCTGTGCGGGTTCGTGTTTACGTATATGCCCTGCGCAGCCAGTTGCCGCCATGCGACGAGCTGTCCTATGAGAAACAGCGCGCCGAGCACTGTCGTCAAAAGAATCCAGTTATTGAACCTCGCGTAATCGTTTCGCCTGAGCGCGCGGCGCGCGACCTCAAAGGTAAGGCTGCTCGCCACAAGCACGCCTGTCGTCACCCAGATCAGCCCCGGCAGTTGGATCGAAACCCAGTCATGAAACTCTGTCAGCCCTTTTGTCTGGCGCAGTATGTAGGCGCTTGTGAGCGCCATAAAGAGCATCAGTATGCTCGCCAGCCCCACCCACATTCCTACGCGATACTTGGCCGGCTCTATGGCATCTTCGCGCGACCACCCGGGCGGCCAGTCCTTGTCGTTCGGGCCGGGAGGGCCTTGCGGGCCGCCGCCTTCGCCAGACCCATCTGGCCCCGCGCCAGCGCCGCCGCGGTTGACTCTCACATCTGTTGTTACAGTCACGCCCATCTTAATTTTGGATTTTGGATTTTGGATTTTGGATTTTAGATTGAGGATTAGAATCAATTGTGATCTTTAATCCAAAATCCAAAATCTAAAATCCAAAATCGAATCAGTCTCCGTGCGATTTGACAGTCTCGTCCGGGTCCGTCTGCATAATGTAGTCCTCTTTCGCGCCGGGCACGCTGAACTCATAAGGACCGCGATGAACGACCGGCTCTACGCCCGCGAAGTTGTCGTGCGGGGGCGGCGACGGGATCGTCCATTCCAGGTGCGTCGCCTCCCAGGGATTATCTTCAGCCTTCTTACCCTTCCACATACTCCAGAAGAGGTTGAACAGGAAGATGAGCTGTGCGGCAGCCGTCGCAAACGCGGCGTATGAAACATACTGGTTCATATGCGCCACGTCGCCCAGGTAGATCAGCCCGTAATGTGACGAATACCTGCGCGGCATGCCCGCCATGCCGAACACGTGCATCGGGATGAAGATCGCGTTCACGCCTATGAACGTCAGCCAGAAATGTATCTTGGCCATCCCTTCGTGCATCATCCGGCCAAACATCTTCGGGAACCAGAAATAGGTCCCCATGAATATTCCGAAGATCGCCGCCACGCCCATAATCAGGTGGAAGTGGCCGACCACGAAATAGGTGTCGTGCAGGTGAAGGTCGATTGAGGTCTGGCCCAGAAAGAGCCCCGTTATCCCGCCCGAGACGAAAAGCGACACGAACCCGATGGCGAAAAGCATGGGTGAGGAAAAGCGTATCTGCCCGCCCCACAGCGTGCCCAGCCAGTTAAAGGTCTTGATCGCCGACGGGACGCCTATCGTGAGCGTTATGAGCGAGAACGCAATCGAAGTGTAAGGGCTCATACCGCTGATGAACATGTGATGGCCCCAGACGAAAAACCCGAGCAGGCCGATAGCGAATATCGCGTAGACCATCGCACGGTAGCCGAAGACAGGCTTGCGCGCAAAGGTCCCGAGAATGTGCGAGGCCAGACCCATGCCGGGCAGGATTGCGATGTAGACTTCCGGGTGGCCGAAGAACCAGAACAGGTGCTGCCACAAGATGGGCGAGCCGCCGCTTCGATCAATCAGCTTACCGTTGACATATTCGCCTCCGGGGATGAAAAAGCTCGTCCCGGCCAGGTGGTCGAGCAGCAACAAAACACCTGCGGCTAACAGCACCGGGAAAGACAACAGCGCAAGGACAGCCGTCGTAAACCAGCCCCAGCAACTGAGCGGCAATCGCATAAGCGACATGCCTCGCGTCCGCATGTTCAGCATCGTAGTGATGAAATTCAACGCGCCTAGTAACGATGCTATGCAAAACAGCGCGATGCTCGTCACCCAGAAGACTACGGCCGTTCCCTGCCCCGGCCCGGCCACTTCGCCCAATGCGCTCAACGGCGCGTACCCGGTCCAGCCTCCTATCGGCCCGACCACCCCCACAGCAGCCGTTGGGTCAAAGACCGAAGCGTAGATAGCAAATATCATCGCGACGAGCGCGAGGAACGTGACCCAGAACGAGAGCATATTTAAGACCGGGAAGGCCATGTCGGCTGCCCCTATCTGGATCGGGAGAAAGTAATTCCCGAACCCGCCCTGCGGCGCGGTCGTCAGGACGAAAAATACCATTATCGTCCCGTGCATAGTGACCAGCGACAGATACATCTCAGGCGTAATCATTCCGTTTTCGGCAGCGTTCGGGAACAGGACTTTCAAAAACCCGAACTGCTCGGTCGGCCAGCCCAGTTGGAGGCGCATAAGGACGGACAGGCCCATTCCGAGAAAGACTGAAAAGAGCGCGAGGAAGTAGTACTGTATGCCTATCACCTTGTGGTCGATGCTGAAAATGTACTTCCTGATGAAGCCACTCGGCGGCTCGTGGCGGTGTACTTCGCCGTGAGCCGGATGAATCACTTCTGCCATCACGCACCTCCTGATGATTTATCGAGCTGAAGCTACTGGGCCTGGACGATGCCGAACGAGCCTCTAAGCTCGCCCAGCCTTGTCGTAAATGCGTCTTTGGTCATCTCCGAAAGAGCGTCGTATTCTTCCTGATCGACTACGATAACCGCCGTCCTCATATTGTAATGGAGCTGCCCGCACAGTTCCGCGCATACGACCTCATACTTCCCGGTCTTCGTCGCCGTGAAATGTATCTTTATAGCCATGCCCGGGACGGCATCCTGTTTGAAGCGGAGTTGCGGGACGAAGAAATTATGAATGACGTCCTTCGAGCGCAACGTAACTTCGACCGGGCGATTTACGGGGATGACCATCGTTGTAGTCTGTATGTCGTCGGCGGCCTTCGGATCGTTCTCCAGGTCCAGCCCGACGTAATTCAAAGAGTCGTCGCTTATGAACCTGGCCTCTGTCCGCCCGAATTCCTTGTCCGCCCCCGGGTAATGAAAATTGAATTGGAATTGCTGCGCGACCATGTTGATCTTGACGGCATTATCGGGGGCCTTTTCCAGGTGCATGCGCGCCCAGACTTGCTGGCCTAAAAACGCGAGCGTGATAAAGACGGCTGCGGTGATTAATGTCCAGGTCGCTTCGAGCTTGTTGCTGCCGTGCGTATAAACGGCGCGCTCTTTGCCTCGACGCCCGAAGCGGAAGACTGCATAGCCGAGCGCAAGTTGCGCCAGCGTGAAGGCAATTCCGACCACGTAGAGCGTGCGCTGGAATTGCGCGTCGAGCGCCGGGCCGTGCTCGGAGATGACTTCGGGAAACCAGTCGCGGCTCAAAAACATGTAGACCGTAGCGATTGCCAAAACGCCCAGCAACAGACCTAGAATTTTGCCCATAATTCCTCACGAAGTGCTGAGTCCTGAGTCTTTTTCTTTCACTCAGCACTCAGCACTATGAATGATTGAGAACCATCAGCACAAAAAGAGCCGGGAGATATAACACCGATGCGAGCAACAAGCGCCGTGCCTGCCAGGTCGTTCTCTGCGACGCCGCCCGGAGGCTGAAATATAGAAAGCCCAGTCCGAGCGCGATCGCTCCTATCAAATAGATTGTTCCGGCTATGCCGATCAGGGCCGGAAGCAGGCTCACGGGCACGAGCATAATTGTGTAGAGAACAATCTGCTGGCTCGTCACACGACCTTCGGGCTCGACTACCGGGAGCATCTTTATCCCCGCCCGCCTGTAGTCGTCGCGGTACATCCACGCGATGGCGAGAAAATGTGGGAACTGCCACAAAAAGAGTATGGCAAACAGCACCCACGCCCCTAGCCCTATCTCGTCGCGCGCCGCCACCCACCCTATGAACGGCGGCATCGCGCCGGGAAATGCTCCAAGCACAGTAGAGAGCGTCGTTCGCGTCTTTAGCGGCGTGTAAACGAACAGGTAACTCGCAAACGTGACCGCTCCCAACACGGCGCTCAGTTGATTTATAAAGACCGCGAGATAAACGGTCGCGGCCACCGACAGCCCCAGACCGAACAATAGCGCGTGGCGCGCCAGCAGCCGCCCCGAAGGCAGCGGTCTGGTTTCCGTCCTTCGCATCAAGCGGTCGGTGTCGCGCTCCATGAATTGATTGAGCGTGCCTATCCCAGATGATAAGAGCGCAATTCCCAGGCTGAGGTGCGCAAGCTTGATGTAATCGATACTGCCTGTCGTGCCGAGGCAAAAACCTGCCGCCGCCGTCAGCACTACGAGCATCGTAATGCGCGGCTTTGTCAATTCGATATAAGCCGCAAGCTTGCTCGCCCCCGACGGCGCGCGCAATACCTGCTCGCCGTGGGTGGGGGCGCATGAAGCTACGGGTTCTGCTATTGATTCCATAAATTCAGACCGTCGCCTTGCGCGTAGACGAAAGCGCTGTGGCTTTGGCAATCCCTTCGGCGCGCTCACCGGCAGGCTGTAGCGCGCGATAACATCGCAAGGTCAGGACTAGAAGCTGCGCCAGCGTCAATGCGCCGACGACTACGTGAGCGACCGTCAGGGTGATCATCGGCTCAAGCGGCTGCGGTTGGCCGTGTGCGGCGACTCGCGCGAGGTACGCCGAGACGCCGAGCCCTAACTGGATCACAAGAAAGATGAGCGAGCCGATCGCCGGTCTTGTCAAAAACCTGTCTCCGCTGTAGCGCCGCAAAACCGTCACGGCGGTCCACGTCACAAGCACTGTCACTGTGATCGCGCCGATTATGTGCGGCATAATCCCGAGTGCTTGATGGCGGTAACCTGCGCCGAGCACCAGTTGGATCAAAACGGCCGCGACCGCAATTGCCGAAAGAGTGCGGAGTCGCGGGCTCTGCTGCTCTCTTACGGTTTCGCGCCGCGCCGCCCAGCTTCGCGAAGTGAAGACCGCCAGGCAGACGAGCGCGCCAAAGAAGCTCTGAGCCACGAGCGCGTGCGGGACGGCGATGAAAGGCTTGGAAGACTCGCCCAGCAGCACGCGCACGCCGCCGATCATCGCCTGCGCGATGACGCCCGCGAATGCGATCCACGCGAGCCGCCGCACCCACGATCTTTTTTCAACGAACAGGGCCGAGAGCGCCAGGCCGAAGGTCAAAACGCCAACCACCCCCGCTATAAAGCGGTGCGAATACTCGTAACGGACGTTCGCAACGAAGTTATCCGATTCGATCAGCCAGCGCCCGAATGAAAGCGGCCAATCGGGGACCGAGTCTCCCGCCTCGTTGCTCGTAACCAGGGCGCCGACTATCAACAAAACTACCGTGCAGCACGCGACAGCGATTGCAAACCAGTGGAGGCCGGGGCTCGGCCTCCATTCGGCATTGATGCCCTTTTGACCTTTCAAACCACTTTCCCTCAATCAGACCAATCCGAACAGTTCCCTACATGCCTATCGAGAAGGCACGATGAACGCAGGCTCGACTTTAAGCGAAGTAGGCGCGTAAGCGGCCTTCGCCCCGAAACTGAAGTCCTGCGTCTTCGACTCGCTCGCCTTCACCTCGAAGTCTTTCATTGGCTGCTCACCGAACTTCTCGTGCCAGGCCGTGAGCGTATACTTGCCCGGAGGCACGTCCTTGATCGAATACTTGCCTTCATTATCCGTGACTGCGAAATACGGGTGCGCCAGAACGCCCACGTGAGCTTTCATCCACGGGTGCTGGTTGCACTTGACGGGAATAAGCGTCTCGGGGCGATTGAACTTGGCCTCGATGGGCGGCGCGTTCGGCGGCTGCGATTTGTTCCACTCGGTATTCTGCCTGGGCGACGGGTGGACGTTGTGCGCGGTCGGGTCGCTGTTGGTCACGCGCAGCGTCTGGCCCACCATCAGGCCAAGCACGCGCGGGGTGTAGCGACATCCCTGCTGGTCGAGCACGTTCGCATCCGGCACGTCGTAGCTGAAGCGGTCGAGCGAGGGAGCTTTCAAGTAAACGTAAACGTTGGCGAGCTTGCCGTCGGTGACCGTGACATCGTCGACGGTCTTTGCGCCCGGCGCTGCGGCGCAGTTCGCGTCGCCGCTCATGTCGATCCTCTGCGGCGTCGGCACGGGGCCGTCAAACTTTACGACGCCGGAGATGGTTCCTTCATTACCCTTAGGCTGAAATTTCACCTTTGGCGGCGCTTCATCCTCCTCCGGTTCATCGTCATCTCCTTTCCCGCAGGCGGCCAGAAGCGTTGCTGACAGGGCTATCAGCATAAAGATTAAACTGAGCCTCTTTAACATGACTTTTCTCCTGTTGATAACAATCTCAGATGCATTCGGTCGATAAGCCGAACATGAGATTGTGACACCTTTTCACCTCTCGCGCCAACCGGGCGAGGTCAAGGCACGCGAAGCGGACCCTTCATGCTCGCCAGGGTCTTGCGCCAATGTTTATCAAACCTCTGTTTATCGAAGCTCCGCGAGGTTTGAGCCGGCGCCGTCGCGGGCGTAGCCGTCGCGGGCGCCGTCTGAGGCGCTGCCGGAGCGCCGCCCGTGCCCAGCCGCCTCGTCTCGTCGGGCGAAAGCTGGAACATATACCGCACGAGCAGATTGACGTGATCGCCTTCATAGCTCTGGAACGCGGGCGGCGTCGGGCCGTTAAAGACCCAGCGGTCCCTCTGATCGTCGTGCACGAACAACTCCGAAGGCATCGAAGTGCCGGGGCTGATCAACTGCGGGTCGAGCAGCCAGCGCGCGGTCCATGCGGGCTTGAGCCGCTCGGCTGACGCCAGGAAGTTGGGAGCGGTCGCCAGCGCGTCGTGTCCCGGATCGCCCGTCATATGGCACTTCAAGCAGGGCGCGGCGTTTGACGTGAACAGCGCGCGCGCAAGCCCCTGCTCATCTGCCGTGAGTGGGACCATCGGCTCCGGTATGTGTGGCTGCTGTTGCGCGTCCGCGCCCATAAAGAAGTTGACCAGCGCTTGCAGCTCGTTGGGCGAGAAGTTGAACGTAGGCATGCGCGCCTTCAAATAGCGACGCACGCCGTTGCGGTTCATGCCGGGCTGCGGCTCTAGCGGCCCTGCCTGCGTCGGCAGTCCGGGGATCGGATTCGTTTGCATCATCGCTTGCGCGAGCAGCCCTAGCTCCTGCGTGCCTGCGTTCTGAGGCCGCGCAGTCCCGGCTTGCGTCTGCGCGGTCGCCGGTTGCGCGGCGGTCCTCACAGGACCCACAGGCCGGCGGCCGAGCGTCCCACGCTCGGCGTCCGTCGTAAGCGAGGGGTCGTTCAAAAAATGCAGAAGCCAGTCGGGGTTGACGCGCGCGCCCTCGCTCGTCAGGCGAGGCGGCAATTGCTCTTTTCCGTCAGCCCCCTGGTACATCGGCAACTTCATCAGGGTCGATTCTTGCCCGATCAAGACATTGTGACAGCCCATGCAGTTGTACTTCTGGACTACCCACCAGCCGTCCTGCACCTGCTTCTTCTGCCCTTCGGGGTTGTAACGTATCGATTGCGGGAGCGAGGTGACGACGCTGCCGAGCAAGAATGTTGTCAGCGCGTCTATGTCTTGATCTTCGAGATAGATGTTGGGCATTCTCAGGACTTGATCCTCGACGCGCTCTTTGCCTTTTTCGTAGACGCCGGGGCTCCTGAGCTTGTACTCGAAAAATCCCTTGTGGTCATACCACTTGCCGCGCGCGACATCTTTACCCGTGAACGGGTCTACCCCCATCTTCGCGTCCTCGGTCAGCAGGGCGAAGTCCAGCCGCTCAAGCGGCTTGCTCCCTTCGGGCGTAAGCTCGGTCCCGATCCGCTGCTCGTCTTCATACCCGCGTATCTCGTGACAGCCAGCGCAGCCGTAGTCTTTAGCTAATTTCGCGCCTCTGGCAAAGAGTGACGTGTCATCCATAAACGAAGCGTCCGGGTATCGCGGCTCGTTGTAGCCCGGCATCGCGCGTCTCCAGTTCGTCAAGAAAGTGGCGATGTCCCTGGCGTCCTGATCCGAGAGCCTGAAGTTCGGCATCACAGTCATGTTCTGGACCAGCAGCTCGCGCCCATCAATCGGACTCTTTGAAGAATCGTCGCCGAACCTGAACGGCAGGTTCTTGGCCTGATAATCGCTCGGCAACAAATCTTTCTTCTGCGAAGGCGAATAGGGAGAGATTCGCTCTCTCGGGTTATGGACCCACCGGACTATGTAATCGTAATTAGCCTTTTCGCCGACTCGCGAGAGGTCCGCTGCGAAATCACCGCCGATCTTCTGGTCGCCCATATCGATGGCGCGGCCATCAATCGAATGACAGGCCAGACACCCTATCGATTTGAACAACTCCTTGCCGTGAGCCTCATTACCTACCGGCTGGCGCGCCACCCTCATGCTGACGGTGGCGCGCTCGGCGTCGTCACGCCCGAGCGCCGCTTGCCACAAGAAGGCCGACAGCGCTTTGATCTCTTCATCCGCTAGCCGGAATGTGGGCATCTTGGTCCCGGGCCGGAAAGCTTGAGGGTCTGAGAGCCAGACAGGAATCCATTCCTTCCTGAGCTTCGCTTTCATCTCTTTAAGGTTCGGCCCGACTCGCTTGACGTCCTGCATCAGGTATTTCGATTGCACGTCGTGCTGGTCAATCTGCGCGTCGATCTGACTAATCATCTGGCGCAAGGCGTCTACGCGAGCCAGCAGCCGCGTGGCCTCTTCGTCGCTCGGGGCCGTGTCTGCCGCAAGCCTGGTCTGCGCTATCTCGCGCAGGCGGGCGTCTCGATCTAATTCAAGCTGCTTGATCGACTGGCGTGCGGTCGCAAGAGCATCCGCGTCGCGGTCAAAACCCTCGTAGCGGTGGCAGCCGACGCAGCCGCGATTCTGGAATAGGTCTTTGCCGCGATTGAGCACCGTAGCCATCGGCGTCACGCGGTCGGCGTTGTGACACTGGTTACACCCCGCCTGCACGTTCTCTTTGTAATAAAGCGGCCACAGCCAGTGTTTGTAGCGCCCGTGCCCTTTTTCGGCAGAGACGGTGGCGCGGCCATTCCCGCCGTGACAGGTCGAGCAGCCGAACCTCTCGGGATCGTGTATCGTCAGCAGATCTTTTTCGGGGTGTGAGACGAAGACCTTTCTGCCGATAGAGCTTCGGGCTGCGGTCAGCGTTATAGGCTCGCGCGCGCCGAGGTGGCACGACTCGCAGCGATCGACTATGTTGGCCTCGGCCACGTGAATCTGCTTGATGCGGTACTCGAAGTTATCCATCTTGGTGATTAACTGAGAGACCTGCTGCTCGGTCAATCCAACCAGATTGTCCTGAAGGTACTTGTCGCGCTTCTGGCGCGCTTCGTTTGCCGGAGCCTGGAGTTTTATCAACTCGGTGACGAGCTGAGCCTTCTCATCGCGCAGCTTGTTGTACATCGTTTCAAGCTCGTGGAAATTCGGGTCGTCTTCGACCACCTTGCCGCTCTCGTCGTGATAGGCGACCTGGATAGGCTCCTTATTTCTTTCGGCAAGGTTCTGGCGGATAGAATTCTTTCCGCTCTCGCTCGGAGTCATCTCCATCTCGTAGTTCTTTGCGGCGATCCAGGCGCGCGCGTTCTGGAATGGCTCCGTGATGTCGTTGACCTGGCGGTCTATCTGACTGATTCGCTTCTGTATCTCGGTCGCGCGAGTCTTGACCTCTGCTTCGGCGTCCAGGACCGCGGTGTTAAGCTGCTGGTATTCGTCCGACTGTTTGATTTCGGCCTCTGCGTTTTTCTGTTGCGGCTTTATGCGTTTGAGCCTGCGGGAATAGCGACTGACGAAATCGGACTGCAAATCCTTCCAGGGTCGCTGGCCCACCACTTCGTCGTAAAGCGCCCAGACAAGAGTGCCTATCATCAAGAGCGAAAACAGCAATAAGGGCATGCTAAATGAGCGGTCAGCAATGGGGTCGGGTTCGGGCGTGTCGACCCTTTTCTCTAATTGCTCGCTCCCAGTACCTTCAGCCATCTCTCTCCTCCCTTAAATATTGAACCAGGGCGTGACCATGACGTACTTGATTCGAAACAGTTGTCTTGCGAGCAGCTTCGCCGGAAGCGCCCAGAGGATCGTTATCGCAAAGAATTGGAAGACCAGGTATTGCAAAAGCGAATGGCGTTGAAAAAGCTTCTTCTCGAACTTATCCCAGGTGACCAGCTTATGCGTGATGTAGCCGAAGATGGCGAAGAATATTGCCACGACGATCGCGCCGAAAACGCCCTTCCAGGGCTGGGTGGTGATGCCGAAAATGTCTGGCAGGTCGCGGTTGACTTCGTAGATCACTGTGTTGTGGTCCCAGGTCTGGCCGGGCCAGAACCATATCCACCCCGGCCCGCGCATGAACGTGCCGATGATGATGAGAATGATCCACGAGATAAACCCGAATAAAAACGCCCCGATGGCTACCTTGCGCTGCTTCCAGGTGTAATAACCAACACCGAGCGGGTTCGAATCGACGTAAGGGAATGCCATCAGCCCCACGATCATAAGCGAAGGCATGACGACGCCCGCAATCCAGGGGTCGAAATAGACCAGCATCTCTTGAAGCCCGAGGAAGTACCAGGGCGCTTTCGACGGGTTCATCGTCAGGTTCGGGTTGGCGGGCTCTTCGAGCGGCGCGTTGAGCGTAATCGACCAGATGAAAAGAATGGCCGTCACTATGACGGTAGCCAGAAACTCTATCCTCAACAAGTAAGGCCAGACGTGAAGCTCACGCGCCCAGTGCGGACGCCACGGCCAGGTCTTGCGGTGATGAGTCTTGGCGAGCTTGGGGTCAGTCTCAAGCTCGGCGATCAAACGATCGTTGGCGCGCGCCTGGCGGAGCCCCAGCCACGCGAAGAAAGGGATCATAAACAGCATCGCCACGATAGGTATGTTGTCGGGCAGCGTCGTGATTTCCCAGAGTTGATGCCAGTCCATATCTTCTCCATTTTGGATTTTAGATTTTGGATTTTGGATTAACGGATTGTCGACGGCCCTTCCGTTCGCAATCCAAATTCGCGGCGCGCGAAAGCGCATCATCCGCTATGAAAATCCAAAATCCAAAATCATTTCACCTGTGCCTTGACGGCCCTTGCGCCGGGCGCCTTCATCTCGGATTCGAGCATGACGGGCGCGGGACCCGAGATGCCGCCGTCCTTGCGCACTCGCCAGAAGTGCACGGCCAATAGCACGCTCAAAATCACCGGGATCGCAATGCAGTGCCAGATGTAGCTGCGCAGAAGCGCGTTTGCGTCTACTATGGACCCGCCCAGCAACGCGAAGCGCACGTCGTTGTAAGGCGACATGCCCAGTTCCGGTCCGAACGGCCCTTCGGTCCCGAGCATTGGGGTCGCGCGCGCCATGTTCGTCCCCACGGTCACAGCCCAGAAGCCCAACTGGTCGTCCGGCAGCAGGTAGCCCGTGAAGCTCAGTAGCAGTGTCAGGACTAAAAGCACAACGCCTACGGTCCAGTTGAACTCGCGCGGCGTCTTGTAGGAGCCCGTCAGCACTACGCGGAACATGTGCAGCCAGGTGGTGATGACCATGAGGTGCGCGCCCCAGCGGTGCATGTTGCGCAGCAGCTTTCCGAAAGGCACGTCGTTTTCAAGGTAGAGTATGTCCTGGTAAGCCTGCCCCTTCGTCGGGTGGTAGTAGAACATCAAGAGTATGCCCGTGAAGGTCAGGACTATGAAGAGGTAGAAGGTTATCCCTCCCATGCCCCAGGTGTAGCTGAAGCGCACGGCGTCGCGGTTGATCTTTGCCGGGTGCAGGTGCAGGAAGACGTTCGTAAGCACTCCGAGCGACCGGCTGCGCGGAGTCGGCTCGTGCTTGACGCGGAACATCGATTTATATATCTGTGTCCGCGTCGGCTGCTTAAGGTTGTCGAGCTCTTCCTTGAGGCTCTCTTTCGTAGTCTTCTCTTTTATGAGAGCTATGTCTTCTTTAGCTCCCGCGCGCAATCGCTCGATCAGCCCAACGTCGGTTGTGGTCTCTACATCTGTCTTCTCTAACTTGTCAGGCTTATCAGGCTTATCAGGTTCCATAAGGCCCTCCTGGCAGAAACGGTAGCAAATCGATCCGGTGGTGCTTAAACAGTTATGAAGCGCACGCCGAGGTCGCGCCGGTCGTGTAGTTGTTAAACTTGCAAGTACGCGCCCCTGTCATCGAACTCGGTCGGCTGCCCCTTGGGCCATTCGTAGAGCCGGCCCACATCGACTACGATCTGGCCCGACGGGTCCAGCTCGACGTGCGCGCGGTCCATCGGGCGCGGGGCGGGCCCCTCGAAGTTTATGCCTTCGGGCGTATAGCCGCTGCCGTGGCAGGGACACTTGAACTTGTTCTCGCTCTGCTTCCAGTCGGGCGTGCAGCCCAGGTGCGTGCAACGGGCGTAGATGACAAACAAACGCTCGGCGTTGCGGACGACCCAGATGCGATAGTCCTGCTGGAATTTGGTGTCGACGCCAAAGCCGAAGTCTGAGGGGTAGCCGATGCGAAAACTCGTGGGAGGCTCGAAGAGCGTCCGTGGAAGGAAGAACCGCAGAGTCATCAAAAAGCAGGTGGCTAAGAACCCACCTAAAGCAGTCCAGATGATGCGCCGTCGCATCTTATTAACGGGATCGGGCTCAGGCTCGCTCGCGACGGTCTTCGTCTTCGCACCTGCCGAGGTGCCAACGGCGGTCGCGGCTTTTGCTGCGGGCTTGTCTGCGGTTTTAACAACTGGCGCCTTGGGCGCTTGCGTTACTTTTGGCTTCTCCTCGTTTTCAACTTTCGCGTTCGTGTCTTGAACGGTGTCCATGCCGGAGTTCTCCGTGTGAGCGTCGATCAAAAGAAAGACGATTATTACATAGCCCCAGATCTAAGGCGGCGGACTCGCCTTTTCGACTTATACTGTATAAATGTTGCTGCGCTCGTACCATCGCACGTGTACCTGCTTTTGACTGAGACTGCTTCGTTATAATGAATTATCGACGTATGTAACATGCGCTCGTCAGCTTTGTCAAGCAAGCCACTTGAAGGTAAGCTTTCGGGCGGGATGGGGCCTTAAAACATTGATGAAAAAAGCCGTGGTAACTCTCTATACCAGACCGGGGTGCCACCTGTGCGAGGAGGCCAAGGCGGCTATAAATGAGGCGCGCGCCGAGCGCACCTTTACGCTCGAAGAGGTGAATATAGACGAAGACGCGGCGCTTGCCGACCAGTACGGCTACGACATACCAGTCATCTTTATAAACGGCGTGAAAGCTTTCAAGCACCGCGTCTCGGCGCGCGAGTTTCTTCGCAAGCTCAAACGGTTAAGCTAAACCGTAATCAAGAGGCGACCCACCTTGCTATCGCCGTGTACTGGCCTTTAAGCTCACCTATAGAAATTCCGAGGGGGGCTACGTCGAAGATTGTGCCCGGCGCAACCGGGGCGTCGAGCACGAGCGTGTCACCAACCGGTGTTGATATATCATCGACCATCCGCCTCACGGCGGTCCAGGCCATTCCAAAGAATGCGCCGGCCCCCAGTAGGACGGCAGTCAATATCGGGGCGAACGGTCCGCCTGCTAGCCCCACTACTACCATCACTGACGCTATCGCAATCAGGGCGGTGGCAATGGAAAAAAGGACTATTTGCAGTGCGACGATAAAGTCGGAGTTTCTAACCCAGTCCTGCTCAACAAGGAAGATCGAACTAATGAAGGTTTTCGGGAACTCGCCGACCGTAAGCTTGAAATTGAATATCTTATTATTCAATGCCAGCGAGTCACCCGACTTGAAATCTCCGACGAAGAAGGGCGCCACGTTGATCTCCTCACCCACGTTGTCTATCCCGACGCCCGCGATGCTCATCTCGTCTTTGCGTACATCGGTCGGGCGTATGCACGTAAGGTTCACCACCTCAAAAGTCAGCTCGGTCGCTCCAACCCCTTGCGCGGGGACGGGCTTCGACGACCTCTGCGGCTTCGCGGCAGTCGGCTTCTTGAGGCGGCTTCGAAGCTCTGTCACGTCCGCCTGTGTGAACTTGAAAACCTCAGGCACAGACTTGATCTTCACCTGATCGACTAGAGAAGTCTTAGAACGAAAATCCACATTGGCCAGGTCGCCGTAGATTTTCGTCCGCGCGTCGCGGCCCGCCTTGAGCGTCCTGTTGACCCTCTCTATCGTATCTTTCTTGTTCCTACGTGGCAGCGCCTCGAACAATTTGTGCAAGGCGCGCTCTAGCGACCTTGGGTCCGACGGCAGGGGAAAGTACTCGGGGTTCTCGTTGTGCGCGACGACTCGCTCCAAGGCTATGTCTATTGTCTTAACCAACCGGTCTTTCACCCAGTCGATTTTTCTATCCAATGGTGCAGTATTTGCTTTTGGCATGGTTATCTCCTTTTGGGATCGGAATTGTCCGGCCCCGTGCTTTGCCTTACACCGGCAAGATAATCGATAAGGTGCTCGAATGTCTTAAAGGGGGTTTAAATTATTTCTAAATGATCTCTAAATGCGCTTAAGGTGTAGCAATCAAAGCTGAACTTGAGTCTCAGTCTTTTCCGGAAGTGCGCCATGAAAAAAGGGACCGCTTGATCGGATCAAGCGGTCTCGCGGGTACGACTAATTGTTATACGCAAAAAGCCGGGTTGAGCTTCAGGGCGAGCAGCTCACGCGATCGCCTCCTACGGTGATGTCATCTACGTACCAGCCCAGCCCCTTGACGTTTGTGTCAGTCCCTATGCGGAAGCGTATCACTACGGTCTTGCCCGCAAAGCTCGAAAGGTCTACGACGACCGGCTGTAGCACGCCGTGGCGGCCTTCGATCCAGGCCGCTCGCCCCGAAATCCCGTTCGAGCTGGTCTGAAAGATCGTGCCGTTATAACCGCCCTGCAAGATCTTAGGACCAAGATCTTCAAACGCACCTCCGGTCGATATCTCGATCACGCCGCCGTCGAACCCGCCGCGCTCGAACTCGAACGTGTGATAGAACGTCAACCGGAGATTGCGCCCGTCGGCGGGAAGCTGTACGGGCAGCGTGTCCAGATTCGCATCTGTCGGCTTGCCCATCGCGGGCGTGAACCAACTGCTTGCGCCTGAGCGGAATCGTTTGGTTGCGATAATCCAGGTATCGATGCGGTTCTTCTTCTTTTTGACCAGGCTTCCGTGCGTCCACTTCGATTGGCCCGATTCAATATCGTCCGCGAATAGCTCTACGGCCTGCTTGCTGCCGACAAAGACGCTGAACGGCACGCGCGAGATAGAGCCCTGGCTCTCAAGTTCGAGAACAAAATCGATGAGGCTCCCGCAGGCGACCGTTTGAGCGACCGTGAACGTGAACGGAGTCGCATTCTCGCCCGAAGCCTCCGGCGCGATGGCCGGGAAGTCTGACGCCGCGCCGGTGACGGTAACGCCGCTGGTCGCGGTCGTGAGCGTCCCCCGCCCCGCGAGCGAAGCCGCAGGCGAAGCGTTCGTTATATTCAACTTCATGGACACGGTCTCGCCGGGATCGACCGAGGCGTTGCTGCCGCCCGCGACCGTAACCTGGGCGAGCGTCGCGACGGCCACGTCTTTGCGCTCGCCGTTATAGACGACGAGCGCAAAGTCCTGATCCGTAGAATCCGCGTTGTTCGGCACCCCGTCGCCCGCGACCGTTGTGGCGCGTATGCGGATCACAAAAGTTCCGCGCGTGCCAGCCGGCAACCAGACGCCTTCGACGTTGTCACGGACGTTCGCTTCGCCGCCCGGCTGCGACACGTCGTTGACAAAGTTGTTCCCGCGATAAAGCTGCCCGTTTATCGTCACTTCCAGATCGAGGTCGTTCACCCACGGCGCGAAAGCAGAGAGCCCAGGCGCGTCCGTCCACGCAAGGTTCACGCGGAAAGGTCGAGACGAGTCGCGTATCTCGCCCGTTATGACGAACGCCTGACCGCTCTCTGCGAACGAGTGGCTCTGGTTGATAATTATGCGCGAGGTGTTGTCGAACGTGCGCGTGAGGTTCAATCGGCCCCAGCCCTGGCGCGGGTGCGGGAGGTTGCCGCTCGCCTGCTCGCCTGTCATGTAAGTAGCGCTGTTAACAAGCATCGCTTTTATCAACGCGGCCGAGGGCTCTTCGCCGCGATTGAGAAAGAACTGGCGCGCGAGCGCGGCTGCGCCCGCTACTTGCGGCGTCGAGTGGCTCGTGCCCGATGACCACGTGTAAAGCGTCTGCCCGGTCGGGAAATAAGGCTTGGAGATATCTTGGCCGCAAACGCCCGAGCCATCGAAATCGGGATGCTGCGAAGCCGCGCCTTGAACGTGAGTGCCGGGCGCGCATATGTCAGGCTTCAACCGCCCGTCGTCGAGCGGGCCGCCTGACGAAAAGAACGCCATGTCCATCGCGCTGTCGGATTCAACATCCCTCACGCCGCAACCGTCTTCGCCATCTCTTCTGGAGCTTTCCGTAGCGCCGACGGAGATCACGTTCTTAGCCGTAGAAGGCGACGTTATTCGCCGTCCCGGACCCGCGTTGCCCGCTGAAAAACAGATCGGCATCTCCTGGTTGCCCGGCTGAGCGGGCATCGCGTCGCGCACGCGCGCGTCATACTCTTGCGAGTCCAGTGTGTAGGTGTTCGATAACTCTCCCCAACTGTTCGACTGGATGCGCGCACCGTCTCGATACGCTTCAGAGATCAGTTTCGTGAACGGCTCGACGAGGTCGAAGCGGCCCGTCGATTGAAATATTTTTGACGAGCCGAGCAGCGCGAACGGGGCTATGCCGAGCCCGTAGTTGAAGCCCGAAGAATCGCGCAGCCCCTGAGTCGAAGCCGCAGTCGCCCCGCCCGCTATCGACAGGTTGATCGTTCCGTGGCCGAACGCGTCGCCGGGATCGAGCTCGGAAGTGTAATCGCGCGCGTACGAGACGCGGCTCTGGCCCGATGCGTCAAGAAAGTCTTGATGGAGCTTGTCTGCGCTCGTCGAGCCGCGATCCAAACCGGAGTCCGCAACGTCGATCGAAAAACCGAAGCGCGAAGTGAAGCCCTGCGCCGCGAGCCACGCAATGTAGCCGGGGCCGCGAGCCGATTTCCCGTCGTCACTCAACTCGCCCGCGCTGATTTGCGACGCGCGCTCGTCAAGCAACTGCGGAGGCGACCACGGCTCTACGTTGACAACACTGGCGAGCGCGGCGATTTCGCCGACCTTCGCAAGCTCGACTCGCATCTTCAAATTGGTAAAGTTGAGCACGGCGTAAGGCTGGCCGATCGTAGCTGAAGCCAGGCGCTTTGCCGCTTCGACATCGCCGTCAGGTTGATCGGCCCGGCCAGAGAGCCTGCGCGCGAACTGCACGGCTACGACCACTTCGCCGTCAGCCTGCGCGTCCATCTGTGCGGCGATCTTAGGATGAATCTTATATCGGTCTTCAAACGGGCCTTCGAACTGAATGAAGCCTTCGCCACGGTCTGCCGCCGCGCGGTTAGCCGACAACAGCCGAGCGGTCGCGCTCTCATCGGCGCGAACCAGGTAGCCGTTATTCGGAACGTAGGCGACGACCTCAAGACCGCTCGCGCGCAAGTGGTCGAGCCAGGCGCGCTTGACCGGGCCTACGAACTGAATCAAGCGCAACTCGCTACTTTGGCTCTTGCCCTTGAAGCGGGCGACGCCGGCCTGCGCGAGGGCCGAGCTATTGCGTCCTCCGAGCCCTAAGAAATTGCCGGAAGCCGGGTCGGCAGTCGTGTCGATTGCGCCCGACCTCAGCAGCAAGACGTTAAAATCGTCGCGCACGACGTAAGACGATTCATTATCAAACGTCTGGTCTATGACAAAGAGTTTGAAGGAGTCGTAATCGGCAATTTCGAATGCACCCATGCCACGCGCGCGCGCGCGCGCCTCGTGGTCTTCCGACGGGATAACTATTTTTCTCAGCGAGCCGGGGCTGCGGTAAGAACGATTCGCAGCGATCGTAGCTCCCTTGTAAGATAAAGCGGCTTTATCCGATTGAGTCTCTTCCTCGATTCGCACGCTCTTAAAGCCGGAGCGCACGTCCGCGCCGGCGATTGAAGCCGCCATCAGTATGGCAATAGCTATAGATGAAATAAGCAACCTTCTCATAATGCCTCCGTAAAAAAAGTCCCGACCCACACAGTTCGTTTTTGTCAGGGCCTGCAACCTGAAGTGAGGGGTGCGGGGCGCAACCCCATTCTGAGGTAAATCAACCGCGCGGCTTGACTGAAAACCCGATGAGCTTCCACTTGCCGCCTTCGTCTTTGAAGATAACTGTTATATCGGCCCTGGCCCGATCAAACAGGACGCTGTAGACCGGCGACGCAAGGCGATTTTTCTCTTCGCCCTCTATCTTTAAGGTCAATCGGTCGAAGCTCTGGATTCTGCCCATCGCCGCAATCTCTTTCATGTTATCGACTGCCGTCGCTCGCGCCACATTCTTCTTGAACTCTCCGGAAGCCTCGTTGTAGACCGCGTCGTATTCGGCGGATTTGACTCGCTCAAAAAAGACGGCCGCAGCCTTATCGACATCCTGCGGCGGGGCCTCGGACGCAGAGCACCCGATTGTGATTAAAGCGATCCACACGACGAGCAATTTCTTAAGCATCAGTCCTCTGTCAGGGGATTAAACCTGGCCCAAAGTAGAGCAGAAACAATACCAGCACTCAGGCGGGAAACGCAATAAAAGTCCTGAGTGCTGAGTGCTGAGTGAACAACAATTACTCAGCACTCAGCACTCAGGACTTAGAGAGTTACCATGAATAGAAGACCTGCTCGACCATCACGTCCCCGTCCGTTTGACGGCGGGCGCGAAACTCGCGGATCGATGTCGAGGAGATGAAGCTCGACAGATTCTCGCTGAAGAACTTCACGTCACGCGACTCCTCTTCATCATCCGATTGAGAGGCGGCCGTCTCTACTTTGCCGTCGAGCTTTGACATCAGCTTATCAAACACAGGCTTTGCGTCGGCCACGCGGATCACTCCGTAATAGTCGAACGTCCCTTCGACCTTTGCGGTAGAGGCTGACGCGGCCGCACGCAAAATGTCGCGAGCAAATTCGCGGCTCGATGCAAGCACGAGATATTTGCCCGATATCGAATAGGCCGCACCTTGTTCGAGAAGCGATTGCGCGAGGTAACGGACCTGCGCGTCATCTTGCCAGATGAGTCCCGGCTCTACCCCGGCCACGACGAACCGCTCTCGCATCTCGTTTGTGATCGCGCGTTCGAGCGCGCCGCGATCAATCGCCTGGTCCACGCCCATCTCTATGACAACCGCGCGCTCGAAAGTGACAAAGGGCTTCGCCGCGTCGAGTTTCGAGCGGACCATCTTTGAGTAACCGCCAGCCGAAATGTTGGCGAGAATCGCGGAGACGCTCTTTTCGAATCTCTCGGCGGGCGGTGCGGCGGGGGCTTTCGCCGTCGCCGCGCCGTTCTGCGGCCTGGGCGATTTATCGTCGTCGATGTCTTTATCAAATCGCTGATCGAGCTGGCGATAGCGCTCGACCCTCACGTTCTCATCGCCCTCGGTAGAAGTATCGCGGCTGTAATCGGGCGGGACATCGCCCACGGCTTCCGCCTCGTCGGGCAACTTGCCGAACAGGGCTTGCGACACCTGATTGCTCAACAGGTCGCCCGTCGCGCTCGCGCCGCGCAGCTCTATGAGCTGAGTGTCGGCGGGAGCGAATTTGATTAAAGCGTTTGCCTGTTCATTACCGAGCGCGGCAGCCCTCTGGCCTCCCGCAGTAAGCTTGAACCACCGCTGCTCGGCCAGGCCCGCCGAGGTGATTCTCAGGTCTATCAACCCGCTTTCGATATTCGAGAACGAAGCGACGTTGCGATGTATCCAGTAGTTGTTGAAATGGCGGCTGCGGTTGAGCCGCGTCTGGTCAAGCCACATCGTCACTTCGTGCGCGGCGAACCCTTTGGCAAGCTCGGCCGTAGCCGTTACGTCCGCCAGCAGAGAGTCCGCGCCCGCCGACTTCGCATTCGCCAGCGCGCGGATCATCAAACCTTCGCTCGTCGTAACGAGCAGCTTACCCGAGGCGTGCGCGAAGCAGAATTGCTGGTTCAAACGCCCGCCGTCCGTAGTCACGTCGCGCACGTAATAGACGCCTGAGTCCGAAGACCGTTCTTGAAACTGAGGCGCTTGCTTAAACATCGCCGTCGCTATTGCGCGCTCGCGCGCGACCTCGGTCACAAAGACCAGCTCAAGCTTACCGATGTCGTAAACGGCGATGGCCGATGCGCCCCCTGCAAGCTCGGCTAACCGGCTCTCGTCAAGCCCGAAGCCCAGCGCGGTCTCGAAATCTTTCTTACGATCCTGGAGCTTGAGATAGGCATGAGACTCTGAGAAGGCAGCAAAGTTCTTGCTCTTATAAAATTTGTCGCGCACGCCTGATGCGATCCACATCTTCATGAGCGCCGACAGATCGCGGGCCTGAACGTAGACCATCGCACCGCGCGGCGTAATGCTCGCGAGCCGCAGTTGCTCTGAGACGGGACGCGCCGACTGCCCATCCGATTGATGCGCGAGCGCCGCAACGGCTACCATGAATAGAAGGACTATTCTGCTGATTCTCATAATCAAACTCCTCTTAGAAACATCTCACCGCCGCAGACGCAGAGAACACAGAGCGGGCGCAGAGAAGACATAATTCTGCTCTGCGTGAACTCTGTGCTCTCTGCGTCTCTGCGGTGAATCTTCTCTCATCCCCACCTCTTCAATTCTATTCCGCGCGAGCTTTGTAGATCGCTTCCGTTGTGCTTGTCAGGTCTATGCGGTGGAGCGAAGCTTCGCGCGCGCGCCGCGCCCGGTCCTGCGCGATCATCTCGGCCAGCAGTTTTTCGATGGCCGCCCGGTCTTCCGGCCTCGTTGCATCTGCCGCGCGCAGTCGCTCTATCGCAATCGCGCGGTCATACTGGCCCAGCCGCGCCGCCGACTGCGCGAGCGTCGCAAGCAAAGCGTTATCGACCTTCTCGGCAGCCGCGCTGTTTAATTCTGCAATCGGGCGCAGACCCGTCGCGCGCGCTCGCGCGACTTCAAGCGACGGCTCAAACAAAACGGCGGTCGCCTCTTGCCTGCCCTCGGTTTCATCATCACCTGCGGCGAGCGCCCTCCGCACCTCGGCGCTTATCATCGACTTCTCACTCGACCCATCGCCCTCGGCCATGCGAATGGCCGCAAGATCGCGCCCCGCGCGCCCGTAAAGCAGGACGAGCTGCGCGCGCGGCCCTGCGGCGCGGAAGGCTATCGCGTCGGTTATCTCGTCGTCGCTGTCTAGGTAGACTGCTCGCTCGAAGGCGGCTATCGCCTCCTGCGCGTTCTGCGCGCCCAGCGCAATCAAGCCGAGCTTCATCTGAGCCACAGCGGCAAGCCCGCCCGCGTTTATGCGGCCCAACAGCGAGCGTGCCTCATCCATGCTGCCGGTCGCTTCTGCGACCGCCGCCCGCGCCAGCAGCGCGCCCGCGTCGCTCTGCCCTGCCCCTCTATCGAGGAGCGTCGCAGCGCGCGTCGCCTGACTCCGATCTGCGCGGACGATGTCGCCGATGACTTCGGCCCCCTGCGCGCGGATGCTGTTCGGCGTAGTGCGCTCGGCGATCAACGTCGCGATGTAATCTATCGCTTCGCCGTTTCGCCCCGCTGCCGCCATCGCGCGAGCAAGCTCAAGGCGATTCACCGCGTCGGTAGGGTTGGCGCGGGCTATCCGTTCCCTGAAATCGACTGCGTCGCTGTACCGGGCGATTCGCGCCGCCGTCTCGGCTGCGAGACTCAATGCCTGTAGATTATCCGTCGAGCGTTCGACCAGGAACTTCAGCAATCGAGAAGCTTCGTCAGCGCGACCGCGCCGCGCTTCGATCTCCGCAAGCCCGGCTATGCTCGCATCGTCGGACCGGCGCGAGCGAACGGCCATCGTGTAAGCGTCGTAAAGCAGCGCGTCGGCCTCGGCCTCTTTTCGCTCTGCGACCAGCAGCGCGTAAGCTTTCAGGCAGCGCTCGTGCAGCCCGTGGCCTCCCGAACTCTTACGGCTCGCTTCGTCGAGCCCGCAGTAAGTCCGAAGCTCGGCGATGGCTTTCGCAGTGTCGCGGCCCGCGCGAAGCTCTATCAGCGCAGAAGCGAGCGGCAGCCAGTCGTAGCGCCCCTCCGTGTAATCGCCTTCGTCTCCCGAACGGCTTTCAAGCGCGAGCGCATGGTCGGCCTGCTCGCGCTTGATCGCGCCGATAAGCAGTCGCGCTTCGTCAATCCCGTTCGTGCGTATCAAGAAATTGATGAAACGCTTTCGCCAATCCGCCAGCGCGCGCGGCGGGTAGAAATACTCCACGCCGTTCCAATAACCGTTCTCGTATTCGTCCGTGCCGAAAGCAGCAGCAGCCAGGTTTGCAAGGCGCTGGTGCTGCGTGCGATAGATGCTTCCGAGATTTGCTTCCGGCAATAAGGCTTCTTCGATTATGAGCCGCCCGATTGTCAGCTCGTCAGCCATCTGGGTGATCGCTCCATGCAGAGATGTTGCCACGGCTGCGGCGAGGTCGCGATTGCCGCTAGCGTGGCGCGCAAGGGCGCGCACCAGAGGTATGATTGCTTGCATTCGATCGCTCTTGTCGTTATTGCGCGCGGGCCGGTTGACGTATGCGATCAAGAAGCTTTCGATCTGCGGGAGCGCCTCGCGGAGAAGGCCGTTATCGGCCATCACCTGCAAGTATGTCTCGGCGTTATCGACCGTGACGCGGCCCGCCATCAACTGGCCCCAGGCATCGGTCGCGGCTTTGCGGTCGCCGCGCGCAAAGGCTACCGCGCCTCGCATGACAATAACGTCACGCGCGCCCGGCGCAAGCTCCGAAGCCATAGCCGTGTGCTCGGCTGCGCGGTCGGCGTTCTTGCGGTCCAGGTAAAACGCGGCCAGCTCTAACTGCGCCGCGGCGTTGGAAGGTCTGCTTTCGATCTCGCCCACGACGAAGTTGCGGCTGTCGTTTTCGCGCCCGACTGTGCCTAACCAGTAACCGAAGTTACGCGCAGCGATGAACCAGTCGTCTCCGACGAGCGCGCGGGCCGGGTCTACACGGGTGCCTATCATCTGGCCGATGGGCTTAAGATCGATCGCCGTGCGGAAAGCCTCTTCCGTCTCGTGCGACGTGTCTTTCAAAAAGAGTCCGACTTCGCCGGTGCGGCTTGCCACCCACGCAGGCGACTGGCGCGCGCTGTTGATCGCCGTCAGCGCGAGCGAGCGCTCGTTCTTCGCAACAAAGAAGTTTATGAGATGCAACTGGTACGGGCTGTAAGATGTCGCCAGCCGGGTCAGCTCGTTGCGGTTGCCCGTAGCATAGACAAGCGAGAGGTACCGCTCGACCCAGTCGGTGCTGTCGTTAGTCAAATCGCCGCTCGCGCTGGCGTAAGCTGTGCGCAACGCGCTCATCTCGCGATCCGTATTCCCGGCCAGGCGGTACTGTATCGCTATCTGGTTTTGATAATCGAAACGGTCTTTGTGAGTGTCGCGCCCCTGCTCCGCCGCAAGCACTTCGGCGGCGCGAATGAAAGAGGCGTGGCGGTTGTAGAAGCCCACCAGCGCGCGAAGCTCGTTGTGATAATCTCCGTCCAGGCTGTTAGTGCGTTTTTGAAATGCCGCGTCCTTGAGCCGCGTGTGAATCTGCTCTTCTATCGACGGGAGCGCAGATGCGCGCGCGATGCCGAGGTAGCGAAGCAACTGCTCGCGGTCACTGTAGCTCGTCAAAGAGGCTGTGGCCGATTGAATGGCCGAGGCAAGCTGGCTCGCTTCGGCCTGCGTCGCGTGCTCGATCACGCCCTGTGCGAAGTCTGCGCGCATCGCCGCGTCGAACCACGAAACGATGTTCTTCGCCTTGTATGAATCGGTGTCCGTGGAGTTATTGCCTATGGCCGCGAACTGCGCGCGGTACCGCTCGACCTTCTGAAAGATTGCAGCGGGAGGCTCGGACCCGGCGAGCGCGCGAACGTAGCTTGTAATGTTTTCCGACCCGATGTATTCGTCCTTCAAAGTCTTTGGCAACTGCGCCAAGACCTGCTCGTAGACGCGGACTGCTTCGTTGTTGACGCCCCACTGGGCAAGCTGAGCCGCGAGCCGCATCTGCGCTTCGGCGGTGGAATTCCGTTTGGCCGCCAGCGCCTGCCGCATGGTCTGAACGGCATCGTCTCGGCGGCCTTGAGAAATCTGAATCCGCGCCACCTCTATGAGCCATTGCGGGTCGCGCCCCGCAAGCGCCCAGCCTTCGCGCAGCACGTCTATCGCTTCATCATAACGGCGCAGCCGCGCAAGCGTGCTCGCGTAGGCGAAGCGCAGCTCGGTCCGCTGCGGCTCGTTGGTGACTGCCGCGCGGTACTGGTCCGCAGCCCCTGCGAGATTCCCCTGCTGCTCGTAGATGCGCGCGAGCACAAGCTGCCAGCGATAATTCTTATAAGCTTCCGCCGCGAGCTTGACGTAATAATCGGTGAGCCGCTGGGTCAAATTATGCTCCTCGGCATAAGCTATCGCGGCGGCCAGATGGCCCTCCTCTTCGGGGTAAGTGTTTATGATCTCGATGTACTGGTCTACGGCGTCCTGGTATTTGCCCTGAGCCGTAAGCGTGTGAAGCATCCCCCACCGCAGGCTGGCCACGCGCGAGCGCGTCTCATCACTGCCGAGCCCCGCCGCGCGCACGTTCTTAAACGCGTCTTGATAAAGCGTTGTAAGCTCCGCCTGTTTGTTCTGAAGGCCGAGCGCGCGCGCGAGCTCTCCGAAGACTTCGGCGTCGGTCGAGTTCTCTGCGTAGAAGGCGCGCAGCGTAGCTTCGGCTTCGGCCAGCTTCTTTGCGTCGATCTGATGGCGGGCGAATTGCAAAGTCAAAGAGCGCCGGTTTGCGCCGCGCGCAAGCCCGAGCGAACGGCGGTAAAGGTCTAGCGCCTGATCGAATTTTCCTGCGCGCCAGTAAAACTGCGCGGACTCTTCGATCACGCCGACGTTGGTCGGGTAATCGACCACCAGGCGGTTGATGATCTGAAGCGCCGCGTCTGTTTGGCGATGGCGTTCGAGGAAAGAGGCCTGCTGCAATCGAAACATCATCGCTTCGCGCTCGTCGCGGGCGACCGAGGCCAGACGCGTCACCACCTGCTGCTCGTCTTCGGGGCGAAGGATGGCGTGGAACAGATCGCGAACCGTCTCAAGAAACGCCACATCGTTTGATTGAGCGACTTCGGTGCGCAAGATCGCGAGCGCGTCAGCCTGCCGATCGCGCTCGGCCTGATAGACGGCGTAGCCGATCGTCAGTTGCCAGTTGGCAGGCTCGGCGGCGCGCGCGCTCTGGTAAGCAGCCGCGATCTTATCGGCAACGCCGGCGCGGCGCGCAAGCTGCGCCAGACGCTTCGCGACGGTGTCTCGCCCGTCACCCGGCTCGTCGAGCACCTTCACATATTCCGCGACCGCAGCGTCTATGTCGCCTTTGCCTTCGTAGACAGCGCCCATTCGATAAGCGTAAATGGAATTGTCGCCCGTCACCTGGCGCAATTGACGGAAGACGTTTATCGACTGGTCGAACTGGTAGTAGTCCCAGAAGACCGTCGCGACTTCGAGATATGTTTCGCGCTCGCCCGGCTCAAGCCGTGTGAGTTGATTCCACTGTTCGGCGGCGCGATTGAAGTCTCCAAGCTCTGCGTAGACCTCGCCCGCTTTGATGCGGTACGAGTGATCCGCCGGGTGGATGTCCGCCATCTGGTCGAGCGTGCGGGCAGCCTCTTCGTAAAGCTTCGGGTCCTGCTGGCCGAAAGACCGGGTCAGGTCCGCGAGGCGGTCTGCGTACTGAGGCTCGCCCGGGTATATCGCTACAAGCTGGCGATAAGCGTTTATCGCTTCGTCGTGATGCGAGAGCCACGCCGCCGCGTCGGCAGCAAAGACGGCATAGGTTCCCGGCGTGGTTTGATTTCCCGAAGCCGGTTTCAAATTATTCTTCGCCTGTGCGTAGCGGTCGCGCAGACGGTTCTGCTTCGAGAGCCACGTGAGGTATGGATCGCGAATCGAGCGGTCGGCGAAATAATACTGCGCGGAAAGCTTCTCCCAGCCTGAGCGGTCGTTGCTTTCCAGATAAGTCAACATGCCGCGAACGAAATAAAGATTACGCGGGAAACGATTATGAGCATAAGTGTAGAGGTCGTAGGCCAGCCGCTGGTCCCATTTCAACTGATCTCCAGTTGCAGTCGGGCCGTAACCGGCGAAGCGCAGCAGGTATTCGGTTATCTCTTCTTCGTCAAAAATGTCTATCAACTGGCGCGAATACCGAGCCAGCTCGCGGCCTCGCTTCTGGCGCACGTACCAGCGCCCCAGGCGGTGATACCACGTGTTGGAATCGAACTGGCGGATAGCAGAGTCGTATGCTTTGAGCTGTTCGTTGACGAGTTGAGCCTGGCCCAGCCAGCGCAGGAAGCGTTCGTACAGACCTTCTTCTTTCGGGTATTTTTTAATCTCTTTCCAGAAGAAGGCTACCGTCTCTGTCTGCTTCTCTTCAGCCGCGAGCGACGACACGTACCGCTCAAGCACGCTGCTGTAGGTCGGCCCCCGCGTCTGGCCCTCTGATTCAGAGCTGTATTCTTCATAATCGACATCACTCTCTTCTTGACTGGAATCATCGCTGTCTGCCGTGGGGTCGTAGGTGTCACTGTAGGCTTCGATGTTGTATTTGATGCGGTCGATCAACTGTGCCACTTGAGGCGTGACGCCATAGCTCCACCGCTTGGCCGAAACCGGCACGAGCGGCCTGCCCCGCGCCCGCTCGCGCGCCAGCCGGTCGAGCAAGCTTTGCAGCACCGCGCGCTCGTTTGCTCGATCTTTCAGCGCGACGTATGAATCAGCCATGCGCAAAGATACGATCGAGTAGGACGGCGAATCCGGGTAGCGTTGCTGGAATTCGCGGCCCGCTTCTACGGCAAGGCGATGCTCGTCGAGCGTCGCAAAGACGTTGATGATCCCCAGATACATGTCGCCCAGGTAGCTCGATTGAGCGTATTCCTGTTTGAATGATGTGAAGATGCGATAAGCGAACGCGCGATTGAAATAACCGGCGGCGGACTTCTCTTGCGAGGAGAATTCGTACGCTATGTTACTGCCTGAGAGTATCAACGAGAGCACGCCGTTCATGAAGCCGGGATGCTGATCGACTTCGGCCACGTCTTTGTAAAACGAGAGATCGCCCGTAGCCACGCGGGTCGGCGTGCCCGACGCATCTACCATCACCTTGAAGAGACGATACAGAGCATCTTCGCGGGCTTTGCTCCCTGATTGTAACCCGCCAACCAGATAGAGCGTGTAAAGGTAGCGCGATGCCTGATCGTAATAACCGATTGACGTGAGCATGCCCGCGACTTGCTCAAGCTCGCGCGCGTTCCACGAGGCCGCGCCCACTGGCGCAGGCTGCCCCGTTTGCGGCTGAGTCGCGCCACCGCCGCCGCGACGCGCTTCTAGCTCACGAAGCAACGAGGCGGCCTGCTCGTAGTTGCCTTCGTATGCATAAAAACCGAATAGGCGCGCGACGGTCAGCAGATCGATCGCGCCCGTGCGCACGCGCTCTTGCAATCCGCGCCGCTCCAGGCGGTAGCGACCGAATCGCCGCATCAGATCGTAATAATCCGACGCGATCGCGCGCGTCCAGTTAGGATCGAACGCCGACGCGTAGACATCTTCAGCCGCGCGGCGGTCCCCGCGAGCTTCAAGTATTTGCGCCCGCGTCCTCAGAAAATAAGCAAGCTCTGAGGGAAACTTCGGCTGAAACTGCGCAAGCACGGCCAGGGCTTCCGCAGTCTGGTTGGCAAGACGCAACTCTTCAACATAGTCTTTGACGGGCTGGATGTTCGCCGCGTCCGCAGCGACAAGCTCGGCGAAGAAGTCAGACGCTTTGAACTCTTTGAGCGCGCGCGTGCGGACAAGTTCAGCCGCGCGTTTGTAAACAGCGGTCCGGTCTTTGACTGGCAGACTGCGAGCAAGCTCTTGAAGCGTGCGGACCTCGTCGGCGTACTGGGCGCGGTTGTGATAAAAACTCGCAAGCCTTCGGAGCGCGTCCGCAGAGCGGCCTTTAAGCTCGGCGTACTCGCGCATCTCGCGGGATGCGCGGTCGAACTGGCCGAGCTTTTCCGAAAGCCTCGCCGCGTGAAGATGGAGCCGCGCGTCTTTAGGGTATTGAGTCGCGAGCGTGCTGACGCGCTCAAGCGCGACAGTGTACGGGCGAGCCACGAGCGCGCTCACGCCAAAGAAGTCTTCGGTAGTGAAGAGCGCATCGTCGACGGCCGTTTGCGGGGCGCGGTTAGGGTCCGCCGAGCGGAGTGCTCCGGTTTGAGTCGCGGGCGGGCGCTGCGCAGTCCTACGACTCTGCGCGCCCCGCCTCTGAGGCGTAGTCTTTGCCCGTTGCGCCGCAAGATAAGTCCCCGCCGCGACAGAAGCGAGCGAGACCAGGATGATTGCTGATGAAAAGAGTCGTTTGCGCATATTGTAGATCCGCCTGCGAAAGATAAAGCAATTCAACCGAAGCTCGTGCATAAATCGCCGCGTAGCGGCGGATTGATTTTAGCCGTGTGCTTTAGCGCACGGATCGAAAGTTGTTACCCCATCACGTCGCGCTAGCGACGTTTGATTCAGGCGTCGCTTACGCGACGCGGTGATGTCGGCTGCGGATGCTCCAGGCGTTGAAACGCCTGGCTAAAATCATCCCGCCGCTACGCGGCGATTAGCGTGTAGGCTTCATTACCCGCCGCCGACAACTTCGATTGTTATCTCTGTTGCGCTTGAGTTGTGCGCGAAATCTTCCGCCGTCACCTGAATCGTGTAAGTCCCCGCCGGAAGCCCCGCAGGTATCCTCAAATATCCTACGTTCGCTTTAGCTTTGCCGTCCCAGATGATAGGGACGGGCAGCGCTCCGAATATGCGGGCCGCTATCCTTCGCGTGTCCGCGTCTGCGCGAACGGTGATCGTGAGGTCTTCTCCCGCGCGCACTCTCTGCCCGGCGGTCTCGGCCTGTAAGCGCGGCGGGCGGCTGTCGATGACAAAACTCTTCTCTTCTTGAAAGGCTCGGCCTTTGTCGTCGACGAGGATCAAGCGACAGCGGTAAACGCCGTCGGCCATCTCGCGCGGCGCGATGAAGCGCGTCTGCCACACGTCTTCGCCTTTCAGGTAGACCATCTGTTTTGTCAGCCCGAACGGGAAAACGGCCGTGACTTCTTTGATCGACTCGTCAGCCCGAACGCGCAGCACGGGGTCGCCCGGCCTTATCACTCGCGGGCGAAGCAGCGAGCGCGGCGCGGCTAAGAATGACGTGTAAGGGGTGACGAATTTATACCTCTTTGAAAGAGCGATGATCTCGTCTATCGCCTCACGCGTCTCGCCCGTGAGCGCGATCTGACGCAACAGCGCGTCTACGCGCGCGCGCGCCCACACACGGGCCACGTGAGGATGCGAATCATCTCTTTCGGGCAGCTCGACCTGTTTAGTGAGCCGCACGGCTCGGCCTTCGGCATTTCCCGAAACGGTCAGCGCAGCCGGGCCGGGGCGCTTGTAGCGGCCCACGAATGAAAGGCGCGTCCCGTCGTAGGCGGTCGCTTCGTAATCGGGATAGATATGATAGAAGTTCGCGGCGTCGGCGTTTTCGAGCTTCAGCGAATCTATAGGCTGGCGGCCCACCTTGCTAATGAACGCGTTGAGCTTGAACTCCAGCTGATCAGTCTCGCGTGTCCAATCGAAAAAGCCGCGCGACGCGCGCGCCAGCTCTTCGAGCAGTCTGAGATTCGTGTCCGAGCCTATGCCGAAGACATACAGCCGGGCACCCGCTCCCGCAGCATTCGCTTTCTTGAACCGCTCGACCAGAGCGCCGGTGCGCGAGGTCGCCAGCGTCGTGTTGCCGTCGGTTATCATGACAATCGCGCGCTCTTTTTTTGAAGGCATGTCCTTGGCGAGCTTCGCCGCCCGCTCAAGCGCCGCGCCCATGTCGGTCCCGCCCGACAGGTAGCTCGACTTGATAAAGCCCAGCGCGCGGTCGATCTGGTCCGCGCGCGCGTCAACCCCCTTTTCGCTGAACGCCGCCACGTCGTCGTTAAACAGCATCACGTTGAAAGTGTCTTGCGGCTGTAGCGAGCGCAGCAACGTCTCCGTCGCTTCGTAAGCGCGGTCAAGCTTCTCCCATTGCATCGAGAGCGATGTATCGAGCATTACCAGAATCGAGCGCGAAGGCGGGGGCTGCGCGTCGCCCGGCTGGCGGCCAGATTCGTTGAATACGACTCCGGCTTCGAAATAGCCGTCCGGGTCGCGCTCGGCCAAACGCGGGTCGCGCAGATCGTTCGCCGTTATTCGCTCGGGCGCGCGGTAAGCCAGGAACTCGAACGCCGTGCGCGGAACCGACAGCCCGTAGCTGAACGCGAGGTCTTCGCCGAGCTGAATGCCGGACGCTTCAAACGTAGCGGACTTGAACTGGGGCGCGTTCTCGATGAAGCTGAACGGGTATGACTTGCTTCTCAGATTCAAATCGGTCATCGGGAAGCGGCTCGCAATCTGCAATCGAATCTCAAGATGGCCTACGGTTTGAGCGCCGTACTCGCTCGGCTTGAATGGGAATGAGAAGTATGATTCAAGGTTATCGACGCGCAGCACTTCGGAGTACTCAATCTCCAGACGCTTCGTCCCGTAAGCGGGGATCGGCACGATCTGGACCGTGAAGGCTGTCGCCGCCCCCTCTTCGTCATCTTGCGACAGCAGGCCGGGGTCTATGGATTGCAATGCGAGGTCTTCGTAAATCTCTTCCGCGCGCCTCTTTTCCAGTATCACGCCCGGTATCCGCACGTCGCCGTCCCAGACCGCAAAATCAGAGATGGCAGCGGTCGTGGGTATCAAAAAGATGTAGCGCCCTTCTTGAACGCGGTCCGTGCGGTTGCCGAAGATCTGGACCACGCGCACGCGGGCGAATTGATTATCGATAGAGATGTTGACGGTCATCTCATCAAGCGTCAGTATCGCCGGGTCGGGCTTATCCTTCCCTCCGGGAATCAGCACGCCCGATTGCGCGTAGGCCACACAGGGGGCGAAAAGCAGAAAGGATAAGAGAGTCGCTTTTCGCATCAAGTGACGAACAGGAAAGCGTCCACTTCGTTTCATAATCGTTTAACCCATCACGCGTTTTTCGATTCGCACGAGTCCGTTCAGCGTGCCGACGTAGACAAATTCATCATCGCTGGTAATCGCCGTGACATTCTGAGAAGCCAGCCCGGCGCTTATACGGCTCCAGCGCCGGTCGCGGGTATTATAAACCAAAAGTCCACGGTCGCTAGTGCCTACGTACAACCGCTCGCCGTCCGCGTGCATGGCGTTTTGATTGACCTCAAATCCGCCCAGCTCTTCGGCAAAGTTGATCCACTCGCCCGTGGGCAGCAGCGCGTCGACCCCGCCGCCGTTGGTGCCTACGAAGAGCGTCCCGTTACTCTCCGCAAGCGCGTTCACCCAGTCGTGTGACAGGCGCGAGTTCGACGTTTTGTAAGTCCGAACTACTCGCAGCCCTTCAAGCTCTACGAGTCCTGCGAGACTTCCTACAAACAACCGCGACCCTACGCTCTCGGACGTGTAAAGATGGTTACTCGCCAACCCGTGAAACGCGGTCAGCGAGCGCGCCCTGCCGTCGGAGACCTGGGTAAGCCCCCCGGCTGTCGCAAGCACCATGACATGAGACGCTGCGTTGATTGCCGGGGCTGCCGACGTTGAAGCCTGATACGAAGGGCCGACATCGGCGACCGTTATATGCGCGACTGAATCGTTAATCAATCCGTTTCGCTCGCGGGTGAAGACGGTCTGATTGAGCCTGGGGTCGAAAGCCACGAGCCCGCGCGACGTGGCTGCAAGCACCCGGTCCTGTTCGCGGTCAAATAATACGAAGTTTACTTCTCGCACACGATCATCTTCGATGTGCGAAAGCCGCTCGGAGGTTTCAGGCGCGATCGTATCTATCCCGCGATCAAAGTAGCCGACCCACAGCCGGTTCATTCCGTCGACGGCCAGCCCCGTGATGTGGCCCGCCGTGACTACGCTGTCTGCGACAAGAGAACCGGCGACTCGATCGAATGCAGGCCCGTCGTTAGATTCATCTCTGGCAAACGCGCCTTCGCGTGTAAGCGCCCACAGCCTTCCGTCAAAGGCCGCAACGACAGCGGGCGAGGAGCGAGGCAAGCCGGTAGCTTCCGCGAGGCTCGCGCCGGGTCCCGGTCGAGCAGGCTTATCGGCGGCCAGGTTGTTTCCGATGTCGAGCACGCCTCCCGTGAACAGCCCGGCCCAGACACGGTCGCCGCTCACGGCGAGCGAAGAGACGTTCGGCTGGTCTGAAATCGATCTTACATGGTTATCTTCGCTGATCGCGACGACCCCGAAGTCTGTCGCTGCGGCTATGACGCCCGCCTCTTCGAAGCTCGAAGGCAGCGCCTCAAGCGCGGTGACGTGTATCGAGGGCAGCCCCGCGTTTGTGTCCAGGTGATCGATCTGTGCTTCGCGCCAGACGTAAAGCCCGCGATCTTGCGTGCCGATGTAGAGGCGAGAATCGAAATCGAGCAGCGCAGTCACCCGGCTGAAATCGGCTCCAGTGGCCGAATTCAACCGGCGCGAGAAACGCTCGCCGTCGTACTCGAACAGCCCGCCATCGAGGGTGCCGACGAGCAACTCCGTATCGGTCGCGCGCAAGACGCTTACGCGCGCGGCTTTCGGTTTTTCAAAGCGGTATCCGGTAAACGTATCGCCGTCAAAGGCGATCAAGCCCGCGCCCGCCGTGCCGATAAAGAGGCGGTCGCGGAAGACCGCAAGCGCGGTCAAGTCATTTTCAGGCAGCCCGTCTTTCGTCGTGTAGCGCCGCTTGACCGCGTCGGCGCCGTCGAGCGCAACCAGCCCGCCCGAGGTCGCAAGATACGTCTCCCCGTTAAAACCGACGCACGCGCGCACGTCGCCTGCGTTCAGGTAGAGCGACAACCCTTCGGCGGCGGGCGCGCGGAGTTTGCTTTCTTTAACGACGATCTCTTCTGCGGCGCGCAACCTCTCGCCGCTCAGTGCGCCTTCAAACTGGTTGATAATGAAGATTACTGCTACGACTACAACCGCAACGATCGATAAGGCAATAATGATGAGCCGCCCGCGCGGCAGAGACTTGAGATATGAAATCTGAGATTTGAGATTGAACATGGCGAATTCTTAGATGCGCGAAAACAAAAAACGATTCTCGTTTAGTAACTTAAAAAGTGCTTTTGCTTGACAATGCCGGAGCCGCTTCAATATAGTCAAAGAGCTAAATTGGATGGGTCGCTCACGATTTATCGCCTCCACTTAGCTGTCCGAAAGTCCGTGTCAAAAAACCGATACAGGAAATCGAGAGTTGAATCTCCCAAACGCACTCACGCTCTCTAGGATATTCATAGTTCCGCTCCTAGTCGTCGTGCTTCTGACGAAGTTTCCGAGCGACTGGGTGGGCGTGCCTCAACAATTGCTTGGGCTCGCTCTTTTCATAGGGGCCTCGTTCACCGATTGGCTCGACGGCTACATTGCGCGAAAACGCGGTCAGGTGTCAACCCTCGGGACGCTCCTGGACCCGATTGCCGACAAACTCTTGATCTCAGCCGCGCTCGTCTCGCTGGTGGAAAACCGGCTGGCGCCCGCCTGGGCGATCGTCATCATCATAGGGCGCGAGTTCGCAGTCACCGGACTGCGATCGATTGCCGCCGCCGAAGGCTTCACTATATCAGCTTCAAAGAAGGCCAAGTTCAAGATGCTGACGCAGGTCATAGCGATAACGCTTTTGATCCTGGGTAGCGTGCCGGGCGGCGCGTGGGGATTGCAGCCGCCGCCGCACGTCCAGCCGGATGTCTCTTTCGCCTCTTTCAAAGAAGCGAGCGCCATCATCGTCTCTTCGATTCGCGAAGGCGCGATCACGCTCGACGGCTTCCGCGTGCTCTGTTACGGCGCGGGCCGCGCGATGCTCTGGATAGTCGTCTTTTTCGCGCTCTGGTCGATGTACGATTACTTCACAAAGTTCTACGGCAAGGTGCGCGACCGGATAGAAGTGCGCGAGCGGCGACGGATACGGATGCTGCGCCGCAGGGGAAGGAAAACGACCGCTGCCGCGATGACATCTAGTGCGGCGGGAAGAATCAAAGAAGAGAGTTAAACCCGCTCGACCCACGCTCGATCCCCGGTTAATCAACGTCCCGCAAACGTGCTCAGAAGGCTGAAGTTCCCAACGGCCGACCGTGACTGAGTAACTATCCCGTAGTCGCGAAACTCTGTGAAGCTCAACGAAGGCGGCACGCGATCGAGCGCCGCATCAATCGCCGACTGATCGGCGGGGCCGCTTTTGGTAATCGCGGCCACAGCCATCATCATCTCCGCCGCATCCCTCACTTCCGGTTTATAAGAGATTATCGTCGCCCTCGCCGGCGGGTTGGTTAAGACTTGCGCGAGTCGCTCGTCATGCCCGAGGCCATCATTGTTCGCCTCGGCGTCGATCATCTTTGCTATTTGATCTCGCGTGGCAAGGATCAAGAACTCTCCGACGAATGCCGCCGCGCGATTGTCTTCGTGCGAAGAGACGGAAACCTGTACGGCGTTATACTCAACCGTTGACGTTTTCGACCCGCCTTCGGCCAGGTATCGCTCAAGGATCGGAACTATCTTCGGCTTGTCTTTCACCCTGACGATCATCGCCGTAGGCTCCGAGCCGCCAAACCTGACGAGAGTCACTTCGTTGCCGAGCGCATCGCCCACGCGATCCGTAGCTTCAAGCCCGAACTGCTTGCGCAGGCTCAGGACAAACTCTCTCAAGGCCAGCCCCGCCACTACATCTAAGCGCGGGACCAATTGCTTCAACATGCGGTCGGGCAGCTCGCCCACGCCCTCTACGTTCAAGATGGTGAAGTCTTCGACCTGGCGCGGGACAAGGTTGAGAGACTCAAGATTGGCTCTGGTGGCCGATTTCAGCGGCTCGGCTATGGCCGCCGCCACGTTCGGACGAAGAACGGTCAAATACTTTTCCGTCACGCCGCCTGATTCAAATTGCGCGCTGTATAGGAGCCCGCTCGTAGTCTGTTTCAAAAGATGGTCCAAGAGATTCGCGATTGAGCTTACGCGGTCCGGGTCGGTCGTGAAACGGCTGGCGAGCAAGGCCGGCAGGACCTCTATCAGCTTCTCGATACCCGCTTCCGTGATGAAAGCGAACACCGCCCCGTCCGCGTCGACTTCCCCGCGTCGCTCTCTGAGCGTGGCGTCTTCGGCAATAGCAGGAGCGCGGCCCGCAATCGCATCGAGACATGTTTCGACCGACGCGATGTGATTCGAGATTATGATTACGCTGCCTGAGGATGCGGCTACGAGCTGGCGGTCGGGTCTGGGCCCGGGGAAGATAAGAAGTTGTGCGCCGAAATAATCACGCCTCTCTTCATTGATTGATTCGCCGAAGCTGTTGCGGGCCAGAGCGGTGGCTTGTTTTTCGGCGAGGCGGCGAGCCACGGCGGAGCTTGAGTGCGTCTCGACTACGGCTGCGAAGCGCGGTTTCAGATTTATGTAAGCGCCTTCTTCGCCGGTCCCGCTTTCGGCCTCTATGCCTGTAAGCACGAGGGCAAGCTGCGCGCGGCCTGCGATGACAGCTTCGTCGCGGCCTACGCCCGTGCGGCCCATCAGATCGGCGGCCAAACCGACCTGACTTATATCATCAGAAATGCCGAGCGCGGGGGCAAGCTCTTGCCAGGCTTTCGTTGAGGTAAGGCCGCCGACCAGGTCGCTGAAGTTGTTTATCTCGACATAGGCGAGCGCCGAAGCGGGCACATAGCGGCCCATTTCGACGCGAGGCGGGCGGCGCAGCGCGAAGTAAGCCGAGACGGCCACGCCCACGATTAGAATGAGTGACGCTACGAGCAGGTTGCGTCGAGTCAGAAGATCGCGGAGCCTCATCCGACTCAATGCTACCACAGCCGGAGCGGCTATTGCTTGGTTTCGGGCCGGTCGTTTCGCGCCAACCCTTCGCCGAACTCCGCGGGCCTTTCTTTTTCGGCCTTAGCCGACGATGATTGCGATGATTGCTCGGCAGGCTTTCTCCTGGCCTGATTCTTTTTATTCTTATCGCGCCCGTCTTTTTTCTGTCTCTCTTTTTCAGACATCGTCATTCACCCTTAACTTGATCGTCAGATTCCGCGCCCACCCTCGTTTAAGTATAAGTCGATTGCGTCAAGCAGGTCGAGGATGACTTATGCTATAATGCCGGCAAGCCCTCAATCATTAATTCAAACTCTGAAAGCGAGAATACCTTGAGCCAGACGGTTGTTAACTGTCCGCGATGCTCGCGAAAAACTCCGGCGGCTCGCGCAGCCTGCCTTTATTGCGGCGAGGCTTTGCCCGTAACAAAGATAGAGACTGCGCCCGCGCAGCGAGTCATCGACAGCTCGGAGCTAGCCTTCAACACGATCCTTGAGCCCGTGGGTGTGGCCGCGCCCGCGCGCGCCGCCGACTCGCTCGCCTCGGCGCTCAAGATCGAGCCCGGCGAGGCTCGCGCACTCATAGAGTCGCGCAAGCCCCTTGCGCTCGCGCGCAGCCAGACGCGCCAGGAGGCAGAAATGATCGCCGAGCTTGTCCGCTCGTACGGGCTGCGAGCCCGCGTCGTGGCTGATGAAGACTTAAAGCTAAACAGCGAGCTGATACGCGCGAGAAGGATCATTCCGACCGCAAACGGGATACAGGTTCAACACAGGGACGGCGCGCTCACGGTCGCGTCGCCGGACGTGAGGCTGTTGGTAGTCGGAAACCTGCGCAACACGCGCGTAGATTTCACCGAAAGCAAGGCGGGCATGCGCAGCCGCGCGAGCACAGTGCTTGACACGTCCGAGTTCTTTTCCGAAGAGACGCTGCTGGATGTCTACACGAAAGAGCGGGGCGAGAGCTTCCGCATCAAGGCGGACGGTTTTGACTATTCTGGGATTGTGCAACCGCTCTCGTTTCGTGCGGAGGTTAATTTCGGCAGTCTTATAGACGCGCTCCACCGTTTGGCGCCCGGCGCAAGAATCGATAAGGAGTTTGCTGAAGTGAGCAAATTGTTTTCCCGCGCCTGGCCCGAAAGGTCGCGGACCGAATCGGGCGGGGTGAAGCGCACGGGCCTCGCGTATCGCCCGGTCTCAAAATCGAGCGTGATAAAAGACAACCGCGACCAGTTCGACCGCTACTCGCGCCTTATGTTTATCTTCAGTGCTGAGTGCTGAGTAAAAACATAAGAGAGTTGTTTTGATTTCTCACTCAGCACTTCTTAACCGTAAAGGCGCGTACCTTCCAAAAAACTCCTGAGCTTGCGCGAGCGCGCAGTGTGTCCGAGCTTAGTCAGCGCCTTCGCTTCGATCTGGCGGACCCTTTCGCGCGTAACGTCGAAGTGCTTGCCGACTTCTTCAAGCGTGTGCTCGTTGCCGCTTGAGCAAAGCCCGAAGCGCATCTTGATGACCTTCTCTTCGCGCGGCGTCAGCATCCGGAGCGCCTCTTCGGTCACCTTTCTGAGGTTGCTCCCAATCAAAGCGTCGGCAGGGTTAGTGATCGATTTGTCCTCGATGAAATCGCCCAGGTGCGACTCTTCCTCTTCATCGACGGGCGTCTCAAGAGAGATCGGCTGCTGCGCGACTTTGAGTATCTGGCGCACCTTCGCAACCGGAAGCTCCATGCGCTGGGCTATCTCTTCGTAGCTCGGCTCGCGACCGAGTTCCTGGACCAACATGCGAGAGCAGCGCATCAGCTTGCTGATCGTGTCGAACATGTGAACCGGTATTCGTATCGTTCGCGCCTGGTCCGCGATGGCGCGCGTGATGGCCTGGCGTATCCACCACGTCGCGTAGGTCGAGAACTTGAATCCGTGGCGCCACTCGAATTTATCGACGGCCTTCATCAACCCGATGTTGCCTTCCTGTATGAGGTCGAGCAAAGGCAGCCCGCGATTCGTGTACTTGTTGGCAATAGAGACGACCAGTCTGAGGTTTGCTTCTATCAGCTCGTTCTTGGCTCGGCTGGCCTCGAACTCTCCCATGACGATCGATGAAAGCGACCGCTCAAGCTCGTTGACCTTGAGCTTCCAACCGTCTTCGAGCGCGGCGAGCTGGCGATTACGCTCGCGCAAATCGCGCTTCAGCTTGCGCTCGTCTGCCGTGCGCCGCTTCCGTTCAATAGCCGTCTGCGCTAGTTTGATGGCGGCTTTCGCCTCTCGGGCTCGCGCGACGGATTCGCGTATGAGCGCGACGAGGCTGTCGTGGCGCTGTGAGGAGAGGTCTAATGTTCTTACCTGCCAGCTCAGCTCAACCCGCGCGCGCGCCAGCTTGCTGCGCAATCGATGGATGCGGGCGGACCTCTTCGGCTCTTCCGACAGATTCTTGTAAAGCCTCAGCGCCTTCGCGTAGCTCTTTTTGATCTCAGCCAGATCCTCGATCGTCTGCTGGAGGTAGTCTTCTACTCTTTCGTCCGTCACTCCTTCCTGATCGCTGAAGCTGACAATGTCTCGGATATTGATCTGGCCTTTGCGCAGCTCATCGCCTATGTGAATCAATTCTGCTACGCAGATGGGAGACCGCGAGACGGCTTTTATGGCGCGGCCGCGACCGCGCTCGATCCGGCGCGCGACAGAGATTTCGCCCTCGCGCGTCAGCAGCGGGACGATTGCCATCTCTCGCATGTAGAGTCGCACGGGGTCGTCCGTCTTATCTTTTGCGGACGCGGCAAGGTCGATCTCGAAGTCATCATCGACCTGTTCGTCGCCGTCCTTACCGGCCTCGACCAGGTGCGGCGCGATAGGCTCTATCAAAGCATCGCCGCCGGCGATGGCTATGTTCTCCAGCTCTGCAACTGAAACGGTTTCGGGTGAAAACAGTTGGCTTATCTCGCCAAATGCAATAAAGGATGGCTCTTTGTCAGCTTCCAGAAGGACTTCAATATCGTCGCGATAAACCTCTTTTGTCTCGGCCATGGCTGGTTCTCCTGTGCTAGCGAGCGGTCTTTCGTCAGTATGTGATCGGCAAGCTGTCTTTCGTTATTGTCGCGCGTATGACAGACTGCCCGGCGTCTTTGAATATCGATACTAAGCGGCGGGCAAAAGCCTGACGGTCGGTCTTCGGATGGCGCGATTGATCTTCTTCTCTACGGCCGTCGAGCTACCCGCGAATGCGCTCAATAACATCTTTCTGACGCCGCGGCGCAGGCGTAGCTCTTCGAGCGAGTCTGTTATCTCTCCGACAAGCTTCTGCGACTCGGCCGTCCGCGTCTTTGCGCTCAACTGCTCGGCCAACTCTATGGCGAGCGCATTTATCATCATATCCAGCGAGTTTATTTCTTTAATCAGGTTAGCTTCTTTCTTCATATCCCACTCTGCTTTCTTTAATGCGAAATGGTTGAACGTGTGTGAGTTGAGCAACAGGTGTGCCAGCGCGCGCACCCAATTAGGGTAGGATTAAGTTGTTAAAATACAAGTCTGTGGCGGCCTAATTCACCGGGCGAGTAACATATTCTGGGATTCAAGGGATAACAAATCACGTCACCCCGCCCGATTTTGGATTTTAGATTTTGGATTTTGGATTGAGGGAGTAGAGTTCTATTAATGCGTTAACAATTTAACTATTATCTGCAATCCAAAATCTAAAATCCAAAATCCAAAATCGATAATCAGGTGATCTTTACAACAATGATCGAGGTGTTATCTTCGCCGCCCGCGGCGTTTGCAGCAACGACCAGCTCTTTGGCAGCGGTGTTGGGGTCGGGGTTGACCATCATAATGTCGCGAATCTGATCGTCGCTCAACATGCTGTTCAACCCGTCGCTGCACAACATTATCATGTCTCCGCTCGCAAGCTTACGACGCACTATGTCAATCTCTATCTGCTCGTCCGCCCCGATCGAGCGGTAGATGACATTTCTGTATGGGTGTATGCGGGCTTCGGATCGAGAGAGGTTCCCTGTGTTCACCATCCGCTGAACGAGCGAATGGTCTTCCGTCAACTGCTCGAATCGCTCGCCGGAAAGCAAGTAACACCGGCTGTCGCCCACGTGAGCAATTGTCAGCACTTCGCCCACGATCATCGCGACCGTGACGGTCGCGCCCAGCCCGCGCTCTTCGGGGTTGGCCCTCGCATAGGCAAGCACTTCGCCGTTCGCGTTGATGACGGCTTTCCTGAGCATCTCTGTCGTCGCCATCTCGTGGCCGTTGGCAATGGCCAGCCGCAGCCCGCCCGTGTGCGTGGGGGCCGCGATCCGCTCTTCGTGAGTCGATTTCAATGATGCCGAGATCAGCTTGTCCGTGACCCATTCGGCCACGGCTCGCACGGTTACGCGCGAAGCGACTTCGCCCGCAGCCTCGCCGCCCATGCCGTCCGAGACGATGTAAAGCCCGATCTGTGTCTGCACGGATTCGTAGTACTGCGTCAGGTTCAGCGCGAGCACACTGTCTTCGTTCAGCTCGCGCACTAGCCCTACGTCTGTGAAGTGGCCCGATTGAAGCACCACGGGCAGGTTCAAATCCATTAGCGCCTCGCGGAACTCCGTCACGCTTTGAAACCTCTCCGAGGGATTGTCAGCGAGCGCGCGGGCCAGCAGCCGCTCGAAATTCGGTATGACAGTGGCGACAGGGTAAAGCCCTATGCCTTCGCCCGCGCCCACGCTTTCGCCGCTCAGGAGGAACTGGAGCAGCGCGCCGATTGAATAGACATCCGACCGCGCTTGAAAGCTGGCGGCGGCGTCAAACAGCTCCGGCGCGGTGTAGCCACGGCTGGGGTAGATGGGCGCGTCCGTGACGTCGGTCCCCGCCTGGCGCGCGCGGTCAAATCCGAGCAAGCGCGGGCGCTTCTCTTGATCGAGGATTATGGCGTAAGGCTCGAAGCCGTTGAAGACCCATCCGTGACGGTGAAACTGCTCAGCGAGCGCGCACAACTGCAAACCGATGGCGCGCGCTTCCTTCTCGTCCGTCTGGTCGAGGTGCGCCATAGGCTGCCCCTGCACCTGCTCGAATACTATGTAAAGATCTTCGCCTTCCACGGCGTGCTCGATGGGCTTGACGATGCCGAACCGCTCGAAGGCCGCCGCTGCCTCTTCGAGGCTGCCGGAAGCCTTGGCGTGCGCGCCTTCGGCCACCGATTCGCTGATGGCCGATAGATCGCGCAGCGGATCTTCAAGCACGAGTCGCTGTTCGATGATCGTGTAGGCGGCAGACGAAGAGTCTTCCGCTGCGGCTGAATAGGCATTGTAGGTCGGCGCGGTCCACAGAAGTGATTCGATCTTGAACCGGCCCGCGATCACTTTGCCAACATCGGCGGGCGCGGGCGGTTGCGGCGCGAGGATCAAGGTCGAGCCCAGTTTTGACCCACACGTCTGGCAAAATCGAGCGTCGGCCTCGTTTTCACTCGCCCCGCAGTTAGGGCAAACGGCATCTAAATCTCTCAGCGGCTCTTTCATAGAGAAGGAAGATTAGGATACCACAACAACTCTCTACTTTGAATCTTCAATCGACACCTCTTTTTGACATTGCACGATAGAGATAGTTAGAATGTATTTTGAAGCCCTTAACAATTGATTGCGCTCTACGACTATGGTCGGTGCGTATAATCTAATTGAGCCACGCAACGCGATTCAAATTATTGAAACCTGTAGAAAGTTAAGGGCGTAATAGAAGTCGGTTGCGTTTTGCACAATAATCGGAGGACAAATCCTTTCCATGCAGTTAAATCGAAAGAAGAAGATCATAATTATATCTGCGGCGGTCGTGGGCCTGCTCACGATAATCGTTCTTTCAAGCATGTTGCGCAAGAAAGAGGGCGAGTCGGTTCAGGTAGGCCGCGTCGATCAGCGCGCGAAGCTTGAATCGAAGGTCACGGCTTCGGGTGAAGTTCGCCCCGTCAGGTTTTACGACCTGACAGCGGAAGTCGCCGGTCGCGTTGACGCGATACTTGTCAACGAAGGCGATCCTGTTAAGAAGGGGCAGCCGCTCGTGCGCGTAGACCCCACTCAGTTCTCGTCTCAAGTACAATCGAGCGAGGCCGGTGTTCGCGTCACCCAGGCCGAGACGATGAACCAGCAGGTTGCCGTTCAACAGGCTGAGAACAACGTCAACCAGATGAGGGCCAACATCGCTACCGCCGAAGCCGACCTTGAGCGCACTAAGGCCGATCTTCAGTGGGCCGAGAGTGAATTCAAGCGCTACGAGCAACTGATTGAAAGCGGCGTTGTAACCCGGTCACAATTCGATCAGGCGAAATCTCGTTACGATCAGGCTCGCGCCGTCGTCAACGCGCAAATATCCAGGGTCAACCAGCTTAAAGTGCAGTTGCGCGACGCGGAGCTTGGCGTCGAGCGATCAAGGGCCAGTCTCAATTCTTCGCAGGCGCGCGTTCGCCAGGGACAGGCGAATCTGGCGCGAGAGGCCGACCAGCTTAAAAAGACTACGCGATTCTCTCCGATCGATGGCGTCGTATCGAGCCTCCCGGTCAAAGTGGGCCAGTACGCGCTCTCAGGTTTTTCGACGACGCCGCTGCTCACCGTTGCCGACATGTCTCAGATCAACGCCGAGATAAAAGTCGACGAGACGGACATCGCCGACGTGAAGGTGGGCGATAGGGCGAAGATAAAAGTCGATGCCCTGGGCGAGGTAGAGATCGAAGGCGAGGTGATCGAAAAAGGCGCTTCGGCCATCACTCGGTCTGGCCAGACGATTTCGCAGTCATCGGGTTCGCAAGAGGCCAAAGACTTTTTAGTGAAGATCAAGCTGAACCCGACGCCTGAAGTGCGCGATAAGCTGCGGCCCGGCATGTCGACTACTGCAACGATCACGACCGCCATTCGCGAAAACGTGCTCACGATCCCGCTCCAGGCCATAGTGCCGCGCGAGGTCAAAGGCGAACAGATTAAAGAAGGCGAACAGGCCGAACAGCCGCCCACGGCCGCCGGGCGAAAGCGTGAGGTAGAGGGCGTCTTCCTGCTCGAAAACGGGCGCGCGAAGTTCACCCCGATCCAGACGGGCATCAAAGGCGATCAGGACATCGAAGTGATTAGCGGCGTCACGAAGGACGCGGAGATCATAATTGGCCCGTACAAGACCTTGCGCACGCTCAAGGACGGCGACCAGGTGAAACGCGAGGAGAAGCCGGCTGGCCCCGGCGGCCCGCCGGAGGCTAAATAAAAGCCGACACGGATAATGACAGATAACAGAGGCGAAAAGATGATTGAAGAGGCTGTGTTAGAGCGAGAGGCGGCGTTAGCCCATGAGGTTCCGGGATCGGATATAGTCATTCGCACGGACGATCTGTGGAAGACATACATCATGGGGGCCGAAGAGGTGCACGCTTTACGCGGCGTCTCTTTCGAGGTGCAGCGCGGCGAGTACCTCGCCATCATGGGGCCGTCGGGATCGGGCAAATCGACTCTGATGAACTTGATTGGGTGTCTCGACACGCCGACTTCGGGCCAGTACTGGCTCAACGGCAAGCTGGTCTCGGAGATGGATGACGACGAGCTCGCCTACATACGCAACAAGGAGATAGGGTTCGTCTTCCAGACCTTCAACCTCTTGCCGCGCGCAAGCGCCTTGCATAACGTGGAGCTGCCTCTTATCTATAACGGCAGCCCGCGCGCCCAGCGCATCGTTATGGCGAAGCGGGCGTTGGAGCGCGTGGACCTGGCCGATAGAATGAATCACAAGCCCAACGAGCTTTCGGGCGGACAGCGCCAGCGCGTAGCCGTTGCGCGCGCGCTGGTGAATAACCCTTCGATCATCCTTGCGGACGAACCCACGGGCAACCTCGACTCGGCGACCTCGCAGGAGATCATGGGGCTGTTTGACGAGCTTCACCAGCAAGGCAACACCATTATCCTTGTCACGCACGAGCATGACATCGCGGAACACGCGCACCGCGTGCTGCACATACTCGACGGGCGCATCAACCGCGACGAGAGAAGATAGTCGCGGTATCTGAGATTTGAAATCTCAAATTTGAGATTTCAAATCTCAGATACCCTAACCCCTGCTTTGCTTGCCTCCCCGCTCGGCGTTATACTTTCGTCATCCATGTACAAGTACGTTGAAGCCGCCAAGATTGCCCTATCCTCGATACTCTCTCACAAGCTCAGGTCGTTCCTCACACTGTTAGGCGTCATCATAGGTGTGGCCGTAGTGACGGCAGTCGCCACGGTGATCGAAGGGGCCAACGTTTATATAAGCGAGAAGATCGCGACCCTCGGGTCGGGCGTCTTCCGAGTCCAGAAGGCCAGCCCGACGGGGTTCGGCAATTTCGAGAAATTCCTTGAAGCGCTTCGTAAGAATCCGGACCTGACGATCGACGACCTCGCCGCGCTGCGCGAAGGCGTGACGCTGGCCGAAAACGTGGGGGCGCAAGACGGCACTTCGCAGCCGGTCAAGTACGGCAACACGACGCTCGACGGGATTGGCGTCCAAGGCGTCACGCCCAACGCAATTCAGTTGTCGAACGTCGAAGTGGCCCAGGGTCGTTACTTCAGCGACTTCGACGACCAGGACCGTCGCAACTTCTGCTTCGTCGGCTCCGAAGTAGCGCGGGGGCTTTTCGGCGACGGCGACCCGCTGGGCAAAGATATTCGCGTGGGGCGCGAGCATTATCAGATCATAGGGGTCGCTAAAGGGCTCGGCGCGGTGCTCGGCATGTCTCAAGACAATTTCATACAGATACCGCTATCGACATTTCGCAAAGCCTTCGGCACGCGTCGCTCGCTCACGTTCATCGTCAGGGCGCGCGACGGCGTCTCGCTTGAGAGCGCGCAGGACCAGGTGCGCGTCATCCTGCGCTCGCGCCACAAACTCGATTATAATCAGCCGGACGATTTCTCTCTGATTACCGATGAGGTCACAGAGCAGTTGTTCGGGCAGATCACCGGCACCGTTGCCGCCGTCGCTTTTCCGGTCGTAGGCATATCGCTGGTCATAGGTGGCATAGTAATAATGAACATCATGCTCGCGACCGTGACGGAGCGGACGCGCGAAATCGGGATTCGCAAAAGCCTCGGCGCTACGCGCCGCGACATACTGGTTCAGTTCCTGGTCGAGTCGGCGATGCTATCGGGCCTCGGAGGCCTGATCGGTCTTTTGCTCGCGGTAACTATCATGACTATAGTAGGCAGCTTCGCGCCTGTCCCGGTGGCGATACCCGTATGGGCGCCCGTAATCGCAATTAGTGTGTCGACGCTGGTCGGCGTGTTTTTCGGAATCTACCCTGCGCGCCGCGCGGCCAGCCTCGATCCGATCGTGGCTCTCAGAGCAGATTAGTAGGGGTCAGGGGTCGGGGATCAGGGATCAGGGATAAGAGTAGCTGATGAAGTTTCAAGCTAACTCCTTATCTTTGCCCCTGGCCCCTGATCCCTGATCCCCGACCCCGCGCCGCGACGAAGTCGCATCATGCGCTACGGATTATGCATATTCAAGAGATAGGCGAAAACGTCTTCATGGCCTTCGACACGCTGAGGACGCATAAGGTGCGCTCGGCGCTCACGATGCTCGGCGTCATAGGCGGCACGATGACCGTTATCGCGATCTCTTCGTTCCTGACAGGGCTCAAGCAGTTCGTCGTATCTCAGACCGAAAGGTTCGGCCCCGACCTCGTCTTTATCTCCAAGTATGACAACATAGGCATACGCTTCAGCCGCCCCTCGCAGGCCGAGCGCGTGCGAAAAGAGGTGACCGTAGAAGACGCCGAAGCCATAGCTGAACTGCCCACTGTCTCGGGCGTCAGCCCGACGATCGTCGTCGGCTCGTTCGCCCCCGCTGCTACGCAACCTGTGGTCAAGTACAAGGGCGTGGAGGCGAGCCGGCCCATCATCTTCGGCGTCTGGTCTAATTATGATCGGATACGAAACGTCTACATAAAATCGGGTCGCTTCTTTACCCCGACCGAGCAGCAGCACAAGGCCGAAGTCGCGGTCATAGGGGCAGGGATCGCTGAAACGCTCTACGGCGGGCTTGAGCCGCTGGAACGCGAGATCGAAGTCGAAGGGAAGATCTACAGGGTCATCGGCGTGATGGATAAAGCCCCGGCGGGTCTGTTTGGGGGCGACGCCGTAGAAGACCGCCAGCTATTAGTGCCTTTCGACACCATCCAGGCGAATCACCCGGAGATAGACGCGATAACCATCACGGCCAAGGCCAACCCCGGCCAGTTCGGCGCGATGGTAGACCAGATTACAGAGTTGATGCGCCGCCGCCGGGGCGTGCCCGCAAACCGCCCGAACAATTTCGGCATAAGCACGCCCGAAGGAATTTTCGAGGCCATAAGCCAGATCGCGGGCGTGGCGACGTTAATAGTATTTCCGCTCTCGGCCGCAGGGCTGCTCGTAGGCGGCATCGGCGTTATGAACATAATGCTCGTTTCAGTGACCGAGAGGACTAAAGAGATAGGCGTGCGCCGCGCGATCGGGGCGAGAAAGAGCGATATCATCTGGCAGTTTTTGACCGAGGCCATAACTCTTACGGCCGTAGGCGGGGTGATTGGGATTTTCTTAGGCTGGCTCGTAAGCCTGGCGCTTCATCAATTGGCGCCAACGCTGCCGACCATAATCCCGCTCTGGGCCGTTGTGCTCGGATTCGTAGTCTCTTGCTCGGTAGGTCTGATATTCGGGTTGTGGCCCGCCATAAAAGCAGCGCGCCTCGATCCAATCGAGGCGCTCAGGTATGAATAAGCTTTTTTGCGCGTTCTTGTCGTAATCCTCGCAGAGAAGTCCCGTTCCTCCGATATCAATTCGTGATTACGTGATAGCCGACGCCTTTTGCTACCGGCTGCTGCGGCCCCGAAGCCCGGTCCTTGTCCGTCTCGTCTAAGAGCATAAGCATGCTGCACTCAAGATCCGTGTATGATGAAACATAAAGCGTGGGGCGGATACCTTTGATGGCTCTTTGATATAACATCTGCTCGAAGAGTTCCACGAAATCCACGTCTGATTTTTCCTGTCGCGCTCCCATCTCGATTCCTCCAATCATATGAGCAGCTACGATAAATAAATAGAGCAATCCGCGTGCCGTTTAGTACATCTGAAAGAGCCTTTTTTGAGCGGAAGATATTTAAACTATGGCGGGGGCTTGAAATTGGCGCAAATCGAGAGGGGGCTGTCAGAAAGATTCTCAGCCTGGCATTCTCAAAATGAAACTCAGGCTTGAGATTTCGGTCTGTATTGATACAGCCAACGCCCGTGACTGTGTAGTTCTTTCGCTTTCTCTTACGGGGCGAACGCAGCCGTCAGGGCGGCCTTTACGACTATATAAAAGACCCACAACCCGATGACCAGCGTTGCGGTCGAGCCGACCTTGATGCTCCGCTTACCGCCAATGGCGACCAGCCCGACCGACATTAAGGCTATGAGCCAGAAGCTGAAGATATCAAGCGAGTTGGCAAGCGACTTTATAAACTTGCCCGTATCGTCGGGCAGCAGCGCGCCCAGATTAGTCGCCGTCAGGCTGTCGAGGTTTTGCGGGTTGAGCTGCGCGAGGCTCTCCGAATCGCGCAGCATCAAAGAGGCGACCGTGACTATCAGGCTGACAATCCCGACTGAAGAGAAGCTCCAGGCGACGACCGACAGAATCTTTTTGAAAGTCGTCTGCGCGCCCAGCAGCATCATCCCCAGCGCGAAGGCTCCCGCAACGATCAGATAGCTCAGGACCGTTACGACCCCAAACCAGGCGACGAAAAAAGCCTTGCCCACCACCTTGGCGCCGGCCAGTTGCTCGGCGGTAGGCGGGGTGCCCTGACCCTGCTGGCTCATAGCGTCGCGCATCATTTTGTCCCAGCCCGCGTCTAGCTTCCAGTTTAAGAAGATCGCAAAGACTATCGCGGTCACGACGCCGATCAACATAGGCACAAGCCAGGTCGGTTTCCGGTTTATATCATTGAAGGTTTCGCCGGGCGAAAAGAGCACCCCAACTAGCCTCTCGAAGGGGCCGAGCCGAGCGGGCTCTTCCACCTGTTCCTGGTGATAAACCGGAGTCGCCCCGTAATCGGGCACAGGCGGCTGCGGCATTCCTTGTTCAGGCTGGCTCATCTCAAACCTCCGATTTTTTATTTTGGAATTCTAAAAAGCGTAGGGAGCTTACTATTTTTTTGATTCGTCTGCAACGACTATACAGGCGACGAAGTGGTCGGGGGCCACCTCGACCAGCTCGGGCACGACTTCGGCGCAGCGCGTTTCGGCCATCGGGCAACGGGAGCGGAAGCGACAGCCCGACGGAGGGTTGATCGCCGTCGGGATCTCCCCCGTGAGCGGGATGCGCTCGCGCTTGAGATCGGGGTCGGGCACGGGGATCGCCGAAAGCAAAGCTCGCGTGTATGGGTGCAGGGGGTTGTCGAATATCTCTTCGCTCGCCGCCACCTCTACGAGCTTCCCGAGATACATAATCCCCACGCGCGTCGAGATGTGCTCGACGACCGACAGGCCGTGCGATATGAAGAGGTAAGTGAGCCCCAGTTTCTCTTGCAGGTCCTGGAGCAGATTGACGACCTGCGCCTGGACCGATACGTCGAGCGCTGAAACCGGCTCGTCGCAGACTATGAAGCTGGGGTTGAGAGCGAGCGCGCGGGCGATGCCTATTCGCTGGCGCTGGCCGCCGGAAAACTCGTGCGGGTAACGGTCCGCGTGCTCCTGATCGAGGCCGACAAGCCCGAGCAGCTCGGCCACGCGGTCCCGCCGCTCCCGCCGCGAGCCCACGCGATGAATTATAAGAGGCTCGCCGATTATGTCTCCGACCTTCATTCGAGGGTTGAGCGACGAGTAAGGGTCCTGGAAGATTATCTGCATATCGCGGCGTAATCTTCTTAACTCCTGGCGGCCAACGGCCAGCAGGTCTTGTCCGCCGAACTCGACTTCGCCCGCCGTAGGCTCTATCAACCGCAATATGCAGCGGCCCGTAGTCGATTTCCCGCAGCCCGATTCGCCCACGAGGCCGAACGTCTCGCCGCGACGTATCGTGAAGCTAACGTCGTCGACGGCCTTTACGGTCTCTGACCCTTCGCCCAGAAGGCTCGCGCCCGCAGGGAAATATTTCTTGAGGCCGCGAACCTCGATCAAGTTTTCATTCGCTTGAGACATAGGAATCTCAAATTTGAGATTTCAAATCGCGGCGCGCGCAAGCGCATCATCCGCCCTCCAAATTTCGTATCAAGCCACGCGCTGGTTGAGCGGCTGCCCTCCCGAACGCTCCGGGTGAGTCCTGGCCGATTCATCCCCGACAACTTCGAACCTGATGCAGCGCGCGTGGTGCTCGTCATTGACGGTGAGCAGCTCGGGCTCACCCCGTGTGCATTCGTCGATCACGTACGAGCAGCGAGGGGCGAACTTGCACCCGGCAGGCAGGGCGAGCAGGCTCGGCACAGTGCCTTCGATAGTCTCAAGCCTCCTCACCTTCAGCCCCTCTTTGGTAAGGCGCGGGACCGAGCGGAGCAACCCTTCCGTGTACGGGTGGCGAGGGTTATGAAATATCTCGCGCACCATCGCCTGTTCGACTATGCGGCCCGCGTACATCACCGCAACGCGGTCAGCAGTCTCCGCGACGACGCCCAGGTCGTGCGTGATGAGCAGCATCGAGAGGTGGAAATCTTCCTTCAACTCTCTAAGCAGGTCGAGTATCTCTGCTTGAATCGTGACATCGAGCGCGGTGGTCGGCTCGTCTGCGATAAGCAGTTTCGGGTTGCAAGAAAGCGCCATCGCTATCATCACCCTCTGGCGCATGCCGCCGGAAAGCTGGTAAGGGTAATCCGCTGCGCGGCGATGCGCGTCGGGAATCTTGACACGCGTCATCATCTCCACGGCCCGCTCCCATGCAGCCGAGCGCCCAAGCTTTTCGTGAAGCTGAATCGCTTCGGCGATCTGGTCGCCCACGGTGTAGACGGGGTTGAGCGAGGTCATCGGGTCCTGAAAAATCATAGCGATCTCGCGCCCGCGAATCCTTCGCATCTCGTCGTCAGTGAGCTTCATCAGATCGCGCCCGTTAAAGATGATTTCGCCCGCTACAGATTTCCCCGGCGGCTGGACCAGCCGCATTATCGAAAGGCTCGTCACGGATTTGCCGCTGCCCGACTCGCCCACGAGCGCGAGCGTCGAGCCGCGCTCGATGGCAAAGCTCACCGCATCGACCGCTTTGACCGTGCCCGCGCGCGTGAAGAAATGCGTGCTCAGGTTTTTGATTTCGAGTATGTAGTCCATAAAGAACGGGGGTCGGGGGTCAGGGGTCGGGGGTCAGGGGTAGAGATAAGAATTCAGCCTGTAATTTATCCAGCTTATTCTTATCCCTGACCCCTGACCTCTGACCCCTGATCCCTATTCTGCTGCGTACTCGCCGAAGACTCCGCGCAGGCAATCGGATATTTCGCCGAGCGTCGCGTCTGCTTCGACCGCGTGAATGATGTGAGGCATAAGATTCTCATCCGTGCGCGCCGCCCGATCAATTCTGTTAAGCGCCTCGCTCGTCTGCGCGTTGTCGCGGCGGGCGCGAACGCTCTTTAGTCGCTCGATCTGTCGCGCCTCAAGCTCCGCATCGATCCGCAAGATCGGCACGCTCGTTTGCTCATCCAATGTGAAGCGGTTGACGCCGACTACGACTTGCTCTCCGGACTCTACCTCGCGCTGGTAATCGTAAGCCGCGCTTTCGATCTCGCGCTGCACGTACCCGATCTCGATTGCGCGCAGCATCCCGCCCACTTCGTCGATCTTTCTGATGTAGTCTTTCGCCTGTCGTTCGATCTCGTTGGTGAGGTGCTCGATCGCGTACGAGCCGCCGAGCGGGTCCGCCGTCGAGGCCACGCCCGATTCGTACGCGATCACCTGCTGCGTGCGCAAAGCGATGCGCGCGGCCTCTTCGGTGGGAAGCCCGAGGGCTTCGTCCATAGAATTCGTGTGGAGCGATTGCGCGCCGCCCAGCACAGCCGCCAGCGCCTGTAAGGTCGTGCGGGCTATGTTGACTTCCGGCTGCTGCGCCGTGAGCGTCGAGCCGCCCGTCTGGGCATGAAAGCGCAGCATTTGAGATCGCGCGTCGCGCGCCTGAAAGCGGTCGCGCATGATGTGCGCCCACAAACGGCGCGCCGCCCGGAACTTTGCCACCTCTTCTAAGAAATTATTGTGCGAGTTGAAAAAGAACGTGATGCGAGGCGCGAACTGGTCTACGTCAAGGCCGCGATCGATTGCCGCCTGCGCGTAGGCGATCGCGTCGGCCAGGGTGAAGGCCACTTCCTGCGAAGCGGTCGAGCCCGCCTCGCGTATGTGATAGCCCGAAATAGATATAGTGTTCCAGCGCGGGACTTCGCGGGCGCAGTAGGCAAATATGTCCGTGACGATGCGGAGGCTAGGGCGCGGAGGATAAATATAAGTGCCGCGCGCGATGTACTCTTTGAGTATGTCGTTTTGAGTGGTGCCCGAAATCTTGTCAGCCGAAACGCCCTGCTTTTTCGCCACCGCCACGTACATCGCGAGCAGAATCGCCGCCGTAGCATTGATCGTCATCGATGTCGAGACTTGATCGAGTGGTATCTGGTCAAACAGCCGCTCCATGTCGTCGAGCGTGTCGATTGCCACGCCGACTTTACCCACCTCGCCCGAAGCCATAGCGTGGTCTGAGTCGTAACCCATCTGAGTCGGCAGATCGAAAGCTACCGACAGGCCCGTTTGCCCTTGAGCGAGAAGGTAGCGGTATCGCGCGTTCGATTCGGCGGCGGACGCGTAACCGGCGTACTGGCGCATGGTCCAGAGCTTGCCCCTGTACATAGTCGAGTGAGGCCCGCGCGTGTAGGGGAACTTTCCCGGATCATTCAGATCGCGCTCGTAATCCACCTCGCCGTCCGAGGGGCGGAAGACCGTCTTCATCTCAATATCTGAGCTTGTTTTGGCCTCGCGTTCGGCGCGCTCTTTAGTGGTCATGTTTTGAGATTATCAATTCATTCCTCTCACTACAAATAGGAATGAAAGAGTCGCGAGTAGTAATAGATTATCGGCGCGCAGAAGAGGATCGAATCGACGCGGTCGAGCATGCCGCCGTGACCTGGAAAGATATTGCCTGAGTCTTTCACCTCGGCCCCGCGCTTGAGCATCGACTCGGCCAGATCGCCCACAGGGCCGACTATGCCTATCACCGCGCCGAGCGCGAGCGCGTGCCAGGCGGGCATCAACGGAAAAAAGATTAGCTTGCAAATCAATCCCGCGAGAGCCGCCGCGACGAAACCGCCTATCGAGCCTTCGATTGTCTTGCCGGGGCTGACGCGCGGAGCGAGCTTATGCCGCCCGAGCGTTCGCCCTGTGTAGTAAGCGCCCGTGTCCGTCATCATCACAATCGCAAAAAACATTGTGAGCAGCTTCGCCGCCACCTTCGTCGTCATCTCGGTGTCTGGCGTCATCCTCACGCCGACAAGATAACTCGCCAGCAGCGCCGTATAAATCACGCCGAAGACCGTCGCGGAGACAGATACGAGCGAGCGGCTCATATCTTCAGGGCGTGCGAGCGCCGCCGCGAACGAAATAATTGCGAGGAAAGCGAGCGCCGCCACTATCCACACCGGTCTGTCACGAACAAAAGCGGCCACGACGACGAGCGCGGCCACGTAGCCAGGAATGGAGATCGTGCGACAACCGACTTTTGATGCGAGCTTGTAGAATTCATATAGAGCGATGAGCGAGGCAACGGCCGTTATGGCCGCGAAGTAGTAAGGCGTCTCAACCCAGACGGTCGCAAGCAGAATCGGCAGGGCGACGAGCGCGGTTAGTATTCGCTTCATAATGTTGAGTGCTGAGTGCTGAGTGCTGAGTGCTGAGTGAAAAGCAATTACTCAGGACTCAGGACTCAGCACTCAGGACTTTTGCAAGGTCGGCGGGTTTCACGTCGCCATAACGTCGCTCGCGTCTTTGAAATTCTATAATCGCTTCAAAGAGATTATCGCGGCGAAAGTCGGGCCAGAGTGTGTCGGTCACGTAAATCTCGCTGTAGGCAATCTGCCAGAGCAAGAAATTAGATACGCGCAGCTCGCCGCTCGTGCGTATCATCAAGTCAGGATCGGGCAGCCCGGCTGTGAAAAGATGTCGCTCGAAATCGGTGTCGGTTATCTGGCCGGGGTCGCGCCCCGACTGCACGCACTCTTCGGCCAGGCGGCGGCAGGCTTCGACTATCTCCGAGCGACCGCTGTAGTTGAGCGCGACCGACAGCACCATACCGTTGTTATTTGCGGTCTCGCGCTTTGCGTAATCTATCTCTCGGCGGACGGCGGGTTCGAGCCCCGCTTCGCGGCCTATGGTCTGAAAGCGTATGTTGTTCGCCTTCAGGCTACGAATCTCTTTTCGCAGAAACTCTCTGAGCAATCCCATCAATGCTTCAACTTCGAGCCGGGGCCGTTTCCAGTTTTCGGTTGAGAATGCATAAAGCGTCAGGTAGCCGATTCCGAGCCGCGCCGATGATTCAACTGTGGCGCGGACGGCTTCCGCGCCTGCGCGGTGGCCCGCCACTCGCGGCAGGCTGCGCCGCGCAGCCCAGCGGCCGTTGCCGTCCATTATGATCGCTATGTGCGAAGGAAGCCTTTCGGGGTCTATTTGCCTGAGAAGAAATTCGTCTCTGGATCCGTTTTCAATTACGGCTTCGAAATCTTTGAGGATGTTATTGCCCATTACTATTTTTTTCAAACGTCACTTTAATAGTCGACCCTCACCAAAGTCAACCCTGCCGCCGGAGCGGTCCAGCCGGCACTGGCGCGGCTTCGGCTCTGTAAAACATCTGGGATGCTAGCCGAAGAGCGACGACCGCGCCCCACTTCGATCAACGTTCCGGCAATCGTCCTCACCATGTAGCGCAAGAACCCGTCGCTTGCCGCCTTGATCGTCAAGCCCGATTCATCCGGTTCTACGTCGAGCCGCTTGAGATGGCGGATGTGACTCCTGACGTCGGAATCCAGGGCCGTAAACGCGCTGAAGTCATGCTCGCCCACCAACACGGCTGCGGCCCGTCGCATCTCGGCGACATCGAGCGGGCCGCGATGATGATAGACATAGCGATAAACGAAGGGGCTTACCACGGCATCGGTCCACACTCGGTAATGATAAGTCTTGAGTCGCGCCGCGAATCGCGCGTTGAATGACTCATCGACAAACTCTACGTCGAGGACTCGGATGTCGCGGTCGAGATTCCCGTTGATCGCTTCTCTCAACTGGTCGGGCTCGAAGTTGCGCTCAAGCATAAAGCTCGCCACCTGCCCAGTGGCATGAACCCCCGCGTCCGTGCGGCCCGCGCCGTGTACGATCACGTATCTTTGATCGAGAAGCGAGAGGACCCGCGTAAGCTCGGACTGAATGGTGCGGCCATTGGGCTGAATCTGCCAGCCGTGATAATTCGTCCCGTCGTACTGAATTGTGATCTTGACGTTTCGCATTTGAAATCTCAAATTTGAGATTATTTTCGAGAGCCGGGCTTTATGGCGACAGAGCCCTGGCCGCAGAGCGGGCACGCAGCCGGGTCATAAGCAGGGACCTCTAAGGTGAGGAGCGCGGCCCTCGGCGTGCCCAGGTCGACAGCGCCGCCGCTGCGGTCGACTATCGATCCTGCGCCTATGACCTTGCCACCCGCGCGCGTGACCGCGTCGATCGTCTCGCGCGTCGAGCCGCCCGTCGTCACGACATCTTCTACGACTAGCACCCGCTCGCCCGTATCGATGCTAAAGCCGCGCCTGAGAGTCATCGCGCCCGCTTCGCGCTCGGTGAATAAAGCGCGGCAGCCTATGGCGCGCGCCGTCTCGTGGGCGACGATTATTCCGCCGATGGCGGGCGCGACGACCGCGCCGATCTGATGGCCTGCGAAGCGCGCGGCCAGTTGTCGGCCAACCCATTCGGCGTGCTGTGGGTGCTGGAGTACGAGCGCGCATTGGAGGTAGCGCGGGCTGTGAAGGCCGGACGTGAGCTGGAAATGGCCTTCGAGCAGAGCACCCGTCTCTTGCAAGATCGAAAGAAGGCGCTGGTCCGTCTCTGTGATATTTGTTTCAGGTGAGTCCATACGATTTTGGATTTTAGATTTTGGATTTCGAATTGTCGAACCATAATAAGCAGATTTCAGTTTGCGTCCGGAGAATCCAAAATCGCGCTGTACGAAGTACATCATGCGCCATTAAAATCCAAAATCCAAAATGGAAGTTGCAGGGTTCATCACTGCGGGCGGGCGCAGCTCTCGCATGGGTCGAGATAAGGCATGGCTGCGCCTGGGCGCGAGCACGATGATCGAGCGCGTCATTGCCGCGCTCAAGCCCGCGACCCGAAGCCTCGCCATCATCGCCAATAGCCCGGAGTATGAAACTCTGGGGCTGCCGGTCTTCCGTGACACTTACGAAGGGATAGGCCCGCTGGAAGCGATTCGCACTGCGCTCTCAAACAGCCCGACCCGCCACGTCCTGCTCGCGGGATGTGATCTGCCCTTCGTCACCTCAGAATTGTTCTCTTTCCTCATAGGGCTCGCGGGGGATTACCAATCGGTCGTGCCTCGCGGGGCCGACGGGCGGCTTGAGCCGCTCTGCGCCGTCTACGCGACCGACGCACTGCCCGATTTAATCCAGCTAATCGAGAGCGGCGAGCGAAAAGTTTCCCGCCTGTTCGATCTAATACCGACCCGGTTCGTAGATTTTCAAGAGTTGAATCACCTCGAAGGCGCAAGCCTTTTTTTCGAGAACATAAACACGCCGGAAGAGTTCGCTCGTGCAATAAAATTAATAACTTAGCTTCTCGTAGTTAAAGTGAGTTATAAACCCGGCGAGAGACGGCTGAACAAACTGGTAGAGGGTTCGGTTTATAAACCTTTGAAAAAACTGGAAAAAACTCTTGCAATAAGTTCGAGGATTTGAATATACTCTCGGCGCTTGATCTGACGCCCTTACTTTTCAACTCGATCAGATGATTGATTTAGGCGGATTGCCGCCATCACATCTATCGCCAGCGAATGAAAAGTCCCCCGAGAGGGGCGTGATCGAAGCGACTTCAAGACAGTTAAGGAAGACGTGATGTCGCTCTTTTGTCGATTAAGCCGAAGACACTACTGGTCTACGCCGCATCGGGCGGAAGATCACAAGCTGGTTCAGGTTTGCTACGAGTGCGGAGCCGAGCGCCACGCGCGCGAGCTTCACAATGAGATTGCGGCCGAGTCATTAAACCACTCAATCGCTTCAGCGCGAATCGAGATGGCGAGACTCTCCGAGCGACCTGCCGAGACGTTCAAGCGGCAGATTGCGCCCGAAAAGATTGCCGTGGGCCAAGGCCCCGCGCGGCGATTCGTCATAGTCAAATAACTCGGCCTGGCAGACGCGAAGCAGGAATCTTACGGCGCAAGCTCTTATCTGGAAACCAATGACTGAACAGGGAGCGCTTCCTGTTCCGCCTGTTGCTGCGCGCGCAATTCGTAGCTTAACCACAATCTGAATTGCACCAGATCACGAAACGCTTTTGCGATCACCCGCAGGTTAGCCCCTGTCGCCTCGCCCGCCACGCGCGGCAGATGAGTCAGCGGCTCTTCGACGATCCTCATCCCCCGCGCTTGCGCCCCGGCCAAAAGCTCCGTGTCGACCATCGCGCCGTTTGATACGAGGTCTACCTTAGAGAGCACCCTGCGGCGAAAGAGCTTGAAGCCGCAATCGATGTCGCGGCACAGATAGCCGAATAGCATTCTGACGACCATCTTCCACCCGAAGCCGTTGAGCCTGCGAATGACGTTATCCTGTCTGTCTGCGCGGTAGCCGCAAACTATGTCGGCCTCTTTTATCCGCGCGAGCAAACGCTGGACCTCGCTGAAGTCGAACTGTTTATCGGCGGGAAAGAATGTTATTAAATCTTTCGTAGCGGCTGCAAAGCCCGCTTTCAACGCCCCGCCGTACCCTCGATTCGGATAGTGCTCGACGAGCCGCAGGTTCGGCACGCGGTCGATTAGCTCGCGCGTGACTTCGCCCGTACGGTCTTTGCTCCCATCGTTGACGACGATGATCTCGTGGTCCAGGCCCAGCCGGCGGGCAACCGTAGAGACTTCGCGGACCGCGTTTTCGACATTCGCCTCTTCGTTGTAAGCCGGAAGAACTATTGAAAGACTAAACATGATTACTCCCCTTGCTCTACTTATGATTGCGTTTACGTCTGTGGAGCTTTCTCAAGCACCCTGTAGACCGTCGTGTGGCGGTCGGAAAAAACTTTCTGCATTCGCGGGCTCTGGTCGGCCAGTTTCATGAATTCCCTGTGGTGGTTGTCCGTGAAGACATACTCGGAGCCGAACTCATCGAGAATAATGTCCTCCATCTCCTGCACCCTTCCCTGCGTCACGTCTTCGTAGGTGTAATAAAGCTCCGCGTCTTTCAGGCGCAGAAAGTCAGGGTCCAGCCCGACGATGTACGTGTTATGCGTGTTGTAGAAGAATAGCTTTGGAAAATCGTCCCAGTCGGTATGAAAGACCGTCGAGCCCGCCGGAGTGTTTTCGGCCAGCCAGCGAGCGCTGCCCCTGAATTGAGTAGTCGCAGGCTCGCTCGCGATATCTTTTCTCACTGCGCGGATCGTCGAATAGGTCGCAAACCCGATTACGACGATCACGGCTGCCGCCGCGATCACGCGCGCCCGCTTAGCGGAGATAAAAGTCCAATCAATTCTCTTCAGATGCTCGCGCGAGGCGAAGGCGAGAAAGATCACGGCTGAGGGCGGGAAATATTCTACGAAGCGGCGCGACTTGAACGTCAGCACCAGGTACATCGTCGAGGCGAGGAACCAGAACAATCGCGATTTGTCCTGTTTCCACTCCGCTCGATCAGTCAATAGAATTCCGCCGACGTAAGCGACGACCGCCACCAGAGATGTCGTCACCAGCACCCACGAGCTGAACGGGTACCACTCGGTCCCCACGCCTATTTCATAATCGGTCGCGAACATCTTGGGGACTATGTGGTCCCAGATGAAGAAGACGTTATTAGGAAAATACGGGTTGATGACGTGCCCGGCAATAATGCCCGCGCCGATCGCGAGCGGAATCTTGTAATCAATCTTCTTCTCGCCGATGAAATGTACGACGACCCCGAACAGCGCGAGCGGGACCAGAAGCGGGAAGGCGTTGTACGACCATACGAATACGATCGCTACAGCGGCCAGCCACTTGTAGCTGCGCTTGATTATGAAATGAAAAGCGAGGAACTGGAGCGCAAGGCTCAGACTTTGCCCGCGCGCCATGCTCATGCGGTAGAGAAACGGGCTTGAGGCCGCGAATAAGATTACCAGCCACAAAAGCGGGTAGCCGATTTCGTATCGCCTGAGCAGAAGATAAAAGACCGTGAAAGCGATTGCGGCCAGGGCTACCGAAGAGAGTTTGGCCGCCAGCCCCAAATCGCCTACGAAAGTGAAAGGCATCTGAAAGACATGCAAAAGCATGTGATGGTCTGTGTAGCGCGCCTCGTCCAGGATAGTAAACTTCAGCCACGGGAAATCGAGAGGCACCCCCTGTTCGCGAATCAAGTAAGCTGACTTGATGTGGTAGTAGCCGTCATAGTCAACTATGTTCGGCCCCGCGAACTGAATGTATGCCAGTATAGTCCCTGAAAAGACCAGCGCCGTCAGAGCGTGCATCAACCAATCTGCTCGCACTCGCCCCAATCTCTGCGCCGTCATATCCGGAATAAAAACCTTAGACTCGACCATCGGAATTCTCTTTCAACCTGCCGTCTATTGTTGAGTGTCTGAGGGACGACCGTATCGCCCCTCAGACGTGAAGTTGCGCTCGGCCTTAGCTGCCTTTCTTTTTGATCCTGGTAGCTTCGATGGAGCCGTCCGCGCGGATGAACCCGGTGACTTTCACCTTCACCCCCACACGCACACTGCCTCCAACGCGGGTCGAGGAAGTGACAACGACCGCACGTCCGTTAATTCTCCAGACGCCGAGTAACTGAGTGGGTATGGTCTCGACGCGACCTTTGAAGCTGGCATCAGAGCCTACGCTGCCGTTGCCGTTGGCGTTGCCATTACCATTAGCGTTGCCGTTACCATTCCCGTTACCATTTCCGTTCGCGTTTCCGTTCCCGTTGCCATTACCGTTCGCATTACCATTGCCGTTAGCATTGCCATTCCCGTTTCCGTTGGCATTGCCATTACCATTGGCGTTTCCATTGCCGTTTCCGTTGCCGTTGGCATTCCCGTTACCGTTCCCGTTGCCATTGTCGTCATCGTCATCGTCATCGTCGTCATCGCCGTTGCCGTTGCCGTTGCTACCGCTGCCGCTCTCAAACGGAGTGATGCCGTCCGAGTTGTCGCTATCATCAACGCCGTCGCCATCGGCATCCCCGTCAGCGTTATCGGCTATTCCGTCGCCGTCATCGTCGCGGTCAACGGCGCTAAAGAGGCTGTCGCCGTCAATGTCATCATCATCGCGGTTGCCAACACCGTCTCCGTCGACGTCATCGTCGACAGCGTTTTCCATCAAATCCGAGTCAACATCGAGATCGGTGGCGTTCGGTGTGCCGTCGTTGTTCACATCGGTGTCCAAACCGTTAGGTATCCCGTCGCCGTCAACGTCTGAGTCAATGGCGTTCGGCAACCCGTCGCGGTCGTCGTCGGGCAGGCCCTTCGAGGCCGTGCGGCCGTTAGCATTCATGCCCGCGAGCGCTGAGATGAACTTTTCGCGCGCGCGAGCAGCGTCAATGTCGCCGTTCGCAATCAAGTTGCCCGCCTTAGCGCCCGAAGCCAGATCGGCCTGCACATCATCGAGGCTACGGCCTGTGATGTGAGCCGTCATCGCCGCGGCTGCGATCTCTTTCAGCCCCTCGCTGCGCGCTAAAAGATCGGCGGCAGGTATACGGCTATGCACCGACAGCACATGCGCCGCGAGCGCGTCCGTGCCCGCTTTTGAAGTGTGCGCTGTGGCGCGCGACAATTGCGCCGCGAGCTTTGTCAGCCGCTTCGCACTGCCCGTATCTTTTGAATCTCCCTGCACTGACTCTGAATTCAGCGCCTGGTAACACCAGAGCGGCATTACTATAAAGATAAAGACGCGGGCGAAAACAGTTATCCAGTTAATCCGTTTTTGTTCTGCTTTCATCACGTTTCCTCCCCGGTTCCTTTCAAAACCAACAATTAAAGAAAAAAAGAATCAATCATCTTAAAATGAGTCGGCGGGCAATCGAAAAATACAACTTAAGTAAAAGACGGGTGCATTAAGTCTCCGTATAAACTCTCACGCATATAAACTCGCGCAGAATATTTCTTTAACCCTGAAGGTCATCGACAACCTTATGTAGAGCAAGGTTTGTGCCTTATGGCGCAATCGCCAGATCACAGTTTAGTAGGAGTTTTGGTGCAGGGCTTTATGGGCGTGTTTCAGAATAAAACAACCGGCGCGGTTTATGTTTCATTGTGTTAACCGTGCCGGTCAGAAATAGAGATCGGATGAGCAATCATCCGGTTGCTGAAAAAAAGAATCATAGGCAAGTCACAAGATAAGTAACTTTGCGCTCACACGCCTGCTACAACAGGCAGTAATACTCAATTACAATCAGTCTTTGCCGGGCTTTTTCATGTTGAATTTTTCGAGACGGTACTGAAGCGTGCGGAATGAAAGGCCCAGGAGTTTTGCCGCGCGCGTGATGTTCCATCCGGTCTGTTCCATCGCCTGAGTTATCAGCGACCGTTCAAGCTCTTCGAATGATATGCCTTCGGGTGGGAGCTTGAAATTGAACGCGGCCGCAGGGGTGCCTTCCTGGCGGATTTCGAGCGGGAGGTCTTCAACCTCTATCTCGTCGCTTTCGGCAAGCAGTATCGCGCGCTCTATGGCCGATTCGAGCTGGCGCACGTTGCCCGGCCACGAATAATTCATTATCAGGTTGCGCGCCGATGCCGTTAGGCCCCTTATCTTTCGCTGCGACCCTAGGCTGTGCTTGGCTATAAAGAAATCGACTAGCTGCGCGATATCGTCGCGCCGGTTGCGCAGCGGCGGGATGGTTATGGGAATAATGTTCAGTCGATAATAAAGGTCTTCGCGAAAGCGATTATCCTTAACCATAGCTTCGAGGTCGCGGTTAGTCGCGGCGATGACGCGCACGTCTACTTTTATCGACCGAGTCGCGCCCACCCGCATTATCTCCTTCTCCTGTAGCGCGCGAAGCAGCTTGGCCTGCATCGCCACGCTGAGGTCGCCTATCTCGTCTAAAAAGAGCGTCCCCCGGTCGGCAATCTCGAACTGGCCTTTCTTCATGGCGTGCGCGCCCGTGAACGACCCTTTCTCGTGGCCGAACAGCTCGGATTCCAACAGGTTCTCGTTTATCGCGGCGCAGTTGACGGCCTGAAAGATTTCGTTAGCACGGGGGCTGGCCTTGTGAATAGCGCGCGCCACGCGCTCTTTTCCCACGCCCGATTCGCCGCGAATGAGGACCGTGGAAGTAGACCCCGCGACTTTTAAGATCATCTTCTTGACGCGCTCCAACTCTTCGGACTCGCCGATGATCTCGTCGTCTATCCGCTTGAGACGGACGAGCGCGCTCTCTACGACCTTCAACAACTGGTCGCGGTCGACGGGTTTTTCGAGGTAATCGAACGCGCCCGCGCGCAACGCCTCCTTCACCGATTCTACGGACCCGTGCGCCGTCATCATCACGACGATGATCGAAGGGTCTATCTGGACAAGCTCGGAAAGCAACGTCAGCCCGTCCATGCCGGTCATCTTGTAATCCGTTAGCACGAGATCAAAATCGTTCTCGCGCGCGAGCCTCACGGCCTGCTCGCCGCTCTGCGCCGTCGTGACCTCGAAGCCATCGTCTTCGAGAATGAGCGTATAAATCTCTCGCTGGTTCCGTTCATCATCTACGACCAGCACGCGGTTTCTTGCCATCCGTCTCTCTCCTTAGTGCTGAGTGCTGAGTGAAAGATTATTACTCAGCACTCAGGATTGATTAGTTGCTGCCGGCAGTCTGACAGTAAAAGTAGTCCCCTGATTGACCTGGCTACTGACCTCGATCGAGCCTTTATGCTCTTCGACTATCTTGCGCGTGACGGCAAGCCCCAACCCGAAGCCCGCCTGTTTGGTCGAGAAATAAGGCTCGAATACTTTTGAAATAGATTCTTCGCTGATCCCCACGCCCGTGTCGCTCATATCGATCTCGATATAGCCGTTTGATTGCGCGACGCGCGTCGAGAGCCTCCCGCCGTTGGGCATCGCCTGCAGTGCGTTGATGGCGATGTTTGACAGGCAGGACTTCAACCGCTCGCGGTCGCCTATGACTTCCGAGGGCAGGCCCGGATCGTCGACCGTAATAATAACTCCCTGCTCGTCGGCCTGCGGACGGACGAGCGACATGGTTTCCGAGACTAGCCTGTTCACGTCGACCCTCTCGACGGCGAGCTGGGCGGGGCGGCCGTAATTCAGCAGGTCGTTGACCAGATGCTTGAGCCGCGCGATCTCGTCTTTGATCGTAGAGAGTATGCGCAAGAACTGGCCCCGGCGTGCCTCGTCTTCCGGCGCGTAACGCGTGCTCGCGTGATCTATAGAGAGGTTGATCACGTTGAGCGGGTTTCGTATCTCGTGCGCGACCGACTGCGTGAGCCGCCCGATTACCGCCGACCGCTCGGCCTGGTTAAGCTTCTCTTCAAGCTCGCGCTTAGATTTCAGACCGGCGATCATCTCGTTGAAAGTATTCGCAAGCTCGCCGACTTCGTCCGGCCTGTTTATGTCGACTTGAAAATCCATATTCCCGGCAGCCACGCGACGCGCAGCTACGACAAGCTCGTTTATCGGGCGCGTGAACCGCCAGCCGATTATCACAGCAAGCGCCAGCGCTATGACGAGCACCCCTGTCGTCGCCGCGAGCCTGTAGTTCGACAGCGCCCTGTTTTCAGTCGCGATCCTTTCCGAAGCGGCTTCGATCTTGTTGATGATAGATTTCTGAGTCGTGACGATGACTATCCAGAACTTCCCTTCGGTCGTCCTGATCGGGTGATAATAGGTCTTAGGCAAATGCTCTTCGCCCGCGGCGTGTTCTTTAGCATAATCCTCTGACCATTCGGCCACGCCCCTCAAAGGGTCTTCCGACTTAACTTCAAACTGCTGGCTCTCGGGCAGCTTAATCTGCTTGCCGACGACACCCTTCAGTGAGCTGTCTCTTATCGTGCCGTCCTCTTTGGCTATGATTATTCCTTCGACCGTGCGCGGAAGCTGGTCGGGCGTGATGACATCAAAGATAAATTCATTGCTGTCGAGGCTCTGCATCCCGATGTTGGTCGCCTCTGCGAGGTCTCCGTAGCCCTTGTTGACCGTATCGGTGATCTGTTCGGTCTGGGTGACGATCACTCGCTCGACGCGCTTTCTGGCCCAGTTGTCCAGAGCTAAAACCAGGATCGAGGTCAGCAGCAGAAACGAGGTGAGCAGCAGCATGAGCCGCGCCCGGAATGACATCAAGAGTTTTACTTTGTCAGACATATGCGCCACCTTATGGTTGGATGCGCCTTCATCCAGCCGTGTTGCGCTTCACCCTGCTTCTTCAATCATAACACAGCCGATTTCGGGAATACGCGAACTCAGCGCCGACTTGCCGGTCGCGCGAAGGCGGAATAGAATTCCAACCCATGACCGGCTGAACGCATCAATCCATACAGTCCCCTGAAATAACAGCTATAATCATAAATCGAGTGCAAGAATCGGAGGAACTGACATGGTAAAGATAATAAAGAGGTCGAAGGCCGGACTGCTGCTGGTTTTTGTCATCGCAATCTCTGATAGCGTAGCCTGGGCGCAAGAGCCCGTAGACCGCATGGCGCGTCCCGCCGTGCGAGCTTCGGCGGAAGCCGTCGTGATAGCCAAGCCCGATCAAGCTCAGCTTGATATTGGCGTCGTCACGCAGGCCGCCAGTGCGAAGGCTGCCGCAGATGAGAACGCACGCAAGTCCGACTTTTTGCTCGACGCGCTGCGCAAGCTGCTAGGCCAGGACGCGGACATAAAGACCATCAGCTACCAGCTTACGCCTAACTACACCTACCCGCGAGAAGGCGGCCAGCCGAAGATCAGCGGCTACTCCGCGTCAAACATCATTCAGGTCAAAACGTCTGACCTCATGCGCGTGGGCGAGATCATTGACACTGCCTACAAGTCTGGCGCCAATAACATTCACAGCCTGCAATTCAACCTGAAGAACGACGAGGCCGTGCGCGCCCAGGCGTTGCGCGAGGCAGCGGCCAAGGCTAAGGCCAAGACAGAAGCTATTGCGGCGGCGCTCGGTCTGAAGATTCTTAGAGTCCTCTTTGCCGAAGAGAGCGGCCCCGTCGTAAGGCCCGTCTTCGCCGCTATGGAGGCGGCGGACGCGAGGGCGGCAAATGTTCAAACTCCGGTCGAGCCAGGAACAATCGAGGTGCGCGCAATCGTAACGCTTACAGTCGAGGTGGGGCAGTAAGGGTGAATCTCAAATTTGAGATTTGAGATTTCACATAATCCTTCATCCCTGTTCTTAACTTAGGAGAGCTATATGCCGTGGACGTTGAGGATGCTAATGTTCTTCACTCTGGCGGGCATCCTGTTTCAGTCTTATGTGGCGAGAAAAACTATAACCGCAGCGGTCACACTCACGGGCTGGCCCCGAAAGCGCGTCCGGCTAATTGCGATCCTGGTTATGATCTGGTCCCTGCTTTATCCGTTAACGCTTCTGGGCAGTTATTTTCTAAAGCTCGGCAACGTCAGCCAGAGCTTTCAAAGATCGAACCTAGCGCTCGACATCTTTATCACATATCCCTTCTGGGTCGTCATGATCATGTCTATCCAGTTGACGTTCCTTTTTCTGCTGGTAGACGCCGCGAGGTTGATCTTTTACCCGTATTACAAAAAGCATAAGGCGGGGTGGATGCAGGTGCAATCGCGGTTGATAATCGCGCTGGTCTGCATAGGGGTTGTCTACGTGTCGTGGCGCATCTACAACGATCTTTACAACGTGCGAGTCCGCGAGACCGAGCTTCACATTTCCGGTCTGCCCGAACAGCTCGAAGGGTTCCGCATAGTGCAGATCGCAGACCTGCAGGCCGACGGCAGAACCAACGGCAGCAAGCTCCAGGGCTACGTCGATGCGGTCAATAACCTGAAGCCCGATGTGGTCTTGTTTGGCGGGGACCTCGTCACCAGCGGGCCGGATTACATACAGACGGGCGCGGCGGCAATGGGCAAGATCGAAGCCCGATACGGCGTCTACGCCTGTCTGGGCGACCACGACCATTTCTCTAACAGCGAGTTTGTGACCCGGAGCCTGCAAGAGAATAATGTCACTGTGCTAAACAACGTAGCGACGCTCGTGCCGGTCGGTCCTACTTTTCTTTCGCTCACGGGCATCACGAATGTCTACCGCACGCGCCCCTCTCCGCAGACGCTAGAGACGATAGAGCAACAGCGACCCAGAGGGCCTGTCAACATAATGCTCACACACCAGCCTTCGGAGTGGCTGGTAGATTATTCTCTCAAGCAAGACTATAACCTCTTTGTCGCGGGCCACACACACGGCGGGCAGATTGTCTTTCCTCTGCCGGGCTTTCTATTGACAGGCTCAAGTTTTGAGACAGACTACGTCACCGGTTTTTATCAAGTCGGTGAGATGCTTGTGAGCGTCAATAATGGATTAGGCATGACACTGGCCCCGGTTCGCTACCACGCCCCGGCTGAAGTGACACTGATTCTTTTGAAGAATGCCAGGTGAAGAGTTGAGGTTGAGGTTGAAGAGTCATCGCGCCGACTTTTGAAGGATTACTTTAAGAGATGGAGCGGGCGACGGGACTCGAACCCGCAACCCTTAGCTTGGGAAGCTAATGCGCTACCATTGCGCCACACCCGCTCAATCAGTCAAAGGCATAATAACACGAATGAAAGGATACCGGAAGGCGTCCTTTCATTATCGATCCGATGTTCCTCTACCTGAGCGTAACGGCCCTTACTAACATTATGAAACCCACACAATGACTGAGTAACTTTATACGCAAAAAATAGATTGCGATTCTCTTACGTGCGATAAGAATAGGTGAGCTTGTTTGAGGTTCTTAGTGAAGTCCCGGCGCACTGTATCGCAGCACGAAGAGGGCCGCAAAAAGGTAGACCAGCCAGTGAGCCTCGCGCGCGCGGTTAGTGACGAGCTTGAGCAATGCATACGAGATAAAGCCAAACGATATGCCGTCCGTGATGCTGAAGGTGAGCGGCGTCAAAACTATAGTCAAAAAGGCCGGGAGCGATTCGGTGAAATCATCCCATTCGATGTCTCGCACGGCGCGTATCATCAGGCTGCCGACGACAATCAGCGCCGGTGCGGTTATTGGATAAAGCGTGAAATCGCGCCGCGCCACTTCCTGCCCGTAGAGCAAGATCGGCTCGTTGACCGTAACGCCGCCGCTTATGGCGCTGACCAGCGGTGAAAAGAAGAGCGCGACAAGAAAGAGCGCGGCCACCACGAGCGCCGTAACACCTGTCCGTCCGCCCGCCGCCACGCCCGAAGCGCTCTCGACGTAGCTCACCATAGTCGTGTTGCCTGAAAGCGCAGCGCCGGTCGTGCCCAGCGCGTCGGCCAACAGCGCGCGACCCGCGCGTGGCAGCCGTCCGTCTTTCATGAAGCCCGCCTGCTTGGCTACACCAATCAACGACCCCACGGTGTCGAATAGGTCGAGGAAGAAAAAGACAAAGATGATCGCAAACAGCCCTTGCGTGATCGCTCCCACTACGTCGAGCTTGAGCGCGACCGGCGCAATCGACGGCGGCAGGCTTACGATCGCGGAAGGTGGTTTGACGACGCCCATCAATATGCCTGCGACGGCTGCGGCGAGGATGCCGAGCAGAATCGCTCCCCCGATTTTACGCGCCATCAAGATTACAGTGACCGCAAGACCTATCAAGGCGACGATGGCGGGCGCGCTTCTCAAATTGCCCAGCGCCACGAAAGTAGAGGTGTCGAGCCTGACAAGCCCAGCCCATTCCAGACCTATTAACGCGATCAACAAGCCTATGCCAGCAGCGATCGATGATTTCAGAGATTCGGGGACGGCAGCGATAATCTGCTCGCGGAAGCCGAACGATGCGGTGGCGACGAATATTATTCCTGAGATAAAGACGGCTCCGAGCGCGACCTGCCAGGGTATCTTCAATTCCGTGACGAGGTAGGCGAAATAGAAATTGTGACCCATCGCGGGCGCTACGGCGAACGGGTAGTTTGAAAGCAGCGCCATCAAGATCGTCGAGAGAGCCGTTATCAAACAGGTCGAGGTGAAGACGGCCTCCGCGTCCATCCCGGCGTTACGCAAAACGACCGGCTGGACAAAGATTATATAGGCCATCGTGGCGAAGGTAGTGAGGCCGGCAAGCGCTTCTCGGCGGAGGGTGGTCTTGTTCTCTTCGAGCTTGAAGTTCACTATTAAGTCCTGAGTGCTGAGTGTTGAGTGCTGAGTGAGAAATCAGAAACAGTGTTCTTATGTTTTTACTCAGGACTCAGCACTCAGCACTCAGGACTCTTAGGAGCGTTTTTTGCTCACGTGCGGCTTGAGCTTAGAGTAGCTGCGCAGCACACTCTCTTTATGTTCGGGGCTTGCGTTATCTAAGATCACGTGGCGGACCATTGTCAGCAGCTTTTCGCGCCGTCCCCCAAAGCGCCCTGTCAGCGGCTTCTGCCCCGTGACATCGACCAGCCCCTCGCGCACCCACTGCCAGAATTGCTTCTGCGTGGTCCAGAACTCGTTATCGTTTGCGCAAACTATGCGCGCGGTCTTCTTCGGCTTAACCTTTGGGATCTGAGATTCCATACCCTTTGTTTCTAGAGCTTTCTGCACGTAACTCTCAACCAGTGTCTGAGCTATTTTTTGAGGACTTCGGCCACTTTCGCGCCCAGGTCGGCGGGGCTTTTAACCACGTGAATGCCCGCCGCTGCCATTGCGGCCATCTTTTCGGCAGCCGTCCCCTTCCCTCCGGCGATGATCGCGCCCGCGTGCCCCATGCGGCGGCCCGGAGGCGCCGTCTGCCCGGCTATGAAACCGATGACGGGTTTAGTCATGTGCTCGGCCACGAACTGCGCGGCCTGCTCTTCGGCGGTCCCGCCGATCTCGCCTATCATCACGACGGCTTCAGTCTCGGGGTCTTCTTGAAACAGCTTCAGCGCGTCGAGGAAATTGGTGCCGATCACGGGATCGCCGCCTATGCCGATGGCAGTCGATTGGCCGAGCCCGAGGTTGGTCAATTGGTGCACGGCTTCGTAGGTCAAGGTCCCGCTGCGAGAGACCACTCCCACGTTGCCTTCTGTGTGAATGTGGCCGGGCATAATGCCGATCTTGCATTTGCCGGGAGAGATTACGCCGGGGCAATTAGGCCCCACGAGCCGCGTGCGCCGGTCGCGCAAATAGTCAAACGCGCGGACCATGTCGAGCGCGGGTATTCCTTCTGTAATGCAGACTGCGAGCGGCAATTCGGCATCAGCCGCTTCCATGATCGCGTCGGCGGCAAACGGAGGCGGGACGTATATGACGCTCGCGTTCGCGCCCGTCTCGCGAACGGCTTCGGCGAGCGTGTCGAAGACGGGCACTCCTTCATGCTCTGTCCCGCCTTTGCCGGGCGTGACACCGCCGACGATCTTCGTGCCGTAGGCTATCATCTGCCCCGTGTGAAACGACCCTTCCTTCCCAGTTATTCCCTGCACCACGACGCGCGTGTTTTTATCAACCAGTATGCTCAATTTCTTCTCCTATGCTCTTGAAAGACGAGCAATATAACAGGGGTCAGGGGTCAGGGGCCAGGGGTCAGGGGTAGATTTCGGATTTCGGATTTCAAATCTGAATGGCAGGCGATACGCTTCGCACACCGCGATGTCCAATCCTAGCCCTGACCCCTGACCCCTACACGTATGATCCGCCTGTGACGAGCAAGAGCGCGCCCGTCATGTAATCCGAGAGCGGCGAGGCCAAAAACAAGACGGGGCCTGCGGCTTCGTCGGGCGTGCCTGGACGCCCGAGCGGGATGAAGTTCGCCGCCATCTGGCGCATTGCTTCCGGTATGCCTAGCTCTACCTGCTTGTCACCGACTTGCATCCGTTCCTGATTCTCTTTGGCCTGAGTCAAACGAGTCTCGATGAATCCGTAAGCGACCGCGTTGACGTTGACGTTGAAGCGGCCCCACTCTTTAGCCATTGTCTTTGTCACGCCGACTATGCCCATCTTGCCTGCAGAGTAGTTCACCTGTCCCGGATTGCCTGCTACGCCAGACGTTGACGAGACGTTGATGATCTTGCGGTGTAGGCGGCGGCCTTCGGCTATCTCTTGCTTTGCTCGCTCGCGCATGTAAGGCGTCGCGGCGCGGATTATTCGAAAAGGCGCAGTGAGGTGAACGTCTATCATGGCGTACCACTGCTCATCGGTCATATTCTGAATGACGCCGTCCCACGTGTAGCCCGCGTTGTTGACCAGTATGTCAATACCGCCAAAGCTTTCGGCGGCGGCGCGGACTAGCCGGTCCGGAAACTCAACGTCGGTCACGCTGCCGGCGCACACGATGGCTTGCCCGCCAGAGTCTGTGATCTCGCGAGCGGTCGCTTCGGCGACTTCTGAGTCCATGTCATTGATGACGACCGACGCGCCGTGATCGGCAAAAAGTTTTGCAATCGAGCGGCCGATGCCGCGTCCCGAGCCCGTGATGATGGCCGACTTGCCAACCAGTAGCCTGTAATCTGACATCAGAGGTTCCTTTCGGTTTATGATTTGAATTCTGAATTTTAGTTTTTGAATCTTGATTGAGCAAACGAAAAGCTGAGAATGAAGCGGCCTAAATTGCCTATTGCAAAAATCAGCGCTTAGAAAGAGAATGAGCCTGGCAACTTAGGATCAGGGGTGTTTTTGCATAAAGCTTCTGCGCGCGCACTGTTAAAGCAGTCGCTCGCCACCCCGATCTTATAAGCAACGATTCAGCACGCTTACACTGAACCCCGCGAGCCCGCTATCCTGAAGGCGCTCGCTCGACCCATCAATTGGAGGGCGACATGAGCAACACCCCTCAGTATGAGACTGACGTTTTTATCAGCTATAACCACCTTGATAACGAGGACGACTGGGTAACTAATTTTCATGAAAAGCTGCGAAAACGATTAGGGGAATTCTACGGCCAACGGCCGAAGATTTGGCGGGATACCAAGCGATTAGAAGGAGGCGTATATTTTTCGAAAGAGATCACGGATAATCTGGCAAGAGCCAAAGTTTTTGTCGCCGTCTTATCGCCAGGCTATTTGAAATCAGAATGGTGCTTGAGAGAGATTCAAGAGTTTGCCAGTTGCGCGGAACGAAGCGGCGGAAAATTGATCGGGAATGATTCGAGGATGATTAAAGCAGTTAAATACCCAGTTCCCCGCAACGCGCATCCCCAGCCAGTAAAAGAACTGCTCGATTACATGTTCTATGATACAGACCCGGACAACGGACGGGCTCGCCCGTACAGCCAGGAGCGTGACGGCTACGGTTATCAAAAGTACCTCGACAGGATGGACGATCTCGCGGACTATATCAAAGGTCTGCTCGAAGCCCTCGACCGCCCCGGCGAAGTCACCAACGTACAGGCGACGAAAACGGTCTACCTTGCTGAAACAAGCTCCGACCTGGCGGACGAAAGAGATGCGATCAGGCGCGAGTTGCAGCAGCATGGTTATTGCGTGCTCCCCGATATGAAGCTGCCCGATAAGGTGCCGGACTACTTGAATGCAGTGAGCGAGAATCTCAAGCGGTCCTGCATGTCTATTCACCTGATCGGTGAAAGATTCGGCTTGATCCCTGATGGCGAAGAAGAAAAGTCGATCGTCGTGTTGCAGAACGAGCTTGCGGCCGGTCGCAGTAAAGAGGCTGCGGGCTTTTCGCGGCTGATATGGATGCCGGAAGAGTTGGAGGCGAAGGGACCGCTCCACCAGAAGTTCGTATCGGAACTGCAAACCAACAGCAACATCCAACAAGAGGCGGAGTTATATCGACGGTCATTAGAAGCATTCAAATCGAGGATCATTGAGAAGCTTTCTGGTCCTGCTCCGTCCGCGCGGGCGCACGAATCATCTGATCGACCTTCGATCTATTTGATGTGTAACAAGCTCGACCTTGACCGGGCCCGCGCGGCAGAGAAGTACCTTTTCGGCAAAGGGTACGAAGTTATCGTTTCAGAGGATAGCGAAGCTGATCAGCCCATTACATATCATAAGCAAAACGTCGTGGAGTGCGACGCGACCCTGATCTATTACGGAGAGTCAGATCACATCTGGGTACGGTCGATGCTCTGGGATTTGACCAAGGCAAAGGGCTGGGGCCGCGAGAAGAACTGGCTTTGCAAAGCCATACTCATTTCCTCCCCCGAAACCGAGCACAAGCGACGGTTCAAGACCCACGAGGCAGAGCTGTTGCCAAGCTATAACGGGTTCTCGCAAGCGGCGATGGACCTCTTCATAAACTGCATAGAGCGCCACGGCCGCTGAATGAGGCTAAGAATGTTTGAACAAGTTGAATCATCCGCTAACCCATTTCCAGGTCTGCGACCTTTTCAGACTGAGGAGTACGACAGGTTCTTTGGGCGCGACGGCCAGAGCGAGGGGTTGGTGAACAAACTCCAGATAAACAGGTTCGTCGCAGTAGTCGGAACTTCCGGCAGCGGCAAGTCGTCGCTCGTGCGCGCGGGGCTGCTGCCCGCGCTCTACAGCGGCCACATGCGCGGGGCGGGCTCAAGCTGGCGCATAGCGATCTTCCGCCCGCAGGATGACCCCGTAGGCAATCTTGCGCTCGCGCTGTGTGACGCGGGAGTCTTTGCGCCGGGTGAAGCGGAATCGGCGATAGCTACGCTCACGGATATCGAGACGACGCTCGGTCGAAGCTCGCTCGGGCTGGTCGAAGCCGCGCGCCAGGCCCGTATGCTGCCGCACGAGAACCTTCTGATAGTCGTCGACCAGTTCGAAGAGTTATTCAGGTTCAAGCAAGCTTCGACCGACGGCGCAGCAGCGGACGAAAAGGCCGCGTTTGTAAAGCTATTGCTTGAGGCTATCAAACAAGACGAACTGCCTATCTATGTGGCGCTGACAATGCGCTCGGATTATCTGGGCGAATGCGCGCAGTTTCGCGACCTGCCGGAAGCTATAAACCGTAGCCAGTACCTGATCCCGCGAATGACGGACGACGAGCGCCGCGAGGCGATAACGGGTCCGGTCAAAGTCGGGGGCGGAGATATAAGCTCGCCGCTGGTGAACCGGTTGCTGAACGATGTCGGGGATAATCCCGATCAACTGCCCATTCTGCAACATGCGCTGATGCGCACGTGGGATTACTGGAGCCGCACGCGCAGGGGCTCAGAGCCGATAGACTTACCTCATTACGAAGGGATCGGCGGCATGACGAAGGCTCTGTCGCTGGATGCCGACAAAGCTTACGAAATGCTTTCCGAGTCACAAAAGAAGACCGCCGAGAGAATCTTCAAGCGCCTGACGGAGAAGGGCGCTGACAATCGCGAAGTTCGGCGGCCTACGAGCGTCAGAGAACTCTGCGACGTGACAGGAGTAGATGAGAAAGAGGTCTTCGCAGTAATCGAGGCGTTCCAAAGCGAGGGGCGCTGTTTCCTGACGGCGCAAGACAATGTAATAGACATTTCGCACGAGAGCCTGATACGCGGTTGGGACCGACTGAAGATATGGGTGGAAGAGGAAGCTCAATCGGCTCGCATCTATCGCAGGCTGGTCGAGTCAGCGATCGATTACGGCTTTAACAGAACAGGCTTGATTACCGACCCCGCGCTGCAATTCGCGCTTGAGTGGTTCGACCAGGAAAGACCCAACAAAGCCTGGGCTGAGCGTTACCATCCCGAATTTGGAAAGGCAGTAACATATCTAGAAGCAAGCAAGTCGGCGCGGGAATGGGCGGCGGCTGAGAAGGAGAGGGAAGAGAGAGAAAAGATCGAGCTGGCTCAAGCGAGGGCGGAACAAGAGGCGAAATCGGCTCGTCGCTTGCGCCGACTGGTCGCGGCATTGATCGTTATGTTTCTGCTCGCAAGCGGAATAGCTGCTTTCGCCGGTATTCAATGGACGAAGGCTAACACGGAAAAGGATCGCGCTAACAGGCAAACGGAAATAGCCGAGGACCAAGAAAGAGAGGCGAAAAGGGCGGAGAGCGAAGCAATGATAGCGAGAGCCAATGCCGAGAGAGCAGAAATCCATTTGCAGAAAGCCTATAACGAATTGAAGGATACTCAACAAATAGCTGAACAGCGGGCCAGAGCAATCGGCGAGGCAAGATTAAATGCTATACAGAAACTGGGCAAACTTTATGGAGAGGCTTTCGACTACCTTGTAGACAAGAACGATCCTGATGGTAAGACTCTGAGTAAAGCTTTGGTAAGCCTCGAAGAAGTACTCGAAATCTACAGACAGAACGCAGTCCCCTCAGGTCAGATAAGCACGCTCGCGTTACTGAGTGATATCGGCTTAAAGAAGAAGGTAGACCGCGCAAAGCAAATAGAATATGACGTAAAGCTGCTAGAAGTTTTGCCCGATAAGGAGCCAGCTAAAAAAATTCCTGTCCTGCTCAGAATCGGCAATCTGTATCGATCTTCAACCGATAAAGAAGATAAAGTAAAAGCAGCTTGGTATTATGAAGAATACTTGCGGCTTGGAGGGTCTGACTTCTTAGTCGATGAAGAGGATTCAGTGAGCTGGCGAATCGGCGACATTTACGCACAATCGAATGATGCCAAAGTAAGGAAAAAGTCTATTGCGAATTACAAAGCCGCAATCGAAGCTATAAAGGAAGTGATAGAATTGATGAGAACTAAAGCCAAGACGTTCACCGTGGCTGACGATTACGTGCAGTACAGGCTCGTAACTGAAAAACTCCCGGATATGAGGGAAAGCCTGGGAACGATTTACGCAGTTAGCGGCGAGGATAGCGAAGCAGAGAAGCTTTTCATTGAAGCTAGACCCGGCGGAGCCACTACGCGTGAATATATAAGTATAAGCTGGAGAGTCCTCGAATTAAACAATACTGAAAAAGCCGCACAGTATTTCGAGAAGGCAATCGACTCTTACAGCACAGCTAATAAAGTGTCAAAGGGTGAGGCAGTCGAAATCATTTTTGATTGGATGAATGCGTACGCTTACCCTGGGTCCTTGTTCTATTGCAACCACGCCTTGAACCTAGCGCGGAAGCTAAATGACAGTGACCTTCAAGCTAAATTAATCCAATGGAGAGCGGGTTGGATTGAATGGGCGAGTAAATTCAAAACCGATTATTCCAGGCATCAGATTAATGAGGTACTGAAATACCTGGAACTGGCTTTGAAAGATTACGAGCGCCTGAATAATACAGAGGTGCAGGAGAGGTTGAGGGCGCTCATTAAGAAATACCAAGAGGCTCAGAATAAAAGACCGCAATGAACAAACCTGGATAAGGTTTCGTTTGGCAAAAGCAAGAGGGGCTATCGCGATAGCCCCTCTTGCTTTTCACAGGCAGCAAATCTCAGCCTTAGCTACCCGCGAATGATCCCTCGGAAGTTCGCCTGCTTCGGGTTGTAACCGGGGAAGATCGAACTCAGATTCGTCGCGCCCATGTGACGCGCGGCCACTTCCGCGAACACGTCACGGAAATCTGTCGTCAGCGCAAGGTCGCGCCCTTCATACAACTGCTCGTTAGCGAGCCCCGGCCACTGGCCGTAAACTTTGCCGCCCTTTACCGGGCCGCCCAGCGCGAACAGACAGCTCGCGTGGCCGTGATCGGTCCCGCCCGACCCGTTCTGCCGAATCGTGCGACCAAACTCCGTCATTGTCAGGATCACTACGTTGCTCATGCGGTCGCCCAGGTCTTGATACAAAGCCGCTATCCCTGAGCTGAACTCGCGTAAACGGTTCGCCAATTGGCCGCGAGATGCTCCCTGGTTTGCGTGCGTGTCCCAGCCGCCGATGTCGGTGAAAGCGACCTCAAGCCCCAGGTCGGATTTAATCAACTGCGCGATCTGGAGCAACGCCTGGCCGTAAGGGGTTCGAGGATAATTCGCGCCGTTGGCGGCTCGGTACTGCTGCGGGTTAGCGCGCTTCAACATCTTTACGGCTTCGAAGGCTTCCTTGCCCGTGCCGTAAAGCATGTCGGTTGCTCCCTCGGCGTAGAGCGCTTCGAAACTCTGAGCGACCTGGCCGCCTCCCTGCCCCGAGCGCACGCCGAAATCTGCGATGTTCGTCATCGCCAGCGCAGGCGCGCTGCCCATCAACGAGCGCGGTATGTTAGCGCTGAATGCTACGGCGCGAAACGGCGAAGCCTTGGCGTCTTTCTTCGCGAGCATGTACCGGTTGAGCCATCCGTCCGCAGTGCTCTTACTTCCGGGCGTGGCCGACTCCATGTAGTCCTGCGCGTCGAAATGCGACCGCGTGTTGTCGGGCGACCCTACCGCGTGAACTATCGCGAGCTGGCCCGCCCTGTAAACAGGCATAAACGGGGCCAACTGCGGATGGAGCGCGAAGAAGCCGTCGAGGTCAAGGCTCGCATCCGCGTTGCGCGCTCCAGGCTCGGGCACGGCGATCTGAGGGCGCGCGCCGGCGTAGCTTTTGTCGCCGAACGGGACCACCATCGAGACGCCGTCGGCCGCGCCGCGCTGAAATAGCGCGATTATGATTGGCCGGTCTTTGCCCGCCGCGCTCTGCCCCAACGCGACGCGCTGCAAGAACGAGGGCGCGGCGGCGAAGCTCGCAAGCGCTAGCCCCGATGACTTCAAAAAGAATCTTCTTGATACTGCCATTGCTTTTCTCCTGAGTGCTGAGTGCTGAGTGCTGAGTGTTGAGTGAACTACGAGAAGTTCTTACTCAGGACTCAGCACTCAGCACTTACTTATCATCTGCGTTGGAATTCCGGCGAGCCCAGCACCAGGCCGAATACTTTTGCGACCTCCGGGTCGACGGGTGTTGCCGGCGGGATGCGGCCCAGGTTGAGGAATCCGTATCGCTCGGCCCGGCGCTCTCCGCGTCCCGCGCCCCGGCCCGGCCTTGAAGGCAAACCGCCTTCGGCAATCATCTGGCCGTCGTTCATCGCTTCGCTTTGATTGACCGCCGCCTTATCCAGCTCTCCTTTAACCGGCACGCCCTCTTTGAGCTGTCTGTCGAGCACCGCGCGAGTCTGCTGTGATACTTCGCCGTTGAGCAGAACGGCTATCGCGCGCTCCATTAACCGATCAGCCTTAGCCGATTCGATGCCGGGCGCGACGCGCTTCATATCGACTGTAGTCCCGCGAACGCGGTTTGCGCTCAACGCGAGGCCAAAGTTTAATCGCTCAAGCAACGAGCCGGTATTCACCCACTGCTCCGCGCGATCGGGATAACCCGTGGGCGGCTGGTAAAGATAAAGCGGCTGACCCATCCTCGCTATGAACTGGCTTATCTGCATTCCGCCTACGGTCTCGCCGCCCATTGCGCGCACGGCCGAGACGGCAAGCTCGAACGGAGATTTGATCTTCGCGCGATAAGCTTCCTTAGAGTAGAACTCTTCGGATGTGAAGATCGCGCGCAGCATCTGGCTGATGTCGCCGTCTGTCTTCATATAAACGCCGGCCACGCGATCGACTAATGCTTGCGGCGGGTTGTCGCTCACAAAGCGGCGGACGAGCTTTGTCGAGATGAACTTCGCCGTGCTGGGATGACGCGCCAGAATCTCCACGACCATCTCGCCGTCTTTCATGCCGCCCGTGTTTATCTTCTGGCCTAGCACGACCTTTTCGCCCTTGTCGTGCATGAACTCGCGGAAGATGAACCTGCCGTTCTGTCGCGGCTGCTGGATCGTCCAGCCCGTGAAAGCCCGCGCCACTTCCTGCACATCCTTTTGCGTGTAGCCGCCGTCAACGCCCAGCGTGTGAAGCTCCATGATCTCGCGCGCGTAGTTCTCATTTATGCCGCGCTTGCGATTGAAGGGATTGTTTCCAGGCTGCGGGCGTGGTTGAGCATTCTTCTGCTGGTCGCGATCCATCTCGCGATTATCTTCCTGCCTGCGGTTACGCAAGTTCCCGCCGAACTGGCCTTGATTCCTGCGATTCAACCCACGCCTGCCGGGCAGTTGCGCGTCCGGTGACATCGATTGAAAGTTATCGAGGTAAAAGAGCATCGCCGGGCTCTTGGCCGTAGCCAGCAGCAAGTCCTTGAACTTCCCAAGCGTGTTCGGGCGGATGGTGTTCATCTCGTAGTCTGTGGTCATCCAACGGTCGGCGCCTTTGCCCCAGAAGACGTTGAAATGGTTGTACCAGAAATCAGTCATCACTTCCTGCAACTGGCGCTCGCTGTAGACCGCGCGAATGACCTTTTGAGCTTGAAGCTCCTGCAAGAGCATCTGAGGCGGACGCAGCCCGCGCTCGGCGTAGTAAGAGAAAATCTTCTGGCGGTTCTCGCGCTGCGTGGCCGCTTCTTCTTTAGCGCCGGCAGGCATATTCGCCTCGTCCGGCGGGTTCCCCTGTTGATTCACCGGATCAGGCATTCGCAAACCAAGCTCGCGCGCAATCTGATTAGGCGCGGGGTACTTGTCATAGATTTGCGCTACGTCCATCTTGAGCGACGCAAACCCGCGAAGCCGCGCTTCCGTAGAAGCGTCGTCAATCCGATCGGGGTGTAGCTGCTGATCGATATATTTATCTATGCCCATCGCACGGACGCGCTCCACGTCGCCGGGGCGCGGCCCGAAGCCCGTGCGGTTGAGCAGGTGCATGATCTTTTGCTCCTCGGTCAGCCCGCCTTTCCTGGCTTTCGTTTTCGTGTCTGCGGCGACAGGGAAAATCGCGCCTGTAAAAAGCGTTACGGCTATTAGGAGCGCGAATGCTGCCGGGATGGTGCGTCTTTTCATAATTGTATCCTCGATTTCACTTTACAACCTTGTTTAATGCGTTTCAAAAGGTTAGACGCCGCTATGGGCTATATAGTTTGGAAACCTGAGTATATTTGGATGCGAAACACAGATCCAGGCTTTGCCCGCGAATGACCTTATTTATCGCGCCCGCAGGAGTTCATGAGGGGAGGTATTTCGCCCAGGAGTTCTCGCGCGAGAAAGCCCAGCTTGCCCATGCGCTTTGCCAGTCTATCGCCCGCGCGCCCATGAAGATAGACGGCCCAGGCGGCGGCTTGAACGGGCTCTGCGCCGCGCGCCGCAAGCCCCGCAATTATCCCGGCCAGCACATCGCCTGAGCCCGATGTCGCAAGTCCGACGTTGCCCGTCCGGTTAGAGTAGACCTCGCCTCCGGGCCGCGCGATAAGAGTCCGGCGACCTTTCAAGACAATGACCGATTGAAACCTTTCCGCCGCCCGCTCGGCGGCAAGCATTGGATCGCTTTCAATTGCCGATTCGTCCTCGCCCAGCAGCTTTCCCATCTCCTCAGCGTGCGGCGTAAGTATTGCCCGACCGTCAAGCCCGTGCAGGGCGTCGGCGTGGCGGGCCAGAACGAAGAGCGCAGCCGCGTCTACGACCAGCGCCGCGAGCGTGATGCGGCTCACCAATCTTCGCATCAATCGCCCGGCCGCGCGGTCATCGATCATGCCTGGGCCGACAAGCACCGCCTGCACGCGCTCCGCCTGCCTGGCAATTTTTTTAGCGGCGCTCGGGGCGATGTCGCCCCCTTTCGTTTCAGGCAACGCGAAGACTCGGGCTTCGGGCACCTCTGAGGCGACGAGTTGCGCGACGCTGCGGGCCGTAGCTATGCGGAGCTTCCCCGCCCCGGCCCGGAGCGCGGCAGTGGCCGCGAGTATCACCGCGCCGGGCATCTCTCGCGAGCCGCCTACGACGAGCACGCGGCCGCGGTCTTCTTTATCGCCATCTTCGTCGGGTTGCGGCAGGGGCCATCGGCTGAGCAGGCTTGAGGTCAATGGGCGCGGCTTGATGGCGCTCTTTCGTTGTCGAGCCATCTTCTATTCTACATTCTTTATGAAAGCCATTTTGACCTCGGGGTCGCTGATTCTTGAGGCGTGTTCGAGGTGGGCTGTGGAGCGCGAGTTGATCGTCTCGACGTGACGGTAATGAACGCCTTTCACACGGCGAAAAATCCTTATCTTCAGATTGGCGACTTCGCTGTTGATGCAATAAAGAGGCTCGCCGTCGGGATCATTGTAGGTCGCTTGCAGCATGTCGCGCAGGCGGCACTGGGCTGAGCCTTTGATCAGAATTCTCGTGTTCATAGCGGAGAAATTCCAGTAGCCCACGCCAAGCTTGTGCTTCCACTGCTCGGCCAGCCGCAGCCGCACGAAATGATGCTCCTCGCCGCGATGGCGCAAATAGAGCGACTGCAAGGGTGGAAGCGTTCGGCCCACGTGGCGAGCGCGCGCGGCGAGCCCTTCAAATACCGTCCCGGCGTGCCCCTCAAAAGCGTTTGAATGAAGCCACACCCATTCGTCCGCCCGCTTGCGCCCCCACAAGTGAGACTGGCACCCCGGCTCGCCGTCGAGCGTGTGCTTTCGACCGTCGATGACAATCGTCCCGCTAAACTTAGTGTCGAGATTGGGCGAGCAGACGTATGAGGACGGGCGAATCAGCATGTTGAGCCTGCGCGTTATGTGGTGATAAGTCTTGTCGCAGGGCGTGAACGTCAGGTCCCACTTTATGCTGTGCTTTTCGTCGGCGACTTCCCCGACGGCGCGGCAGGGGGAGAACTCGCCTTCGCCAATCTCAAGGCGGAACTCTTTGCCGGACTGGAAAGCGAACCGGTCTATGGGGAACTCGCGCTTCAATCCGAAATTATGGCGCGGCGATTTCCGGTCGAACGCGGCGGCCCAGAGCGCCGCGCGGGGTGCGCGCACGTCGGTCGCGCCGTCGGGCGATTCTATCGCGTAGCGGAACCAGAAGCCGCGCTGGCCGGCGCGTTCATTCAAGGTCAAGAACCACACTTCGTAGTGGCCGGTAGCGTGACCATCCCAACGGCACAGGTTGTCGGAAAAATCTAAGGCTACGCCCGAACTTGTTTTGTAGCTTACAGCCATAATGAGCGTAGTAGCGCAAGCGCGAGGCCCGCGCCCGGAAGAGATTAAAAAGTCAGATTGTCTACTCTGCCGATACTGATCGTCGCCCTCGTTGGGGCTGACCCCTGCTCGTTCAGCATTCAGACCTTACATCAACACGCCTCGGCGCGGCAACCTGATAATCAAAGCGAAACATCTTTACTAGCTCAACGGAAATTATGATTGACGCGCGGCACGGCCAACAGGAATAATTACCCGTTGCCGAAAGCCTCACGCAGGCAACGGCTGGACGCGTATGAAAACGAACCTCGAAATCGAGGTGAAGCTCGCTAGCGATAATCTGGATCGCCTTCGCAATGCCGGATTCACTTTGACACTTAGAAAGCCGCGTCACTTCGAAGACAACTGGCTGCTCGATACAACGGACCAGACCCTCTTCAAACGAGGCGCGGCCCTGCGCGTGCGCAAAGCGAGCGGGCGCGGTTCGATCACATACAAGGGGATCGTAGACGAGTGTGCGAACTCGCTGTTGAAAATCAGGGAAGAGATCGAAAGCGACGCGAGCGACCCAGACCGCCTGATCGCTCTCTTCGAGCGGCTCGGCTTTCTTCCGGTCTTTCGCTATCAAAAGTACCGGACCGGATACGGGCTCGCTTTCGAAGGGCGCGAGCTAGAGGTCGAGTTTGACGAGACGCCGATGGGCAATTTTATAGAGATAGAGGGAGACGAACCGGCAGTCCTCAGCGTGCTCGACGGCGCGGGCTTTTCCATCTCGGAGATTATCCGCGAAAGCTACCCCGAGCTGCAGGCGCTGCGCTGCGAGGCGCGCGGCATCCCGCTCGAAGACCTGGTTTTTGAATAGGGCTCAGGGGTCAGGGGCCGGGGGTCAGGGCATTTGAAATCTCAAATTTGTATGGCGGATGATGCGCTTGCGCATAAGCCAGCGACTACGCTCTCCGCCGCGATTTCGAATCCTCTTTCCCCTGTCCCCTGACCCCCGACCCCTGACCCCTGATTATGAAAGCAATGATACTGGCGGCGGGGTTCGGCACCAGGCTTTGGCCGCTGACCGAAGACCGCACAAAACCTGCAATCCCTTTTCTCAAACGGCCGCTGATCGCTTACACGGTCGAATACCTGGCTTCGCACGGCATCCGCGACATAATAATCAACCTCCATCACCAGCCGGATTCAATCCGGCGAGCGCTCGGCAACGGCGCGCACCTGGGCGTCAAGGTCGAATACTCCTTCGAAGAAGAGATACTCGGCACGTCGGGCGCCATCGACCGCGTGCGCGAAAAGTTAGAAGGGGAAGATTTCATAGTAATAAACGGCAAGATCGTAACCGACATAGAGCTTGGCGACGCGATCCGCGCGCACCGCCAACGCCAGGCGCTCGCGACACTCATCCTGCGGCGCAACGTTGCGCGCGAGCATTTCAGCATTGTCGAGATCGACGAGCGAAGCTGCATCTCTCGCTTCGCCGGATTCCCCGAACAGATAGCGACCGAGGCGATCACTACGGAATCAGGCCCTGCTTCCTCCTCGGGCGCTGTCGTCAAGCCGGAAAACACCCCGCTGATGTTTACGGGGATTCAGGTGCTGTCGCCCCGCATCTTCGACTACATCCCGCGCCAGTGTTTTTCTCACTCGACGATTCACGTCTACCCGAAAGCGATGGCTTCGGGCGAAACGGTTCTCTCACACATCTCGGATGGCGAGTGGTACGAGATGAGCACGCTCGACCGTTACCTGGAAGCGAGCGTGCTGTTCATGCGCAAGAACGGGATGACGGTGATCGAGGGCCATAACTGCGAGATAGCCCGGGACGCGCAGGTCCACAACTCTGTCCTGTGGGACGGGGTGAAGGTAGGCAGCAATGCCCGCGTCCGCGAATCGGTGCTGGGCGATAAAGTCTGTGTGCCGGCGGGCGCGGTGATCGAGCGCGCGGTCGTCGTGCGCCGCGACATAGTTCGCGACCTGGAGCGTGGAGTAGTAGTCGGAGAGAATCTTATAGTTCCGCTTTAATATAATGATGGTCACAAGCAGCGAGACAACACTATCCGGGAATGTGATCGAGATAGCAGCCCGGCATCTGAATGGCGCACCGGCGGATTTATCGATCACGCGCTTGAGCGGCGACGCATCTACGCGCTCTTACTTTCGCGCTCAGAGTGCGAGCGCGAGCGTCATCCTAGCGCTGTACGCCGAGCCGTTTGACGAAGCCGAGAGCGCCGCTTCAAGGCTTGCGAGGCTCGAAGCCGCAAACCCCGCGGTCAGGCTTACATTCGCAAACGACCCTTGCGCGCACGTCGAAGTGACCGAGCTGTTAAAAGAATCGGGACTTCCGGTCCCTGCGGTCCTTGCCGTCTCGGGGCGCGACAGCCTGCTGCTTATAGAGGACGTGGGCGACCTCAGACTGCAAGACTGGCTCGCCGACCATGCGGGCGATGAAGCGACTTCGGCTTACAGGCGCGCGATCGAGCTGATCGTCAAGATTCAGGAGGCGACAGGTCGCGCGTTAAGCCCGGATTCAATCTGCTCGCGGCTGGCATTCGACGCGGCGAAGCTCAGGTGGGAGCTGGGCTTCTTTTTTGCGAATTACTTCAACCGCTATCTTGGGATGAGGCTCGACGCTGCGACTGCTAACGGCGTACAAGAAGATTTCAAGGCTATATCAGCCGAGCTTTCTGCGCGCCCGCGCGTGCTCGCGCATCGCGATTTTCACACGCGCAACCTGATGATGCGCGCGAGCGAGATGATTATAATCGATCATCAAGATGCGCGGATGGGACCCGCGAGCTACGACGTGGCATCGCTTTTGGCGGACCCTTACACGGCGCTCGACTCTGATGTTGCCGGCGAGATGGTCGAGCGGTTTATAGAGTTAAAGGCGGGCTCGACCCTGGGGCTTGACGACGTGGAAGAGTTTCGCCGCGAGCTTGAGCTGATGACCGTTCAGAGAATGTTGAAGGCTATCGGGACCTACTCGTCTCAAGCGGCGGTCGCGAATAATCCCGTTTACATCCCTTACATCGAGCCGGCAATAGAGAGGGCCTGCCGGAGCATGAGCGCGCTCGGAAGATTCGACACGACGCGCGCGTTGTTAGAACGCACCCGCCAGGTTGAAAAACAGTAGGGGCAGCCCTTGTGTGTAAAGTATCTTATGATACCTTACAGACAAGGGCTGCCCCTACAAGTTATTCCAAACCGAGATCTGCTTATCGTTAATCGGCCTTAAACGTCGCGCGCAGGGTCAGCGTGAATGTTTGGCGCTCTGCGTCGTTGGTCGTTACGGTAGCGGTCTTGACTATCTCCCCTTTGTAGCTGTCCGTTTTTTCTATGGCGAGTGTGATCCCGCCGGTCTTGCCCGGTGCCACAACCTTATCGAAATTGCTGCTGGTGCAGCCGCAGGACGGGGCGACGTTAGTAATCTCAAGGTTAGCATCGCCCTTGTTGGCGACCTTGAATGTGTAGGTGAGCGGCGTGCCCGGCTTTACAGTCCCGAAAGAGTGTTCGAGCGATTCAATCGCGAGTTTCGGTTTCGCGCCACTCGTGGCGACGACCTTCTGTTGAGATGTTACAGCAAAAACGAAAAGTAACAGGAAAGGCAACAAGGCAAGCGAAGCTTTCGATCTCAATGTTCTGTCCTCCGTAAAATTGATCTCGGATTATTAGAACGTACGCGACGGCTGAGCGGTTACACGGCCCGGAAAAAAGCTTTATGGGCTTGTGAAGCCGGCCCGGTGCGAATTACCATTAGGGCGCCTCAATTCCAGGGGCGCCACAATTCTCAGGAGGATCAAAACAATGACTCGACGAGGTACTATAACAATCATAATTATTCTGGCTCTATTCGCCGCCACTGCGCTCGGCTCGTCATCGCCTGAGGACAAGAAACTCAAAGCAGAAGAGCTGATCGCGCGCCATCTCGAATCGATAGGGCCACAAACAGAGCTGGCCGCCGTCAAATCGCGTGTCGCCACAGGCCCGGTCACGCTCGTAGTCCGCGTGGGCGGGGCAGGCAGCATCGAAGGTGAGGCGATAGTCGCCTCTACCGGCCCCAAGCAGCGCGTGAACATGAAATTCCCCGCAATCGAATACCCCGCCGAAAGCCTGGCGTTCGACGGGTCGAAACTAGGTACGGGTTTTCTCCCGAACGGCAACCGCTCAAGATTGAGCGCGTTCATCAGCCAGCAAGACGAGACGATGCAGGAAGGGCTTCTAGGCGGCGTGCTCACTACCGCCTGGCCGCTGCTGCGAATCGCCGAGCTGCAGCCTCGGCTCGATTACAAAGGGTTGAAGAAGATCGATGGCCGCGAGTTGCACGAGGTCAACTACCGCCCGCGCAAAGGTTCGGGTGAGTTAAAGATCGCCCTGTACTTCGACCCTGCGAACTTCCGTCACGTGCGCACGCGCTACAGCTATACGATAAGCGCGACGATCGGGACGAGACAGTCATCGAACCAGAACCCTGAAAGCTATTACTCGCTGACCGAAGATTTTGACGATTTCCGCGACGCCAACGGACTCATGTTGCCGCACAAATACCGGCTGCAGTTGAGCGTCGAGGCCGGGGGCAATACATCCCTTTACGATTACAACTTGGCCTTCAGTCGCATCTCGCACAACGAGCCGATGGACGATAAAGTCTTTGTGCTCAAGTAGCAGATGCTTTGCCCGTGACCGCAGTCTGTGAAGCCTGCTCCGCGCTTTGACTTTCGGGCAATCTACGCAGACAGGCTATCAGCGCCAGAACAGACATGGCGGTCCCTACGCCTTTTATCACCGCCACCCAGCCTGAAGAGATGGGAGCGGGGTCGGGCTGATTGAGCAGAGTCAACTGGCTGAAGAAGCTCGCGTAGCCCATGCCGCAGGTGAACCCCCATGCGGCCGCCAGCACTCCGAAGCCTCTCTGAGCGTCCCGCTTTGCCCGCCACGCCCCATAGATGAGAAGCGCGCCCATGATGTAATCGTCCAGCCAGAACGGCAGCACGCCGAGCTGATCGAGCTGATTCCAGCGCCGAATGGTTTCGGCCAGGGGGGCGAGCACGCCAAAGATTATTGCCAGGCGGCGGCTGAAGGTGATTGTCATACGTGTTGTAAGATTAGTTGCGATAACTTCAGAAATCCAGTAGATAATCTATGAGCTTTAGGATATAAAGCGTCTGCAAAAGACGGCGGCCCGACAGTGAATCGCGATCATAAAACTACGAGGGATTAGCGAATGAAGATTTCTTCCTTCTCTGAGATAGAGGCCGAGTTCATCGAGCGCGTTCACACGATCGTATGGTGCAGCGTTGCTACTGTCGACACGAAAAACCGCGTGCGCTCGCGCATACTGCACACCATCTGGGAGGGCGCGACGGGCTGGGCGGCCACGAGGCCGGACTCGCTGAAGGCGCGTCACATCGCGCATAACCCTTACGTCTCGCTGGCCTACGTCGGAGACGTATACAAGCCTGTTTATGCCGATTGCACCGCCGAGTGGGTAGATGACATCTCGACGAAGCGACGCATCTGGGATATGTTCACCGCCGCGCCGCCGCCGCTCGGGTATAACCTTGAGGCGTTCTTCGCCAGCGTAGACAGCCCCGGGTTCGGATTATTAAAACTTACTCCCTGGCGGATCGAGGTCTTTGACATAACGAACCGTGAGAACCCGCGCAAGGTCTGGAAGCCATGAAGACCTACCGGGCGTCGCGCGTGCTGTCGTCCGACCGGAAACGAGGCAGCTCATGGCCGATCGTTGTGGAGACAAAAGCGGGCCGCTGTTTCACCAAGCTCCGAGGCGCGGCTCAATCGCCTGCCGCGCTCGTGGCCGAAGTGATCGTCGCCGAGCTGGCGGAGGCCATCGGGCTGCGCGTCCCCGCCCGCTCGCTGATCCGTATAGACGAAGAGCTTAAGCGCGAAGACCGCAACCAGGAGCTGGGAGATCTTTTGAGAGCAAGCCGGGGATTAAACCTCGGCTTTCATTTTCTGGATGGGGCCGTAGACTTTCGGCCTCAAGACATCGCGCGCGTCACAAGCGACGAAGCATCGATGGTGGTCTGGCTGGACTGGCTCGTGATGAACCCGGACAGGACTTTGCTGAACCCGAACATGCTGTTCTGGAAAGGCGAGCTGTGGCTGATCGATCATGGCTCAGCCTTGATGTTCCATCACGCCTGGTCCTCGGTCAGAGAGGACTCGCCCCGGCGCAACGCATTCTCGCTCGCAACGCATGTCCTCGCAGAGCGTGCGACACAACTGGCCGAATGGGACCCTCTGCTCGCAGAGAGACTGGACAGAGATATTTTAAGGGCAGCAGTCGAAGCGGCCCCCGATGATTTCCTGTGGCCGCTTCTATCGCAGGAAGCCTCGACCGCCCAGCTTGCGCGAAGAAGAGAAGCCTACGTAGCATTCCTGTGGAAACGGCTGAAGCCGCCGCGCACAATCTCGTAAGGAGGAGAGTATGCGTTACATATCTAACATTTTGATCCTTGCCGCCATCGTTCTGGTCGCACCTCGCTCGGCGCAAGGCTGGAATAAACCCGGGCACATGGTGAGCGGAGCGATTGCTTACGCAGAATTGAAAGCCTCTGACCCGGAAGCAGTAAAACAGGTCGTAGCGCTTCTCAAATCGCTCCCCGAGTACCGAAGCAAATGGCTGCCCGCGATCAAGCGGAGCCCCGTCGGCCTCAGAAATCATGATCTTTATGTGTTTATGTACGCAGCCCGCTGGGCCGACGACATTCGCGAGACGGACTTTCATTGCGGGAATTGCCATTTCATAAACTACCCGTTCAAGCCTGACGGCCAGCCCGATTCTGTCACGACGAGGGACCCGGCTGCGATCAACGTCGAGAGCACTTTCGAGCAGAAGCTGGGGATCATTCGAGACGCCAACAGCGCTGATATTGATAAGGCTATGGCCGTGGCCTGGGTCTTTCATCTCGTCGGCGACGTGCATCAGCCGCTTCACACGTCGGCGCTGTTTACGACCCAGTTCCCGAATGGAGATCAGGGAGGCAATCTCATATTCATCCGCACGCGAGCCAACGCAAACACAACAAGGCTGCACAGCTTTTGGGACGGCCTCGTAATCACAACGGAGAGCTTCCCGCAGGTCCGCGAAAAGGCTACCGAGCTGCGTTCAAGAATCAGTCACAGGCGGGCTGCGCTGAGAGAGCTTGCAGAGAAAGATTTTCATGACTGGTCACAAGCAGAGAGCTTCGCGGCGGCAAAGGTTCACGCCTATCGAATGGGGGCAATCATCGGAGGCCCGGACGAGAATAGCGGGGAGGTGTTGCCTTCGAATTACACGTTCGTGGTCAGGCCGCTTGCGGAGCGGCGAATGATACTGGCGGGCTACAGGCTCGCGGATATTTTGAAAGAAACATTCGATTGATGCCTGCGTATGATTAGCAGGTTTCCGATAATTCCACTCACTCGGAGGTACTGTGATGAAGGCTTTACGCTCGATACCCAGAATCTTGCTGCTCGCGCCCGTACTGTTGCTTACAATGATGGCAAACGCTCAGGAGAAGAAACCGGCGATAGCAGCTTTTGGGAGCGATTCGTTAGAACGCGGGACCGTCAGGGTAGGTTACTGGAACAGGGAGAAGAACGGCGGGGCAGGCGGTTTCTTTATAGACTACGGGAAGCCCGTCTGGAAAGCGGAGTACGCGGATGCCGGGAAGTTCGACGCTATGACGAAAGGAAAGACCTGGCGGTTAGGGAGCGAGTACTGGACTGTGCTCGATACGAACGTGCCGCTTAAGATCGCGGGGACTACGATCCCCTCGGGGATATGGTATCTTGGCTTACATCGTTCGCAAGACGGGGCGACCTGGAGCCTCGTCTTCATAGACCCTGCCAAAGCCAGGAGCATGCAACTGGACCCGTCAGAGATAGAGCGCGCCCCTGTAGCTCACAAAGCCCAAATGACTATGGAGCAGTCGAGCGAGACTGCCGAAAAGCTGACCCTCACGCTCGACGTTCCAAAGACGGACCTTAAACAGTCGCAGTTGAAAATCCACTGGGGCAAGCTTCAACTGAAAGCGCCTATCGAGGTTTCGATCGGGAGCTAGCGAGAAATTCTTATAGCGATGGCGTAAGGATGCGTCTTGTGCTACAAAAGGGGCGCTCGGCCGGTGCACGGCGAGCGCCCTTTCATTTTGACGGCGAGGATTCCGCGCAACAAATTCCCGAGCGAGATAGACGATTCGGCGGAGCCAGGCGGCGGGAGCGCGATACGCATCAATTCAATGGTCAACGGAGAGTCGATATTTAAGGAGGATGTCGTGATCTGGTATGCGGGCCATTGGACTCACGACAGCTTTGACATAAGCAGCCGCTTCGTAGGGCAAGGGCCGTTTTACAACGGCCCCGACATAATAATCAGAAGGTGGTAAACAACGCATCAATCGACGGGCAGCACGACGGTTTGTGATAACTTCCCGTTGGCGTTTCTTATCTGGATTCTGGTCTCAGGGTTTTTCTTGACCTTCTTGCCCGCCTGTTTGCTGACTACTGCG
>DASUNP010000106.1:0-51277 GCA_036277095.1 Blastocatellia bacterium
CTTAGAGATGGCACCGGCGAAGGTCTTGCAGGGGGCGGTGCGGCTGCAAGGGTTGACATCGTCGCCGACGCCCGATACCCACGTCCTGGTGGCCTGGGCCTGCGCCAGGGTTGTAATCATAAGGGTGAAAAACATAACCGCGACTGTGTTGATTGCGAATCGTACTTTGTTCATTCTCTTTTCTCCTTTAATGTCAATTCTTCTTGTCATTGGATTAGCCATGTCATCGCCGCTTATTTCTTAGCTTTAAGCGAAAGCGGCAATAGAATTCCTCTTGCCGGCGCGACCGCCGGGCTCAAAAACTGCAAACATGAACATGTGGCGCTTAACAAATAAGTGTCACGCATATGATGAGCCGCTTTATTTGTTATCTGTCGGCTCAAAAGCGCCTGTCATCTGTCAGGGAGTTTAGCGATGGCCGGGAAAAAAGTCTTTAAGACTCCATAAAAGAGTTCTAAAGAAGTTTTAAATGAGGCGTAAGTGTCTTGAATAAAGGTGATGCAGCATGCTATTGATTACGGCTCGTCCCGAATAACTCTCTGATTTTCTTGATATACCTTTCTCTGTTTCGACGAATATATAGATGTAACACGTCCCACGAAGGGTCCACAGACTCTATAGACGCAATTCCGCGCCGACACTTTGCAGAGCGTATTTGGTTAAAGTGTATTTAATTCGCGTCCGTATTTTTTATCGCCTCCAGGACCTGCCTGAACAGCTCATTCCCGTTGGTCCTGTGCCAGCGCCAGACGATCACCAGGTCGTGGTCGGGGTCTATCCAGACTGTGTTCGAGCCGTAGCCAAGGGCCGCGAAGCTCGCCGCAGGGGCGTCGGGCCACTGATTGCGCTGGATGTTTAGCCACCAGAGATAACCGTAATCCGGCCCTCCGGCGGACGGCGTGGTCGCCATCCTTACCCATTTTTCTGACACCACCTGCCGGTCCGCCCACCTGCCTTTTCGCAGAAACAGGTAGCCGAACCGCGCCAGGTCGCGCGCGCTGATCCACAGCCCGCCGCCCCACCTCGTCCCCCCGCTCACGCTTTTCATGACGCGGCCGTCGATCATCACATCCGAATTGACGTACCCGTGATATTGCCATGAACTGGAAGCGCCTATGGGGTCCATGACTTCGCGTTTGAGCACCTCGGGGAGCGGCTTTCGCCAGACGCGGAGCAGCGAGAGGGCGAAGCGGTTGATTCTCACGTCATTGTACTCGTAAAAAGAGCCCGGCGCTTTAAGCTCGCGCGGGCGGCGGGCGCCGCGCCCGAACCCGGCTTCGCCCAGAAAATCATGAGATTTGCCCCACATCACGCCTTCCCATTCGCTGGTTTGCTGAGCGTGGTGGTGCCAGGTGATCTTAGAATTATGCTCAGACTCGTACCCGCCATCCTTTATATAGAGGCGCACGGGGTCCTGGGCGTCTTTGATTAACCCGCGATCCAGCGCCAGCCCCATCACTGTCGAGAGAAAGCTCTTTGCGACGCTGTAGGTCGGATCGACTCTTTCGGTCTCTCCGAACTCCGCGACAATGTAGCCGTGGCGAATGACGATCAAGCTAGACCCGCCTCGCTGTTTCGGCATCGGGCCGAGTATGGCCCCGAACGTCTCGACCTGCTTGGAGAAATCTCGCGGGACCGTAGACTCCTGAGCCTTCGCATAGGCCACGGCCCTTTCCAGCAGAGCGGCGTCCATGCCCACCTCTTCAGGCGCTTTGCGCTGCCAATCATTCTGCGGGGGGTAATAGAGGATCGCCCGCCGGGCGTGCGCGCCTACTTTTTTCTGCGGCTTCGCGGCGAAGGCTGTCGCGTTCGTATATGCGAGTGACAGCAGAAGGGCTGCAACAAGGGTTCGTTTCATACACTCCTCTTTTCCTGCCTGAAAGCTGCAGGTCATTCGCGTTTGAATCGTTGCCCGCCCGGCCAGTCGTTTTTATTCAATCAGGGCAAGCATCTCTTCTGGGTGCTCGCCTGGATTGACCTTCGGGCTGGCGTGGGCTATACGGCCATCCGGGCCGATGACGTAAGTGATGCGCCGCGCGTAAGTGGCGGTCGGCTCATCACAGGCCCCGTAAGCCATGCCTATCGCGCGGTCAGTGTCGCACAGCAGGCGGAATGGGAAATCGAACTTCTCGGCAAAGGCGCGGTTCTCGGCTTCGGTGTCAAAGCTCACGCCAAAGACTTCGACATTCTTTGCGGCGAATTGTTGGGCTCGATCACGGAACCCAATACCTTCGATCGTTCAGCCGGGCGTGTCGGCCTTCGGGTAGAACCACATGATGACCGTCCGGCCCGCGAAATCGCTCAGCCGAACGTCTTCGCCCGTGTGCGCACGGGCCGTAAAATCCGGCGCGGCATCTCCAACATTTAGCATACAGCCCTCCGCTTTTTCAGAAACTCGGTAAGGGGTATAATCCCGGCTGTGATTCTACTTGCTCGGCTGGTTGATTGCTAGCCCCAAGGTTGTAGAAATTCAAAGTTGTAGAAATTCCAGACCGCAGAGATTCGAGTTGCGTCAAATGATCTGTATAACCCCGACCGGGCCGCAGGTCCCGTCGGGCAATCGAGCGGAAGCTATGTGCGCCGCTCATATTTTAGAAGGAGATGAAAATGCGAAAGCACTTTGCAAGACCGATCATAGGATTGGCAGTCTGCTGTGTGATGTTAGCGCTGTCCGCGCCCGCGCTGTCGAGCTATCAGGGGCGTTACAGGGGAAGAGCTTATACCAAAGCCGACGTCGACGCGATCATCAAGCGGGTCGAAACGCGGAGCGATGAGTTTAAGAAGATGTTTGATGACTCGCTCGACCGCAGCCGCCTGGACGGTACAAACGCCGAGGACCGGTTGAACGACCGGGTGAAGGATTTTGAGAAAGAGCTTGACGAATTGCGGGATGATTTTGACCGCAAGGATTCGTGGCGAGAGACCAGGTCGCATGTCGAGGAGGTGATGCGCGAAGCCGAAGGGGTCAACACGGTGATGAAGAATCGCAGGTTGCACAACCGCGTGGAGGCCAGTTGGGTCTTGCTGCGGAACGAGCTGAACAAGCTTGCGGGCATATACAACCTGCCGCGGCTGAAAGCTTGATCGCTTAAAGCATACAAGATCGCATTTCAACGAAAAGAACCGCAAAGGTCATTAGTGATCTTTGCGGTTCTTTTCATTTCAAGAAATCTTTTATGGCCTTTACGAACTCGTCCTCTTTTTCAAACATCATCATGTGGCCGCACTCTTTTATTATCACGACGCGCGCATCAGTCAGACGGCTTGCCCACTCTTCGGCGTAAGGCGTAGGGATGAGCTTATCGTTGTCGCCCCAGATGATGAGCGCGGGCGATTTGATACGCCCGAGCCTCCCGCCGAGCTTGGGGTTGTGGCCCGGCGGGTTCCAGGCGAGCCGCGCCGTAGCGGTCATGGCTTTATAGGCTTCGGTCATCTGTTCTTCAGACGCCTCGGCCGGTATCAGCAGATGGGCTAGCGACGAATTCGGATCGTGAAAGAGAATGGCGCGGAGCTTTTCGGGCCGCCTCATCAGGGCGAACATATCCGTCATAGGATGCTCGGTCAACCACAGGCCTGCGGGCGCACCAAGCGCCAGACTTTTCACGCGGTCCGGGTAGCGCGTCGCAAGCTCTGCGGCGATCCACCCGCCGAGCGATACGCCCGCGACGTTGACCCGTCCAAGCGACAGGTGATCTAGCAGGTCTATGTAATGAAAGACCATGTCTTCCATCGAGTCTATCTCGTCAAGCCCTGTCGATGCGGCAAACCCCGGATGCGCGGGGGCGATGACGTGAAAGCTCTCCGCAAGCTTTTGATGAAACGGCAGCCAGAGATTCTCGCCGTAGGCCGAGTGCAGGTAGACTAGAGGCGCGCCTTCGCCGCCCTCCATGATCTGAATCGTTCGCCCGCCGAGCTCTATCGTGCGCATGTGCTGCTGCGTCTTCTCATACCACTTGACTTTAAGACCGTACTGGAGCGTCTTCAGCTTGTCGAACATATGGCATTACCTCTTCGGCCAGCAGCTTCATGCTGCGGCGCGTCTGCTCGTGCGTTAGCGACCCGATCTGGCATCCGGTCAGGATGTTTCCGACGCCGAGTTGTTTTTGATAATAAGAGAGTTTCTCTCGAACCGTGGCGGGGCTCCCGACTATCGCGTAGACGCCGCGCTCGACTTCGTCCCAGGAGTCTAGGGAGAGCAGGAATTTGCCCTGGTTCTTGATTATAGAGAGCGCCGATTTGACCGAAGTGTAACCCGGCGGCGAGATGTCGATCCCGCGCAGCAACTTCTTCGCAAAATACCATAAGCAAGGTTCAAACTCTTTGCGCGCCTGCTCGTCAGTTTCGGCAACGTAGACGGGGATGGCCCAGCCCATCTGCTCGGGGTCCGGCGTGTAGCCTTCGCGCGCGCAGGCGTCGCGGAACATGTCGAAAGTGCGCTTGAAGACATCTATGTGAAAGTAGGGTATCCCCATGTAGGCGTAGCGCCGCTTTGCGACAAACTCCATAGTCTCAAGCGACCCGACGCCAGGGACCCAGATGGGCGGGTGCGGCTGCTGTAGCGGGCGCGGCCAGGGGTTGACGTAGTTCAGCTTGTAGTGCTTTGAGAAGAAGCGGAACGGACCGGGCTCTGTCCACGCGCGTATGATGAGATCGTGAGCCTCGCGAAACATCTCGCGCGCGTAGGTCGGGTTGATGCCGTAAGAGAAGTACTCGGGCCCGCCGCCCACGACGAACCCCGCGATGAGTCGGCCCCCCGATATGCAATCGATCATGGCAAACTCTTCGGCGATGCGCGTGGGCGGGTTGTAGAGCGGCAGCGCGTTACCGATCACGGCTATCTGAACGCGGCTGGTCTGGCGCGCGAGTATCGCGCCCATCAGGTTCGGCGAAGGCATCAACCCGTAAGCGTTCTGGTGATGCTCGTTGACGCAGAGGCCGTCGAACCCGATCTCCTCGGCATAGACGAGCGTGTCGAGGTATTCGTTGTAAAGCCGGCTCCCCTTTTCAGGGTCGAAAAGCGTATTGGGGCACCAAATCCACGCTGAGTCATAATGATCTTCGAAATCCGCTGGCAGGTAGGGCCATGACATGAGGTGAAAGAAGAAGAACTTCATCGCGCGAGCCTCCAAAGTGAATGCTGAGCTGATCGCGGGCGATCATATACCATCCGGCGAGGTCGGCTCAAGCGGAGCGATTTCCGCCCGTCGAACGGCGGCAGAAAAAGAGAAGGGAAGCCCCTCGCAGGCTTCCCTCTCATTATCGCGCCGGCTTACGAGAATTCATCTAGTAAGCAATGATCGGATCGGTGTAGACGATCTTTACCGGCACGCCGTTGATGCTGCTCGGCAGGCGCGGCCTCACCCTCTGTGTCTGGTTGACAAAGATGACAACCGCTGCCTCTGCGGAGTTGCTGTCGGCGGGGCCCACTCCCACGCCTATGACAGATGGCCGGGCGAGCAATTCTTTCTCGCGTTGTCTCATTGAGAAAGTTGCAAATTCAATAGCCTCATCCGAAGGCCAATTGCCCTGACGCTCAGGCATGACAAGCGCGCGCCCTCCGCGAGGGCCGCCGCCTCGACGGCCTCCAAAGCTGAGCTCTCCGTTGCCGGGCAGGGCCGCCTCAAGCTTATCGAGCACCTCGCCTATGGGGTTGGCAATGGTGGTCGTGTTGCTGCCGGCATACAACAATGCTACGGGGTTATGATTTGCGTCGTTGGTCACTATGAGCGAGCCCGAATCTCCGCCCGCGCTGAATGAGGCGCCGGTGATTACAACTTGATTAGTATAAGGGACGACAAACTTCCTGCCCTTGCCGCAGCCTCTCTGATACTGGACGCTGATGCTGGCATTGACCGCGCTGATTGTGCCGGTCGTGAAACCTGTCGTGCGTCCGCTCTTGGCGACGGCGAGGCCGACGGTCGGAATTGCTATAGACCTGCCGGGCACGCCTATGTCTTCGATAAAGCCCGTTTCGTCCATAGTGCCGGGCCGCAACTCCGCGAGTGCTGCATCGACGTTCGACGCCAGCGGCGGGGCGACTGTAAGATCGGCGACAATCGTTCCGGGGTCGCAGCCGTTGTCTATCAACCCGGGCTGAGAGATGTCTTCGCCCGGGGACGCCTGTTCCGTGCGAGCTAGCACATGGTTGTTGCTCAATATGTACTCGGTGGAGCCGTCCGTGACCAGAGCCCCCAGCGTGCCGCTGCAGCAGAACGCATTGCTGCTGTCATTGATGTTGCCGCCCGACACGCCGAAGTGCAGATTGCGCACCTGGTGGTTTGCTCCCCCGTCGGCGAGAAGCGACGAGCCCGCCGCCAGTATCGACACGGCGGCAATTGATAAAGCGAAACGGTTGAATAGAGTCAATCTCTTCATCTTTGATACTCCTTAGCTTAGTCTTGTGAGGAGGTGAGACAGATGTTAATCAAAAGCGGAATTATCATTACCCTGGTTCGAGGCTCGGACAATCTATCAATCAAATCTTTTCGCTGTCAACTCGGGCGAGGGCTGAAACTTGAAACCGCGAAAGCCAATCAGTTATACTTTCCGGGTTCGGTTTTTTAGGAGAAGTCGCCTAGTGGCTGAGGGCGGCGGTTTGCTAAACCGCTATAGGCTGTAAAGGCCTATCGAGGGTTCGAATCCCTCCTTCTCCGCTTCAATTTTTGTTTCAAACAAATAGGGGCAACCTCTTGGCGGGGGTTGCCCTTCCTCAAGCCTTGCCCCAAGCCAGCGCCAGCCACAGGTCTTGCATAGAGTTGTCGTTGTACCAGAGAGTATATTTTCCTGTCGGCGTAGGAAGAGGGATGTTTTTCAGCCTGACTGTCGTCAGATTGCCCAACGAGTTGTCCTTAATAAGAGTATCTTTTTTCTCGGTTCCGTCGGGAGGTTTATTCATTACATCAATGCTGGCTTTGGTGGTCTTGGCGAACAGGTCAACCTGCTTTATGCTACCCAGCCTACCCTGGCTCCAAAACGGATAGTGTTCGCTTCGAAGATTGAGTGAGAGTTCCGCGAATGGATTTGCAGCCGTAAGCTTAACGCTAGTGAATTTTGCCCACTCAGTAGGGAATTCATGCCGAACGGAAAATAATCGCACTGAGCCTGCTGCCTTGGCCTCTTCAATGAGCGATTTCAGATTGGCGATTGCGCCGCTTTTAAGCAGGTTGCCGCCTTCGCGAGCGGTGTAGCGAAGATGAATTATCACGTCGCTAATCGTGTTGTAGTCGAACTGGCGCACGTCCGTAGGCAGTTCCAACTGCCACTCGCTGACTGCGCCCGCCCCCTCGAAAGGAAGGTAATGATCGTCGCGAAGATTCATATCGAACATCCCGCCGTCGTTCTGACCTGTACTCGTAACGATCGACTGAAGGCTGCCGAAGTGATCGCTGAAGCGGTCGTCCTCTGCGCCTTCGCGGCTATAGCTACCATCGCGCAGCAGAGGACTTTTGCGTACTGTGCTCTTGAGCAGTGTGAGAGCGCAGTTTACACTCGTGTAAGGCCCTACGACGCAAGGGATGGTTACGGCAACAGATTTGATGCGCCGGAAGTAGTGGCCCGGACAGTCCATATCGAACGACTCTTCGGGCAGGAAAACTGCGCAGCGCCCTGTCATGCGCAGTTGCAACAGGGCTTGAGGATTGATCTGCAGGAGACTGACATGCTTTGTCAACTCGTATTCGCGTTGGTTGAGATCATGATATGCCATCTCCATACGCTTGATGTCCAGGTAGAGTTTTTCGCCCGCAAGCAAGCCCTCTTTCCCGCCCATGTAATTGAATTGTAGGAAGCTCAACTGCGAGTTTCCCAACTCGTTTTGCAACGCACGCTCGGCTTTCCTGGCGATGTCAAAAGCGAATTGGAAGCATTGAGTATATAGTCCTCTGACCTCGCGCTTCATCCAGGCATAGAAGGTCTGGTTAGACTTCTTACCGGTCTTTTCGTTAGTGAAGAATTGCTCGATCTCTTCAGCGTTGAGAATCTGCTGATGGTGGTTTTTCCACTCCATTTCGGCGATTGCTTCGCGCAGTTGAGCGGCGCGTAGCTGCTTGAATAGTTGAGTTATTTCTCCCGCCGCAAGGTTGCTCTGAAAAGCCCACTCCTGCTCGCGCCGCGTGTAATTGCCGATCTTCGAGGCCCTGCTGGCCTCATAGGTAATCCTTCCCGCTGCGGCGCGACCCGTGCTGGCCGTCATTGAAAACATGCGCGAAAGCTGATCCCCGCCGAAAGTGGCGTCAACGCCTGCTCCTACGGGCTGCACCTTGGCGCCTATTTGTGGAATCATGCCCAGACCGATGCCTATAGTCTCCGCTATGGCAGACGCATCATACAGCAATTGTGCAAGCTCAAGCTGGTTAAGCTCCTTGGCCTCATAAGAGTTAAGCTTCTTGCCGCCGGTAATAGCTGAAGCGCCCCTGGTGCCGCCAGTGATGCTTCCGAGCGAGCCCGCGCCGCCCTGGGCGATCTCTACCTCTATATCACGTGCGCCTAGTTCCGGCTCGTCCGACTTAAACTTCATCTTTTGCAGAGCGCCCGTGTCGAGCGCGTCGAGTTCAGGAATATTGATCTCGTTCTCTTTTCGGCCCAGCAATCGCTCGTAATATCGATAACGCTGGGCAGAGTTGGCGAGCGATTTCTCCAACCCTTCGCGCGCCTTTAAAGCTTCCTGCCATTGCGTATACTTTACTGTTTCCGTCATTCCCAAAATGGTGCGCTCGTGTTTGGCGCGCAGTATGGCGAGCGCCTCATTCTCCTCTTTTTCGAGCGAGGAAAGAAGATTGTTGCCCAGTGATTTTACTTCCTGGCAAATCTCTGCGGCCTTCTGTGCAAGGAATTGGAATCGCACAAGCGGCAAGGGTTGATTTGCGCCGCTGATTACCGCGCCGATGTCGAGCCCGGCAGCCGTGGCTTTCACAAGCAAGGCAGGATCAATGGGCGGCTCAAACAGCGGGAGCTGACGGAAGATGCCCATGATGTTTAAGCTGTTTCTGATCTTAAACAACCGGTCGGCCACTGTATCCCAATAGCTCAACAGCTTGTCATTGCGCGGGATGCAGAAATAAAGCGCGTTGCCGATGCTGCGCAAAGTCGCAAACTGATCGAAGTTGGTGGCATTGTTGGGGTGCGGCAAATCATCGAAGGGGATGTCGGGTTCAAACTCTCGCAGGACGTTACCGAATTTGTCGAGGTTTGCACGCAGGTTGGCATAAGTCTGAGGGAGGACCGAGCCTTTCTTCGGCACTGCTTGGGGGCGCGGGCCGAGGATGTTGGCCGCAAGCACGTAGAGCTGAGTTGCTTCGTTGATAGTCTCGCCCGTGTCCTGACGAAACAGACTGTCGCCCCACGCTATGAGATTGTCCAGGTACGCCATGACTGCTTTGAACATGTAAGCCGATTGCCGGTAACGTGCGACGGCGTGCGGGCGGAACGGCGCATCCTTCCACGCCCCAATGCTGTTAATCGTCTCTTGTTGCAGCACGGGGTCCACGCCCGACGAGAGATTGACAAGTATCTCTTCAATCATCTTAACGTCGGTGAACTGGAATGGCTTCACCTTCCAGAAGCGCTCAGGCGTCGGACCGTCGCTGTTGTCGGTCGGGTCAAATACGTAATGGAACCAATGCATCGCCTCTTCAAAGTACTGGCTCTTACTCAAGTGAATGGCGATAGTGATCGGCACATGATAGAAGAGTTCCCAGTTATAAACCGAGTAAGCGCCGCTCGAAGTAAAATCGAGGTCTTTAACCGGATGCGGCTTCTCGACAAGGCTGGAAGGGTTATATCTCGACGACGTGAAAAGCTCCTCATACAATACCGGCCTGGGCCTGCCATCGGGAAGCTTTACAAACGAGCCGTCAGCTTTCTTCTCATATTCCGTATCTGCCTCTTGAAGGCCCGGGACCGACTTTTCGATGAGCTTCTGAATTAGCTGGGCCAAGTACGGGTGAAAATGCGTGTAGAACTGATAGCTGAGCTTTCGCTCTTTGATGGTAACGAGCTTGCCCGAAATTACAACTTCAGACCAATTGGACTGCGCTGTCATATTGACGCTGACTTGAGTGTCGTAGTAATTATGAAATCCTGTTTCTGGTTTGCTAGCCATTGCGAGCGCCCTTTCGAGTTATAACTCCTAAAGTTAGCGACAAGCCGCCGTGCGCAGGTGAATGCGCACGAGATTCATATCTTTCTGGGCTTCATATTTTTCAGCAAAGCCGAATTCAGCCCACTCGCGCCGATCACGGTCAGCACGCTACTGCCCGCACCAGCCGGGCCGCTCAGTCTTGCAGCGTCATTTACCCCGGCGACAGCAGGCAGCGCAGGAGCCTCAATCCCGCCGCCGCGCCCGATCAAGTGGTCGTCAAATTCAATGACCGTCGCCACGTTCGTGAGCCAGTTATCGCCCCGGTCTATTTGAAACCTTGCTAGAGGGTCGGGTTCGGGCCAATGCGGACCGAGGCTCGGCACTTCTAGATAGAGTGGTATGTCCTTCAACCAATCCCCAAGTATCGGGCCGGGTTTTACGGGCGGCACGACCCAGTCTTCCCACTTCTCCAAGGTAGTCTCCGTCAGCGTAGGCTCGACGAAGAACGTGTGCAGGCTGTCTTTATAGAAAAACGGGGTTACCAAAAATCCAACATCGCCAGAGAAAAGCTCAAGCGGATTGCTGCAGGTCAGCAGCGAGAAGCTCTCTCCCTTCCGTAATATGTCCTCATTTGCCCATGTAAATACAGGCCGCCCGTCTGCACTCGACGTGTCGATCTTCTCAAGAAAAGAGACTTCCAAAGCGCCGGAACCCGTGTATTGCGTAGCTTCAACACCGTTGCGTGCGTAAGGTGGGTCAGGCGGCTGTAGCGGAGTTCTTATCACGACCTGCGGTTCGCTGTGTTTGCTGACCACACGGAAAGCTGTTTTCCACTTGTTCGCTCCCTTGAACACCCCGCCACTGCCGAACCCTTCAACGTTCTGCTCTCCGCTAAGTTGAATTTTTATGGCCCGCTCTTCGCCGTCCTCGTACTCTTTGTTTACGAAGATGAATACCTGGCGGCTGTCAAAATCGTTATACACTTCGACGGTTATCGGCTTAGCAAGTCCGCTCGCCTTGCCAGCCGTCCATTCCCCCTGAAAGTATTCAGTCCAGTTCAACTGAACCTGCACTTCCTTCTTCGGCTGGCGCGCGGAAAGCCCCTCGGCAAGGTCGTTTAAGCTCATAGACACGAGCGACTTATTGCTTGCCGAGTCGTTCTTTGTGCCGGAGTTGTCTTTCGCCTGGTCGACGAACGTCACCCAGAAAAGGTGCAAACGTTGACGCCAGATCACAGCCGCTACATGGTCGCCTTCGATGTCAACTGCCACGGGCTCCCACGGCGTCCACATCTGGTGAGCGAAGCGCCGATAGAAATACTTGTGCGGCAAGCTGAAGGTCCGCCCTATTACGTGGAGCGTGTTTGACGCGGGGTCGAGCGGTTGCTCCTCGCAATACATCGTCACAATGTCGAGCCGGGCGAGCTCTTCAAGGTTCTTCAGGTATTTGAAGAATGCGTCTTCCGCCATCTCGTTGGAGAGATCGCCTTGCAGCAGTGCGCTTTCGAGTTCCTGAAACAGATGGGTCTTGTCATCGCGGAATTCCGGCTCGAGCCAGTTTTCAGGGAAGAGAAAGATTTTTCGATTCGCTTCCCAAACCCTGTATCGCTTCATCCACTGCCAGTGGTTTGAGTTGAGAGACGAAGGATGCACTTTCGGTTCGAGATTCAAAAGGCAACGCTGAATGAAAAGTTGCAGAGACGATATCGCCAGTCGCAGCCGCGAAGTCCGGACTACAGGCTCCATACCGGGATCTATCAAGAAGTATTCGAACAATTGCTCCATTCGATCGAAGCCATCCCTGTGCATGATGTAAGCGACGAGCGCCTCGCGCTGGCGTCTGCGCAATTGGTCGAAGATGGGCTGAGCAATGCGCTGCCACGTCTCTGGTTCGTAGCGAGCCTTTACGGTGTTCCTCAAGTCGCGCGCGATGTTAGATCGCTCGTCGCCCGATTTTGCGTCGCTTATTATGCCCGTCGAGTTGGCTATCGCCTGGGCCGTGATGCCGAGTCGCTCAACAACTTGAAGCGCATCCCACAGACGTCGTATGCCTTTCTCTTGCGCGAAGTCAGGCGCTTCAACAAGAAGCTCGCCCCCGTTAACTGTGAATTTCGCGGCAAAGCCCAACTGCGTCGCCGCTGTCTTGACGGTGTCAACCTCACGGCGCGTCAGATCGGCGAATCGTTTGTAAAGATCGGCGAGCAGAGCGCTCATTGCCTGGTTAGCATCGGCCAATTCGGGGTGAGTGCGCCTCGCATTTTCGAAGACGCCAATAAGATCATCTGTGCCTTCGGCGAGGTCGCGCTTCAGCCGGGCGTAGCCAGCGAGCCGTAAGAATTGTTTGAACAGCGCCGCCGCGCCTGCCGTTGAATCGTCGGCTTCGCGAGTGGGAAGTTTGCTGAGGTCCAATTGGTCAAAGTCCTCGCCGTGGGTCAGCAGGTAGCGCACCTCGCGTTCGCTGAGCGGCAGCCCTTGACTTAGCTGAATCGTTTTCGCCAACAACACCTGTGCGCGGGCTACACGCTCAACAACAGCGGCGGGGTAAAGCGTCAGGCGCGACAGCGTGCCTTTAAGCAAGTTTTCGCCCTGTACGAGCAGAGAGACATCTCCGTCCAAATTGCGAGCGTCAAGCATAAAGTGGTACGGCACGCCGGGCTTCAACTCGACGACGGCGCTGATTTCCGCGCCGTCAACCGTGGCCTTGTCCCGCAGCAGCGGGTCCGGCGAGCGGTCAATACGCAGTTCGGCCTCAACGCCCTTTTTGCCAAAGACGGCGAAGAAGCGATAGGCACCGGCAGACGGCACTTCGAAATAGCCTTCCAGCCGCGCGCTTTTTGCATTAGCAGGCGCGCCTTTGATATCTGCCGTAGCGGTGTGACGCGCCTCTAGCGGCACGCCCGATCCGTCATCCGAAGCGTAGAATGTTGCGCTGGCGCCAGGGGTATTGGCCGCCGCGAAGGCTTCAATCACCGGCTTGCTCGGTTCGGTCGGGTCAGTGAGCAATCTCGATTCGGTCAACAGCGCCTCGACCAGCGCGGGGTCGGCGTTGAGCATAACCGTAAGCGTGCGAATTACGAATTGATGGTTGAGCCTTTGCTGAACAAACGGAAGAAACGCCCCGGCGAGTTTTTCCCGCTTCTTTCGCATCTGTTCCTGCTTTTCGGCTTCGCTCAGGTTGTCGCCAACTGGCTCGAACAACAAGTCAAACTCTGCCGCATTTATGAAACCGATTGACTGGTCGCCGATTGCTGTCTTTTCAAGATACTTGCTAAAAAACTCTTTGCTCGGCGCTTGCGCATGATCGAGCAAAGGCGGTAGCAAGGGTGATGAGTTGTTTGCGATGATCGCCGCTTTCTTCGCGTCGATAAGCACGCCACGATAGAACAGCCTTTGCTGCTGCCTCACTTCATCGTAACTGACGCGAAGTTCAGGTTCTTTCTCAAAATCGGCAGGATCAAGCGCGTCGCCGGGCGGCGCGTCCTGTGCTGCTGCGTACTCGACAGTGCCCGTCCACATTGCCAAGAAAGTTTCTGCTACGTCGGACGGCATCACGAGGGCAATTTTTTGTCGCAGCATCTCATCCGTCAGGCTCGCCGGATCAGAGGCAACAGCATTCTCTGTCTCAGTGCGATGGAATTCAGCGGAGAGCAACTTTACCAGGGCCAGAGCACTTTCGGGGTTTGGACGGTATTTGCCGACTGGGTCGAAGCTATGACGCAAAAGATAATCGATGTCTTCGATCTTGAAGCCGCTCTCTTTTACCTTTGCAACTATCTCAACAAAGCCGAGCGTCTGAGTAAATGGGTAATCATCTTCGAGTATCTTTACCGTGTCGGGCTTGAGCGGTTTGAAAGGGTCAAGCCCCGACAGACCTTTCAATGCGATCAGGTCGCGCACAGACAGTTTGAGCGCCTTAGCCAGCAGTCCATACCTGTAGAGCAATGAGACACTGGCGAGTGAGAGTTCCGACAGGTCCAGTTTAGTCCCCGCATCGTCTAATATGCGCGCGACCTCGTCGGCAGTCAGATTGAGCGCACCCTGAAGCGCAAGCAGGTGATCCTTGATCATAATCCCCGGCTTGGAAAGATAATTACCCAGCGGGTCGTCAAAGACGAGGTCATTTTTCAGCACGCTGCGCGTGAGGAAAAGCTCTGCATAGAGCGGGCGGCTTCCCGTCGCGGGCAGCTTAGACCACAGCGTCAGCAGTTTCGTGCGGCTGTTCTTGCCTGCCTTCACCTGCCCGTCCAGCATCTTGAGATGCGCCAGGTAAAGCAGCGCCGTCTCGAAAGCAGGTCCGAGCGCCGCCGCCCGTACGGCACTCGCCAAGCCGCCGTCATCTATCTTTGCCAGTGAGTCGGCAGGCATGAAGGTCCGCAGCGCGCGGTCTGTCTCATCAATTGTCCAGCCGAGTTTCTTCCACAAACGCACGAACAGGTTGAGCTTGATAAAATCTATATCCTTCGCATCTGTACCATCGGCATAGCGGAGCGTGGTGAGATCGAAGCTGCACCCTGTATCGGGATCTGCAAGCACAAGAATCTGATCGAAGGCCCCACCTTTATATGCCGTGTCGAGCCACGTCCTGGCGTTGAAGCCCGATGCCTGAAACGTCTCCGTCACCTCGTCAAGTTGCGCTTCGAAGGCATCCTTATCTTCCTTGGTGAAAGCCGGGTATACCGCGTGCCCTTTGTAACGAAAAACGTCTCGCGTATCTACTCCGAGCTTTCGCAGAATCACCAGCGCGTTCAGCCGGGGATTTACGAACGCCGTGCTCACCAGACCTATAAGGTCTTTGTAGCTGACGCCGAGCCGCCGGGAGAGCGTTTTAGCCGACCGCAGTTCTGCAAGAGCCCCTGCTTTGGTCGTGTAGCCGTACAACTCGTGCCAATGCGACTGCGAGTCCGCATCCGTGAAAATCGCGTACTCGGAAGGCGAGATTTCAAGAGACTCAGCGAATATTTTTGAACGATAGTAACTCTCAGGATTTGCGGCGGGCGGAAAAACTTCGTCGGCAGGGCGGAAGACTTCAAGCACCTGCCACAGCGGCGTCTCGGAATAATCATAGAAGCGGCGAACGTTTTCCAGCCACAGGTCGAAAGGCAGCGCGAGCGGGTACTGCGCATCACTTAGCTTATCGTAAGCCTCCGCCATTATGTTTTGCGGCTCGGCGAGCAGTTCAGGCGTAGTCGCATCTCCCGTATCTTGAGCCGCATCAGGAGCGAGTTTGCCTTTTGCGACGTAATATTCAAGTATCTCGTTTACGACATCTATGTAGGGCAGGGCAGTGTTCGTGTTTTCGCATGTGAGCGGCAGGTGCGGCAGGTCGGGACGCCGTTCGACGAGCGCGTCATAAGGCTTCATATACTTCGCCGTGTAAGCCTTACCGTTGTGCTTGCTTTTCCAATCGCTCAGGAAGTTGTCCCATACAAATTGCTCCGGGTCTAAAAACTGAAGCAAGTCTACGAGGTAGGCCGCAGGGCTGAGCACTGAGCGGCAGTGTTCGCATTCGCAGAAGTCAAGCGAGCCGAACAGCGTCTCCATCGTGGGATAATTCTTGATGAGTTCGACCTTCGCCGCCTCAACAGCCTCAGGCGGAGCCGAGATGCTATAGATCGCAGGGGCGCTCTCCATCTGTTTTGCGAGGGTGAAGAAGTTATACATGACTACGCTTACTTGTTGAGCTTTGCGATAGATCAATTCCGCTATGGCGAATGAAACTTCCTTTTCCTGCGCGAACCTGTCGCCGTAGCTTTGTCTGAAGTTGTCGTAGCCGAGTAACGCGACATCATGCGCAGAGGTGAAGCCCAGATCAAGAAGGACTTTCATCGCTTCATCCGTGGGAGTGATCTGGTAGAGGCGCTGAAGCTTTTTGACCTCCTGAGTCATAGGTTCAATATTTTTTGCCTCAATGCCTCGGAAGAGTTTGTCTTCGTTCTCTCTGATAAACCTGCCTAGCGCCACCTTCCCAAATCTGAAGCCGAGTTCGTCGGCATTTCTAAGGAACTTGCCGACCGGCGCTTTCAACTCGTCGTGGCGTGCGCCGAGCCGCAACTCGTCTCTCTCGATGCGCCGCGCGACTACCTGTGTGGGAAAGCTCATGCGGACTTTTCGAGCCAGGTCTTGCGCGTATGCATCAAGGCGCTCGGCTGTTTTGTTGCCCGTGAAGGCCGGGGGGATAATCTTTTCAAGCGCCTGCTCGTTATTGTTTGCAGCTTTGAGCAGGCGGCTCTTCCACTCATCAGCCTTGTATAAATCTTTATCGACCAGTTGAGCGATCCGGTCGGGCGAGCCTATCTCTTGTTGAAGGGACAGCATCAATCCGGCGTTGTTAATGGTCAGGTAAGCCAGCTTGCCCTGAAGTTGCATCCCGTTGACCTTCTCGTCGGGGATGCCTACCTCGCGCGCCTTCTGCCATAACTCGTCGCCTGAGCCTTGATGAGAAAAGTAGATGTTCTCGAATGCTTGCTTCTCATCATTTGTCAGTGATGATGCGTTAAGCAGGTCTCCAAAAGTAGACGGTGCTCCGGGCGATTTCACCGTGCGCCGACTTTCGCGAGCGAAGTTTTCGAAACTCGCCCTTACTTTTGCCATCTGCTTATCGTTCAATTTGATAATGCCTGCGTCTGCGGCCCTGGCGAGCGCTTTCTCAAAATCGTCTGCGTCTACCTGGGCCAGTTGTCTCGTATCACTGGGGAGCCCGACGCGGAAAAGCCCGTAAAGAGCTTCCTGTGGGATGCGCGTATCAGCGCTTATTTTATCGGCGGTCGCGGCGAGGGCGATTACGCGAGCGTCCCATCCCGTAGCCTGGTACAAGAACGTGAGGTCCTGGCATTCAGCATTCTCGCGAGCCTCACCCAGCTTTCTCCTCCCGATCAGGTGCTTGCCAAGATCGTCGTTCAGCCTCTGGAACTCTGCGGCAAGCGGGCGCACGCTCGCCGGTGCTACGAGGTTCATCACCTCTTTCTTTTGGGCTTTGTACTTCGTGGCAGAAAGCGAAACTTCCTTTCCCTGGGCATCCACCGCGCGCACTTCGAGATTGGCAGGCGCGTCGCGCAAAGAATAAGGTAATGAATAGAAGCCGCCCGTGTCAGTTTTGGTTTCGCCGAGCCTCACTTCTGCGCAGCCGAACCCGCGATTGTAGAGTCGTAAGGATATGCCTTCGGCGGGCAACCCGTGGTCGAAGAAGATTTGTCCCTCGACGAACTGCGTCTCGGAATCAACGACAGGCTGCAATACAATATTAATTATCTCGTTGCGCTTCGGCGCGGTGACCGGCGAAGATTCGGCCATCATCTTCTCATTTTCATCGTAAGCACGCACGAGCAGTTTGATCCCACCCTGGACAATGGTTGAAGCATAAGCGATGGTGTAGCGCCCTTTGCTGTCTATCTTGCTTTTACCGAGAAAGATCGCGCCCGAATCACTTTCGTGGAATGCCTGCGTAGAGCCGACGCCGACCATCTCACCCGTATATCTGCGCACTGTTCCTTTCACTACATTGCGCGCGCCGTCGTCCGGCAGTCGCATCATTATAATTATTTCGAAAGGGCTTCCTTTAGTATCGCGCGGCACTGCCTCTTCGGTGGTCTTAACGAGCATTTCGCCTTCAAAGATGTTAAACGTGAAGACAAAATCAGACGAGTCCTCTTTGAAAAGCTCGGGGTGTTGCGACTGGTCGAATGTGATCTTGAAACCGCCACGATCATCCGTCATCGCGCTGCCTGCTACGAAGTCATTTTGCGCTTCGACGCGCAGGCCCGCGATACCCTGATGCTTGATCAGGTCCATCACGCGGCCCATCAGGTTTAGATTGCTCTGTGGCATGACTTCACCTCACTTAGTTTTTGCTTTCACCAGCTTGTTAATCGGAAAAGCAGCTACCGGCTACCGGCCCTACCATAAAGAGGTATCGGATCTAAGGTCTTGACTCCAAAAAAGTTTAATTCAGCCTGGACAACTTGGAATGGTTCTTCTATCGCTCCCTCTAGCGGGAGCGACTGAGTGTTCAGCCAGTTTGAAATTTCGAGGTTCTCAACGGTTCCGAATCGGTGCAGAGGATCATTTTCGTCGAACCCATAGTCGAAGCGATGTTTGACGAACCACGGCTCAGCCCTCGCATCATAAACTTTACCATGGTAAGCGAAAAAACCCCTCTCGGAAGAGAATCCTTCGAACGGAGCCCATTTACCAGGCTTCGCTCCTCCACTGAATCCCCCACCACCGATTCGCCGGTAAAAAGCTTTTGGTCCTGACGGAGCTGATACCGTCACAACATGATGCCCGACCACTCGCCCGTGGTAAAAAATCAGTTTATAGGGAGGCGGCTCGACAATGTTGAATGGTGTGGATGCCATCTTCATCCCCAGAGCGAAGGAGCCTACGTTCGCCAACATGTCGGCGGACTCGCCCATAGCGGTCGCCATCTTGTCGTCGGCCCCGGCTACATGAGCCCAACCGGCCCCTGCCATAAACGTATAAGTCCGCGATCCTTGGCCGGTCGTCATGGCAGTCCAACCTGAACTGGCTACGTCCAGCCCGTGCGCGCCCATTGCTATGCCGCCCACAAGCCCGTACCATGTCACGCCTGTGGAAAAGGCCAAGCCATATCCCCCCATCGCCTCAAGTCCTCCGCCGACGAATTGGACTCCGCCGAAAAACTGCCTGACGGGTTTCTGGTATTCGAGCCTCGGCTGAAGCGCTTCGGCTATGTCGCGCAGCGTCTGTGCGCTGACGGGCTTCGGCTCTTTTTTCTTCGGTTTCGGTTTTGGTTTCGGTTTCGGGGCGCGCTGCGCAGGCTGACCCGGCTTTTTTACGGGGGCAGATAGTGACGGTATCGAACGCTCAGGAGGCTTGCAAAGCAAGCCGGGATCCCCGACGGCGATTATGCAATCGTTGTTGTAGTATTTCGCCGCCTCATCCGGCGTCGCGGGCTGTGTGTACTCTCCCTGCGTGCCGGACGGGTCATGTAGCATGACCGGGTTGTTTCCGACATAGCTATAGATATTTAAGCCATCTTTAACTCCCGCCGGGTCTGCCGCCGTCCATCGTCCGAGCCAGGGCGCATAATAGCGCGAGCCATGATAGTAGAGTCCGCTTTCATCATCGCGCTCCTTGCCCGTGTAGCGATAGCGCTTGGGTGTTTCGGTCTGGCTGCGCGCAGCTTGATAAGACGTGCTGCCATACGGGTAATACTCTTCGTAAGAGACGATCTGCGCCTGCGCGTCTAATTCCAGGCTGGCCGATCCGAGATGGTTTCCAAACTGATACCGTATCAATTTTGCGGGTGAGCCATCGCTGCCTTCAGTGCGCGTCTCAACAATCGCGACGCGTTGCTTGTTGTCTACCAGATGAAGCGTCTCGCGTTCAAGAGTCACATTATCACCGTTGCTATTGTACTCGCGGTAAATTTCGAAACTGCCCAGGTAGATGCGTTCCGTCTTGCGCGCGGGCGATTGATTAGCCGCCGCTTGCCGCTCGGTCACTTTGCGCACGCGCTGCCCGTCCGAGCCGTAAACGTAATAAGTCGTCTCTGGCGTGCCGCCCTTGTTGACGACCTGCCGCGATATGGCTTGCAGTCTGTCCTCGTGATCCCATCGCATAAGCGGCAGGTGCGGCATTGCTGTCATGCTGCCATTCGCGTCATAGGTGTAATTATCTACCGCGCCGTTGCCCATCTGCGTGCGGGTCAAACGGTTGTTGGTCTTGCCCGCTTCCAGCAGACTTGGCTCGTCATAGGTATATGCGCGCGACCAGCCGGGATTCGCAGGATCGCTCCCGCTGTGAATCATCTGAAGTATGTTGCCCACTTCGTCATAAATGTATTGCTGGAGGTAGCGCCCCATTGCGTTGCCGTCGCCCGGATGAAGCAGGGCTGCGCGCGGCGCGTCCGTGTGGCTGGTCGGTGCAGGCGGTAAGACGTCACCGGCAGCGGCTTGCCCCAGATGCTCTCGCCCCTTTGCTTCGATTAAACGGTACAGCGCGTCGTAGCTGTATTCGGCAGTCGGCTCTACCCGGCGGTTGCGAAAGTAAATCGTCTGCTGCGCGTCATCGCGGATGCGTGTGATATTACCTACGGGATCGTAAGTGTAACGAAGGTTTTGCACGCCACAGGGTGGAGCGCTCGGGTTCGGGCAGTCATCTGGAAAGGTCGCGCCCCGTGTCGTAAAGAGGTGAACGAGCCGAAAGGTCAACGGGTCATGACGGTATATAGTCGTGACGCCATTACCGTACTTGATGGATTCGCGCTGGCCCCTGCAATTGTATTCTATACCCTCCAACAGATGAAGGTCTGCGGTTTGAGGGTCGAGTATCTGATTCGGCTCGCCCGCATGCTTGAGCCACACGTCAATTTTTTCGAGCAGACCGGCCTCGTTGAAGATCTGCTGGACGACATCCGTGCTGGCGCGGCTTTCGACATGCGGCAGCACTAGCTGAATAGCGCGATTGATCGCATCATACCGGCCGCTGCTTATGAACGTCTCCTGATCCAGAGCCGGGTTCGCCGACCAATCGGGGATCGTTTTATAATCGCTGACCAGTTGGCGGCGGTTGCTGAGCAAGTTCCCTTTAAAGTCGTAAGCGAGATTGGTTATGACGCCTGCGTTATCAAATTGCTTGTAGATTTTGCCGCGCAGATTCATCTGTTGCTTCTGATCCTCGGTCAGTCCCGAATCCAGTCCGTCTCCGTAGATCACCTGCTTATACAAAATTTCGAGATTCGCGTCCTGCGGGTCTGCTCCTTTGACATGCGAGCGCACAGCGCGCCGAAGTTGATCGTACTCAGTGCGGTATGCGCGCCCGAAACTGTCCCAGACGCGAAGAGGTTTGGCTAGTACGTCGTTCATACCCCACTGCTCAGCCGCCTCCATGCTGGCCTGGCGTATGTTGCTGCCGAGCAAGTTGTAGTCATATCGCACTACAACGCGGTTTCGAGCATCGCTTATGTGGCGCTGATTGCCCTCTACGTCGAAGCTAATTCGCGAAGAGTATTTTTCTTCGAAGGTGGCGCCGTTGCGCTCGAAGCGATTATGCGCAACAGTAAGAAACACTCTGCCAAGAGTATCGAAAAAAGCGACGGTGCTGGTGCCGGAGTGCACTGCCGCCTTATTCGCGGCATCCTCTTGCTCGATCCCCAACGCAGCGCCTTGACGCTGGGTGTGCCAGGTCGGCAGATACTCTGCGTCCGGCAGTCGCGCGAAGAACTGACCAACGTCCGGGTCGTTTTTCGGGTCTGCCTGCAGGATCGTATCGTTCGCATCCCAAGTTTGCTGTCCCCACGGGTCAAAAACGACTTTTTCATAAGTGTGATCGGGATGCAAAGTGGCGACGACCCGCCCGACGGGGTCGTAAAACAGAATCGGGCTGACGCCGGTGGTCTTTGCAAACTCGAACCGATGTGTGACGCTGAAGAAAGGCTCGTATTGCCGGACGGGTTTGCCCTTGTTATTGAAGATGGTCCAACCTGTCCCCACCCATCGCGGGTTGATGACCGGCTCGCCTTCAGCCATTGGGCCCGGCTCGGCCTGAATCTTCTTTTGAATCTCGCGCCCGAGCCCGTCAGAGTAAGTGAAGCTGTGCTGGATACTGCTAAGCTTGCCCGGCGCGAGGTCTGCATCGTGAGTCTCGCGCGACAACATGTAAACTACATTCGGCTGAGGGTCGGCACTCGCGCTCGTGCGCAGGTACTGATTGAAGTCGTAGACCAGCCGCGTGCCTGCTTTGTTAAGAATGGAGTGAGGGTCTGCCAGCGGGTTTTGCAGATGAGCGATGATTGTAGCTTCGTCCAGATCAGGATCGAATCCCATAAGCGAGTCACCGACCTGCTCATTCAACTTGCCCATCTGTGCTGTGCCTACGACCATACCAAGAGCATCAAAGGCCACGGCGCTCTGGTTTCCATTAGCGTCGGCGACCAGACGCGGCTGCAAGACGCGATAGTCGTGACTGGCGCTGACCTGATTTCCCAGCTCATCCGTCGTAGTTGTAACCAGCAGGTCGTAGTCCGCGCCATTGCCGTCTTTATCATAGGAAACGAAAATCCTGTTGGAGAACACGTCTTCGAAACGATGGGGTAGAAAAAAGTGGTTCCGCGCGTAATTAAGCTCAAGAGCGGGAGTCGCATTCGGGTCAGGATGGAAGAAGGTGCGCGCTGAAGGAATCCACCAGCTCCCGTCTCCGTCGAGGTCACGATATCCACCTTCATCTCGCAAAGCGTCGACCGGGACGGGCAGCAAGCTCTCGGGCGGTTGATTATCTTGCTTTCGTATATAGACGCTTGAAAGCAGCCCCTGCGTGAAAGCAAGCTTGTAGTTTTCAAAAGGTAAGGCGCGCGACTCAAGCCCTCCCAACGTCAACGGCCCGCTGAGATCATTCTTGCGATAGAGCGTGCGCGATTGCTCGATCAACCGGCGGTGAGCAACTGCCGTGTCAACGCCTTCGGCAGAGATGTTTTCATACGCGATATCGTGCAGGCCGTCGCTTACCGCCTCGACTTTCCCCGCCATTTCGTCAAGGCCGAAGAGACTGGTAATGCCGGGCTGCGTCTTGCCGGGGTTGACGTTGTATAACTGATACGCATGCGATTCGCACAACAGAGGCGCGCGGTAAGCGTCGGCCTCATCCACGGAATTGGTATAGCGATTCTCTACATATGTGATGAGCGACCGCTTCTGGTTCTGCCTGTCTTCATCGGTTAACAGTGGAGTGAGATCGTCATGGCGTCGGCCATACCCGACGCTGACAGATTGCAGCACATTGCCGAACCCGTCAACCGCCAGCGTCATGACGTGAGTTACTCGCGGGTCAGCGACCTTCTGAGCGAATAGATCAAACAGCTTCCGCTCATAATGAAATTCTACGCTTTCGCGCGGGTAGGCAAAAAAGATGGCGTGTTTATTCGGCTCGCGCGGTTGAAGCATCTCAACGGTGTAGTTGTGCTCTGAGACGCTATAGGGCCGGTCTGCCTCCTGTGTCGCATCGAGCGCGTAAACTTCCCGGCGCAGAATCGAACCTTTCAGGGTGCGGCATGCTTCCCTTGCTTCTTCCGCCGAAATCTCCCACGCAATCCGTTCCCCATCCTGTAACTTAACGGCGTCGGGCATTATTGTATCGTCAAGCAGCATACCCTGGAGATGCTCATCGCTCAGGCCCTTTTCGCCTATACCAGGGTCGCCTTCACGATAATACTCCGGCTCGAATTGACGCGAGAGCGGGTGGCCTTCAATCCATGCCCCCGTGTGATACCACGTTCTAGTCAGCACCGGCGGGATGTGCGAAGCCGCATCTATGTTGGACAAATCAGAGAACTCGGCATTCCCGTTGAGTGTTGCGAACTCCTCCGTGTCCCACTGCTCGACCATGCCGAAGCCGCGAAATTCGCGCTCGCTGCCATCAAAGTAGCCATGATGATAAGCGTAGCGAGTGATGAAGCGATTGCGATTGATGTGATCGATAATCTCCAGGCGTTCGACTACGTGCACGGGAAATGGCAGCTTAGTGACCCACGGCTTGCCTGCGAATCTATCTGAAAGATAGAACTTCGTTGAGGGTGCGTAGTGCACACGAGTCTCAGAGCCGAGATTGTTCTTAAACTTAACGAGCAGGTGCGGCTTCTGACCGCCCATCAAGTCCACGTAACGCATGTGCCGATTAGCCTGAGCGGGCAGAGTTGATGACCAGACCAGACATGCGGTGCCGTTTCCGAGCAAGTCCAAAGCAAAAACAGAAGACAGGCTATCAACTTGGGGAAAGTTGCTCAGCCTGTGCGCGTCGCTCCAGCTGTTGCCCGATTCATTGAAGTATAAATCTACGCCATCGCGACCCATATAGATGATGTCAGAGGTTCCAGATCCGTCAACATCGGCAACGCGTATCCTATTCTGGTCGAACAAACCGTGGGCATCAAACCACGGCGCGTTGTCCATTGTCACCTTCGCGCCAAAGCGCCCATAGCCGAGGTTGGGCCAATAACTAATCTCGCCATTGCGTATGCGAACAATGTCGGTCAGTCCATCGCCGGACAAGTCTGCAAGGTAGATTGACTGCGTAGAGTCAGCAAAAACCAGATGTGGCCCTTTCTCTTCGTCCAGAGATTGTTGAACCCTCTCGGCAGCGCCGAATCCCGCAACGCCCAGTGAAGGATGCCAGATGAAAACGTCATCTTCGGCAATAATAATGTCGGCCTTCCCATCACCTGTCAGGTCGAAGAATTTAACGTTCGGATTATTCCAGGCAATAGTGGGAGCAGATTTGAAAGGAACGAACTCGGACCAGCTTTCGCCATAAGTGCGCTCATAGAAGCCCGACAGCGGGCGGTCAAATTCAACCAGGTCTATTTGCCCGTCACCGTCGAGGTCAAGCAATTGTTGCCGCCCGTTGCGGATGTTTGCAAGCGACGGTTGCTCTGGGATCAACTCTGTGGCGGCGAAGCGAGCTTCTACAGTCTGTGCGACGCCATTGTTTTCAATGGTGAGAGGGCTGAGATTACGTTTGTAAAACCAGCCATCTGCCTGCTGGGTTAAGATGCCGGGCGCCCCTTCCCCATCAAGATCCACCCATTGATAGTGCGAACCGTCTATGCCATAAGGCAGGTTTTCGACGCTTGCGGCATCAATCTCTCGGGCTTCGTGCCAGACAGTCGCCTGTGAGTATTCGAACTCAACCGGCGGCAGTGACTTTTTTATATAGCCTCCGGCTTGGCGTTTGTAACCGCTTTGTGTGATAGAGGCTATAAAAGATGCTATCGGATGGCCTTTCTTGAGATCGTCGGAATTGTTGCGGATGTCTCGATAAATAAAGTCGGTGGAGCGCACAAGACAATCCTGACCAACATCTTGTTCGTCAGGGAAGTGATGAAATATTAAAACGCGCTGGCAGAGGCGGTAAGTTCTTACTTCAAATCCGGCTCGATAACTGGAAAACGCATCGTGACGGCAGAGCCATTCCCCATCATCATTCGGTTTAGGATCGTCTCGATTGTGTTCGCCATAATCAAGGACTACCTCGAACATCCAAACGTGCTGCGCCAGGTCGGGCTGGACCAGACGAGAGACACGATTGCCATATTTAATTCGCTTCAGGTAACGATTGGCCGAGATGCTCGAAGCAGTGCGATTTTTCTCGTGGGCCAGTGACGAGTCTACACCGGCCCTATCCTCCTCCTGATACTCGTATAATAAAGCGTTCCCCTTGTCGTCGTAGCTTTCGCAAATCAGCCAGGTGAATATGCGCGTCGGGCGCTCTGGGTCCGGGTCGTCCGGGTCGAAAATTCTTGAATTGTTATCCTTGCCATAGAGAGTCGTAACGTTGTCGCGCGTGATAGAGCGCCAATGGATCACGCCCGTCTGCCGGTCAGTCCAACGCTCTATGCGAGCAAAAAGCCCTTCAGTCCTTGGCCTGTAAGATTGAACGTCGTACTCAACGCCCTCGACTACCCGGGAAGAAGGCTGTCGTTGCCACTCTCCGTTATCTTCGGAAAGCACCGGCACAAGGTCTTCGGCCCCTGAAAGGATAAATACATCTGACTCTTCCTGATCGAAGTACCGAGGCAGCCCCTTGTCAGTTTTGCGCGTAATTGATGAGAGCGCGAGGCTCCAGCCGAAGCCGAAAGGGCCGTTGCCAGCGCCGGAATCGTATGAGAGAGAGAGTTGAGGACCGAAACCACCCCGCCCCGGAGTTATCCCAATCGGGATGCTCAACGAGCCTGTTCCAGTAACAGGGTTGGTCCCGAATTTTTCCCCCATTCCTCTGACGGCGCCGCCACCTTTAGGAAGAGAGATCGTCGGAGGTGTAAACTCTGTTTGATTGAAATCGCTGAACTGGGCAGGCGCTTGCTTATTGTCAGCGGTCTCGTTACGGATGGGCGGCACTCGGCTCATATAAACGACCTCAAGCTAAGGGGAGTCAATTAAAGTCAGGGCTAAAGGCAGTCACAAAGCTCTATTTTATTTTTTATACCAATCGTAAAGTCGGCGCTTGATTTCACTCACGGGCCTTATGGGCCAACTTTTCTGTGTAGAGTATCACTTTCACCTATAGATGCAAAGCGCATCAGATCAGGGCATTGATATAATGTTGACTCACCGCACATAAACAATCGGCTTTCCGGCCCGACCACAATAGACTCGAAAGAATTCTGGTATGGGATTTCTATTAAATTAGGATTAGCAAAATATATCTACAGGGAGAGCATTCAATTCAGTGTTCAGGCGAATCAATATATTAATGACCTGGATGAATTCTATTTACGTTCCGGGCTTCGCTGTCCTACTATTGAAGCCGAATCATGAAAAGAGAGCGCACAGTTTTTTGTCTCATCATTTCATTAAGCCTTCTGGCATGCTCGCCTAAATCGCTATACGTCTCCGCTCAGCCCTTGGCCGCAGATCAAGACAAAGCAGCTGAACTGCGCTTGGCCGGACTCAAGCGTAATGTTACGGTCCGGCGAGATGAGCGCGCCATCACATACATTGAGGCTGCTACCGAAGAGGACCTCTATTTCGCGCAAGGATATGCCACAGCCAGTGATCGCCTTTGGCAGATGGATTTGCTGCGGCGCACCGGACGTGGTGAGCTTTCGGAAATCTTTGGTCGCGGCACGCTGGAAGAAGATAAACAGTATCGTACCTACGGATTTACAAAACTTTCTGAAACCTTGTTGAGCGAATGCTCTCCGGCGATGCGCGCGGCGCTTGAGGCTTACGCCCGCGGAGTCAACGCCTTTCTGGATTCGCGCGATGATAAAACGCTGCCCCTGGAATTTCGGCTATTGAAGTATAAGCCACGTGCCTGGAGCCCGGCCGATTCGATAATTATCGGAAAGACTTTCTCCGTCACTCTAGCGACCACCTGGCAAGCGGACGTTATGCGCGCAGCCCTGGCCGACCTGCCTGTCGACAGGCGTGATGCTCTTTTGCCTGAAGCATCATCTTTAGACGTTCTGCTCGTGGGGAGTGACGGCGCGAGAAAGAAGACTGCGGCTGCGCCTTCGCCCCCGGGCCCTTTGCTGCGCGCCGCCGTAGAAGAGATCTCTGCTGATGCGCTTTTGGCCGCCATGCGGGCGGCGCGGCGATCGCTGGAAAGAGTGGGGCTATACGCTGAAGGCCGGGCGATAAGTAACAACTGGGTTGTGAGCGGCAAGCATACCACAACGGGGAAGCCCTTGCTCGCCAATGACCCGCACCTCGCCCCTTCTGCACCATCCATCTGGTATATGTCACACCTCAGCACTCCTGATATGCGTGTTGCAGGCGTCACCATACCGGGCGCACCCGGCATCATCATCGGGCATAATGAGCGAATCGCGTGGGGCGTCACCAATCTTCAAGCCGATGTACAGGACCTCTACATCGAGAGATTTGATCAGGAAAACCTTAGACGATATAAAACGCCCGCCGGCTGGCGCGAGGCCGAAGTGCGTCGCGAACAGATCAAGGTCCGCCGTGGGATGGCAGATGCTGCGACTGACACGGTTGAATTCGAAATCACTGTGACCGAGCATGGCCCGATAATCTTACAACAAGGTGGAAATCATTACGCGTTACGCTGGACGGCGCTTGATCCGAAGTCCGTCTCATTCGAGACATTCTATAAAATCAATCACGCGCGGAACTGGAATGAATTTCGCGCCGCCCTGCGAGATTACGTAGAACCGGCGCAGAACTTCGTTTATGCGGACGTGAACGGTCGCATAGGCTACTACGGCGCAGGCAAGATCCCGATAAGGAGAACAGGTGATGGCAGCCTCCCTTATGACGGCTCGACCGGGGCAGGCGAGTGGACGGGGTTTATTCCGTTTGAAAAACTGCCGCAGCTTTATGACCCACCATCAGGCGTTATAGTGACGGCGAACAATCGCATTGTTGGGCGTGACTATCCTTACCTCCTCACACGAGAGTGGGCGTCGCCCTACAGGGCGCGGCGTATTTTTGATCTCTTGCAATCCAAAGGGAAGCTATCGGCTGATGATTTCCGCGCCATTCAGGGCGACACGTATTCTTTTGCCGGGATAATCTTTGCCCGCGAAGTCGTCAAAATCTTTCGTAATTCTGCACAGGCAGGAAACGCTGACGGATGGATGGAGACGCTGCGCTTGTTTGAATCGTGGGACGGCCACGTAAGACCGGAGTCGCGCGCATCTGTGCTGGCGGCAGAGATGCGCGGAGCATTTCGCAGGCGTATTCTTGCGGCGGCGCTTGGCCCCGCTCGCTCCCAGACATATGCCTGGAGCAACGTCGATACATTCATAGACCGCATAATCACCGAGCGACTACGAGAGTGGCTACCTGAAGGATTCAAGGATTACGCGGAGTTGCTGCGCGCGTGTTATGCGGATGCGCGACAGGCGCTGGTCAAACTTCTCGGCGCGGATGAATCGCAATGGAGATGGGGGCATCCGGCATACGCGCAGGCACAATTCCCTCATCCGCTCGCTTCCGCGCCATTTGTAGGCCAGCAGTTCAAAATTGCTCCGTTCCCACAAACCGGCAGCCGCAGCAGTTTGACTACTGTGAATGTCGGGGCGGCAGTCTCCATGCGTTTCATAGCGGATACAAGCGACTGGGATGGAACACAGCAAGGTATCCCGCTCGGTCAATCCGGCGACCCTTCTAATCCTCACTGGGCAGATCAGCTTTCGGATTGGCGCGGAGTCACCCCGCGCAGGTTCCCCTTCACCAGGAAAGCAGTTGCAGAAGCTGCGAAGCAGACGCTTGTGCTTGTCCCTTCATCTTAGCAGAACATACTCATACATCTGCTATTCTCATGCATTCTTCTCTTGAGGAATTGCATCTATATAGACTGAGAGAATTGAAAGGAGGTTCGTATAAACAGCTTGTATTTAGGGATCATGGCAAGTAATTCCGGGTCTATCAACGCAAGATTAGGACACTACCCTCCTCGACATGCGCTTGACAAGAAAGTCTCGCGCGTATAATTTATTGCTGTCCCAAATTATAGTAATCTATGTCATAAATCCTCTCATCCAGGCAGTCTCTGCCTGGAAACACTTTCATAGTGGGAAAAAACAAACTCGCGATTAAAGACGAGTCCCTGGAAGCCGAGTTTTTGCCCGTACTCTTCACAATGCTCCACAAGTAGCAGTCCCATATAAATGTCGCTGGCACTCGCGCGGCATTATCTCCTGCTACATAAAAATATTGAAAATCTCCTATTGTCGCATTGTGCGACTTCCCTCGCGGGCTTACCAGATCAAGGCAGAAGTTTGCCCAAATCGCTGTTTAAGGACGAACTAATGGCCAGTAGGACAACGATTGATCTCGACAATTTTTCCGCGCCCGTGGAATCGCTCTCTACTTTGACCCATCTCCTACGCTGGAGAGCGGTCAACCAGCCAGAGCAGTTAGCTTATACCTTCCTGCCTGACGGAGAGACCGAAGGTATAAGGCTTACTTACGAGGCGTTAGACAGTCAGGCGCGTGCCATTGCCGCCGTGCTTCAATCGTTTGTAGCAAGCGGGGAACGCGCTTTACTGCTGTTCCCTTCAGGGGTGGAATTCGTAGCTGCGTTTTTCGGCTGTCTCTACGCGGGAGTCGTTGCCGTTCCCGTGTATCCGCCCGACCCGTCCAGGCTGAACCGCACACTGCCCAGGTTCCGAGCTGTAGCAAATGATGCTCAGCCCGCCCTCGCCCTAACCACCGCGTCCCTTCTTCCATTGGTTGACAAGCTGGGTGCGCAATGTCGGGACTTGCAGCCCATGCGCTGGCTTATCACTGACGATATTAGCGGCGAACCAGGACAAGAATGGAAAGAGCCTGCATTGACCGGCAGCACAGTAGCTTTTCTCCAGTATACTTCAGGGTCCACCTCTGCGCCGAAGGGCGTAATGGTCAGTCACGCCAACCTCCTGCACAACGAACGGGTGATCAAGGAAGCGTGCGGACATTCGGAGCAAAGCACCTTCGTAAGCTGGCTGCCGCTCTATCACGACATGGGGCTGATAGGGACTCTGCTCCAGCCCCTCTATCTGGGCGCTCTCGGTATAATCATGCCGCCGCCGGCATTCTTGCAGAAACCCTTACGATGGTTACAGGCGATCTCGCGCTACAAAGCTGCTACCAGCGGCGGGCCGAATTTCGCTTATGATTTGTGTGTTCGCAAGATTACGCCCGAACAGCGCGCGACACTGGATCTCTCTAGCTGGACAACAGCCTTTAACGGCGCTGAACCTGTTCGTCCCGAAACCCTGGAGCGTTTTGCCTCAGCCTTCGCCGATTGTGGATTTCGCCGCGAGACATTCTTCCCTTGCTACGGGCTTGCCGAATCTACTTTGATTGTGTCCGGTAGCGCCAGAGAAATCCCACCGATTATCTGCACAGTTCAATCAGCAGAGCTGGAATATAATCGCGTAGTTCAAGACTCCGCCGAAGGAGAGGCGGCGCGAACAATCGTAAGCTGCGGTCATACTCTTCTGGGCCAGAAGGCCATCGTCGTCGACCCCGAAGATTTGACTCAGTGTCCACCGGATAGAGTAGGAGAGATTTGGGTGTCTGGTCCCAGCGTTACGCTCGGGTACTGGAACAGACCTGAAGAGACAGAGCAGACCTTCAACGCTTATCTGGCTGACACGGGCGAAGGCCCATTCTTGCGCACGGGTGATTTAGGTTTTGTGAGGAATGGCGAGGTCTTCGTAACAGGCCGACTCAAAGACTTGATCATCATTCGCGGCCGCAACCATTATCCGCAAGATATAGAGCTGACGGTTGAAGGCTGCCACAAGTTGCTGAGGCCGGGCTGTGGCGCAGCCTTTTCCATTGAAGCCGCGGGCGAGGAGCGCCTTGTCATTGTCCAGGAGGTGGACGACAGGCAGCGCCTGGACATAGATGAAATCATAGGGGCCATCCGGCGGGAGGTGGGAGAAGATCATGAACTGCAGATTTATTCCATCGGCCTGATTAAGCCAGGGAGCATCCCGAAGACCACAAGCGGCAAGATCCAGCGGCAGGCCTGCCGGGACGCATTCTTAGATGGCGGTCTGGAGGTTGTTGCGCGCTGGCAAGAGAGCTTGAAGTCAGAAGCTCAAAGTCAGACACCTACGATTATCCGACCGGACAGCGCGAAAGCTATCGAAGCGTGGCTGGTGTCTAACCTGGCGGCAAAGCTAAGAGTCGGTGCGAGCAGTATAGCTGTGAATGAGCCTATATCTCATTATGGCCTCGACTCTCTAATGGCCATAGAGCTTTTACACGACATCGAAGTCAGTCTGGGCGTAATTTTGCCGACGGCCGACTTACTTCAGAGCTTGACCATAACTCAAGTTGCTAATCGAGCCTTTTCCCAACTGATGACAGGCAACGCTGGCATGCAGCGCGTACTTGTTCAACCAGAAAAGAGAGCCTCTGAATACCATCTCTCCTACGGACAGCGAGCCCTATGGTTCTTGTACAAACTCGCGCCTGATAGCGCCGCTTATAATATTTCAGCCGCCGCGCGCATCGTCGCGGACCTGGATGGGCAAGCTTTGAGGCGCGCGTTCCAATCGCTGGTCGACCGTCATCCTTCATTGCGCAGCACCTTCTCCGCGCCCGCCGGAGAACCTGTTCAGAGCATAAATGATCGCGTCGTTGATTGCTTTCATGAGGAAGATATCTCTAGCTTGAGTGAGGCAATCATAGAAGAACGTCTGGTCGAGGAGGCTCACCGTCCGTTCGACCTCGAACAAGGCCCGCTGCTGCGAATCACTCTGTTCAGGCAGTCTGCGCGAGAACATATTTTGCTCCTTGCCGTGCACCACATCGCCGTTGACTTCTGGTCCCTCGGAGTGTTCCTGCGCGAATTGGCAGTATTGTATGAATCTGAAAAGAATGGCTCTTCGGCGACACTAGCCCCCCTCACACTGCAATACGCGGATTACGTTTGTTGGCAGGCGGAAATGCTAAGGAGCCTGGAAGGCGAGCGGCTGTGGGCATACTGGCAAGAGCAACTTGCGGGTGACTTGCCGACATTGAACCTGCCTACGGACCGGCCCCGGCCATCGGTGCAAACATATCGCGGCGCGTCTCAGAGTTTTAGGCTCAGCCGAGAGATAACGGGCGGACTGAAGGCTCTGGCGCGCGCGCATAACGCAACGCTTTATACAGTCCTGCTGGCTGCTTTTCAGGTGTTGCTCTACCGCTACTGCGATGAAGAAGACATTCTTGTAGGCTCTCCGACAGCCGGACGTGCCCGGGCAGAGTTCAGATACATTGTAGGCTACTTCGTCAACCCGGTGGTTTTGCGGGCCGATCTTTCTGCCGACCCTACATTCGATAGGTTTCTTGATAGCGTGCGGCAAACTGTGTTATCCGCGCTCAGCAATCAGGACTACCCTTTCAACCTTCTGGTCGAGCGGCTGCAACCGGACCGTGACCCAAGCAGGCCGCCTCTCTTTCAAGTGATGTTTGCTTTTCAGAAAGCGCCGTCGCTCGACGAGCAAGGCTTGGAGGCGTTCGCGCTGGGTGAAGGGGGCGCAAAGATTCAACTTGGCGACCTCTCCCTTGAATCTATACCGTTACGACAGCAAATCGCCCAGTTTGACTTGACGCTGGCGATGGCCGAGGCAGACGGCGGCCTGGCAGGCTCGTTCGAATACAACACGGACTTATTCGACGCTGCCACGATCAGCCGGATCATTGAAAACTTCAGATGCCTGCTCGGCGCAGTCGTGACCGATCCACGGCAGCAGGTTTCACAGCTTCCATTGCTGACTGAATCAGAGCGAAGTTTGCTGATTGAATGGAATCAAACACGCGCTGATTATCCGGACGATCAGTGCATACATCAGGTCGTTGAAGCGCAGTCAGAGAGGACGCCCGAGGCTGTCGCCCTCATTTATGAAGACGAGCGACTGAGATACGGAGAGCTGAACCGGCGCGCGAATCAACTGGCGCATCGGCTGCGCGCCTTGGGCGTAGCGCCGGAGGTCAGGATCGGCGTTTGTATGCGGCGATCACTAGAGGCGGTGATTGCGCTGCTCGGCATCCTCAAGTCCGGAGGGGCGTATGTGCCGCTTGATCCCGAGTATCCGAGCGAGCGGCTGGCTTTTATGATGGAAGATTCACAGGCGCGAGTCCTGCTGATCGAAAGGCAAGTCGCAACCCGATGGCAAGCCGCGGGCTTGCCATGCGAAATCATCTGCCTTGATTCCGATTGGGATTCCATCGCACGCGAGAGCGATGTGAATCCGCATAATCTGGCCGATCCCGGTAACCTTGCTTATATTATTTACACGTCCGGTTCGACGGGCAGGCCCAAAGGGGTTTGCGTTTCACACCGGGCTGCTGTTAACCACTTTTACGTTGTCCAAAAGGAATACGACCTCTGCCCGAGCGACGTGGTGCTACAGTTTGCCTCGTTCAGCTTTGACGTTTCACTCGAACAGATTCTCCCGGCCCTATTCACCGGGGCAAGCGTGGCCCTTCGCGGGGCGCAAGTCTGGAGCACAAGAGAGTTCATCAGGAAAGTTTCCGAGCTGGGGCTCACCGTCATCAATCCCACAACGGCTTACTGGCATCAACTGGTTAATGATTGCGCTGCGAACGAAGAAATGATTCTCAACAATCGCCTCAGGCTCGTCATTGCCGGAGGCGATATGATGTTGCCGGAGCCGGTCCGGCTGTGGCAACAATCCCGGATGGAATCAGCCCGCCTGCTTAATGGCTACGGCCCAACGGAGGCAACCATTACGTCGGCAGTATTTGAAATCCCGCCCGGATTTTGCGAGGACTCAGCGAGAAGTATCCCGATAGGTCGCCCTCTTGAAAACAGGACCATGTACATTCTCGACAGGAGAGGGAACCTTGTGCCAATCGGCGTTGCGGGAGAGCTGCACATCGGTGACAGTCTTCTCGCGCGGGGGTATCTCAACCGACCCGATATGACTGCGGAGCGGTTCAAACCGGACCGCTTCGGTAATCAACCGGGGGCGCGGCTGTACAAAACCGGAGACCTGGCGCGATACCTCCCCGGCGGAAACGTCGAGTTCCTCGGTCGAATAGACTATCAGGTAAAAGTTCGCGGCTTCCGTATTGAGTTGGGTGAAGTTGAAGCGGCGCTCGCCCGTCACGCCGCTGTGCGCGAGTGTGTAGCCGTCGTGCGCGAGGATACCTCCGTCGATAAGCGGCTGATAGCCTACGTCGCCGCCGATGACAATGAGACGATCACAGCGCACGAGCTAAGGGACTTTATGAAACAGAGGCTGCCGGATTATATGGTCCCTGCCGCTTTCGTTTTGCTCGAAGCATTACCCTTGACCCCCAACGGCAAGATCGACCGACGAATGCTTCCGCCGCCCGACTGGTCCGGGTCAAGTTTGGCCGAGAGCTTTACAGCCCCGCGCACTCCCGTCGAAGAGATGCTGGCCGGCATCTGGTCCGAGCTCCTGAGCATCGAGCGACTCGGTATCCGCGACAACTTCTTTGAGTTGGGCGGGCATTCGCTGCTAGCGGCGAAAGTCGTTTCCCGGATTCAAGACGCCCTGCACATCGACTTGCCTCTCAGCAGCCTGTTCGAGTCTCCCACCGTGGGCGGGCTGGCTGAAAAGATAGAGGAAGCGATGAGCGAGGGGCAGGCGATGCAATTACCGCCCATCAAGCGGATTTCGCGTGAGCGGAGTTTGGAACTCTCTTTTGCGCAGCAGCGTTTGTGGCTTCTTCATCAATTGGGGCCGGGCAGCCCGGCTTATAACATCCCCTTTGTCATCCGGCTGAAAGGTCATGTCGACGCGGGCGCGCTGGAACAAAGCATCAGCGAAATCTTCACGCGCCACGAAGCGCTGCGGGCCACTTTCATCACGGTAGACGGGCAGCCCGTGCAAACAATTACTCCGCCGCACAACCTGGCGATGCCGTTGACGGACTTAACTCACTTGCCCGAACGCGAGCGGGAAGCCGAAGCGATGCGAATCGCCTTAGAAGAATCTCGGCAACCGTTCGACCTGATACGAGGCCCGCTGCTTAAGGCGAAGCTACTGAGGCTTGACGGCGAAGATCATATAGCCGCCATCACAACCCACCACATTGTCTCTGACGGGTGGTCAATTGAAATCTTCGCCCGCGAACTGTCGGCCCTTTATCAATGCTTCTCAAATGGCGGCTCTGCTTCGTTACCGGACCTGCCGATTCAGTACGCGGATTTCGCTCACTGGCAGCAGGAGTGGTTGAGCGGTGACATCCTTGAGGCGCAGCTTGCATACTGGAAGCAACAACTCGCCGGCGCCCCCCCCGTGCTGGAGTTGCCCTCAGATAGACCACGCCCAGCAGTGCAGTCGTTCGAAGGCGACATCGAAATCTTCGAGCTATCCGCCCACCTGTCGAGACTGCTCAAAGAGTTAAGCCGCGCGAATGGAGTCACGCTTTTTATGACGCTGATAGCGGGGTTCAACACGCTGCTTTATCGTTACACAGGGCAGCGGGATGTCATCTTAGGCACACCTGTAGCGGGCCGGAACCGAATCGAGATAGAGCCATTGATCGGATTCTTTTCCAATATGCTGGTCCTGCGCACAGATATGAGCGGCAACCCCGATTTCGTAGATCTGCTCAAGCGTGTGCGCGAGGTGGCGCTCGGCGCGTATGGACATCAGGACTTGCCTATAGAGAAGTTGGTCGAAGAGCTTCAACCGGAACGGAGCTTGAGCCTCACCCCGGTGTTTCAGGTTGTGTTAGCCCTTCATGACGACCCGCTTCGGAACGTAGAGATTCCGGGGCTGGCTTTGAGTCAAGTGCCGATTCACAACGGCGCGTCAAAGTTTGATTTGTTGATGAATCTATGGGAAGAGGACGGACGCTTGATCGGAGCACTGGAGTACAGCACGGACTTGTTTGATGCTCAAACGATCAAGCGTATGGTCGGGAATTTCACGACTCTGCTTGAGAGCATAGTCGGCAACCCGCATCAACCCATTTCCGCTTTGCCGCTGTTGACCGAACCTGAACGGCAATCGCTGATTGATTGGAACAACACCGGGGCCGATTTCTCGCGCGATGAGTGCATTCATGAGCTATTCGAGATGCAGGTCGAGCGAACACCCGACGCGATCGCTGTCGTATTTGAGCAGCACAGTCTGACTTACCGAGAGTTGAACCGGCGCGCCAATCAACTTGCTCATCATCTGCGAGACTTGGGCGTCGGGCCTGAGGTCTGCGTGGCTATTTGCGTAGAACGCTCGGTTGAGATGCTCGTTGGTGTCCTCGCCATTTTGAAGGCAGGAGCTGCTTACGTCCCACTCGACCCGCTCTACCCGAAAGACCGCCTGGCTTACGTATTGGATGACACGTGCGCCCCCGTGCTCTTAACTAAGCGGGAGATGATCGAAAGGCTGCCCAACCACGCTGCGACAACAGTGGACCTGGATTCGGCGTGGGAGGCAGCCGATCAAGAAAGTGAAGCAAACTTCGCCAGCGCAGCATCGAGCCTCAGCCCGGCATACGTCATCTACACTTCGGGGTCAACAGGCAAACCGAAAGGGGTGGTCGTCACCCACTCGAACGTGACGAGGCTGCTGGAAGCGACACGCTGCTGGTTTGAGTTTAATGAGGAAGACGTGTGGACGATGTTCCACTCCTACGGGTTCGACTTCTCGGTGTGGGAGATGTGGGGGGCGCTGTTGAATGGAGGGCGTCTGGTAGTCGTCGGGTTTATGACGAGCCGAACGCCGGAAGCATTTTACGAGATGTTGGTGAGCGAGGAGGTGACTGTGCTCAACCAGACTCCTTCGGCATTTCGGCAATTGATGCGGGTCGAAGAGAGACTCGACGGACAGAATGGGCTCTCGTTAAGACTGGTGATATTCGGGGGAGAGGCGCTGGAGCTAAAGAGCTTAAAGCAGTGGTTTGACCGGCACGGCGATCAGAAGCCGCAGCTAGTGAATATGTACGGTATTACTGAAACGACTGTGCACGTAACGTATCGGCCCCTGAAGGAGAGTGATCTGAGTAACGGCGCGGGAAGCGTTATAGGAGGGTCGATACCAGACTTGCAATTACTGGTGCTGGATGAGCATCTACAGCCTGTGCCGATAGGAGTGGCAGGAGAGATTTACGTAGGGGGCGAAGGATTAGCGCGAGGTTATTTGAACCGGCAAGAGATGACTGCGGAGCGGTTCATACCAAACCCCTACAGCGACTATGAGGGAGCAAGGCTGTATAAAACAGGCGACCTGGCCAGGTATCTGGCCAGTGGAGATCTCGAGTATTTGGGGCGAGCGGACCAGCAAGTGAAGGTGCGCGGCTATAGAATCGAGTTAGGGGAAATCGAAGCGGCAATAACGGAGCACGCCGCGATCAGAGAGAGCGTAGTGACCACACACGAAGAGGTGGGCGGAGAAAGGCGCTTGGTAGCATATGTAGTGGCAAAAGAAGAAGTGAAATTGACGGCGAGCGAGATGCGGGCCTACTTGAAAGAGAAGTTGCCTGATTATATGGTGCCGGCAGCTTTCGTGATGATGGAAGGATTACCGCTGACGGCGAATGGGAAGGTAGACCGTCGCGCGCTCCCGCTGCCGGAGAGTCAACGCCCTGCCCTGGAATCACCTTACATCGAGCCTCATACCGAAACGGAAAAAGTTATCGCCGCAGTCTGGCGGCAAGTGCTGCATGTCGACAAGGTGGGCCTTAACGACAACTTCTTTGATCTTGGTGGCGATTCGTTCCTCATGGCTCAGGCTTGCGGCAAGCTGCGCGACGCCTTAGACCGAGACATATCGATGGTAGAAGTCTTCACCTACACAAGCATAAGCTCTCTAGCCAGATACTTGACTCGCGCAGAAGTCGAGGGCGCAGTTCATCGCCAGAGCGGAGCGCAGGTCGAGACTCGCAGAGAAGCAATGAAGCAGCGCGAGCAATTCCGAAAACAGCTACGAATGAAAAGCAAGCCTTGAGAGCACATTTCACCGCAGAGACGCAGAGAGCGCAGAGTTCACGCAGAGCAGAATTATCTTCTCTCTAATACGTTTTCTCTGTGCCCGCTCTGTGTTCTCTGTGTCTCTGCGGTGAATCTTAGAATTATGACCGAGCTAATCGAGCAGGATTTAGTGAGCCGCACAGGCCCGCTCTCTTATGGTCAACGAGCCTTGTGGTTCCTTCAGAAGCTTACGCCGCAGAGCGCTGCTTACAACGTAATGCTCGCGGCGCAGTCCAGTTCTGCCATCGATGTCTCGGCCTTACACCGCGCTTTTCAAAAACTGATTGACCGCCATCCTTCTTTAAGGACTACTTTTCCGGCGATCAAAGGCAGACCGGTTCAGCAGGTCCAAGAACATCAAGCGGTGGAATTCAAACAGGTAGATGTTTCGGGCTTGAGTCGGGACGAGTTGATGAGCCGCCTGGTTGAAGAATCTCATCGCCCTTTTGAGCTGGAAAGGGGACCTGTCCTGCGCGTGAGTCTGTTCACACGGTCAGCCGAGGAACACGTACTCCTGCTTACGATGCACCACATCGTAGTCGATTTCATATCTTTCGTAATAATCCTTGATGAACTCCGCACACTCTATGCAGCGGAAAAAGCAGGCGTCGAGGCCCTGCTGCCGGAGCTCGCCGTACAATACCTGGACTACGCTAACTGGCAGGCTGAAATGCTGGAGGGGCCGCAAGGAGAGAAGCTCTGGGATTACTGGCGAAAGCAACTGGCCGGTGATCTAACTGTGCTGAATCTTCCGACTGACCGGCCTCGGCTGCAATCGCAAACTTTTCGAGGGGCAACACAGACCTTCAAGCTGAGCGAAGAGTTAACCCGACGAGTCAAAGCATTCGCACAGACGGAGGGGGTAAACCTTTTCACGGCTCTGCTGGCGGCACTACAGACGTTGCTGTATCGCTGGACCGGTCAGAAAGAGATTCTGATAGGCTCTCCGCCAATCGGAACTCGCAAGAAAGATTTTCAGAATGTAGTCGGCTTCTTTCATAACCCTGTCGTGTTACGTGGGGATCTTTCAGGTGACCCGGACTTTAGAACGCTACTCGGCCAGGCGCGCTCGACTGTGCTGGATGCTCTCGGCCACCAGGACTATCCTTTCCCCCTATTGGTCGAGCGCCTCCAACCTGCCCGCGACCCGAGCCGTTCGCCGCTCTTTCAAGTTATGTTTGTCTTGTATGAGAGCGGCGACCCGACAGTGCTCTCTTTTCTGGCAGGTGAGGCGGGAAGGCGGATAGATCTGGGGGGGATCGAGCTTGAATCATTGAAGCTTGAGCAGCAAGCATCTATGCTGGACTTGACCCTGACAGTGGTAGATTCGGAGGAGAGACTCGCCGCCAGCCTGCAATACAACACAGACCTTTTCGACGCCTCAACGATTGATCGACTGGCAAAAGATTTCGAAAGCTTGATAAGCGCGGCGGTTGCAAATCCCCGCCAGCGCATATCGGAGTTACCGCTATCGAGTGATGTATCGCCTGATCGCTTAAGGCATTCAGGCGATCAGAAGGATAAACAGATGGATTTCAGCCTCTTCTACTTCGCGAGCGACGACGATGAGGCCGCCGAAGACAAGTATAAATTACTAATCGAAGGCGCGAAGTTCGCGGACCTCCACGGCTTCTCAGCAGTCTGGACCCCCGAACGCCATTTTCATGCGTTCGGCGGCTTGTACCCGAACCCCTCTGTGACCGGCGCTGCAATCGCGACGATCACCGAGCGGATTCAGATCAGGGCAGGCAGCATAGTGTTGCCGCTTCATAACCCGATCAGGGTTGCTGAAGAATGGTCTGTGGTCGACAACCTGTCAAAGGGAAGAGTGGGGTTATCTTTCGCATCAGGTTGGCACGCTGACGATTTCGTTTTTGCGCCTGAGAACTTTGCCGACCGCAGAGAGGTGATGGCTCGTCATATTGAGACTGTCCGCAGGCTATGGCGAGGCGAATCAATACCTTTCATCGGCGGCGCCGGGAACGAAGTTCAGGTAAGAATTCTTCCGCGACCGGTTCAGCGCGAGCTTCCGGTATGGGTCACAGCTTTCGGGACCGTCGAGACTTTCCAAATGGCCGGTGAGATCGGCGCTAACATGCTTACTCACTTGCTCGGTCAGAGCGTCGAGCTGGTGGCGGAAAAGATCGCCATCTATCGCAAGGCCTGGCGCGAGCACGGTCACGAAGGATCAGGTCATGTGACTTTGATGCTTCACACTTTCGTTGGCGATGACTTCGACCGCGTGCGCGAGAAGGTGCGGGTGCCTTTTTGCAACTACCTGAAAAGCTCTCTGGACCTGCTCATCGGCCTCGCGAAAGGCGCCGGTTTAGAAGTTGATCCAAAGCACATCACAGAACAAAACGTGGACGCGCTGGTGGCTCACGCGTTCAATCGGTACTACGAGACATGCGGGTTGTTCGGCACACCGGACACCTGTCTCCAGATGATTGATAAGCTTAAAGCTGCAGGCGTAGATGAAATAGCTTGCCTGATTGATTTCGGGGTTGATGCCGATTCGGTTATGTCGAGTCTCGATTACCTCAATCTGGTGAAAGAAGCGAGTAACAAAAGAGGAGGCTCGACTCGCGCAGCTGATGTTCGTCGCCTGGAATCGGCAGCCGCCGCGCCTCGGACCGAACTGGAAAAAACTATCGTCGCAGTCTGGCAAGAAGTGGTCGGGGCCGATACGGTCGGCGTCAGCGACAATTTCTTTGACATCGGCGGAACCCCGGTACTGATGGAGAAGGTTCATAGCAAGCTCGAAACGATTCTGAACAGAAAGCTATCTATGATGGATATGTTCAAGTACATGACCGTAAGCTCTCTGGCAAAGCATTTGAGCAGTGACCAAACCGGCGACGCGTCGCTTCAAGAAATACAAGGTCGAGCCGAAACTCGCCGGGCGTTGATGAGAAGGAAGCAGCAACCCAAAGCCATTCACACGGCAATCAAGAACGAGTAAAAGCAATTGATGGATTGAACGCGATTGAAACATTAATGAGGATTTGATGAACAACCCGGAGATAATCGATAGCCTGTCCGCTTCAGAAGTCGCTATCGTCGGGATGGCGTGTCGTTTCCCCGGCGCAAAGAACGTCGACGAGTTCTGGAAGAACCTTAAAGAAGGTGTGGAATCGATCTCGTTTTTTACTGATGAGGAGTTAATGGCTTCGGGCGTCCCGCCCTACGTGCTCAGCGACCCCAATTACATCAAGGCAAAAGGCGTAGTTGCCGACGTGGATCTGTTCGACGCCACCTTCTTCGGCTTCAATCACAGAGAGGCACAGATTCTAGATCCGCAGCACCGCTTGTTGCTGGAATGCGCCTGGCAAGCCATCGAGAGTGCGGGCTATGACTGCGAGAATTATGGCGGGCGGATAGGTGTTTACGCGGGCACAAGCATGAACACCTACTTACTGAGCCTCTACTCGAACAGGGAGTTGATGGAGTCATTCGGCCCGCTCCAACTGCTGATCGCTAGCGACAAAGACTTCCTGGCCACGCGGGTTTCTTACAAACTGAACCTGTCGGGTCCGAGCATCACGGTTCAAAGTGCCTGCTCCACTTCGTTGGTCGCAGTCCATCTTGCTTGCCAGAGCCTGCTCAATGGCGAGTGTGACATGGCACTGGCCGGCGGGGTTTCAATAAGAATCCCGCAAAAGTCGGGCTACCTCTATCAAGGGGGCGGCATCCTCTCGCCCGACGGACACTGCAGAGCCTTTGACGCGAGGGCCAATGGAACTGTCGGCGGCGACGGAGTGGGGGTAGTTCTGTTAAAGCGGTTGGAAGATGCGCTCGCAGACGGAGACTCGGTCCGCGCGATAATCAAAGGCTCGGCCATCAACAATGACGGATCAATGAAAGCCGGATTTACAGCCCCCAGCGTGAACGCTCAAGCGGTGGTCATCGCAGAAGCGCAAGCAATGGCTAGAGTGGGCGCTGAGACGATCAGCTATGTGGAAGCGCACGGGACCGGAACTGAGCTTGGCGACCCGATCGAGGTCGCGGCCCTGCGGGAAGCCTTTCGCACCACGACAGACAGGAAGGGGTTTTGTGCGATCGGCTCGGTGAAGACAAACATCGGACACCTCGACGCAGCGGCGGGAGTTGCGGGATTGATTAAAGTGGTCAAAGCCCTTGAGGAGAAGAAGCTGCCGCCCAGCCTGCATTTCGAGCGGCCAAATCCGAAAGTCGATTTCGCTAACAGCCCGTTTTATGTCAACAACACGCTCGCGGAATGGAAGAGTCACGGCAAACCTCTCCGGGCCGGGGTCAGCTCGTTCGGGATGGGCGGCACTAACGTCCATGCCATTCTTGAAGAGGCCCCCCAGATTGATACGCCTGGATCGTCTCGCCCCTATCACCTGCTGATGCTGTCGGCCAAGACCGGCTCCGCTCTTGAAGCGGGGACTTCGAATCTTTCCGAGTATTTCGATCGAAACCCCAATGCCAACCTTGCCGATGTGGCTTTCACATTGCAGGTTGGCCGAAGGGCTTTCGACTACCGGCGTGTAATCGTTTGCCGCGACCTGAAAGACGCGCAGGCGGCTTTCGAAACGCTTGACCCCCGGCGAGTATTTACATCCTTGCACGACGGCGTTGACGCCGCAGTTGTTTTTATGTTCTCGGGGCAAGGGTCGCAATATGTGAATATGGGGCTGGACCTTTATCAGGCTGAGGACGAGTTTCGTAAACAGGTTGATCTCTGCTCCGAGATTCTCAATCCCGCCCTCGGGGTTGATCTGCGCAACGTAATATACCCGGATGAAGCGAAGCAGGGAGATGCTGCGCAGTTATTGGACCAGACCTTCATGACTCAAACGGCCATGTTTGTGATCGATTACGCGCTCGCCCGGTTGTGGATGCGGTGGGGGGTGCGGCCGCGCGCGATGATCGGCCACAGCATAGGCGAGTACGTAGCAGCTTGTCTGGCGGGGGTCTTCACGCTTGAAGATGCCCTGCGGCTTGTGGCCGCGCGGGCGCGGTTAATGCAGGAGTTACCCTCAGGTGTGATGCTCGCGGTCCAACTCGCGAGTGATGATGTCCGCGCCCTGTTGGGCAAGAATCTCTCTCTGGCTGCGATCAATTCCCCCTCCAGTTGTGTCGTCTCCGGCCCCGCCGATGTCATAGAAGAATTCGAAAATAGACTTGCCGAAAAAGGAGCCCACTGTCGCCGTCTTCGCACCTCGCACGCTTTTCATTCCGTGATGATGGAACCTATCGTTGGACGATTCACCGAGGAGGTCAGAAGGGTAAGACTGAATGCGCCGAGAATCCCTTACGTGTCAAACGTGACGGGCGGCTGGGTCACTGAGGCGGAAGCGACAAACCCAACCTACTGGGCCAGGCACCTGCGAGAGACCGTTCGCTTTCAAGAGGGCTTACAGCATTTGTTGAACGGGTTTGATGGCGTACTGCTTGAGGTCGGTCCGGGCAACACGTTAACCACATTGGCCGCACAGCACCGGGAAAGCAGGACGGCACGAGCGGTGCTGCCCTCACTGCGCCATCCGAATGCAAGCCATTCGGATGTGGCCTTCTTGCTTACGACGCTCGGCAAGCTCTGGCTGGCGGGGGTGAAAATTGATTGGTCGGAATTTCATGCAGGAGAGCAGCGCCGCCGTGTGCCTTTGCCGACCTATCCGTTTGAGCGCCAGCGTTACTGGATCGAGCCGCAAATACAAACGCTCGTCCCCGGTGCAATCGAAGAGCCTGAAAAAGTCACTCTATCGATGGTGACACACCCGCGGCCCAATCTGGGAACCGATTACGTAGCGCCCAGCAATGAGGTTGAGCAAGCCCTTGCTCGCATATGGCAAGAGCTTCTGGGCACAGATCAGGTCGGCGTCTACGATGACTTCTTCAGCCTCGGAGGGCATTCGCTGCTGGCCACTCAGCTCTTATCCCAACTGCGTGAGGCGTTCGAAGTAGATTTGCCCTTGTACAAACTATTCGAGACGCCGACCATCGCGGGGCTAGCTCTCGCAATCGAGGAATCGCTGATTGAAAAAGTAGAAGGGCTGACCGATGATGACGCCCGCAGTTTTCTGAACGCGCTGTCTTGAGATTGCGGTAGGCGTCCTCTTAAATTCTCCAAAACCGAATTCATACTAAATCAAAGATACTTTCCAGAGGGGCGCAAATGTCTAAGCAGGATCTTGCCACACGGCGGTCTAATCTATCAGAGGCAAAGCGAGCTTTGCTCGAAAAATTGCTGCGGGGTAAAGCGGCGGGCGCTATAGAAGCGCCTTCAATCCCTCCGCGTCCGGAGCGGGGCCGTGCTCCGCTCTCTTTTTCGCAACGAAGGCTGTGGTTTCTCGACAAGCTGGTGCCCGGAAACCCATTCTATATCATCCCTGCGGTTGTTCGGTTGACAGGCCACCTCGACGTGGCCGCATTGGAGCGAAGCTTCAATAAAGTAGTAGCGCGGCACGAGGTCCTGCGAACAAGCTTTGTGACGGTTGACGGACAACCAGTGCAGATGATCGCGCCCGCGCTTACCTTATCGATCTCTGTAGTGGACCTGTCGGGAGTCGACGACAGTGAGGCGGAGGCGGCGAGGTTCACCGCGCGCGAAGCACAGCAGCCATTCGATCTAGGGCAGGAATCTTTGATGCGTGTAAAGCTCCTGCGCCTGGCCGAAGACGATCACATCCTGCTGCTAATGATGCACCATATCATCTCCGACGAATGGTCTATCGGTGTGTTGCTGACGGAGATAGGGGTACTTTACGAAGCTTTTATGACCGGCAGAAGCCCTATGCTGTCTGATCTGCCCGTGCAGTATGGGGACTTTGCGGCCTGGCAGCAAGAGTGGCTTCAGGAAGAGGCTTTTCAAAAGCAACTTTCGTATTGGAGACAACAACTCGAAGGCATCCCTACGGTGTTGGATCTTCCTACCGATCGGCGCCGTCCTCCCGTGCCGAGCTTCCGGGGTGGCAAGCAATGGCTGTCGCTGTCCTCCAGCCTCACCGAATCGCTAAAGCAGTTGAGTGATAAGCAAGGGGCCACGCTGTTTATGACTTTGCTGGCGACGTTTGCGACTTTGCTCCACCGCTACACAGCTCAGCAAGATATTGTCGTAGGCTCTCCTATCGCCAATCGCAATCAGAGCGAGATTAAGGGGCTGATAGGCTGTTTCATCAATACGCTGGTGCTGCGAGCCGATCTTTCAGGCGATCCGACTTTTTCCGATCTGCTTCGCCGCGTGAAGGAAGTTGCTCTCGGGGCATATGCAAATCAAGACCTCCCATTCGAGAAGATTGTCGAAGAACTCCAGCCTGAGCGTGACCTGAGCCGCAACCCGCTGTTCAATGTGATGCTCGTTTTTCAAAACGTCCCGATGCCGGCGCTGGAGCTTCCAGGGCTGAGTCTAAAACCCGTTGACGTGCACAACGACACGGCGAAGCTGGACCTGGCGCTCTCAATTAGCGAGACGGCAACGGGGCTGGTCGGGTACTTTGAGTACAGCAAAGATTTGTTCGACGACGCGACGATCAGCCGGATGATAAGCCATTTCCAAATCCTGCTCGAAGCCGTAGTCGCCGACCCGCATCGCCCCATTTCCACTCTGCCGCTTTTGACCGAATCTGAACGGGAATCGCTGATTGATTGGAACAACACCGGGGCCGATTTCCCGCGTGATAAGTGCATTCATCATCTGTTCGAAGAGCAGGCCGCGCGAACGCCCCACGAGGTTGCTCTGGTGTGTGAGCAACAGCAATTAACCTACCAGGAGTTGGACCGGAGAACGAATCAACTGGCGAATTACCTGCGGGGTCTCGGCGTGGGGCCGGAGGTGTTGGTGGGCATCTGCGTCGAGCGGTCACTGGATATGATAGTGGGGCTGCTCGGAATCCTGAAAGCAGGCGGCGCGTACTTACCGCTCGATCCGGAATATCCTAAAGAGCGCCTGGCTTTCATGTTTGAAGACGCAGAGGTGAAGGTGCTAATGACGCACAAAGGTCTGATCGAGGCGCTCCCACAGATTGAAATGCCCGTAGTGCGTCTGGATAGCGACTGGCCCTCGGTAGCGCGACAGAGCGCGGTAAACAAGAGCGGCGGCCAGAGCGCCTCTAGTCTCGCCTACGTGATTTACACTTCCGGCTCGACAGGCCTTCCCAAGGGGGTCGAAGTACAGCATGCGAGCGTCAGCAACCTTATAGCGTGGCATCAGCACGTTTACGGCATCACAGCCGACGACCGGACTACACAGGTGGCGCGGCTGGCCTTTGATGCTTCGACGTGGGAGCTCTGGCCATATCTGGTCAGCGGGGCGACCCTTCACATCGTGGACAAGGAAACCCTGGCGGAGCCTTCAAAGATCGTAGAGTTTCTCGCGGCCAACAACATCACTGTAACATATCTCCCGACGCCCCTGGCGGAAGCCGTGTTGGACGAGAAGTGGCCGCGAGGGATCAGGCTCAGATTGCTGCATACAGGCGGGGACAAGCTGCGCAAGCATCCCGATGATGGGCTGCCATTCCGCCTCGTAAATAATTACGGCCCGACCGAGAATACTGTGGTGGCAACATCAGCCCCGCTCGCGCCAACCCCGCGCGCAGATGTCGCGCCTCATATAGGCCGCCCGGTCTCGAACACTCAAGTCTACCTGCTGGATGCGCACTTGCAGCCGGTACCCATAGGCGTTGCGGGGGAACTATACATAGGCGGCGATGGCTTGGCGCGGGGCTACAGGCGCAGACCCGCACTGACGGCGGAGAAGTTCATCCCTAACCCGTTCAGCAAACAACCCGAAGCACGACTCTACCGGACAGGCGATCTCGCCCGCTATTTGCCGGATGGGAATATAGAATACCAGCGCCGAGTAGATCAGCAGGTCAAACTCCGAGGCTTCCGCATAGAGCTAGGAGAGATAGAGGCGGTTCTGGAATCGCACCCGGCCGTCGAACAGGCCATAGTGATGGTGCGAGAGAGTTTACCAGGTGAGAACCGGCTGGTGGGTTATTTAGTAAGTAAAGATGAGGCGGAAATAGCGGCGAGCGAGATAAGAACATACTTGAAAGAAAAACTGCCGGAGTACATGGTCCCATCCGCATTCGTCAGGATGGACCGGATGCCTGTGACTGCGAATGGAAAGATAGATCGTCGCGCGCTTCCTGAGCCGGACTCGATGCGGCCCGAATTGTCTCAAGCATTCGTCCCACCCGTGGAGAAAAAAGAGAAGTTGTTAGCCGACATCTGGATGGAATTTCTTGGCCTTAAACAGGTGGGGATACACGACAACTTTTTCGAGCTTGGCGGGGACTCCATCCTCAGCATACAGGTCGTAGCAAGAGCTAACCAGGCGGGTCTGAGACTAACGCCGAGGTATATATTTCAGCATCAGACTATAGCCGAGCTGGCGGCGGCGGCGGCGACTGAAGCCATTGAGGCGGAACAGGAGAGGGTGAGCGGAGAGGTGATGCTCACGCCCATACAGCGGTGGTTCTTCGAACAGGATTTGGCTGAACCGTATTACTTCAACCAGGCGGTATTGCTTGAAGCCCGGCAATCGCTCGATCAAGCGGCTTTGAGTGAGGCGCTAGAACAATTGATTGACCACCACGATGCGTTGCGGCTTCGCTTCGAGCGGCAGGCTGAAGGGTGGAAGCAGACAAACGCTGAAGCAGAAAATCATCAGGCGCTTACTCAGTTTGACCTCTCCCATTTAACCGAAGAGGAGCAGCGCCTGGCTATCAACACAGCCGCAAGCGATTTACAGTCGAGCTTAAACTTGGCGGAAGGACCACTGGTGCGAGCGGCCCTGTTCGACCTGGGCAGTGGCAAGCCGGCCCGCCTGCTTATGGTCATCCACCACCTCGCTGTTGATGCGGTCTCCTGGAGAATCCTGCTCGAAGACCTTCAGACCGCTTACCACCAGATCACCGGAGGTGATGCTGTAGCCCTTCCGCCCAAGACCACTTCATTCAAGCAGTGGGCGCTGCTGCTCAACGAGTACGCTCAGAGTGACGAACTCAAACAGGAGCTCGGCTACTGGCTCAACCTGCTCGACAGGCAACTGCCCGCCCTGCCCGTGGATTATCCGAACGGCCTTAACACCGTCGCCTCAACAGAAGTCGTGGCCGTAGAGCTTAGTCGGCAGCAGACGCAGGCCTTGCTGCAAGAAGTGCCGGAAGCATACCACACGCAGATAAACGAGGTGCTACTGGCCGGGCTGGCGCTAGCCTATGGCAAGTGGAGCGGAGAGCGAGAATTGCTCATTGATATGGAGGGACACGGAAGGGAGGAGATAGGAGAAGAAGTGGACCTGACGCGGACAGTAGGATGGTTCACGACTATCTATCCGGTTGTAGTAGAGGTCAGAGAGGGGGAAGCAGAGACAGAGACTTTAAAGCGAGTGAAGGAGGAGGTGAGGAAGATACCAAAGCGAGGGATAGGCTATGGGGTGCTGAGGTATCTGACAGCGGACGAGCAGATCAAGCGACAGATGAGGTCGCTGCGACAGGCAGAGATCAGCTTCAACTACCTTGGGCAGCTAGATCAATCTATGGCAGGATCAACCCTGTTCAGCTTAGGGCGGCAGCCCGACTCACCAGCTCGCAGCCCGCAAGGTCGTCGCGCCCACATCATCGAGATTGACTGCGGGGTTGCTCAAGGCAAGCTCAACATTCAGCTCACCTTCAGCCGCAACCTCTATGGCCGGGAATCAGTAGAGCAGTTGGCCGACTGCTTCACGGACGCGCTCAATAGCCTCGTAGCTCAGTGCCGGTCGCAAGCCTCAACCGCATACTCCGCTTCAGACTTCCCGCTTGCTGGCCTGGATCAGGAAAATCTAAACAGGCTTGCGGCAAGCTATCGGCAAATAGAGGACATATACCCGCTATCGCCCATGCAACAGGGAATGCTGTTTCACTCCTTGTATGAGCCCGGATCTGACATCTACGTCACGCAGATGAGTTGCGAGCTTACCGGAGATCTGGAGCTTGAGGCGTTGTGCTGGGCGTGGCAGCGAGTGATAGACCGCCACACAATACTTCGTACCGCAGTCGAGTGGGAGCAGGTTGACGAGCCGCTGCAGGTCGTAATCGGGCGAGCAGAGTTGAGCATTGAGCAGCAGGACTGGAGAGGTATAGGTGAAGATGAGCAGCGGCAGAAACTGGAGGAGTATCTGCGGGAGGGAAGGAGTAGAGGGTTCGACTTCAGGCAGCCGCCTTTGATGAGAGTAGGGCTAATGAGGGTGGCGGATAATAAGCACTACTTCGTGTGGGAGCACCACCACCTGTTGCTGGATGGGTGGAGCACGGCGGCACTGATGCAGGAGGTGTTCTCCTGCTATGAGAGCAGGACGCGGGGCGAGCAGGTGGGGCTAGATAGGAGGAGGCCCTACAGGGACTACATACAATGGGTGATGAGGCAGGACCAGAACAAGGCGCAGCAGTATTGGCAGCGAGAGCTTGGCGGAGTGAAGGCGGCGGCGAAACTGGGAGTGGAGATAAGTGGGGGCAAGAATTCGCGGCAGGGCTATACGCAGCAGGCGTTGAGATTGTCGGAGCAGCAGAGCAGGAAGCTAAACAGGTTTGCGCGGCAGCAGCAGGTCACGCTCAACACGATTCTGCAAGGCTGCTGGGCAGTGCTGATGAGCCGCTACAGCCAGCAGCAGGAGGTGATCTACGGAGTGACAGTATCCGGCAGAGGGATGGCGCTTGAAGGGGTCGAGCAGATGATCGGGCTGATGATAAACACGCTGCCGATGCGTGTTGAAGTGCCGACAAATCAACAGGTGGGCGAGTGGCTGAGAGCCATACAGCAGAAGCAGGTGGAGCAGCGAGAGTACGAGTACAGCAGCCTTTGGCAGGTGCAGGGCTGGAGCGGAGCAGAAGCAGGAGAGCGATTGTTTGAGAGCATACTAGTGTTTGAGAACTACCCTGTGGAAGCCGGGCTGAAGAAGCAGTTGGAAGAAGGAGCGAGGCTGGCGGTGAGCAACGTTAGGTCAGTGGAGGAGACTAATTACGGACTAACAGTGGCTGTGCTGCCAGGCAGAGAGTTAAGCATAGAGATAGGATATGAGAGGCAACGATATGACGAGGCCGTGATCAGGCGAATGCTGAGGCATATGGAAGTATTGCTGAATGCCCTGGCCGCTGACCCTCATCAGATCGTCTCACACCTTCCTCTGATGACCCATGCAGAGCGGCGACAGTTGCTTGTCGGCTTCAACCATACCTCCAGACCTTTCCCCGCTGATAAATGCGTTCATCAACTCTTTCAGCGGCAGGTAGAGCTAAACCCACAGGCTACTGCCGTCGTATCCGACCAGCAAGAGATCACATACGAAGAATTGAACGAGAGAGCCAATCAACTGGCTCGCCACTTGAGATCATTGTCAGTCGCCCCCGAGCAGGTCGTTGCCATTTGCCTCGATAGCTCCCTTGAGATGGTCGTCTCTATGCTCGCCGTCTCCAAGGCGGGCGCGATCTACCTTCCCCTTGATCCTTCTAATCCCTCCCACCGCCTCGCCTTTATGCTCGATGACACTCGTGCCCGTGTAGTTATCACTCAAAACCGTTTTCTCCTTCTTCTTCCTGACCATGTCACCTCCATTTGTCTTGACACTGACTTTGCTGAGATTAGCCTTCACAGCCAGCAGAATCTAGATAATCTCGCGACTGCTGACAACGCCGTTTATGTAGTCTACACGTCAGGCTCGACAGGCTTGCCAAAAGGCATAGTCGTAGAGCACCGCTCGCTCGTCAACGAGTGCCTCGCGTTTGCCTCACACCACGGCCTGCAAGCGGGCGACCGGCTGCTGCAGTTCGCCTCCGTGGGATTCGACGTGGCAGCCGAGGAGGTATTCTCGCCGCTCATCTCTGGGTCTACGATAGTCGTCGGTCACAACAAGTCCGTTGAAAGTATCGAAGAGTTGCTTGACAGGTGCGACCGACAGGCTTTGAGCGTGCTGAACTTGCCGTCGGCCTACTGGCACGAGTGGGTGAGCCAGATGACCGCAGGCGAGGTGAAGATGCCTGAGAGGCTGAGGCTTGTCATCGTTGGAAACGAGCGGGTGTCGCCGGAGCGATACGAGGTGTGGAACAGAGTCGTCGCTGGCAAAATCGAGTGGAAGAATGCCTACGGGCCAACGGAGGCAACGATCACGACGACGATCTTTCGAGGTAGTGACGGCGAGGTGCGAGGCAGCGTGCCCATAGGCCGCCCGATCGCCAACGCTGAGGTCTACATACTCGACGAGAGGCTGGAGCCGGTGCCGGTCGGGGTGGCGGGCGAGATGTACATAGGAGGGGCGGGGGTGGCGCGAGGGTATTTGAACCGAGCAGAGCTGACAGCA
>DASUNP010000107.1:0-3130 GCA_036277095.1 Blastocatellia bacterium
CTTCTGCGCCAACACGCCGACGCCGTTCACGGGCTTTGGCAAGATAGAAGGCAACCGGCCGGGGTCGTGCTTGTTCGGGCTGACGCACAACACGCCTGCAACGCGAGTGAGGGCGAACTGGAGCACGAACACGAAGTCGGGAGACGCATCGATACAGGCACCCCCCGGAACAGAGCGATGCGGCATCCAGGACAGGGACATGAGCAACAACGCTTGCGCTAACACCGGCGGCCCGCCGCCACTGAATGGTGGTTCGACCAAGTAAGCGGCTGCTCAAAAAAGCCAGCGGATAAAGGCTGGGCAGAGATTGTGTCCAGCCTTTATCCCTAAAACTGAATAAATCTTTTCTCCCGCCTCTTTCTCCTTCCTAAGCAGGCTGCGGGCGTAGCTCTATTTCTATCCTATTCCCCTTGACTTATAGGTTTAATCGGATTAGTATACGCGCCGTCTGGCTTTACCCTCAGGAAATTGCACCATTTTTCCTGGTCAGACAACAATCATCAAAAGTACGAACAAGCTGGGCACTGCGGCACGAAAGATACTCAGTGCCTTCAGGCGTCACGGTAGCCGGAAAAGCGTGCCGGTCAGGGATCGTTGCTTTAGAAGTAGCGGTATTCGGCTGCAAACATTAGCTCAGATTCTTCAAAAATATGCTCGTCAGGTTTGGGAGGACCCATATTGTATGAAAGATTCTCTTCGATCAGTTTTCAGGCGTTCGTCAACCGGGAGGTCACGCCCTGAGACTTCTGCCTCACGCAAGGCGAAATCAAGGGTTATTGTCCTCTCCTTATTTGTTTGCTCTCTGCTGCTTCTTGTGCCGACGCTCTTTGGAGTGGTGCAAGGTCAAAAAGGTGGAAGCGGAACTGGCAAGGCTCCGCAGGCGCCAAGCTATGAGGTCCATTCTTCACAGGCAACCCTTTTCCGCGTGACTGAAGCGCTGAGGGACGTGAAGCCTACGCCGCTCTCTGCCGAGACCGTGGCGAAGATCCAGAAGATAAAAGAGGACCTGGAGAAAAACCCGGCCAACGTTAAGAGGATCAGGCCCCCGCAAGATCCTAATAGGACCGAGCCGTTTCTCGATCCGGCAATCAACAATTTCATGCACAGGCCCGATGGCGTCAATATCGTCACCAACCCTATACAGAACTTTGACGGGCCTGACATGGACTTTGGCGCGGGGCTGTTCGGAGGTCGATTCGCACCTCCCGACACAAACGCCGCCGCCGGTCCTAACCATGTCGTAATAACGACAAACAGCATGGTTCAGGTATTCAGCAAGGCGGGCGTCGCCGCCGGACCGGCTGTCAGAATCAGCCAACTGCTCCCCGGCGTACCCAACGCCGCGGACGATGACGGCGACCCGATAGTGCTTTACGACTGGATGGCCGACCGCTGGTTCATCGCCCAGTTCAACCTGCGCTTTGACGCACAGAATAGGATGGCCATGCACGTCGCCGTCTCAACGACGCCCGACCCGACTGGCACCTACTTCGCTTATGAATTCAAGACCAACCCCGGCAGATTCGTCGACTACCCACACATCGGGGTGTGGACGGATGGCTATTACATGTCGAGCAACGACTTTACGCCTCCGGGTGTGGCTCCCTTCCTCGGCGCAGGATTCTACGTCTTCGAGCGCGCGAAGGTGCTCGTCGGCGATCCTACGGCCAAGATCATAGGCATCAACTCCGCCACGGCCAACGATGGCGGCTTCCTGCCTACGAATCATCAGGGCTACACTGTGCCGCCTAACGGCACGCCGAACCTCTTCATAGAGTTTTTCGCGGACGAGTTTGGACCGGAAGGCGATATTCTTCGCCCGTTCGTGTTAACACCGAACTTCGTAACTCCGGCCTCTTCGACCCTGGTTCAACTGCCTGATATCGCTGTTGCGGCCTTTGACGCACGCAACCCGGGAGGCCGTGCAGATATACAACAGCCTGCACCGGGCGAAGGATTGGATTCGATTGCTGACCGTCTGATGCACGCGTTGAATTTCCGCGTCCTTGCGGGCGGCGTGCAATCTTACGTCCTCAACTGGACTGTAAACGTCAGCGGCGTCAACCCTGTCTCTGCGGCCACCTATCAAGGCGGCATCCGATGGATGGAGCTGCGCCGCAACCCCGGCACAGGCGCCATCACGATCAACCAGCAGGCGACCTACGCTCCCGGCTCGGCCGCGCCTACGGGCCGCGACCTCTGGATGGCGAGCGTTGCACAGGACGGCGAAGGCAACATCGCTTTGGCTGCCAACGCATCGGCTCCCGGACCTGTGCCGGCTGCGCTGAATCCGACTGCTATCTATACTGGCCGTCTGGCGGCCGACCCTGTAAACACGCTGCCGCAGGGCGAAGTCGACGCTCTGGCGGCGGTCACCAAAGGCGTGCAGACTGCTACGGCCAATCGGTGGGGCGACTACAGCTCGCTGTTCGCCGACCCGGCGGATGACTGTACCTTCTGGGCCGCGTTTGAGTATGCTGACTCTCCGACAGCGACCTTCGACTGGAACACGCGCGTGTTCAGCTTCAAAGTCAACCCGAGCTGCGTGACCGCGCCGCGCGGAACTTTCTCCGGCACGATCACCAACTGCGCGACCGGCTTGCCCGTTGATGGCGCGATTGTCGAGACGACCAACCCGGCCGGTCTCTTCAGAACGACGCCTGCAAACGGCACCTATTCGATCACTGCCGCGCCGGGAACCTACGATGTGAAGGCATCGAAGGCGGGCTTCGGCCAGGCGACCGGGATGGTGACGGTGACGAATGGCGGCAACGCGATTCTTAACCTCTGCCTCGCCCCGACGGCAATCATCGAGGCGGGCGGCGCGACAATCGTCACGGAAGGCTGCACGCCCGCAAACGGCGCAATCGATCCGGGCGAAACAGTGACCGTCAGCCTCTGCGTCACGAACACTGGCTCCTCAGCCACTGTTAATCTCGTAGGCACGTTGCTGGCATCGGGCGGCGTAACGAGCCCGAGCGGCCCGCAAAACTACGGCGCGGTAGCAGTTGGCGCGACTGTTTGCAGAAACTTCACCTTCACGGCCAGCGGCGCGTGCGGCGGCACGATCACGGCTTCGCTGCAACTCCAGGACGGCGCGACCAACCTCGGCACCGTCACTTACACATTC
>DASUNP010000108.1:0-1859 GCA_036277095.1 Blastocatellia bacterium
GGGCGAGGCGCGCAGCACGAGCGTGTTAAGGAAGAGCCCGATAAGCGGCTCAGTCTCGGGTCTGGTCCTACCGGCGATGGCCGTGCCGACGGTGATGTCGGACTGTCCGCTGAGGCGATGAAGAAGGGCGAAGAAGGCCGATAGCAGGGTCATAAAGAGCGTGGCGCGGTGGTCGAGGGCGAAGGCCCGCAGCCGGCCTACGAGATGAGCAGGTATCTCAAGATAAAGCCTCTGGCCGTGATATGACTGCACGGCTGGCCTGTTGCGGTCTGTCGGCAGAGCTAGCAGCGGGATATCACCGCCAAGCTGTTGGGCCCAGTACTGCAGTTGCTCACGCAGCGATGACTGCTCGTCATCTCTCTCAAGCATATCGTTCTGCCAGAGGGCGAAGTCGGCATACTGTATATCGAGTTCCGGCAGCTGAGGCACTCTGCCCGACGAGAAGGCTTCGTAGCAGGTAGCCATCTCCCGATAGAAAACGGCCATAGACCACCCGTCGCAGATTATGTGATGGATTGCCAGTGCCAGCAGGTGCTCTTGCTCAGAGAGCTTGATGAGGCAGGCGCGCATCAGCGGAGGAGAAGAGAGATCAAAAGGGATGCTCGAAAGCTGTGAAGCTAGATCGAGGGCTGTTCGGCGGGCAACCGAGTAGTCGAGCGAGCAGAGGTCGATGAGGGGCAGGTCTAAAGAGAGCGAGGGACAGATCATCTGGACGGGAGAGCCATCACGAGAAGTGAAGCAAGTGCGAAAAGACTCGTGTCGTGAGATGAGGAGGTTGAGACAATCATACAAAGCGGAAACGGCGAGGGGGCCGCGCAAGCTGAGGGCGACAGGGATAATAAATGCCGTGTTAAGTGGGTCAAGTTGGTCGAGAAACCAGAGCCGCTGTTGAGCATAGGATGCTGATATGACATATACTTTTTCTCTCATTGCCTTTACCCTTTGATTACCTGATCTTCACTTTGTCTGGTATTGTGATCTCCCCATCTGGCGATACTTTCACAGAATAAAGCTCTCGCGAGACACGTGTTATAGCCTTCTTTTTGACTTTGGTGCCGTTGTTCCTGGCCTTCTCAATAAGGAGGGAGAGATCGGCGACCGTCGCCGCCTCGAACATCCTCCTCAACTCCATCTCCACCCCAAACGCCTCCCTCACCCTCGCCATCACCTGCGTCGCCAACAACGAGTGCCCTCCCACCTCGAAGAAGTTCTCCTCTATCCCTACCTCCTCTACCCCCAGCACCTCCTTCCATATCCCCGCAACCACTTGCTCGACCTCGCTGGCCTGTCTGCCTTCTGTTGCCCCTGCCCCGCTCTCTGCCTTGTAGGCCGGCAACGCTTTGCGGTCCACCTTCCCGTTAGGCGTCATCGGCAGCTTATCCAGCTTCACGAATGCCGTCGGCACCATGTAGTCAGGCAGTTTCTCTCTCAGGTGCCTCCTCATCTCGCTCGCGGTCACTTCCTCTCCGCCTGCACTGACGACGTATGCCACCAGCTTCTTGTCTGCCTCTCTCACCTCCCTCACCACCACGACCGCTTCCTTGACCATCGGGTGCGACACTAGCGCAGCCTCCACCTCGCCCAGCTCTATGCGGTAGCCTCGCACCTTCACCTGCTGGTCTACTCGCCCAAGGTAGTCTATCTCTCCATCTCCTCTGTACCGGCATAAGTCTCCCGTCCTGTACATCCTCGCCCCCGCGCGCCCGCTGTAGGGGTCCGGCACGAACCTCTCGGCCGTCTGCTCCGCCCTCCCCTCGTAGCACCTCGCCAGCCCCTCTCCACTCGTGTACAACTCGCCGGCCACTCCTATCGGCACCACCTCCTGCCTCACGTCGAGTATGTAGATGCTTGTCTGTGCC
>DASUNP010000109.1:0-7271 GCA_036277095.1 Blastocatellia bacterium
GGGCGAGGCGCGCAGCACGAGCGTGTTAAGGAAGAGCCCGATAAGCGGCTCAGTCTCGGGTCTGGTCCTACCGGCGATGGCCGTGCCGACGGTGATGTCGGACTGTCCGCTGAGGCGATGAAGAAGGGCGAAGAAGGCCGAAAGCAGGGTCATAAAGAGCGTGGCGCGGTGGTCGAGGGCGAAGGCCCGCAGCGCGGCGACCAGATGAGCAGGTATCTCAAGATAAAGCCTCTGGCCGTGATATGACTGCACCACAGACCTGATCCGGTCCGTAGGCAAGGCAAGCACCGGAAGATTCCCTCGCAACTGCTCAGCCCAGTACTCCAACTGCTCCGGCAGCATACTCTGTTCATCATCCCTTTGCCACAAAGCGAAGTCGGCGTACCCGATCGCCAGCTCTTCCAACTCCGGTTCTCTGCCCGACGAGAAGGCTTCGTAGCAGGTAGCCATCTCCCGATAGAAAACGGCCATAGACCACCCGTCGCAGATTATGTGATGGATTGCCAGAACCATCTTATAGTCATCTTCGGCGAGCTTCAGCAGGCAGACGCGCATCAGCGGAGCCGACCCCAGATCGAAGGGGAGGCCCGATACCAGCGATGTAATCATGTCTGCCTCTGCAAGGCGAGCTTCCTGATCAGCCGAAGTCAGGTCTATGACGGGGAGGTCTATTGTCAGATCAGGGCAGATGACCTGGACGGGAGAGCCGTCTTGAGATGCGAAGCAGGTGCGAAGAGACTCGTGCCGAGTAAAAATGTGATTGAGGCTACGATGCAAAGCGCACAGGTCGAGTGATCCTTGCAGCCTTAACGAGACGGCTATGATGAAAGCAGGGTTATGAGGTGTCAGCTGGTCTAAGAACCAGAGCCGCTGTTGTCCGTATGACGTCGGTATTACGTACATTTCTTCTCTCATAAATCGATGAGCTGATATTGCCTGATCGCTTGAGGCGCTCGGAGTTGACAGATTGTGGATTGCTAGCCGAGGCGGCATCACCGCGCGGTGATTACATAGTGTCGAGCTCCGCTCCAGCGCCGATTGTCGAGGGACGCAAGCCCAGACGCGAACCGGTTATACTTCGGCGAAGATTCGACACAGGTTATAGAAACTCTCTTGAGCCAGATTGTGCGCTTCCGATTGAGGAGCGATATTCGAAACCATCTCCAACAATCTACGAGCGTCATAAACAGCCCGCCTCTGGGCTTCGGTAGGAAACAGGGTTTGAATCCATAATATTGCGGCGTAACGAATACCCCTTGTGATCGGTGCAACCGAGTGTCTAGAGCCGGTCGGGTAAAGAATTGCAGAACCGGCGTCCAGTTTAACTTTTGTAGCCCCCCCAACCCCTTCAAACATCAGCTCGCCCCCGCTATAAGATTCGGAGTCGTTGAGGAATAATGTCATCGACAAATCACTCCTAACATAATTCTGGCCGACCGGACTGAGCCACCGCCCCATGGGCTGGCCCATAGACATGAACCCCATAACCGGAAGGTCGACATGCTCTTTGTAAAACATGCCTGCCTCATACCGGCTGATGATGGGTCTTGTCATATAACGGGGAAAGCTTGTGAGGTTAAACTCAACATTCTCTCTGACGGCTCGTTCGATGATATTGATCACCTCCACGTACTTCTCGGATTCGGGGGCTAATTCAAGGTTATTCTTATTCCGCGCATTCCCGCCCGAAATCTTGCCGTCTACGAATTTGGATGTTTCAAGAATCTTGCGCACGCTCGCTAGCGCATCTTTGCCGAGGATGTTGTCAATCCTTGAGATGAACATATGATTATTCTCCTCATGTTGCTGAGCTTGTTGCCGGACAATCTCGGGCGGCTGTTCTGCTGATTCGCGGCTAAACTTCAGCGTCGGAAACCACTTCAAGGTCTGCGAGAATTCTGGCAACCTCTTCGCTGTCGAGCGTCTCGGTTTGAGTCTTTACAATCGCCATTGCCAAGCGTTCGATAGTAGGTTCTTCAAACAGTCCGCGCAGCGGTATCTCCACGCCGAAGACTTTCCTCACCCTGCTTATGATCTGCGCGGCCATCAGCGAGTGCCCACCTATCTCAAAGAAGTTGTCGCTTATCCCCACCCGCTCTACGCCCAGCACCTCCTCCCACATCTCGCACAGCTCCTGCTCGACATACGTCCTGGGCCCCTGGTACCGGTCGCCCGCAGCCGAGGTGGCCTCCCACCGCGGCAGCGCCTTGCGGTCAATCTTGCCGTTTGAGTTCAGCGGCATCTCATCGAGCATGACGAACCCGGCAGGCACCATGTAGTCGGGCAGCCTCTCCCTCAAGTAGTCCCTGATCTCGCTCGCGCTCACCTTCTCAGCCCCTTCGCTCATCGCGTAACCGATCAGCATCTTCTCTCCTCTATCCTTCTCCCGCACCACTACGACCGCCTCCCTCACATGCGGGTGAGTGCTCATCACCGACTCGATCTCGCCCAGCTCTATCCTCACGCCCCGGACCTTCACCTGGTTATCAATGCGCTCTAAGAAGACGATGTTCCCGTCCGGCAGGTAGCGGCACAGGTCCCCGGTCCGGTAAAGCCGCCCGCCCGGCTCGGCAGCGAACGCGTCGGGGATGAACCTCTCCGCCGTCAAGTCCGGGCGGCTGACGTATCCTCGCGCCAGGTTCGCCCCTGCTATGTGCAGTTCGCCCGGCGCGCCTGTCGGCACCGGCTGCGAGTTGGGATCGAGTATATAAAGGCGCGTGTTGGCGATGGGGGTCCCGATCGGCACCGCATGATGTTTGCTATCGCGCACGCAAGTCCAACGTGTCACGTCTACGGCCGCCTCGGTCGGGCCATAGAGATTATCTAACTGTGCCCGCAGTCGGGCGAAGAAGCGTTCTTGCAACTCGATCGACAGAGCCTCGCCGCTGGAAATGACTTTCCGCAGCGAGCCGCACTCCTCAAGCCCTTCCTGTTCCAGGAACACCCGGAGCATTGATGGAACAAAATGGGCAACCGTGATCTTTTCCCGTGCGATCAGCTTTACCAGATAAGCAGCATCTTGATGGCCTCCGGGCTGAGCTACGACCAGGCGCGCGCCCGTCATCAGCGGCCAGAAGAACTCCCACACAGAGACATCGAAGCTGAAAGGCGTCTTCTGCAACACGCGGTCTGCTTCGGTCAGGCCATACGCCTCCTGCATCCACAGCAGTCGATTCGCAATCGCGCCATGCGTGTTCATCACTCCCTTCGGCCAGCCCGTTGACCCCGACGTGTAGATGACGTAAGCAAGGCTGTCCGATCTTGCTTCGTTCGGGGCGTTCTGTTGTCCGTGCGTGGCGATCGCCGACCAGTCCGAATCGAGGTATATGACCTCCCCGTTATAATCGGGGACTCTCTCGGCGAGCCGACGCTCCGTCAGCAGCACAGGCGCCTGCGCGTCCCTGAGCATGAAGGCGAGTCGCTCGTTCGGGTGATCTGGGTTGAGCGGCATATACGCCGCACCGGCTTTGAGAATGGCGAGCAGCCCGACGACCATGTTCAAAGACCTGTCGAGGCAGATGCCGACTATCGCTTCGCTTCCAACGCCTTTCGCTCGCAGGTAACTCGCCAACTGATTAGCTCGTTTGTTCAGTTGGTCGTAACTGAGGCACTCGCCTTCAAACACCACCGCCGCCGCGTCCGGCGTTCGCCTCGCTTGGTCCTCGAACATTACGTGGATGAATGCTCCCTGCGGATAGACGACTTCCGTATCGTTCCACTCGACCAGCATTCGATCTCGCTCCTGCTCGCTCAAGAGAGGTATCTCGGAAATCTGCTGCTTCTGATCGGCTGATATAGCTTCGAGCACTCTCTGAAACTGCTCAGCCATCCGCGCGACCGTCGTTATATCGAACAGGTCTGTGTTGTACTCTATGGCCCCGGCTAACCCATCATCGGTCTCTTGCATTGAGAGCGTCAGGTCGAGTTTTGCCGCCGCCTTATCGACTTCCAGAATGTCCAGCGTCAGGCCCTCAAGCCTCAGCGGAATCGTCGGGGCGTTCTGCAGAATGAACAGCACCTGGAAGAATGGCTGGTGACTCATGCTGCGCTCCGGCGATAACTCGTCGACAAGTCTTTCAAACGGCAAGTCCTGGTGGGTGTATGCCCCCATAGTTGCTTGCTGAACGCGATACAAAAGCTCGAGAAAACTCAGACTGCCTTCTAACCTGACGCGCAGCGCAAGAGCGTTGATGAAGACTCCGATCAGCTTCTCCGTATCGAGATGATTGCGATTGGCGACCGGGGTCCCGACGACGATGTCCCCTTGTCCCGTGCAGCGATGCAGCAAAACGTAGAATGCTGAGAGCAGCGTCATGAAAAGCGTTACGCCTTCGCGCTGGCTCAAGTCCTTCAGTTCGCGCGATAGCTCTTTACTGATTCTGAATGATTGAAGCGCGCCTCGATATGATTGGACGCGCGGTCTCATCCTGTCGGCGGGCAGTTCGAGCAGTGTGGGCGCGTCGGCCAGTTGATCCTTCCAGTACGAGATATGCGATTCGAGCGTTTCGCCGCGCAACCGATCCCGCTGCCACATCGAGAAATCCGCGTATTGTATGGAAAGCTCAGGAAGCGGCGAAGGCTCGCCAACGGAAAAAGCTTCGTACAGCGAGGCAATCTCTCGCATGAAGACGCCTAGCGACCAGCCATCAAAAACGATGTGGTGCACTACAAGTATCAGCACGTGATCGTCTGCCTTGAGCCGCAACAAGGAGGCGCGGACTAACGGCAATTGAGTCAGGTCGAAAGGCCGCTGCGCCTGCTCTGAAGCCATCCGCATCGCCTGCACCTCTCTCTCCATTTCAAGCATCTCACTAAGGTCAATAATGGGGACGCTCAAGGTGAAGGTCGGGGCGATTATTTGAACCGGCGAGACACCCGAAGTCGAGAAGGTCGTGCGCAAAGCTTCGTGCCGCCGCACGATCTCATTAAGACTCCTTTCGAGCGCTCGCGCGTCGAGCGAGCCGGTAAGGCGAACGGCAGCAGGCACATTATAAAATGGATTATTCGGTTCGAATTGATCGAGGAACCACAGTCGCTCCTGGGCATACGAAGTCGGAAACACGTAAACGTCTTCGGCTGGCGGTTGAATATAGTCCTTATCGCCTATCGCGTGACTTCCATTATGTGCGACTAATTCCCCTTGCGGAGTGCGCTTCATACGAAAGTCGCTACGGGCCACAGAAGGGATAGACGATGCTTGCAACTCGAAATTGCCACTCTCGCTGGCCTTCTCAATTAAAGCTGCTAGCCCGGCTATAGTAGGTTCTTCAAACAGTCCGCGCAGCGGTATCTCCACGCCGAACAGTTTCCTCACCCTGCTTATGACCTGCGCGGCCATCAGCGAGTGCCCGCCTACTTCGAAGAAGTTGTCCCTCACGCCCACCCTCTCTACGCTCAGCACCTCCTTCCACATCTCGCACAGCTCCTGCTCGACAGGCGTCCTCGGCTCCTGATACCCCTGGCTCACTTCCAGGCTGCTGCCCTCCCACTCCGGCAAAGCTTTGCGATCAATCTTGCCGTTTGAGTTCAGCGGCATCTCATCGAGCATGACGAACCCGGCAGGCACCATGTACTCAGGCAGCCTCTCGCGCAGGTGCTTCCTCATCTCGCTGGCCGTCACTTCTTCTCCGCCCGCACCGACGACGTAAGCCACCAGCTTCTTGTCGCCACCTCTGTCCTCCTGCGCCACCACGACCGCTTCCTTGACCTTCGCCTGAGTGCTCAGCGCCGCCTCCACCTCGCCCAGCTCTATCCTGTAGCCTCGCACCTTCACCTGGTCGTCCTCACGACCAACGTACTCTATCTCCCCGTCCCACCTCCTCCTACATTTGTCCCCTGTCCGGTACAATCTCTTGCCTTCCACACCTCCCTTGTCGTCTGGCACGAACCTCTCGGCTGTCTCCGCTGGCCGCCCAAGGTAGCACCTCGCTATCAACTCTCCCCCTATCTCCAACTCCCCGGCCACGCCCAGCGGCAGCAACTCGCCCCCCTCTCCTACCACGTAGGCGCTCCTGCCGCCTATCGGCCTGCCTATCGGCACCCTCCTGTCGGCCTCCCACTCTCCTGCCACCTCATAGACACTGGCAGTGATGGTCGCCTCCGTAGGCCCGTAGGCGTTTATCAGCCTCCTTCCCTTGCCCCCACTTTCCTGCCACTGCCTTACAGCTTCCGCTTGCAGCCTCTCGCCTCCCGCTATCACCAGCCTCACCGCGCCGCCCTTGCCCTGCACTAGCTCGGCCTCCCCGGCCATCTGGTGGAAGTAGGCCGTCGGCGGGTTGATCACGCTCACCTGCTGGCGTCTCACCTCTGCCCAGAACTCCCTCGTGCTCCACACCTCCTCTCCCCTCATCACCACGCTGGCTCCCCTCACTACCGGCCCCAGCATCTGCTCGACTGACACGTCGAAACTCACCGAGGCGAACTCCAGCACCCGGTCCTCTCGCCTCAGCCCGAACTCCTCTCCCACACTCATCAGGTGGCTCGCTGCCGCCTTCTGCGTCACGCACACTCCCTTGGGCTGGCCCGTTGACCCTGACGTGTAGATGACATAGGCCAGGTTGTCACTATCTACTTTGACCTCCGGGTTCTCATCCCTGAACCGGCTTATCAACTCCGCGTCACTGTCCAGGCATACTACCTCGGCTGCCGCCACCTCTGGCGGCAGGCTGCCTATGAGCCACTGCTCGGTTATGACTACGCCCAGGCCGGAGTCGGCTATAAGGTAAGCGAGCCTCTCTTCTGGCAGCCCCGGGTCAAGCGGCAGGTAAGCGCCGCCAGCCTTGACGACGGCCAGCAGGCTTGTGACCACATGCAGGGAGCGAGGCAGGCAGACGCCAACTATCATCTCAGGCCCCACGCCAAGCGAGATGAGGTAATGTGCGAGCTGGTTGGCGCGACGGTTGAGCTGGCCGAACGAGAGCTGGTCATCGTCTAACACGAGGGCCACGGAGTCGGGCCAGGTGTGGGCCTGCGACTCGAACAGCTCGGCTACGGATAAGGGGTATGGCTGCGGGCTAGGCGGGTCGCAGTCTTCTAGCAGAAGACGGCGCTCGTCGTCGGTAAGCATATCGAGTCGGCTGATCCTCTGGCCCGGCTGCTCGACTATGCTCTCCATCACCCTCTCGTAGTGCCTCATCATCCGCCTTATCGTCTCCTCCTCATACAGGTCCGTGCTGTACTCAAACACTATCCTTATCTCTCCTGGCTGCTCCACTCCTCCTAACCCCACTCGCTGCTCACTCGGCAGCAGCACTATTACTCCAAGGTCGAAC
>DASUNP010000110.1:0-141911 GCA_036277095.1 Blastocatellia bacterium
GCAGCGCACGCATGAGATAGGCATACGCATGGCGCTGGGCGCGCAGACCGGGGATGTGCTGAAGATGGTTCTCCGGCAGGGGATGACCTTAACGCTGCTCGGAGTGGCGCTGGGGCTTGTGGGCGCGTACGTGTTGACAAAGTATCTGGAGAGCCTGACGCGCATGTTGTACGGCGTCGAGCCGACCGACCCGCTGACGTTCGGAGTGATCGCGGTCTTATTGACGCTTGTTGCGCTGGTGGCCTGTTTCGTGCCAGCGCGTCGAGCTACGCGCGTAGACCCGATGGTCGCGCTCAGGCATGAGTAACGAATTGCCTTTCACCGGAGGTGACTGATGGAGACGCTCATACAAGATTTGCGATACGCATTTCGTATGCTGATCAAAAAGCCGGGCTTCACAGTGGTGGCAGTGCTCACACTCGCATTAGGCATAGGCGCCAACACTGCGATCTTCAGCGTCATCAACGGGGTGATGCTGCGCTCGCTCCCTTACCGAGACGCCGAACGCCTGGCCGTCCTCTGGGAGACAAACACGAAGTCGGGGCAAGAGCCGAACCTTCGCAATGAAGTTGCGCTGGGCAACTTCCTCGATTGGCGCGAGCAGAACGAAGCCTTCGACGAGATCGGCGCGCTCTACTACACCAGCCTCAACATGACCGGGACCGACGAGCCGGAACGGATTCAAAGCGCCATCGTCACGGTCAATCTTTTTGAGACGCTTGGCGTTCAACCTGTTGCCGGTCGCTCGTTTTATCCGGAAGAGGAGAAGGCCGGCAGCCCGCGCGTGGCCGTCGTCAGCCACGGGCTTTGGCAGCGGCGATTCGGCGCTGATCCGAATCTTGTCGGAAAGGCGCTCACGCTTAACGGTAATCCCACTACAGTCGTCGGCATCATGCCTGCGGGCTTCGAGCTTCAGTTTCCGACGAACCGGCAGGTCGAAATGTGGGTGCCCATGCGCATCGACCCGGCCAACGCCAGTCGAACGTCTCACTACCTTTACGTGCTCGGTCGACTGAAGCCTGACGTATCGCTTGAGCGAGCGCACACAGAGATGACAGCCATCGCCGCCCGCCTTGAAGATAAATACCCGGAGACGAATGCCGAGAAAGGCGCGAACATCGTCTCGTTGCAGGACCAGTTGATAGGGAAGGTGCGATCCTATCTCTACGTGCTCTTCGCGGCGGTCGGGTTCGTGTTGCTGATCGCCTGCGCCAACGTCGCCAACCTCTTGCTGGTCCGCATCAGCGCGCGCCACAAGGAGGTCGCGATACGCACGGCGCTCGGGGCCAGCCGCACCCGCCTCATTCGCCAATTACTGACAGAGGCGGTCGCGCTCTCTCTTGTCGGCGGGCTGCTCGGTCTGCTGCTCGCGCGATGGGGGATAGACTTCCTCGTCTCGCTCTCTCCCGCAGACATTCCGCGCCTGGGCGAGATCAGCATGCACGGGGCCGTCTTCGGCTGGACGTTCGCGGTTTCGCTCGTGGCGGGCGTGCTGTTCGGGCTTGCCCCCGCGCTCCAGGCCTCAAAGCCCGATCTGAACGAGTCGCTCAAAGAATCAGGCGGCCGCAGCACAGGCGGGGCGCAGCGAAACCGCGTGCGCAACTTGCTTGTAATCTCTGAGGTGGCGCTGGCGCTCGTGCTGCTGGTAGGGGCGGGGCTGATGATAAAAAGCTTCATGCGTTTGCAGCAGGTCAAGCCGGGGTTTGAGCCGGCGGGCCTGCTGACGATGAGCGTCTCTCTGCCCAGGCAAAAGTATAATGATAGCAGTAAAGCAAATCTCTTCTTCGACCAGCTCTTCGACCGCATCAAGACTGTTCCGGGCGTAGAGGGGGTGGGCGGCACCGACCCTCTGCCGTTGAGCAACAGCAACGCGACAACAGGCTTCGTCGTCCAGGGAGGCCCCTTTCTGCCTCTGTCGGAGCGACCCGAGGTCGGCGAGCGCACGGTCACTCCGGGTTACTTCGAGACGATGCGCGTCCCAGTATTGAAGGGCCGCTCGTTCACGGACCGGGACCGCGAGAACGCGCCGCTTGTCGTTGTCGTCAACGAGGCGCTGGCCCGCCGCCACTGGCCCGATGAAGAGGTGATAGGCAAACGGCTGGGCTTCAATGAATCGGAAAAACAGGATTGGTACGAGGTCATAGGCATAGTCGGCAACGTGAAGCACGACCGCCTGGATTCCGAGCCGAAGCCGGAACTCTTTTTCACTTACCGCCAATATCCTAGAAACTTCATGACGCTCGTCGTGCGCGCCTCCTCAGACCCTGCGAATCTATCGGCGGCCGTGCGCGATCAAGTCTTAGCCTTAGACAAGGACCAGCCGGTATTCGACATCAAGACGATGGGCGAGCGCATGTCGAGGTCCGTCGCCGAGAGCCGCTTTGTCATGACTCTGCTCGCAGCCTTCTCCGCGTTGGCGCTCGCGCTTGCGGCGGTAGGAGTTTACGGGGTGATGTCGTACGCGGTCTCGCAGCGGACGCACGAGATAGGCATTCGCATGGCGCTGGGCGCACAGACCGGGGACGTGCTGAAGATGGTCGTGAGGCAAGGGCTGGCGCTTACGCTCGCGGGCGTGGCGGTGGGCGTCGTTGGGGCTGTGGTGCTGACAAGATTAATGGAGAGCCTGTTGTTTGAAGTCAGCGCGACCGACTACCTGACGTTCATCTCCGTTATCGTGATTTTGACAGGGGTGGCTCTGGGAGCCTGTTTCGTGCCGGCTCGCCGAGCGGCGCGCGTCGACCCGATGGTCGCGCTTAGATACGAATAATCTGAAGGAGATTAACAATGAACAAGCATAGACGCCGGTTCCGAATACTCGCTCTTTCTTTGCTATTGGGAGTGAGTCTCGCGGGCTTTGACACATTGGCTCAGAATTCAACTGCGTCAAACCGCCCTGGTGAAGCGGATGCTACAGCCATCAGACAAGCCGCGCTCGATTATATAGAAGGGTGGTATGAAGGAAATGCCGAGCGCATGGAGCGAGCGCTTCATCCTGAGTTAGCCAAAAGAATCGTGCGCAGTGATCCCAGGTCTGGCAGGAGCAACCTTGGCCAGATGAGCGCTATGAGTCTGGTGCAGGGGACAAGGAACGGCGGCGGGAAAACCACGCCTAAAGAGAAACAGCAGAAAGATGTAACCATCCTGGATGTGTTCGAGAATGCTGCCTGCGCCAAAGTAGTGGCGTCTGATTGGATTGATTACTTGCACCTGGCAAAGTGGAATGGCCGATGGGTGATCGTTAACGTATTGTGGGAGCTCAAACCGCAATCCAAGTAAGTCGAGTGCAGGCCTGTACGTCGCACATTGAGAAGAAAGCTCGGTGATCGCGCTGCCCTACGAATAACATCGTCATTCGTCCTTTGCATTCTCTTCAAAGGACAAAATGACAAATGACAAAGGACAGATTATGGAATCACTCTTACAAGATTTGCGATACGGCGTACGAATGCTTTTGAAGAAGCCCGGCTTTACTGTTGTGGCCGTGCTTACGCTCGCGCTAGGGATAGGCGCGAACACTGCGATCTTCAGTTTCATGAATTCGCTCTTTTTGCGCCCGCTGCCCTTCGCCGAACCCGATCAGTTAGTGCGCTTGTACGGTGAAGATTCAGAGGGGCGACGCTTTGATGTTTTTTCTTACGCCAACTACGTCGATATTCGCGACCGCAGCCAGTCGTTTGCGGGGCTGGCCGCGCACGATTACGTCTCTGTCAATCTGAGCACAGGCGCGGGGGCCGAGAGCGTTCAAGGCGAGATAGTGACCGGCAATTACTTTAGCATGCTCGGCGCAAACGCGATGGCCGGGCGCACACTGCTCGACGAAGACGATTCGGCGCCCGGCGCGCACCCGGTCGTAGTCATCAGCCATCGCTTGTGGCAACGCCGCTTCGGCGCGAGCCCGAACGCCGTCGGCGCGAAAATCTATCTTAACGGACACCCATTCACTATCGTCGGCGTCATGCCGGAAGAGTTTCGCGGCGCGTATCAAGCCATCGTCGCGGACTTCTGGGCGCCAATGATGATGCACGAGCAGGTGCGCCCCAGGGGCACGCCGATCACACAGCGCAGCTGGGGCTGGCTCAACGGGACCGGGCGGCTCAAGCCGAATGTCACACGCGAGCAAGCGCAGGCCGAGATCGCTCAAATAGCCGGCCAGTTGGAGCAGGAATACCCGCAGGTGAATAAGGGAATGCGTTTTGAGCTGTTGCAGGCGAGCGCGCTGCCGGAGCAATTTGGCGAGTCCGTCTCAGGGCTGCTCGGCTTTTTTATGGGCGTAGTCTTGCTGGTGTTGCTGGTCGCCTGCGCCAACATCGCGAGCCTGCTTTTGTCGCGCGTGATGGCGCGTCGGCCCGAGCTGGCAATTCGGCAATCGCTCGGCGCGACGCGCGGGCGTCTGATGCAGCAATGGCTGACCGAGAGCTTGTTGCTGGCCGTGCTGGGCGGAGCCGCCGGGCTGCTGGTCGCCATCTGGATGAGCGAGGGGTTGATGAGTCTGGTCCCGCCCGACTTTGAAGAGTTTTCGCCCGCACTGTCGTTGGACGTGCGCGTTTTGGGCTTCACGTTTCTCGTGTCGCTGCTGACAGGGGTCGGCTGCGGGCTGCTGCCTGCGCTGCGCGCGAGCAAGACGGACGTGATCTCGGCGCTGAAAGAAGGGAGCGCGACGGCGTCGGGCAGCGTGCTCGGGTCGCGCTTACAGCAGGTCTTCGTCGTTGCGCAGATGGCCGTCTGTTCGGTGCTGTTGATCGTGGCCGGCCTGTTGCTACGCAGCCTTCAGGAGTCAGCCTCGTTCAACCCGGGTTTCAACTCAGATAACATGCTGTTGGCCACGGTCGACCTCAGCCGCAACGGCTACAGCGAAGCGCAGGGCCGCAACTTCTACCGGCAGCTCACCGAGCGTTTGAGATCATTGCCGGGAGCGAGCGAAGCTACTTTCGCGATCGTAGTGCCGCTGGGCACGAGCAAAGAGTCGCGTGGCTACATCATACCGGGCCATGTGCCGGCACCCGGAAGAACTTATTTCTCCATCCACTCGAACGTGGTAGGGCCTGAATACTTCACGACGATGGGCATCCCGCTTTTGAGCGGGAGAGAGTTCGACGCGCGCGACGCGGAAGCCGGAGCCCGCCCGGTCGTGATCATAAACGAGACGATGGCTAAACGATTCTGGCCGGACCAGGACCCCGTGGGCCGCAGCGTTCAGATGAAGAAGGACGGGCCGGCGATTGAAATCATCGGCGTCGCGCGCGACATCAAGTATTACTCGCTTGGCGAAGAGCCGCTGCCATATGTGTATGGCAGCTTCGCGCAATTCTACTCGCCTTCGGTGACGCTACAGGTCCGCACTGCGGGCGACCCGAAATCGCTTATGCGCGCGCTGCAAAAAGAGGTCGAGGGCCTTGACCCGAATGTCGCCATCAGGGGACTGACGACGCTGGCCGACCTCAGACAGGTGCCGCTGTTTCCGAGCCGGGCGATGGCGATGGTTTCGAGTCTCTTTGGATTGCTAGCGGTGGGGCTGACGGCGTTAGGACTTTACGGAATCCTCTCTTACTCAGTCAGCCAGCGCAAGCGGGAAGTCGGCATACGAATGGCGCTGGGCGCGCAGGCGGCGGACATCTTCAAACTGATCATCCGGCAAGGGCTGACGATCACGCTGATCGGAATAGGCATCGGGCTGATCGGCTCGCTGGCGCTCACGCGCTTTTTGTCGAGCTTGCTGTTTGGCATCAGCCCGACCGACCCGTTGACGTTCGCCGTCATAGCCGTATCGCTGCTGGGAGTGGCTCTGGTGGCCTGTTTCGTGCCCGCGCGCCGCGCCACGAAAGTTGATCCGATGATAGCGCTCAGGCACGAATGACAAAGGACAGATTATGGAATCACTCTTACAAGATTTGCGATACGGCGTACGAATGCTCTTGAAGAAGCCCGGCTTCACATTGATCGCGATCACGACGCTCGCGCTCGGGATAGGCGCGACGACGGCCATCTTCAGCGTAGTCAATGCGGTGCTGCTTCGCCCGCTGCCGTATAGTGATGCCGACCGTATTGTCGCCATCCAGGAACTCGACAAAGAAGGCAGGCGCAGACAGGTCACGCCCACCAACTTTTTAGACTGGCGGGAACAGAATACTGTCTTCGAGCACCTGGCGGCGATCTTCGTGCGCACCTCAAACCTGGCCGGTGGCGACGAGGCCGAGCGCGTCAGCCTCGCCGTAACTTCGGCGAACTTCTTCGACGTGTTCGGCGTCCGCCCGCTGCACGGGCGACTCTTCCTCGCGGAAGACGAACTGGCGGGTCACCCCCTGGTTGCCGTCATCTCTCACGCGCTGTGGCAGCGCCGTGCGGGCGGCGACCCTGAGATCGTCGGCAAGACGATCACGCTCGATGGCAGAAGCTACACCGTCATAGGCGTCGCGCCTGAAGGTTTTCAGTACCCGGATAAGACGGAGGTCTGGCTGCCGCCGCTCAGACTCGCGCCCGAACCGAACGAATCGGTCGACGTCACGCGGCTGCGCGGCTTTGGGTATTTGAGCGCCGTAGCCCTGTTAAAACCCGGCGTTCCGCTTGAGCAGGCCGCCGCAGAGATGGAGACCATAACCGCTCGCTTGCGCGAGCAGTACCCGGAATCCAACAACACACGTTTCAACAGAGTCGTCTCGCTACACACACACCTGGTCGGCGACACCAGCACGGTGTTGTGGCTGCTGCTGGCCTCGGTATGTTTCCTGTTGCTGATCGCCTGCGCCAACGTCGCGAACCTGATGCTGGTGCGCGCGGCGGGGAGGCAAAACGAGATTGCCATCCGCACGGCGCTCGGCGCGTCACGCCCGCGCATCCTTAGACAACTGCTCACCGAAAGCGTAACGCTCTCGCTCGCGGGGGGCGCCGCAGGGTTGCTCCTCGGCTGGTGGGGCGTCGATCTGCTGACGAGGCTTCTGCCGAAAGATTTTCCTCGGTTCGACGACATCCATTTAGACCTGTCGGTCCTGGGGTTCACGGCCCTTGTATCATTGGTTACGGGGATCGTCTTCGGTTTTGCCCCGGCCTGGCAGGTCTCGAAAACAGACGTCCACGAATCGCTGAAGGAGAATGCGCGTGGCGCTATCGGCGCTCGCAACCGCCTCCGCAGCCTCTTCGTCGTAGCCGAAGTCGCGCTCTCGCTCATCCTTCTCGTAGGCGCGGGGCTGCTCTTCCGCAGTTTTCTCGAACTACAATCGGTCAGAGCAGGCTTCGACCCGCAACAGGTGCTCACCTTCAGGCTGAGCCCGTCGGGAACGAACTTCAGACAGGACGAGCAGTACATAGCGTTTTACCGGCAGGTGGCCGAACGCCTGACCGCGATACCGGGCGTGGAAACGGCAGGCGCGATTGATACGCTGCCTCTGGGTAAAGGGCCGACCACGGGCTTCTGGGTCGAGGGCCGCCCGCAACTCCCGCGCGACCAGTGGTCGCCCGTGAACTACCGCAGCGTCACCCCCGATTACTTCCGCGCCCTGCGCATACCCGTCGCCCAGGGTCGCGGGCTCGACGAGCGCGATAACACTTCGGCCCCGCTCGCCGTCCTCATCAACCAGGCCACGGCCGAGCGCGATTTCGCGGGCGAAAACCCCGTAGGCCAGCGCATCAACCTCGGCGGCAGGGACAGTAACAATCAGCCGATCTGGTTTGAGATCGTCGGCGTCGTGGCGAACGTCCGCAGCATTGAGCTGAACACAGAGCCCGCGCCGGAGATTTACACAGCGGCCTTTCAAGACGCTTTCCCCAGCATGTCTTTCGCCCTACGCACGTCGATCGAGCCGGAGGGGCTGACGGCGGCCGTGCGGCAGGCCGTGCAGAGCGTCGATAAGGCGCAACCGGTGTCGGATGTGCGCACGATGGAAAAAATCGTGAGCGACGCCGTGACTCAACCGCGCTTCAACCTCGCCTTGCTGGCCGTCTTCAGCGGCATCGCGCTGATCTTATCGGCGGCGGGGATTTACGGTGTGACATCTTACACCGTCTCGCAGCGGACGCATGAGATAGGAATACGGATGGCGCTGGGCGCGCAGGCCCGCGACGTGTTGAAGATGATCCTGGGGCAGGGGCTGCGGCTGATCGCAGTCGGCATCATTTCCGGGTTGCTCGCGTCGTTTCTCCTGACGCGTTTCTTGGCGACTCTCTTGTTCGGCGTCAGCGCGACCGACACGTTCACCTTCATCGGCGTCGCGCTGATTCTGACGGGAGTGGCTCTGGGAGCCTGTTTCGTGCCCGCCCGCCGGGCGGCGAAAGTGGACCCTATGGAAGCGCTCAGGTACGAATGATTTCAAATTTGAAACTTCAAATCTCAAATTAATGGAGTGCCAGATGGAGAGACTCTTACAAGATTTGCGGTATGGCGCGCGGATGTTAGTCAAGAGGCCCGGTTTCACGTTGATAGCCATCATCACGCTCGCACTCGGGATCGGGGCGAACACGGCGATCTTCAGCATGATAAACGCTACGTTGCTGCGCCAATTGCCTGTCGCCGAGCCAGAAGAGCTGCTCTTCGTATTTACGGGGAACCCCGGCGACCCATTCAACGTGTCGTCTTACCCGGATTACGTTGAACTGCGCGATCAGAATCAAGTCTTCATAGGGATGGCTTGCTCCGGCGGCATCACGGCCAGCCTCAACAGCGATGACCAGGCGCAGGCAGAGCCGATCTCAGGGTTGATCGTCTCGGGCAATTATTTCGAGTTGCTCGGCGTCAGGGCCGACGTTGGACGCACCTTCGCGCCCGATGAAGATCAGACGCCGGGCGCGCGCGCCGTCGTCGTCATCAGCAACAGACTGTGGCAGTCGCGCTTTGACAGCAGGCCCGACATCAACGGGCTTCAAATAAAATTGAACGGCCATAGCTTCACCATCATCGGAGTCGCCCCCGCAGGTTTCAACGGCACTGAAACGAATATTACCCGCGACATCTACGTGCCGATGATGATGCAGGCCGTCGTGCGCCCGCCGCGCGGGGGCTATTCGGGCGAGATGAACCCCGACCTGCTCAAAGTGCGCGGCAATCGCTGGCTGCGCATGATCGCGCGACTAAAGCCCGGCCTGTCGCGAGACGAGGCGCAGGCCGAAATGGCCGTCATCACCAGCCAGCAGGCCGAGGCTTATCCGGATACCAATAGAAACCGCATCGCCACGCTCACGCCGCTCTCGGAGGGCGATCCTCAACAGCGCGGACAATTAATCTCGGCCGCAGGGTTATCGCTTGGCGTCGTCGCAATAGTGCTGTTGATAGCCTGCGCCAATGTGGCGAATCTTCTGCTCGCGCGCGCCTCATCGCGTCAAAAAGAGATAGCCGTGCGGCTCGCATTGGGCGCGAGCCGCTGGCGGTTGGTGCGACAGTTATTGACCGAAAGCGTATTGCTGGCCGTGTGCGGCGGTCTGATAGGCTCGCTTCTGGCCTGGTGGCTAATCGACATCTGGAAGGCGAGCCCGCCCCCGCCCGGCGCGCTGCCGATCAACCCGGATTTCAATCTGGATGGGCGCGTGCTCTTATTCACCTTACTGCTTTCGCTGTTGACGGGAATCGTCTTCGGCCTAGCGCCCGCGCTCGCGGCTTCTCGGCCCGACCTAGTGCGAGCCTTGAAAGATGACGCGCGCGCGTCGGACCCGCAACGCGCTCTCAACCTGCGCGGCGCGCTTGTGATAGCGCAGGTCGCATTGTCGCTGGTGCTGCTTATCAGCGGCGGGCTGTTTTTGCGCAGCCTTTGGCGCGCGCAACAGATTGAGCCCGGCTTTGATGCCGAGAGGATTCTGACCGCGCCGCTTACGGTCAATCTCCTGCGTTACACGAGCGCGCAGGGGCGCGAGTTTTACCGCCAAGTAGTCGAGCGCGTCAGCGCGTTGCCGGGCGTGGAATCGGCAAGCCTTGCGCGCACGATCGCGCTCGGCGGCGGAAGCTCTGTGCGCGGTCTGCTGATCGAGGGCCGCCAATCGCCCGACAATGATCTGCGTAGCGAGACGACAGCGGGCGGCACGGCGTTCGACAACCCGAACGTCATTAACGTGAACACAGTCGGCCTGAGCTATTTTCAGACCTTGGGCATAGGGCTGATGCGGGGTCGCGATTTTAATGAGCAAGACACAGCAGACAGGCCGGGCGTCGTTATCGTCAACGAGACTTTCGTCAAGCGCCATTTCCCGGGCGAAGAGGTGCTGGGCAAGCGCCTGAGCATGCGCGGGCAGCGCGGCCCCTGGCTTGAGATTGTCGGCATCGTGCGCGACAGCAAATACGTGACGCTCGGCGAGCGCGCGATACCTTTCGCTTACTTGCCCCTTTCGCAAAATCACGAGACAGGCATGGTGCTGCACGTCCGAACAAGCGGCGACCCTTCCAGCCTTGTGAGCGCAGTGCGAAGCGAGATTCAATCGCTCGACCGCAATCTGCCTGTTCCCGGCGTAGGCCCTATGACCGAATTGCTCACCGCATCGCTCTACCCGGCAAGGATGGGCGCGGTATTGCTGGGCGCGAGCGGTCTGCTGGCATTGCTGCTGGCGGCCGTAGGATTGTACGGCGTGATGTCATTTTCAATAGCGCGCCGCACTCGCGAAATCGGCGTGAGGATGGCGCTCGGCGCGCAACACAGGGACGTGGTTCGGATGGTGCTGAAGGAGGGGATGGCGCTTGTCGGCCTGGGCGTCGCGCTAGGGGTGCTCGGCGCAGTTGCCGCGACGCGCCTGCTGGCGAGCTATCTTTACGATGTCAGCACGCTCGACGTTACGACGTTTGCAGCGATACCCGTGGGGCTGGCGGTCGTAGCATTGCTGGCCTGTTACATCCCCGCGCATCGGGCTACACGCGTAGACCCGATGGTCGCGCTCAGATACGAATGACAGGGGTCGGGGGTCAGGGGTCAGGGGTCAGGGAAGAGGTTATCTGAAATATCAAATTTGTATGGCGGATGATGCGCTTGCGCGCGCCGCGATTACAAATCCCTGATCCCTGGCCCCCGACCCCCGACCCCTGGAGAGATTATGGACACACTCATACAAGATTTGCGATACGCGGTCCGTATGCTGATCAAGAAACCTGCATTTACTGCCATCGCTATTATCACGCTCGCGCTCGGCGTCGGGGCGAATACGGCGATCTTTAGCGTGGTCAACTCTGTTCTGCTTGAGCCGCCTCCATACAATGAGCCAGACCGGCTGGTCTGGCTCTCTCATGAGGATTCGCTCACGCCCGCAGACTTTCTCGATTACCGCGAGCAGGCGCAGACGTTCGAGCACATTGCCGCGTTCATAGGCTGGGGCGTCAACCTCACGGGCAAAAGTGAGCCCGAGCGTTTGGCGGGCGCGCTCGTCTCCCCGGGGTTCTTCTCCGTGCTCGGCGTGCCCGCGATGATCGGTCACACCTTCACACCAGAACAGGAGCAGGATGCTTCCGCCCGATTTGCGGTCTTGAGCCACGGGCTGTGGGAGCGCCGTTTCGGGGCTGACGCCGGTGTCGTCGGCAGCTCGCTTCTGCTCAACGGCGAGAGCTTCACAGTAGTCGGAGTCATGCCGCGCGATTTTCGACACCCGAGCGGAAAGGCCGAAGTCTGGGGCTTGGCAAGGCGAGTTGTGCCGGAATTGCCTTTCCGCACTTCCGACGTTATGCAGAACCGTCATCTGCATTACCTTCAAGTCATCGGGCGGTTGAAGCCCAATGTGGCGATCACCCAGGCCCAGGCGGAGGTCGATACGATAGCGCAACGGCTTGAGCAGCAATACCCGAACACGAATAAGGATGAACGCCTCGCGCTCGTGACCGTTCAAGAGCACGTAGTCGGCGATCTGAAGCTGCCGCTTTTGATACTGCTCGGGGCCGTCGGGTTCGTGTTGTTGATCGCGTGCGCGAACGTCGCGAACCTGATGTTGGTGAGGGCGAGCGGGCGCCGCCGCGAGATAGCCATACGCACAGCCCTCGGGGCGCAGCGGGGGCGAATAATCCGGCAGCTTCTGACCGAGAGCATGTTGATGGCTCTCGTCGGCGGGGGCGTGGGGCTGTTGCTTGCGCTTTGGGGCACGGACCTGCTGATCTCCGTCAGCCCCGGCGCTCTGCCTAGCTTGAGAGATATAAGCCTCGACTCTCGCGTGCTCGCCTTCACACTTCTCACGTCGCTTTTGACGGGAGCGATCTTCGGCCTTGTCCCCGCGCTCCAGGCGTCAAAGCCCAACCTGAACGAATCGCTTAAGGAGGGGAGCCGCAGCGCGGGCGGAGCGGGCAGCGCGCGAGTTCGCAACTCGCTTGTCGTAATCGAGATAGCGCTGTCGCTCGTTCTGCTCGCGGGCGCGGGACTTCTGATAAACAGCTTCCTCAAGCTCGCAAACACCGACCCCGGCTTCAAGGCTGAAGGCGTGTTGACTATGCGGCTCAATCTTTCAGGCAGCAATTATCAAAAGCCCGAACAGCTAGCCGCGTTTTACACTCAACTGCTCGACAGAGTCGAGGCTCTGCCCGGGATCGAGCGTGTGGGAGCAATCGAAGTCGCCCCGGTATTTTCGCGCGGCGCTTTTTACAGCTTTATCATCGACGGGCAGCCCGCCCCGATGGGCGAGCAGCAACGCGATAACGCTTCGGGGTTTCACTCCGTAAGCCCCGATTATTTTAACGCGATGGGAACTCCCTTTTTGACGGGCCGCCAGTTCAACGAAGCCGACACGCGTGAATCCGCGCAGGTGGTGATTATCAACCAGGAGATGGCCGAGCGCTACTGGCCCGGCGAAAGCCCTATCGGCAAGCGCATCAGTTACGGGACCAACGCCGATAACCAGCCGTCGTGGGTAGAGATCGTGGGCGTAGTCGGAAACGTGCGCCACGTCGGGTTGGACACCGATGTCGACCCCGAGGCTTACGTGCCTTACACGCAAGCGCCTTATCGCTATATGACAATTATGATCCGCACGGCGACCGATCCCGAAAGCGTTGTCGCGGCAGTGCGGAGCCAGGTGCAGGCCCTCGACCCGCAGCAGCCTGTTTATGATTTCAAACCCATGACAGAAGTGATCGCGGATTCGCTCGCCAAGCGGCGGCTGAGCATGTTGTTGATAGGCATATTCGCTGCGGTGGCGCTCTTGCTTGCCGCCGTAGGAATATATGGCGTGATGTCGTACGCCGTCACGGAGCGGACGCGCGAGATAGGCATTCGCGTCGCGCTCGGCGCGCAGATGGGCGATGTCATGAGACTTGTCGTGGGGCAGGGAATGACGCTCGCGCTCATAGGCATTGGCGCGGGTCTGGTCGTGGCGTTCTTGCTGACGCGACTCATAGAGAGCTTGCTTTACAAAGTGAGCACAACAGACCCGGCAACCTTCGTCGCGATCACTCTATTGCTCTTTGCAGTTGCATTCGTGGCGAGTTACATCCCCGCGCGTCGAGCGATGAGAGTCGACCCGATGGTCGCGTTGCGTTACGAATGATCGTCAGTGGTGATTTCTAAACCTAGTTGCCGGGCAATCTCTTTTACTTCCTTATTGCGCCTGCCGTAGCCCATGCGCTCGATCATCTCTTTGGCAATTTTCCAATGCTCGCGAGCTTTGTCCCGATTGCCCTGCGCCAGATGCAGCCGTGCATATTCCAGATGACAATTAGCGAGATGCAAACCCATCCCGCTACGTGTGGCTATGCGAAGCACTTCAGTTAGATCGCGCTCGGCCAGCCCGTAATCACCATTAACCCGATGCAACTCCGCGCGCGTCAGCAGCCCGCGCGGTAAATGATGCGTTGTGCCTGCTTGTCGCAGTCCGTCCACGGCGCGTTGCAAAAACTCCGCCGCCTGTGTGGTATCACCCCTGCCCGCCTGTTGCGCTCCTAGCAGCGATGCGCGCCCCATTGAGAGATTATCCAATGCGATTTCGAGCAGCCAGTTGTTGCGTCTGGCAATCTCAAGCGTGTAGGCAGCGCGTTCTTTCACATCCTGTATCTGGCCCTGATTGAGCAGCAGATCGCAGTACTGAAATCCCCTCAATGAATAGAGGAACCTGTGTGCAGGCTGCCCTTGCTTTTCCATCTCTTCGGCCTCACGAAAGGCAATGACAGCTTCCTCTGTATGCCCCGCCTGATACAACGCATCGGCGAAGGCTGCTCTACTGATCATTCGTGGAAACTCGTCACCGCTGCGATCCGCCAGATCCACGCTCTGCTGGGCGAAGACGAGCGCCTGCGGCAGGTCGCCAATAGTCACGTAGAGTTCGCTGAGGTTGAGGGCATTGATAGCAGCATTTTCCCAATTCTCGCTTGCGATCCGCGCTTCCAACCCTGCCTGCATCGGCTGTGCCGCTTCCTCCAATCGTCCCAACGCTCGCAAATTAAAGCCAGCTTCACTCAGCACAAACGCTCTATAAGCATCCGAGAATCCTGCTACGGGTTGTTCCCATAGTATTTCAAAGAAGCTGGACAGTGTCGCCAAATCAGCGCCAAATGCGCCGAGCTTATGAATACTAAATGCTTCTCTCCCTCTCCGAATCCGCCGCGAAAAGACCTCACCCGATGCTTCCTGATGTCTGCCCGCTGCGCAGCCATGCAAGACGGCTGCGAACAGAGGCGACATCTCTTCCACCGTGTCAGGAAATTCTTTCGTTGTGCGCTTGAGGTGTTCGTAGAGCCGATTGTTCGCTTCCCGCCATGCGTCAGGGCGCTCGCGTTTGAGTTGTTGTTTGAAATACTCGCGCACCAGCGGATGAGCGTCCAGTGTGTCAGGCTCATTAATCAATTCTGCGCCCAGCAGCTTGATTCGGCGCAGATTTGCCAATGCCTCTTGCCATTTCACTTTACTCACATCCTGCAGCGCTTCGGTCAGACCCAGAATAGCGGGGGCCGCGCGCAAGGCAGCGATGCTTGCTGCGTCGGCGGGACGATCAAACAGCCCCATCATACGCAGCACCGCAAGTTCTACGCCTTCGCCCAGCCACTTCTCATAGGCAGCAATCATCTTTTGTGCCTTGTCGCCGGGCTGCCTGACATCAAACAGATTCTCAATCTCTCTGCGCCGCCGGATGTCTCCGCGCAACACCACATCCAGATAACTGCCCAACAGGGTCAGCGAGAAAGCGTGTCCGTTGAACTCTATTGCTGCCTCTTCCAATTCCTCTTCATCACCTTTGACATTCAGCGCACGCAAAACCTGTGCGCCTGCTTGCGGCGACAACTGGTCGAGGTCATGTTGTATGACCGTACTGTTTTCAAATTCAACCAGATCGCTCACTCGTTCGCGCGTCGAGATTACACACAACCCCGGTTGATGCGCCGCCAACTCGCGCAAAAGCGCCTGCAACGCCGCATCCTTCAACAATCCTCCTTGCGCGCCCGGCGGATGTTGCAGCGGTTCGAGTCCGTCGAGAATCAGCAGCGTGCGAGTCTGTCGAATAAGCCGCGCAAGCCTCTCGCCTTTGTCCCACGGCGTGCCTTGCGTCGGGTCATTGTCGCCAAAGTCTCGTAGCGCAGCGTAAATAAATTCATCGGCAGATGTCGCTTGCTCGTTCGTGCCCTGAGAGTAAAACGACCAGCTATAGACGCGCTCCGCGCCGCGATAGTTGTCGCGGGCCATGCGTTGTTTCACCCAATGATTGACCAGCGCGGTTTTGCCTACGCCGCCCCAGGCGACGAAAGCAATGATGTTGGTATTCGGATTCGCCCACGAGTCGTCGAGGAGTTGCAATTCTGCGTCGCGGCCAAAAAGGTCAGGCCCGCTCGTCGGCAAACGTGATATGGAGATCATGTCAGGCTCTAGCGATGGAGGTTTTTGCGGTTGAGATTCGATTGCAGTGTCAGTAGATGACCTTGATTGCGGGCCTGCCAACAACCCCGATGCCACCATTTCAAGCACGAATTCGGCGGCATTTTCAGAAGCGATCTTTTGTCTCTGTTTTTTGCGGACGCCTTTTTTCCCATCAGCCCAATCGCAGATTGCTTTAATGAGTATCCAATTGACTTTGCTTTTGCTTTGCTCGCAGGCGATGTACAACCCTCCGCCTTCCATCTCTCCGCCAATCGCTTCTTCCGATAAGGCCAGCAGTTCATCCCGATAATCAATATTGTCAATCAACTTCTGCCCTGAAAGCACTACCCCGAAATCTACACCTGCTTTCTTCCAGCGCAGCCGAATCGTCCGAAAACGATCAAGCAGCTTTTCTGAGCAGTGCGGCTTGTCTCCCCGTAGGATGATTTTAGTTGCGCCTGCTTCTGTCGTCGCTACACGCTGAAGTTCATAAGGTTGAAGCTGCAATGAGACGAGGACATCGCCAATCTTCTGCTTCTTAGGATTCACGCCAAAGGCGATTCCAACCAGGATGACATCGGATGGTTGCACCTCATCTATGGCATCTTTAACCGTCAGCAGAGAGCCGCCCCTTGTGTCTGCGCCCATTTCAGACCTGACGGCGAAAACACGCACGCCGCCGATCTCCCCCAGGTCGAAATAGGTTTTATGCCTTCCTGGTAGTTCCTTGTAATCGCGGTTAGTCAGGGCTTTGGTCCGTTCAAGCAGAGACTCGGTTTCGACGTCTGTCACGGTGACGAGTAAAACATCGCATCTCGATCTGAGTTCAGTGCCGGGCTTTTCCATCCTAAGCCTCACGCTATTGATCGAAAGTAATCTCAACCATACTAATCGAATTTCTCGAAGTGGCAAGGGCAAAGAACGGCGGACGACAGAAGTCTTTATATTGGGAAACCATTTCCCAAAAGTGAACATCCGCCGGGCCGCCATTATTTGGCGGCCTTTTTCTAAGACAAATCATTCGTTCATTTAAGCCCACTTTACTTAATGGCACGCGAATTGGCTAATCATGCGAGGGTTAATTTCGGCAAGCAGTTTTGAGTTACATCATGAGAAGTACTGATTCACCAATTGCGCGCGCCTTGATAGCCGACGATCAGCCCGATGTGATCGAAGCGCTAAGACTCTTGCTCAAAGGCGCGGGATACCAGACTAAAGCTGTGACTTCGCCGGCTGCCGTGCTCGAAGTTCTAAAGACTGATCGCTTCGACCTGCTTCTGATGGACCTGAATTACACACGCGATACGACGTCGGGCCGCGAAGGGCTTGATCTGCTTTCGCGAGTCCAGGCCCTCGACTCTACGCTCCCCATTGTCGTGATGACCGCCTGGGGCAGCATCGACCTGACGGTCGAAGCCATGAGGCGCGGCGTTCGCGATTTTATTCTGAAGCCGTGGGAGAACTCGCGGCTGCTCGACGTTCTGCGCGAGCAGATCGAATTCGGCGTCGCCGCCCGCCGTGAGCAATCCTTGAAAGCTCAAGCTGATGCTCGTACGCGCGAGCGCGACCGGCAGATCGAAGAGGCTCGCGAGATTCAACGCCGCCTGGTGCCGAAAGAGATTCCGCAGGTTTGCGGCTGCAATATCTCGTTCGCGTGGCGCCCGGCAGAAGCAGTCAGCGGCGATTATTTCGACGTGCTCAAGTTCGACGATTCGCGCGTGGGCCTGGTCGTGGCTGACGTGTCGGGCAAAGGATTGCCTGCCGCTTTGCTGATGTCAAACGTGCAGGCCGCGGTAAAAGCTTTCGCTTCCGCAGACCCCAATCCCGCAGAAGTCTGCACGAGGGTGAACCGTGTCGTGGCAAGCAACATCGCCGACGACAAGTTTATAACTCTGCTCTACTGCCTCGTGGATTGCCGCGCGCGGAGACTCTCGTACGCGAACGCCGGTCACAACGCGGGCGTCGTCGTTCGCAAATCGGGCGCGGTCGTCAGGCTGGAAAAAGGGGGCGCGGTCCTCGGGCCGTTTCCTGAATGCTGTTATGAACAGGGCGAGGTCGAGATAAGCCCGGGCGATAGGGTCCTTTTATTCACAGACGGAATTACCGAAGCGAGAAACGAAGCCGGGGAAGAGTTCGGCGAAGAGCGGTTGATAAGGTTGGCGGTCGACAGCCGCGCGCTCGACGCCTGCGATCTGCAAGCGGTTGTCACACGGGCAGTGAGTGATTACGCCCGCGATAGCTTCCACGATGATGCGACACTGGTCGTGCTTTCGGTCGATTAGTCGAAACAGGTTCCGGCGAAGAGAGGTAAAGCGATGGAAACTCTTTTGAAAGAGGTCCGGTTTGGATTTCGGATGCTGCGCAAATCGCCGGGCTTTACGCTCGCGGCGGTCATCTCGCTTGCTTTGGGGATAGGCGCGAACACAGCAATCTTTAGCGTCATAAACACTGTCTTAATAAAACAGCTTCCGTACAACGACCCCGAAAGCCTCGTGCTGCTCTGGGGCAAAGATGCCGCAGAAGGCACCGAGCGAGATCAGGTCTCTTTCACAGATGTTGAAGACTGGCGCAAGCAATCTCTCGCGTTCGAAGAGATCACCGCCTACACCGACTGGAGGCCGATACTGTCGGGCGTGGGCGAAGCCGAAAGAGTTCCCGCGATGCAGGTCGGGGACGGTTACTTCCGCGTTATGAAAGCCGAGCCGATCCTGGGCCGCGTCTTCACGCCCGAAGAGCAACAAGAAGGCAAAGACTTTGTCATCATTCTGGGCTACGGATTGTGGCAGCGGCAGTTCGACCGAGACCCCGGCGTCGTAGGTAAGACTGTTTACCTCAACAGCCGACCTTACACGGTCGTCGGGGTAATGCCGGAAAGTTTTCAGCCGCTCCCGGCGGGGCTCGTCAATCCTGCGGCTGAGATGTACCGGCCCGTGGCCGAAGCCTACGACGATGAAGAACGCGGCTCTCGTCACCTCCGAGCTATCGGTCGCCTCAAGCCCGGCGTAGAGATCAAGCAAGCTCAATCTGAGATGACGCTGATTGCCGACCGCCTGACGCAAGAACATCCGCGATCAAACACGGATTACAGCGTTCGCGTAGTCAGCATCACGGACGACACTGTGGGCGGACTTCGCGAACCGCTGCTGCTCGTCTTCGGGGCAGTCGCTTTCGTGCTGCTGATCGCCTGCGCGAACGTGGGCAACCTGTTGCTTGCGAGGTCGACGGCGAGGCAAAAAGAGATTGCGATCCGCGCGGCTCTCGGGGCGCGGCGGTGGCAGCTCATTCGACAGTTTTTAGCCGAAAGCCTGGTGCTCTCTTTGATGGGCGGGGCGATCGGGCTTCTTTTTGCGCTGTGGGGCGTCGGGCTGATCGCGGAGGTCGCTTCGCGCGTAATGCCGCTCATAAGCCAGGTTGAGATAAACCTTCCCGTGCTCGTGTTCACGCTGGCGGTTTCGGTTGTCACGGGGGTCGCCTTCGGACTTGCGCCCGCGCTCCACGCGACGAAGCCCGATCTGAACGAGTCGCTCAAAGAAGGCGGCCGCCAGTCGGGCGCCGGGGCGGCGCGCAACCACCTGCGCAACTGGCTCGTGATCTCAGAAGTGGCGCTCGCGCTGGTGCTGCTGGTATCGGCGGGGCTGATGATAAAGAGCGTCCTCAAGCTGCGAAACATCGATCCCGGTTTCAACGCTGAAAACGTCCTGACGATGGACGTATGGCTGCCCTACGCCAAGTATCGGAACGACCCGAGCCGGCTCGCCTTTTACGATCGCCTGATCGAGCAGGTGAAAACGATTCCCGCCGTTCAATCGGCTGGCGTGACAAGCATACTGCCGCTCGGCAGCAACTTCGATGGCCGAGCTATTCAAGTCGAAGACCGACCCGTCGCTTTAGGTGAAGAGCCCGAGGCGGAGCTTTACATAGCGACTCCCGGCTACCTGGAGGCGATGGAGATTCCCGTTCAACGAGGGCGATCATTTACAGAGCGCGATAAAGAGGGCGCGCCGTTGGTCGCGCTCGTCGGCGAAACATTCGCCGAGCGTTACTGGCCCGGCGAAAACCCCGTGGGCAAGCGGATCAGGTTCCCCGGCTCTGAGTCTCGACCGCAGCCGTGGCGCGAGGTCGTCGGAGTGGTAAAGGACGTGAAGCAAAAGAAGCTGGATACGGGCGGCACTTTGCAGATCTATATGCCGCTCGCGCAGTACCCTTCATCGGCGATGACGCTCGTGGTTCGCGCGGAGTCAGACCCCGCGTTGATGACGGCGGCGGTCCGAAAAGAGGTTCTCGCCGTCGATGCGGAGCAAGCCGTCTTCAACGTAGCGACGATGAATCAATGGCTGACCGATTCGATCTCGCTGCGCCGTTTCTTGATGATGCTGCTCGGCGCGTTCGCGGTCGTGGCATTGACGCTCGCAGCCGTTGGCATCTATGGCGTCATCTCTTATTCGGTCTCGCAGCGAACGCACGAGATAGGCATACGTCTCGCGCTCGGCGCAAAGAGCCGCGACGTGCTTAAGCTCGTCGTGGGTCACGGGCTGTGGCTCGCCGTGGTCGGCGTCGCTATCGGCGTGGCAGGCGCGCTCGCGGCGACGCAGTTGATGACAAGCCTGCTCTACTCTGTCGAAACGGCGGACCCCGCGACATACGTTTCAATCTCGCTGCTGCTCATTCTGGTAGCCGTTCTCGCAAGCTACATCCCGGCACTCCGCGCGTTAAGAGTAGACCCGATGGTCGCGCTCAGGCACGAGTGATTTCAAATTTGAGATTTGAGATTTGAGATTGAGAGGGAACCTATGGACAGCTTACTGCAAGATTTGCGTTACGCGATGCGCGCGATGATAAAGCGACCGGCCATCAACGCCGTGGCCGTGATCGCCCTGGCCTTAGGCATAGGCGCGAACACAGCGATCTTCAGCGTCATCAACGCCCTGCTTTTGCAACCACTGCCCGGCGTCGAAGACCCCGACCGGCTCGCCGTCGTCTACACGTCGGATTTCAGCAGCAGCCTCTATAGCACCTCTTCGTTCCCTGACTACATCGATTTCCGTGACCGCAGCGACATGTTTTCGGGGCTTGCGGCTTTCAGCGATTCTGTCGCTATCAACCTGGGCGTGGGCGACGGGGCCGAGCGGATTCAAGGGGCGATCGTGACGGGCAACTATTTTTCTCTGCTCGGAGTCAGCCCGCGCATGGGCCGCACACTGCTGCCGGATGACGACAGGCCCCAAAGCAGCCCGGCCACGGTCCTGAGCCACGAGCTTTGGCAGAACCAGTTCGGGGCTGACCAGAACATCATCGGCAAGACCGTTAGCCTCAACAACCAGAGCTTCACGGTCGTAGGCGTCGCGCCCGACGAGTTCAAAGGCGTGCGCTTGGAATCGGCCCCCGCGCTGTGGATACCGATGGCGACGATAACGCTGATTCAACGCTCGCCCGCTACCATCTTCGCGCAGCGCGGCTCGCGGTGGCTAGGCATCATAGGCCGCCTTGGCCCTGGGGCCACCGCCGAGCAGGCGCAGGCGCAGATACAGACTATCGCCGACGGTTTAGCCGCCGCTTACCCAGACACGAATCTGGGAACGCTCCAACAGCCCGATCAACCCCGGCCCATGTCTGTCGTTCCCGCGAACGTGGCTATGGTCAACCCCAACACGCGCGAGGAGACGGAAAACTTTGTAACGCTTCTTATGATAGTGGTCGCGGTGGTTCTGGTGATCGCGTGCGCCAACGTGGCTAACCTGCTTATCGTTCGCGCTCGCGGGCGTCAGAAAGAGATTGCCGTGCGCCTCGCTTTAGGCGCGAGCCGCTTCCGCATCATACGGCAGATGCTTACTGAAAGCCTCTTTCTATCCCTTGTGGGCGGGGCCGCGGGGCTGCTGGTGGCCGTCTGGATGACCGAACTCTTATCTTCATTCGACCAGCTAAGCTCTTTCGCCGCGCTCGACATAAGCGTCGATACCAGCGTGCTGGTATTCACATTGATAGTCTCGGTCATGACTGGAATTCTTTTCGGGCTCGCCCCCGCGATACAAGCATCAAGACCCGATCTGGTACCCGCCTTGAAAGATTCGCAAGGCCGGGAGATTTCCCGGAACCGCCGGTTCGGCCTGCGCAGCCTCCTCGTGGTATTTCAAGTCGTCTTATCTATGGTCTTGCTCATAGGCGCGGGGCTTTTCATCAGAAGCTTGCAGAAGGCTTACACGACTGATCTCGGCTTTGCCGTAAACAACGCTCTGCTCGTCACGGTCGATCTGAACGCTCAAGGATACAACGAGGCTCAAGGGAGAGAGTTCTACAAACAACTCTTAGAGCACGTCGAGGCTCTGCCGCGCGTCGAGTCCGCGAGCATGGCGGCATACATTCCCGTCAACGCGAACGGCAGCAGAGATAGCGTGATAGTCGAAGGCTATGAGCCGCGCCCGGGCGAGGACATGGAGCTTAACATCAACACCGTCGAGCACAGCTATTTTGAAGCCCTGGGCATACAGATTCAATCGGGGCGTGGCTTCGACGAGCAGGACCGATTGTCGCCGCAAAAAGTTGTGATAAATGAAGCGATGGCCGAACGCTACTGGCCTGGGCAGTCGCCAGTCGGCAGGCGCATCAAGTTGGGCGATGCGCGAAGCCCTTTTCTTGAGATCATAGGCGTAGCCAGGACGGGCAAGTACCGCAGCTTCCGTGAGCAGCCGCTGCCTTACATCTACCTGCCATACGATCAACAGTACAGGACCAGGATGACGCTATTGGTTCGCGCGACGGGAAACCCGGCCACGATCTTGCCCGCCGTGCGGGCCGAGGTCCAAAGGCTCAATAAAAACGTCCCGCTCTACAATGTGAAAACCCTTACAGAGCATTTAGGCGTTGCGCTCGCCAGGGAGCGGATGATTGCTACGCTCGTTGGCATGTTCGGGCTGCTTGCGCTGTTGCTCGCGGCGGTAGGCATTTACGGGCTCATGGCGCACTCGGTCTCCGAGCGCGTTCACGAGATAGGTATTCGCATGGCGCTGGGCGCGCAGAAGAGAGACATACTCGTGCTCGTGCTGGGCCATAGCTTGTTGCTTTCCGGGGTGGGCCTGGTCGCGGGCATCGTCTCTACGCTCGTTTTCACCCGTCTGATCTCCAGCCTGCTTTACGAGGTCAGCCCTACTGACTCTGTAGCCTTTGTGACAGCCGCGCTGACGCTGACCGGAGTGATGTTGCTGGCGAGCTACATCCCGGCCCGTCGCGCCGCGAATGTCGACCCGATGGTCGCGCTCAGGTACGAATAGCATCGTCATTCGTCATTTGTCATTTGTCCTTCGCATTCTCTTCAAAGGACGAATGACTAAGGACAAAGGACAGATTATGGACACGCTCATAAGAGATTTGCGATACGCGGTTCGTATGCTGGCAAAAAAGCCTGCCTTCACGGTCGTGGCGGTGCTGGCGCTGGCTTTGGGGATAGGAGCCAACACGGCGATCTTCAGCGTAGTCAATGCCGTGCTGCTGCGCCCGCTTCCCTATAGCGAGCCGGATCGGATCGTAAAGGTGTGGGAAGTCTTTCCGAACGTAAACCTCCGGGCCGATAAAGCGAGTGTCGCGCCCGCCAACTTCATCGACTGGGCTAATCAGAATCAGGTCTTTGAACAGATCGCAGCTTATAGCGGCGCGCGCGCGGGATTCAATTTCACAGAGGGCGGCCAGTCCGAACATATACAGGGCGCGCGCGTCTCGGCCAGCCTGTTCCCGCTCCTGGGCGTTCAGCCGATCCTGGGTCGCTTCTTCACAGAGGATGAGGACCGGCAGGGTAATCACCGGGTTATTGTCTTAAGCCAGGGGTTCTGGCAGCGCAGGTTTGGTTCAGACCACGACATCCTCGGCAGGACGCTCATTCTCAACCTCCGCAGCTACACTGTGATCGGGGTTATGCCTGCCTCCTTTGACGTGCCGCGCTCGGTCGACTTTTGGGTCCCGATGGCTTTCGACGCCGAAGAGGCGAAGACGCGCGATTTCCATTATCTCAGCGTGATAGCTCGCCTCAAGCCGAACGTCACGGTCGAGCAGGCGCGCGCCGAGATGATAGTGGTCGCTAGCCGCCTGGAACAGGAGCACCCGGTAACCAATGCCAATTACGGTGTGCAACTCAATCTGTTGCGCGAGCACCTGGTCGGCCCGGTTCGGCCCGCGCTGCTCACCCTGCTCGGCGCAGTCGGGCTGGTCCTGCTAATCGCCTGTGCAAACATAGCCAACCTATTGTTGGCCCGCGCGGCAGCCCGGCAAAAAGAGATCGCCATTCGTCAGGCTCTTGGCGCAAGCCGTCTCCGGCTGATTAAGCAGATGCTGACAGAGAGCCTGCTTTTGTCTCTGCTGGGCGGCGTCATCGGCGCGATAATCGCTTTGTGGGGGACAGACCTTCTCGCCAGCCTTAGCCCGGAAAATATCTCGGGCCTCGGTCAAATCAAAAACGATGCTCGCGTGTTCGGCTTCACCCTGGCAATCTCGCTGCTGACGGGCGTCATCTTTGGCCTCGCGCCCGCCCTCCAAGCCACGAAGCCGCGTCTGAGCGAGATGCTCAAAGAAGGCGGACGCTCTGTGGGCGGCTCGGCCCGCAGCCGCACGCGGAGGCTGCTGGTCGTTTCGGAAGTGGCGTTGTCGCTCGTGCTGCTGGTAGGGGCGGGGTTGATGATAAAAAGTTTCATGCAACTTCAAAGCGTCGCCCCCGGATTCGATTCCAATAACCTGCTGACGGTCAAGCTCTCCCCAACTATTTCCAAGTTTCGCAACCAGGGTGAAGGCATCGCTTTCTACCAGAAGGTCATCAATCAAGTCGAGTCGCTGCCCGGTGTCGTTTCGGCAGCCGCGGTCACTCACCTTCCTCTCAGCAATGATAACCTGAGCCTCACGTTCACAATCGATGGGCGGCCTGCGCCGGCTCCAGGTGAAGTGCTTTCCGCCGAGGCTCGCGCAATCAGCCCCAATTATTTTCAGACCATGTCGATCCCCTTTTTAAGCGGACGTGATTTTACGGATCGAGATAATGCTCAAGCCGCGCCCGCGATCATAATCAACGCAAAGATGGCCGACACGTTCTGGCCCGGCGAGGACCCTGTGGGTAAGCGCCTGTTTATGGACAACGAAAAGACTTCGCGCGAGATCGTGGGCGTTGTGGGGGATGTGAAGCATTGGGGGCTTGAGGAAGAATCGAGACCCGAGATGTACTGGCCGCTTTATCAAAACCCTGTCGTATTCATGTCAGTCGTGATTCGCTCGACTTCGGATGCCGCCGGTCTGGCTGCCGCCGTGAGAAGCGAAGTCGAAGCGATCGACAAAGATCAGCCCGTCTACAACACCAGGACCATGGAGCAGTTGCTTTCCCGCTCCGTGGCTACTCGGCGCTTTACCGTGCTCTTACTCGCCGTCTTCGCAGCTGTGGCACTGGTCCTGGCAGGCGGCGGAATATACGGCGTCATATCTTATTCGGTCTCTCAGCGGACGCGCGAGATAGGTATTCGCATGGCGCTCGGCGCGAGGTCGCAAGACGTTCTCGAAATTGTAGTGGGCGAGGGGTTAAAGCTCGCCGCCGTTGGCGTGGCGATAGGGCTTGCCGGGTCGTTAGCGTTAACCCGCTTGCTGTCAAGCATGCTTTATGGTGTGAGCACGACCGACTCTCAAACTTTTATAGGCGTCTCGCTGCTGCTTACGTTTGTGTCTTTGCTTGCGAGCTACATCCCCGCGCGCCGCGCAACGAGAGTCGATCCGTTAGTCGCGCTCAGGTACGAATGACAGGGATCAGGGGTCAGGGGTCGGGGGTCAGGGTTTTGTAATTTCAATGGCGGATGATGCGCTTATGCGCGCCGCGATTTCAAATCCTTACCCCTGACCCCTGGCCCCCGACCCTCGACCCCTGGAGGGATTATGAATACGCTCTTGAGAGATTTGCGATACGCGGTTCGTATGCTGGCAAAGAGGCCTGCCTTCACGGTCGTGGCTGTGCTGGCGCTGGCTTTGGGGATAGGAGCCAACACGGCGATCTTCAGCGTAGTCAATGCCGTGCTGCTGCGCCCTATGCCGTACGAGAACCCGGACCAGCTAATTATGCTCTGGGAGACTAACCCGAGGCTTCAGCTCGGGTTCGATGAGGTTTCAGTCGCGCCCGCTAACTATGTCGACTGGAAAAACCAGAATAGCGTGTTCGAACAGCTCGCGGCTTTCTGGCCCAGCACCTATAACATCACCGATGCAGGCCAGCCCGAAAGGCTCGAAGGCGTAGAAGTCTCGTCAGATCTATTCTCCTTGCTGGGCGTTCAGGCGGCTCGCGGTCGGACTTTTTCCAAAGGTGAGGATGAGCTGGGTAATCACCGTGTCGTCGTCGTAAGCCACGGCCTCTGGCAGCGGCGCTTCGCATCAGACCCCGAACTCATAAATAGAACGATCAAGCTTAACGGCGAAGAGTTCACCGTCGTCGGCGTCATGCCCGAAGGCTTCCAGTTCCCGCGCAGGACCGAGCTGCCCGCACAGTATCGGTTCTTCCCCCCTCAGCCGGAGCTATGGACCCCGCTTGCCTTCACTCCCGCCCGCATACAGAATCGCGGCACTCACAACATTGCCGTCATGGGCAGGCTTAAATCGGGTGTCACGATAGATCAAGCGCGAGCCGAAATGAGTTCTATCGCAAGCCACCTCGCGGAGCAGTATCCCAGGACTAATCGCGGCTTCGACGTGCTGCTCACGCCCTTGCACGATCAGGCCGTGGGGCGCGTGAAACCTGCGCTCCTGATTCTGTTCTCTGCCGTCGGGCTTGTATTGATGATCGCCTGCGCGAACGTCGCGAATCTTCTGCTCGCGCGCGCGGCGACCAGAAAGAAAGAAGTCGCTATACGCACGGCCCTCGGAGCGGGACGGCGGCGGCTCGTCCGGCAGTTCTTGACCGAAAGCGTGTTGCTCGCTTTTGTAAGCGGAATACTCGGTTTGCTGCTGGCTCTGTGGGGCATAGATATTCTTTTGGCGCTCGCGCCCGAAAACCTCCCGCGCCTGCACGAGGTAAGCCTGGACATTTATGTGCTCGGCTTTACCCTGCTGGTTTCGCTCGTCGTGGGGGTGGCCTTCGGACTGGCTCCGGCCTATCAGGCTTCAAAGCCCGACCTCACCGAAGCGCTCAAAGAAGGAGCGAGGGGCTCGGCCGTAAGCATCGTCCGCAACCGCACCCGCAGCCTTCTGGTGGTTGCTGAGATTGCGCTGTCGCTTGTGTTGCTCGTTGGCGCGGGGCTGTTGATAAAGAGCTTCATCAAGCTCCAGCAGGTCGATCCCGGTTTCAATCCCGAGCGGGTCTTTACGATCGACATAGCGCTGCCTGACGCGACTTATCCTGAAGCCGATCGCCAGCTAGCCTTCTTCGATCAAGCCCTCGATAAAATCGCTGCTTTGCCCGGCGTCGAGTCTGCGGCCATCAGCACGAGCATACCCTTCAGCGGGTCAGAAAACAGCACCAGCTTTTCCGTCGAGGGGAGCCCGCCCGCCGATCAGATCCCCCAGGCCGATTACGCGATGATAGGGCCGGGATTCTTCAACACGATGGGCATCCCCTTCGTGCGCGGGCGCGATTTTACAGAGCGCGATAACAGAGAGGCCCCGCAGGTTGTTATCGTTAGCAAGAGCCTGGCCGAGCAATTCTTCCCGGGCGCGGACGCAATCGGGAAACGGTTAAATATTTCGCTTAGCTCTGAGGGGCCGAGGCCGAGTGAGATCGTCGGGATAGTCGGAGACGTGAAGTATTCTGCGTTGAACGCCGAGCAAATACCTGCGCTCTACCTGCCGCACAAACAATTCCCCGGCGGCTTTGTATACGTGGTCGTGCGTTCTGCTTCCGACCCGTCGAGCCTCGCCGCTAGCGTTCGCGGCGAAGTCTGGACAATCGATAAAAACTTGCCGGTCTCTTCCTTACAGACGATGGAGCAATTAATCGCCACTTCGGTCGCGTCACAGCGATTCAACATGCTGCTGCTTGTAATATTCGCAGCCGTGGCGCTGGTCCTGGCGGCCGTCGGAATCTACGGCGTGATGAGTTATTCAGTCACACAACGCACTCACGAGATAGGCATACGCATGGCTCTAGGCGCGCAGGCCGTAGACGTGTTGGCGCTGGTTGTGAGGCAAGGGATGGGGCTCGCATTCGCGGGCGTCGGCGTGGGACTCTGCGCGGCGTTTGTTTTGACGCGGTTCATGCAGAGCTTGCTTTTCGGAGTAGCTGCCACAGACGCAGCTACATTTATTCTCATCTCGTTGCTGCTGACCGCGGTGGCCATAATGGCGAGTTATTTCCCCGCGCGCCGTGCAACGAGAGTCGATCCGTTAGTCGCGCTCAGGTACGAATGACAAAGGACAAATTATGGATACGCTCTTGAGAGATTTGCGATACGCGATTCGTATGCTGGCAAAAAGGCCGGGCTTTACTGTCATTGCCGTGCTGACGCTCGCAATAGGGATAGGCGCGACGACGGCCATCTTCAGCGTAGTCAATGCCGTGCTGCTGCGCCCGCTCGATTACAAAGAGCCGGACCGGTTGCTGACGGTCTGGGAGAATCACGAGGCGCGCGAGGGGCCGAAGAATGAATGGACTTCGCCTCCTAATTTCGGCGACTGGAGAGATCAGAATAATGTCCTTGAGGGCCTGGCCGCGCTGCAAGGTTGGGGGCCGACGCTCACGGGCGGGGCCGAGCCTGAGATGTTGAACGGCGCTGCTGTCTCTCACGACATGTTTCAGGTCTTGGGCGTCGAGCCTGCAATGGGGCGCAGCTTCCGTGCAGAAGAAGACCGCGCGGGCGCCGAGCGCGTCGTCATACTCGGCCACGGGGTATGGAAACGAAGGTTCGGCGGCGATGAAGCTATACTCACTCGACCCATCACGCTAAACGGCGAAGCCTACACGGTCGTGGGCGTAATGCCCGAAGGGTTTCGCTTCCCCATCATCTCAAACGCCGAAGCATTCGTGCCGTTGATGCAGATCGTAAACAGCACCTGCGACCGGGGCTGCTACACGCTGAGGACAATCGGCAGGCTCAAACAGGGAATCACGGTCGAACAGGCGCGCGCAGACATGGGCGCGCTCGCCGCAGGGCTTGCGGAGAAGCACCCTGATGTAAACATAGATGTGGGGATCACGCTCGTCCCGTTGCACGAGCAGGTCGTAGGCTCCGTTAAGCCCATGCTGCTCGTGCTGCTGGGAGCCGTAGGCTTTGTATTGCTGATCGCCTGCGCGAACGTGGCGAATCTGATGCTTGCGCGCGCGGCCACGCGGGCCAAAGAGATAGCCATTCGGACGGCGCTCGGCGCGAGCCGCGCCCGGCTGATCCGCCAGCTTTTGACTGAGAGCTTGATACTTTCTTTGATTGCAGGCGCGCTCGGTTTGCTGCTCGCGTTCTGGCTCGTCGACGTGATGATTGCTTTCAGCCCCACAGGCACTCCGCGCATCGACGAAGTAGCGATAGACAAAACCGTGCTCGTCTTCACGCTCATAGTCGCCGTAGCCACGGGTCTTATCTTCGGACTCGTCCCGGCGCTTGAAACCACCAGGCCCGACTTCGGCCAGTCGCTCAAAGAGGGCAAGGGGACGGACGCGGCTTCGGGCGGGAAGGCAGTCCGCAACACGCTTGTCGTGGTGGAAGTCGCGCTCGCCTTGATGTTGCTGATAGGAGCGGGGCTCTTGATAAAGAGCTTTGCAAAGCTCTTGAACGTCGACCCGGGTTTCAACCCTTCAAACGTGTTGACGCTCCAGCTCAACTTGCCGCGCACGAGATACCCCGAAGGCCAGCACGTCGCGGCCTTTTACGCGGACCTCATCGGTCGCGTAAAGAATTTGCCCGGGGTCGAATCGGTCGCCGCCGCTTCGTCGCTGCCGCTCGGCGGGCCGAACACGGACGCCAGCTTCTTTGTAGAAGGCCGCCCCGCCCCATCGCCCGGAGAGGAGCCCGCAGCGTGGTACTCGCTTGTGACTGCCGATTACTTCCGAACGATGGGCATGCGTATGGTGAGCGGCCGCGCGTTCGACGAGCGAGACCATACAAAATCTCCTCAGGTGATCGTCATCAACGAGACTATGGCCCGCCGCTACTGGCCGGGCGAAGACCCTGTCGGCAAGCGTGTGATAACGGGCAGCATAAACAACCCGAACCGGCGCGAGGTCGTCGGCGTGATCGCGGACGTGAAGCATTTCGGTATAGACGCAGACGCGCGACCGACTATGTATTTCTCTCACGCGCAGATCCCTGCGCGACTGATGACCCTCACGGTGCGCACGAATGCTGAGCCGACCTCGCTTGCCACGGCCGTCCGCAGCCAGGTCTCGGACATAGATAAAGAGTTGGCCGTTTCAAACATCAGCAGCATGCAAGAGCGGGTTGCGACCTCGATCGCGCCCTCAAGGCTGATTATGCTGTTGCTCGGTCTATTCGCCGGGCTGGCCCTTTTGCTTGCGGCCGTCGGCATCTACAGCGTCATCGCCTACGGCGTCACACAGCGCACGCGCGAGATAGGCATTCGCATGGCTTTAGGCGCGCAGGCCGTAGACGTGCTCAAGCTCATCGTGGGGCAGGGAATGACGCTCGCGCTCATAGGAGTGGCGATCGGGCTAGGGCTGGCCGTAGCGCTCACCAGATTCATGCAGGGCTTGCTTTATGAAGTAGACGCCTTCGACCCCGTGACGTTCGCGGCGATCTCGCTGCTGCTTGTAGGCGTCGCGTTGCTTGCTTGCTACATCCCTGCGCGGCGCGCGGCAAAAGTCGACCCGATGGTCGCGCTCAGATACGAATGACAGGGATCAGGGGTCAGGGGTCAGGGTTTTGTAATTTCAAATTTCAGATTTGAGATTTCAAATCCTTACCCTTGACCCCTGGCCCCCGACCCCCGACCCCTGGAGGGATTATGAATACGCTCTTGAGAGATTTGCGATACGCGGTTCGTATGCTGGCAAAAAGGCCGGGCTTTACTGTCATTGCCGTGCTGACGCTCGCAATAGGGATAGGCGCGACGACGGCCATCTTCAGCGTAGTCAATGCGGTGCTGCTTCGCCCCCTGCCGTACAAGGAGCCGGATCGCCTGGTCCAGTTCTGGGAGACGAATCCGCTTAAAGGCTGGACTGAGAATGTGGTCGCGCCCGCCAACTACCTCGACTGGCAAAGCCGCAGTGAGTCGTTCGAGTTGATGTCTGCTTACTTCGGCTCACAGACCAGGGATGTCGGCGTGTCTAACTTCTATCTCACGGGCGACGGCGAGCCTGAGCGGCTACAGGGGCTGGGCGTGACGGGCGAATTCTTCTCCGTCTTAGGCGTTGAGCCTTTGCACGGGCGAGGATTCCGACCCGAAGAGTCATGGTCGGGCAACGATGTGGTCGTCTTGAGCCACGGTTTGTGGCAGCGCCGGTTCGGGGGCGACCCGAACATAGTGGGCCAGACCATCTCGCTCAACGGCCGCGCGCAGACCGTGGTAGGCATCATGCCCGAATCGTTCTATTTCCCGACTAAAGATATAGAGCTGTGGTCGCCGCTTGGGATGACGCGCGAGCAGATGATGCAGTTGCGCAGGCCGCACTTTCTGCGTGCAATCGCGCGGCTAAAGCCGGGCGTCTCGCTTGAGCAGGCGCAGGCGGAGATGACCAGAATCGCAAGCGACCTGGAACAGCAATACCCGGACACCAACACGCAGATGGGCGTGGGGCTGGGAACGCAGCAGGAATGGTACGTCGAAAAGACTCGCCCGATGCTGCTCATCTTTATTGCCGCCGTAGGCTTTGTATTGCTGATCGCATGTGTGAACGTGGCTAATCTGATGCTTGCGCGGGCAGCTACGAGGGCCAAAGAGATAGCCATTCGGACGGCGCTCGGCGCAACCCGTATGCGCATCGTCCGTCAACTGCTGACCGAAAGTTTGCTGCTCGCCGTCACAGGCGGCTCGCTCGGATTACTGCTCGCCGTGTGGGCGCGCGATTTGCTGCTGGCTTTCAGCCCCGGCAACATCTATCGCTTCGACGAGACCAGCCTCGACCTGCGCGCAATCGGATTCACGTTCGGGGTCACGCTGTTGACCTCCTTGATGTTCGGCCTCTTCCCGGCGCTCAGAATATCAAAGCCTGATTTGACCGCGACGCTCAAGGAAGGCCAGAAGGGCGCGGGCGGATCACGCGGCGTCGGCCCGCTCAAGCTGCTGGTCGTCGCAGAGATCGCCCTGTCGCTCGTGCCGGTGATCGGCGCGGGACTTTTGATAAAGAGTTTCTTACGACTTCAAGAGGTCGATCCGGGCGTAGACCCGAACAATGTCTTGACCTTCAAAGTCTCGCTGCCCGGCATTCGTTATAAAGAGGACGACCAATACGTGCGCTTCTTTCGCCAGCTCGATGAGCGCATCAGGGCGCTGCCCGGCGTCGAAGATGTCGGGGCGTCTACGGCCATAGCGTTTAAGACTTATAACTGGACGGGCGATTTGACGGTCGAAGGCCGAGACCCCGAACACTACTTCCGCGAGGTGCGCCACAAGGAGATCACTCCGAGCTATTTCCGCACGATGCGACTCCACCTGGAAGCCGGTCGAGAGTTCACCGAAGCGGACAACACGAACAGCCCCGCCGTCGTAGTAGTCAACCAGGCGCTGGCCGATCAGTATTTCCCCGGCGAAGAAGTGCTCGGACGCCGAGTCAAGTTCTCAAAGCCGACCATAGACGGCACCTGGCACACGATCGTGGGCATAGTAGAGGGCGAAAAGCAGGACGGCTTAGATGCGGCGATCAAGCCCGATATATATCAATCTTACTTGCAAAACCCTGTGCCGCAGATGACCTTCGTCGTGCGGACCTCTAACGATCCCAACAGCCTTATCGGGGCCGTGCGCGGCGAGATACGCGCGCTCGATAAAGACCTGCCCGCTTTTGACATCGAGACTATGCAGCAGATCGTAACCGAGTCGCTCGCCCAGAAGCGTTTCACGATGTTGCTGCTCGCCATATTCGGCTCCGTCGCTCTGTTGCTCGCGGCAGTAGGCATCTACGGCGTGATGAGCTATTCAGTCACGGAACGCACGCACGAGATAGGCGTGCGCATGGCGCTGGGCGCTGCAAAGCGTGACGTGCTCAAGCTCGTAGTAGGCCAGGCGGCAGTGCTGGCGATGATAGGCGTAGGCTGCGGGTTGGTCGCGTCATTTCTGTTGATGCGATTGATGGAGAGCCTGTTGTTCAAAGTCAGCACAACCGACCCGCCCACTTTCTTAATCGTCTCAGTAGTGCTGACCGCAGTCGCGCTCGTAGCGAGCTACTTGCCGGCGCGTCGCGCTACGAGAGTAGATCCGATGATCGCGCTCAGATATGAATGATTTCAAATATCAAATTTGAAATCTCAAATTGAGGGAAGCCGATGGACACGCTCTTACAGGATGTTAGATACGCGTTTCGCATGCTTGCGAAAAAGCCGGGGTTCACCATCGCAGCCGTGCTGGCCGTAGCCCTCGGCATAGGCGCGAACACCGCGATCTTTAGCGTGGTGAACACCGTGCTGCTGCGGTCGCTCCCGTACAAAGACCCCGACAAGCTCACGATGGTTCTGTCTCATAAACGCGATTCGCTCAGGGGCAGCGGCTCGGCGGCCTTTCTCGACGTTGTCGATTGGGAGAAACAGAGCCAGACGTTTGAAGATATGGCGGTCTTTCGTCAGATGGGCTACACGCTGACGGGCGTCGGAGAGCCCGAGCGAATAACTGGCGCGCGCGTGTCGGCAGACTTCTTCCCCTTGCTCGGAGTCGAGGCGATCGAAGGGCGCACCTTCCGCCCCGAAGAAGACCAACGGGGCTCGGAGCGCGTCGTCGTCCTCGGCCACGGGCTGTGGCAGCGGCGGTTCGGCGGCGACCCGTCCATAATCGGGCAAAGCCTCTCGCTCAACGCCGAAGGCCACACTGTCATAGGTGTATTGCCTCCCGACTTCAAGTTCCCACTTGATGTCTCGGACGCAGAGATGTGGACGGCCGTCGCTCATGACGGCGACCTGCTTGAAGAGCGCGGGGCCCATTATTTGAAAGTCGTGGGGCGACTCAAACCGGGCGTGTCGATCAATGAAGCACAGTTAGAGATGAACGAGATAGCCTCGCGACTCGAACAGCAATACCCGGCTGAGAACACCGGCCGCATAGTCAATCTCAATCCTATGTTCGAGCATTTAGTCAGCGGCATACGCCGCACCCTGGTAATTCTGCTCGGCATTGTGGGCCTCGTGCTGTTGATCGCCTGCGCGAACGTGGCGAACCTTATGCTTGCGCGCGCCGCCGCGCGCACGAAAGAGATAGCAATACGGACGGCGCTCGGCGCGAGCCGCCGCCGGGTCGTGCGCCAGTTGCTGACCGAGAGCTTGATACTCGCGCTGCTGGGCGGGGGCGCGGGGCTCCTGCTCGCGCTCTGGGGCATTGAGCTGCTCATCAAGCTCGGGCCGAGAGATATTCCTCGCCTCGACGATATTTCTATAGACGGAACCGTGCTCTGGTTCACGGCTGCGGCTTCGATACTAACGGGAATCATCTTCGGGCTTGTGCCTGCGCTTAAAGCTTCAAAACCCGACTTGAACGAATCGCTCAAAGAAGGGAGCCGGGGGACGAGCGAAGGCTTTAATCGTTACAGCCTGCGCAATCTGCTGGTCGTCGTTCAGATGGCGCTTACGCTTATACCGCTGGTAAGCGCGGGGCTGCTGGTTAAGAGCTTTCTCCGGCTCCAGCAAGTCAACCCGGGGTTCGCGCCCGAGAACGTCCTGACGATGCGAGTATCTTTGCCCGCCCTGTTCGATGAGGGCGATAAGGCGGTATTGTTCTTCAAACAGGCTACCGAGCGGATCGAGAGCATTCCAGGCGTGGAGTCGGTCGGCGCAGTTACTCTGCTCCCGCTGGTCGGCTCGAACAACCGCGCGTCTTTCAACATCAAAAGCCGCCCGTACCCCGAAAACGAGGAGCCGGTCGCAGAGTTCCGCGCCGTCACGCCGAATTACTTCCGCGCCATGGGAATCCCTGTCATAAGAGGTCGCACCTTCACCGAGCATGACGTTAAAGGCAAGACCGGAGCCATCATCATCAACGAGACGATGGCGCGGCGCTACTGGCCGGGCGAAGACCCGCTGGGCCAGGTTATGAGCTTCGGCGTCTCTGTCAGCGATAACGAGCCTGACGAGTGGGAGATCGTTGCCATAGTGGGCGACCTGAAGCACTTCTCATTGGACAGCGAAGCCGTGCCTGAAATGTATATTCCACACGCGCAGCAGCCCTGGACCGGCATGACGATGGTGGCGCGCTCTTCGATGGACCCGACTCAACTTGCGACATTGATGCGCGGCCAGGTCCTGTCGCTCGACCGCAACCAGCCGGTTTCGGACGTGCGAACAATGAGCGAAGTCGTCGGGAGATCGATCGCGCAGCAGAGATTCTACCTGCTGCTGTTCGCGTTGTTTGCCGTAATGGCCCTGGTGCTTGCGGCGGTAGGCATATTCGGCGTGATGAGCTATTCAGTAACGGAGCGCACGCGCGAGATAGGCATTCGCATGGCGCTGGGCGCGCAGACGCGCGACGTGTTGAGGCACGTCGTGGGCCAGGGAATGTTGCTCACGCTTGCGGGAGTGGTGATAGGGCTGGTGGGGTCGTTTTTGCTGACCCGGTTTATGGCGAACATGCTTTATGAAGTAGACGCCTTCGACCCCGTGACGTTCGCGGCGATCTCGCTGCTGCTTGCGCTCGTGGCATTGATCGCGTGCTACATCCCTGCGCGTCGCGCTACGAGAGTAGATCCGATGGTCGCGCTCAGATATGAATGACTCAAATCTCAAATTTGAAATTTCAAATTGAGGAGAAAGCGATGAATACATTCTGGCAAGACCTGCGCTACGGGTTTCAAGTATTGCGCAAGACCCCAGGCTTTACGGCGGTGGCTGTAATAACTATAGCCCTCGGCATAGGGGCCAACACGACTATCTTCAGCTCTATGAACACGCTCGTCTTCGAGCCTTTCTCTTTTCGGGACCAGGAGCGTTTGGTGGGCGTGATGGAGCGCAACCTTGAAGTCGGCATCCAGCGCGAGTCTATTGCGCCAGGTAACTTCATCGATTGGTACGAGCAGAATCAAACTTTCGACCAACTGGTTGCGATAAACCAGATCTATTTCGACCTTACCGATGCGGACCAGCCGGAGCGCTTTGCCGGTTACAGAGTCTCTCAAGGCTTTTTCGAGACGCTCGGCGTGAGCGCCGCTCTCGGTCGCACATTCTTGCCGGAAGAACAGCAGACCGGAAACCACCGCGTCGTTGTTCTAAAGCACAGCCTGTGGCAGAGCCGCTTCGGCGCTGACCCGGGGATCATAAACCAGACGATCACGCTCAACCGCGAGCCGCACACGGTCGTCGGCGTCATGCCCGAAGAGTTCAATTACCCTTTCAATGGCGGAGAGATGTGGACGCCGCACGTCTTCTTTCCTACAGATCGGACTGAACGGGCCGCCCACTACTTGCAGGCGATTGGCCGTCTCAAACCGGGCGTCACGATTGAACAGGCTCGCCAGGACCTCAACCGAATAGCCGAGCGCGCAGCCCAACAGTTCCCCGAAACAAACGCGGGCCGGAGCGTCCGCGTGATGTCGCTTACCGAGGACGCGGCAAGAGGGGCGCGGCCGTATGCGCCCATTGTGCTCGCGGCAGTCGGCTTTGTCCTGTTGATAGCCTGCACAAACGTGGCGAATCTTTTGCTCGTCCGCTCGTCGGCCCGGCAAAAGGAGATAGCCATTCGACTGGCTATGGGCGCGAGCCGCTTCCGGTTGATCCGCCAGTTGATGACGGAGAGCTTGCTGCTTGCGCTCGCGGGCGGCGCGCTTGGGCTTTTGATGGCCGTGTGGGGAGTCGAAGGGCTTTCGACCGGCATACCGGAGAGTTTTTCGAAATTCATCCCCGGATGGCACAAGCTTGAGATAGATAAAACGGCGCTGGTCTTTACGCTGATAATATCGATCTTCACCGCGCTACTGTTCGGGCTCCTCCCCGCTTTGCAAGCTACGAAGGTGAACCTGAACGAAGCCCTGAAAGAAGGCGGCAAGGGCTATTCCGGCAAGAGCGCGCGCAACCGCACGCGCAGTGTCCTGGTCGTGTCGGAAGTCGCGTTGTCTATGATCCTTTTGATAAGCGCGGGGCTGATGATCAGAAGCTTCATTGAGGTGCTGAGGTCAGACCTCGGAATCGACCCGAACGGCGTGCTCACGATGCAGGTCGCACTCCCGTTCGACAAATACTCTCAGCCCGAGCAGCGAACCAATTTTATTCAACACCTGCTCTCTCGCGTGGAGACGCTTTCGGGCGTTACCGAAGCGGGCGCGATCAACCACCTGCCGATGGGGGGGAGCAGCCAGTCAGGTAATCTTTTGAGCGCGGGCCGGACTGAGTTCGTTAAAGGCAAACAACCTCCGATAGATTACCGCGTCGTGACGCCGGGCTACTTCGACGCCGTAGGCACGCAGATTCTAAAGGGGCGCAACTTCACCGGCAAAGAGAGCGCCGACGGCCCGCGCGTCGTCTTGATTGACGAAGCGTTGGCGAAGCGTTTCTTCGCGGGCGAGGAAGCGATCGGCCAACAACTCAAGTTCGGAATTGACGGCAAGACGCTTGAGATCATCGGCATCACCAAGAACGTGATGAACGACGACTTCGACAATCTGGCCGAGCCGACCATTTATGCCGCTTACACTCAAGAGACGTTCAGAGGGATGTTCCTGGTCATTCACGCGGGCTCTGACCCGGGGCCGCTCACCTCTGCGGTGCGGAGCGAAGTAAGCAATATCGATAAGACGCTGCCGGTCTTTAACGTCAAGCCGATGCGACAAGTGATGAACGAAAGGCTGTCGCCGAAACGGCTGTCGGCTTTTATCTTTGGCATCCTGGCCGTGATTGCGCTCTTGCTTGCCGCCGTGGGGATTTATGCGGTGATGTCGTACGCCGTCTCTCAGCGCACGCACGAGATTGGCATTCGCATGGCTTTAGGAGCCCGCCCGCGAAACATCTTGCAATTAGTCTTCAAGTACGGATTGACGCTGACATTGATCGGATTGGCGATCGGGCTGGCGGGAGCGTTCGCCGTGACGCGAGCGATGGCGCAAGTGCTTTATGGCGTCACGTCGACGGACGCGCTGACGTTCGGGGGAATCACTCTGCTGCTCGCGCTCATAGCCCTGCTCGCGTGCTACATCCCTGCGCGTCGCGCGATGCGCGTAGACCCGATGGTCGCGCTCAGATATGAATAAATGAAAGTGAGGGACAGCAATTATGAATAGATGGATCAGATCTACATTTTTCGCATCGATAGCGGTTTTAATCTGCTCGTCTTTTTTCGCCATCGCGGCGCAAACCGAGAAGAGGGTTTCGGAAAGGGACGAACAATGGAACTGGCAGTGGCGCGAAAACAATGTGAGCCTCGAACTGAAGTTGCGTGGCAGGGTCGAATTCAACGACGACTACACGGACGTTGTCAGCATCTCGCCCGGCGGCTCTCTGCGCATCAAGGACGAGCGCGGGGGCAAGACCCGCCGCGTCGAGATAACGCCCTCCGGCGACGGCAGCTTGAACCGGTCTTATTCGGTCAACGGCGAAGCGCGCCCTTTTGACAGAGAGGCGCAGGAATATCTAGCTCGCTTTTTGAACGAAGCGACGCAACAGGCCGGCCTCGACGCCGCTCCGAGGGCGAGAAAAATCCTGAGCAGCCGTGGCTCGTCAGGTCTGCTCGACGAGACTTCAAAGCTCCACAGCGATTACGTGAAGCGGATCTACTTTCAAGAGCTGATCAAAAGCGGGAGCCTCGATGCTCAGTCCGCGCGCCGCCTGATCGATCAAGTGGCTCGCCAAGTCACTTCCGATTACGAGAAAGCTCAGACGCTCATCAGGCTGGCCGAAGCCCCGCTCGATAGAGCCAACTGGAGCGCCGCTTACATCGAAGCAACGCGCAGCATCACTTCAGATTACGAGCGCAAGCGCACGCTTTCGGCTTTGCTCAGCAAAGGCAATCTGTCCAGAGACGAGTTGCTTCTTGCGATCAAGGCCGCTTCCGAAATCTCTTCCGATTACGAGAAGGCCGAGACGCTTATAAAAGTCTCGCAAGGCCCGAATAATAAGAACGACTGGAGCGCCGCTTACATCGAAGCGACGCTCGGCATCAGTTCCGATTACGAAAAAGCGCGCGTGCTTATGACACTGCTCAGCAAAGGTAATCTGTCCAGGGAAGAACTACTGCTTGCGGTCAAGTCGGCTGCCGGCATGTCTTCGGATTACGAAAGGGCGCGCGTGCTTATCAAAGTAACCAACGCGGCAAACGGCGACGAGGCAGTTCGCAACGCGGTGATCGATGCGGCAAGGGCGATGAGTTCAGATTCCGAACGCGAGCGCGTGATGAAAGCCGCTTCAAGATAAAAGTGCTGAGTCCTGAGTAATTGTTTTCCACTCAGCACTCAGCACTCAGGACTACAGAAAGGTTGAGCAACTTTATGCAGGACATTCGCTATGGCATCCGTGTGTTGATGAGCAAGCGGGGATTTACGGCGGTGGCGATCATCGCCCTCGCGCTGGGGATAGGGGCCAACACTGCGATCTTCAGCGTCGTGAACGCGGTCTTGATTCGCCCCCTGCCTTACATAGACCCCGAGCGGATGGTTGTGATGGAGTCGGGAAAATCGCAGACCGCGCCCGATCAGTTCGGGGGCGTATCGCCCGCCGATTTTTGGCAGTATCAGGATGAAACCGAAAGCCTCGAACAACTCGTCGCCATCTCCGGCGGCGGCTTCAGCCTGACCGGCGTCGATGCGCCCGAAACCTTTTCCGCCTCTCGCGTCTCGACCAATTTCTTTGACGCACTCAAGGTGAACCCAATACTGGGCCGCGCGTTCATAAGCGATGACGGCAGCATAAAATCTCCCGAAACGATCATACTGAGCCACGACCTGTGGAGGCGGCGGTTTAACGCGGACCCCGAGATCATAGGGAAGCCGCTCGGGAATACCGGCACGATCGTCGTCGGCGTGATGCCGCCGGATTTTAAGTTCCCCGTCACCGCCGAAGTCTGGATGCCGCTGCTGCGAGATTCGGGAGAGATGCGCAACCGCGCGAACCGTTACTTCAACGTCGTAGGCTTGCTCAAGGCGGACCAGACGCTACAGAGCGCCGAAGCAGAGTTGAAGACTATTGCCGCGCGCTTAGAGACCGAGCACGCGGCTACGAACAGGGACGTTACAGTTCGCCTGGTTCCGTTTCGCGACCGGCTGGTCAGAGACGTGAAGCCCTCGCTCATGATTCTGCTCGGGGCGGTCGGGTTCGTGCTGCTGATTGCGTGCGCGAACGTCGCCAACCTGCTGCTCGCGCGCGCCGTCGGTCGGCGCAAAGAGATGGCTATACGTCTTGCGCTGGGGGCGAGCCGTTTGCGGCTCATGAGGCAGGTGCTGACAGAGAGCCTGATACTGGGCGTCGCGGCGAGCGTGCTCGGGTTGTTGCTTGCGCTCTGGGGCATCGAGCTGCTCGTCGCGCTTCTGCCCGAAGAATACGCTTACCTGCGGCTGCAAGAGATGGTCGGCATAGACGCAAGAGTCCTTCTCTTCACGCTCGGCGTCACGCTTGCAACAAGTTTATTGTTCGGGCTCCTGCCGGCCTGGCACGCCTCACAGACGAGCATCAACGAGCAGATCAAGGATGGGACGCGCACAACGGGCGGGGTTGGACACCGTCGAGCGCGCAGCATCTTGATGGTCGCAGAGATCGCGATTGCGATGGTGCTGCTTGTGAGCGCGGGTCTGCTGGTTCAAAGCTTTGTGCGAATGCGCCAGGCCGATCTCGGTTTCGATTCTAAGAATCTGTTCACCGTGAGCCTTCAGCTGCCGTTCAGCAGGCATCCTGACGATGCGTCTCGCGCGCGTTTGATAAAGCGCGTTCTTGAACAGGTCGAGCAGACGCCTGGAGTCGAAGCGGTAGCCTCTTCGAGCGGGACGCCTTTCCCGTACCTTGAATTCGCTTTCACGATTGAGGGCCGCGCGCCGGACGAGGGTGGCACGGCGCTTTACGATTCGATCAGCCCGAATTATTTCGACGCCCTGAAGGCGCAGTTTATGGCAGGGCGCCGGTTCACCGACCGCGATAACGCGAAGGCCCCGGCGGTAGCCATCGTCAACGAGAGTCTCGCGCGCCGGTATTTCGCGGGCGAAGAAGTTACAGGCAAACGCATCACGATCAATTACCTCGGCCAGACCAATACGCGCGAAATCGTAGGCGTGGTCAAGGACCTCAGCCAGGGCGAGGCTGCCAAAATCGAGCCTCAAATCTATGTGTCTTACGAACAACAACCCTGGCTCAGCGCGACGCTCATAGCACGCGCCGCCGCCGACCCCGAAAGCGTCAGGCGAGATGTACACAAGGCAGTGCTTACGGTCGATAAGGATCAAACGCTCACGAAGGTCGACACGGCGGAGCAAGCCCTGAACAAGTCGCTCGCCGAGCCGCGCCTTTACATGGCACTGCTGGCCGCGTTCGCCGCGCTCGCCCTGTTGCTCGCGGCAGTAGGCGTCTACGGCGTCATGTCCTACTCGGTCGCGGAGCGCACGCACGAGATCGGCGTGCGGATGGCGCTGGGCGCGCAAGTCGGGGACGTGATGAGGATGGTAATAAACGAAGGGCTGCGGCTCGCGTCTGCCGGCGTGGCGGTGGGACTGGTCGGAGCGTTCTTGCTTACGCGAATAATAACGAGCCTGCTCTACCGGGTGAGCGCCACGGACCCTGTTACGTTCGCGGCAATCTCGGTGTTGTTGGTAGGAGTGGCTCTGGGAGCCAGTTTCGTGCCTGCGTGGCGCGCCACGAAAGTCGATCCCGTAACCGCGCTCAAGCACGAATAAGAAAGGAGACGAAATGCGGAAACATCTCGGCAGACTATCATCTCTCTTTGTATCGCTTGCACTCCTGGCCGTAGTCTTTCAAGCCCATGCGTCCGACGACTTGAAGCTCAACGGCAGCGCTTCAAGCGCGACCCAGACTAAAGAGCTAAAGCTCCCTGTTTCAGAATCGGCAAAAAAAGGTCGCCTGCAAGTAAGGGCTAACGTGAAATCGGGCACGATCAGGTGGACGTTGCGCGACCCGGAGGGCATCGAGCGATTGACCGTAAACGGGAGCGGCGGTCGCGTCTCGGGCGACACGGGCGAGATGACGACTACGCGAGGGACCTGGAAGCTTGTGATGGAGCTTAAGGACGCGACTCTCGATTATGAGATCGATTGGGTAGCTCGTTAAGCCTGTAGGGGCGGGGACAGAGATACGCAATTGCAGGTTGCTATTGGGTGAAAGGTGAAGTGATGGAGAGCTTGATTCAAGATGTTCGTTACAGCATCCGCGCTTTGATCGCAAAGCCCGGCTTTGCCGCAGTGGCTGTTATCACGCTCGCGCTGGGGATAGGGGCCAACACCGCGATCTTCAGCGTGGTCAACTCCGTTCTGATACGACAGATGCCTTACGACGAGGCGGACCGCATAATGTCTATAGGCCCGGTCTTCCAGGATAAGGGCCAGGGGCCGGGGTATAATTCGTATCCTAATTTTGCCGACTGGCGAGATCAGAATCGAACCTTTGAGCGGATGGCCGCTTACCGCTCCAGGGGTGTCGTGCTGACGGGCGGCGGTGAAGCCGAGCGAGTCGCCGGGGCGCGCGTCTCATCAGATTTCTTCCCTACGCTTCGCGTTCAACCGTTGCTCGGCAGGACATTCACTGCCGATGAAGAGAAGCCCGCAAGCCCTAATACAGTCGTTTTAAGCTACGAGCTTTGGCAGCGGCGCATGGGCGGCGACCCTCGCATACTTGAGCAAGTGGTGACGCTCGATGGGCGAAGCTACGCGGTCATAGGCGTATTGCCCGAAGGCTTTGAGTTTCCTCTGCTGGGCAAGACCGATGTCTGGGCGTCTGTATCGCTCGACGGCCAGTCGCTTCAAGAGAGAGGCGCGCAGATGTACGGCGTGATAGGGCGGCTTAAGCCGAATGTTGCCCGCGAGGAAGCCCAGACCGAGATATCGACTATCGTGGGGCGGCTCGCCGCCCAGTACCCCGAGCAGAACAAAGAGAATCCTGTGGCGGTCGTCGGTTTGCAGGAGCAACTGGTCGGGGCCGTACGGCCTGCGCTCCTGATCTTGCTCGGAGCGGTCGGGTTCGTGCTGCTCATAGCGTGCGCGAACGTCGCGAATCTGCTTCTCGTCCGCGCATCGCTCAGGGAAAAAGAGATGGCCATACGCGCGGCGCTGGGCGCGAGCCGCGCGCGGCTCATAAGACAGTTGCTTACCGAAAGCCTGCTTCTTGCAACCGCGAGCGCGGCGGTCGGGTTGTTGCTCGCGCTGTGGGGAATCGATCTGCTCGTCGCCGCAGGCCCCGACAATATCCCGCGCCTTGACGAAATAAGAATTGATGGCAACGCGCTTCTCTTTACCATCTGTGTCACGATGCTGACGGGGTTGACGTTCGGACTTGCGCCGGCTCTCCAGGCATCAAAGCTCGACTTGAACCAGTCGCTCAAAGAAGGCGCTCGAAGCTCGTCGGCGGCGTCGGCGCGGGGGCGTCTGCGAAAGGCGCTTGTCGTCTCGGAAGTGGCGCTGGCGCTCGTGCTGTTGGTTGGCGCGGGGCTGCTGATAAAGAGCTTTTACAGGCTGCAACAGGTCGACCCCGGTTTTAATCCCGAAGGCGTGCTCACGTTCAAAGTGTCGCTCCCCGCAGCCAGGTACTCGGGGGATGATCGGATCACGGCCTTTTATGATGAGGCACTCGACAGAATAAAAGAGTTACCCGGCGTCGAGTCAGCCGGGAGCATCAGCTTCTCTCCGCTGTCGAACACGACCTTTTATCTCGGCTTCACCGCCGAAGGCTGGCCGCCTCGAACCCCTTCGGAGTTGCCTCCCGCGCAATTCCGCCTGGCAAGCTCGGACTATTTTACCGTAATGCAGATTCCGATCAGCCGGGGCCGCGGATTCACCATAGAGGATAGAAAACAGTCCTCGCCCGTAGCGGTCATAAATGAGGAGATGGCGCGCCGCCACTTCGCAGGCGAAGACCCGGTGGGCAAACGTCTCTCGTTACAGGTGGCGCTAGGCGAAGGCGAGCCCGCGTGGCGCGAGATCGTCGGTGTCGTGGGCGACGTGAAGCACTTCGGGCTCGATGCCGAAGTGAAGCCGGAAATATACGTGCCTTATGCTCAACAGCCCACCGGCGCAATGACGATGGTCGTGCGCTCGGCAATCGATCCTGTGGGTCTTACCGGCGCGATCAGAGAAGAGATAAAGGCTATTGATAAGGATCTGCCCGTTTATAGCGTGGCGAATCTTGAGAGCTACGTAGATCGATCCGTTGCGAGGCGGCGATTTTCGACCGTGTTGCTTATGGCGTTCGGGGCAATCGCGCTCGCGCTCGCGGCGATAGGCGTCTACGGCGTGATGAGCTACACCGTGGCCGAGCGGACGCGCGAGATAGGCATTCGCGTGGCTCTGGGTGCGCAGAGGCGAGACATCCTGAAGCTGGTCGTAGGCCAGGCATCTGTATTGCTTATCGCGGGGCTTGCCGCAGGGCTTGCGGGCGCGTTCGCGCTGACTCGCGTGATGGAAGAACTATTATTCGGCGTGAGCGCGACGGACACTGTAATTTTCCTGACGGTGCCGGTAGTGCTTGCCGCGATAGCTCTTTTCGCGAGCTACATTCCCGCGCTGAGGGCGACGAAAGTCGACCCGATGATCGCGCTGCGCTACGAATAGTAGGCGCGGCAGTTTCTAGTTTGAAGAGGCCGAACTAGAACTCATAAAACTGAAACTTGCTCATCGGAGGAATGATGAACTCTCTCTTGCAAGATATTCGATACGGCTTTCGCATGCTAAAGCGTAAGCCTTTGTTCACCGTGATCGCTGTTCTTACGCTCGCGCTCGGCATTGGCGCAAACAGCGCGATATTCACGCTGGTCAACACGGTCTTGCTGCGCCCGCTGCAAGTAGCCGCGCCCGACGAGCTTGTGTCGCTCGCCGTGACCGGCAAGAACGATTCGATGCAGGCCTTCTCTTACCTGAACTACAAAGATTTTCGCGACCGCAACGAAGTCCTCTCCGGGCTATACGCCACGCGCCTGTGTCCTATGAGCTTGAGCCGAGACGGCAATAATGAGCGCATCTGGGGCTTCGAAGTCACGGGCAACTACTTCGATATTCTCGGCGTCGGCGCGATACACGGCCGGACGTTTCGGCCCGAAGAAGACCGCACGCCGCTCTCTCATCCCGTGGCGGTCCTCAGCTACGACGCGTGGCAGCGCCGGTTCGGCGGCGACCCCGCGACGGTCGGGCAGCAGATTCTCATCAACGGCCACAATTTCGAGATCATAGGCATCGCGCCCGAAGGGTTCAGCGGCACGGAGCTGGTCTACACGCCCGAGGTCTGGGTGCCGATGATGATGCAGGAGTGGATCGAGCCGGGCAATGCGTGGCTCGAAGAGCGACGCACGCAGAACATGTTTGCCACGGGCCGGCTCAAGCCCGGCGTTACTGACGAGCAGGCCGAAGTCTCGCTCAACGTGCTTGCCTCGCAGCTCGCCGAGCAGTATCCCGACACGAACGAAGGGCAGAAGATCACGCTGATGCCACCGGGCTTCATCCTGCCGGGGATAAGGGGCGCTGTAATCAGCTTCACCATCGTGTTGATGACGATAGTCGCGCTCGTCCTCTTAATCGCATGCACGAACCTCGCGAGCCTGCTTTTGGCCCGCGCCGCCGAGCGGCGCAAAGAGATCGCCATTCGCCTTTCGATGGGGGCGAGCCGCTCTCGCCTCATACGACAGTTGCTTACCGAGAGCCTGTTGCTTGCGCTGGCGGGCGGCGCCGCCGGGTTCATCCTTGCTATCTGGATAATTGATTTGATAGTCGCGCTCAAGCCCCCGATCGACATCCCGCTATGGATAAACCTCCGCGTAGACTGGAGAGTGGTGTTGTTTTCGCTGCTGGCCTCGCTCGTGACGAGCCTGTTGTTCGGCCTTGTGCCCGCGTTGCAAGCGACAAAGACAGACATCGTTCCGGCCTTGAAAGACACGGCTTCCCAAGCGGGCCAACGCCGGTCGCTCTTGCGCAGCGGGCTGGTCGTCGCGCAGGTAGCATTTTCGCTCTTCCTGCTGATAGCCGCGGGGCTGATAGTCCGAGCCCTCCAGCAGCTACAGGAGATCGGCCCGGGCTTCGATACCAGAAACGGGCTAGTGATGTCTTTCGACCTGGGCTTGCAAGGTTATGACAGGGCCAGGGGAGAGCAGTTTCATCGCCAACTGAAAGAGCGCATCGAGTCGCTACCCGGAGTGGGCTCGGCTTCTTACACGGACCTGTTCCCGCTGAGCCTCAATTATTCGGGCAACAGCTTCTACGTCGAAGGCGAGACCATCGACCGCGGGGCCAACGTGCCGACGGCGATGGTGGCCTCGATAGGGCTGGACTACTTTTCTACGATGGGCGTACCGGTGCTGACGGGGCGAGACTTCACCCAGAAGGACGATGAAAAAGCGAAGCCCGTCATCATAGTCAACGAAGCCTTTGTAAGCCGCATTCTTCCCAACGCCGCCTCGATCCACGACGCGCTGGGCAAGCGTGTCAAGACTTCGCCGGAAGGAAGGCTCCGCGAAATCGTCGGCGTGGCGAAGGACGGAAAATACTGGACCGTCGGCGAGGCGCCGCAACCCTTCGTCTACTTCCCGCTGCTTCAATCATATTCCTCGACCACGACCCTGATCGTCCGCACGAACTCCGACGCGCAATCGATGATCGGCGTGATTCGCGGCGAGGTTCAAAAGCTCGACGCGAACCTGCCGCTGTACGACGTGCGAACCTTCACGGAGCACGTAGGCGTGTCGCTGTTTCCCGCGCGCATCGCGGCCACGCTGTCGAGCAGCTTCGGCCTGCTCGCGTTGATCCTGTCGACGATAGGCATTTACGGGGTGGTCTCTTATTCGGTCGCGCAGCGGACGCGCGAGATAGGCATTCGCATGGCGTTGGGCGCGCAAGCTGTAGACGTGGTTCGCCTGATCGCAGGGCGCGGGATGGTGCTCGCGCTCGTGGGGATATCGATAGGCATTGTGATGGCTTTCGCGTTCACGCGTTTTATGGAGAGCGTGCTCTACGGCGTGAGCGCGACCGACCCTGTGACGTTTGCGGTCATCACACTGTTGCTCGCTGCGGTGGCGCTGCTTGCGTGCTACATCCCCGCCCGTCGCGCGACAAAAGTCGACCCGATGATCGCGCTCAGGCACGAATAATTTCAAATTTCAGATTTGAGATTTGAAATTGAAAGGAAGTATATGGAGACCCTACTTCAAGATATTCGTTACGCCGCCCGGACGCTTGCAAAAAAGCCCGGGTTTACGCTTCTCGTCGTGACGGCCCTCTCTCTGGGCATAGGGGCGACAACGGCGATCTTCAGCGTGGTCAACGCGATACTGCTCCGCTCGCTCCCTTACCGCGAGCCCGAACGGATCGTGATTCCAGTATCGACTAACCCCGCGAGAGAGATCACACAGGGCGGCGTCTCGTATGCCGATTATCTCGATTGGAAAAACGAGACAGAGGTCTTTGAGCACGTCGCGGTATTTCAGGAACAGAACGCCGACCTGACGGACGGCGGCGAGCCTCAGCGCGTTTCCGTCGGCATAGTCAGCGAAGACTATTTCGCCGTCATGAATGCTCCGCCTCTGCTGGGCAGAACGTTCAGCCCCGAACATTACCAGCCGGGCCCGGCACGCGCGCTGGTCTTGAGCCACGGATTGTGGCAGCGGCGGTTCGGCGGCGACCCTGAGATCATCGAGCGAACGATCATGCTCAATGGCCGCCCTTACCCTGTCATCGGCGTGATGCCGAAAGATTCACAGTTTCCGGGCACTCATGATGTGTGGGCCGCACTTGCCGTAGGCCCGAACCCTGGCCCCGATTTTCTCAGGCGCGACAACATGGTCTATAGCTCGGTGGCGCGATTAAAGGAGGGAGTCTCGGTCGAGCAAGCGAGGGCGGTCGTCGAGACTATCGCCCGTCGCGTCGAGCTTGAGCACCCGGAATCGCTACGGGGTTGGAGCGCATCGGTGACCCCCGTTCACGACTATGTCGTCGGACCGACCTTGCGCCGCGCGCTGCTGGTGCTGTTCGGGGCCGTAGGCTTTGTGTTGCTGATCGCCTGCGTCAACGTGGCAAATCTCAGCCTTGCCCGCGCGGCGCGGCGCGAGCGGGAGATTGCAATCAGGATCGCACTGGGCGCGGGGCGTCTGCGATTGATCCGGCAACTGCTCACGGAGAGCGTGCTGCTGGCGCTGGTCTCCGGCGCAATCGGTTTCTTACTTGCCCTGTGGGGCGTCGATCTTCTGACGGCGCTTGCGCCCGATAGCATCCCGCGATTGGATGAGGTCAGCGCCGACACCCGCGTGCTTGGCTTTGTGCTTGTCGTATCGCTGCTCGTGGCGCTGGCATTCGGGCTAGTGCCTGCGGCTCAGGCTTCAAAGACCGATCTGAACGAAGCGCTCAAAGAAGGGGGCCGGGGCGCTGCGGGCGGGATGCGCGGCTCGCGCATTCGCGGCGCGCTGGTCATTTCAGAAGTCGCGCTCTCATTGATGCTGCTCGTAGGCGCGGGCTTGATGGTGAAGAGTTTCATCAGGCTTCAACAGGTCGATCCCGGCTTGAATGTCGATAACGTGCTCACGATGGAGGTCTATTCTCCCGGCGCGCGTTACGCCGAGAGGCCGAACGTAGCCGATTTTTATCGCCGGATTGTAGACCGCATTGAAAACGTCCCCGGAGTCGAATCGGCCTCGGCGAGCTCTACGCTGCCGCTTGGCGGCGGCGGCTTTTATCTGGGCCGCAAATTCCTCGTCGAAGGGCGCGCAGAGCCTCCCGAGGGGCAGGATAATCCCGCGCAATGGAATGTAGTAACCCCCGCCTACTTCGAAACTCTCGGCATACGTCTATTGAAGGGGCGCAACTTCGACGAGCGGGACACGCCCGGCTCGAATCCTGTCATCATCATAAACGAATCTCTCTCGCGCGCAATCTTTCCCGGCGAAGAACCGCTCGGCAAGCGAATTCGCTCCTGGAGGGACGAGAACGTGCTGCGCGAGATTGTTGGCGTCACACAGGACGTCCGCTATTTCGGGCGCGACGACGAACTGCGAGGTCTGGTTTATGTGCCGCACGCGCAGGACAGTTGGCGCTCGATGGTCCTGGCCGTGCGCACAACAGGGGACCCCGCAGGATTTACCTCTGCTGTCCGAAACGCGATCTCGGATTTCGATAAGGACCTGGCCGTCTCGCGCGTGCAGACTATGACCGAGGTGCAGGATGATTCGGTCGCAGGGCCGCGATTCAACATGATGCTGCTCGCCGTTTTCGCGGGCGTTGCGATGGTGCTGGCGGCCGTCGGAATCTACGGCATCCTCTCTTACGCGGTCGCGCAGCGGACGCACGAGATCGGCGTGCGGATGGCGCTGGGCGCGCGAGCCAGCGATGTGCTCAAGCTGGTCGTAGGCCAGGGGTTGAAACTCACGCTCGTGGGCGTGGTCATAGGGCTGGGCGCAGCATTTGCAGTGACTCGCGTGATGGAAAGCTTGCTCTATGAAGTGAGCGCGACCGACCCGCTGACATTCATAGCGATAGCGCTGCTGCTGGTGGGAGTGGCTCTGGTAGCCAGTTTCATCCCCGCGCGCCGCGCCACGCACGTAGACCCGATAATCGCGCTCAGGTATGAATAACAGGGATCAGGTGCCAGGAGCCGGGGGCCAGGGATTCGTAATTTCAAATCTCAAATTTGATATTTCAAATCCTTCTTTCCCCTGAACCCTGACCCCCGATCCCCGACCCCTGGAGAAAGATGATGGAGACCTTATTTCAAGACGTTCGTTACTGCTTTCGGGTGATGATGAAAAGCCCCGGCTTTACCGCCGTGACAATTCTCTCGCTGGCAATCGGCATCGGCGCAAACACTTCGATCTTCAGCGCGATCAACGCCGTGCTGTTGCGCCCGCTGCCGTTCAAAGACTCCGACCGTTTAATGACCGTCGACCGCACAACCCCCAGCGCAGTCAATCCGATCTCTCCGTGGTCTTATCCGAAGTTTGAAGCCCTGCGCGCGAACAACGAAGTCTTCGAAGAGGTCGCGGCCATAAGCAACCAGAGCTTTCCGCTCACAGAGACCGATACGCCCGAACGACTCCAGGTCGAGATGGTGTCGGCCAGCTATTTCTCCATGCTCGGCGTAGAGGCTTCACGTGGGCGCACGTTCACTCCCGAAGAAGACCAGACGCCCGGCACACACCCGGTCATCGTAATCGGTCACGGGCTATGGGAGCGCCGCTTCGGGTCAGACCCTGGAGTGACGGGCCAGAGCGTGAGCCTTAACAAAGTTCGCTTTAACGTCATAGGCGTGATGCCCGAAGGCTTCAAGGGGCAGTCGGGCACTGTAGAGGCGTGGGTTCCTATGATGATGGCCCCGCAGTTGACATTCCCGCGACGGCTGAAAGCGGCGGGCGCTCACTGGCACAACGTCGTCGCGCGGCTAAAGCCGGGCGTAAGCCTGGCTCAAGCGCAAGCCTCTATGGAAGTGCTGAACCCGAAGATAGCCGAAGCGAATCCCGGCCAGAACACCCCGGAGGCAATCAAAGTGGCGGGGCTGAGAGAGTCGAAGATCGACCCGGCCATCAGTAAATCGCTCTTAATACTCTTTGCGGCGGTGGGCCTCGTGCTGCTAATAGCCTGCGCCAACATCGCCAACCTGCTGCTGGCGAAATCGGCGTCGCGGCAAAAGGAGATCGCCGTGCGGATCGCGCTCGGAGCGAGTCGCGCGCGATTGGTCCGCCAGCTTTTGACCGAGAGTGTGTTGCTGGCATTCATTGGCGGACTGGTCGGATTGCTGCTCGCGCTCTGGGGGATAGAGCTGCTGACCGCAATCAATCCTATGAGCGACCCTGCGGCGCGCGCCCGTTACAATCTCATGCGCGACTTTAACGTCTTCAGCATTGACTCCAAGGTGCTTGCCTTCAACATTGCCGTCTCATTCGTCACGGGTCTGCTGTTCGGGCTTGTGCCCGCCTTACAGTCGGCGCGCAGAGATGTCAACGAGGTGTTAAAGGAAGGCGGAGCCGGTTCAGCCGAAAAGTCCAGAAGGCTCGGCGGCCTGAACTTCCGCAACGCCTTCATAGTCGGCGAGGTCGCCGTGTCGCTCGTGCTGCTCGTGTCGGCGGGGCTTATGATAAAAAGCTTCGCGCGCTTGCAGGCGACCAGTATAGGCTTTGACCCGGAAGGCGTGCTGACGGCGAGGATCAGTCTTCCCGGTCGCGAGTATGAAGGGAAAGCCATAGGGTTTTTCGAGCAGCTCTTAGACCGCGCGAAAAATCTGCCCGGTGTCGAATCGGCTAGCGTCTCCATATCAACTCCGCTTTCCAACAATTCCAGCAAAGCCGCTATTAAGATTGAAGACCGCCCAGCAGCCGACGGCGATGAGCCGCCCACGGCGGGCTATCACGTTATAGGAGCAGAGCATTTCGAGACGCTGCGGATTCCGGTGCTGCGCGGAAGGTCGTTTACCGACCAGGACCGGAAAGGGACAAAGCGCGTCGCGATCATCAGCGACTCGATGGCCCGGCGGCTCTGGCCCGATGACGAGGCTCTAGGCAAGCGAATATGGCTCTCGATGGGATGGGAGAAGAACGACTTCGCCGAGATCGTCGGCGTCGTCGGCGACGTGAAGTATAGCAACGTCGAAGGGGCGGTGGAGCCTGATGTCTACATCCCCTACTTGCAGACTGTGGAAGAACCGCCATCGTTTGTCTTGATACGCGCGGCTGGTGACCCCGCCGCGCTCGTCGCCGGACTTCGCAGAGAAGTCTTCGCGCTCGATAAGAACGTGCCGGTCTATGACGTTAAGACGCTTGAGGAGCGGAGCCGTGACGCGACTTCGCGAGCGCGCTTCATGGCGTTGCTTCTAGGCGCATTCGCGTGCGTCGCGCTGTTGCTTTCGAGCATAGGGATCTACGGCGTGATGGCCTCTGCGGTAGCCGGGCGCACGCGCGAGATAGGAATTCGCATGGCGCTGGGCGCGCAAAAAGCGGATGTGCTGAGACTCATCCTAAGCGACGGCATCATTTTAACAATCGCGGGGATAGCCCTGGGGCTTATGGCTTCGCTGGCCGTCACGCGCTTTCTGACGAGCCTGCTTTACGGCGTAGGCGCGGCGGACCCTGTGACGTTCGCGATCGTCTCCGCGATACTCGCGGCGGTCGCCATGACGGCGAGCTACATCCCCGCGCGTCGCGCGACAAAAGTCGACCCGATGGTCGCGCTAAGGCATGAGTAATTATGGATAGACCATTAGCAGTCCCGCGAAATACTTATCGCATTCGCCTCAGGCGGACCATTCTCATTGGCGTGGGGATTCTCGCCCTTGTCGTAGCCATCGGCTCGATCCCCATAGCCTTCGTCTATTTCATGAGCGAGCCGGTTGTCCCTTCGCCTTTGCTCTTGTCCGAAGGCGTACTGTCTGAAAGCTCGCCGCAATCGATCAAGCCCATTCAGACGAAACCGCAGCGCCTCGTCGCCTTCGTCAACGTGAACGTCGTGCCTATGGACACGGAGCGCGTCATCGCGGGCCAGACCGTCATCGTCAAAGATGGTCTCATAGCTGAAATAGGGCCGACCGCAAAGGTCAAAGTCCCCGCGTCGGCCCTGCGCGTAGACGGGAGCGGCAAGTACCTGATGCCGGGCCTCGCAGACATGCATGTCCACCTTACCGTCCCGCGCGAGGACGTGCTCGCGCTTTTTCAGCTCTTTATCGCAAACGGCGTGACGACTATCTTAAACTTGCGCGGCACGCCCGAGCATCTTGAGCTTCGCGCGAGCGTCGCGAAGGGCGAAGTATTCGGCCCGACGCTCTACACGGCGGGCTCTTATGTGAACGAGCCGTTCGTCAACACGCCCGACGAAGTCGAGCGCGCCGTCATAGAGCAGAAACGCGCGGGCTACGACTTCATAAAGATGCACGGCGATCTATCAAGGGAAGCCTACGCCAGGCTCTTTGCAGTCGCGCGGCGCGAAGGCATTCGCGTGGTCGGGCACGCGCCCAGGACTTTAGGCATCGAAGCGATGTTTGAAGAGCGGCAGTACGCCGTTGTTCATGCGGAAGAATATATTTACGACCGGAACCACAGCTCAAGAGACTTTGCCGCAATCGAGCCTCGCATTCCTGAGCTTGGGCAAGCGACCGCGAAGGCTGGCATCTGGTTCATGCCGAACCTGACCGCGTTTAAGAACATCGGGTTGCAGGCCAACGACCTCCAGGCGATCTTAGACAGGACGGAGATGCGCTTTATGCCGCCGCGCATACGCGATGGCTGGGGGCCGGCTACCAACCCTTACACGCGCAGGTTCGGCAAAGATCAATATCCTAAAATCATGGCGCGATACCAGTTGCTTGAAAAAATTGTCCGTGGCTTTCGCGCGGCGGGCGTGCGAATGCTCATAGGGACCGACGCGCTCAACACGGCGGTCGTGCCGGGATTCTCTATGCACGACGAGCTTAATGATCTGGTCGTGGCGGGGCTTACGCCTTACGAGGCGCTGAGGGCCGCGACCGCAAACGCTGCGGAATTCTTAGGCACAGCCGACCGTGTAGGAACAGTTACAACAGGCAAGCGGGCCGATCTGTTACTGCTGGAAGCCGACCCGCTCAAAGATGTGAAGAACGCGAACCGCCGCGCGGGGGTGATGTTTCGCGGCCAGTGGATGACGGAAGCCGATCTTCGCAAGATGCTCGATGATCTGGTCGCATCTTATTCAAGGTGAATATGCTTATAGGTTTGAGATATTTCACCGCCGCAGACACAGAGCACACAGAGTTTACGCAGAGCAGAATTATGTTCTCTCTATACGTTTTCTCTGCGCCCGCTCTGTGTTCTCTGCGTCTCTGCGGTGAATTCTATTTGTTTTCTAAAGCTGAAATTAACTGAAACCAAATCTGGCAAAAAGGCACTAACCGGGTGAGAATACGTTTCGGAGGAAAGAAATGAAACTCTATTTCAAGCCATTACTCACCCTAGCGACAATCGTTCTGCCTTTCTGCCTGACGGCGGCGGCGCAGAGCAAGGATTTTAAGAAGACGGTCGATCTTGAACAGGGAGGCAGTTTATCACTGTCAACAGACAAGGGCAGCGTCCGGCTCAGCTCGTGGAGCCAGAACCAGGTCGAGATCGTCGCCCGCATAGACCCGCCCGATGAAGTGAGTCCGGACTACGCACGCCGCGCGATTGAAGGCGTCGTGATCGAAGTCCTTGGCGGGGGCCGCTCGCTGACCATCCGCTCGAATTTCGAGGGCGTCCCGTACCGAGAAGATTTCGGCGGCCGTTCGAGAACGCTTCCCAACGTTCATTATGAGATACGCGCGCCTCGCAGCCTCAAGCTCAACGTCGATATAGACAGGTCCAGAGTCGACCTTAATGGGTTTGAAGGCAGCATAGAAATACACTCCGACCGAACCCCCGTGACGGCTACCGACATTGCGGGCGACATACGGCTGCGGATGGATAGGGGCGAGCTCACGCTCTCGAAGGTCAGAGGGGCGCTCAACGTCGACACCGACCGGACGGACATCAATTTGCAGGGCGTTCGCTTCGAAGGCGATTCTCGATTCGACATGGATCGCGGCGAGCTGGACATAAAGCTTGCCGAGAGCCAGGGCCTCTCTATACAGACCGACCTTTCGCGGAGGGGCGATTTTACTACAGACCTTCAGATAAGCATGCAGAACATGCGCGGCAAGAATTTTGACGGGACCATAAACGGCGGCGGCCCTCGCGTGGTCTTTAGAACCGACAGGGGCCGCATACGATTGAGGCGCGAATAGAGTCAGTTGTCAGTTGTCCGTTGTCCGCGGTCAGTCGTGGGAGCGGCCTTCGTAAGCGCGAGCAACTGACTGCGGACAACTGATTAAGGACAACTGAATATGAATGACATTCGTCTCAGCCTTCGCTCTCTTTTCAAGAGGCCCGGCTTCACCGTTGTCGCCGTCCTGACTCTAGCTTTAGGGATCGGCGCTAACTCTACGATCTTCACTCTCGTTAACGCAGTCCTGCTACGGCCTCTCCCCGTCGAAGAACCCGACCGGGTCGTAAGCGTCTACGCGACCTCGCCCGACGGCGCTCGCTCCTCGCGCTTTTCGTATCTCGATTATGTCGATTACCGCGACCGGAACGAGGTGCTGGCGGGGCTTGCGGCTCAGAACTTGACCCCCATCACTCTCGGCGTCGCCGAAGGCGCGGAGCCCATACTCGGACAGATAGTCTCGGGAAACTACTTCACGGTCCTGGGCGTCGGCGCGCGTCTCGGAAGGGTCTTCACAGCGGAAGAAGACCGACAAGGCAGTGAGCGCGTCGCGGTCGTCTCTCACAGCTTCCACCAGCGCCGCTTCCCCGCAGAGCCCGACGTGACGGGTAAGATTATTTACTTGAACGGCGATGCGTTCACCGTCATCGGCATCATCGAAAAAGATTTCACGGGAACGAGCATAGGGCCGTTCATTGACGTCTGGGTACCGATGATGCAGACCGGAAACTGGATGGGGCCCGACTGGATGGGGAACCGCGCGCGGGCACAGCTCCAGATGATCGGCCGCCTCAAGCCCGATGTTTCGCGCGACGAGGCGCAGGCGAATATGAGCACGCTCGCCGCACAGCTCGCACAGGAGTACAAGGAACCGGGCCGCGCCGACGGCGTAGAGCTTACGCAATCATCGCTCATAGAAGGGCGTCGCCGCACGGCGGTAGCGGCGTTCTTTGCGATACTTCTCGCAGTAGTCGGGCTCGTCTTGTTGATCGCCTGCGCGAACGTGGCGAACCTGTTGTTAGTTCGCGCGCTCTCGCGCAGGCGCGAGATGGCGATAAAGCTGGCGTTAGGCGCGGGGCGCTTCAGGCTCATGCGGCAGTTCATGACCGAAAGCCTTTTGCTCGCGCTCGCGGGCGGCGGCGCCGGATTGTTAATATCTCTGTGGGCAGGCAACCTCCTGCACAATTTCAACCCGCTTCCTTCCTTTCCCATTCAATTCGACCTTTCGGCGGACGCCCGCGTGATCGCGTTCGTCTTCGCCGCCTCGCTCGTGACGGGGGTTGCGCTCGGCATTATTCCCGCGCTGCGCGGCACGCGGCCCGATCTGCTCGCGACTTTAAAAGACGAAACCAGCTCTGTCGGAAGCGGCTCAAGCAAGTCGCGCCTGCGCAACGTGTTCGTCGTGGCCCAGATATCGCTTTCGCTCGTTCTGCTGATCGGCGCGACGCTTTTGGTCCGCAGCCTCCAGAACTCGCAAGCAATCGATCCGGGCTTCAGGCCGGAAAACGCCTTTGCCATGGATTTCGACCTCGACCTGAAAGGCTTTTCCGAAGAGAAGGGAAGAGAGTTTTACGCGCGTATGATCGAGCGCGTCTCCGCAGTGCCCGGCGTCGAGGCGGCTGCGATTGCCGACCGCGCGCCGCTCGACATCTCGACCACGACGACAGGCGTTCTCATCGAAGGCTATGAGCCTCCTGCGGGAAAGACTGCCATCCCCATTTCGGCTTACACCGTTGGACCGGGATATTTCGGGACTACGGCCATACCGTTGGTCGGCGGGCGAGATTTCACAGTGCGGGATGACAAAGACGCGCCGCAGGTCGTCATCATCAATCAACAGATGGCGCTCAGGTATTGGCCCAACGAAAACCCTATAGGAAAGCGGTTCCGCCTCGCCGCGCAATCGGCCCAGAAGCTGCCGGAAATGATCGTAGAAGTGATAGGCGTGGCGCGCGACTCCAAATACCGGACGCTTTCTGAAGAAGCGACTCCGCACGTCTACCTGCCGTTTCTACAGAGCTACAAACCCGGGATGACTCTGATAGTGCGCGTGGCGGGCGACACACGGCAGATGATGAGGACTGTCCGCGCAGAGTTGCAACGGCTGGACAAAGACCCGCAGGCATTCTTTCCCCGAACCATGTTCGAGCACATGGCCGTAGTGCTCGCGCCGGGTCAGATAGCCGCCACTCTCTTTGCTATCTTCGGGCTGCTCGCGCTCGCGCTTGCCGTCGTAGGCATCTACGCCGTGATGGCTTATTCAGTCACGGAGCGCACGCGCGAGATAGGCATTCGCATGGCGTTAGGCGCGAAGCCCTCCGACGTTTTCAAGCTCGTAGTTGGAAAAGGTCTGATCTTATCGGCGATCGGCACGATTATAGGGCTTGCGGCTGCCTTTGCGCTGACACGATTCTTAGCGGGCCTGCTGGTCGGGGTGAGCGCGACCGACCCCGCGACATTTGCGGCGATCCCCGCGCTGTTCACTCTCGTCGCGCTTCTAGCGAGTTACCTGCCTGCGCGCCGCGCGATGCGCGTCGATCCGCTGGCGGCGCTCAAACATGAATAATCATCGATTGAGGGGTAAGCAATGGAAAGTATTCTCAAAGACATTCGCTACAGTTTAAGGATGCTATTGAAGAATCCCGGCTTTACGCTGGTTGCGATTCTGACGCTCGCTTTAGGCGTGGGAGCGAATACGGCCATCTTCAGCATAGTCGATGCCGTGTTATTGAACCCATTCCCTTACCGCGACCACTCGCGGCTTATGATAATCAGGCAGAGCCTCCCGAAGATCGGAGTGCAAGAGCAGATGCGCGCTTCAAGCCCCGAGGTCGGAGAGCTACGCGACCGGACAACCGTATTCGAGAACATGGCTGCGTGGGAGCCCGTTAGCCGGAACCTGACCGGCGGCCAGGAGCCTGAGCGAATAGCCGCCGCTAAAGTCTCCGCCGATCTCTTCCCGGCGCTCGGAATCGAGCCTCTTATGGGTCGCGCAATAACGGCCGGGGACCAGGGGCCTAAAGGCGAGCGCGTGCTGGTCCTAAGTCATGGCTTGTGGCAGCGGCGCTTCGGCGGCGAAGACATGCTCGGGCAGAAGGTGGCCCTGGATGATGAGCCTTACACGGTCGTCGGAGTGATGCCGCCACAGTTCAGGTTTGAAGGCGCGGAAGCCTGGTTTCCCTTCCCGTTCGTGATGGGCGAAGGGCCTCGCTCGGGCCGGAGCTTTATGGTCATGGGCAGGCTGAAGCCCGGGGTCGACATCGAACAGGCTAACGCCGAGCTTGAGGTGATCGCGCGCCGCCAGGAGCAAGAGCTTGGAGCCAACGCTCCGGAATACGTGGAGCGAAAGATAACGCTGGTCCCGCTCTTGAATTATACGCTTGGCTCCGTGCGGACCGCGCTGCTGGTTCTGCTTGGCGCGGTCGCGATGGTGCTTTTGATTGCGTGCGCGAACATCGCAAACCTGCTGCTCGCCCGCGCGGTCTCGCGCGAGCGGGAGATTGCCATTCGTCAGGCGTTGGGCGCAAATCGCTCTCGCATCATCCGGCAGATGCTAACGGAGAGCGGCGTGCTGGCGCTGCTGGGCGGAGGACTGGGCCTGCTGCTCGCCGTCTGGAGCCTCGACGCGCTCGTTGCTCTCGTCCCGGTGGGAACCATCCCGCAAGGAATCGAGTTGAGCATAGACTCGCGCGTGCTCATCTTCACGCTGGCGGTATCGCTCGCGACCGCGCTCGTCTTCGGGCTGTGGCCCGCGCTTCAAGCATCAAAAGTAAACTTGAACGAGTCGTTGAAAGAGGGCAGCCAGAAGACGACAGTGGGTTACCGAAACCGCCGCGCGCAAAGCTTGCTCGTCGTCACGGAGGTAGGGCTTTCGCTGTTGCTGCTGATTATGGCAGGACTGATGCTGAGAAGCTTCGCGCGATTGACTCAGATCGATCCCGGTTTCGACCCTGAAAATGTCGTCTCCATGCGGATCAATCTCCCCCCGGCCAGGTACGCTCAAGAGGGAAGGATGGCCGCTTTCTTCCAGCAGCTCATTGAGCGAGTTGAGACCGTTCCGGGAGTCGAGGCGGCGGCTGTCGCTTCGCACATGCCATTCGTCTACACAGAGGATTGGACCTTCACAGTAGAAGGGGCGGCCAGTGAAGAGACTGCCCAAACGCAGAACCTCGACACTCGGACCGTAAGTCCCGGCTACTTCCGCGCCATGCGAATACCCATGCTCAGGGGCGAGACTTTTTCACCGCAAGATGCGGCGGGCGCTCCCGGCGTGATTATCATTAACCAGACGATGGCTCGCCGCTTCTGGCCGGATCAGGAGGCCATCGGGAAGCGAGTCAAGCTGGGCCGCGCCGATTCAAATAATCCTTGGCTGACCGTGCGCGCAGTAGTCCAGGACTCAGCTCAAGGCAGCCTGGACGTCGCGACAAAGCCTGAAGTCTATTTCCCGCTCGCGCAGATGGCGGGGCGATACCGCAGGATGAATCTTGCGGTGCGCTCGACGGCGGGCGACCCCTTGAGCCTGATCGGCCAATTACAGGCAGAGGTGCGCGGCATCGATAAAGACCAGCCCGTCTACCAGATTCAAACTATGGAGAGCCTTATCGGCGATTCGGTCGGAACCCGCCGCTTCGCTATGACTCTGCTCGGGTTGTTCGCCGGGCTTGCTCTGTTGCTCGCGGCAATAGGGATTTATGGCGTGATGTCGTATGCGGTCACCGAGCGCACGCATGAGATAGGAATCCGCGTGGCTCTCGGGGCCGGGCAGAAAGAGGTGTTAAAGCTCATAGTAGGTCAGGGCATGGTATTCATCTTATCGGGTTTGGTCATAGGGTTGATCGGAGCCTATATCGCTACGAGCCTGCTCTCGAACCTGCTTTACGACGTAAGCGCGCGCGACCCCATCACTTTCGCCGTGGTTACAATCGTTCTAACCTTGATAGCGCTTGTGGCCTGCTACATCCCCGCACGGCGGGCAATGAGAGTCGATCCCATAGTCGCGCTCAGGTATGAATAGTATCGTCATTCGTCCTTTGTCATTTGTCCTTTGCAGGTAATGCAGAGAGTGCAAATGACAAAGGACAAAGCTACCATATCTCGCTCGGATCAAATACAAATCCTGGTAATAGCGGCTCGCCACTTATTGAAGAAGGGTTCTCAAAGCACTCCACAGGGTGATTCGGGCGATAAACGTAAATCCGCCTATTCTTCGCCTCCACCAGCCAACCGAGCCGTGCACCGTTCTCGATGTAGGCCTTCATCTTCTCCTCCAGACCCGCAAGGCCATCCTTCGCTGACCGGAGTTCTAATACGAAATCGGGGCAGACAGGGGCAAACTCTTCTTGTTGTTCGTCTGTTAAGGCCTCCCATGCCTGACGCCTTACCCACGCCGCGTCAGGAGACCGTTTTGCCCCGTCGGGCAGAGTAAAGCCTGTGGAAGAATCGAATGATACTCCCGTCCCATCTGCTTCAGCCCAGTTTGCAAGGCGCTGATTGAGCTTACTATTTCGCCATCCCGTTTTTGATCCGGTTGGGGGCATAATAACCAGTTCGCGTTTCGCGGTGAGTTCAAACCGAAGGTCTGGATTGTCCTGGCATAATTGGTAAAACTGCTCATCTGTAAGATCGACGGAGTGAAGGTTCAGCATCAGGAGGCCTGCTGCATTCTGTTCTTCTGTCGAAGGCGTCTTTGCCATTATGAGCTTCCTGGTTCGAATTCTATCCTTCGCATCATAGATTTGTCACCGCCTCTTAATTCACAGTTCGCTCAAAGCTTGCATGGCTCGCCTGTCCAGGATGGTTATCTCCATTCGGGAAATGGCTATGAGCTTGTCGTGCCTCATCGCGTCGAGTATGACCGTCACAGTCTCTCTGTAGAGGCCAAGGCGTTCGCCTATCTTTTCGTGTGACCACCCCTTAATGACAGAGCGACCTCTGGAAAGCTCCAGAAGCAGGGCTGCTATTCTGGAGTCGGCCAACTGGAACCCTGCGCGGTAGTGCTCATCTTCAATGAAAGCCAGCCTGGCCCCCAGCCTCTTGAGGATCGCTACCGGGTCAGCTTTTATCCACTCTCTCGCCTTGTCCGCGCTTATGATCCAAACTCTTGCGCCTTGAGCCCCGGCAACGGCTGTGGTCCCGAGCATTGTCTGTCCCAGCAAAGGCATAGCCCCGAAAAGCGCGCCCTCGGTCAGCTCTTTCACCGGATAGTCATGACGCGCGTGCCTGATCTGCACAGAGCCGCCGCTCACAATGCATAACAGCCCCGCGCAGCGTATGACGTGGCTCGGCTTGTAGTCGCGGCTCGGAAGTGCGGCCAAGACGTTTGATTGAGGAAAGTTTTCGATCTTAAGATAGCCGATCTTTTGAGCAAGCGCGGTGGCGGCGAGGGTTTTCATCCTGTCTGTAACGTTGTGCTTCCTTCTTCCGCTCGCTTCGGATCGTCTCTTCATGATTAGTCAGGTTAAATAAAAAGATAGAGGAGCGTAAGAACAGTGAGGTATGCTATCCCCAGTGAAGCAAATCACACTGCTTTACGCTCCCCGCGAAAAAGCTGTAGCCTCTCTTTCAACTCTGTTATTCCTCTTCTCATCAGCGCGCGCTATATTACTTTATGCTTCGAATTCTGTCAATGAAAATATGCACAAAAAGTGATTATAATGAATAAACCTAAAAATCCCCAATCAGAGATCGATTCGCTGAGCGCCTTCGTCCGGCGAATCATGCGCCAGAAACGTCTCTCCATCCGCGACATACAAACTCGCGCAGGCGGCCCAGACAAGATAGCCGCCTCCTACATCAGCCGCATCATTAACGCCAAGGTCACTAACCTCTCCGTAGACAAGCTGACCGTGCTGGCAGAAGGCTTGGACGTAGACCCGTTCGAGTTGTTCGCCGCCGCCTCGGGCAGGCAGATACGCACTGAGAGGGATGGAGTGGATGCGCTAGAGTTGATAGAGACTATGGAGCAAGCCGTCGGCAACCCTGCGTCTTTGGAGGTCGTGAGGAGGTGGCTGAGGCTAGGGCCTGAGTATCAGTCGGCTGTGTTGAACTGGATAAGGTTCCTGTCCGACGAGGCGAGGTCGAACAAGAAGCCGAGCAAGCGGCCGCCTAAGAAGCCTTAGTCTTTATGATGATGAAACATCTGCGATTTACAGTTCGTTAGCAGCCTTGAGGCCGTCAATCCTTCGTAAAGAACCGATCGCGAAAAGGACGATTACGCTATGCAATGCATATCGAAGATTGTGAGCCTTATTCTATCCGCCTGTTTCATGTGCGCCGCTGTCTCGGCGAGCCTCGCGTCTCAAGAGCAATCGCCTCCCGCACCTCAGCGCAAAGCGGGCGATCTGAAGTTCGAGCCATACAAGCTGCAATTTGAAGGGCAATCTGTTGAAGCTGAGATCGGGCGGCTCATCGTTAAAGAGAACAGGCAGAATCCGAAATCTAATCTCATAGAGCTTGCCTTCGTTCGACTGAAAAGCACAGCGGCGCAACCCGGCCCGCCCGTCATTTACCTCGATGGCGGCCCGGGCTCTTCGGCCATCAACCTCGCGCGAGCCCCGGATTACGCAAAAGCATTCTTGAAGCTCCGCGAAGTCGGAGACGTTATCCTGCTCGACCAGCGCGGCGTCGGTCTTTCGCGCCCGAACCTGTCGCGCTTGGCGCCGCGGCCCATGCCGGTTGATGCTTTCCTGAGCCGCGAGAAGGCCTTCGCCGTCTTCAAGGAGCGCGCCGAGGAAGCGACGGAGCATTTCAAAAGCCTTGGCGTAGATTTGCTCGCCTATAACAGTCGCGAAAGCGCCGCCGATGTCGACGACCTCCGCCGCGCGCTCGGCGTCGAGCGGGTCAACCTGGTCGGTTTCAGCTACGGCACTCACCTGGGGCTTGCGACCATACGCTATCACGGCGCGCATCTCAATCGCGTTGCCCTCATAGGGACCGAAGGGCCGGACCACACTCGAAAACTTCCCTCGACTTCGCAAAAGAGCCTTGAACAGTTGGCGCGCGTCGCCGCCGCCGACCCGACCGTAGGCCCGAAGGTCCCCGATATGGTGGGGATGTTGAAGCGAGTTTTCGACCGGCTCGAAAAAGAGCCGATAACCGTGCGAATTACTGACAGGCGGAGGAATCAACCCGTAGATGTGATGGTCGGCAAGTTCGGCCTACAGTTCATCATCTTGATTGACCTGGGCGACACAAACGATCTACCCGTCTTTCCCGCGCTCTTCTACACGATCGATCGAGGCGATTACTCTATACTCGCGCGATTCGTCGAAAAAAGATTCAACCAATTTGGCGGGGGAATCAATATGATGACGCTCGTGATGGACGCATCGAGCGGGGCCACGAAAGCGCGCGATGCCGAGATCGCGCGCGAGGCCAAGGATGCGATCTTTAACGACACGATGAACTTCCCGTTCCCCGAGATAGGCCGGGTCTTTGGCAACCCCGACCTCGGGGATAACTACCGGTCCGCCATTCGCACCAGCGTGCCCACGCTGTTCATAAGCGGCACCTTCGATAACAATACTATGCCGTTTCAAGCCGACGAGGTGCGCAAGACATTCAAGCACAGCGAGCACATCATAGTCGAAAACGCGGGGCACGAAAGCTCGCTCGTCGAGCCGCGCGTGCAGCAAGCTATGGTCGATTTCTTGCGCGGTAAGGACGTGAGCAAAGTGAAAATATCGCTGCCGCCGCTCAGGTTCGAGCCGATCCCTGAGCCGAAGACCGACATCAGGAATTAAGCTATTCAGTCATCGGCTATGCGGCCATCCCTGATGTTGATGATGCGGTGGGCGAGCGAGGCGTTCTCGGGGTTGTGAGTGACGACGAATATCGTTTGACCTTGCTCGTTGAGCCTCAAAAAGACTTCCATCACCTCGCGCCCCGTGCGCGTGTCGAGCGCGCCCGTAGGCTCGTCCGCAAGTATGAGCGGGGGCTCGTTGACTATGGCGCGCGCGATGGCAAGGCGGCCCTGCTCGCCGCCCGACATCTGGTTCGGGAAGCGCGCGGCTTTATCGGCAAGCCCCACCTTTTCAAGCACAGTCATGGCCCGCTCGCGTTTCTCCCGCGCGCTCAGGCTGATGGTGGTGAGCGGCAGCATCGCGTTTTCGACTGCGGTCAGGTATGGCATCAGGTGATGATGCTGGAAGACGAAGCCGAGGTATTCGCGGCGGAAGTCTGCGCGCCGCTCGTCTTCGAGCCCGTACACGTCGATATTGTCTATGAGCAGACGGCCCTCGGTCGGGTGGTTCATCGCCCCTATGATGGTAAGCAGCGTCGTCTTGCCCGAGCCTGACGGCCCCATCAAACAGATGAACTCGCCTTCGGCGACGGCGGCGTTCACATCCGCGAGCACTCGCACCCCGCCATTGGTTCCGTCTGTGTGATAAACCTTGCTGACGTTTTCCAGTTTTACGAAAGACACTGTGGTCGGTTTCCTCACACGTATCGGACCGCTTCGGAAGGGTCGAGCCGGGACGCGCGAATGATCGGATAGAAGCTGCTAAGAATTCCTATCACAAGTCCCGCCGTGATGGCGGCGAGGGCGAGCGCGGGTTGTAACTGGAAGGCTATCTCTGTTTCGGCGAAGTAAGGCAGCGCCGCCCAGCTTGCAGCGGTCCCGGCGGCCCACCCGACCAGCCCGCCGATCACGCTTATTACCGCCACCTCGATAATCAATCCTTTTATGATGTGTGCCTTTCTGAATCCTATGGCCCGCAAAACGCCTATCTCTTTCGTCCGCTCGATGACCGAGCCCATCATGGTGGTGAATATCATCAACGCGCCGATGCTCAAGACGATCACGGCGACGATGGCGAAAAACCTGGTCAGTCGCTCGACGGTCTCGGCGCGCGCGCGGACGGACTGTTGTATGGCAGACACCTTTGCGTGCGGGAGCCGCCCGCCGATTTGCGCGACTATGTCTTCGACAGGACAGTCCTTGCACAGCGCAGCCACTTCAATGAGGCTCAACTGGCCGGGCCTGCCGACCAGTTGCTGAATGTGCGATAGCTCTCCGAAGATCATGTGGTCTTCCGGCCCGCCCGTCTGTGCGAGCACGCCCGCCACGCGGTGCTCGCTGCCTGCGACCTGCAACCGGTCGCGAACGATCTTGAATTGATGGGCATTCTCACTCTCGTCGTGCGCGCCGTTGTGCGAGCTGTGCGAGACGGCTGCGGGCGCTGAGTCGGCGGTCATCTCTATGACCGAAAGGGCGCGGGCGACTTCGTAGCCCACGAGCAGATCCTGCGGGCTTGCGGGGCGGTTGCCCGCGATGTGCCACCATCGTTTGAGCTTCAGCTCGCTTTCGAAATCTACGCCGGCCATCACCACGGTCTTTCCTTCGACCTCGATCGTGCGCAGCAGCTTTGGCGCGACGATGCTCAGGCGGTTGCGGTAAGGGATGTCGAGCAGGTCCGTCGCGTCCTGGGTTTTCAACTGCTGCTCGTCTATCGAGACGCTCGACACACTGATGCCCCCGTAGTTGAGCGACATGCTGTTGGACTGCGGAACGACCACAATGTTTGCGCCGAACTGGTCGAGCTGCGAGCCTATCTCTTCTTTAATCGAGCCGCTCAAGCTCAACAGGGCCACGGCCGTTCCTATGCCGATGGCAATGCCTATGATCAGAAAGAGGGCCTTGCCTTTACGGCGCTTGAGGTTTGCAAAAGCGATTGTGCTGATTCTCATGTCGACTTACTTTCTAACTACCTGTTCCCATTCCGCAGTAAGATTAAGATTACTGGCGAGCCGCCAAATATGCAATAAGCCGCAGCCCGATCCTTTTTTATAACTTGAAGAACGAACTGCGATCATTATATTCTTGCCCCCGGCGAAACTGTTAATGACGATGAGATTCTTACCCTCGCGTTTGTTCAATCAAGTGCATGGCTGGCTCTCGCGAACGATCCCGACATCCGGCTCACAAAACTTTGAGGCCGTAACCGGGAAAGGCAACTATAAAACTCTACTCTTAGCTTTTCTCGTTATATTCGTTACTTCGATGGGCATCCGGCTTTTGCACTGGCATGACGAGCGGCTCGACTTTCAGCGGAAAGATTCATTGAGCACATCCCTGGTGACAGGCTACGAGCGCGAAGCGAACCGTATGCTCGAACAAGGAACCATTCTTTATCCGCGCGAGCCCGTTGACCCCGGAGATGCGCGCATGCTTGTCCACCCGCCAGGGTATTCCGTGCTGATCGCCGCATTTCAGAAAATGTCCGGGGATGCGCACACAGGCTTGAGGCTGGCGCAGATCATCTGCGATTCAATATCGGCATTGCTGGTTTTTCTCATCGCGGCGGAGTTGTTGCCCTTCATCGTCTCGCTCATCGCAGGCGCGCTCGTAGCTCTCTCCCCGCATCTCGCCGGATATTCCCTGTGGCTTTCGGCGGATTCGATTGCGGTGTTGCCTATTCTTTTGTCTGTCTACTTGATTGTCAGGGCGATCAAAAAGCCCCGGCTAATAACAATTATCAGCGCGGGAGCGAGCGTCGGCTTATCGTGCTGGCTCAGATCAAACGCGCTGCTGCTCGCACTCTTTCTTGCCGTCGTTATTTTTTTGCTGTTCGAGCGCGCTCGCAAGCTGCGTTACTCTGTAGCCTTCATCGCAGCGTTTCTCTTAATCATTGCGCCGATCACCATCCGCAACCTATTGGTGTTTGATAGCTTCATCCCGCTTTCGCTCGGCGCGGGAATAACTTTAATCGAGGGCATTGCCGATTACGACACGGACCAGAGATTTGGAATGCCGCAATTTGACAAAGATGTTGTGGTCAAGGAGGCCGAGTGGCATGGCCGACCTGATTATGAGGAAAACCTCTGGCGCCCGGACGGCGTCGAACGCGAGCGAGCGCGATTTGCCCGTGGCCTTGCGGTGGTTAGATCGAACCCCGGCTGGTTTTCAGGCGTCATGTTACGCCGCTGCGCTTTCATGCTGAGGTACAACGATTCAGGCCCTAGCAATTGGCCGTTGAACACCTCACAGGCGCCGATAGTTTCAGCCGAGCCCGGTTTCAGTCATCAAATTCCGCCTACCGGTGCGCTTACGCCCGTATGGACCGCTTCGCCCATAGATTTAATGGCTTCCGGCCTGCCCGTGTCGGCGGAGGCAGAGATCAGGCTAGCGCCCGGTAACGCGGCGCTGGAAATCAGGGGCGACGGCTCTCAGTTCGGAGATCAGTTTGCTTCCGGGCTTATAGCCGTGCAGAAGAATACCGATTACGTTCTCACGATTCCGGCAAACCTCATAAACCCCGGCATGGCTGTTAAGGTGACGAGCGCGGATTACCGCGTCACGCTCGCATCAGTGATTTTGGAGGAGTCTAAGAAAAAGAAGAGACGGCGCGGCGCAGAGAGCTTGGATTCAGACAGTGATGAATCGATGCCTTTGATCGATCTGCCATTCGCGAGTGGCGACAGGACCGAGGTGCGCCTCGTGGTCGTCAATAATCACCCGTCGTCGTCGCGCCCGCTCGTCGAGCTAGGGCAGGCGGAAGTAGTCGAGGCCGGGCCGACTGCATACTTGTGGACACGGGGGCCGCGCGCCTTGATACTCGGCATTCAAAAAAACCTGTTCAAAACCGATCTCATGCTGCCGCTTGTTATTGCCGGAATTGTTTTGCTGGCGCTCGTCAGGCATAAGCGCGCGCTTCTAATCATGCTTGCGGTGCCCGTTTATTACTTCTGCACACAGTCGGCGCTGCACACGGAATACAGATACATTTTATCGATCCACTATTTTCTATTCATGATGGCGGCGGTGGCGCTTTACTGTGCGGGGGCGATTATCGGTCAGACCGCAACCCGGCTCGGAGCCTCTCTCAGAAGAATCGCCCGCCGCGCTCAAGGTCGCTCGCTTTGATCACGATCTGGTCGCCTTCGATTGCATTCGCAATGCCGATAGGGTTGCAGCCGCCCGCCACTTTGTTTATCAGCGATGAGTGAAACTTCAATCCGCAGTTGTTGCAGATCATCTCGTCGCCTTCCTGATGATAGCCCTTCTTGGCGTGGTAGCATGTGTCGCACGCGTCGAGCGCGGCGCGGTAAACGCCGTCAGAACTCTTCATCACAAAAAAGCGCACGGACCGTTTGTCAGCCGTGTTGTAGTCGAAAAACTTCGCCTTAGCGCTGATATCGGATATCGGAATTCTTACGTCGCTCGCCTGATTACCGCTCGCTTGATTGCCGCTCGCCGCCTGGTTAGTCGTGGTCACTGTGCTCGACGACGGTTTGTCGCTCGAAGCGTTGAACACCACGTAAACGCCCAGGGCGACGGCGATCAAGGCGGGGATTATGATCCACGCCTTGCTTTTCGATTTAGTATTGCCGGAAAACTGTTCCCTCTTCTTCTCGCGCGTCTGGTTCTGCATGCTCGACACTCCTTCGGGTTCTATGTGCTGCGCAGATATTATATCAACCGCTCTGTCAAAACTGAATTAGCTGTGACTCGCGGCGCGCCGGGTGATATATTTATAGATAATGTGGCGCTTCTGATCACCTCCCCTAATTTGAAACGTTATCACACGACCGGGAGATCGAAGCTTGTTTTTTCAAGAACCTGTAGCCCCGCCGCCGCCGTCTTCGGAAACCGAGCAGATCGCACCGCCTTCGCTCGGCGACACGATTCTTGAGAAGATTATTTACTACCTGAATTACCCTTTCGTAAATCAGAAAGAGTTTAAAGTCTCCGCGCTCAGCCTGCTTCTACTTATCGTCGTGATAATAATCGCGTGGATGGTCTCTCGCTACGCCAGGCGATTCTTGAAGAACCGCGTGTTGCCGAAATCGCACATCGATGTCGGGCTGCAATACACGCTCCTCAGAGTGCTTCATTACCTGGTCATCACCCTGGGTCTTATTTACGGCTTGAAGGTAGGCTTCTCGATAGACCTGACGAGCATCGCCGTCATACTGGGCTTTTTGTCCGTAGGCATTGGCTTTGGCCTTCAGTACATCGCTTCGGATATGGTGTCCGGCTTCATACTGCTTTTCGAAAGGCCCGTCCGCGTCGGCGACCGCATAAAGATAGATGACGTTGAAGGGCGCGTTGAGAACATCAGCGTGCGCTCTACGCTGATAATCACGAACGAGAACATGGCCGTCATCGTGCCGAACTCGCAACTGGTCCAGCGAAAATTCATCAACTGGTCTTACAACGCGGAGCCCGTGCGCATAGACATACCTATAGGCGTCGCCTACGGGAGCGACCTCGATAAAGTCTCCGCCGCCCTCGTCCAGGCGGCCAGGGCTGTTAAAGAGGTTCTACACGATCCGCCGCCGCGCCCGCACTTCAAGGGCTTCGGCGATTCGGCGCTCGATTTCGAGATTCGCGTCTGGATAAACGAGCCTCACAAGCACCCGCAGATTCGCAGCAAGCTCAATTTTCAGATCGACAGCGCGTTTCGCGAGCACGGCATAGAAATACCATTCCCACAACGCGACCTGCGCATTCGCGCGGGCGCTTTGCGCATTGAGCGAGACAAGATCGATATCGAAGAGGGGTCGTAAAGCTGACACTATCTCACCGCAGAGACGCAGAGAACGCGGAGGTTACACAGAGAAAAACTCTGCGCCTCCTCTGTGTCCTCTGCGTCTCTGCGGTGAATCCTCTTCCATTCATTTGCGCGTAGCTTGACGATTGCTGACACGACACTTAAACTTGAATTCAGTATTTGTGTTGCATCACCTTCTTCTAAAACATTATTGGCCGCGCGCAAGCGCCGATTAAACAGATGCTTGAAAGCTTATGGCACACAACCTTTTCAACTCACTCCAAACCTTTACAGTCAACCGCAACCTGACGGGCGAGTTTTACTCTCTGCCGCAACTTGAGAGCGAGGGCGTTGCGGCTATCTCTCGCCTCCCCGTCAGCATCCGCATAGTCCTGGAATCGGTCTTGCGCAACTACGACGGCAAGCGCATCACCGAAGAGAATGTGCGCCGGCTTGCAAACTGGCAACCCAACGCCGAGCGCGCCGAGGAGATACCTTTTATCGTCGCGCGCATACTCTTGCAGGACTTCACTGGCGTCCCGCTGCTCGTCGATTTAGCGGCCATGCGATCAGCCGTCGCTCGGCTCGGGCGCGACCCGAAGCTCATAGAGCCGCTCGTGCCAGTAGACCTGGTCATAGACCACTCCGTTCAGGTCGATTTTTCGAGCATACCCGACGCGCTCACGCTCAACATGCAGATGGAGTTCAAGCGCAATCGCGCCCGCTATCAATTCCTGAAATGGGGCATGCAGGCTTTCAACGGGTTTAACGTAGTCCCGCCCGGAATAGGCATCTGCCACCAGGTGAACCTCGAATACCTGGCTAAAGGCGTGGTCGAGCGTGACGGCATCTATTACCCGGACACGCTCGTCGGAACGGATTCGCACACGACGATGATTAACGGGCTTGGCATCGTCGGCTGGGGCGTCGGCGGCATCGAGGCCGAAGCCGGCATGCTCGGACAGCCCGTCTACTTCCTGACGCCGGACGTTGTGGGCGTGCACATGTCCGGAAAACTGAACGATGGAGTGACGGCAACAGACCTCGTATTGCACATCACAGAGATGCTCCGTCGCGCGAAGGTCGTGGGCAAGTTCGTCGAGTACCACGGCGAAGGCGCGGCGACGCTTTCGGCCACGGACCGCGCGACCATAGCGAACATGTCGCCGGAATACGGCGCGACGATGGGGTTCTTCCCCGTCGACGAAGAGACCTGCGCTTACTACAAGGCCACGGGCCGCTCCGACGAGCAGGTCGAGACCGTGCGCAACTATTTTACGGCGCAGGGCATGTTCGGCATACCGGGCAAAGATGAGTGTTCCTACAGCACTGTGTTGGACCTGGACCTGGCCTCTGTGCAGCCGAGCGTGTCGGGGCCCAAGCGGCCCCAGGACCGCATAAACTTGCCCGAGATCAAAGAGCGCTTCGGCGAGTTGCTGCAAAAGCCCTTCAACGAAAACGGCTATAACAAATCTGCCGACGATATCAATAAACGCATTCGCACGCGCATAGGTCTGTGCGATGACGAGATCGCTCAACCCCTGGCGGGCGGCGGCGAGCAGGCTACCGAGACAACCCCCGAAGGCGGGGGCGTGGTGAGCGAGAAGAACACGAGCGCGCTTACGGAAATAGAGATGATGAACAACCGGCCGACGCCCGACCGCGTTGAAGACATTCTCAAAGAAGAGTTCCCGAAGGGCACAGTCGAGCTGGGTCACGGCGACGTGTTGATCGCGGCCATCACATCCTGCACAAACACTTCTAACCCGAGCGTGATGCTTGCCGCGGGGCTGCTGGCTAAGAACGCCGTCGAGCGCGGGCTGCAGCTAAAGCCTGCGGTCAAGGCTTCGCTCGCGCCCGGCTCGCGCGTCGTGACGGACTATCTTGAGCGCACGGGGCTGCAACAGTATCTCAACCAGATTGGCTTCAACCTGGTGGGCTACGGCTGTACGACCTGCATAGGCAATTCAGGCCCGCTCGACCCGTGCATAGAAGATGCGGTCAACCAGAACGATCTTGTGGCGGCGAGCGTGTTGAGCGGCAACCGGAACTTCGAGGCCCGCGTCCACCAGTCCGTGAAAGCCAACTTCCTTATGAGCCCGCCGCTCGTCGTAGCCTTCGCGCTGGCCGGCACGGTCAACATAAACATGTCTACCGACCCGTTAGGGCGCGGCGGCGACGGGCGCGAGGTCTATCTGCGCGACATCTGGCCGAGCACGGACCAGGTGCGAGACTTTATGCGCCAGGCCTTTGACCGAGAGACTTACCGAAAGCTCTACAGCAACTTCGAAGAGCAGAACCCTATGTGGAACGAGATACCCAGCACCGCCGGCGATGTCTACGATTGGGACCCTCAGTCTACGTACATACAGGAGCCGCCTTACTTCGAGCGCTTCAGCATGGAGGCAGGCCGTTTCTGCGACATAAAAGGGGCGCGGCCGCTGGCCATATTCGGCGACTCTGTTACGACCGATCACATAAGCCCCGCCGGCGCGATCAAGCCTTCGTCGCCGGCCGGGCTCTACCTGCAAGAGAAGGGCGTAGAGATTCAGGATTTCAACAGCTACGGCGCGCGGCGCGGCAACGACCGCGTGATGACGCGAGGGACGTTCGCCAACGTACGCATAAAAAACCTGATGGTCCCCGGCACTGAAGGGGGCGTCACCATTCACCAGCCTACGGGCGAGCTGATGAGCATCTATGACGCTTCTATAAGGTATCAGGCCAATCGGACGCCGCTCATAGTCTTTGCGGGGCAGGAGTACGGGACCGGCAGCTCGCGCGACTGGGCCGCCAAGGGGACCCTGCTGTTGGGCGCGAAGGCGGTCATAGCTCAGAGCTTCGAGCGGATACACCGCAGCAACCTCGTAGGGATGGGCGTGCTGCCGTGCCAGTTTAAAGAAGGCGCGAGCGCGCAGTCATTGATGCTCGACGGGAGCGAGACGTTTGATCTCTTAGGTCTTGAAGGCGAGATCAAGCCGCGTCAGGAAGTGGCGCTCGTAATTCACCGCGCTAATGGTAAGACCGATGAGGCAATTGTCAACATTCGAATAGACACGCCGATAGAGATAGATTACTACCGCCACGGCGGCATCCTGCCTTACGTGCTCCGCCAGCTCGTAGCCTAGAAAAGTAGCGTCACCGCCGCGATAGAGAAGATGTCGCGGCGGTGACGCTCGTTTCAGTATGGGCGCTTGCCTATGCTTGCGAACATATATTTTTTCCACTCTTCAGGCGACATCTTCTGAATGGCCTTAAGCTCGAACTTAAAATCCTTCCAATCTGGATTATCCCTGACCGGAATCTCTATGTTTTCGACATAGCCCAGCTTTTTATTCACCCAGATCGTGCCCTCGCGACCCGCGAACGCTTCTCCGCTTACGCGATACTTGCGGCACTCGACCCCGTGAATCGAGGCGTCTTCGACATACTGAAACGAAGCTTTGCCTTTGTAGGCGAATATCCTTTCGTCAAATGTAGGGTCGCCGACTCCGATCTCGAACCCCGCTTCGGGCTCTGTGAGATGGCGGAAGATAAAGTTCAAGCTGATAAAGTCGAAGTTATAAATGTGAAACGGATAATGACCGACCGCGACAACCTTTTCCTGGCCTCCGACTTTTATGATTACCGAATCGTCTTTTGTCGAAAGCTCCAGCGTAACACGCTGCTGGCGCGAGCCGTCTTTAAGTATCACGCCCGCGTTGAGATGACGGGCCGAAAACTTGTTCCAATCCATCTCGGCTATGACGTGAGCCGAGTCTATGTTGCCCTCTTCGGCTTTAGTCACCTCAAGGCGATCTTTCGCCGTGACGAATATCGATACGGTGATGGGCTTCGAGCCGTCGAGATTCGATTTTGTGTAGTGATAAACTGTGCCGACTTCAATTTTGTCCGGTTGATACTTGAAGCGAGCGGTCGAGCTTGTCGCAACCTTCTGCTGAGCGATCGCCCCTGTGGGTAGGAGAAGCGCAAGCAGAACCGGCGCAATAAAGCTCATTCGGATAAATCTCATCTTCCCTCCAACTGCTAAACGGTCGAAGCTCTGAATCATAGACTATAAGGAAGCGTTTGCCCATCGCCGCGCGGCGGGAGATTGATTTTAGCTTTGACCGCCGCGTCGCGTCTTCGAACGCTTGCGATTTGCCCCGGCTTTGCAAAGCCGGGCTAAAATCATTTTGCCGCTACGCAGTAAACCGCCGTTCGTTTTACTTGCAGCCTTGTTTGTTCTTCTGTAGGGCAATCGAGCGAAGCCAACAGCTTACTGTTTCGCCCCCGCGCTCTTGAGCATGTCGACTAAAGCTGCCTTGCCTTCGCGCTTTGCGTACATCATGGCCGTGTAGCCGTACTTGTCTTTCGCATTCAAATCAGCGCCTTTCTCTATCAGCGCCTGCACAGCTTCTGCGTGACCCCAGTTTGCCGCGAGTATCAGGGCAGTGCGGCCTTCCTTCTCTTTGAGGGTTAGGTCCGCGCCCTTAGCTATCAGGGCTTTCATCGCGTCCGTGCGGCCGTTTGACGCAGCCTCTATGAGCGCCGTGCAGCCTTCGGTGTTTTTTGCGTTCACCTCGGCGCCTTTTCCAAGCAGGTCCGCGATTATCTGCGCGTGGCCCGTGGTCGAGGCGAGTATCAATGCGGTGTTCTCTTGTTTGTCTTTGGCGTTCACCTCGGCGGATTTCTCCAGTAAGAGCTTTACCACGTCGGCGCGGCCCCAGTAGGCCGCTTCCATCAAGGCCGTGCGCCCTGTCTCATCTTTCGCGTTCGGGTCCGCTCCCGACGCGAGCAGCCTGGTCATGGCTTCAACGTCGCCGCGCTTTGCCGCCTCGCGCAAGTCGGAATTCGAATCGGCCGCCAGGGCATTCAACGAAAATGTGGCTTGCAGCACAAGCAATACGAAAGCGGTTCTCAGTCGTCCGGGGATATTCATGAGTCTTACCTCCACCTGTGTGGCCGAACCTTATCGACCTCAGCGTAGCGGCAGCTTCCATAGCAGAGCAGGATCAGTTGTTGAAACAGCGCCGAACGCGAGCGCGAGGCTCGGCCTAGCAATTGCCATTGTTTTCAACACTATTCGAGCTTGTTCGTTGTGGGCCTGATAGGCCCGCCGAATGGGTCTCTTTTATAGCTTTTGCGGCGACTTGTCAATACCTTCGCCCTCGCCGCTCTCGTCGCCCGCCGCGCGACGGTCTTTGACCGTAATCGAGAGTATGACCGCAAGCCCATAGCCTGCCCAGACGAAGGCCCTCAGCTTTCTTATGATCGCAAGCGCAATGCCCGCGCCCGCGCTCATGCCGAGAGCCTGCAGCACGAACTCGTTTCCGCTCTCATACACGCCCGCGCGCGTGGGCACGAAAAAGAAAGCGGCATTTATGATCTTTGTGACCGACTCCACGACGAAGCCCGCAGAAAGCGATGCGGGCTGCTCTATCAGCGCGAGTATGATGTAGACCTCGATCACGTTGACGAGGTGCGCGGACATGTTGAGCCCCAGGATCAAAAAGAATGCACCGCGCCGCTGTTCGTAAAACGAATATATGCTCTCTTCAAGCGAGCGCGTGCGCGAGGCCGCCGTCGCGATGCGCGCGCCCTTGCCCGCGCGCGCGCGGGACAGGCGCTCAAGCAGCCGCGCGAAGACAAAAGTGCGACCTCTTATCGAAAGCCATGCGACCAGAATCGCAAGGACCGTAACGGCTGCGAAAATGTACCCGGCCAACTTCAACCTGGCGGGGACCTCCACGAGCGTAGCGAGCGCGGGCAGTCCCGCGAACATGAAGAGGGCTACAGAGAGGTTGTAGATAAGGTTTTCGACGACTATGGAAGAGAACCCCGCGAGCAGCGGGACCTGACGCCGGACCATGGCCGCCTTGGCAGGCTCGCCTAAGAGCGGCCCGGTCGCCGTCAGATACTTGATGGCTTCGCCCGCGAGCATGACATTGGTGAGCGACCAGAAGCTCAAGTCGCGGTGGCGAGGGTCTATCGAAAAATACCACGAGCCTGCGCGCAACAGATTGCGCACGGCCGAAAGGGCCAGGATCAAGGCGAATCCCCAGCCCATCAATTGAAAGTAGCGGGCTATCTCGTCAAGCCCCGTCCGCTTTACCATGTATACGAGCAAGGCGAGCCCCGCAATGAGCGAAGCGATTTCCAGCCTCTTGAATAAGGATTTTTTCATCACGGCATTAATGAGGCAGTTTGAAACGTGAACGACTGCGGCGAGCAGCAGGGCCGACAATTGCCCTTCTAGTCAACCATAATAACAAGCGCAGCGCGGCCTGTTCAACGCGTTCTTGAGTGCTGAGTGAAAGAAAAGGACAGTGCGCCTATTAGGTTTTTACTCAGCACTCAGGACTCAGCACTCAGGACTTATTTCTTAATGGTCTTATCGCGGTGCTGGAAACAGTAGCCGCCGCCGCGGACTCGCCTCCGGCAGGGGGCACCCGACTTCGTGGGAGCGCCGCACAAAGCTGTGGTCGTCTCTACGGGCTCGCCGACAGGTCGTGAGGGCAGGGAATTGTTTTCAGCTAATCGGTCAGAGGCGGGCGCGAGGTCGACGGGCGTGCCGATAAAATAGAAGGGCTCGCGCGAGCCGGTGTAGCGTCCGGCGGCGAAACTGAGGGCTATCAAAAGGACGAGCGCCGCGACAGGGCCTGAGCGCGAGCGCCAGGCAGGGGGAGCGCACTCTTTGCAGAAGGCGCGGGCGCGCAATCCTCGCCTGTGTCGAGCTAAGAGTTTTTCACCGCATTCGGAGCAGAATCTCGGCGACCGCATAATCGAAATCTCCGGGACGTGAGCCTTTTGTCTATGCGGGCTCAGAATATCTTTGCTTCATCGAAAAATCAAACCTGTGATGGGCCGTCAGAGGCTCGTTTGCCCGGCCCTCAAGGTTGGTGTTACTATAAGGTTGTTGCCGCAGCCAGTTTTTGCAGCTTCAATTCGTGAGACGCTTCACGCCAGTAATACGACTTTTGTCTGTATTCATCTAAGGTTGAGAAGGACTAATAATGACACAGCAGAAGCAACAGCGCGGCCACGTTCTTCATGTCTTCAATAATATACTTTCAGGGGAGTCGAAGGCTCCAGAGCTGCCGCCGGAGCTGCCTTCGCGCCGTTGGATGTACTGGCAGATGACGCGCGCGGTTGCAAAGAAAGTAGTGAGGTCGCCCTTCTCGCTCCACACCTGGGCGGCCTTGCGCAGGACGATGCTTGCGAACATCCTGCCGGATAACCTTGTCCTGCGTTACAAAGCTTACCAGCGCGGCGAGTGCAACCGATGCGGCCTCTGCTGCAAGATTCAGTTTCAGTGTCCCTTCTTCATAGACGAAGGGCCGTACAACACGCGGTGCGCGATCTACACCACGGCGCACGCGCCGAACGCTTGCGTCAAATTCCCGCTCGATCCTATGGACTTGAAACTGCTCCAGCGCGAGGTGGGCAACGCCTGCACCTTCTATTACGAAGGCTCGCCGCAGACGCTCAGCATACTGGAATTCGTCAGGCTCTACACCCAGGGGGTGCGCCAGCAACTCGCAAAGCGAAAGCTGAAAGCAGCAGCCGACAGCGCGGACTAGCAGGGGTCAGGGATCAGGGGTCGGGGGGCAGGGCCTGATTTCGGAAGACTTGCAAAGAATGAGGAAACAAACGCTCTGAATTCTCTTCCCTGACCCCCGACCCCTGATCCCTGACCCCTGTTTAAGGTAGTGAGTCGATGAGCGCGTCTATCTCTTCGCGCGTGTTGTAAAAGTGTGGAGAGATGCGCAGCCGCCCGGCTCGCGGGGCCGTGATGATATTCTTCTCCCGCAGCATCCAGTATAAATCCCTGGGCGAGTGGTGCTCGTGCCTGCAGGTGACGATGGCGGAAGTTTCGCCTCGACGCCGCGAGCTTACAACCTCGTAGCCTTTTTCGCTCAATCGTTCGGCCAGGTAATCGCTCAAGCCGAGAAGGTACTCTTCAACCTTTTCTGGGCCGACTTCCAGAAACAGGTCAATCGCAGCGCCGAGGCCATAGACTCCCGCTGTGTTTAATGTGCCGTACTCGAACCGCAGCGCCCCGTCGCGGTAATCCAGGTTGTAGTCGAGATGGTTTTCGTAGTTCTTTACCGAAGTCCACCCGACAACGGTCGGCCTTATACGGTCGAGCACGCGGTCAGAGACGTAGAGCAGAGCGACGCCTTCAGGCCCTAACAAGTATTTGTGCGCGTCGGCTGCAAAAGCATCAACACAATCGCGCTCTACGTCGAGCTTCAGCCCGCCGAGAGCCTGAATGGCATCGATCATAAAAACGATGTCGCGCTCGCGGCAATACTGGCCGATGCGCCGCAGGTCCGATCGAAAGCCGCTCGCAAACTGGACCCAGCTTATAGCCACCACTCGCGTTCTGTCATCGATGAGCGCCAGCAACTCGTCGGCGTCAACGCGGCCATCGCGCTCCTGTGCAAGCTTCATCTTGACCCCGTGCTCATTGCTGATAAGCATCCAGGGGTAGAAGTTTGACGGGAACTCTACGTTAGAAGTAACTACCGTGTCGCCTTCGCGCCAATTGATGCCGTTTGCAACCGTGGAGATAGCTTCAGACGTGTTGCGCATAAAGGCGATCTCATGCGCGCGGGCGTTTACCAGCCGCGCCGCAGACCCGCGCGCCCGCTCGTAAGTCTCAAGCCAGCCCTCATAACCGATCGCGCCCCGTTCGACAACGTCGTCGACGAGGCTCATCATCGCGTCGCGCACGCGCGTCGACAGCGGCGAGACGGCCCCGTGATTGAGATAAATATATTTTTCTGTGACCGGGAATAGAGAGCGAATCTCTCGGTTCATCTTTGCCCTCTGTCAAAGCCGAGATCAAAGACCGGACGCAACTGCCCGACCTCGACGTTGCGATAATTCTTCACGACAGGATTATGGTATTCCTTAAGCTCGGCAAGCTCCTCATCATTGAGCAACCCGAGTTGTCGAAGCACCTCGACCACCGCCGGATGCCGTGCGCGCGCCGTGCCGTCTTCCACCTTCAAAGCAACACCTAAGCCGCGAGGGAACTGGCGACAGGGTAGCACGCCGAGCGCGTAGACGGACTCCGCGCCGACCTTGGCAATGATGCGGCCGCGCGCGGTTCGCATCAGGTCCGTGTCGAAGACCTTGTTGGTCCCCCCGACCATTTCGGGGTGCGCGGTCATTGCCGCGACTATGCGCTTGACGGCCTCGGCCATCTCCGAGTCGATCTCTTGCCACGGACCCGCGAGCCGCGCAAAGCTCAGAGCGAGCGAGCGGAGCGGCAACCCGAAAGTCGGCGCGCTGCAACCGTCAATGGCTATTAAAGGCTTCTCGTCAAGCCCCGCCATCCTTGTGAAGATATCCATTATCTCGCGCTGTAAGGGATGGTCCGGCTCAATGTAATTCTTAATCGAAAGCCCGCGTTTGAGCGCCGTCATCAGCATCCCCGCGTGCTTGCCCGAACAGTTGTTGTGGAGCTGAGTATAAGGCTTCCCTTCGCACTCAAGCCGCCGGGCAGTCTCTTCGCTGTAGGGGCGATGCGCGCCGCACCGAAGGTCGCCTTCCGAAAGCCCCGCGCGATCAAGCATCGCCCCAACCGTTTCGGTATGCATAGGCTCGCCATCGTGCGATGAGCAGGCGACGGCCAGCTCGCGCGGCGTTAAATTGAAGTGATCGGCAGCATCGCTCGTAACAAGTGGGATCGCTTGAATAGGCTTTATGGTCGAGCGCGTTGAGATGATGAGCTGGTCGTCGCCCAAGCATGACACAACGCGCCCGTCGGGCTCCAGGGCTACGATTGCGCCGCGATGGCGGGATTCGACAATTGCGCCTCGCCCGACTTCGATCAATACCGGCAGTCCGTTATCCATTTTGTACCCGTGCCGCCCACGCTTGATCCTCTAATTTACAGCAGAGAGCGCGTGTACGACAAACGGGTTAAACGCAAATCCGGTCGGAGATCGCGCGATATTTTCGCTCGCTGAAGCCATCAATAATAATTATGTCTTGCGGACGGCGAAACGGACCGTTCTGCTCGCGGTATTCGATTATCTTTCGAGCCATCACCTCGCCCACTCCGGCCAGCGTCATCAACTCCTGCTCGGTCGCCGTGTTCAAGTTTATACATGGTTTCGCCGGAGACGGCTCGGCGGCGGGAGGCGCTTGTGACGTGACCGGTGGTTGCTCGGCGCGACCGCACGACACGAATAAAATCGATGCGGCAATGATTATTAAGATCGATAGCTTCATTTGTATGAAACCTGTAGGGGCAGCCACAAGGGCTGCCCCTACAGGTTATTTATGCACTGGGTACTTTGGCTGCACTTTGGTAGCGGGCTTCGTTTTTGCAACTTCACGCATTGCCACTTCGATTGCTTTTTCAAGCTGAGGGTCGCGCCCCACGAGCCAGTCTTTAGGAAGAATCTCGACATCGATGTCAGGCGTCACTCCGAAATTTTCAATATCCCAGCTCCCGGTGTTGGGGTTGTAAGCCGCACGGTTCGGCAACTGTATCCCGCCGCCGTCAATAGGGTCCGGAGTCCAGACGTAGGGACCGATGCCGCCTCCGCCCGTCCGCTTGCCCACAATCGTTCCCACGCGCCCGAGCTTGAACATAAAAGCGAACGTCTCTGCCGCCGAGCCGTTATACTCGTTCGTGATCAGCACCTTCGGGCCGCTCACAGGGTTTGTGGGCGTGGCTATGTCTTCGCCGTCGCGGAACCTGTAATAGTAGAGCGGCTTCCGGTTGAGCATCTCGATGATTGCGTCCGATGTGATGCCGCCGCCGTTGTACCGCTGGTCGATGATGAACCCCTGCTTGTTGTCGCGGTAGCCCAGCACGCCTTGATAAAAATCTTCTAACCCCGTGCTGTAGTCGGGCACGTAGATGTAACCGAGCCGCCCGCCGCTTGCTTCTTCGACCCTCCGTCGATTGCGCTCCGCCCAGTTGGCGAGCCTCAAAGTGTTCTCACCATTTGTGGGCACGACCGTAAGCACCCGCGCTCCCGCGCCGTCGGGCTTCGGCCCTATCTTGAGCTTTACCGTCTGCCCGGCCTTCCCAATGAAATAGGCAAAGATGCTTTTGGTCGCGACGATCTCCTGGCCGTCAAGGGCGAGCAGGTACTCTCCCTCTTTCACATTCATCCCGGGCTGGTCGAGCGGCGCGGGAACGTTGAGGCTCTGAAAATAGAGCGGAACCGAGCGATAGATTCTAGTGATCTGATAACGGTTCTGGTCTACGCGATAGTCCGCGCCCAACAACCCTATGCGGCTGGGCGGGCCGCCGGGCGGGGCGTCGCCGCCTCCAACGCCCAGGTGGCTCACCGATATGTGGCCTAGCATCTGCCGCATCAGGTCATTCAAATCCGCGCGGCGCGCAACCGTTGGCAGGTACTCGCTGTAATGATGCTCAAGCTCCGCGAGATTCTGACCGTGATGATTCGGATCGTAAAAATAGTCGCGCATCACTCGCCACGCTTCGTGAAAGATCTGCTTGTACTCAGCCGCTGGGTCGACCTTTATTTCAAGCGCCTTCAAGTCCAGCCTCGCCGTGTCAGGCTTCGCCGCTTTATCGCCGTCCACGAGCGTCCACGCCTGCCCTCGCCTGTACAATAGCTTCTCGCCGTCCGCAGATACTACGAACTGGTTCAGCCCTTCTACGAGCTTTTCCATCTCGCGCGGCTTTGAGAGGCTGTAATGATAAAGCGTCAGCGTCTCTTGACTGCGAATGCCCGGAGACTTGGGCCATTCGGTCACGAGCGCGTAAAGCGAGCCGGGCTTGCTTGCAGCCATCTCCGTGTAATCGCGCGGCTGTAGCGGCAGAGTGACGATGCGACGATGAATCTCTTCAAAATCGATTCTCACATCATTCACCCGCTCGTCCGTTTTAACCTCCGGGTTGGGCTGCGAGTTTGAAAGAAGCGGCGACGGCTTGTTGTTTTCCAGCACTACTAAATGGAGCCGGCGGCTGACGAGCGGCCGCGCCATCATGCCGCCCAAGACTCCCCACCCGAATTCGCTCAAGCCCGCCAGGCTGCTCGAAGTGAAGTAGAGATACTTCCCGCTCGCGTCAAAGACGGGCAGCTCTGAATGTATGCTCCCGTCCGTGATCTGATGTTTCTTGCCCGTCTGTGCGTCGTAGATGTAGATGGTCCCAATTCGATTCGCGTGGTTCCTGGAATATGCCAGCCAGCGGCCGTCGGGCGACCACGCGGGGTAGAAGCGGTCCTGGTCGGAATAATTCGAAGTGTCTATACGAGTGACCGTGCCTTTATCTACATCCGCCGTCCAGATCGAAAAATGTTTATCGGCAAAGGTGACTCTCTTCGAGTCGGGCGACCATAAAAGCTCGCGGTAAAAAGTCGGCTTTGGCTCTACGGCGATCTTTCTTACGGAGCCTTCGCCGCTCGACGGGCGGACGTGAAGCTGGTATTCGCCCGATTCATCTGAAAAGTAGGCCACGAGCTTACCATCGGGAGAGAGCGCCGGGTAACGTTCCGCGACGCCAGATGTGGCGGTTAGGTTGCGCGATTCGTTTTTCGAAGGATCGAAGACCAGGGCTTCGCCGCGCGCGCCAAAGATGACGCGGTCGCCTTTTGTTGAAAGCGCCGCCGATTCTATCCACCGCGCCGCGTTCACCGTGCGCGGTTTTAACGCGGACATGTCCGCGTCGATGCGCACGTCGACGAGGCGGGCCTGATTGGTCTTAAGGTCGAACAGGTGAAGACGCCCCGCGCGGACAAAGACGATTGCGTCGTTTGAAGCGGTCGCGTATCTGATTCCGTGCTTTTCGAAAGAGGTGAGCTGCTTGGTAAGCCTCGTCTTCACGTCGTAGACGTAGAGGTTATAAATAGCGTTGCGGTCAGAGACGAAATAAATCTTGTCGCCGACCCACATCGGGAACCGGTCGTTGAACTCGCCCACGGTGAGCTTGTCTATGTGGCTATCGCTCAACCGCGCGATGGCTATCTGCGACGTTCTGCCGCCTCTATAAAAACGCCACTCGCTGCCTATCGTGTCGCGCGGCGTGTAAGCTATGCGCGCGCCGTCGGGTGAATACGAGCCGTTGATTGCTACGGGCAGAGGGAGCGGCGTCGGATGCACTCCGTCGGGGAAAGGCATGCTGTAGAGGCGAAAGCGAGCCTCCTCTTCGCGGTGCGAGACGAAAAGAATGTTTCTCCCGTCGGGCGTCCAGCCGCGAACGATGTCCATCTCCGGGTTGTAGGTAAGCTGCCTGGCTTCGCCGCCCGTCGCCGGCATCACGCAGATATCCCAGTCGCCGCCGATCACTCTTGAGAATGCCAGTTGGGTCCCGTCCGGCGAGAACATGAGATAGTCTTCGCTGGCCGGGTCCGTAGTCAGCCGCCGCGCCTGGCCGCCGCTGCGCTCGACGATCCATATGTCGCCCGCGTAAGAAAAAGCTATGTGAGTCTTGTTGACAGCCGCCTGTCGAAAGAGCCTCGGCCCATTATGCTCCTGGGCGAAAGCCGCGCTGCAAGACAGAGCCAGCGCGGAGATAAAAAAGAGTAATCTTTTCATCGTTATTCTCCTTACTACGGCCATCTGTAAACTATCAGGCTTTGAAGGGCCGGGGCGGCGCGGTCCGCCACAAGGCCGAGACTTGCTCTCGTTGTCTCATCCCAGCCGCTGTCAATACCTACGAGAAGCTCTCTCAGCCTGTTTCGCAAAACGCTTGTTGTGAGGAACGACACTATGATTATGCGGCCTGCGGGCCGATGAATCTTAAGGTCTTTAAGCTTTTCTATCAGCTCCGGCGCCAGCGCGGCGGCAATCTGCTGCAACCCGCGATCAACCTTATCGCGCGCGGCGGCGTCCAGCTTCATGTCGAGCGCGGCGATCTGCTCCGCGATGACGTTTAAGATCGCGCCGGGAACCAGAGCGAATATGCGCCTCTCAAACTCCTTCATCTCTTTGCGGTACTGCTCCAGCTCTGTGTAATACCGCTCCATAGCTTTGTTGTATTGATCGATCTGACGGTCGTAGTCGCGCATCCCGTCGCGGTATTCTCCCAACTCCCTGTCGTACTCACGCATCTGCTCGCGGTACTTGCTGACCGCCTGGTCATACTCAGACCGCGCGCGATCATACCCCGCGCGCGATTCGCGCGAGTGATCGGCCGGCAGAGAGGGAGGAGCCGGGAGCGACGCGGGTGGCGAGGGCGGGAACGGCGGCGGGGCGGGCGGGCGCGGCGGAGTGGGCGGGACCGGCGGCTCCGGCAGCGAGCCCTGCGCGTGTTTGACAGGTCTAAACAGCGCAGCTTCTGTCGCGCCCGTTTCAACTTGAGAGTCGATCGGTTTATCGCCGTCTTGAATTAGCGAATCGGGGTTCGATGGATTGCCCGAGGTCGCGCCGTGAGCGAGCGGCAGGCTGTTAGGAGCTGTCGCCGCTGCGCGCCTGCTCAAATCAATCTCATCTTCCGGTGATTGAGCGAACGGCTCACTTGACGGTTCAAAAGTAGAAGTAACCGGCTCGGTCAGCGCAAGCGCGGGCGCGATCTGCGCCGACTGGGCGACGACCAGCGCAAGCGCGACGAGCATTATAAAAAGCCCGGCCTTAGAGAGCGTGAGCGTTGCGTTTCGCCTCTTATCGACGATCATCTCTACGCGACTGGATATCTGCCGCTTGATCGTCACAGCGCCCGGAGCTAAAAGCGAGGTGTGGCGCGAGGTCGTAAGCTCTAGCAGCTTTACCAGACATGCGGCGTAAGGCCGGGGCTTGCCCGTCATTGAGATTACCGAATCGTCGCACGCGACCTCGCGCTCAAGATTCAGTTGCCTGCCTATCCAGAGGACCGCCGGGTGGAAAAAGAGAAAGGCTTCGATGAGCCGCTGCAACAGCTTCATCCAATCATCCCGACGGCGGACGTGCGCCAGCTCGTGCAACGCCACCTGCTCGAACTCCTCTTCGGTCAGCTCCCGCGCCAGGGCTTGAGGAATGACGATTACAGGCTCTATCAAGCCTATCACCATAGGCACGGAAGTCTCCTCGGAGCTGCGCAGCTCGAAGCGCCTCCTCAACCTCGCGCGCGCGAGCCATCGCTTCAGGCTCTCCGGGTGCGACCCGGCCAGCGGCGAGCAGTTTCGTTTCACTCTCCTCAAGTAGCAATAGCTCCACGCGATGCGCCCCATCATAACAAGGACGATCAGAACCCACGCCGCGAATAAAAAGATCGCCCATCGCCCCGGCAGCCGGACGGGAAAAAACGGCGCGGCGGAATCGATCTGCTCCAGCCTCGCCTGCTCGCTCGCTTCATTCAGACGGACGGCTTCGACCGCCTGTTCGCTCGAGCTTATTCTGTTTGCGGCGCGCGGGGCCTCGAAAGTATAAGCGATCTCGGAAGGCTCGCCGATAGCTGCCTCTGCTTCGCGCGCGAGATCGTAGTTGCGCGCGGCTGCTATAGGCAGACAGACCACGGCGATCAATGCCGCCCACCATATCGCGTACCTGGTCGTAGCGTTCAACCGGGGGATCGCTTTTAATAAACACCAGACCACGGCGACAAGCAGCACGCCTTGCCACAACCCGTTGAGCATTGCTTCGGTGGTCGCGCGCGCTATCGCTTCGATGAGATTAACGAGTGGCATAACGAACCTCTCAATCTTTCTCTTCAGTAAGACTCTTGAGCCGCTCAAGCTCTGCCGAATCGATCTTGCCGTCTTCGAGCATGTTCAGCACCAAAAGCTCCGGCGAGTTGTTAAAGAAGCGGCTGACAAGGTAGGTGACGGCGTTGTGACAGGCCTGGCGGCGGTCTACGATCGGGTGGTAGATGAACGCCCGGCCCTCTTTTGTGTGGCGGACGTAGCCCTTCTGCTCCAGAATCCTGAGCGTGGTCAAGACTGTGCTGTAGGCTACGGACTTCCTGCGGGGCAGCGCCTCGACCACCTCGCCCACGGTGGCCGCTCCCTTCTGCCATAAGACTTCCATCAGTTTCAACTCCGCTTCCGTCAGAGTCGGCGATCTCTTTCTTCCCAAGGCAACCTCCGCAAGAATTATTAATGAATTAATATTTCCGTCCGGCGTAGAGTACTAAAGATGGCTCCGGGTTGTCAATTAAAAAATTAATAGTTCGCCCGCGATATAAAGAAAAAGGGCGTTCAGATGCCGCCTAGCTCCAGGCGAAACTCGTCGTTGAGCAGCGACATGCGCGGCTCGCGGCGGGCGAACGCGTAGTGAGCGCGGCGGAGCGCGGGCACGCCGCGCCGCGCCGTCTCGATGCCGTATTCCAGGCTCGTAAAGACGTGGTGCAGACGCGGGTTCGACGCGACCTCGGCGCCCAACTCTACCGAGCGTCGAGTCAGCCCGCCTGTGCGCGCCGGGTTGATAAACTCGATCCGGTCGTCAAAGAGAAAAACGCGCGAGCTCGACCCGCCTATTGAGTAGTCGCGGTGGACCAGCATGTTCGTGAGCGCTTCGACGACCGCATCGCGCGAGTAGTTGGCTCGCGCGCGAACGGGAGCGCGGCTGTCGCCGTTGGTCGCTGCGCGAGGCGGGCGCGCGTCCCACAGATCGGCGTAACGCTTGATGAATGCCGTCGCCTGGTCGAACAACCTGGTCAGGTTGCCGAAAATCTCTGCGCGCTCTACGACGGGCGAGTTAACGTCATTGCCGGAAAACCGCGTGAGCGCGAGCTTGCTTTGCGGGATTATCTGCTCGACGGCCGCGCTGCGACCGAATAGAAGGAAACCCGCGAGTGTCGGCGTTATGCTCATCCCGTAATCGGCGGCGAGACGAAGCCCGCGCATGGCCTCGGCGGTAGGGAAGCCCGCAGGCTCTCTAAACGTCTCGCCTTCGAGGTCGCGCACGTAGCTCCAGACCAGCGCTTCGTCGACGTCTTCGATCGCGGCGCGCACCAGCGGCATGTCTTCGATGGCGGCCGCGCGTGACTGCGCAAACAAAGCGGCGATCTCGGCGCCGTCGGCCTCGCGCTTGGTCGAGCCTATGCGGATGAAGAAGCGATTGTCGGGCGTCTGGTGCGGGGCGCGGCGGTCGTCGACTTCGAGCACGACTATGCGGACGGCGTTATCAAAAGAGACCTTGTCTATGCGCGGCAGCACGGGAGGCTTGATCTGATTGCGGCAAATGTCTATCAGTTGTTCTTCGACCAGCTCGGGGTCGTCGAGCCCTTCGAGGCGGCGCTGGTCGTTTACGCCGAATACGATCGCGCCGCCCCCTGAGTTAGCCATAGCGACTATCTCTGCAATGATCTTCTCGGTGTTGACCAGGCGGATTTTGAATTCGAGGTGAGTGTCTTCGCCGCCGCGAATAAGCCCGAGCAGGTCCGTGCGATCGAGCGTGCGCGAATAACGTCCCGTCAGTTTTTGTTCAAACAGCGAGCGCTCGCTATCGGGGCTGCGCCGGGTCGTCCTGAACCTTCTGCCGCGTGCCATGGCTAAACCTCACATGAAAGAAGATGAAAAATCATAGCACAGTCTTTTGGCGCTTCAGAAACCGGTGGGAAGCAAGGGTCTATTAATTGTGGCTGGATCGCTCCTTCGTGGCAGAAGGTAAAACTTGATTATGAAGCGCGCAAGAGCCCGCGCGCCTCGTCCGCGCGCATGTGCGGGGGCATCTCGCTGTGCGTGGACATGAGAAAGGCGTAACTGGTCGAGCGCAACGCGCTGCCGTGCGTCGCCACTAGCGTGACGAGCCGCTCAAACAGTTTGCTGCCGTAGCAATATCCGTCCTTGAAGCTCACCAACACGTCGGCGGTCGATTCTACGTGCTCGCGCACCGAAAACCAGATGTTGCTGAGCGCGTCCGGGTAGAGGTGATCTTTCGTCGCCTCAAACCAGACGCGATCCATTGCGTAACCGCGCTTATCGATCAGACCACGAGCCCGGAGGTCCGCGATAACCGGGGCGAGCGCGAGCGGGTCGCCTGCAACCTGCTCGTAGCGAAACGCACGGCTCGCGCGGTCGTAATGAATGCGCGCGTGGCCGTTGGGGCCTGTTAGTTCCGTGGTGTCGCCCGCGTCGTCGAGCGGGCGAAAGACCGAAAAGTCTACCCCCGGAAGCAATGTCAGGGCTTCGGCCACCTCTCTGCGATTCTCTGCAGCCGTAAAGATCGGCGCGTAGCTGCAAAGCCCGAACCCGGGGATTATCAAGCTGCGCCGCCCGTTGATTCTGTTCGAGGTCTGGAACCCGAACTGGGCGAGATGCGTCCTCATCGGGACGCGCTTGAAAGGCATGATCGTGTTGCCGTGATCGGAATAGACCATGATCTCAAGCTCGCCGCTGTGATCTTCGTATAACTCGCTTAGGGCCGCGTCCAACTGCGCGAGCGCGGGGAGAAGTTTTTCGCGCCCGCCCAGGTGTACGATCCCGTCCGTCGATTTCAAGAAGGCGTAAAAGACCGGCGCACGCGATTTCTTAAACGCGTCGAGCAGCCTCGTCAGGTCCGCAGAGAATATGCGCTCGGGCAGGACGTAGACCAGAAACTCGAACTGCATGGGCTCTTCGTAATCGAGCAGGTGGTTATAACCGCGCCGCGCGGGGTCCTGCTTACGGTTCTTGATGTACTTCACGTGCCCGCCGCACATCCGCCCGCGCTCGCGGTCGAAGTAGAGCTGTTCGTAGCCCAGCGTCTTTGGAGCGCCGAGCATCGCGCACATGCCTATGTTGGTCATCGTGGGGAAAGGAGAGATCACCCGGGCGGGCGGGTTGAAGACGCGAAAGTGGCCGCCAGAGCGGGTTTCATCGATCACCTGCCACGGCACACCGTCGAGCGCCAGCACTAATCGGCGCTTAGGCCGCACCTCTGAATGGCTCAAAGACATGACTCGTTCACCTTTCAAACTTAAAGACCGGAAAGACTGCGGTTCGTTGCTCAACCAGCGGCGCGCGGGGGAAAGAGCTTTATCAAGATGAATCCGAGAATGCACAATCCGACCGCAACCATCAGGCTCGTCAAAATCCAGAACTGCCAGTACTGACTGACCACATGCTCGTACCCTGGATAAGCCTTGTGAGCGACGTTCACATTCCAGAACTCGGAAGTGAAAAGCCGGCTCAGTTGTTGGACCAACAGATACCAGGCGAACCCGTACACCCAGGTCCACTTATCCGCGCGCACCCTGCGCATGGCCATCAGCCCTACGGCGAGGCCGCCGATGTGCGTGAGGAAGGACGTGAAGAGCAATCCGCCGCGCAGTATCGCATCAAAGACCCAGAGCGGGAGGCCCGGGATGAGCCAGATCACCGCAAGCCTTATCACGCGCGGCGAACCGAGTAGCAGCCCTATCCCCAACACGAGGTTTCCGACGTTGCACATCCAGAGCATGTTCTCAACGCCGTGATTGGAGGCATAAAACGGGTCGGTCGCGTAGAACAGCACGTGAGCGGTAAAGAACATGAGCGGAGCTATCCCGAGCAGCCGGAAGCGGGGCGTCAGCTCGCGCTCACGGCTCGGCTTCGGTTCAGCACCTCTTGATTCTGTTACCGCCGACACGGCTCTACCTTTATGCTTTCGCCAAACTGTATGGCTTCTTGACGTACTGAGCCGCGAGCTTGTGCGAGTCAAAGATCTTTTCGCGCTTGAGAACTATCTGGTATTCGGCCACAGCCTCGTCGCGCTTGCCGAGCATGTCGAGCGCCTGACCCGCATGAAGGTGCGCGAGCGACACAAGCCCCGGCTCGGACTTCGGCCATTTCTTTACGGCCGCGTAACGCTCTATGGCCGCGGCGTAGTCGCCTTTCGCCGTCAGGTTTTCGGCCCACTGGTAGTTTATAAGGTCCGTGGCCGCCTGGGCGATTCGCTCGTCTTTGAGCATGTCCGCGAAAGCGCGATTCGCTTCGTCCGTGCGATTCATCTTAAAGAGCATCGCCGCGCGCTCGACCCCGAACAGGTAATTGCGCGGGTACTTGTTCGCAAGGTGGCTGATCAATTCGAGAGCGCGGTCGGGCTTGCCCTCGCGGCCGTAGATGCCGATCAACAAAACGCGCGCGTCATCCGCCGCGTACTTGCCTTGTGCTACGACTTGCTCAAGGTGCTCTATGCCGCGCTTCTTCGACCCGCTCAATCCGGCCAGACGAGCGAGCGTGCGCCAGAAAAACGGAAGGCTGTCGATGACATACTCGTACAGGCCAATGCTCAGGTATGCGTCAGTGTAGTTGGGGTCGAGCTTGATGACGCGCTTTTGAATCTTCACCGAGCCGTTGGCGTCCCCGATGGCTTTGCGGAAGCTGCGCTTGACGCTCACGCTGTAGCCTGCGCGCAAGCCCTGAGCCGCCGCGCTGTAATAAAGCGCCTCAACGTCCGCCGGATTCTTGTCGAGCCGCGCTTTCGACACGGCCAGCGCCTGCTTTATAAGGTCATTGAACTCGCGTTCGCGCTTCTTGTTGACCTCGTCCTCTTCGGCGTCCTGCGCGTAAAACGATCCGCTCGAATAGACCGAAGTCGACAGCCTGCGGCTCGCATTCAAGGTTTCGAGCCAAAGGTTGTTAGCGAGATTTACATAGCCCGCCGGGTGGTCCGGGGCCATCTTTGTCATCCGCACGTAGCGTTCGCGCGCCGTCTGGTAATCGAGGTTGTAAAGCGAGTCGTTGCCTTCAATCCTCAAGCGGTCGAACTCCGCCGCGTCGAACGCGACCGCAGGCTTTGTTGTGACGGCAGCCGTAGCGGTCTTTTGCGACGGCTGCTTGCTTGCGGCCTGCGCGAGGGCGAATGAATTTGAGCTGAGTATCGCAAACGATAAAAATGAAATCAGTACTGCACGCATCTTAAAATCTCCTAAATCATTTCTGCCGTTGCGCCGCCCTAAGGGACTATCACGGACAGCGCGTCGGGCACAACATCGAATGTCATCGGAAGCGGACCGATCAATTCTCCGTCAACTTCGACCCAGGGTTCGTGCGAAGAGTTAGCTTTGACGTGGCGGCCTTTAACTATGTTGACGCCTTTTATCGCCGGGTTGCCTCGCGCGACAGCGGCGAGGTCGCGCAGGTAAGCGAAGTTAGTCGAGCGTTTCGGGACTATGTAGACTTCAAACATAGGCTCTTCGAGCCTGGCATTCGGAGCCAGGCAGAATCCGCCGCCGTAGCCCTTGCCGTTTCCTATGAGCGCAAAGACGCTCTCGAACTTTTTCCCATCGATCTCGATGACGAACTTCTCCGCGCGCCACGTCAGGATGTGTTTGATGCCTTCGAGCCAGAAGGCGAACTCGCCCGTGCGTCGCTTGAGCTTCGGGTTGACCTTGCGAGCGATAGAAGCATCGAGCCCTATGCCTGCGAACATGAAGAAGTATCTTTGCATGGGTCGAGGGGTTGAAATCTCAGATTCCCCGACCCCTGACGCAAGTCCGAGCGTGATGCGCGAGGTCTTGCCCGCCGCGATGACTTCGGCCAATTGCTCGACATCGGTCGGGAGGCAGAGGTCGCGGGCCACGACGTTTGCGGTGCCTCCGGCCCAGACCGCAAGCGCGGCGCGGGTGCCGACTATGCCTTGCAAGACTTCGTTGAGCGTCCCGTCTCCGCCGTAGCTAATGATTATGTCCGAGCCGTTGTTTACGGCTTCACGGGCGAGCCTCGTCGCGTCGTCAGGCCCGGCCGTAGCACGGGCTTCGGCCTGAATACCGCGCTCCGCGAGCAACTCAACCATCCGGCGCGCATTATCGGCGCGCCGGGCGGGACGACCCGACATAGGGTTATAGATTATGGTCGCTCGCTTTTCACTCATTGCCGCAAAAAGGTTTATTGCAAGTTCGATGCCGCCGAAAAACAGCTATAACTATTGTAAAACCTGGAGCATTTGAGCGGCAAGCCTGTAGGCAGGCGCAGGATTTATATGACATTTGAAGGCTTTGCACACAGTAAGAAGCCCTCCTACACGTTGTAGTTTTTAACCCGATTTGTCGCGTTACTTTAATGAGAGCCGCCCTGTCAGTCGGGACCGGCTTATATAAACCGCATGGGAGTTGTCAAATGAAAGGGAGAAAGCCATGAAAGGGATAATTACAAACCGCCAGATTATTCGTTGCAGCCTCGTCGTCCTGCTAATCGGGTTAGCTGCCGGTCGGGCAAACGCACAGGAGAACCGTCACATTGAGCTTCTCAGCTATTCCTTCGGGGTTATTCAGGGGCAGAAGGCGAGAATTACCATAATACTGCCGCGCCTGGCGAACCCGCATCCGCCGCAGAATCCTGTCAACGCACACATTCAACTTCTGGACACGGAGGGCGATGTTATTGCGCAGTCGGGCGAGCTAAGACTGCTGCTGGGGCAGACTCGATCCTGGGATCAGCCTCGCGCCCTGCTTCCCGCGTCAGGTGAACCGGGAGAACGCATTCAACTGAGAGTAAGGGTTCTTGTCACGACGCTATCGGGTGATGTCGGAAGGCCATCTTTAATGCCCGCGATTGAGGTCATTGACACCCTCACGGGCGAAACCGTCTATCACATGGGCAAAAGATTTATTATCTTTGTTTCAGGTCCAAACGGCACACGCCCGAACTAGCGGTAAAAGAGAAAGATTGTCACAACCCGATCATTCGATACGCGGCTCGCTCGCGCTATTCGATCCTGTAGTTCGGCGCTTCCTTTGTGATGATGACATCGTGTACGTGGCTCTCGCGCAGGCCTGCGGATGTGACGCGGATGAAACGAGCCCTCTCGTGCAGCTCATCGATTGTGCGACAGCCGCAGTATCCCATCCCCGACCGCAAGCCTCCGACAAGCTGCTGGACCATCGAGCCGAGCGGGCCTTTGTGCGGGACTCGGCCTTCGATGCCTTCGGGCACGAGCTTTGACGCTTGAGTCTCGCCCGCCTGGCCGTAGCGGTCGCGGCTGCCCTCTCTCATCGCCGCCAGCGACCCCATCCCGCGATAAGCCTTGAACGAGCGGCCCTGGAAGAGAATTATCTCGCCGGGGCTCTCATCCGTCCCTGCAAAAAGCGACCCGATCATCACCGAGTCCGCGCCCGCAGCAATCGCTTTTGCGATGTCGCCCGAATACTTGATGCCGCCGTCCGCGATCACGGGGACGCCCGACCCGCGCGCGGCCCCGGCGCATTCCAGTATCGCAGTGATCTGCGGCACGCCCGCGCCCGATACGACTCGCGTGGTACAAATCGAGCCAGGCCCCATTCCTGCTTTAACAGCATCGACGCCTGCGCTGATTAGATCCTTTGTAGCTTCGGCGGTCGCGATGTTGCCCGCAACTAGATCGATCTCTGCAAAACGGCTCTTTATCTTTTTTGCCGCCGCGATGACGCTTTCCGTGTGGCCGTGCGCCGTGTCTATCACGAGCGCGTCGACGCGCGCCCGCACAAGCTCTTCAGCGCGCTCAAGAAAATCGCCGGTCGCGCCTATGGCCGCCGCGACTCGTAGCCGGCCCAGGTCGTCTTTTGCAGCCAGCGGGTACTTGATAGCTTTCTGAATATCTTTGACCGTGATCAGCCCCTTCAAACGATAGTCTTCGTCTACGACCAGCAGCTTCTCTACGCGGTGGCGTTGCAGTATGGCTTTCGCCTCCTTGAGTGTAGTGCCTACGGGGACAGTAATCAGGTTCTCTTTCGTCATCACCTCGCTGATCGGGAGGTTCAGCCGCATCTCGAACCTCAAATCGCGGTTCGTCAGTATGCCGACCAGGTGGCCGTTACGCTCGACGATCGGGACGCCCGAGATGTGATAGCGATCCATCATCTCCATAGCTTCTAAAATCGGGCGGTCGGGCGTCATCGTCACGGGGTCTACGATCATCCCCGATTCGCTGCGCTTGACCTTATCGACTTCGTCGCGCTGAGTGTCGACCGGGAGGTTCTTATGGATGACGCCTATGCCGCCTTGCTGCGCGATGGCGATCGCCAGGTGCGATTCGGTCACGGTGTCCATCGCGGCGGATGATATTGGAATGTTGAGAGGAATGTTACGGGTAAAGCGCGTCGTCGTATCGGCTTCGGTAGGCAGAACGTCGCTCCGCGCGGGGACCAGGGAAACGTCGTCAAAGGTCAGGGCCTCGGGAATGTCACCAGCCAGCATCTCGGTCACCTCAAAAGATCAAAATTCTGAGCCGTCATGACGGCTACACAAGATACGGTGCTGGTAACAAGTTGTCCCAGCAAGGGAATGTATCAAAGGGTATCCGCCTTTGCAAGCGCCGCCGATTGCTTGCTTGACTCTCAACTCATCTAGTTGCTACTTTTGTTAATTCTACATTTCGCCATTTTTCTAATAGGAGAACTCGCATTATGCGTTGGTCAAACATGTTCATCCCGACCCTGCGCGAGGACCCGGCTGATGCCGAGATCACAAGCCACCGTCTGCTCGTCCGCGCGGGCTACATCCGCCAGCTCACCGCAGGCATTTACTCACTTCTCCCGCTAGCCCAACGCGTGCGGCTCAAGGTCATAGCGATCATACGCGAGGAGATGAACGCGGTTGGCGGGCAAGAGTTTATGCTGCCCGCCATCCACCCGGCGGAGCTCTGGAAAGAGTCCGGCCGCTGGGAAGTGATGGGCGACAACATGTTTCGCCTGCGCGACCGCAAGAACGCCGAGATGGTTCTGGGCATGACGCACGAAGAGATAGTTACCGTGATAGCCCGCAATTCAATCAACTCCTATCGCCAACTGCCGCAGGTTTGGTATCAGATTCAGACCAAATTCCGCGACGAGGCGCGGCCCAAGTCGGGATTGTTGCGCGTGCGCGAGTTCACCATGAAAGACGCTTATTCGTTCGACGTAGACCATGCGGGGCTCGATAAGTCATTCCAGGGCCAGCACGCCGCTTACGTAAAAATCTTCACGCGGTGCGGGCTGAAGTTCAACCCCGTCGAAGCCAGCTCCGGCGCTATGGGCGGGAGCCAATCGACAGAATTCATGGTCCGAACGGAAGCGGGCGAAGACCTCATAGCCGTGTGCGAAAGCTGCGGCTACGCGGCCAACCTGGAGAAAGCGATCTCAAGGATTCAGCCCGCAGACGACAAGCAAGGGCCCGACGCGCCCGAAGAGTTTCCCACTCCCGGCGTCCGCACCATCGATGACCTGACGACTTTCGAAGGCGGCGCTGCGGCTGACCGCCAGATAAAGACCCTTGTCTACGTGTTGGAGGACCGGCTGACGCTCGTCTTGATGCGCGGCGACCACGATTTGAACGAGACAAAGCTGGTGGAGGCGACGGGCGCTTTAAACGTCCGCCCCGCGCACCCCGAAGAGATACGCGAGGCGCTCGGCGCTTCAGCCGGGTCGCTGGGCGCCGTAGGGGTCACGCGCCAGTCGCACCCGCGCGTAACGCAGGTGATCGCAGACGAGTCGTTGCGCGGGCGGCGCGACATGACTACGGGCGCGAACAAGGACGATTTCCACCTGCGCGGCGTCTCGGTCGATAGAGACATAAGAGTCGACAAGTGGGCGTCGCTTCGCTCGGTCGAGGCGGGCGAGGGCTGCCCGAACTGCGAAGGCACGCTCGACGTTTTCAAGGCCGTCGAGATCGGCCACATATTCAAGCTCGGCACGAAGTATTCCGAGAGCATGGGCGCGCGGGTGCTTTTAGCCGATGGCAGCGAAGTCCCCATATTGATGGGCTGCTACGGCATAGGGGTCGAAAGATTGATGGCCGCAGCCGTCGAGCTTCACAGCGACGAAGCCGGGATAATATGGCCCGCATCGATAGCGCCGTTCCACGTCGTGATCACTGTTGTCAACATCAAGGATCAATCGCTCATCGAAGCGGCTGAGCGCATCTACGCCGAGCTTGAAGCTGCGGGCGTAGAAGCCCTGCTTGATGACCGCGACGAGCGCGCGGGCGTCAAGTTCAACGACGCGGATTTGACCGGCGTGCCTTACCGGATCACGGTCGGCAAGAAGATAAAGGAAGGCAAGGTCGAGCTGATGACTCGCGCCACTCGTCATTCTGAGGATGTGGGTATGGATCAGGTCGTCAGTAGCCTCAGAGCAAAACTTGCCGGAGGCCAATAGAGAAGGCAAAGCTGGCTCGACTCGCCGGAAATATTTCCCGGCGCTTATGCGCGGCGAAAAGCATTCTGGAATCTCGCAGAACGATTAGAGCGGAGACTGGATGAAGACGCTTGCTGTTAAGGACGGGATTATTACTGAGGCGACCAGGCGGCGAAGAATTGCGGGGCCTGTCGAGGCAGCTCGCGCTCAAGCAGCTCTTTTACTTCGACCCACGAAGTGAGCTTCATCGCGTCAGTCATTAAAGCGCGCGCACGAGCAAGCTCGACCGAGCGTATGGCGTTCTTAATCAGCGGTATCGAAGCCGGGACGAGGCTGAGCGTGCGAACGCCGAGCCCTATGAGCGCGATAGCCTGTAAGGGGTCGGCCGCCATCTCGCCGCAAAGCTCTAGCGGCACGCCCGCCGATTCGCTCGTGCGAGCCACGTAACCGATCGTCCTCAGCACGGCCGGGTGGAGCGGCTGGTAGAGGTGCGCGACGTTTTCGTTCACGCGGTCGACGGCGAGTAGATATTGAATCAAATCGTTTGTGCCGATGCTTAGAAAGTCGACCTCGCGCGCGATCACGTCCGCCATCATGGCTGCCGCAGGGACCTCTATCATCACGCCAACGGGCAGCCGCGCGTTCTGCTCGGCGAGGCGGCCGGCCATCTCGTTTTTTACCTCCGAGATGATCCTTTTCGCCTGGCGCAACTCCATGACGGTGCTTATCAGCGGCAGGACGACGCGCAGGTTGGCTTCGCGATTCGCGCGAAGTATCGCGCGCAGTTGCGTGCGAAACATCTCTTCGACCTTGAGCGACAGCCGGATCGCGCGCAGCCCGAGCGCGGGGTTCTTCTCGGCCTCGAACCCTTCGAGCGAGAGCTTGTCACCTCCGAGGTCAAAGACGCGAATGCTCGCCCCCGCCTCGCCTGTCGCCTCCGATAGCCTGCGATAAAGCTCGTACTGCTCGTCTTCACTCGGGAGCTCGGGCAGGCGGTTCAAGAACATGAACTCCGAGCGGTAAAGACCAATACCTTCAGCGCCGAAAAGCTGCAGCGAGTCGATCTCGCTGACAAGCTCCACGTTGGCCCGCAAGGTCACGCGCTTGCCGTCGGCGGTCTGAGCGGGCTCGAAGGCCGTGCGCGTAGGCCGCGAGCGCGTCTCGGCATCGCGCTTGGCCAGGTATGTCTTTATGACGGGCTTCGTAGGGCGCAAGACGAGCTCGCCCTCGTTGCCGTCTACGACAATCGCGTCGCCCGTTTTGACGCGCCTTGTCGCGTCGTGCAGGCCGACGACCGCCGGTATGCCTAGCGCGCGCGCCATGATCGCGGAGTGAGAAGTCATGCCGCCCGCGTCTGTCGCAAACGCGAGCACCTGGTTGAAATCGAGCTCGGCCACGGTCGAGGCCCAGATGTTTTCGGCGACTATTATGATGTCCTGGTCTAGCTTCGTAAGGTCGAACTTTGCCTGCCCCGAAAGTGTCGCGAGCAGCCGCGACACGACGTCTTCGATGTCGGAGGCGCGCTCGCGCAGGTAGGCGTCTTTCACCTGTTTGTATGCGCTTATCACGCGGTCCGTCACATTGCGCACGGCCCATTCTGCGTTGACTCGCCGCGCGCGTATGTCCTGCTCGATCTCGCCGATCAAGCCTTCGTCTTCGAGCATCAACAGGTGCGCGTCGAGTATGTAAGAGTGCTCGTGCCCAAGCTCGTCGGCTAATCGGACCTTGATCTCTTCGAGCTGGGCGCGAGCTTCTGCGAAAGCCTCGCGCAGCCGCTTGACCTCTTTGCGGACCTGCGCGGGAGAGACTGTGATGTAGTAGAACTGGCGGCGGCCACGCTCGTCCAGGCGCAGCGCGCGGCCTACGGCTACGCCCGGCGAGGCGGCAAGCCCTTTCATCCTCAGATCGCGCGACCGCGTGACTTTAGAAGAGGCCATCCGAGACCTCCTCCCCGAACTTTTGCTCGACCAGCTCGGCCAGCGCAGCAGCCGCGTGCTCTTCGTCTGCGCCCGTCGCCCTGATTATGAGCCCCGTGCCGCGCGAGGCGGCCAAAAGCAATACGCTCAGTATCGACTTGCCGTCTGCCGCCTGACGAGTGTCTTCGCGCAGCAGCTCTATCTCGCTTGTGTACTGCGTGGCGCGTCGCACGAGGCGCGCGGCAGCGCGCGCGTGCAAACCCAGGCGGTTAGAGATTGTCACTCTTCGCTCCTGCATTACTTGACGAGAAGATACCGCACGCAGCCTGAAATCTCAATTGAAGACTGCCGCTCGCCGACTTGAATAAAAGCGCCTCGACGGTTATCTTGCGGCTGCCGTAGAAAAAATCTTCTGGAGAATCTTTGATGATAATCACAACCGAGTACGCAGACATCCCCGTAGACGACCGCCTTATGCGGGCATTCGTCGCGGCCCCGAAGGCGGAAGGCCGCTACCCCGGCATTCTATTCTACTCAGACATCTTTCAACTGACCGGGCCGATGCTGCGCGCCTCGGCCAGACTCGCGGGCTACGGTTTTGTGGTAGCCGCGCCGGAAATATATCACCGCATAGAGCCAGCGGGACTGGTCATCTCGTTCGACGACGACGGTCGCACGCGCGGGCTTGAGGACGCAGCCCGCACTCCTGTAGAGCACTTTGATCGAGACTGTCGCGGGGCGCTCGATTACCTCGGCTCGCACGCGCGGGTCGCGCCGGGAAAGATCGGCGCAGCCGGTTTTTGCATCGGCGGGCACCTTTCGTTTCGCGCGGCGCTCCAACCGGACGTGCGAGCGACGGTCTGTTTTTATGGCACGGGCATTCATAACGGGAGACTAGGCCGGGACGGGGACGCGGGTTCGCTTGCGCGGGCCGGAGAGATCGCGGGCGAGCTTCTGCTTGTCTGGGGCGCCGAGGACCCACACATACCCGAAGACGGGCGCGCGAAGATAGAAGCCGCGCTCGAAGCCTCGGGCGTCAATTTTTCTCAACGAATTTACCAGGCTGAACACGCGTTCATGCGAGACGAAGGGCCGCGTTATGACCCTGAAGCTACGGACCGGGCCTTCAACGATATGATCGAACTCTACCGCCGCGTATTTTCGAACTAGCTCAACGTCCTGGGGTCGGCGGCATCGCGCAAACCGTCGCCTAAGAAGTTCCATGCCATCACGGCGATGAATATGAATATGCCGGGGACCAGGACCCAGGTGAACGATGTCAGGTAGCCTACGTTCTGCGCCTCTTTGAGCATGTTGCCCCAGCTCGCTTCAGGCTCCTGAATGCCTACGCCGAGGAATGATAATGCCACTTCGTTTAGGATGTAGAAGGGCACCGTCATGGTCGCCGTCACTATGACGAACGAAAGCGTGTTCGGCAGTATGTGTCGCGCGATGATGCGCGCCTTGCTGAACCCCAGCGCGCGTGCGGCGATCACGTACTCTTGCTCCTTCAAAGATAAGACCATGCCTCGTATGACGCGCGCTTCGGACGCCATGCCTATCATCGAAGTGATGATTATTATGAGCAGGTAAGATTGCACGGAGGTGAGTTCGTCGCCGAACGCTTTGCGTAACACCAGGAGCAGGTAGAGGCTCGGCAGGGCGAGTAACACCTCGACGATTCGCATTGACATGAAATCCGTCAGCCTCCCCATGTACCCCGCGACCCCGCCGACTATCATCGCGAGCACGGTCGAGATTATTATTCCCACTATGCCAACGGAGAGCGAGATCTGAGAGCCGTACATGATCCTTGAGAAAGTGTCCCGCCCGAAGATGTCCGTCCCGAACAGGTAGACGCGGCCCGGCTCGTCTACTCCAAAAAGATGTATGTTCGACCTTATCACCCACAGAATGTGGTAGTCGTCCCCGCGCACAAAGAATCTAATGGGGTGCTTCGCGCTCTTATCCTCTTCGTATCCGGCGTAGCCTTTGGCCGTCGGGTCTGTAACCTTGATGCCGTAGACGAACGGGCGCGAAAGACCTCCTTCGTCGTCAAATATGTGGATGCGCGTGAGCATAGGCGGGTGAAAGCCGTTCTCCTGGTTTATGCGCGAGTAGTCGTAGGGCGAAATGAATCCGGCGAGTATCGCTCCCAGGTAGAGCGCCGCCAGTATGTAAAGCCCGGCCATAGCCGTGCGGTTTCGGCGCAGCTTGAGCCAGAGAATCTGCCGTGGCGAGCGCCCGCGCGCCGTGCGCTCGGCCCCCTCTTCGATCAACTCGTCGACGGCCGACGCAGGCGGCAGCTTGGCGACGACGGGCTCGCCGCCGCCTTTTTCAATCACCGCCTCTCGTTCGTCGCGCCTAATTGACATTACTGTTTTTGTAACCTTATTCGCGGATCGATAACGGCGAGCAACACGTCGCTGATCAAAGAGCCCAGGACCAGCATCACCGTCAACAATACTACCGAGGCCATCACCAGCGGCTCGTCCTTGGCAAACAGCGCCTCGACCGTGAGCCGACCCATCCCGGGCCACGAGAAGACCGTCTCGGTCAAGACGGCTCCCGTCAGCAGGGAGGCGAACGAAAAGCCGAACAACGTGATGATGGGGTTTATCGCGTTGCCGAGCGCGTGCCGAAAGAGCACGCGGCGGCGGCTCAGACCCTTAGCCCTGGCCGTACGGATGTAGTCTTGCGAGAGCGTCTCGATCATCTCGCTGCGCATCTGTCTCATGTACTGAGCCATGGCTATCGTGCCGAGCACAAGCGCAGGCAGCGTCAGGTGCCAAAGCACGTCGCGGACTTTTTCAAGCGGCGTGAATTCATCCCAGTATATCTGGTCGCGCATGCCGTCGATAGGGAACCAGCCGGTCTTTGCCGCAAACAAGACCATCAAGAGCGAGAAGAAGACCGACGGGATCGAAAGCCCGAAAAAAGAGAAGAAGCCGATCAGCTTGTCGACCCACGTGTTGCGTTTGACCGCCGCGAGCACCCCTAAAGGTATAGCGAAGCCCCAGGAGATCACTAGCGCAGCGACCGCCAGGAGCAGCGTGTTGAACAACCGCTCCCAGATCAATCGCCAAACAGGCATCTGATACTTGAATGAGTAACCGAAGTTCCCCTGCACAGCCTCTGTGAGCCAGTACCAGTAGCGCACAAAGACGTTCTCGCTTTCGAGGTGATACTCTTTCTTGAGCTGCTCTATCAACTCCCCGGAAACCGTGGGGCTTTCCATAAGCGTGCTCAGATAATTCCCGGGGCTTGCGACCAGCAACGCCTGTGTAATGAACGTGACTGCGATCAGGAGAGGGATCAAGGCGAGCAGTCTTCTGAGCAGAAAAGTCTTCATAACAGGGGTCGGAGGTCGGGGATCGGGGATCAGGAAGAAGAGAATTTGAAATTTGAAATTACAAATCCCTGGCCCCTGACCCCCGACCCCTAACCCCTACTTTGTTAGGTAAAGCTCGTCGATGTTCCAGAACACGAAATTAGCGAGCGGCGACGGCTTGAAATTGCCGAAGCGATTCTTTGCCCCGACGAAATAGTTGGGAGCACTCAGCTCTATCTCCGGCAGATACTCGGACCATATCTTCATCGCTTCCCAGTAAGATTGCTGGCGGTCGGCCAGGTTTATCTGCTTCGAGTTGAGCGTGATCAACTCCTGAAGCCGCTTCTCCCACTCGGTCGACGGCTCGGTCTGGTTCGGGAAAGCGTAGTATGTGCTTGCCGACGGCAGCAGCACGTTTTTGCCTATGACGGGGTCTGGCGGCACTTGAGATTGCCAGCCCAGTATGATCGCGTCAAAGTCGCGCGTGGTTTGCAGCTTCTCGGTGACCAGTCCCGACTCAAGCGGTTGCAGCGTCACGTCCATGCCGATCTTTGCGAGGTTCTCCTTGATGAGCAGGCCCATGTTGACACGGTACTGGCGGCTCGAATTGGTGTTGATCGTAAACTTGATCTGGTTGCCCTGGCTGTCTTCGATCTTGCCGTCGCCGTTTCGGTCTTCGATGCCTATCTCTTTCAACAGCTCGCGCGCGCGGTCGGGGTTGTAGGGGTACGTCGTTATGTTTTCCGTGTACCACACTTTATTAGCGGGGGAATTGAAGTTGAAAAGCGGGGTGCCGTGCCCCTGAAACGCCGTGCGGACTATTGCGTCGCGATCGATGGCGTGAGAGACGGCTTGCCGGAATTTTTGCTCGCGGAACCACCGGAGCTTGACCTGGTTTTTGTACCTGGCCTGGTCCTGGTTAAAGACTAAGTAATCTGTGTTGAAGGACGGGCCGAGGTCGTAGACCGTATAATCGGCTTCCTGCTCTTTGCTCTTGACCGCGGCAACATTTTCAGGGCTTATGCCCCACACCATATCCAGTTCGCCGCTTTGAAACTTCAAGGCCGCGGTGTTGAAGTCCGGCACAATGACATAGACTACCCTATCGATGTAAGGGAGCCGCTGCTGATTCTTATCGACCTTCCAGTAATAAGGGTTCCGCTCAAGAACGAGTCGCTGATCGGTTGTAAAAGACTGGACACGATACGGACCCAGCCCGACCACGTCTTCCGGGGGAGTCGAGAGCGCTAAGATCTGGCGGAAGTTGCCGGCTTTGTAATCGTTCTCCCATTTATGTTTCGGTATCAAGTAGGTGCTGCCAATCGCGGCGGCAAACGCCGCATTCGGCTCCTTCAACTGGAACATAACCGTGTGTTCGTCGACCTTCTGAACCGTAGGGAACGAGCCGTCGGTTTGAGTGAAGAGGTCGCCGCCCGGAGCCGCGATGTTTCGGTCAAAGTTAACCTCAAAGGTGAACACCACATCGTCTGCGGTAAAAGGCGTTCCGTCTGACCACATCACGCCCTTGCGCAGGTTGAAGGTCCATTGTAGCCCGTCGGGCGTCGACTCCCAGGATTTTGCGAGCCCCGGTATGTCCTCCTGCTTTTCATTATCCCAATCTACGAGAGCTTTATAGACGGGTCCTGCCGTCACCCAGGCCGAAAAGACATCAACAGCCAGGACCGCGTTGAAGGTCTTCGGATTGCCGGGCAGCCCTAAGACGAGCGTCCCTCCGTAAGTGCCGGGCTCGGAGTTGGTGACATATGCGTCTTGGGGAGTCTGGCCTTGAAACGGCGGGTTAGGCGTCCCGGAAGCCTTCTGTGGCCTTGTGGGGCCGCAGCCGCCGATGATTATGAGAGCCAGCAACAAGCTCAAAGAGATAAGCTTTTTCATTATATCAAGTCCTCTGGGAAGGCGATCTATAGGGCTTCAGTGTGCATCCTGCTCAGGTTGACAGTATATTATGTTTTGAAGCGATGTCAATTATTACAGCCTGCCTGGACTCGCGTGCGCGTAAGGCGCGTGATAACATTAAGCCATTAATGACCTTTCGCGGACGCTTATCTGATTTCGCAGAGCAACGCCGGACCTTTCTTGCACCATCGCAAAGTATGAAGGATAGATAACACAGTAAATTGAGGAGCGGTTATGAGGGCAAATAAGAAGCTTTCAACGATTACAGCCGGAGCGGCGCTCGCAGCGTTGTTTTTTGTCACTGCAAGCGCGGCTGCCGCGCAATTGACATTTCAGGCAAAGACCGTACGCCCGGTCGCGGTCGAGGGCGATCTGAGCGACATAGCGAGCGCCAATGACGGGCAACCCAACACGCGCGCCGTATCGACCCGCGCAAATTACACGGGGCAGTCCGTGACGCTCGACATCGGAGGCATGCAGAACGTAGTCGGCATGGTTCAAGATCACGGGCGGTGGCCGACTCACTACCCGGGCGCTTACCAGGTCGAAGTCGCGGCGAGGCAGAACGGCCCCTGGCTGAAGACCTTTGAAGGGCCGGGCACGCGCGGGGAGAGCAAAGCCGTCTTTGACGCGGTTCGCGCACGCTTCATACGCATCACGGCGACTCGCGTGCGAGGCGGCGGCCCCGACTGGACCCTCGCAGAGCTTAGAGCAGGCGTGGACCCGGGGGCCAGGAACGTGCGCGACATCTCCGGTGATTCAGAGCCACAGAGGGAGAACCCTCGGCCCGGGCGGGTGCCTGATTTGAGCGATGCCCGTATTGGGGGCACGCTCAAGGACCTCTCGCTTGCCGTCGACGGCAAGCAGGACACGCGCGCCGTGAGCGGGACGCCCGATTACGCGGGTATGTATATTGTGTTCGACCTCGGCGGCGAGTTCGAGCTTTCGCGCGTCGTGCAGATTCACAACCCCTGGCCCGAAGATTATCCGGGGCAGTACAAGATCGAGGTGAGCCGCCGCAGGGACGAGAGCTCTTTCCGCGAAGTGTGGCGCGGGCCCGGCGAGCAGGGCCGAAGCGGCGTCACTTTCAACCCGGTCGTAACGCGCTACGTTCGCATAACGGCGCTCAGGAACAAGAACCGCACGAACTGGTGGTCGATAACCGAGATTCGCACGAACCGTGACGAAGACGTGGCCGATGACAACCGCCAGGTTGAGCGCCCGATCCGCCGCGCGACCGCTCAAGGGTTCGCCAACATAGAGCGGGCGATTGACGACGATCAGAGCAGTTACGCGACCACGCAGGGACCAGATTACATCAACAGCTTCATTCTGTTAGACCTTGGCGGGAGCTACTCCATCTCAAGAGTCGTGCAGATCCACACCCCGCACGATAAAGACTTCCCGCGCCGTTATCGCGTCGAAGTGAGCGAGAACGGCAACCGATGGACGACCGCCTGGGAAGGCGAAGGCTCGGCAAACGGACGCTCGGTAGCTACTTTCGAGCCCGTTCGCGCGCGCCACATTCGCATCACGGCGACCCAGGAGCGCCGCCAGGACCGTGGCTGGTGGACGATCTCTTCGCTCAGGGTCAGCGGGTGAATAACTGCAAAGGATGAGGGATGAAAAGATTTGAAATCTCAAATCTCAAATCTCAAATGAAAAAAGGGAGCACCAGCTTGGAATCCTTTTCATCCCTCATCCCTGCTTTTTGTGCTCGCGTCTGACGATGACGACCGGGCAGGGCGATTTTCTTATAACGCTGTCGGTGACGTGACCTACTACGCGGTCGATCAAGCTCACGCCGCGCCTCCCTACTACGAGCAGATATGCATTGATGTTAGCGGCCCGCTCGACGATCACAGCTCTGGGGTCGCCGCGCTGTGAGTAGTGCTCGATTTCAACCTCCTTGGGGTCGGCCATCGAGATAAGATTTGCCAGGCGGTCTTCGTTGAGTTTCTTGACCGCCGCTTCCAGCTCTTCGTCTGTCGAATAATCGTCGAACATGTCTTCGCGAATGGCGGTCCTCAACGTGTTTTCATCCTGCACGTGCAAGACGAAAAGCTTAGCGTGAAGCTCGCGCGCCAGCTCGTAGGCCACGTCGAAAGCCGCCTCGGCGTTTTCACTGAAGTCTACAGCTACGAGTAAAGTCTTGGTCTCCACGACTGCCTCCCCGCGCCGCTCGCGCTTACCAGTGCTCCCGCATCAAACGCGGGAATACGGTTATGGCCTCAAAGCTGCGGCGCTTGAACGCCAACACTATTATTATCGCGCTCCACACGAAATAGATATAGGTGATCACCACTTTGCCGACGCGCGCCAGCCCCTCGATCTGCTCGACGCCGACCGAAATCCAGCTGGCGAGCTGAAGCGCCAGGCTGTTGTGAGCCCCCGGCTCGAGCGGCTTTTCAAACCCCGAGAGGACGAACTGCACGGCCCACAGCAGAAACAGCACGGCGGCTTCCCACCATGCGAATCGCATGTTCGACAAGAGCAGCACCCCCAGAAGCGATTGGCCTATGGTCATCAGTATCTCGACCCTCTGATGAGAGTCGAATACTATCGTGCTCGCGCTGCCATAGGCGATGCCGTAGGCGATCGGCAGCATCGCCACAAGCATCGTCCACTGGTTTATGTTAGAGCTGACCATGTTCATCAAGGCTATGGGCGCGGTTGTAACTCTCCGCGCCCAGTTGAATGCCGAAACCTTCTCGGGGAACTCTGACAGAAACGGCGCGACCCACTGCACGAAGACGAATGTCGAGATGCCTAAGCCCACCGCTATCGCCTTGAGGCTCTCTAAGAAAGGGTGCGCCACGAAGTAGAGTATCAACCCGCCTGCGAGGAACAGCCCTATGATCATGGAGTTGCGTATCGGGCGACGCTGGCGGAGGATGAAGCGGGGTATTCGCTCGATGTCTTCCATCTTCTCTTCGGCCTGCGGCGGAATCTTGTTGAGAAAGAAAAGGTAGATGAAGTAGATAACCGAAAGCAGAACCGTGTCGACCCAGTTCAGCGTCCCCTTGAAATAGACTATGAAGAAGTACGCTATCGCCACGAGCAGAAATATGATCTCTACGGCGTGCTCGTCTTCGAGCTTTATCTCGCCCAACCGCTGCTTCGCACGCTTGCGGTAAAACATGGCCGCCGTGGCGTAGATCATAGGCCAGCCCAGCCCAACGAGCAGCCGCAGGCTCCCCGTAAAATTGGCGGTCATCAACGCCGTCGCGTGCTGCGCTTCGTAGGAGCCGGGCGGGAAGTTGCGCGCGGCCTGCCCGGCTTCCCATGCTATCACGGCCTCGACGGCGAACTCGGGCAAGGTCTGTAGCCATGCCAGAATCGCGAGCGCGAGCCCCTGCGACAGCAGAAACTGCGCCGCCTCGGCTGCCCAGGCAATCAACATCGCAGAGCCTAAGACGGAAGGGAATGTCCAGGCCGCCGACGCGGCGCCTTGAATAAAGGCCACGGAGGCGGTTAAAGGTTTCGTGACGGTTTTTATGATGGCAATATGTAGCATTTAGTGTCCGAGCAGGATTAGTTTTGTCGCGAGCACAAGTTAGAGCTTATACCATGCGCCGTTGTGAGTGAACAAGCGCAGCTCATAGCCACTCGTACGAACTTTCTTTTATAATACGGCCCTGATGTTACAACTCCTGGAGCCTTACAAAGCGCGCCCTGTCCGGTTTCTTGAGCTGTGGCGCCACCTCGGATGGCGAATCAAGTTATACGGCATCGCTTACGAAAAAGAAGCGCCGGAAGCAAATCTCATAAGCGCGGCTAAAAGAGTAGCCGCCGACCGCTTGCCGCAGCCCGCCAGCGGGCAAGGGCGGTACGGCGTCGGGTTCGTGGGCGTCCACGAAGGGCGCGGAGCAAATTTTGTCTTCGTCGACTGGTGGGCGGATGAAAACGAGTTGCATCATCATGTATACATCTCCCCGTCCGGCGCGGGTGAGCATCTGGAGTACGCTACGCCTTCGGGGCTGATCGCCTGCGTGTGGGACATGGGGTTGATAGGTTTTGAAAGAGACTGCTGGGTTGATATGATACTGGCGAATCCGAAAGGCCCCGACCTTGAAGGCTATCTCGCTCGGCGGCTCAACGAAGATATTTAAGCAGGTGATGTAATGAAAAGATTTATCATAACCGCGCTGAATATTCTCATCACAGTAATCTTAATTTCGCTCGTAAGCTCGTTTGCCGAAGCGCAAACCGAGAACCCGCAAGGGTGCCCCGTAGTCTTGCCGCAAGGCACTGTTCGCGTTTCGCCGGATCAGCCCGAGATCGCCGAAGGCTCGACCGTAGGAATAATAAACGCGCTTTGCGAAGTGACGTTGAACTTTGTCGGGTGCGGCTTTATGCCTAACGAGATCACCATCTCTTGCGACAGCAACGGCGATGGCGTAGCCGACGCCCTGATACCGCTCAAGAACATCACGCTGGTAAACGGGAACCTTGTGCAGGCGACTCTCGTGCCGCTCGCGCCCCAGTTGCCGGGCACGCCGTTCCCGCTGACTTGCTGCGGGGGCATCGCCCGGCTGACTTTGACCAGGAGGGTCGGCGCGGGCGACGACAACATCTTTGGCGATTTCACGCAATCGATCACCTGCAATATCGATCTGGGGCAGAGGGCGCCCCTCGTCCTTTCGGCCACCCCTTCCGACGGCCTCTGCGCGGTCCCGCAAAACCTTATCATCCCCGGCGCATGTTTTATTCAAGGCGACGGCAAGCCGAACGTGACCAGGGTCTTTGCGGTCGAGCGCAGCAACCCGGCCAACGTCATAGACTCGCCGCATTTCGTAATCCTGAATAATAACCTGATCGACGCTTTCTTCGACTTCACATCGGCCAACGCGGGAAAGGTTTTTCTGATCTACGCGAGCGGGCCTAACGGGACGAGCCGCAACTTGCGAATACCGGCGGAGGCGCCCGAGGGGTGCGTGCTCGGAAACGAGCAGGGGATACAGGTGGCGTTTACGTGTAACGCTCCACAGCCGGTTGGAGGCGGCGATTCGCCGGCTTCCTTTGTCGACATATCAAGCTGCGATTTGAAGCGAAGCCAAGCGGGCGTCTATAGCCTCGTGCTGATAGGCCGGTTTAAACAGGGGGCGAGCGTCCGCATAGGCGGCGTTTCGCCTAAGAAAGTAAAGCTGAAAGATTCAACGGGTCCCGACACATTTGGCAAGATGGTCATCAAAGGGCGCGTGTGCGATAACCTGCCCGCAGCCATAGTCGTGACGAATGACGGAATCCCTACGGCCCCGTTCCAATGCGCAGCGAGTTGTCGGTAATTGATAAAGAAGTGTGCCGCTCAGGCTGATTGAATGAATATCGATTGCGCGCTTTCGGCTGCGTTGATCTCTTCGGCGGCGCGGTTGCCCGATTCTAACGCGCCGTTCATCCACCCGTGCCACGCGGACGTATGCTCCCCGGCGAAATGTATGCGGCCTTCAGGGCGTTGCGCTACGGGAAGGAGCCCGGTCATCTGGCCAGGCTGAAAGTATGTGAACGCGCCGCGCGCCCATTCGTCGTCTTGCCATATCTGGCTCGTCCCCGTCTCGTACTTCCCGCTGAGGTTGTTGAACAGGCTGTTCATTTTGTTAGCAGTCATAGTCTGCCGGTCACTCTCACTCATCGCGCCCCAATCGAGCGCGCGCTGGCCGCCCGTGTATGAGGCCAGTATCCCGCGCGTCCCGCCTTGCGTGAGCGTAGGCGAATAAGTGTTTTGAATCGAAAGGTCGGTGATGCCGTAACCGTCGAGCCGGTCTTGCTCCCACGCGCGCGAGCGGTACTGCAAGAAGGTGCGCGTGATGGGCGTGAGCTTTAGCTCTCGAATGGCCTGCTGCTTATCTTCCGGAAACGGCGGGCTGACTTCGATGCCGTTAAGAATCGGGAAGGGGAGAGTACAGATGGCGCGGTCCGCCGTGATGGTTTGCACCACACCATTTTGCGAGTAGGTTATTGTAACGCTCGTTTCGTTTTGAGAGATGGCGAGAACGACGGCCTGTTTCTTGAAATGCTTTTTGACTTTCTTCTTAAGCGCGTTGGGGAGCTTGTCGTTGCCGCCCTGTATCTCGTGGAACAGCCCGCCCGAAGCAATCGTCTCGGTCACAACGCCGTCGAGGGCCGAGAAGGAATCGAGCCCGAATCCCAACAGCCCGAGCTGCGAAGCTTCGATGAGGTCTATCGCGCCAGCGGAAGCGCCGAGGTCTATGAGCAACTGCTTCAGAGAGATGCTGTCGATCTCTCTCAGATTATCGGGCGGCCAGCCCTCTTTTCGCGGGTTGCCAACGTCGCGCATCAGGGAGCCGAGGTAGAGCGCGGGCAATCCGTAAACGCCTGCCTCTCGTTCGTTCGCTTTGAGAGAGAAAGGAACGTTCGCCGCGCCGCCGCCTGTTATGCGAAAGCGGCTGCCGCGAACGTGGGCGACCGACTCAAGCCCGAACCTGACTGAAGGTATGACAGGGAGTTTAAAATCTTCGGCGTAGCCCCAGGTGAATGTGTGGTTCTGAGGGAAGCTGACGGGACCGGCTTCCGCATACAAACCGTCTGCAAAACTGCGGAGCGTGCGCACGCGCCCGCCCGCGGCTTTGCGCGCTTCCAGGATTGTCACCTTATGGCCGGCGCGCTTCAGCTCGTAAGCGGCCGCGAGCCCCGCGAGCCCGCCCCCGAGTATAACGACATTCTTTGGCGGCCCGGCCAATTGGATCTTGCCGCGTCCTTCGGCCTTCCGCACGCCCGAAGATAGCATGAGGGCCGCAGCCGCAAGCGACATCTCTTTGATGAATTGACGGCGATCTATCTTGTCGGGCATGCGCGCCTCCTTTGTATGCCGGTCATGCTACAGGCGACCGCGCGATATTTTCAAGTGTTGTTTGCAGGGCGTTGTTACAGCCGGGGCTCGCCCAGCGGTAGATCGACAGTTATAGGGTTGTGGTCGGATATCCTGTAGCCCAGGCCGTAGTTCAGTTTTTCAAGCGTGCGCGCGAAGTGCGGGGCCAGCCGGTAAGGCTCGGTTTTGCTCCTGGGATTCTTTGCATAGGCTTTGACAAATATCCAGTCGAGCTTGCTTTTGCCCACGGCCCAGTAGGTCCGCTTCATCGCGTGGGTTGAGATGAAGCCTTTCTTACGGGCGCGCTGATTCGAGTTTGCCAGCGTGCCCGAGGTCCTGTTGATCGTGCGCTCAGGGTCACCACGGAAGTCGAACGCGAAGCCGTCTCGGAATCGGAACCTCTCGATGTCGCGAAAAAGCTCTGCTTCCTTATTCGGGCCGAGCAGGTATATGCCGCTCGCCGTCGGGTCGGCGGCCGTGTGTGCGAACAGCGCAGACGCGACCGTGAAATCGAACGCCAGCCCGAAAGGCGTGAATGCTTTTATCGTCTGGCTGGCCCAGAAATTTAGATTGCGCACGCGCTTCGAAAGCTCGTTGGTGAAAGTGGTCGGCTTCAAAGAACTGCCCGTCGTGTTCATATCGCCCGCGAGCACCACGGGCCCATCGATCTCTTTGATGAGCGATAGGACTTCCTGCATCTGCCGCCTTCGCTCCGACGGCTTGCAGCGGTATTCGAGGTGCGTAGCAACGACCGTAAGCCTCCCGCCTTCGAGCTGCGGGACCTGTAACTCGGCTATGAGGGCCGCGCGCCCTCCGTAACGAATCTCGCGCGGGGTGTGTTGCTGGAAGGCAATCTTGCTCAACTGGCGGCGCGCCGTTTCCGCGACTGAAACCCGCATCTTTTCGTGCGCCAGCCAATCGTAAGGCCGGCACTTGAGCGGCACAAGCCTCGCCCGAGTGATGGGGAAGCGGCTCAGTATCGCGTTGCCGTGCAGCCCCTGATAACGCTCCCGGTCTATGTCAATCAACCGCCGCAGCGCGACCATTGTCTCGCCCGGCGAGACTTCGCCGAAGGTCTCGGAGCCGAGGTTGAGCGGATCGATCTCGATAAACTCCACGCCGTAGACGTAATTCATCTTCAGGGCGGCGGCCAGCTCTCTCGCCACGTCCTTGTAGCCTGTGCGCTTCACCCCCAGGTCGACCTCGTTGAGCGCCAGCACGTCTACCGAGCGCAGCACTTCTATCTGCTCGGCGATCTCGCGATATTCATCACTGTCCGGCGTGGCTTCGATCTGCTGCTTGAATTGATCCGGGTTCTCGATCGCCATCTTTATCTCGTCAAGGCGCAACCCGCGCTCGATGTTCCAGAAGCCGACTCGTATGAACTCTCCCAGCTTGTCGCTCTGCCGAGGCTCGCGCGCAGAGTTGCTGAGGTGCGCCTCGTTGCTGACGAAGGGCGTCACCATCAGTGCGTCGAGCTTCAACTTTAACGTTGCGGGTACGCCGGCGGGCGAATCAATCGAGGCGATCTCTTTGTAAGAGAGAGTCTCAGGCGCATCGTAGACAGCAATCGGACTCTCTTTTGTGACACCGCTGGCGCTTGCCTTCTTACACGGTAATAGAAAGAGGCTCGCCGTCATAGCCGCCGTCAGAATAAGGGCAGATAGGCGGCTTATTAAAACGCTTGTCCGGGAAGGGGTAGACAGGCTCATAGACGGATTGTGGGTAATTAATGTCTTAACGTAGGCTGAAAATGTAGCGTCAGAAGTTATATATAACCCTTTCTGATGCAGGCGTCCGCCGTAGAGCCCAAACCGCAAATTACATTCCATAAAAGCGAATCAGCCTCTAAGAATCTGGAATGCGATTTGTTTCAAGCTATTTATAGGAGAATTCTATTAGCGGGAGGGTTAGATAATGATACGAGTTGTTGGAGAGAAGAACATACTGGCAATGATCTTAGCCGTCATCTTTCTATTCCTGACCTTTGCGCCCGACGCGGATGCGCATCGCCGGCCTTACCGTCACCGTCATAGCAAGACGAAGCACATAGCTATTGGGACGGCCATCGGGGCCGTAGGCGGGGCGTTAATCGGCGGCAAGAAGGGCGCGCTGATCGGCGCGGGCGCGGGCGCGGGCGGCGGCTATCTTTACAACCGGCATCGCCGTCGCGGCCACAGACGGTAGGAAGAAGGGTCAGGGATCAGGGATCAGGGTTTAGGAGCCTTGCATCAATCACACTCGTTTATTAAAGCGGTCTTAATTCTTTTCCCTGATCTCTGACCCCCGACCCCTGACCCCTGCGCTAGACTTCTTCCACGCGCAGTGGGCCCGTATCCGGGCGAAGCGATTCGGCGCGCTCGCTACGCATCACATGAGTCTGGACGCCTATCTTTGCGAATAGCTTTTTCTTTATTAGATCGTCGTAGAGCCGCCACTTCATCCGCAACAGATCGTCGTCTCTTATGGCTGCGAGAAAGCCTATCGGTATCTCGAAGCCGCCCGCGCCGCGCCGACCCCCGCCGTAGTAACGACCCGTCTCGGTCGCGCCCAGGGCTTCTTTCAAAAACTCGTCCGGGTTTAGCGTCACTTTGCTGGTGCGCATGGAGCCGACGACCATCTCGCGGTCGCCTTTCATTATTATCCCGTAGACTATGGCCGTGTGTATGTTCTCTTCCGTGAGCAAAAAGTCCGCCGCCTGAGGAATCGAATCGCGGTCCTCGCTGCGAAGGTAGCCCACGCCTGAGATCGAATAGCTCTCGCGCACCTCGCGGTTTTCAAGCGCTAGGCGGATCACGTCCATCACCTGCTTGGAGCGCTTGACCGACAGTATGTCTTCCAGCAGCGAGTGGTCCGTGAAGCGTGCGAGGAAAGTCCCCGCCTCCATCTCTTCTTCACGCGCGCGTATGAGGCTCGATGTCTCGCTGCGTATCCCGTGCATGAGCGCCGTAGCCAGCCGGACGTGCTGCACGTCGCTTTTATTCAGTTCGAGCAATCCTTCGCGTATGTATTCGGTGTAGATGGTCGCGGTCGCGCCGATCTTGCGGATGTCCGTGTAGACGGATTCGATGCGGTCCTGGCGCTCGTGGTGATCGACGATGACGAGCGGCTTGACGCCTGCGGCGTCGAATCGGTCGGTCAGGGAAGCGGTGGTCCCCTGATTATCGACAAAGACCGTGCCGTCGTATTGCGAGAGGTCGCCGTTCTCGCCGTAGCGGACCATCTCTATGTCCGTCAGTTGGACTAATGCGAGATTCTCCTGATGGCTGATGCGCCCTTCATAAACTATGTCGCAGTCTATGCCGTAGCGCGCGGCTATCATCTTGTGCGCCCAGGCCGAGCTTATGGCGTCTGGGTCCGGGTAGTCCTGCATGACTATGGCGTGGCGCTCGCCTCGGTGGTCTTCCAGCAGCGAGGCAAGCTCGGCTGCTTTACTCATCGGGCGAACGTCGCCCGCTTTCCCGCCTACTTCCGCGAGTGGTTTACGTTCTCTGGACATGGCGGCTTCTCCTTTTGGCGTCGACTCAAAGAGCTTTGCCTTAACTTAAAGCTAGATTGTAGCGTTCTAACAAGCTTGACACAACAGCAGTCTTAATTGAAAATGAGCCCACTGAGTCGCAACCGGCTCGGTGGCCCTCCCCGCTTAAGTGGACCATTGATCTAGAACGAGCAGAGGGCGGTGGGATTTAATGTTAAAACAAGAAGAATTCGACACCTTTGTCGAGAACTATAACGCGGACTACCTATACCTTTTAACCAGAGCCAGCCGGGGAGATTATGATTGTTTGATCTCTTCCTTCACAGTGCTCAAAGACTTATACGAAGTAATACTGAAGTTACACGACACGCTGGGCCTCGCCTTCAGAGTCGCTCCTCACCCTCTTTCGTTCCGCGCAAGCGAGGACCTGTTGACAGGGTTCGGTTTTGGCCCGGACGAGATAGCGAAGATTTATGAGTTTTTAGGGTTCGTGAGACAGACTCAGGGCAGAGACTTTGAGCAGGTGATAGAAGACGGCGTGCCCGTCAAATGCGCCAAGATGGGCGGCGTCTGAATCAAATCAAGCCCGCGCATAGATCGCCGCGTAGCGGCGGTGTGATTTTAGCCGTGTGCTTCAGCGCACGGATAGAGGGAATCAAGATGAATTTCGTCGCGTCAGCGACGATTGAATTCAATCGTCGCTGACGCGACGAATCGTTAATCTCGCCGATCCCCGGCTTTGAAAAGCCGGGCTAAACTCATCGCGCCGCTACGCGGCGTTCAAGGCCAAAATCAGTTTGCTGCTACGCGGCGAACCCCCGCACAGGATTGATCATTATCGTTGGCGCGAGAGCATCTGCTTAACGACTAACCAGACGAACAGCGTGTTGCCTATCAAATAGCGCCGCCACAAACGGCGCGGCTCGCGCGCCAAACGGTGCAGCCACTCAAGCCCCGCTTGCTGCATCCACGCGGGCGCGCGGCGCTGCAACCCGCTCAGGTGATCAAAACTCCCGCCGACGCCGAGCGCAAAGCGCGCGCCCGTAGCCTCAAGGTGGCGCTCTATCCAGTTCTCCTGCGCGGGCGACCCCATCGCGACGAACAGCAAATCCGCACGGCTCTGCTTTATTGCCTCAGCAACTTTCTCGGATTCAGATTGGTCGAAGTAGCCGTTGTGGTAACCTGCAACGCGCAGGTCGGGGAGCCTTGACGTGAAATACCTGACGACGCCTCGGACGCTTGCGTCGCGCGCGCCGAGAAAGTAGACCGAAAGCTCACGGCGCGCGGCGTGCCCGACGAGCCGCTCGAACAGGTCTATGCCCGTCACTCGCTGCTTGAGCGGCTTGCCCAACAGCCTCGACGCCCACACCACAGACATGCCGTCGGCAGTCACGATAGCGGCCTTGCGAAGACGCTCGCGCAACCGCTCATCCCGGCATGCGGCCACGACCTTTGCCGCGTTGACTACCGTCATGTAGTGCGAGCCGCCGCCTTCGATCAACTCGTCTATCCGCGCGAGCGCTTCGTCTTCGCTCAGGTTATCGACGTAGACTCCCGCGACCAGCACGCGCCCGCTCATAGCTCCGCCGGTTCGTCGTCGTCGAGGTTGATCTGCTCGCGTATCAAGTAGGTCGGTTTGTTTTGCGATTCGTGGTAGGTGCGGACAATCATCTCGGCCAGCAGTCCCATGAAGATGAACTGTATGCCCATCCCGAACATGATCATCGCGAAAGTGGCCAGCGGCATGCGGTCGAGGTGTATGTGATGAACGATTCTCAAATAGAGCGCCAGCGCCAGGGTGATAACAGAGATTACCAGGCATATCAGCCCCACCGAGCCGAACAGGTAGAGCGGCTTCGTCAAGTAGCTCGACATGAACTTTATCGTGATGAGGTCGAAGACTACTTTGATCGTCCGCGACAGCCCGTACTTTGATGTGCCCGCGTGGCGAGCATGATGTGTGACGGGTATCTCGGTTACGCGCGCGCCCGCCCAGTTCGCGTAGACGGGGATGAAGCGGTGCATCTCGCCGTACAGCTTCACGTCCGCGAGCACGTCGCGGCGATAAGCCTTCAGGCTGCAACCGTAATCGTGGAGCCGGACCCCGCTTATGGACGAGATCAAGCGATTAGCCATCATCGAAGGGATGCGGCGCGTGAGCCATTTGTCTTTGCGGTCCTTGCGCCAGCCCGACACCACGTCGTAGCCCTGGTCGAGCTTTTCAAGCAGCCGAATGATGTCTTCGGGGTCGTTTTGCAAATCGGCATCCATCGGGATGAGGATGTCGCCGCGCGCGTGGTCTATGCCCGCGCTCATCGCGGCGGTCTGCCCATAATTGCGACGCAGCGCGATCACGCGCACGCGCCGGTCGCGCTCGGCCAGAAGGCGCAGGCGCGCAAGGCTGTCGTCGGTCGAGCCGTCATCGACGTAGATCACTTCGAAGCTGCGGCCCAGTTGCTCAAGCGACCGAGTGAGCTTCTCGTTGAGGGGCTCGATATTCTCCTCTTCGTTGAAGACGGGCAGGAACACTGTGATCTCCGGCCTCGCGGGGTCGCTTTCAATCTGCTTAACGCTCTTTAGTCGGTATTCTTTCATGGCCTGTCGAATGTTTGCCCTAAACGGGCAAGCTGCGGGCGAGCGGCCTCCAGTCAAAAAATAGTAGACCGGCAAAACGAACTAAGCAAGCTCAAAGCGGCAAGGCGATTGAGCTGGTGGCAATGTGAGGCGATGAAAAGCAAAGGCTATCTCACCGCAGAGACACAGAGATCACAGAGCGGGCGCAGAGAAAACATATTAGAGAGAACATAATTCTGCTCTGCGTAAACTCTGTGTTCTCTGTGTCTCTGCGGTGAATCCGGTCGTTCTTTTATAACTAGCCTATAAATCCTATGGCTGCGTCTTAAACCAGTCGGCGAATCTTTCTATCCCGGCCTCGATCTTTGTCTTGGGGTCATAGCCGAGCAGTCGCCGCGCTTTGCTTATATCGGCGTATGTCACGGGCACGTCGCCCGGCTGCGGGGGCTTTCGGTCTATCACGGCTCGACATCCGAGCGCGCGTTCGAGAAGCTCTATCAACCGGCGAAGCTCGACCGTGTCCGACTCGCCCAGGTTGATTATCTCAAACATGCTTTGATCATAATTGAGCGCGGCAGTGACGCCCGAGATGATGTCATCAATGTAGGTGTAATCGCGCCGCGTCGTGCCGTCGCCGAAGACGGGGATTGGGCGGCCTTCGGTCATCAAGCGCGCGAATTTGTGTATGGCCAGGTCCGGCCGCTGCCGCGCGCCGTAGACCGTGAAGAATCGCAAGCAGACGACGCGAATCCCGAATAAGTGGCTGTAGACGTGACAGGCCGCTTCGCCTGCGATCTTTGTCGCCGCGTAAGGCGAGATGGGTTGCGCGATGGTGTCGTTTTCATTGAAAGGGACAGATGAGTTCACCCCGTAAACGGAGCTTGACGAGCCGAAGACGAATCGCTCGACCCGGTAACGACGCGCCGCCTCAAGCAACATGAAGGTCCCGTGCACGTTCGTCCGCTCGTAATCCAGCGGACGTTCAAGCGACGGGCGAACGCCCGCGCGCGCCGCGAGATGAACTATCGCATCGAATTCTGATCGCGCAAATAGTTCATCAATCGCTTCGGCGTCCGAGATGTCTGCTTCCACAAGCTCAAAACCCGCCCGCTCGGCGTGGGCGCTCACGTTAGCGCGCTTCGTCGCCGGGTCGTAAAAATCGTTGAAGCTATCGACGACCGTCACGCGCCGCCCGCTCGCGAGCAAGCGATCAACCATGTGGCTGCCTATAAAGCCCGCCCCGCCTGTAACAAGAATTCTTGCCATAACGAAATCCGGCATCAATGGCCGAAGAGGAGAGCGTCTCCGGCCATCGTGACGAACAGTATGACGCTCACGAATGCGTTCGTGGTAAAGAATGCCGCGTTGAGTCGAGACAGATCATCCGCCTTAACGATGCTGTGCTGGTAGACCAGCAGCGCGCCCGTAGCCGCCACTCCCGCAAACCCCATCAGCCCGAGTCCGGCGGTGCGAAACAGCAGCAACAGCGAGACGAACATCAGCAAGTGAATCCCGCGCGCGATCCATAATGCTCGCGTTATGCCGAATCTGCCCGGTATCGAATGAAGCCCGCTGCTGCGGTCGAAATCGTAATCCTGGCAGGCGTAAAGAATGTCGAACCCGGCTGTCCACAGCATCACCGAAAGCGACAAAAGCACGGGCACAATTGTTAGCCGCCCCTGAATGGCTATCCACGCGCCCGCGGGCGCTATCGCGAGACACCACCCGAGTACGAGATGTGACAGCGAGGTGAACCGCTTCGTGTATGAATAAAGCAGGATCGAGCCTAATGCTACGGGCGACAGTATTAGCGTCAAGCGGTTGAGCTGGGAAGCCGCGACTAAGAAGAGCGCGGCAGACGCGACGGTAAAAGCCCATGCGAAGCGCAAATCCAGCAGCCCCGCCGGGAGCGCGCGGTTCGCCGTGCGCGGGTTTGCGGCATCGATGCGGCGGTCAGCGATTCGATTGAACGCCATTGCGGCCGAGCGCGCGCCGACCATCGCCAGCGTTATCCATATGAGCTTTGCTACCCAGAACAAGGGCGTCTGCGGCGGGAAGTCGCGGGCGGCGAGCGCGGCCCCTAAGAACGCGAACGGGAGCGCGAAAAGCGTGTGCTCGATCTTGATCATTTCGAGCGTGACTTTCAGCCTCTCGATTTTGGATTTCATGGCGGATGATGCGCTTCGCGCACCGCGAATTTGGATTTTGGATTGCGGACTTTTCGTCTGCTCCGTGGTCGAAGCTTCCAATGGTTGCTGGTTCATAAAAATCCCCTAATCCAAAATCCAAATTCGCGCCGCGCGCAGCGCATCATGCGCCATTAAAATCCAAAATTCTTTGTGTCTCCCTGCCACACGGTCTCTTGCGAATGCTGGAGCCCGAGGTGATCCATCACGCGATAAACGAAGTGGTCTACGAGCGAGATGATGTCGGTCGGCCTGTGATAAAAAGCGGGCATCGCGGGGACGATCATCGCTCCGGCCTGGCGCAGGCGAAGCATGTTTTCCAGGTGTATGCTCGACAGCGGAGTCTCGCGCGGGACGAGCACCAGCTTTCGCCCTTCTTTCAAACAAACGTCGGCCGCGCGGTGGAGCAGGTTGCGGCACGACCCCGACGCGAGCACGCCGAGCGTCGAAGCGGAGCAGGGAATGATGACCATGCCGTCGACAGGGTATGAGCCCGAAGCGATGGTCGCGCCGATGTCGCCCGGATGAAAGACCGTGGTCTTTATCGAAGGGCGGCCGAGAAGCTCTCGGACCAGCTCGTCGACATCATTCGTGGCCGCTATGTCCAGCTCGTCGCTTATGACGCGGCGGCCGGGGCCGCTGACGACCAGATTGACCTGGCGCACTTCGTCGCTCGCTTCGAGCTGGACGAGCAGCCGCCTGGCGTAGATTGCGCCGCTCGCTCCGCTTATTCCAACCGTTATAGATTTCACTAACGATATTGTAGCCAGACGCCCTCGGCGCATCAAGAAATCTACTCTTGTAACTCTTGGAGCTTGCGGCTTCCTAAAGCCTTGAACTTTTCAGCCCAGTTGATGCGCGCGGTCATCTGCATTACGACAAACAGAGTGACGATCGAGCCTATAGTCACCGCAAGCCCCGTGAAGCCTTCGATGAAAAAGGCGTAGGAGAAGCCTATGAGGTAAACGAACTGCGACAGGCCCGTTTCGATGTAGGCGAACCGGCTGCCCACGACTATGCGCATGTAAGAGATGACCAGGAAGATCGAGACCAGCGAGCAGATGATGAACGCCAGGTGGATCGAGATATGGTCTACGAGGTAAGCGAGCAGCAGGTGGAAGGCGAAGAAAGAGGCCGCGAGGAAGAAGTAATTCATCGGGTGAAGCCGAATGCCTTTCATCAGCGAGATGATGAAGATCAAAAAGAAGAAGAAGCCTAACGACACCGGCGCGAAGTAAGAGATGCGCGCGGCCATAGGGCCGGGGTTTATCTTACGGGGCATCTCGACCCCTATGCCGTTACCCGTGATCAAATCTTTATAGCCCCAGGTCAACTGCCAGCCCCCGTCTCGCTTCTCTTTCGAGGTCGGCGAGAGCGTGTTTCCGGGAAAATCTACGCCTTCGAAATTAGTCGCGACCGCGAGCTGGAAATTGCGCACTTCGCTTATCCCATCGCCGAACCGATACATGAAGCTGTCGATCCCGTTCGAGTAATAATTGATCGAAAGGCGGTGGCGCTGCTTGGCACGGCTGGGGAGCTTGGCAACAAGCTGGTTAGACTCTTTCCTGGTCGTAGGAACATGTGCGCCGTCGATTTCGAATTTGAATTCGTCGTACAGTCCATCGCGCGCCGGAAAGCTGAAATGGACGATCAACTCCCCGTTTTTATCCTGGACGTTCTCGAACGTGTAGTTCGCGGTGAAGCGCACGCGGTAGGTCGAATACCACAGCAGCCCCTTCTGTCTCTGGTCCAACTCAAGGCCCACGCGTATGTCGTTCTCTGTGATGGGCACGTCGTATTTGTCTACGGGCGGCGCCTGAGCGGCGCTCTTCGTTTGCGGGCTCTGTGTGGGTTGCGCGTGCTGCGTGCTTTGGGGGCTCTGAGAAGTCTGAGCGCTCTGCGCCGGGGTCTTGTTTTCAACCACTCGTTCGACCAGGAGCGAGGCTGCGGGCGATTGTTGGACGAGCGGCGTTCCCCACAGTTGCCCGACTTCGCTCTTAAGCGAGGCGTCCTGGTTATCGGTGCGGTAAGTGATGGTTGTGCCCAAGGCGACCCATCCGAGTGTGGCGATAAGATAGACAAATCCTATGGCAGCAATTCTTGTAAACACGCTGTTGGCCTCCCGCGAAGAAGTTGTTTTTGATATACAGTCTGCTCAGATGCAGGTTTTTCGAAGCCGGATGCCAGAGCCGACCCTTCTTTAAATCGTGCTGTTGTCGACCGGGCGGGCCGGTGGTATACTAGCGCCGGTTACGAAACTGTAAGCTACACGACAAACAATCCTCTTGCTCCACTTCGCGGACGCTGTGAATCCAGTTAAAAAAAAGTAGCGCGACTCGCTATTTATAGCTCGCGGACGGGTTCGGTATTCGGGTGAACGAGCATGGAGAATTCACTGGGTATTGGCGGACGAGCAATCTGTCTGAGCCTATTCGGAGCGGGGTTTAATGAAAGGTTGAAGGCGAGGAAGCCCCGGCTGTTTGGTGCAAATCAGATAATCTATAACATCGGGGACGAAGGGCGCGGCCTCTATTTTCTGCGCAGCGGTCTTGTAAAGCTCAGCACGATTTCAGAATCAGGCAAGGAGATCATTCTGGGTGTTTACAGGACGGGCGAAGTCTTCGGCGAGATGTGCCTGTACACGGCCAGGCGCATGGACATGGCCGTCGCGATGGAGCCGTCCGAGGCAGCCGAGCTTGGGCCCGACGAATTCCTCGCGATCCTTTACGAGAGCCGAGAAGTCATGTACGACTTCCTACAATCTTCGCTCAAACGGCTCGCCAGGTCTTACGATCTGATCCGAGAGATCTCATTCGACAGCGTTCCCGTGCGGCTCGCAAAGCTGTTGCTGCGGCTGGCCGATGAGTTCGGCGAGCCGTCTCATCAGGGCGTGGAGCTGACACACTTTATCAGCCAGGAAGAGTTGTCGCAGATAGTGCTGGCGCGGCGCGAAGTAGTCTCTATGGCGCTCAGCCGATTGCGCAAGCAGGGGCTCGTCAATTACAACCGAAAGGGCCGTCTCACAATCCACACCACGGCCTTGAAGGCATACATTGAAGCCCGACCGGAGATGGCCGACAGGACGCCGTACGAGGTCAAGAAAAAGAGCGCCGTCCCCGCATGAACCGCTTTATCAATTAGCCGGCGGCTGAACCTTTATCTTTGCGTTGTAATCGTAGTAGACGACCTCGGTCCTGACCTGGGAAACGAGCGCCGTGCCTTCGAGCTTGCGCGGAAGACGGTCTTGCTTGCTGACCCATACCTTCGCCGCAAACGGCTGCAGCCGGTCGTGCGCGCCCCTGGTCGCAGGGATGTGCGGAAGACTCGCTTCATAGACTTCCGACGGCACCCCGTCCAGCTCCTCTTCGCCGACCAGCTTGATTTCAACCGCAGAGCTTATGTAGGCTTCGAGCTTCTTAGGATCGAGCAAGCCGGTTATATCGGTCGACTGTGAAGCCTTTTTCCAACTGCCGTCGGGGAATCTTCTATACAAGTCAGAGCCGATCACTTTGACCTCCAGGCTGTCGTTGACGAGGTGGAATCGGTCTGGAAGGACGGCTGTCACTTTGCTTTCAATAATCCCTTCTTGCTTGCGGTCCGACAGCATGTTTGCTCGAAACGTCTTGACCGCTCCCAGGTTGCGAAAAGCCCGTGTGAGCGACTCGAGCGATTGGTCTCGGTCGCCTGCGTCGGCCTTTTCGCTCACCTGCGGAGCGGCGGGTGAATGATCTTCAGGGGCTTTAGCGCAGGCGCTCGCAACAAGCGCGCCTGCCAGCAAGAAAGCTAATCTATTCATAATCGCCTCAAGAATTATTTGCGGATGGACGAGCCATTTTATTTATCTCGCCCATCCGCAAACGTCCAGGTTGAGCTACTCAAGATCGTTCGGGTTGTTAAACAGGGCCGAGAGCTTCAGGCTGCCGTGCCCGCACTGCGGAAACTGAACAGTGCCAGCCGGCGGCGTGATGATCATGCAACGATTCTGGTCAATCGTATTGCAGTTAGGGTTTATCCCGTTTAAGGTCGAAGCCGTGTCGTCGGGCGGAAAGAGCACGAGCGAGCTGAGGAACGCGAGCAACGCATTCTGGTTGCCCGCCGTCAGGAAGAAGAAATTGTCTCTGGCCTGCTGCGCCTCCCCGCCGTGGCGGAATATCACCTCTTTAAGGTTATGGCTGCGCCCGTCGTGACCGTAAGGCGCTGTGCTGCCTACGCCGTGCAGCGCCATAGTGAGGAACTGCCTCCTGACCGAGCCGTCGTAGTTTATCTCGTGGAAGTTCGGCCCCAGGTCGTGCCTCTTAAAATCGGTGTAGATGTCCTTGACGAGGAAGGGCAGAAACTTCGGCACCTTCAGCGGCGGGTGTCCTGTGCCGTCGTTGACAGTGTTGAACAGCGCCGTGTGCGTCGAGAAGAGGTGATTGAAGGGGTTCCCAAGTTGAGAGTCGAACTTCGTCTCGAAGCTTGCCACGCGGCGGTCGCGGTTGATTTGCAGCTCGGGGATGTGGCAATCCGCGCAGCCTATGCTAAGGAAAATTTGCTTCCCCTGGAACGCGCTTATGTCGGGCTGATATGTGCCCGCAGCGAAGTAGTTGAGCAGGTAATGCTCCATGAAATCGACTATGGCGGTAGCAACCTCGTTCGTCACGCCGTCGCCATCCGGGTCTGCGTTAGGGTTGGTCGTGGGGGGAGCTTTGAAAGTGTCCAGCGCGCCGTTTAAGACCATCCCCGACGGCGTAGTAACATTCCCGCCTGCCGCCGCCGCCGCCGTGTCCGGGTCTACGGCCTGTAGCCCCATCTCGTCCTGGAATGCTCCTATGGAGAACTCGCGTATCGAGATCGTATCGCCGTGAAGGAAGAATGGCTTCACGCGCAGGCTCGGCGTGTCGATCCCTTGGACCTGCGTGTAGTCGACTATGCCGTTGGTAACCGTTATCTGCCCATAGCTGATCCCTTTGCTGACGAGGTTCGCCTGGACCGGTTGGCTCTGGACCAGCGATTGAGCGATGGCCGCCGCTCTTATGGCCCTCAGGTCCGCCGTGATTTCGTCCGCAAGCATCTCCTTCAGACCGAGGCCGAACAGGTGAGGCGCGTCACGGCTGTCGGGCCTGGTGACAACGTCGCTACCGAACCCTGCGGACCCGCGCGGGCGCGCGTGGCATATGGCGCAACTGTCGCCCAGCCCCGCCCCCAGAGCAGGTTTCTGATGAATCTCGTTGAGCGCGGGCCCTAGCCCGTCTTGCACCATCGGCCCCTGGCCTTGCGACCTCGCGAACTTACGATGAAAGACCTGCCGGCCCCTGCGTATGGACCTGAATGGGTCGCGGTTGATGATGAACAGCGACGAGCCGGGCGTGTTGACAGACCCTCTGCCGGCCCCGATCTGCTGGGGGAGGGATTTGCATATGCCCTGGTCGGCAGAGTTCGGCGTCCTGGTTATGTCGGGAAGTTGCGCCAGGGCAGGAATGCTCATCAGCGCAGCAGCCGCAAAGAACGCTCCCAAAGCAATCAACTTTGACCGCTTGTTTGCACTCATAATGAAACCTCCTTGTGACAAAAACTGAAGACTATCCGCAACTCGGCCCTTACGACCGTAACCGGGTTTCAGTCGCATCGCGGACAGACGTTCGCTGTAGACCAGTCCTCTCCGCTCGAATCAGGCGCTACGGCTCACAGTGCTTTTAGATCGAGCGTAGATAGCGGCCTTGATAAGCTGAAGCGGACAGAACTCCTTCGGTTAAGCGCGTCCCTTATTTCCCTGAATGTCTGTGAGGGTTAAGAATAGTTCCCTATTCTGGAAACATGAATTGCCATTTCCCCGGTTCGTATGGTTATGGCTTGCTTTAAGAGTTAAGCGGTGTTCGGACAGCCGGACGAAGACGTGAGTCGTCGGGCTGTCAAAGATTCAAGCTACCGCCGACATTCTCTACAAAAGCCGCGACTCTGTATGTTATCCAACTAACAAATAAAAGAACTCTTGGGATTATTCGTAACGGAGGGATTCGATCGGGTCCATGCGCGAAGCTCTGAAGGCGGGCCAGAAGCCGCTTATCACTCCTACCAACACAAGAATGCCCGTCGCCGTGAGCAGGACCTCTGCCGACAACAGCAGGTGAATGTCCGTGCGGCGCGAGGCGTCTTCCAACAGATCTGCCAGAAACGGGCGCGCGCCGACCGCTGCGGCCAGCGCGTAAGACAACACCACGCCAACCGCGCCGCCGAGAAAAGTAATCACCAGACCTTCGAGCAAAAACTGAAAGAGAATGTGGCGGCGGCGCGCGCCGAGCGCCTTGCGAATGCCGATCTCGCGCGTGCGCTCGGTGACACTAACTAGCATAATGTTCATCACACCCACCCCGCCTATCATCAACGTCAGCGTGCCTATGAAGCCGAGCACCATCTTCAGCCCGCCCGTGATTCCGCCGATGATCTTCTTCATCTCCACCGAGCCGTGAAGCTGGATGGCGCGCTCGTCGCGCGGGTCAAAGTCGTGGCGCGCGGCCAGCGTCTCTTTGATCTGCTTTAGCGCCTGCTCCGTCCGCGAAGTGTCGATGATCTCGACGACGAGGTTGTCTACGTAATCTTGATAGAAGAGCTGGCCGACGACCGTATAGGGGATGAAGACGCAGTACTTGTCAGGCGAATAGTAAGACGACATCTGCACCTTGTCGGCCAGCACGCCGATCACTTCAAACGAGAGCCCCTTTATGCGAATAGATTCTCCGATCGCCGAGTTGTTGCCGAACAGCTTGCGTGCGACTTCGGTCCCCAGGAATACGACGCGGCGTCGCTTCTCGGTGTCTTCCGCGTCGAAGAAGCGCCCCGTCTCGGCGACCTCGTTTCGCATCAAGGCGTATTCGGGGGCGACCCCGCGCAACGTGGCCGAGGTCTGCTTGTTGCCGTAAGCCAGAGGCAGGCCTTCGACGTATTCGGGGCTCGCGTATTTCACCACGCCCAATTCTTTGAGCGCGTTAACGTCTTCTTCTTTCAGGCGGATTCTTCGGCCCGCGCGCTCGCCGCCCGCCTGCCGACTCGTTTGTCCGGGCCATATCACCGCCGTCCCATCAGAGAATGCTCCGCCTAATCCTATCTCAAGAGACGAGTGAAACCCGTTCCCATAAGCCATCATCAGCACGACCGTCACGATGCCCCAGCTTATGCCGAGCATAGTCAGCGCCGCGCGGAAGCGGTGATTTATCAGCGCGTAGATGGCTTGTAAGAGGACTTCTTTAAGTAACACGACAACTCCTAATTTTGGATTTTAGATTTTAGATTTTGGATTATAGGAAGAATGGTTGATATTCAGGTCTGCAATCCAAAATCCAAAATCTAAAATCCAAAATGCTTTCACATCTCGTATCGCAGGGCTTCGATGGGGCGAAGCTCTGCGGCGCGGCGAGCGGGATAGGTGGAAGCGAGTATGCCAATGACGGCGAGCGTCGCGATTGAAAAGGCGGCCATCTGCCACGTCGTCACCATCCCTGAGAAGCGCGCGGGCATCGGGAGCATGTTCACCAGATTACAAAGCCCTACGCCCAGTCCCAGTCCTATCGCCCCGCTCAACATGGTCAAAAACAATCCTTCGCTGAGGAACTGCCATTGAATGTTCCGCGAAGTCGCGCCCATCGCCTTGCGCACGCCTATCTCGCGAGTGCGCTCCTTAACGGCTATGAGCATGATATTCATCACGCCGATGCCCCCGAGCGCGAGCGTGATGATGCTTACGGCGAGGAAGAACTCTTTCATCGCCTTGATGACCTTATCGAACATCACCGAAGAGATGGCCGTGTTCCAGATCGAGAGCGCCTCGGTGTCCAGCGCGTCAAAGCCATGTTTCGGCCCGAGGATGGAGCGTATCTCAATCTCGATCGGGGTCATGCCGTTGAGCCAGCGTTTGCTCCCGCCCCCGAGCGCCTCGCCCATCTGCTCGGCCACAGAGTCGTAAGGGGCGGCGATTATCGTCGAAAGCGAGTCGGGCGTATCGAGGTTGCCGCGCAACGGGAAATCTTTTTTCATCGCTTCATAGGGGACGAACAGCCGCCCGTTGTCCGCACCAGTGTAATTCGAATCCTGTTCCTTTTTGCGGATCTTGCCGATGATCGTGTAAGGGATTCCCCCGACCTGAATCTGGCTCCCTATTGGGTCGCGGTCGGCGAATAATTGCTTCGAGGCGTCGAACCCTATGAGGGCGACGCGGCGGGCCTGCTCGTTGTCGACTTCGGTTATCAACCGACCTCTTTCTACTTCGATGGTTCGGATCTGCTGGTAGACGGGCCAGATGCCGCTGATGCCCACGGAGCTCGCGTTGAAGGCGCTTTTCGCTTTGACGCTGGTCATCAATTCCGGGCTGATGAACTCAAGCATCCGTGATCTCTCTTTGAGCGTGTGAACGTCGCTGATGTCGAGGCGGATGATGCGCCCCGCGCGCTCGCCGCCCGCCTGGAGGCTTGTTCTCCCGTTGCGAATTATAAGAATATTTTTCCCGAGTTCTCTCATCACGCGCTCGTTGCCGCGCTGAAAGCCTTCGCCCATAGCCGACAGCAGCACGATCGAGATGATCCCCCAGACGATCCCGAACATCGTCAGGAAGCTGCGCAGCTTGTTGGCCATCAGGTTCGACCACGTCTGTCGGATGAGTTCGCGCATAAGGCTACTGGAGAATCACCTGCTGGCCTTCGATCAAGCCCTCGATAATCTCCGTGCGGCTGCCGTTGCTGACGCCGACTTTGATCTGCTTCTTTTCGCGGCCCGTGTCGGAGGCGGGGGCGGGCACTTCGACCGTAGCGTTGCGCTGCTGGTCGTAGGTGATCGCGCTTTCAGGCACTATCAATACGGCTTTGCGCTCTTCGAGTATTATCTCGGCGTTCGCAGTCATGTTCGCGCTCAGCTCGCCGCCCGGGTTGCTGATAGAGACTTTGACCTCGAAGCTTACGACGTTATCCTTTTCCGCGCCCATCGGAGATATCTCGGTCACCTGTCCGGTGAACTCGCGGCCTTTGAACGTCTCTACTTTTATGCGCGCCGGCTGGCCCAGACGGACGCTGCCGATGTCGGCCTCGTCGACTTTGCCTCGGACGTAGACCTGGCTAATGTCTCCCAGGACCATCACAAGCGTCGCCGCCGAGCCCATGTTTAAGATCGACGATACGGGGCTGCCCATCTCCACGTCGCGCGACAAGACCATCCCGCGGATGGGCGAGCGAATGGTCGCGTTGTTCAACTCCTCTTCGGCGCGCTCGACCGCCGCGCGCGATTGCGCGACTTCGGCTTCGGCCTGAGAGACGCGCGCCGCCGTGACGCTCAATTGCGAGCGCGCGACGTGCTGGCGATTTTGGGCTTGCTCAAGCCCGCGCCGCGCATCGTCTAGTTCTTGATGCGAGATCAATCCGCCTTTGAAAAGCTTGTCGACGCGCTCGACATTGCGGGCGGCAAAGGCCACGTCGGGGCTTTCGGCCTCGACCTTGTTCTTCTCATACTCGGCCTGGGCCGCCCTTTCATTCGATTGAGCGCCCAACAGCGCGGCGCGCGCTTCGCGCAATCGTGCGGCGAGGTTCTCTTTATCAAGCTCGGCAAGCACCTGGCCCTCGCTCACCATGTCGCCCGCCTTGACGCGAAGCTCTTTGATGATGCCGTTGGCCTTCGATTTGATTTCTACTTTCGATATCGGCTCGACGCGCCCTGTCGCCACGACGCTGCGCGCGATGTCGCCGCGCTCTACCGTGATGATTCGTGAAGGGTCGATCTCGGCCCTGGTCCCGGACATCGCCGAATAACCGTAAGCGACTGCCGCAAGGACCGCTATGACCAACACAGACACGACTAGATACTTACGAGACTTCTTTCTCGCCATATAAACCCCCGGCCTACCGCGTAAACCTTTAAAGTGATTTTTTTCCTACCGTTCATACGGAGGCCCGTAACGATTGGTTCCCGAATTATCATTACGCTTTCTAAGCTGCGAAAGCTCGATTGCGCTTATGGTTGTGATCGCCGTCACGGACTATTGATAAAGCGATCCATAGATCATTACGCAACCCGCGCGCAAGCGTGTGCATAATCTTGATTGCTCGGCGTCGCACAGCGAGATCGGTAATGGAATTAAAACAATGGGCAGGCGATCGTTATTAAGATGAACTCATTTTATCGAGCGCAACAGCTATGTGGTCGGAAATCTCATTCTCGGCAAGCGTGTGGACCCGGTGGCCCTCGAATAAAATTACGCCCGCGACCATCGTCAGCAAAACATCGGAAGACGCGGCGCTGAATATGATCGCAGCCGTGGGGTCGTGTACGGGCGTGTTGTGAACCCTGGCGAGATCGATGACGATAAGGTCGGCCTGCTTGTTTACTTCGAGCGAGCCTATCTCGCTTTCAAGTCCTAAGGCGCGCGCGCCATCTAAAGTCATAAGCCTGAGCGCACGTTCCGCCGTAGGCCAGTTGAAATCGCGCCGCGCGGCTCGATGAACGAGACAGCAGAATCGCGCTTCATCAAGCATGTCGCAGCGATTATTCGAAGCCACGCTGTCGGTCCCCAGCCCCACGCGCACGCCCGCGTCGAGCATATCGGAAAGCCTTGCGATGCCATGCCCGAGCTTGGCATTCGACTTCGGGCAATGAGCCACGCGCGCGCGGCTGCGGGCTATCGAAGCGATGTCGCGGTCGTCTACAGTGACCGCGTGAACGAGCAAAGGGGCGCATTCAAGCACGCCGAGAGAGTCCAGGTATTGAATCGTCGATATGCCGGGCGTCGGCCACTCTATCCCGCGCGCGCTCAAGCCGCGAGCAAAATCGCCTTCGCCCGCGAGCATCAACTGGCGCTCGGTTTCGGATTCGGCTGCGTGTATGCACATGTCTATCGATTCGCGCGCCGCGTACTGGCTCACCTGTCGAAAGAGGTTCGCCGAGACAGTGTATGGCGCGTGGGGAGAGACGCCCGCGCGAACGCGCTTATTCTCTCTGGCGCGCATATCAGCGACTTTGACTTTCAGATCGTCGAAGTTGCTCCCGGAGTTTTTGGGATCGGGGCCAAAGACCTCTCTGTAAGCTATGCCGCGCAAACCACTCGCGAGCAGCGCGTCGAAAGGCGCGCCTGAGTCGCCCGTGTCGGCGAGCGTCGTTATGCCTGCTCGTATCGCTTCGGCTGCGCCTAGCCGCGCCGACCATTTGAAATCCTCAGCCGTAAGCCGCTCGTATTTGGTCCGCGTCAGCTTCATGATCCAATCGCGAAACGCGAGGTCTTCGAGAAAGCCTCGCATCAGGGTGAGCTCAAGGTGGCTGTGAGTGTTTACAAACCCCGGCAAGATCGCGGCACGGCCAAAGCTTGTCACATCAGCCTGCGCAATCTCCGGGCGGGCGCGAAGTTCCGCCTGCGAGCCGACAAATGCTATGCGGTCATCTTTGATGATGACCGCGCCGTCCGATATGGGAGGCGAGCTTACGGGCAACACCCATTCCGCAGTGTAGACTTGAATGCGGGGCGGCGCGAATGCTTCAATGATTTCCGACATAGACGGTCCCATCTTTCATCACAAACTTTACTCGCTCTATTGCCTTGAAATCTTTTATAGGGTCTCCGTCGACCGCGATTATGTCCGCGAAGCTCCCGGCCTTAATCACCCCCAAACGCTTCTCGCCGATGAGTCGAGCGGCGTTGACAGTGGCGCTCTGTAGAATCTGCACGGGTTCCATCCCCGCTTCGTGATAGGCGAACAGCACACGGCGCGCGGCCTCGCCCTGCGGTATCTTAATGTCGAGGTACATGTCCGAGCCCGCGACTATCGTAACTCCTGCGGCAATGGCGCGGCGCAAACGGTCGCGGCTCGAATTGACGAATTTCATTATGTCTTGCTCGGTCGGGCGCGGAGTGATGCGGGACATCTCAAAATACCTGTTCAAGGTCCACATGTCGCCGTCGGTCGGGACGAGCGCCACACCTTTCTCTTTCATCAGCTTCAGCGTCGCGTCGTCTATCTGGTAGCCGTGCTCGATAGAGTCGACGCCCGCTTCGACGGCGCGGGCGACGGCGAGCGTGCTCGTGGCGTGCGCGCACACCTTGACGTTTAACAACCGCGCTTCGGCGACGATGGCGCGCATCTCTTCGAGCGAGAGCAGCGTACGGTTAGGCGTGTTGTTAGAATATATCTTTATCACGGTCGCGCCGTAGGTCACGTTCTCTCTGACGGCCTGCGCGGCGTCCTCGGCCCCGCGCACTATCCGATACTCTTCGGCAGCCAGCGCGCGGTGTTCGAATTGCAACCCCGGAAACTGACCTCCTTCGGGACTAAGCCCCGGGCCGGAAACATACATCCTCGGCCCTTCCAGCCCGCCTTCGTTGAGCGCTCGACGAAGGGCTACATCGCCGAACCTTCCTGAATTGCCGAGGTCGCGCACCGCAGTAATCCCCGCGCGGAGAAAAGTGCGCGCGCGCGCGGCCCCGCGCAGCGCGCGAAGCGGCAAGCCTTCTATCGTCAAAGCCTTTATCCCTTCTGACGATAAATCGCCGCTCGGGTTTTCGAGGTAAAGCAGGTGAGTGTGCGCGTCGATCAGGCCGGGCATTACAGTGTACTGCCGCAGGTCTACGACGCGCGCGCCCGCCGGCACAGAGAGGTTCTCGCCTATGGACTCGACATATTTGCCTTTGACGACAATGTCGCGCGCGGGAAGAAAAACGCCTTTCTCGCTATCGAACAATCGCCCGGCGCGAATAAAGATTATTTCCGCATCAGGTTTTGATTGGGCTGGAGTGGCGTCGGGTAAATTGAAAAGCAGAAGGGTCGTCATCAAAATCAGGATAGTCTTACTGGATTTCATGTCTTTTCCTCTTTGCGGTTTGCTATCGACTCGCATTTGCCTTTTTATTATCAGGCAGTAGAGAATCTGACAAGGCTATATGAAACGGGAGAAGCTTATGAAGAGATACGCTGCGGTGACAATCGCCTTATTATTTTTGCTGGTCGCAAACCCGAGCGACGGACGCGCCGAGATAAAGCAGGTTCAGATGAAGATCGCAGGCTACCTGTGCGGCATGTGAGTCTACAACATCAAGAAGGCCGTGAGCCGTCTCGATTTTGCGCCGAAGATAGATGACATCAAAGTTACAGAGATCAAGCGCGGGCTCGGAGTCTTTACGCCAAAGCCCGGCAAGGCGGCTTCGTTCGCCGCGCTCAAAGCCACGCTAAAAAAAGCAGGCTACACGCTCGACTCTGCCGAAATAACTGTAGCGGGTGTGCTTGCGCGCGAGGGCGCCGGCTGGTGGGTCGAGGTGGAGGGATCAAAGCAACGGTTCGCCGTCGAAGGCGCGAGCCTTCAGCAAATGATGGGAGAGATTGCTGAAGGCTCGCGCGTCGAAATCACGGGCGACTGGCAGACCGTGGGCAAAGACGCGGACTTGCGCGAGACTATTCGTGCGCGCGCGCTTAAGAAAGTCGAGGCCGCGCCGCCTGCCAATCAGGAGTTGCTGACAGGGATTTCAAACGTCCAGGTCGCGCTCCGAGGAACGGGCGGCGAGCCGAATCCGCCTGTTGCGCCGGTGCGGACTACCAGCCCCGGACTGACTGTCTACCAGGGCGGCGCCGTTACGCCGCGCTACTTTTACGCACGCCAGCACCTTGGCGGCTTGAAAGTGAATCGCCACAGCCTTCGCGTCGCCGTCTCATACACGCCGACCCCGACTCTTCAGTTCGAAGCCGAGGTCCCTTTTAACAGCACTTCGTTTGATGACGGAACCGGCGCGGGCTCAGGCCGGGGCCTGGGAAACATAATGCTGTGGGCCAAGCATCGTTTCTACCGCACGCTTGAGACGTGGGGCGACAAACAGGCCGCCGTGCGTTTCGGGCTGGAATTGCCGACGGGCAAGAAAGACGCGCCGGATGAGGTGGAGCTTTCGGCCCCTGAGTTCGTTCGCCGCCAGCTCGGCGCAATCGACGGCGGCTTTGCCGTCCACGCGGACTTAACATTCTCGCAGGCTCACCATCGATGGATATATGGAGCTAATCTGCAAGGCGCGCTTAGAAGCGAGCGCGACGGTTTTCGCCTCGGGCACGAGGTGAGATTAAATACAGACCTGGAATACGTGCTGCTGCCTTTCAAATACCGCAGCCCGACAAAAGAGTTATTCTTGATACTTGAAACGACAACGATGCTTCGAGATCGAGGGCGCGCGCGCGGTCAAACTGTTGCGGGCAGCAGCTCGTCGGAGTTTTATCTCGCGCCCGCGCTTCAATACATCGCGACCTCGCGGCTGGTCTTAGAGGCGAGCCTCCAGCTCCCAGTTTCGCACAGCTCGGGAGCGCAGGCGCTTCGCACGGATAAGAATCTCTTGATCGGCGTCAGGTATTTGTACTGAGGTTAACAAGATGAGAATTGCTTTCTTAATATCATTATTGATCCTACAGCCCGCAGTCGCCTTCGGTCAGGAAAAGAAGAAGCAGGCGGCGCGCACCATTGATTTTTCACTCGAAGATTTGAAAGGCAACCGCGCGCGACTGACGGATTACAGGGGCAAAGTAGTGCTGATAAACTTCTGGGCCACGTGGTGCGCGCCGTGCCGCGCGGAGATGCCCGAGCTTGTCGCGTGGCAAAACGAGTACAGGGAGCGGGGGCTGCAAATCATCGGGATAACTCACCCGCCATACGAACGCCGTAGCGTGGCAGAGGCGGTCCAAGAACTCAAAGTGAATTACCCTATACTGTTCGCCACTCAGGCGGTCTTGGATATGTTTTATGTGAGCGATGTCTTGCCGTTGACCTTCGTCATAGACCGCGAAGGAATCGTTCGCGCCCGCATCAAGGGCATCATGGACCGCGAAGAGTTCGACCGTAAGATAAAACCGCTGCTTTAACTTTTCGTAGAGTCGGCGACTTCTCCCGACTTCAACCGGCGATAGATCAACGTGCAAACGAGGTAGAGCAACCTCCCGATCAATGCCGCGATCAGCACGTCTCGCACTTCGCGAAACGTCGTGTTTGAAATCAGCCACACGGAAAGCGCGAGCGTGATTACGGCGATGTCTATGCCGAACGGCAGCCGGAACACTGCGGGCCGCGCGTCGCTTTTATACCGCAGGACCATCAGGGCCGCGCACGTTGCGGCGTAAGCAATCAATCGGGCTATCGTGCTTATCTTGACCGCCGAAGCGAACGTGCTCCAGAGCGTGAGCAAGAGCATTACCGCGCTCGTAAAGAGAATCGCTACGTACGGAGTGCGAAAGCGATTGTGCGTGAACGCCAAGGAGTGCGGGAGCTCGCGCCGCTCTCCCATCGCGAAGGGAAGCCGCGACCCTGCTAGTATTAACACGTTCAGGTTGCCCGTGATCGAAATCAGCGCGCCCGCCGTTATGATCGAAGCGCCCGCCGCGCCCAGGAATTGATTGCTCGCGTCGGCGAGCGGCCTTTCAGAAGAGGCAAGCTCGGGCAGCGTCCCGATCGAAACTATCTGAATCAAGATGTAGAGGACCGCGACCACGCCGATTGCGATCAGCAACGCGGCGGGCAGATTGCGCTGCGGGTTCGAGACTTCGCCCGCAGGGATGACGGCCATCTCGAACCCAGTGAAAGCGTAAACGAGCAACAGCACCGATTCGGAAAAAGACCCGATGTTGATAGGTGCAGGCGCGGAAAAGTTTCCGACGTTTATAAAGAACAACCCGACTGCGACGAAGAGTATGATCGGGATGAGTTTGCCTATGGCGAAGAGATTGCTGAATCGCGCGGCGTCGCGGACGCCGACTATATTTATTGCCGTAAGCGTGACGACAATAATTAAGATGATAGCTACGCGAGCCGCGCCCGTCGCCGCGCCCTGCCAGAAATAGCTCAGATAGCTGACGAGCAGATTACAATTGGCGGCGAATGCCGTGAGCCGCGCTAGCCACATCATCCACCCGACTTGAAACCCCGTGACGGGGCCGAAGGCGTCGCGCGCATAAAGATAAGGGCCGCCGGTCTCGCGAAAGCGGCTGGCCACTTCCGCGAAGCAGAGTATTATCAGTGTCACCACTACCGCGCAAACGGCGAAGGCGAGAACGCTGTAAGGGCCGATCAGGGAGAAGACCCTTGAAGGCAATCCGAATATGCCCGCCCCTATGATGCCGTTGATCGCGACGGCGACGAGCGACCATCGGCCAATGCCGCGCACCAATCCTTCTTCTGTCGGTTGAGCCATTGCGGTCTTTCCTCTAGGGTTGAAAGAAGCGGGGCTATATTAATGTTCATAGCCTTCATGCCGCAAGCAGCGCGGGGTGATCGTCGTGAGGCGGCTTTTTATGCAGCCGCCCGGTGCGCTACAATGTCGTGCTGGCTTCAAAGATAAATTACCGAGAGGAGCAACCATGAGCGATCCCGTAGAGATAATTATTAACAACGACGGTTCGGTTAAGGTGAGCGGCGATTTCGTAATCAAAGACCCGACGGGCAAAGAGTTCGGCCTTGCGGGCCGAACGGTGATCTCGCTTTGCCGCTGCGGGCAGTCGAACAACAAGCCCTTCTGCGACGGCAGCCACGCGCGCACGGGGTTTCAAGACAAAGTCGAGGCTAGAGATTTGCCGCCTCCAAAGCCCAAGGTTTAAGAGATGAAAACTATCCGAATTGCGAACGGGCAGGGGTTCTGGGGCGATTCGCTCGACGCGCCCATCGAGCTCGTGCGGCGCGGGCCTATCGATTACCTCACGCTCGACTACCTGGCCGAGATAACCATGTCGATCATGCAGAAACAGCGCGCGCGCGACCCGCGCTCGGGTTACGCTCGCGATTTCGTGCAGATGATCGAACAGATTCTGCCCGAACTTGTCGAGCGCAACATCAAAGTCGTGGCGAACGCGGGCGGCGTCAACCCCGAGGCGTGCCGCGATGCCGTCATCGAGGTGGCGCGGCGCGCGGGCTTCGGCGGTCGCGTAAAGATCGGCATAGTCGCGGGCGACGACATAATGCACAGGCTCGACGATTACATCGAGCGGGGAGTCGCGCTCGCGAACCTCGACACGGGAGAGCCGCTCTCTTCTGTGCGGTCGCGAGTTGCGAGCGCGAACGTCTATTTCGGCGGGCGGCCTATCGCTCAGGCGCTTGACGAAGGCGGGCAGATCATCATCGCCGGGCGCGCTACGGACACGGGCCTCGCGCTCGGGCCGATGATCCACGAGTTCGGCTGGGCTGAGGACGCCTGGGATCTGTTGGCCGCAGGCACCATCGCGGGCCACACAGTGGAGTGCGGCGCGCAATGCACGGGCGGCAATTGCCTGATCGAGTGGGACACGATCCCGAACCTGGCCGACATCGGCTACCCGATCATCGAAGCTCGACACGACGGCACGTTCGTCATCACAAAGCACGAAGGTACGGGCGGGCGCATCACCGTGCCTTCGGTCAAAGAGCAACTCGTCTACGAGATGGGCGACCCTGAGAGCTACATCACGCCCGATTGCGTAGCCGATTTCACTACTATCAATCTTGAGCAAGAGGCCACGGACCGCGTCAGGTTCTCCGGCATAAAGGGGCGGCCCGCGACAGACATGTACAAGGTCTCCATAAGCTACTCCGCCGGGTGGAAGGCCATAGGCTCGCTCGTTTACGCCTGGCCCGACGCGTACCTGAAGGCGCAGGCCGCCGACCGCGTGCTGAGAGAGCGGCTTGATCGCCTGGGGCTGAAGTTCGATCAGATACTGACGGAGTTCGTAGGCGTGAATGCGTGTCACGGGCCGTTGGCGGGCGACCCGCCGGCTGACATCGCTGAAGTCACTTTCCGCATAGGCGTTCGCGGCCAGGATAAATCGGCGGTCGAGCGGTTCACGCGCGAGATCGCGCCGCTCGTGCTCAACGGCCCGCCCACCGTGACAGGGTTTGCGGGCGGGCGGCCCAAGGTCGAGGAGATCATTGCTTACTGGCCCGCGCTGATTCCTAAAACGGAAGTCGCGCCCGAAGTTTCTGTCGTAGAGGCATAATCGAGATGACAAAAGTTAAACTGGTTAAACTGGCGCACGCGCGCTCAGGCGATAAGGGCGACACGGCGAACGTCGGGTTGATCGCCTACAAGCCGGAGTATTATCCAATCCTGGTAGAGCAGGTGACGGCTGAGCGCGTGAAAGAGCATTTTCGAGGCATCTGCTTTGGCGAGGTCGAGCGGTTCGAGATACCGAACCTCGCCGCGCTCAATTTCTTGCTGCACGAAAGCCTCGACGGCGGCGGCACGCTTTCGCTCAAGACCGACGCGCAGGGAAAGACCTACAGTACGGCGTTGTTGCGCATGGAGATCGAAGTCGACGACCGGCTGGCAAGCGAGCTGGCATGATCTCAGAAAGGAGAGCGAATGGACTGGCGCGTTGTGTTGACTACGTTCGGCATGATCTTTCTGGCCGAGATGGGCGATAAGACTCAACTTGCGGCGATGACCATGGCCGCGCAGACGAAGCGCCCCTGGGCCGTCTTCATAGGCTCGTCGATTGCGCTCGTCTGCGTCTCGGCCCTGGGCGTGGCCGTGGGTGCGTTGTTGAGCCAGTACCTGCCTCTCGAATGGATAAAGCGCGTGGCGGCGGTCGCCTTCATAATCATCGGCGTGCTGATACTGATCGGGAAGTTTTGATCTCACTTTTTGATTTATGCCGCAGCTTGATCGTCTCGCTGGCGGTTTGTTAATCTGGAGTTGGTGGCGCTTGTCGAAATTATTTCGAGCAAGAGGAAAAAACAGTGAATAATAGCAATGCGGCAGCGACAAGAGCCGAAGAGAAACCGGACGTATCAAACCTCGATAGCCCGCAGTTATTGCCAAAGCTTTTCGACTATTTTCATAACAACAGGGAAGAGCTCGCCCGCGCGCTCGGCATTCATCGCTCTACGGTCGACCGCTGGCTCTCAGGTAAGAGCCGCCCGAATAACTCGACCGTCTTGCGCATGCGCCGGCTCGCGCAGGAGCGCGGAATCGAATAACCTGGCTGATGCCTGATTACCAAAAGATCATCTATTCAGTCGAGCAATCAATCTGCCGCGTAACGCTCAACCGGCCCGAGAAGCGTAACGCGCTCGACGACGAAATAGTCGACGAGATCAAAGACGCGCTCGGACAGGCGGCGCGCGACGAAAACGTCCGTGCGGTTATCATCCAAGGCGCGGGCAATGATTTCTGCTCGGGAGCGGACCTCGCCGCGCTCCGCCGCATAAGTGAGGCGACCGTGATGGAGAACGTCGATAACGCGCGTCGGCTCGGAGATCTGTTCATCGAGATGCGCCGCCACCCTCGCCCGATAATCGCAGCCGTCCGTGGGCGCGCGCTGGCCGGCGGGTGCGGCCTTGCGACAGCGTGCGACATAGTTCTCGCCGCCCACTCGGCGCAGTTCGGCTACCCGGAGGTAGGTATCGGGTTCATACCGGCGATGGTGATGGCTATCTTGCGGCGGTCGGTTTCTGAAAAGCGAGCGTTCGAGCTTATAACTCGCGGTGAGGTGATCGGCGCGCAGGCGGCGCTCGACTTAGGGATGATAAACCGCGTCTTTGCCGACGAAGAGTTTGAAAGCCGCACCCAGGAGTACGTCACAGAGATTGCGAAAAAGTCGGCCTCCGCCGTGAGCCTTGCCAAGAACCTGCTCTACCACATGGACGGGATGGCGTTCGAGGCGGCGATCGAAGCGGGCGTTCAATTGAACGCGATTACCCGCATGACTCCCGATTGCAAGCGCGGCATCGAACGCTTCTTGAAAAAGTAGTCCGCTGGTTTTATTCAGCCCTTCCGAAAGATGAAATAAAAGATTGCGCCCGCAAGCAACGCCGCCGCGCCCGCGATCGCATGGTCGCAGCTCATGCCCGTAAGCAGCCATACTGAAATTATTACCGCAAGAATGGGAATCAAAAGCCCGAACGGCAGTTTGAACTCGCGCGGCGCGTCGGGCATCTTGCGCCGCAGCACGGGCACCGCAAGACAGGTAGCGGCGCTGAACAACAACCGTGCTATCGCGCTCACCATTACGAGCGCGGCGAAATTCCCGTACAGCGCGACGGCCCACGCCGCAATCGCAAAGACGATCACAGCTACGTGAGGCGTCCGGTACCGCGCGTGCACGCGGGCGAGCGCGGCGGGGAACTGGCCTCCCTCGGCAAACGCGTAGAGTATGCGCGGGCCGACCAGGCCCAGTGCGCTATAGGAGCCGCTCGTCGATAAGACGGCCCCCACCGCGATTATCGCTCCACCAGCCGGCCCGAGAAATTCTCGCCCGGCCGAAGCGAGCGGCGTCCGATCCGTTGCAATTCCAATGAGCGTCCCTTGCGCGACGATCTGTATCAGTATGTATAGAATCGTAGTCAGCGCGATTGCTATTAGCAGAGCGACGGGCAAGTTCTCTCTAGGGGCTCTGGCTTCTTCGGTAGGGATTGAAGCGTTCTCGAATCCTCCGAACGCGAAGATCAATGCGAGTCCGGCTTGCTGCAGGCCGGTCATCTCAGGCAGCGCAATCAGCTCGTACCTGCTGCTGTCGACGAAGAACAAGCCCACGGATATGAAGAGCAGCAGCGGGACGAGCTTTGCTATCGTCAGCGCGTTCACCGTCCGCGACCCGTAACGAATGCCTGCGAGGTTTATCCAGGCGAGGACTACGACCAGCAGCGTGATCGACGCGACGCGCCCGATGCCGGTTGCAAGCGGCGGCCAGAAATATCCCAGGTAAGAAGCGAACGCATTGCTGATTGCTGCGGCGCCCGTCAATCGAGTTAACAGAAACATCCAACCGACCTCGAACCCTATGAAGCCCCCGAAGGCTTCGCGCGCGTAAAGATAAGGCCCGCCCGTATGCTCAAACATGCTCCCCGCCTCGGCAAAGCAGGCTGCTATTAATGCGGTGAGCACGGCTGCTACGACGTAGGCTACGGGGCTTGACGTTCCCACTTGCGACGCCACTGTGGAAGGGAGCGCGAAGATGCCCGACCCGATAACACCGTTCACGGCTATGGCCGTGAGGCCGAACAGTCCGATTGCGCGAACGAGTCGCGGCGCTGCGGTTTCGGCTGTACGAGAGGTTGCTTTATGATCGTTCACAATCGCCGTTTTGCTGTGTTGTTGGCGATATTTGAGCCATGCCCCAGGTTTAATTTGCCCTCGGCTTTGCTTGTTTCGCTATACCAACAATGGCATCTAGTTTTTCAATTATTTCAGGATCAATCTGATCTTTAGGTAATAGCCGTGCCAAGACATGGTAATCAGTTTTTTGCATTAGATTCGGGAGTCCAAGTATTTTGAAATACTCGCGGAAGAGTGGATCTAGAAAATCATCAGTAGCTTTAATATCTGGAGACCATGGATCCCCTTTCCCTAATGTTCTGAGTGCTGAAGTAACCTCCTCGATAACCTGTCGCATTATCTGTTCACGGCGGTTAGCTTCAGCCTGGCCGAAGAGGTCGTCGGGCTGATCTGCACGGGCATAAGCCAATAAGACCTCTGGTCGGCAAAAGTAGTTCTCGATTTCTTTGCGTCGCCACATGGTTTCGGTTAAGGGCGTGCCCGCTTGTAGTTCTTTCTCCAATTTATCAAAGAGCGCAAGCCCAACCAAATCAGGTTTGGCTTCCCGTAGACCGAAAAAATGGTCACGCGCTTTTTGAGGGCGATTGGTTGCCACATAATGAACGAAGGGACGTTCTAGACATTCAGTGGCTGGATGTTTTAATTCAGCCGCGAAGGCTTGGAGAATTGCCAAATCCGTTGGGCCTTCAAGATACAGCACCCAACCAGTTTGTTCGGCTTGGTAGTACTGGTCAAAGCCCAAATCAGTGAGAGCTTTCACTAACTGCGAGGTTTTCCCATTAATACGATGCGGGCTGCCGACAAACGCGATCACAATGTCTCGATCAGCCGCTTCATTCAGCACTACTTCGGAATGACTGGCAGCGATGATTTGGGAGCCTTTTTGATCTGCCACTTCAGTGAGCAATTGGTAAGTTTGTCGTTGGCGTAGTACCTCCAAATGAGCGTCCGGTTCATCCAGCAACAACACAGTGTTTGGATTGGCAAACAGATGCGCTAACAACAATAACGTTTGTTGCAGTCCGCGCCCAGAAGATGAAATATCGAGCTGTAGGCCGTTAGGTTCTTGATACGACATAACGATTTCACCGCGTTCTTTGATATACTCCGGTGGCAGCAACTTCACCCCGAATAATTTCTCTATTCGGGCGGTCAATTCCTCCCATTCGGGTTTGGAGACATCACCGTCCTGACCATAAATCTGGTAACACAAATTGCGCAGCACCTGAGCGGTTTGTCCTTGACCAATAAGCACTCCGATTTCACCGGCTTGCTTAATAAACTCGCGGTCAGCTAACCCAGACATCGGTGGAAGATAGGCTACCTTGACACTTGCTGCTTCATTCGGCACAGGCATCCTTTTTTGCGGTTCGTCCTCGTTGAGACGCAAAGGACGGCAAAAAAAGGCTTCTACATTGGCATAATCAAATTCAAATCCGCAGGACCAGTTATTACCTTCCGTTATTCCATCAACGATGATGTCTATGCGGATATTCTGCGTTCTTTGTTTTCCATTTGTGCGTTCAATCTCGCGCACATGTAAATCCCGCCAAAGCAAGTTCGCCGAAGGGACAGGAATCGAAATCAAATCACGCCGGTTAATAGTCACACCCGGTCTCTTTTCAGGCGATTTTTTTGCTCCCCATTTCTCGTTCCATCGCCTCAGTCCAATATCCCATAAAGCCAGCGCTTGCAAAGCAGCAGTCTTACCTGAATTATTTGGCCCAATCAGCACGACGGTCTTGCCTAACTCAAACTCAACGGTCTCGAATCGCTTAAAGTTCTTTATCCGAATTCGGGTCAGCATATATGCTCCTAGGCTTCTTCTCAGTTCAAACTCAAACGACATCAAAATAACGCAAACTGTATTCAAGCTCCCGCAATTAACCGATATTCACTTTTCAGACATCCCTTTTGACGTTGTTGAGGATTTCGAGCGCCGTGCCGCTGAATATCTTTTGCTTCTCGCCTTCGGGTATGTGCAGGTCTTCTATCGAAGTGATGGCGCGCTCGATGGAGCCGAGCAGGTGCGGATAATCGCTCCCCATCACCATGTGATCGACTCCGACCATGTCGCGCACCATGCGAAGCGTGTAAGGGCTGAAGGTCACAGTGTCGTAGTAGAGCTTTTTGAGATACACGCTGGGCAACTGATCTATATGCGCGCGGCATTCGGCAAAGTCGCGATACCCGTTATCGAGGCGCTCCATGAGGTAAGGCAGAGCGCCTCCGGCGTGGCCTATGATCCAGCGTATGTCCGAAAACTCGCGGAGCACACCTGCGTAACACATCCGCGCTACGGCAAGCGTCGTGTCGAACGGAAAAGCGACCAGCGGCCCGAGCACGTATTCGTTGAAGCTTTCGGTTTGAGCCGGAATCATCGGGTGAAGGAATATGCAGAGCTTCATCCGGTTGGCCTCTTCGAAGAAAGGCCGGTAATCGGGCGAGGTAAGCGCGCGCCCCCGAATGTTACTGAGCAGGATGACGCCGTTCATCTTAAGCTCATCGATTGCTCTGTGAAGCTCGCCGAGCGCCTCGTCGGGCGCGTCCATAGGGATCGAGGCAAAGCCTTTGAAGCGGGCGGGGTGTTTGGCGATCAGCTCCGCGTAATAGTCATTTATGATCCGAGCTATTTCGGGCTGGCGGCTCTCGTCGGCGAAGAAGATGTTCGGCGTTGACAGCGAGATCACTTCCGTATCGATCCCGACGCGGTCCATGTCTTCGAGCCGTTTCGCGACATCGGTCATCGGCGGCGTCACGCCGAAGAACCGAGCGCCGCGATGGGTTATGATGGTCCGCCCGGTCGGGTCTTTGTCGAAAGAGAACTCGGAGCCGTAGTCCCGGATCATCTGAAAATACTTTTCAGGGTAGTAGTGAGTGTGCAGGTCGAGCCTCATAGCCCCACATTAAATACCAGTACGCGCCGGGTTTCAACTTCTTGACGCCCTCGGTTTGCAAGTGTAGGCTGCGCTGACAGGAGAGATTTGAGATCGAGTATGCTTATGCCAAAGAACGTTTTTCGGCTCATTCTGTTTCTGATTATCTTATCGTTCACGTTTCCCATAGCTTTGAGTCAAACTAAATCGCGCGTCATAGTCGGCGCGTCGGTCATCGACGGGACCGGGCGGCGGCCCTTTCGGGCGAACGTGCGGATCGAAGGCGACCGCATAACGCGCGTAGGATTGTTTACACCCAGACCGGGCGAAGAGATCATAAACGCGCGAGGACTGGTCCTCGCGCCGGGCTTTATCGATATTCATAACCACTCGGAGCAGGGGCTCGATAGCGACACGGCGGCTACGACACAGGTCTCTCAAGGAATTACCACTCTCGCGGTAGGGCCAGACGGCGGCTCGCCCTGGCCCGTCGGCGATTACCTCTCGCGTCGCGAGCAAAAGCGCGCCTCGGTCAACGTGCTCGCATTCTTAGGACACGCCACGGTTCGCCACCAGGTCTTGGGCGAAGACTACAACCGCCGCGCGAAAGAAAAAGAGATTCAATCGATGCGCGAGCTTGTAGAGCGCGGCATGCGCGAAGGGGCGTTCGGGCTGTCGACGGGGCTTGAGTACGACATGGGCCGCGCAAGCTCGACCGAGGAGGTGATAGAGCTTGCGCGCATCGCGGCGCGTTACGGCGGAATATACATGACGCACATGCGCGACGAAGAAGAAGGCATGTTCACCGCCGTCGCCGAAGCGATTCGCATAGGGCGCG
>DASUNP010000111.1:0-1137 GCA_036277095.1 Blastocatellia bacterium
CGGTAAGGCAAGACCAGAATACGCTGTTGGGCAATCGGTCCTTTACCTTGCCGCCGCGCAGCCGCGTTCGCCATAGGCTGAGATGTTGATAGGGCGAGGCCCACTCGCTACGCTCGTGCCAACGCGGCGCTGCTAGCACGCGCGGCTGTGTGGCTTGCCCGTAAGACATGCACTTGAGGTTGGGCGTATTGCACACAGGATTGGCAGCGGGGTCTAACAGTGGTATTAACCGAAGCGCGCGGAGCGAAGCTCGAATGATTCCCCTCACTGCCGCTCGCGCGCTCGGTTATCCCAGGCGTTAGACCCCTGCCTGGCAAGACAAGTAAAATCCTTGTCTAGAAGTATTAAGCAGGAAGGGAGTCTACCAGTATATTATGAAGCGGAGGAGAGCCCTTAGCGTGTGCCAGCCATTTGCTGAACAGATCATGCGCGGAACGAAGAAGATTGAATACAGGAGCGTACCGACAAAGATTCGGGAAAGAGTCTACATATACGCAAGTAAGTCTGCCCGCCCTATTGAGGATTGGGAAGAAATCGACCTGCAGCCGGGAGATCTGCCGGCGGGTGTGCTCATAGGCACTGTTGAAATCATCGGTTGTACGGGCAGGCGCGGCGATTATGAATGGCGGTTGGCTAATCCGCGGCGATTGTCAAAAAAGATAAAACCAAAGAATCACCCGCAACCTGTTTGGTTCTATCCATTTTGAGAGACGATTATGATGATAAGAAGCGCAAAGGCATACGGGTCGGGGACGGGGTCTAACAAGTGGATTGACCGGAGCGCGCGAAGCAAATCTCACATTGTCCATCAGTGCGGCTCGCGCGCCCGGTCATCCCAATCGTTATGCCTCGCTTGCCGTGTCTCGCAGCATCGCTACGCTGCCGCGCCAGATCATCCCCGCTTGAGTCTGCCTCTCCCTTGATTGATTGCCACATCCTCGTCTCAACAATGCCCGCCTCGATTTGCAATTACGCGCCCTTAATTGCAATCTCCTAGATTTGCAATGGCGTCGGTAGCCAATAGCTTAATTATCACCAGTGCAGAAACTATTTCCCATTGCCAGTGCATTGTGTCGCGGCGGCGTGTGATTGGCGCGATGCATAACAAGCGCGTGCACCGGAGCGCGCTAATCACAG
>DASUNP010000112.1:0-7348 GCA_036277095.1 Blastocatellia bacterium
TTTAGCATAGTGAAAAAGAAGAGGTCGGAAATCTCCTGGGTACAGGTAGGACTGAATTTGCTAAGGGAATCTACCAAATACTTAAACCTGCTGTTTGATAGCAGCGGCACTGGCTTTTATTTTCGCTGGGCATGACTCAGACAAGATATGAATTGACGCTCGAGGGTTTTTATGATAAACATCACAAAACTTGATTTAGACGAGGAAGCCGGGAATGAACGTGGCAGGAATTAAAGGAAAGTTTGTAAACGCTATCTTAATATGCTTCTTGATAATAAGTGGTTTCTTTATCGGTTTTATGCTTCAACCTAAGGCGACGGCTGCGTTCTCCGGTTCTCCTCAAGGAACTCCCTGCCCACGGACCTGGGGCAGCTGTACTACCGACATTATTGGTGCTACCTGCTTTAGTCATTACTGTAGCAATTGTCGAGTATCAAGATGTTGCTATGTTGAATGGGGTTGGTGTGTCGATAATCGGAATGAGACGGCTATTTTCTCTGTTTGTGGGGGATTGTGTGTATTTAGGCAGTGAGGTTATGAAAATGAGATCCAAAAAGCTCTTTGTCCCTTTGGTTTTCGTGATTATGATCCTTGTAGGCGGGTTGACGGCGAGGCTGAGTAATCAGCAGCAACCAGAATTTACTCCTTGCATTATTGTCTGGAAGGTTACTGATTACGATAGTAATGGGACAGCGACCCCGGTTTATACAGAAACGCGTTGGAAGTCGTCAGACGGAAGATGGCGAGATATTAAATTGGAGCCGGATGGCACGGTGATAGAGACTGTTGCTGAACCGGGCCGAGGGGTTTTCCAGGTAAGCCCCGATCAATTGCATTTTGTTTCCACATATCAGAAAGCTCCCGGAAGATTAAGTCGCGAAGATTATATGAATAGCTCTCAATACGCTAGAATTGAGATTGTTAAAGACCTGGAGTGTGTAGTGTTAACGCCGTCGCCAGGCACGGAGTTTTACGTTGCTCCCTCACTCGGAGGCGAGATCATAAAAACTGTCATGCTATTCGGTGGGCAACTGAGGGTTATTGAGCCGGTATCGATAGAATTCGCGGAGCCCGACCCTGCCAATTTAGTGTACACTCAGCTTCCAGTCAGCTATGAACACTATAATAACTTACATGGTGGAAGGTAAAGGAACTAACCCGAGAAAGTAAATCGCCTCAACAGCAAATCTACAATTCTGCTGCTACCAAAAACCAAGCAATTTCCACCAGGCGAAACCGACCGCAATCCAGATCAGAATGTTCGGCACGGAGGCGACGAGCCCCAGCCGCCACCAGGTCTGCTGCTTGACGTAGCCCGCGCCGAAATATATTGGCCCCGGAGTGGTCCCATAGTGAGTGAGCCCGGCCATGAGGTTCGAGCAATAGGCGAGCACGGCGACGGCCAAAAAAGGCGGCGCGCCCGCAGCGAGTATGACGACCAGAAACGCCGTGTACATCGCCGTGGCATGGGCCGTGATGCTCGCGAACCCGTAATGAGCGTAAAAATAAACCAGTAGCAGAATTGCCAGGGCCGCAAGCCAGCTCCACCCTTCGGTGAAGCCTGCCGACGCTTCAGCGAATCGCTTTGTGATGCCGGTCTCGCTCAGCGCTTCAGCCATGCGCACGAGGCCGCCGTACCATATAAAGACGTCCCACGCGCCGCGTTCGCTGATAACGTCCTCCCAGGTCAATACCTGTGTCAAAAGCAGCACCGATATGCCCAGCAGCGCCACGACCGCGTAATGTATCCCGTGCAGGGCCGTCGTCATCCAGAGCGATGCGACCAGAGCAAAGACTATCAACATCAGTTTCTCTTGTTTAGTCATCGGCCCCAACCGCTCAAGCTCGGCACGGGCTAGCTCGGTCGCCGCCGGAGTCCGCTTTATCTCTGGAGGAAAGATACGATAAAGAAGCAGCGGCACGGCTATGAGCGAGACGATGCCCGGAACGAGCGCGCCAAGCGCCCACTTGCCGTAGCTCATGTTTATGCCCGTCTCTTTCAGCGCGAAATTGGCGATCAGTGGATTCGACGCCTGGCCCGTCAGAAACATCGCGCAGATTATCACTTCGCACTGGTAGATGAAGACCATCAAGAAAGAGCCGAGCCGCCCGGCTGTCGGGCCGGGTTTCGAGTCATAAGCTTCGGCGAGGCTCTTGGCTATCGGAAAGATGATGCCGCCCGAACGCGCGCTGTTTGAGGGAATGAAGGTCGCAAGCAGCACGTCTGTCGAAACCAGCGCGTAGCCCAGCCCGAGCGAGCGGTGGCCTATCGAGCGTATGAATAAAAATGCGATCCGCCTGCCCAGGCCTGTCTTAATCATCCCGCGCGACATGAAGAAGGCCGCCAGCACCATCCAGACCACAGGGTCGGCGTAACCCGCCAGCGCGTCTTTGATTGGCATCACACCGGCCAGCGCTATTGCCAGGACTCCTATCAACACCATCGCCCCGCCCGCAATCGGTTGCACGATCAACCCGATGATGGTCGCGATAAATATGGCGAGCAGGTGCCAACTTTTTAGCGCGATCCCGTCGGGTCGCGGAACGAGCAGGACTGCGATGTAGATGACCAGCACGATGTCCCAGCGGATGAGCGTAGACAACAGCCGCGCCCTTCGCTCGGCCCGCTCAGGCACAACTGAAGCGTCGTCCTGTGATTGAGAAGCAGCTTTCATGCGCGATTGCCTTCCGGGTAGAGACTCTAGCAAACGGGCGGGATACTACCATTGGGGGGAAGCGGACTCAAGGGCTTATAACGACTGCGGACAGAATAACGAATCAATCCCCGGCGGACGCCGGTTGAATAATTCGATCAACGAGGACCGATTGTTGAGCAGGAGTGAGTGCGGGCTTCATCCATTCCAGTTGCACGAGCGCGTTTTCGGGGACGTTGCGCGGGTCGCACACGCCGCACCTTATGCAAGGATCGATGGCCGGGCATGGCTTTGTGATCTTCTCGGCCATCGCGCGCTGGTGCTCTTTCTTCATGAACTCCGTCGTCAGCCCTATGTCGACTACGTCCCAGGGCAAAGGCTCGTCGAGTCCTCTGCGGCGTAGCGCGTAATCGCTCCACCCGCGCATGGCCTGCCGCCAGTTCCCCGTGCGGTCGACTTCCAGGATGAACTCGGACATGCGGCGGTCGCCCAGACTCAGCATCGCTTGAAGGATCGCTATGCGCGAAGACATCGCGCGCACTTCGACGTTCGGGATCGGCTTGAAGGCGCGCGTCAAGTATTTGATCTTACGGTCAAGCACGCGTTCCTGTTCGATGGGCTCCCACTGAAAAGGGGTCTGCGGCTTGGGCACAAATGCATTGAGCGACACGATGATCGAACCGAGCCTGCCGCGCGGGCGGGCTATCTCTACCATCCGCTCGCGTATCCTTTCGGTGAGCGCAACAATCGCGTCGAGGTCTTCATCCTCTTCCGTGGGCAGGCCTATCATCATGTAGAGCTTCAGATTAAAGATGCCGCGCTCGAATATCATCTCGGCTATCTCTACTATCTGATCGTTGGTGAGATTCTTGTTTATTACGCGGCGCAAACGGTCCGACCCCGTCTCAGGCGCGATGGCTAGCTGCTGGTCGTTGCGGCGGACGAGCGCGTCGAGCAGCTCGGGCGAAATCTGGTCCAGACGTAGCGACGAGACGGAGACCTGATAATCGAGTTTTTCAAGCCCGTCTAAAAGCTCGTGAATCTCCGGATGATCGCAGACCGCAGTGGCCACCAGGCCGATCTTGTCCGTGCGGGCGCGCATCTCGGCTGCGCGCGCGAGCAGTTTTTCGGCTGAGAAGACGCGCGGCGCAAGATACGAATAACCGGCCCAACAGAACCGGCACCCCATAGAACAACCGCGCGATATCTCCATCAAATAACGCCCGCTCATCTCCGTGTTGTCGGTCAGGATCTCGCTCGCGGGAATAAAGTCGTCGTCGAACCGGCCGTTGCCTTCCTGCTTGCGCATGGGGTTTCTCATGGTGAAGACGCGGCGCGGCGCTCCGTTTAACGGGCGTATCTGGCCGAGGCTGCCGTCCTCGTGATAATGAACGTCGTAGAATTTCGGGACGTAAAACCCCGGCTCACGCGTGAGGCGCTCAAGCAAGTCTTCGCGCGACTCCGCTTCATTCATCACTTTGATGAGCGACGGAACGAGCACTTCTCCTTCGCCCACGCAGACGACATCGACGAACGGCGCTACGGGCTCTGGGTTGAGAAATGCCGCCGCGCCGCCCATGACTACGAGCGGGTGCCACTCGTTACGCTCTTCGGCAAGTATTGGCAGCTTCGAGAGCCTGAGCAGCTTTGGGATATTCAGATAATCGGTCTCGAATGAAACCGAGATGGCGAGCAGGTCAAACTCAGAGACCGCGGTCTCCGATTCAATCGTGAGCAGCGGCGAGCGTGTGCGCTCAAGCTCGCGCTCGATGTCTGGGTCAGGCACGAAGACGCGCTCGCAGGTTATACCGTTATAAGAATTGAAGAGTTGATAAACCGATTGAAAGCCCAGGTTCGACATCCCTATGTAATAAGTGTTCGGGTAGGCGAGCGCAATATCTAGCCCGAGCCCGTGCGGCTTGTGGTAGACCAATCCCGCTTCTTCACTCTTTATCTTGCGATATCTCTCTTTGATCTTTTGCATCTTAGATAAACTTTATCACCTGCCAAAAATATCGAGAAGGCTATCGACGTTTTCAGCCAGCCAGTCAGGCCGCGCGCTTTCAAGGTCTGCGCGCGAGGCCGGTCCCCAGAGTGCGGCTACAGTCCCCACGCCCGCCGCACGCCCGGCCGTGATGTCGTGAGGCGAATCGCCTACATACGCAGCCCTGTCGGCCCGCGCGCCCAATCGTTCGAGCGCAACGTGTATGGGCTGCGGATCAGGCTTGTGGCGGTCACTGTCTTCGAGAAAGACCGCCTCGTCGATCAACCCATCCAAAGAGCAGAGATTTAACCCGCGCCTGGCAAGCTCGCGACTCTTCGACGTTACGACTCCTATCAAGTATCCGCGCGCGCGCAACTCTTTGACGACCGACTCGACACCGTCAAAGGGTTTGGCGAGCTGATCGTGGTTCGCCGTGTTGAACGCCCGGTACTCTAAAACCAATCGCTCTACGAGGCGCGCCTGGTCTGAGTCTTGATCGGCTAGTGCGGTCGAATCATTCGACGCGGCTACAAGCCATCTCATTGCTTCGTGCAAGGGAATCCCGAAAGTGCATAGCAACGCCTGGCGCGAATGCGTGCGACCGCAGACCGTTTGCCAGCTATGGTCGAAACAACTGAGTATAAGTCCCGTCGTATCGATGAGCGTGCCGTCGAGATCGAACAGGACCGCGCGCGTATTTCTCATCCTCGCTCTTATATGTCGGCTGCAACCGGCGACATCGAAACTGATATTATAGTTGAGCCGTTTCTGAATAAGCAATGATCACAGGCCGCGCCGAGCGCTGCGCAAAGCGATCAACATGGCTGCGCTGATGACCATCGCGATGATCCCTCTTACGGCGTACTTGACATAAAAGAGCAGAAGAGTGCTTGCCGCCAGGCACAATCTCGCCATGACGAAGGCCGGGAGATACGCCCAAAACTTTCCTGTGACAAGCGCGCTGCCGGATGCGATCGCAGCTACGGCGAACAGCAGCGTGACTATGGCCCACAAAATGCCGCCGGGCAGTCCGAGTCCGAAATAGAGCTTCGCTATCGTATCGATGAAGGCGGGGGGAGTTTCCCAAAAGCCTGCGGCGGCGAGCGTCGCGCCTATCGCGGCTAAAGCCAGGAGGATGCCGATCAGTATCAATGTTGCGCCGGCGGCTTTCACCGTAGAGCTTGCTATATCGACGCTCTCCCGGCGGAGGATGGACTCGCGAGACCCAGTGATCGATAACCCAATGTTATCATCTATCGAGAGCGGGTCGCCGCCAATAATCAAAAGGGAAATAGATGCGGCAAGCAAGGTGAGTGCGAACTCGAACCCGCCCGGACCCGTGAGCCCCGTGACCCAGTGAACCTGCGTGACGGCTACGGCCATGACGCAAAAGTGGCCGAACGCGCCGAGCCTGACCAACAGCCCCGCAAGCAGCAGAAGACCTCCGCCGACCTCTGCGGCTATGACTAAGTAGATAAGAAACAGCGGTATTCCTCCCAGCATTCTCTCTGCATAGCTGGCGGGCGCCATGAGCTTCGGCAATCCATGAGCGAACATTATGGTGCCGACCACTAGCTCTAACGGCAACGCAGCCCAGGCTGCCTTAACGTTTCCCGATCTTAAAGTCATTAATGAGTATCCTTATTGTTATTGTCACCTGGTGCGGACTCTTTGTGAAAGCGTCTCATTCGATTGATGTAGGCCGGAAATTAAACGGCGCGACGATATTCTATTATCAACTGTAGGATGAGACAAGCAGGAAGCTCTGAGCCGAATCAGATATTCGGCCCTATATTTGCGGAGTTTAAACATTCAGAGAGCTGAAAATTCTTATTGAGGTCAGGCGATCATAGCTTGCGGAGAGTTTAATGGCCTTAGAGCCGCTACGAGTCGCAGCGGCGGACATTAAAGCCCTTTCTGTTCAAGCGTCACAGTAATTCATAATGGATAGCGTTTAGTCTTGTGGATACTAAGTGTACGCAGGTTGCAACTTTAGTATCCGCGTCTTGTACCTCCGATCGAGTGGAAAACGGCTCCCTATACGGGTATAACCTGTTTATTCTCCTTTTATTTGGATAAGTTGCAAAGAGTGGCCAAATAATAGCCGTGAAACCGGTCTCGTATGGCACGTTGAATGCAACAATGCCGCCTTGAGTTGCACCTTAAAGGTACTTTTCTGCTCTATTTAATGTAGTTTTTGTTGAACTTTATTGTTGCTTTTTCTATTGCTTTTTTTGCCGATGCCGATATATTATACGCATTCTTTCAAAAGCTGGCTTTATCTTAAGCTCTGGTCAAGCCCCGGTGTTTCAAACAAGAAGCGGGAATATTAATTGACGAAATTTAAAGATCTGATCGAAATGAGCCTGAACGAACGCCGTCTGACAGACGGTTCGCGTAAAAGGGTTCCGGTTGAAGCTCCCACAAGTGGGTCAGGTATCGTTCCCTGAAAGCGCTCAAGACCGGTCGCGGGAATTTCCGATCCAATCGGAATTTGTCAAGTAAGCAGGTCTCAATATTCGCCCGGGAAAGCTTGACGGGTGCACACATTTTTGAAATGGAGAGGGATATGAAAATAAAAAGAGCAGTAATGATGGGGGTGCTTGTGGCTGCTATTGCCGCCATAGCGCTGCCCGTCATCGGCCTGCGGGCGCGCGCCGCATCGAAGACGGCCGACTTCAAGGCCACACCCAGGCTCGCCTCGCTGCCG
>DASUNP010000113.1:0-46710 GCA_036277095.1 Blastocatellia bacterium
GTAAACGCTCCCGGCCGCCCCTCATAGATCAAAAAAAGTTCGCTCCACTGTCCGCCGCTGGCGGAGCCGCGAGCGGTCGTCTGCCTCCTCGTGTAGATACCCGTGTGTCTTTCGTCAGCTTGAGGGAGTAGGAAATGAAAAGGTCCTTTTTTACTTCGTTATTAATCGCCTTGGCAATTGTTATTACAGGGGCCGTTCTCGGCGGCCGCTCGGCATTAATCAAGGGCACCGTTTACGCGCAGAGTGTGAGCCAGCCCGAGTTGCCGCGCGTGTTCCTGGACACGACCTGCCCGACACTAACAGGAGCGGTATTCAATCTGAACTCAGGCGGCGACCTGCAAACCGCTCTCAACTCGGCGCAGCCCGGCGATACTATAGTCCTTCAGGCGGGAGCAGTCTTCACAGGAAACTTCACGCTGCCGGTCAAGCCCGGCAACGGCTGGATCATCGTTCGCACGTCGAACCTGCCCGGCCTCCCGGCGGAAGGCAGTCGCGTGAGCCCGTCGCATTCGTCGGCGATGCCCAGGGTGATTACGCCTAATAGCGCGCCCGCGATTAAGACGGCCCCGGGGGCGCATCACTTCCGCTTCATCGGCGTCGAGTTCGGAATCGCCGCGGGCGTCGCAACCAATCATGGGATAGTGACCCTGGGCGATGGCGGCAGCGCTCAAAACTCTTTGAGCCTGGTCCCGCATAATATAGTCATTGATCGTTGCTATATTCATGGCAATGCTACGGGGAACGTCTCGCGAGGTGTCGCGCTCAACAGCGCCTCGACGGCGATCATAGATTCCTATATTGCAAATTGTCATGGCGTCGGGTTCGATACGCAGGCCATTTGCGGTTGGAATGGTCCGGGGCCTTTCAAAATCGTGAACAACTACTTGGAAGGCGCAGGCGAGAACGTCATGTTCGGCGGCGCGGACCCGAAGGTAGCCAACCTCGTTCCGTCGGACATTGAATTCCGGCGAAATCTCTGTTCAAAACCCTTGTCCTGGTTGCGCACAGAGCCCAGCTACGCGGGCGTCCCCTGGTCCGTAAAGAATCTCTTCGAGCTGAAGAACGCGCAGCGAGTCCTGGTCGACGGCAACGTGTTTGAGAACTGCTGGCTCGATGCGCAGGTAGGCTTCGCGATCCAACTCACGGTAAGGAATCAGGATGGAACCGCGCCGTGGTCCGTCGTGCAGGATGTGACTTTTACGAATAACATCGTGCGCCATTCGGCTGCGGGCATAAACTTCCTGGGACGCGATGACCTTTTTCCGAGCGGGCCGACTCAGCGCGTCAAAGTGCGAAACAATCTATTCGTCGATATAGGCGGGGCGCGGTGGGGAGGCAACGGCAGGCTCTTTCAACTGCTATCCGGGACAATTCACGTTCAAATAGACCACAACACAGCGTTTCAGACCAACAATATAGTGACGGCCGATGGGGCGCCGCACACAGGGTTCGTCTACACTAACAACCTCACCCCTCATAATGACTATGGCGTAATAGGTGGTGGTTTCGGGATCGGCAACAGCACGCTCGTTCAGTGCTTTCCTTCGGCCATTTTCTCTAAAAATGTTATAGTCGCGGGACCGTCGTCGGTCTACCCTGCGGGCAACTTCTTTCCGGCAGGCATGAGCCAGGTCCAGTTCGTAGACTACGCCGGAGGCAATTATCGTCTGGCCGCCTCCAGCCCGTATAAGAACGCCGGGACCGATGGGCGCGATATCGGAGCGGACATAGACGCGATTCAAGTGGCGCTCGGCGAACAGCCTCCGTCGAACCAGGCTCCGAGCGTAAGCGCGTCGGCGACCCCGACTTCGGGGAGCGCGCCCCTGACGGTGAGTTTCGCTACAAGCGCGAGTGACCCGGATGGCTTCATAGCGACTTACCACTGGGACTTCGGCGACGGCGAGAGTTCGACACAGGCCGCGCCGTCGCATCTCTATCAGAGCGCAGGCACGTTCACCGCCCGTGTCACAGTCACGGATAATGGCGGCGCGACTGCAAGCAACTCAGTCACGATCACGACGACGGGCTCACTGCCTCCGCCCGCAAGCGGCAACATCGTGTTGTATGCGGCGGAAGCAACGGTGAGAGCGGGCAACTGGCAAGTAGTCAGTGACGCAACTGCCGCTGGCGGCGCGCGTATTCATAATCCTGATCGGGGAGCGCCTAAGCGCACCGCCGCACTTGCTAGCCCGGCGGACTACTTCGAGATGACCTTCAACGCGCAGGCGAACACCCCGTACCGGTTGTGGATAAGAGGCAAAGCTCAAAGCGACTACTGGGGGAATGACTCAGTCTTCGTGCAGTTCTCAGGCAGCGTCACAAGCAGCCAGACGCCTGCCTACAGGGTAGGAACTACGTCGGCAGCGGAGATGAACCTCGAAGACTGCTCCGGGTGCGGAGTGCAGGGGTGGGGATGGCAGGACAACGGCTGGGGCGTGGGCGTGATGGGGCCTGCGATCTACTTCCAGACGACAGGACAACAGACGATCAGGGTGCAGGTGAGAGAAGACGGTCTGTCGATAGATCAAATAGTACTATCACCAGGAGCGTATCTGAACACTTCGCCCGGCGCGTTGAAGAATGACAATATGATTCTTCCGAGAAGCAGCCCGCCGCCGAGCAATCAGCCGCCGCAAGTTACCATCAATGCGTCGGCGACCTCAGGCGGAGCGCCACTGGCAGTCAACTTCACATCTACCGCTTCCGACCCTGATGGAACTATCGCCTCTTACAGTTGGACATTCGGCGACGGCAACACGTCATCACAGCCGAATCCTGCAAATACTTATCAGGCGACAGGGACCTATACGGCGAGGCTGACGGTAACGGACAATCAGGGCGCGACCGCGAGCGCCGAAAGATTGATTACCGTAACATCTTCCGCTGCGCCGACAGTCGACTTAATAGCTCCAAACACGAATGAGAGTCTGGCGGGCGGATTGGTCTACACGATCACCTGGACGACGACGGGCAACTCGATAGCCAGGCACGCCATACAGCTCTCGCTCGACGGCGGGGCTACCTGGAGCGATATCGATGCCAACGTTTCGGCTAGCGCGAGAAGCTATCTGTGGTCAGTCCCCCTTTCACAGACCAAGAAGGGCCGAATACGTGTGAGGGCCTACAACAACCAGGGAGCAATGGGGGAAGACATGAGCGCAACGAATTTCAGCATCGTCATACGCAGGCTCAGGCTGCCTCGGTGAGGTGTCTGTAAGACGTACTTTCAGGCTCGATTGCCTGATGAATTGAGATAATCTTGCGGTCGGTTTCCGTGCAATTCCTAAAGGAATGCTCAGGAGGCCGACCGCTTTTCTTTGCCTGCCTAAATACTCCCTTTTTTGCAAACATCCCGGCGTTTTGAGTTTAGAAATCGATGTGAGGCTTGTATGTAGTAGAGCGGTGCAACTGGCAAACTTGATGAAAATATCCCGCCCGCCTCGCCCTTCACAGGCTGCCGAAATAGTTGGGCAGAGCAGTCCAGTCTCTTTTTATGTAATTCAGATTATGTTGTTTTCAACAATTTCCCGCTTGCCTCTGTTGAAAGAGGCGCAGCCAAAGTAACTTCTGTGAGGTCTTCGAAGAGATGAGAGAGAAGAAACTGCGCGTCGTTTTGCTCACACACGGGGGCTGTGAAAAGGCGCTTGAGCGGCTCCTTGCGCTCGACGCGGTCGAGGTCGCGGGCGTCTTTATTGAGACGGACGTGATCCGCCGCTGCGGTCTTCGCGAAAAAATGAGGCGCTCGATTCGCTACGACGGTTATTGGGCTACGGCCGGAAAGCTCACCGCCAAACTCGCAGGTTTTCGCCGCTCACAGGAGGCCGAATCGCTGGAACAGGGCAGAGACGCCGTTCGCAAGCTGGCCGAAGATCACAACGTGCCGGTCCATTCGGTTGCCGACTTTCACTCCGAATCGTCGCTAGCCCTGCTGCGGGCCGCCAAGGCCGATCTTGGCGTAGTTTTGGGAACTAACATTCTCAAAGAATCTGTCTTCAAGACGCCCAGGCTTGGCTCGATCAACCTGCACCAGGGGCTGGCTCCGTACTATCGCGGGTGCCCCGCAGTATTCTGGGAGTTGTTCAACGGCGAGCGCGAAGTCGGCCTTACGGTACACTTCGTCGAATCGAAAGTCGACACGGGCGAGATAATCCTCCAGCGCGTCGTGCCGCTTGAATACGACTACTCTTATGGCATGGATTTCGACCGTTTCATAAACGACTATCGCGCGGGGCTGGTCGGCCGTTGCGCGCAGCTTGTGGCCGACGCGGTCAAGGCAATAGCTGAGGGAACCGCGTCGCCGCGACCGCAGGACACGAGCCTGGGTAAGAGATACCGGCTTCCCGTTAAGAAAGAGAAAGACGAAATGCGCCGGCGACTGCGCCAGCGGCGGCAGTTTGCCGACGGCCGTCTCTCCCCGCAGCGGGCGAGCGAGGGGCGGTTATGAAGGCGAGCTTGTTGAATGTAATGCAGGCCTTCGGCGCGTTTGCCCCGTTCCGGTTCGCGAACCGCGACAAGGCGCTCATACTCACTTACCACCGCTTCGGCGAGTTTCGCGACGGAGCAAAAATATCGGCGCGCGCTTTCGCCAGGCAGTTGCATTATCTCGCGTCGCACTATCGCGTCGTCCCGCTGTCGGCCCTGGCGGAATTGATGAGAAGGGGGCGAGAGTTGCCCCCGAGAGTTGCCGCCCTGACGATAGATGACGGCTATCTGGATGCTTACGAAATAGCACTCCCGATACTCCGTCGCTACCGGTTGCCGGCGACGATCTTTCTTGTGACGGATTTCGTCGACCGAAAGAGCTGGCTGTGGACCGACAAGCTTCGCTTCCTTGCTTTGAAGACGCGGGCCACAAGGCTTGAAGCAGACCTGGGCGGCGAGAAGCTGCGAATATCTCTGTCGGGACGCGCCTCGCGTCTGAAAGCCGCAACCGAGTTGAACTCCCGTCTCAAAGCCTTGCCCGACGAACTGAAGGAAGACGCGATCAACCGCATCGCCTCTTCGCTCCGCGTCAGTCTACCTGAGTTGCCGCCGCATGAGTATTGCTCTCTTAGCTGGGACCAGGCGAGAGAGATGGAGTCGGCGGGGGTGGAGATCGGCTCGCACACCGCGAGTCACCCGATTCTTACGAACGTCAGCGATGCAGTGCTTCAAGCAGAATTGAGAGAATCGAAAGCGCGGCTCGAAGCCGAGCTGGGCCACGGCGTAGAGCTCTTCTGTTATCCGAACGGTGACTATGACGCCCGCGTCCGCCGCGCCGTAAAAGAAGCCGGGTACAGATGCGCTGTGACGGTCGAGCCGGGTCTGAACGATAGCCTGAGCGATATGCTCGCGCTCAAACGAGTCCACACGGAGCAGGACATGGCGCGTTTCGCCCAGGCCACAAGCGGCTTCGAGCAGGTGAAAAACAGGTTCAGGTACGCTTACGCGAAGACGGCCTCATTTTAGGCGAGCCTTATTCAAGCGGGTCTTATTCAAAGGGGTTCGAGTAATGTGCGGAATCTGCGGGATCGCAATCCCAAACGAGATGAATCGCGACGTGGACGAGTCGCTGCTCATTAACATGCGCGACACGCTGACGCATCGCGGCCCGGATGACGCGGGCGTCTTCGTCTGCGGCTCGGTCGGCTTAGGCCACCGCCGCCTCTCCATAGTCGATCTCGGCGGCGGACACCAGCCGATGTCTAACGAGGACGGCACGGTTTGGATCGTCTTTAACGGTGAGATATATAACCATCTCGATATACGCCCGAAGCTCGAACAGCAAGGACATATTTACCGCACCACGAGCGATACCGAAACTATCATTCACCTTTACGAAGAGAAAGGCGCTCGCGCAGTTGAAGACCTGCGCGGCATGTTCGCATTCGCCGTATGGGATGCGAAACGAAGAAAGCTGGTGCTTGCGCGGGACAGGCTTGGGATAAAGCCGCTCTACTACACAGTCTCTGATTATGGCGTAATCTGCTTTGCGTCGGAGATAAAAGCTCTTATTGAAGCGCGCGCTGTTAGAGCCGAACTCAACTACGACGCACTTGCAGATTACGCCGCCAACCGCTCAACGTCGGGCGAGGAGACGCTGTTTCGCGGCGTCAAAAGATTGCCGCCCGGCCACACTCTTACGTGGTGCGATGGGCAGATCGAAATAGAGCGTTACTGGGACGTGAGCTTCGCAAAGCCGGACCAGCCGAAAAGCGAGCGCGAGCTGGTCGACAGGTTCGAAGAGTTGTTCTGTGAATCTGTCAGACTGCGATTGATGGCGGACGTGCCGCTTGGAATGTTTCTTTCGGGCGGGATAGATTCCAGCGCGATAGCGGCGGCGATGAGCGAGATGGTCAAGGACCCCATCAAGACCTTCTCCGTCGCTTTCGAAGAGCGCGAAGCTAACGAGCTTGATTATGCGCGCATCGTCGCCCGTGCGTTCAAGACCGACCATCACGAGGTTGTCGTGAGCCCCAGCCAGTTCTTCGACGCTCTGCCTTCGCTCGTCTATCAGGAAGACGAGCCGATAGCGCACCCTTCAAGCGTCCCGCTCTACTTCGTGTCGCGCCTCGCCTCAGATCATGTCAAAGTCGTGCTGACGGGCGAGGGCAGTGATGAGCTTATCGCAGGGTACGACAAGTACCGCAAGACTGTATTTAACCTCTCGCTTGGCCGCGCCTACCACAACCTTATGCCCTCAAGCCTAAGGCGGCTACCTGAGCGAGCAATCTTAGGGATGAATGGTGCGTCGCGCCTGCGACGAAAGCTTTCGCGCACCTTCCTTTGCCTCAAGCCTGAGATTCAAGAGATCTACTTCGATAACTTCTCGGTCTTTTCGCGCGCGATGCAGCCTGGGCTTTTCACAAGCGAAACGCGAGAACGCATGGGCGAGCGTGACCCTTATCGAATCCCGCTTGCGCACATCGATCAATCGGACGCCAGAAGCTTGCTCGACCAGTTGCTCGCCGCAGATTTGAAGACATACCTGCACGAGCTTTTGATGAAGCAGGACCAGATGAGCATGGCTGCCTCGATCGAAAGCCGCGTGCCGTTTCTGGATCACAAGCTCGTAGAGTTCGTATCAGGTTTGCCCGAGAGGATGAAGCTACGCGGGCTAACGACGAAATACATTCTCCGCCGCAGTATGCGAACGCGGTTGCCGAAAGAGATTCTCACGCGAAAGAAGATGGGCTTCCCCGTCCCCGTAGGCTCGTGGCTGCGCGGACGTTTCCGCCATGTGCTGGACGAATACGTGCTGGGCGAGCGGGCTCGCAAGCGAGCCATATTCGACTCCCGATTTGTTGAAGGTCTTGTCGCTCGCCACCTTGCGGGCGAAGACCATGCGGAGCGTTTGTGGATGCTTATCAACTTTGAAGTGTGGCAACGCCGATTCATCGACGGAGAAGATGCCGGAGCCCGTACGGCGACGAGCTTGCTCAATAGGCTCACCGCATCGGCCACTTCCGCCTCAACACAGGCGCAGAGAATAAGTCAATAGGTGGACAGATTATGGGAATAGTGGGCGGCTCGATAGGCTACAAGCTGCTTCGGACGATCAGCTCCGACGGCGAAACAGGTTATCTCGATGGCAGCGCGTACCACAATCGAAGCAAGATCGAAGTTCTCTTCGGCAAAGGCATTTGGGACGAGCTGGCAGGGAAAGTGGTTCTCGATTTCGGCTGCGGGACAGGGTCCGAGGCTGTGGAGATTGCACGGCGCGGCGCGGCCCGCGTCATAGGGCTCGACATACGAGAGCGCGTGCTCGATCAAGCCAGGGTCGCGGCTCGCAAAGCAGAAGTCGCGGACCGCTGCGTCTTTACCACCAGCACGGACGAGCGCGCGGACATCGTTCTATCGATGGATGCGTTCGAGCACTTCGATGACCCTGCGGGAGTGCTCCTCTCTATGGAGCGGCTCATCAAAGATGATGGGAAAATTCTGATAGAGTTCGGCCCGCCCTGGTATCACCCGCTCGGCGGCCACCTCTTTTCGGTCTTCCCCTGGGCGCACCTCATATTTTCAGAGAAGTCGCTGATCCGGTGGCGCTCCGATTTCCGCCCGGACGGGGCTACGAGATTTTGCGAGATCGACGGCGGGCTTAACCAGATGACGCTCCGCCGCTTCAAGCGGATAGTGGCTGAAAGCCCTTTCGAGTTTCAGACGTTCGAGGCCGTGCCGATCAGGAGGACCAGGGCTTTTTCAAACGTCTTGACTCGCGAATTCTTGACCTCGATCGTGCGATGCAGTCTGGTTAGAAAAGACGCAGGCAACGGCAAGGCGAAATAAACATGCGAATACTATGGCTAAAAACGGAACTCCTGCACCCCGTCGATAAAGGCGGGAAGATACGCACGTACCAGATGCTGAAATATATCAACCGCCTTCACGATGTCACATACCTCACACTTGCAAGCCATCAAGACGGGGCTGACGCACTTGCCTCGGCGAGCGAATACTGCGCGCGGCTCGTACCCGTCCGGTGGAGCGAGCCTAGAAAATTCAGCGCGCGGTTTTATACAGACCTGGCCTTCAACCTCGGCTCGGACCTCCCTTACGCGATTCAGAAGTATCGTTCGACCGAAATGAAAAGGGCCTTTCTACGCGAATGCTTCGAGCGCGATTACGATCTGGTGGTTTGTGATTTCTTGACGCCCGCCATCAATTACATTCACAGCCCTGCGCGGCCCGCCGTCTTGTTTCAACATAACGTCGAATCCGGCATCTGGCAGCGGCACTACGAGACGCAGACTAACCGAGTCAAAAAGGCGTTCTTTTACAGCCAGTGGCGAAAGATGTATCGCTACGAGCGAGACACCTGCCGCGCTTTCAACGCAGTGATAGCCGTATCGCGAGCCGACCGCGATCAGATGCGCGACGAGTTTGGTCTAAACGAGGTCTACGACGTGCCGACGGGCGTCGACACAAAGTACTTCCGGCCTCTCGGCAATCGACCGGAGCCATACAACCTTGTCTTCACCGGCTCGATGGATTGGATTCCGAATGAAGACGCGATCATCTATTTTGCCGAAAAGATATTGCCGCTCGTCACGCGCCGTGTGCCGCACGTCACGCTGACAGTAGTGGGGCGCAACCCGTCCAGGCGGCTCAAGGCGATCGCAGAGGCGAACAGCCGTATCAAGGTCACGGGCCGCGTAGACGATGTTCGCCCGTTCATCGACGCGGCGAGCGCTTACATCGTGCCGCTCAGGGTCGGCGGCGGGACCAGATTGAAGATCTATGAAGCGATGGCGATGGGCAAACCCGTCATTTCTACGACCATCGGAGCCGAAGGGCTGCCGGTCGCCGACGGTAAAGAGTTGCTCATAGCGGACGACCCGGAGGCTTTCGCAGGGGCCGCGATCCGCCTGCTTACCGACGCGCGGCTTGCGGAGAAAATCGGCCGGCAGGCGCGGGCGACTGTTTGCGCACATCACGGGTGGGAGCGCGCCGCAAACGACTTCATGAAGATATGCGAGGGGGTCGTCGGGAAGCGCTCTCGAATGCGCGCGGCGTGACGATAGAGAGGCATGATGAGATTGAGCATATTCGGGTTGGGTTATGTGGGATGCGTTTCGGCGGCCTGCTTCACTAGCTGTGGCAGGGAAGTTATCGGCGTCGACGCAAATCAAGTCAAGGTCGACATAATCAACAGCGGGCGAAGCCCCATTGTCGAGCCCGGCATAGACGATTTAATTAGACGCGGCGTCGAGAGCAGGAGGCTCCGAGCGATTACGGATGCCGAACGGGCCGTCCACTCGTCGGACATCTCGCTTGTGTGCGTCGGCACGCCGAGCAATCCGAACGGCAGCCTCGACCTCAGCTACGTCGAGCGCGTCTGTCACGAGATAGGCCAGGCCCTTCATGCGAAACTTGATTTCCACATCGTCGCGATTCGCAGCACCATGTTGCCGGGCAGCGTCGAGAGCGTCGTCATCCCCGCGCTCGAATCGGCTTCGGGCAAGAAGGCGGGGCGCGATTTCAAGGTCGCAATCAACCCTGAGTTCTTGCGCGAGGGCAGCTCGATCAAGGACTTCAACAATCCGCCCTTCACTCTCATCGGCGCAGATGACGAAGCAACAGCGGCCCAACTCTCTCGGCTCTACTCTCACATCGATGCGCCGGTCATCACTATGGCGATCAAAGAGGCGGAGATGGTCAAGTACGCATGTAATTGTTTTCACGCGCTGAAGATCACTTTCGCAAACGAGATCGGGAGCATCTGCAAGGCTATGGACATCGACAGCCACAAAGTCATGGATGCTTTCTGCAAGGACACTAAACTGAATCTCTCGCCTTATTACTTGAAACCCGGATTCGCGTTCGGAGGCTCCTGCCTGCCGAAAGACCTCCGCGCCATCACCTACAAAGCTAAACAGCTCGACGTAGAGACAGTGATGCTCAACTCGATTCTCGTGAGCAACCGTCTGCAGGTAGAACGAGCCGTAGACATGGTGCTCAACACCGGGCGCAAACGCGTCGGCGTCCTCGGGTTGAGCTTCAAATCGGGGACCGACGACCTGCGCGAGAGTCCTATGGTCAGTCTGATCGAGACGCTTATCGGCAAGGGGTTGAAGCTTTCCATTTATGACCGCGACGTGGAACTCGCGCGACTGTTCGGCGCGAATAAGAGCTACATCGAGCACGAGATTCCGCACATCTCGCAGCTCATGAGGCCGGATTTGAACGAAGTCGTGGAGTCTTCTGAAGTTCTGGTCATCGGAAAAAAGGATGACGATTTCCACATGCTGAACGAAAAGCTGAACAACGGTCGGATAGTCATAGACCTTGTTCGCATGCTCGAAGCACGTCAAGGGGTGAAGTCATATCAAGGGATGTGCTGGTGAGGAGACTGTTGTGATGAAGCTGTCAAAAATAACGCTCGCCATTATCTTGTCATTTAATACGGTCGCGTGCGCAATGCCCGCGAATACTTCGTCGGCTGTAAGCATTGATACGGTCGTTGACGACTCAAGGGCCGAGCCTCTATTGCCTGCGGTCTATCTCGACACTACGTATGTGCGCCCGACGGGTCGCACGATACAGGTGAAAGGCGGGCCGGAAGGCGCGCGCGATTTCCAGGCCGCTCTCGACTCGGCGACCGCCGGAGACACGATCGCGCTTGAAGCCGGGGCCGAATTCGTAGGCAACTTCACGCTGCCCGCGAAGCCCGCCGCCGGTGATAAGTGGATAACGATCCGCTCGGCGGCCCCCGACACAAAGCTCCCGCCTGTCGGCACTCGCGTAAGCCCTGCGTTTGCGCACGCCATGCCTAAGCTCATCAGTCCCGGCGCGACTGCCGTGATAAAGACCGCTCCCGGCGCACACCACTTCTGGTTCATCGGCGTGGAGTTTACGGTCGCGCCCGGATTTGCGCAAAACTATGGACTCGTCTTGTTGGGCGACGGCGGCGCGTCGCAGAACTCGATCGATAAAGTCCCGCACGATATTGTAATCGACCGCTGCTACATTCACGGCAACCAGACGGGCAATCTCAGACGCGGCATCGCGCTCAACAGCGCGAAGACGGCTGTTGTCGACTCTTACGTCTCTGACTGCCGCGAGGTCGGGGCCGACTCGCAGGCGATCTGCGGTTGGAACGGGCCGGGGCCTTTCAAAATCGTGAACAACTACCTTGAAGGCGCGGGCGAGAACTTCATGCTGGGGGGCGCGGACCCGAGGATTGCGAACCTCGTTCCGTCAGATGTCGAATTCCGGCTCAACCACTGCTCCAAGCCGCTTTCGTGGAACCCCAGGGACCCCACCTTCGCCGGGACGCGCTGGTCGGTCAAGAACCTCTTCGAGCTTAAGAACGCGCGCCGCGTGTTGATAGAGGGGAACCTGTTTGAGAACAACTGGGTCGACGCGCAGTCGGGGCCGTCAATCCTCTTTACGCCGCGCAACCAGGATGGCACCGCGCCGTGGTCTACAGTAGAGGACGTGACGTTCAGAGACAACGTCATCCGCAATGTCGCAGCCGGCGTCAGCATACTCGGGCGAGATGACCTTCATCCGAGCCAGCAGACCAGGAGGATCAAGATCGAAAACAACCTCTTTGATGAAGTAGGCGGCGCGAAGCTCGGGGGCAACGGGAGGCTCTTTCAACTCCTCAGCGGGGCGGCCCACGTCATCATCAATCACAACACAGCATTCCAGGCCGCGCACATACTGATAGGCGACGGCGCGCCGTCGACGGGGCTGGTCTACACCAACAACATTACGGCCCCAGGCGAGTACGGGATATTCGGCGGCGGCGCGAGCGAGGGGCTCATCTCGATTGAGAAATATTTCCCGCAGGCCATAATCGCGGGCAACATCTTCGTGGGCCGCCCGTCGAAGGTTTACCCACGTGGCAATTTCTTCGCCGCAAGCCTGGATGAAGTCGGCTTCGTAGACCGGCAAAAGCGCGACTACAGGCTGAAGAACGGCAGCGCGTTTAAGCGCGCGGGCACTGATGGCCGCGACATCGGGTGCGACATCGAGAAGTTAAAGCTGAAGGAGTAAAAGGGGGCGGGTTAAAAAGCGATGTGTGGAATCGTCGGAATAATGACTGATCTGTCTGGCGACGAATGCCTCGGCGTCGTTCGGCGGATGAATAGAGCCCTGGAACATCGCGGGCCGGATGACGAAGGAAGCTGGTCGGAGGTGGGCTTCGGATTCGGTATGCGGCGGCTGAGCATAATTGATTTGAGCGGCGGCCACCAGCCGATGTGGGACGAGCGGGGCGACCTCGGAGTCGTGCTCAATGGTGAGATATATAACTATAAATCTTTAACCGAGCAGCTCAGTCATGAAGGCTGGAAGTTTCGCACGACGAGTGACACGGAAGTGGCGCTCAACAGCCTCGCCGCAACGGGGCTGGACGCCGTCCACAGTTGGAACGGGATGTTTGCGGTGGCGGCATGGGACAGGCGCGAAAAAAAGCTCCTGATAATCCGCGACCGAATGGGCGTCAAGCCTCTTTACTATTTCTGGGACGGGCAGACCTTCCTGTTCGCCTCCGAGATCAAAGCGCTGCTCGCCTCTGGTCTGGCGCCGCGCCGTATCAACAGACAAGCGCTCTGGGACTACCTCACGTTTCGATATACGCCCGGCCCGGAAACAATCTGGGAGGGGATAAGAAAGCTGCCCCCGGGCCATGCCCTGGAGGTCAGACCGGGACAGCCTCCGCGTGAGATTCGTTACTGGAGCACGGAGGTCTTTCACGACAGCAGCCAGGAGCCGTACTCCGAAAAGCGTGCGGACGAAGAGTTCGCTTCGCTCTTTTTGGACGCCGTTCAATTGCGGCTGGTGGCGTCGGACGTGCCGGTCGGGGTGTTGCTCAGCGGAGGACTCGATTCGAGCGCCATCGCGGCGGCGGCAGTCGAGCTTGGACATCGCAATTTTCACACCTTCTCGGTCGGCTTTGATGAGGGCGGCTACGAGAGCGAACTGCCTTACGCGCGCCAGGTCGCCCGCCACACGGGCGCGCGATATCACGAGATCATAATCGGGCGAAAAGAATTCTTAGAGATGCTGCCCGAGCTGGTCCACTATTCCGACGAGCCGCTGGCGGACCTGGCCTCAGTGCCGCTGCTGGCCGTGTGTCGACTCGCGCGCCAGGACGTTAAGGTCGTCTTGTCGGGCGAAGGGAGCGATGAGGTACTAGCCGGATATGATCTCGACCGGGCTGAGAGGAGCTGGGAGCTGGCTCGCGCCTTGCAGCGCATCCCCTCGCCTCTGCTCAAGGCAGGCGCGCGCTGCACGAGGCCCTTCCTGTCGGAGCGGTTTCGCAGGCACGCCGAGCGGATAGCCTGTGAGCCGATTTCGACCTGGAACCGTGTCGACCGCCCGAACATGACGCGAGTTCTCGACCAGCGAGAGAAAGAGGATTTATGGCCGACCGGCGGTATGCGAGACTCCGACAGAATCCTGAAAGCTCAGTACGGCGACGCCAGGTCCGATAACCCGCTCCAGCAGTTGCTATCGGTCTATCAGAAGGGATGGCTGATAGAGGACCTTTTGATGAAGGCCGACAAGATGAGCATGGCTGCTTCGCTAGAGTTGAGGACACCGTTCTTAGATTATCGTCTGGTCGAGTGGGCGAACAGACAGCCGAACGCTACGAAGGTGAGGCGCACGGGGCTCGGTCAGTACACGACAAAGAGCGTCCTGCGCCGCTTCTCGGCGGGCCGCCTGCCCGAAGAGATATTGAACCGTCCTAAGCGAGGCTTCCCCGTGCCGGCCTACTCGTGGGTGCAGAATGGCCTGGCCGACTGGGCGCGCGACCTTCTGGTCGGCCCCGAAAGCCGTGTGGGCCGTGCGTTCCGCCGCGATTCAATACTTCGCCACTCGGACGGCGCGCGGCAGGGCAGTCTGGAGTCGGCCCACCGCGTGTGGAGTCTTGTGGTGTTGGAATACTGGTTACGAAAATGGGAGGTCGACCTTGCATAGCCTTCAGCTCCTGGCAGTCTCCTACAGCTTCCCGCCCATGGCCTACCCGCGCAGCATTCAGGTGGCCCGGTTGCTCGGGGCTTTGGACACCTCAACGCTGGTGATCTGCGGCACGGAAGACCATACGTTCACTCCTTATGGGAAAGACGAAACCATCTCGTCGGGGGTAGAAGGGAGAATGGCAGGGGTCATCCGCGAGCCGTTTTTTCGGAGCAAGATTGCCCGGCAACTCGACGAACTCGCCAACCGCTATCCCATCCCGTGGTCGAACCTGCCGGACATACACAGGGGGTGGGTGAGCCGCATCACCAAACGATTTTTCAAGTGGCAGCAAACTTCAGGTTACGAGCCCGATCTGGTCGTCACGTTCGGCCACCCCATGTCGGACCACTTCTTCGGAGCCCAGTACAAGAGGCGCAAAGGTACACCCTGGATCGCTCACTTCAGCGATCCCTGGGTCGATAATCCCTACAAGCGCTACTCATTCGCTTCGGATTGGATCAACAGGCGGATGGAGCGCCGCCTCATCGGAGAGGCGGACGCAGTGGTCTTCACGTCGCCCGAAACGCTCGACCTGGTGATGAAGAAGTATCCGGCCTCGTGGCGGGATAAAGCTTTTTACCTCCCCCACTGCTACGACGAGGACCGGTACGACGACGCGCTGAGACCGGCCAACGACAGTTACGTGATTCGCTCGATAGGGACTCTATATGGCAACCGCTCGCCGAGGCCGCTCTACGAGGCGATTGAAAGGATCGCGCGCGAAGACGGCTCGCTATTGGAAGGCGTTTCGATCGAGTTCGCGGGCTACATTCATGGCGGCACGGACGCTATAAACATGTATCCGACTGCCCGCCGCATCATAAAGTTCGTCGGGTTGGTGCCGCACGCGGAGGCGATTCGATTGATGAAGACCGCACACTGTCTGATGGTCATCGACGCGCCCGCCGATCTGTCGGTCTTTTTCCCGTCGAAGCTGGTCGAGTACATGGGCGCGGGGCGTTTCATCCTGGCCCTCTCCCCGGAGGGCGCGACAGCGAGAATAGTGAAAGAGGCCGGCGGGGCGGTCGCCAACCCCTCAAACGTCGATCAAATCGTCGCCTCTCTAAAGCAGGTGCTGGAGCAGAGGCCCGAGAACCTGCCGTACTCCGTCTGCCGGTACGAGAAGCGCGCGGTCGCGGCGGAGTTTTTGAGAATAGCCGAAGCCGTTGTCAAGAAGGCAGCGGCGAGTGAAGTCAGGCGCATCGGCTTGTACGAGAAGAGCAGGCGGATCGGGCTAGAGACTAAGAATTAGCGATGGATCAAGGTCAACCAAACAGGAATCGTCTGACGAGGCGGGCGGCGCTGCTCGCCGTCGCAAAATTCATAGCGTTCGGCATGTCCGTGCTGATGCCGCTCGTGCTCGTGCGCACGCTCAGCCTTTCGGAATTTGGCCTGTACAAGCAGGCATTCCTGATCGTTTCAACCGCGCTGATGCTGTTCGGCCTGCAAGTCGCCGCGTCGGCCTATTATTTCATGCCGCGCATCCCTGATAAGAAGCCGCAGATCGCTATGAACGTGCTGATCTTTTACTCGCTGATCGGCGCAGCGGTCGCGCTGCTGTTTGCGGTATTCCCGCACTGGATCACGTTGCTTTTCAACAGCGCGGACCTTGTGCCCTCAACGCCTCTGATCGGGCTAGCCATCTTGCTATGGCTGGTCTCTTCGTTCCTCGAAATAGTCGCGGTGGCGGACGGCGACGTGCGCGCGGCATCTGCCTTCATCATCTTGTCTCAACTCACCAGGACCGCGCTCATACTGGCGGCGGCAATCGCGTTGGGAGGCGTTCGCGCGATCGTGGCGGCCGCAGTCGTGCAAGGCGCATTACAATGCGTGATCTTATTTGCGTACCTGCGCCGCCGCTTCGGGCGGTTCTGGCGCTCGTTTGATTGGCCGCTTTTTAAGGCGCAGCTAGGAAATGCTCTGCCGTTCGGGCTGGGCGGCCTCGCATACGTCGTGCAGTCGGACATGCACAATTATTTCGTCTCGTATTATTTCGACCCCGCGATGTTCGCGCTCTACGCGGTCGGCTGCTTTCAGTTGCCGTTGTTCACACTGCTTCTGGATTCGGTAGGCAGCGTGCTCATACCCGAGATCGCGCGGCTACAGGTCGAGGCCGACCGCAGGGCGATATTCCTGCTGTGGGTGAGCGCCGCACGCAAGATAGCCTTCTTCTTCGTGCCGGTGTGCGCATTCCTGTTTTTGATGCGAAATGAGTTCATCACGGCGCTGTTTACGGACAGCTACGCGGGGGCCGCGCCAATCTTCGCGATAAATGTCGCGGCGATGCTGCTGAACATCACTCTTTCCAGCGCCGTGCTCCGAGCATTCGACGAGTGCAAATACTTCTCTATGAAACTTCACATTCTGCTGATCCCCGTGATGTGGGTATCGCTGTGGGTCGGCATACGCGCGGCGGGGCTGGTGGGCGCGATGGCGGCATTCGCGCTGGTCCAGACCGTCGACGTTGCGATCACGACGGCGAAGGCCGGGCAGATACTCGGGCTGAAGCTCAAGGACCTCCGCTACCTGACGCCGTTCGCCAGGACGTTTGTGGCGGCGGCGGCGGCTTCGCTCGCAACCATTTCGATAAAGCACTTGCTGCCTGACGTGCGAGGAATCGCGGCGTTGCTCGTATGCATGGCGGCCTTCGGCAGCGTCTACTTGACGGTAGCCTTCGTCGTGGGCGCGGTAACTGATACCGAGAAGTCAGACCTGCGCAGCGCGCTGCTCTGGCTTAATCGCGCGGCGAAAGTTTCGTCTGCGACTCAAGGACCATAAGCCCCAAGAGGTTTAGCTAAGAACGGCAGGCTATTCATGACTCAGATGAAAACACCTGAAAAAGCAATAACGCATGATAAGGGCGGGCCTGATGTCAGCATCATCATACCCGTCTACCAATGCGCCCGCTATTTAGTGTCGGCCCTCGATTCCGTCTACGCTCAGACGTTCACTAACTTCGAAGTGATAGTTGTCAACGACGGCTCAGACGACGCGGAAGAGATCGAGCGCTGCCTGGTGGGCCGCCCCCGTCTCATCTACATCAAGCAGAAGAATGGCGGCCCGAGCGCGGCCCGCAACGCGGGCTTGCTCGTCGCGAGCGGACGCTTCGTCGCCTTCCTCGACGCGGATGATTACTGGGAGCCGAATCACCTGGCCGAGCAGGTTGCTTTCATAAACCGTGATCCGGGAATCGACCTCGCTTACGCGGACGCCTCGCTGGTAAACGGCTCGCACCTGGCCGATCGCACTTTCATGGAGGAGATTCCGTCGAGCGGCGAAGTCACGTTCGAGGGCCTGCTCGACGAAAGGTGCACGGTCTTGCTTTCCAGCGTGGTCGCGCGGCGACAGTCGGTAATGGCCGTCGGGATGTTCGACGAGAGCCTTCGCTACGCGGAAGACTACGATCTGTGGCTGCGTCTGGCCAAGCGCGGATCGCGCCTTGCGTATCAGCGAAAGGTGCTGCTTAACAAGAGGAGGCACTCGGAGAGCCTTACGGCCGACAGTAAAAAGCTATTCGAGAGCGCGCTGGACGTGCTCGACAAGGTTGGCCGCGGCGAGCTGACCGATAGCGAGAGGGCCGCAGTCACAAGGCAGAAGAAAAAGCTCCTGGCCTGTATGAAGCTCGAAAGCGGGAAGCTCAACCTGGCGCGCGGCCAGTTCACGGCGGCGGTCGAAGCGTTTAAAGAGGCCAACGAGTTCTACCGTAGCTGGAAGCTGCGCTGGGTGCTGTTCTGGCTTCGCTTCTCGCCGCACCTGCTTTGCCGCGTCTACAACCGCTACCGGCCCATGGCGCTTGAGCCAAGAGAGAAATGACGAGAGGCAGAAGATGCGAAGCTTGAAAGATCACACCCACGAGTTCTTATCGCGTAACGTGCTGTTGCCGCTCTGGCAGCTACAACGTATCGCCCGCCCGTCCAGGCGTGCTACGGTCAGGGCCGTCCGGCGCGGTTTGCAATTTCGTCGCGCGACCGCAGCCTGGAGCCTGGAGCAAAAGCGCGAGTGGGTGCTCGAACGGTTGCGCTTTACCGTGCGCAGATCATGCGAAGAGACAGATTATTATAAAGCCCTCTTCAACCGAGTCGGCTTTGACCCTCACGCGGATTTCACGTTCGAAGATTTCGCGCGGCTTCCGGTGCTTGAGCGGGAGCAGGTTCGCGAGGAAAGCGCGCGTCTTCTTGTGCGCTCTGTGCCGTCAAGCGAGCTTAAAAAAGATTCGACCGGCGGCTCTACGGGCATGCCTACGGACGTGTGGATCGGTCCCGAAGAGATGGGATGGAAGGAGAGCGGGGGCGAGCATTTCATGAGCCGCATCAATGCGGCGACGGGGACCAGGACCGCGCTGTTGTGGGGGCATCACCTTGACCCGCGCGCGAGCGACAACTGGCTTGAGCGTTATCACGCTTTTGAAACTAACAGCCGGTGGTTCGATTGCATGAGGCTGTCTTCAGATGTTCTTGAGAGCTATCACAGGGAGTTCGAGCGGTGGCGTCCTGCCGCCATCATCGCTTACGCGAGCGCGGTCTGGTATCTGGCCGAGCACGTGCTTGACCGAGGCTACCGTCCGAGCTACCCCACGCGCTGTTTCGTTACCGGGGCGGAGAAGCTCCTTCCCGCCCACCGCGAGATAATCGAGAGAGCTTTCGGTCGCCCCGTTTACGAGCGTTATGGCGGGCGTGATGTCGGCTACATCGCTTTTCAAACAGACCCACGGCGGACGCTCGATTATGAAGTCGACTGGTCAAACGTCTTCGTAGAGCCGGAGACTGACGAAAGTGAATCGAGCATACTCGTCACGAAGCTGCACGCCGACGCCATGCCTATGCTCCGTTACCGCGTGGGCGATGTGGGTCGCTTCCCTCAAGACGCGAGACCAGGGCATCCGGCCTTTGTATTACACGAAGTCATAGGTCGCGACACGGACCGCATCCTTCTCCCCGATGGGCGTTGGATCACAGGGTTGCAGATTCCGCACATGATGAAAGACTACCCCGTGCGCGAGTTTATGTTCACACAGCGCAAAGATTATTCGATCGAGATAAAGATCGTGCCGAGGGACGGATTCGGCGAGCACAGCCGCCGCCAGATTCTGGCGACGGTCCAGGCAAATCTGCCGGGCCTGAATATAACTACGCAACTGGTAGATGAGATACCGCGAACGGGCGCCAACAAGTGGCGCCCGGTTGTAAGCGAGGTCGCGACCTCGCTCAGGAAGTCCGCATGAGTTCTACTGCTAAAGACGCGCGCCAGGATAGGCGCGTCGCGATCGCAAAATTGCCTGAGCCGGTTTACTCGAAAGGTGCGGCGCAGGCTGCGATCCGTCGCGGCGCGACCGAGCTGGGATTGGCGGAAGACGCGAGAGGTCCGCTGGCAGGGGTGATACCTGATGGCGCGCGCGTTTTGATAAAGCCCAATTTCGTCATGCACGAAAACCAGGGGCCGTGGGGCATAGAGCCGCTCGTCACTCACCCGTCGATTATTCGCGCAGCCGTGGTCTCAGCGCTCCAGGCCGGAGCCTCACAGGTCATGGTGGGCGACGCGCCGGTTCAAGGATGCGACTTTAACCTGCTGATGTCGGCGACGGGATTGGGTGAGTGGGCCGCTGATCTGGAGAGTGTAGAGCCGCGCTTCAAAGGCATTCATGATTTCAGGCGGACTACTTGCGTCTTTGTAGACGGCGTGCGAATAGCTTCAGAGAATTTGCAGGATGAAGACCGCTTCGTCCTGTTCGATCTGGGCCGCGAAAGTCTGCTTGAGCCGATCACCGACGGCAAGGCTTCTTTTCGCGTTACGTGCTACGACCCGCGATTGATGGCGAGAACGCACGGGCCGGGCCGTCACCAGTACCTGGTGGCTAAAGACGTGATGGAAGCGGACGTAATCATAAATCTCCCCAAGCTCAAGACGCACAAAAAGGCCGGCGTCACTTGCGCGCTAAAAAACCTGATAGGGATAAACGGCAATAAAGAGTTTCTTCCACACCACCGCGCGGGCGGGTCGGCGTCGGGCGGAGACTGCTACCCCGGCGCGAGCCTTGTGAAGCGCGCGCTCGAATACTCGCTTGATCGCCAGAACCAGACGGACTCATTTGCGGGCGGCAGACTCTGGCGCGAGGTCGCAGTCAACCTGGAGCGTATATCGATTCGCGCGGGAGATGATCTTGGCGTCGAAGGCTCGTGGTCGGGCAACGACACGGTCTGGCGCACGGGGCTGGACCTCAATCGCATCCTTCTTTACGGGCAGAAGGATGCGAAGCTTGCCGATCATCCTCGCCGCCGCGTCTTTCACATAGTCGATGCGGTCGTCGCGGGACAGGGAGACGGGCCGCTCAAGCCCGAGCCTCTGCCGCTCGGTTTGCTCTTTATGGGGGCGAATGCCGCAGCCGTAGATTGGGTCGGCGCGCGCTTGCTCGGCTACGACCCGTCGCAAGTGAGTATAGTGAGAGAAGCCTTCGCCGATTTCAGATGGCCTATAACCTCCTACGCGCCGGGCGACGTGACGCTCTCAGGAGATTTCGGCGCGGGCAATGCGGAACAGATCTTAAAAGAGAGAGAGGCTCCGGCTGTCATCTACCCGGCGGGATGGCGAACGGCCGCCAGCGCCGCCGAAGGCAATTAGAGGAACATCTGATGTGTGGAATCGCGGGAGTGATAGGAATAGATAACACGAGCGAAGCGGTGACGGCTGTTCGTAAGATGACCGATTCCATCGCGCGGCGCGGGCCTGACGGCGAAGGCATTGAGGTTTGGAGCGATGCCGTGCTGGGACATCGCAGGCTCGCGATCATCGACCTGAGTGAGGCGGGAAGACAGCCGATGCTTTCGCCCGACGGCACGTACGGCGTGGTCTTCAACGGCGAGGTCTACAACTTTCTTGATCTGCGGGCCGAGTTAATCGCGCTCGGTTATAACTTCGTGAGCGATACGGACACTGAAGTTTTGATCCACGGCTACAAAGAATGGGGAATCGACCGCCTCGTGTCGCACATGCGGGGGATGTTTGCTTTCGCGTTGTGGGACGACTACCTCGGAAAGCTTTTTCTCGTTCGCGACCGTTTGGGCGTAAAGCCGCTTCTTTACGTCGCGCGCGGCGACCGTGTAGCGTTTGCCTCGACGGCGCGGGCTTTGCGCATCGCAGGCTTTGCCGAAGAGATAGACGACAGGGCGGTTGCGGAATACCTGGAATTCGGTTTCATCACCGACGAACGCTCCATTTACAAGGGTGTAAGAAAAGTACCTGCGGCGACGATCCTTGAATGGTCGAAAGGCCATCTCAGCACGCGAGAGTACTGGTCGACGCCACAGGTTGAAGAGTCCGGAGCCCCGTCTTTTGATGAAGCGGTCGAAGAGACCGAGCGAATATTTCTTGAAGCCGTGAGATTGCGATTGCACGCAGACGTTCCCGTCGGAGCGCTGCTTAGCGGCGGCGTCGACTCAAGCCTCGTCTGCTGGGCAGTTGCGCGCCTCGGGGCGGAGATCACAGCTTACACTGTCGGCACTCCCGGCGACCCGCTGGATGAGACTACAGACGCGACCGCCACGGCGCGAACTCTAGGCTTATCTCATCGCGTCGTAGCCCTGTCTGCGACAGACGTTCCCGATGTCAACGAGCTTGTATCGGCTTATGGCGAGCCGTTCGCCTGCTCGTCGGCTCTCGGCATGTTGCGAGTGTCGCGCGCGGTTGCGCCTTCGGCCAGGGTGCTTTTGACGGGCGACGGCGGCGACGACGTGTTCTTAGGATATCCTGAGCACCGCCATTTCCGGGCGGCGGAAAAGATGGCTCGCGCGCTTCCAGGCATAAGCAGCAGAGGGTGGCTCGCGCTTCGAGATAAGATGCCCGCCGTCGGTCCCGCGCGGCGCATACGGTCATTCATCGATTACGCGACCGGAGGATTGGGAGCGGTCACGCGCGCCCGCTATGGGCTGGCGATGTACAGGGACACAGGTATGCTCGGCGACAGGCTCCGGGGCGCGTCTCTCGCCCAGCACGCGATACCCCTTTCGCTGGATTCAGCCAGGCGATTACTGACAGAGTTCTTAGCTTATGATCGCAACGTCCGATTCACGGGAGAGTATCTGACGAAGGTTGATGGCGCTACTATGCATCACTCGATCGAAGCCCGTTCACCGTTTCTCGATCATAAGCTATGGGAGTTCGCCTCCAGCCTTCCTTTCGATGTGCGGCTCAACGGAGGGCGGTTAAAGGCAATCCTGCGCGAGCTTGCCCGGAGGAAGATCGGCGACCGCGTTGCGCGCGGGAGAAAGCGCGGCTTCGGCATTCCCGTGGGGCGGTGGCTGGTCGGGCGGTGGCGACCAATGGTCGAAGAGACGTTTCGAGAATCCTTGCTCGACCGCGAAGGCTATCTGCATTCGAACGCCGTCCTCGAACAGTTCAATGAATCTGCCAGACGAGGCTCGGCCCCGAATCAACTCTGGTACGCTTTCGTGCTCGAATGCTGGTTACGGCGCGAGCATGGTGATGCTATAGACGGGCAGAGTGAAAAGAGTCTTGCCGCTGTATCGCTCAGGTAAGGAAGACAACACTGAAGCAAAGAGTCTTACAACTCGTCAGCAGCTTTAATCAGGGCGGCTCCGAGCGCCAGGCAGTTCAACTCGCTCGATTGCTCAAAGAGAGTGATCGATACGACGTAAGAATGGCCTGCCTGGACCTGAGCGGCGTTTTACTAAATGAAGCCCAGCGGTTAGAGATCGGCGAAATCCCCGAATACAAGCTGACGAGTTTTTATGACCGCAAAATGGTCACCGAGCTTCGACGGTTCGCTGCTTTCTTGCGCAGTGAAGGCATAGATGTTCTTCACACGCACGACTTCTACACTAACGTCTTCGGCATGATGGCGGGCGCGATTGCGCGCGTGCCTGTTCGCGTCGCGTCGCGGCGAGAGACTACGGGCTGGCGCACTCAAAAGCAGAAGCTCGTAGAGCGTATGGCCTATCGCCTCGCGCACCGAGTCGTCGCGAATGCCGGAGCCGTGCGCGATCAACTCGTCAAAGAAGGGGTAAGCTCTGAAAAGATAGTCACGGTCTATAACGGGCTGGACATGGCGCGAATCAAACCGACGGCCGATTTAAAGCGGGACGAGACGTTGGCTTCGTTCGGGCTTCCATGCGGCGACGAATTTCAATTCGTCACAATCGTCGCGAACCTGCGCCACCCGGTAAAAGACCATCCGACATTCTTTCGCGCCGCCGCACTCGTGCGCGCTGCCCGGCCCTGCGCGCGATTCATCATCGCGGGCGAGGGCGAGTTGACCGATAGTATGCGCGCGCTGGCGAAAGAGCTGGGACTAGAGCGAGAAACCTTTTTCATAGGCCGCGTGGAACGGGTAGCCGAGTTGCTCGCCGTGTCTGACGTGTGCGTTTTGAGTTCGAAAGCCGAAGGGTTTTCAAACTCGATACTCGAATACATGGCGGCGGCGCGTCCGGTCGTCGTGACCGATGTCGGCGGGGCGCGTGAAGCGGCGATTGACCAAGAGTCGGGGTTCATTGTGCCGCCCTGCGACCCGCCGGCTATGGCCTCGCGGATAGTGGAATTGCTCAGCCAGCCTGAGCTTGCGCGAGCGATGGGCGAGCGCGGGCGCGAGCGCGTTGAGCAAGAATTCTCATGCCGCGCGCAGCTTGAGAGGACAGAGAATCTTTATAAGGTAATGCTGGAAGATTCACCGCCCAGACGCAGTGAACACAAGATGGCCGATGATGCGCCTTCGGCGCGCGGCGGCGCAGAGAAAAACTCCTCGCCTTTGCGCGTGCTGATCGTCGCCCCCTCGCTCGACATCCTGGGAGGGCAGGCGGTCCAGGCGGCCCGCTTGCTGGCTCGGCTGCGTGAAGAGGCGACAGTCGAAGTCTCTTTTTTGCCCGTCAACCCGCGGCTGCCCGGTGTGTTAAGGCGATTACAATCATTCAAGTATGTCCGCACCGTCGTCACATCATTGTTTTACTGGGCGCAGCTACTGGCGCGCGTGCGAAAATACGATGTCATTCACGCTTTTTCCGCCTCCTACACCTCTTTCGTTCTCGCGCCGACGCCGGCGATAGTCGTCGCGAAGCTTTATCGCAAGAAGGTGATTCTTAACTATCGAAGCGGCGAGGCTGAAGACCATTTGCGGCGCTGGCGCAGGACTGCGATCCCGACAATCCGCCTGGTTGATCGGATAGCCGTTCCGTCGGGTTACCTGGTCGATATTTTTCGGAAGTTCGGTTTGAGCGCGCAATCGATCTTCAATTTCGTAGAGACTGATAAGTTCAAATTTCGAAATCGAAGCCCCCTGCGCCCGGTCTTCTTATCGAACCGGAACCTTGAGCCGATGTATAACGTCGCCTGCGTCTTGCGCGCCTTCGCGATAATTCAGAGTCGGGTGCCTGATGCTCGATTGATAGTCGCGGGAGACGGCAGCCAGCAGGGCGCGCTCAAACAGCTCGCAAGCGAGCTTCGACTGCGCGGAGTCGAATTCGTCGGGCGCACCGCGCCGGAAAAAATAGAGAGGCTTTACGACGAGGCAGACATATACCTGAACTCCCCCGACATAGACAACATGCCCGGCTCAATCCTCGAAGCATTCGCTTCGGGGCTGCCCGTCGTCACCACGGACGCGGGTGGGATTCCTTACATCGTCACAGACCGGGTGACGGGCATGATGGTCGAGCGCAACGATCACGTGGCTATGGCGGAACGCGCGCTGATGCTGCTGAACGATCAGGTGCTAGCCTTAGAGATTGCCTCGCGCGCGCGCGAGGAATGTAAGAAATATGAATGGGGCGCGGTTAAAGGCCGATGGATCAGTCTCTATTACGAAACGGCAGGTAGGCAATCCCATGAAATTGCTGGTATAGTAAGTGCCTCCGCAACTACGAACTGAGCACCAAGGGATGTTAATGGGATTCATGCGAAGCTTATTTACCGCCATCTTTATTGTTGCGACGATGCTTGCGTCATACGCCGCGACGAAACCATCTAATAGACAGTCTCTCAGCGTCGCGACGAGCGAAGATCTTCAGGCGGCGCTCGATGCGGCAAGGCCGGGCGATGTCATAATCATAGAAGCCGGCGCTACACTGGTCGGGAATTTTATCCTCCCTAATAAGAGCACAGGCGGCGCAGGCGACTGGATCACCATACGATCCTCGGCCACGGATGAAACACTTGGGCCGGGCGGGCGCGTCACCCCCGCTCACTCCGCTTTCATGCCTAAGCTTGTCAGCCCGAACGAGCAGCCCGCGCTTAGAACAAGCCCGCGCGCTCACAATTATCGTCTGATCGGAATCGAATTCACCATCGCCTCCGAGGTGATGCTCAACTACGGAATCGTGCGCCTCGGCGATGGTGATGAAAAAGAGAGGGACCTGTTGCCGAGCAACATAGTGATCGATCGCTGTTACATTCACGGCCACCCTCTTGCGGACGTCTCGCGCGCTATAGCGCTCAACAGCGCAAGCACAGATATTATCAACTCGTACATTTCGGACATACACGGGATAGGATTTGACACGCAGGCGATATGCGGCTGGAACGGGCCGGGTCCGTTTAAGATTATCAACAACTATCTTGAGGCCGCAGGCGAAAACGTCCTGTTCGGAGGCGCCGATCCGAGAATACCTGACCTCGTCCCCGAAGATATCGAATTCCGTCGCAACGACTGCTCGAAGCCGCTCTCCTGGCAGGAAGGCATACTCGCCAGCCCTTCAGCCGTCACCTTCAGCGCAAGCTTCTCGACGGATGGCGTGCTTCTGGCGGGGAGTACTTATTATTACAGAGTGGCTGCGCGTGCACGGGCCGGGTACGGCACGGTCGCCACTTCGAGGGCGTCGGCTGAGATTGCCGTCACGCCGGATGTCGGGCTGAACTCTATCAGCCTGAGTTGGGAGACGGTCGAGCACGCGGCCGTCTATCGAGTCTACCGCACCAATGACCCGCCTGATGGGGAATCGAGAAATTGGGTCTATACGGATGTAACGTCGACTTCATTTGCGGACGCGGGGAATTGGGCAGGCGAAGCTGACGGCTCGGCCCCTCCCGGTAATGCTACGCGCTGGTCCGTCAAAAACCTGTTCGAGCTTAAGAATGCCCGCCGCGTCATAATCGACGGCAACCTGTTTGAAAACAATTGGGTCGATGCACAAAGCGGTTTTGCGATTCTCTTCACGGTGCGCAATCAGGATGGCACAGCTCCCTGGTCTGTCACGGAAGACATCCAATTCACGAACAACATAGTTCGCCACTCGGCGGGAGGCGTCAACATTCTCGGACAGGATGACCTTCACCCGAGCGACAAAACGGAGCGGATAGAGATCAAGAACAACCTCTTTCATGACATAGGCGGGGCGCGGTGGGGAAGCAATGGCCGCTTCCTTCAAATCACGGACAGCGCCGATGTCTCGGTGATCAACAATACGGTGATTCACACCGGCAACATCATCACTGCTTACGGCAAGCCTAACCCCGCTTTCGTCTTTATCAACAATCTGGTGCCGAATAACGAATACGGAGTAATGGGTGAAAGCTCGCAGAGCGGGAAGGTCACGATCGAAAGATACTTGCCCGACAGTGTATTCAAGAAGAATGCGATAGTGGGCGGCCAGAGCGCGATTTATCCTAAGAAAAACTTCTTCCCCAGCTCGCTTGACGAAGTCGGTTTCGTAGACCTCGCGGCGGGGAATTATCGTCTTGCCGCGACGAGCGCTTATAAGAATGCCGGAGTCAAGGGCAAGGATGTCGGAGCAGACATGGACGCGATTGAAGCGGCCAGAAACCCTGCGCTCGCCGATCAATGATCGATTCAAAAGCACGTAAAAAAAACTAGCGGTGGGGTAATAATGTGGTAAGGGCCTCAGGAGAGTAATTACACTCTGCCTTTATGAATGCGCGGGCTTGCAGTAACTTATTGAAGGCGGCGATGTCGTCTTTTGGCTCTGACAGATCGGTGTGTGAGTCAAGTTTCTCTCTCAGGGCTTTTGCTTTAGCTTCTAGCTCTTATTCCAGCCCAACAAAATATTGTTTTCCGGGAACATTCATTATGCTCCCTATTGCACAAAAGCGAGTTGCCTTTTCGCAGGCTTAGTCAGCCCTTCAATGGTTTGTACCATTACTTCAATTTCTGTCGGCTTGAAAAGGTAGCCTTGTGCGCCAGCCTCCATCGCCTTTTGCACATCGACTTCATAAGCCGATGCTGAATAGAAAATAATCGGCGTGTTCGTATCGAACCCACGAATCTGCTTGCACAGTTCAAGACCGCTTCCTATCTCGTACCAGTTATCAAGAATGATTAAAGCAAAGCTGTCCTGTTGGGCCAGTTCCAGACCATCGGTTGGGCTGCTGGCTGTTACTACTTCATAGCCCCACAGTCCTAGCAAGATAGTTATCACCTCTCGCGAATCCGCATCATCTTCGACACATAGAATACGCATCTTGATTACACCACCCTATTACTCAAGAATATTCAACCATTCTGGAGGGAGTGGATAGTTTACCAAACAACAGGGTGGCTTTCTGTGCGCTCTCGCACATAGCTATATCTGATGAATCTAAACGCCGAGAAAGCTGTCGTACTCGGCTTTGATGATGCTGTAGCACTTGCAAGCGGTTGCTTCCAGGCCCGCCCGGTTGAGGATCGTGATATGACCACGACTGTAGGTGATTAGTTTGTTTCTTTGCAGAACAGTTGCAGAGTTGGTGACGCCTTCGCGCCGCACGCCCAGCATATCAGAGAGGAACAACTGTGTTAGCCGAAACTCGTCTGATCCTATACGGTCGTGCGTCATCAGTAACCACCGGGCGAGCCGGGCTTCTACCTGATGGAAGCGGTTACAGGCCGCTGATTGGGCTATCTGCGTCATTAAGGCGTGGGTGTTGCGATGAAGCAGTCTTTGCAGTGAACCATCGCCGTTCACCTCTTTGCGAAGCGCCGCAGCCTTCATTCTCATTGCGCTACCTTCGCCCTGCACAAGGGCGCGGTTGGGCGAAGTTTTCACCCCCAACAGTACGGAGACGCCAACCATCCCTTCATTGCCTATGATACCTACTTCAAGCGTGGAGCGGTCTTCGACAGTGGAGAGCAATGATACGATTGAATCATTAGGGAAATAGACGTGCTCGATGGTATCGCCAGGCTCGTAGAGCACTTCTGCGAACGGCAGGGGGACGCGCTCCATCTGAGCAACAAGCCGGTTATAGACTTTTGTCGGCAGGGCCGCGAGAATACGATTTTCAATTCGAGTGCGAGGTTTATCGGAAAGAGTCATTTTGAGCCTCCTTGCTCCAGTCGTGTTTAGAAAAACAACTGACGGCACAAGGAGTAAGCCTGATAGCTTAACTCGTTCCCGATGTCGAGAGATGAATTGTCTAAAGAATCTTCACTGATAGTATATCACTTGAAGAGGTGTTAAGGCGATGTCGGATTTATCAGGAGCTAACTAAGAAGGAACTCAAGGCATCGCCTGGCTGAGCAAGCGATCATACTCGTCTTTGACAACCCGATAACACTCGCACACAGTTGCTTCAAGCCCCTTGCGGTCGAGGATCGTGATGTGGCCACGTGCGTACTTTATAAGCCCTTCGGCTTGGAGGCGACCGGCAGCATAGGTAACACCCTCTCGCCGCACTCCCAGCATATTGGCAATCATTTCCTGTGTCATTTTCAACTCGTCTGCCTGTAAACGGTCGTGGCTTAACAGGAGCCATCGGGAGAGCTGCTGTTCTATTGTATGGAGGCGATTGCAAACAGCTGTCTGCGAAATTTGGGTGATTAGCGCCTGAGTGTAGCGCAGCAGTGAAAGTTGAAACTCCCCAGCTCGCACGAACTCACCTCGAAGCGGCGCAGCCTTCATTTTGAGGGCGTCGCCTGCGCTCTGCACGATTGCGCGGTTGGGTGCGGTGTCGCCACCCATAAACAGGGCGATGCCGACCACGCCTTCGTTGCCAACCACCCCTATCTCGGCTGACGCGCCGTTTTCCATAGTGTAGAGCAGCGAGATGATACAGGTAGTAGGGAAATAGAGATGCTTGAGTTGCTTGCCGGATTCGTATAATGACTGACCGAGCGAAAGGGTAACGTGCTCCAGGTGGGGAAGGATGCGCTCATATTCCTCACCTGGCAGGGCGGCGAGGAGGTGGTTTTCGATGAGATCATTGTTATGCTGCACTGGCATTGTGCCCTACCCGCTTCGATCAGGTTTAGAGAACAACTGACCTTGTAAGAAGCATCATTAGCTATTGGCATTATCCTATGTAGGAGAATGGATGCTTCGGGAATAGCCGCAAAGCGAATAATACGCGGAAAATTATAGCACAATGTGCGGCGGCGCACGTATGAAGAATATGCCTGGTGTCCTAAAGGTCTGTTGCTGAACAAAGATATAGGGGCGATGGCGCAGTATGCGCTTCGCGCACGGCGGCCAATACGTCATCGCGCTTACGCCGGGGAACCCACGAAGCGGGTCGCGGGTAGCCACAAGGGCTGCCGCTACAATCAACCCCGAGACGCCTTCTATTAGCAACTCAACTTTAGGACACTGCCAAAAAATTGCAAATCCCCGCCAATTCAGAGTATTTGAAAAAGTGGCAGGAGGCTATTTGAGTACCTGCGTGCTGTAAACCCTTGTTCACAATATTTATGAAACCATCATTTTATATGTAATCCGCTCTACGCGCTTCGACTGACTGCCTCATTAATCCGGGGTGAGTGAAGATGAAATTCTCCATAATCATAGCCACTTACAACCGCGCAGATGATCTTCGAGAGACGCTGCGCAGCATAGCCCGCCTGTCCCCGTCGGGCGCGTGGGAGGTCGTGGTCGTCGACAACAACTCGCGCGACAACACCAGAGAAGTTGTGCTGGATGCAGCGCGAGAGTTTCCCACAGACCTGAGATACATCTTTGAGGCTGAGCAGGGCCGCTCTGCCGCCCTCAACGCCGGGATTCGGGCCTCGCGCGGCGAGATCATACTGACTACGGATGACGATGTCCGCATCGATCCTGATTGGATGGATGCGGCGGCGCGAGCGCTCGATGGGCTCGACTGTGATTACGTGGGCGGAAAAGTCCTGCCGATCTGGGGCGGCGCGCGGCCACTCTGGCTGCCCGATTGCGGCGGGAAGCATTGGGCAGTGATCGCCCTGCTCGATTACGGGCCGGAGCCTGTAGAGTTCGGCCACCAGGTGCCGATAGGCGTGAACATGGCTTTCCGGCGCGAAGCTTTCCGGCGCGCGGGGCTATGGGACAACCGCGTGGGCCGCAAGGCCGGGACGCTGCTCGGACAAGAAGTGCGCGAATGGGGATTGCGCGCTAAGGCCGCAGGGCTCCGTGGATTTTACGTCCCGGATATGATCGTCCATCACATCATCTCTGCCGACAGGTTGAAGAAGAGATACTTTCGCAGATGGTTCTACTGGCACGGGATCAGCCGCGCGATGCTATACGGGCAAAAGAGAGTCGATATGGAAGCGCCCGAACAGACCACGCTCGATTTCTCGCGGGTGCCTCACGTCCTTGGCGTGCCTCGTTACATGTTTCGTTCCTGCCTCGGCAAGTGTGGAGAGGTCTTTAAGGCGGCCTTGCGCAGGGACGCAGTCACCACTTTTGAAAGCGAGCTGTGGGTCTGGTTTTTTGCGGGGGTGGTCAAGCAGCGATGGAAAGATCGCAAGCGAGAGGCGACGGTCGAAGCCCGAGTCGCCGAAGTAGCCGGTTCCGAGCAATGAACAAAATTAATAGGGGAGAGTTGTCAATAGATTCAGATGAAGCAGTCTGGGGGCGCGCCTTCGGCCAGTTCGACGTATTCGCGCGAAACATCTCGATGGACTACCTGGCTCTCGGCGTAGAGATGGTGGTCGGCGTGCTGATGCTGCCAATCAACGTCGCCTACCTGGGTCAGTCCACTTACGGGTTGTGGGTGCTGGCGGCCTCGATACCTATGTACTTCTCGATGCTCGATCTGGGGTACGGGATGGCGCAGGTGAAGTTTGCGGCTGAGTACCGCGCCCGCCGCGACCGCGAAGGGTTGAACCAGATCGTCAGCACGCTCTTCTTCCTATTCACCATAATCGGATTGATCGCCTTTGCGGTCGGCGCGCTCATCGCCTTCAACCTCGACCGTTTCTTCCAGGTTACGCCGGAGCAAGCCTCCACAGGCCGGCAGGTCTTACTAATAATCAGCCTCTATGTCGCATTAGGTTTTCCGTTCAGCGTATTCGGCGGTGTGGTCAATGGGTTCCAGCGCCATTTTCTTAACGGGTTCGTCTCGATAGCGACGACGATTGTTGTTGCGATAGTAAACGTTGCCGTTCTGGCGGCGGGCTATGGGCTGGTCGAGCTTGTCGCCGCGACGACTGCCGTCCGCTTGCTCGCCTACATAGGCTACCGCGCGAACGCCTACCGCGCGTTCCCCGGTCTTAGCATACGCCCGGCGAACATAAGGCTCTCGCGCCTGGGCGAGGTCACAGGCTTCAGCGCCTTCATACTCTTGATCGACCTTGCAAACAAGCTGAATTATTCGACCGACGCGATTGTGATAGGCGCATTCATGAGCACTGCGGCGGTCGCCGTCTGGGCCGTGGCGCAGCGCTTGATCACGACGACTCAAGGGTTGACGACGCAGATAAACGGGTCGTTATTTCCGATTGTAGTCGACATCGCAACGCTCGGCGAGATGGCGCGACTGCGAAGGCTCTTTTTGCAAGGGACGAGGCTATCGCTTGCAATGGTCATCCCCATTGCGGTCGTGCTTGGTCTGCTGGCCGAACCTCTGGTTCTGGCCTGGGTCGGGAGGGATTTTTCCGGGAGCGTGCCTGTCATCTACATACTCGCGGCGGCCGTAATTATTCGCGTCGGCAATTCGACGGCGACGACTCTGCTCAAGGGAGCGGGCCGCCACAGCCTGCTCGCGTGGGCAAACCTCTCAATGGCGCTGGCGAACCTTGCGTTGAGCATCGCGCTGGTCGGTCGCTACGGATTGATCGGCGTGGCGCTGGGGACGTTGATTCCACTGGCCGTAATCTCAGTGCTGGTCTTGTTCCCAGCGGCCTGCCGCCGGGTCGAGATTCCTCTAATCGATGCAGCGAGGCAAGGCGTCTGGCCGTCAGTCTGGCCGATAATTCCCGTAGCCTTGCTGCTTTTGTTTACTCGCAATCTAATCGGCGCGCGCCTGCCCGCCGTGGCGGCGCAAGCCGTCATCGCGGGCTCACTCTACGCGATTATCTTTTTTAGGCTGGCCATCAGTCGCGATGAGCGATATTGGTACTTCAGCAAGATCAAGCAACTCGTACGCCGGCCCCGCGCGGCTGTCGCCGTTTAGAGGGTTGATCGGGCATGAGGCAAATGAGAGCAATCATACTTGCAGCAGGTAAAGGCGTGAGGCTCAACGGCACGGCGGGCGAGCTGCCTAAGTGTCTTGTGAAGGTCGGGGGGCTTACTCTGATAGAGCGTCAAATTCAATCGCTCCGCTCTGCCGGCATCGACCAGATCGTTGTTGTCATAGGGCATGGCGCCGACATCGTTCGCCAGGCTTGCGGGCCTGACTGCACATACGTCGAGAATAGCGAGTACGCAACGACCAACAGCCTTTTCTCGCTCTGGCTCGCGCGCGACTTTCTGCGCGATGGATTTGTAGTGCTGAACGCAGATGTTCTTTTCCATCCCCAACTATTGGCGGACCTGCTGCTCTCCGACAGCGAAGACGCGCTGCTGATCTCGTATGCGGATGAGCAAGCTACGGCGCTGGGCGAAGAGGAGATGAAGGTGTGCGTGCGCCAAGGGTGTGTAACGGATATTTCAAAGGCTATCGATCCGCGCGAGGCGGATGGGGAGAACGTCGGCATAGTAAAATTCGGGCCTTCGGGCGCGCTCGCGCTCGTAAAACAGATGGATTCGCTCATTGCAAACGGCGCTCGACGTGACTGGGCTCCGCGCGCGTTTCGTGAGCTGGCGCGAGAGCGCCCTCTGCAGGCTATCTCGACGCGCGGGCGACCGTGGATCGAGATAGATTTCCCGGAAGACTACCTGAGAGCCATAAACGAAATCTTGCCCTTGATAGGAAATGACGAGCGAGGCGGCGAATCGCATCGCCTCGCCATTGCGACTAGTGGGGACGAGCGAGGCCGGGTACAGCATGAACTTTAGCCACTTAATGGGACTGGCGCGCAAAGTCGATAAGCGATGGCAGCGCTGGCTTAGTCACAAGCGGTCTGTCCTTGTAAATGCGCGCACGCCGATGAACTATGACATCATCGCGCCGATTCACAGGGCCATGCGAAATGATCCGCGCGTTACGTTTTACTTCACGTCAAGCGAGAACTCTCTTTCTAGTTCAGAGATCTACGCCGGGTTTGAAGGCTCGGAGCGAATCATAAGCCCTCGCCGGGCGGCGCTGATGAAGTTCGACGCTTATCTGGTGGCCGACCTGTTGTGGGTGAGATTGCCTCGCGGCGCGCGGCGCGTGCTGCTCTTTCACGGCGTCGCAGGCAAATACGGCAACATCTACGACACTCCTGACCGGTCTATGCGCGAGTGGGACCGGCTCTTTTTTATTAACAAGCGGCGGATGCGGAACTTCATCGCCGCGGGCGCAATCGACGCCGACAGCTCAGCGGCCCGGCTCGTAGGTTATCCGAAGCTCGATTGTCTCGTAGACGGCACGCTAAAGCGAGATAACGTTCTAAACTCGCTCGGCATCGATCCGGCGAGCCGGACCGTCTTGTATGCGCCCACCTGGTCGCCTTACTCGTCTTTAAATGCTATGGGCGAAGAGTTGATAAGGCAGCTTTCAAACGCCGGGTACAAGGTCATAGTCAAGCTGCACGACCGGTCGCGCAGCCCTCAGTATGTGCATTCGGGCGGCGTGGACTGGGCGCGGCGCATAGAACCTATGCTGAAAAAATCCGGCGGCCATCTGGCGACTGAAAGCGACGCGTCGCCGTATCTGGCCGCAGCCGATGTTTTGATTACGGACCACAGCTCGGTCGGGTTTGAATACTTGCTGCTTGACCGCCCGCTCGTTCGCATTGAAATGCCTGAGCTGATCGCGTCTACAAATATTCTGCCCGACTACGTCTCGTTGTTGGCGGAAGCTTCGATAACGGTGCGAACGCCCGCCGAAGCCGCGGCGGCCGTGGAGCAGAGTTTTGCGGAACCTTCGCGTAAGTCGCCTTCCCGGAAAAGCGTCGCCGAAGATCTTTTCTATCTGCCGGGCACGGCTACTGCGCGCGCAGTGACCGAGCTTTACGAAGTGCTTGAGCTTGACCCGATAGCCGCCGCCTCGGCGGTGAATCTCCCGCAGTGGGCAGACAATGTGAGTGTTGAAAGTTAAATTCTCGAAAGCCGGATAATTGAAAACCAGGTTCTCGTATGTCCGTTGCTCGTCTACAGAGGCAAATATGCGAAGGCCCGGATGCGGACTTCGTTGAAGAGAGCTATCCTCTCTCGCCCATGCAGCAGGGCATGCTCTTTCATAGTCTATATGCCAAACAGAGCGGTGTGAACATAGAGCAGGTCGTCCTGACCCTGCACGAAGACCTGAATGTTTTAGCCTTTATGCTGGCCTGGCAGCGCGTCGTCGACCGTCACGCGATAATGCGCTCAAGCTTCCGATGGGAGGGGCTCGACGAACCGCTTCAGGCCGTTTATTGCACCGCTATTCTTGAATGGCAAAGAGAGGATTGGCGCGGCCTTAGCGAAAACGAGCAAGGCCATAGGCTTGAAACCTATCTCACAGATGACCGGGCGCGGGAGTTTACCTTTAACGAGCGGACGCTCAACCGCATGGCCCTTTTGCGAACCGGATATGCGCGTTACAAGTTCGTATGGACTTTCCACCACGCAATAATAGATGGCCGCTCGCTCGTCATAATTCTTAAAGAAGCCTTCGCGTATTACAACGCGCTCGGAAAGAGCAGGACATTAGCTCTGCCGCGCTCAAGGCCCTACCGCGACTACATCGAGTGGCTCGGCGACCAGGACCTGTCCGCGTCAGAAATTTATTGGCGCGAGGCGCTTCGGGGTTTCACCTCTCCTACACTGCTTGCAATCGATCGCGAAGCGGACGGCGCCGGTCCTGAGGGCGCGGCTTTTGCCGCCTCGCGGTACAAAGAGCAGGAGATAACGCTTGCCGCCTCTGTCACGTCACGCTTGAGGAGACTGGCCGAAGAGTCAGGGATAACTCTCAACACGCTGGTACAGGGTGCGTGGGCGTTGATCTTGAGCCGGTACAGCGGCGAAGAGGAGGTTGTCTTCGGGGCTACGAGGAGGTGTCGCCGGTCGTCGCTCGCGGATGCCGACTCGATAGTTGGGCTATTCATTAACACTCTGCCGATGAAGGTGACGGTCAGCGGCGCGCGCCGCCTGCTCCCCTGGTTGAAGGAGATTCGCGCCCAGCACGTCGCGCTGCGCAAGGTCGAGCACACCCCCCTGATCAAGATTCAGGAATGGAGCGAAGTGCCTAACGGCAGGCCCTTGTTTGACAGCATACTCATTTTTGAAGGCTACGAATTGAACTCTTTCTTACAATCGCTGGGAGAGGATTGGAAGAGCAGGGAATTCGAGATTCACGAGCAGCCTACTTACCCGATGGAGCTGTCTGCTTGGGCAGGGGAGGAGCTTCTGTTCAGGCTGTCTTATGACTGCCGCCGCTTTGACGACGGCGCGATCACACGCCTGCTCGGCGGGCTTGCGACACTTTTGAAAGCCATAGCCGTAAATCCGGATCAGCGCCTCGCCTCACTCTCTTTGCTCGACGCCCAGGAGCGCCGCCGGCTGCTGGTGGAGTGGAACGCCACCGCTGCGGCCTACTCCGAGAACGCTTGCGTGCATCATCTGTTTGAATTGCAGGCCGATAGAACGCCCGAGGCCACGGCAGTAGTATTTAACGGCGAGAGCCTGAGCTACGGCCAGCTCAACGAGAGGGCGAATCAGTTGGCGCGGCGATTGGTAGACCTGGGCGTAGGGCCTGACGTTTTAGTCGCGGTTTGCATGAATCGGTCGCTCGATATGATTGTGAGCCTGCTTGCAGCGCTAAAAGCAGGCGGGGCATATCTGCCGTTAGACCCTTCATCCCCGGCAGACCACCTTACGGTGATTCTACGGGACGCGCGGCCACGAGTGGTGCTCGCCGAAAAAAGTCTGCTTGAAAGGCTTTCTAATTGCGAGGCGCGTGTAATCACGGTCGACTCTGAGCGAGAGCTTACGAACCAACAAGAGAAGCATAACCTCGGCGTCGAGGTGAAGGCTGATAACCTCGCTTATGTTATCTACACGTCCGGCTCAACCGGGATGCCCAAGGGGGTTTTGATCGAGCACCGCTCGCTCGTGAATTATTCGCAGTTCGCCGGGAGCTATTACGCGCTCGGTCCAGGTGATCGCGTTTTGCAATTTGCATCAATCAGTTTTGATGCGAGCGCGGAAGAGATTTACGCCTGTCTGACGCGCGGCGCGACCCTCGTGCTTAGGACAGAAGACATGGCTTCTTCCATCTCGTCATTCCTTGAAAAGTGCGACGAATGGCGCATAACCGTGCTCGACCTGCCGACGGCTTATTGGCACGAGATGGCCGCCGCAGTTTCCTCGGAGGGTTTGGTGCTGCCCGCCAAGCTTCGGCTGATCATCATAGGCGGCGAGAGCGCGTCGGCGGAAAAGTTGAGGCAGTGGCAAAAGCGTGTCGGCAAGAATGTGCGGCTCGTTAACACGTACGGCCCTACGGAAGCCACCATCGTTACGACTGTCTGCGACCTGACGGGATGCGAAGAATCTATCTTGAATCTGAAAAGCGTTTCGATAGGGCGACCGGTGAGTAACGCGCAGGTTTATATACTGGACCGCGACGGCCAGCCTGTCCCTGTGGGGGTGCCCGGCGAGCTGTGCATAGGCGGGGCCGGGCTTGCCAGAGGGTACTTAAACCGCCCCGAACTGACACGAGAAAGATTTGTCCCGAACCCCTTCGACGGTTGTGAAGGCGGCCGCCTGTATAAGACTGGTGATCTGGCTCGCTACCTGTCGGACGGCAATATAGAGTTTTGCGGGCGCGCAGACGACCAGGTAAAGATTCACGGCTTTCGCATCGAGTTAGGCGAGATTGAAGCTGTCATTGCCCGCAGCTCAATCGCGAGCAGCGCGGTTGTGTCAGCGCGCGAAGACGCGCCGGGTGATAAACGCCTGGTGGCATACATCGTGCCCGCCCCGCATATTGCGGAACTGGATCAACAGGAGATCGCCGCACGCCTGAGAGAGTTTCTTACAAGTAAGCTCCCTCATTACATGATTCCTTCCGCATTCGTCATCCTTGAGTCATTGCCGGTCAGCCGGAACGGCAAGGTCAATCGTAGAATGCTCCCCGCACCCGGTGTGCAGAAAGAAGCGGCGGGCGGCGCTTATGTCAGGCCCAGAAACCCGCTCGAATACCAGCTTGTAGAGATTTGGGAAGAGTTGTTTCAAATCCGCCCGATAGGTATCAAGGACAGTTTCTTTGACCTCGGCGGTCACTCGCTCTTGAGCGTGCGAATCATGGACAGGGTTGAACGACTCTTCGGCAAGAAGGTGCCTCTTGCGACGCTGTTTGAAGGGGCGACGATTGAGTATCTGGCCGATGCTTTAGTAAATCAGGTCGAGCGGCACGAAGACTCGCCTCTGGTGCCTATACAACCTTGCGGCACGAAGCGCCCCTTTTATTACCTGCACGGAGATTTCAACGGGGGCGGCCTGTATTGTTCGAGCCTCGCCCGCCACCTGGGAAAGGACCAGCCGTTTTACGCGCTTCAGCCTCACGGATTAAATGACGAAGCGGTGCCGCCGACCATAGAGGAGATGGCCGCCCATCACATCAAGACGCTCCGCGAGTTTCAGCCGGAAGGCCCTTATCTGCTCGGCGGCCATTGCAATGGCGGGCTGATCGCGTTCGAGATGGCTCGCCAGCTAGCCGAGCGGGGCGAGAGGATCGATCTGCTCGCTTTGATCTGCACGACGGGCGACAATGCTCGCTTTCACGCCCTGCACAGACTGTTGAACGGTTATTACTGGTTGCGGGGCTTCGACGACTGCGAGCGGCAAGAGCGATTCCTTGTCTGGCGTCGCTGCATCGAGCGCATAGGCGAGATTCGTGACTACTACAAAGCGCGCCTGAATGAAATCTCGCGTGTTGGCCCGCGAGAACAGATAGCGGCCCTCTGCCTTTCCGCTTCAAGGATCAAGTCTCTTTTAAGGAATATCTCTTACACCTTTTCGAGCAGTCCGGAAAATGACACAGTCTTGCCCGAAGCGGAAACAGATCCGGCTGAAGGCCGTCGAAAAAAAGTGATGGACGCTTATGTCAAGGCAATGGCTGCGTATGTCCCGCGCCCATATAAGGGAAGGATGACGCTTTTACTCCCCGCCGAATCATCTTCAGAACCTTCTTATGACCCCGCCTGGGGATGGAGAAGCGTTACGGATAACGTAGAAGTGCGCGTAGTACCCGGAGGCCATCTGACATGTATTACAAGCCACGTCAAAGAGCTGGCCGAAAACCTGTCGGACTTCTTAAACAGGCCGTAGCATGAAAACAAATCTCTTCGTATGCTCTTTTGCAATAAGGCAGCAGTTCGCACTATTGAAAAAGATAGGCGGTAGTGTCGCCACTGCTTTACCGCAATAAATCGGGATATGCCAAACTTATTATTCAAGAATAAAACCCGAGCAGGCTTGAGGATTGAGATGTATTGATTTATGAGGGGATGTATCGGAGTAGTATAAGGTGCGCGACAATCTACAGGCTCTGCTCTGTGCGAATGTCATCAAGCATTCTCTCTTTCGAAAAATACGTCTTGAGAATATGTGCTGATGGAGACTGAAGAATCCAGAGCCACGGTTTGCTCGGTTACAATCACCGGCACGCCAATCGCTTCATCTTTGCCTGGGTAACCATATCTGGAAGGAAACCGGACATCCATCGACAGTTGAACTTACGCAATTCAAGGATGAGGAAGCGGATGATGTTGATAAAAAGATTCGCCTTGAGCTTTTGTCTACTACTTTGCCTGGGTCTAATTTCGCAGTCGGCTTTTGGGCAGGAGCGATTGTGCGACACTTCTTTCGAGGACTGTCGATCTCCTTTATGGACCTTGATCGATAACGAGCAGGTCGGCATGGACATCGCCTTCTGGTTTATGCAGGACACGTCCTTGTCCAACAAGATAATAGCCAGGCACAATGCCGGCGTGCGCGTGCGAATAATGGTCGACCCGCGCGCCAACCCTACCTACGCCGGAAACGAGGCGATCCTTAACCAGCTCAGAAACGCCGGGATTCCCATGCGCTTCAAGGTGGGAGGGGGAATTCTGCACTGGAAGATGATGATGTTCGAGGGGCAGAACAAGGTCCAGTTCAGCGGCGCAAACTACGGCCCTTTCTTTTTCGTTCCCAACATCCCTTTCCAGGACTACATTGACGAAGCCATATACTTCACAGACGATCCGGCGGTCGTTAACAGCTTCAAGACCAAGTATGACGATCTGTGGACAGACACCGCGAATTACGCAAATTTCGGAAATGTCACGGGCGCTCCCACGCGCCACTACCCGACATTTCCTATAGACCCCGCAATGAACTTTCCGCCGAGCGCGGACGGAAGCGAGGATTTTTACAACCGCACGGCCTTTCACCTTAACCAGGAGAATCAGCAGATAGATATTGTTATGTACCGTCACACCAACGACAGGTACACGGCCCGAACGGTCGAGGCGCGCGAGCGCGGGGTTCCCGTCCGCATGTTAACCGAGCAGCAGGAGTACCGGAATCTTGCGCGGCAGTGGGACGCATATAACATCGACCTGCTCTATAACGCGGGGGTCCAGATAAGAATAAGAAATCACCAGGGGCTGAATCACGAGAAGGCGGTCCTGCTCTACGGGCAGGGCATGACCATATTCGGCTCGTCTAACTGGACAGGGCCGTCATCAAACTCTCAAGCCGAGCATAACTACTTCACCACGAAGCCGTGGTTTTTCAACTGGTTCGTCGACCACTTCAACCGGAAGTGGAATTCAAACGAGACTCAGCCGTTCACTCCGCTCCCGCCCGACGCCCCGTCGTTGATTTCTCCCGGTAACGGAGCGACGGGACAGCCCACGACCGGAATGGGTCTGACCTTCGAAGGGGGGCCGTGGGCGCACAAGTTTGACATCTATTTCGGGACTGAGCCTAACCCGCCGCTTATCGCAACAGACCAGTTTCTGGGCCGGGTAGATGACGGGGTAATCGAGCGATATACCTTACAACAGACACTGACGCCGGGAACTACTTATTTCTGGCGCATCGTCAGCAAGACGATGGCCAATATAACGGCGAGCGGCCCAGTCTGGCGATTCACAACTGCGGGCGCGCCTCCCAACCCCGGCCCTGCGCCGACGGTGAGTTCAATCTCGCCCAACACGGGTCCGACCGGCGGCGGCACATCGGTGACGATCACGGGCACGGGGTTCCAATCAGGAGCAACGGTGAGGATCGGCGGCGTGCTTGCCAGTTCAGTTAATGTCGTCAGCTCAACTTCTATAACCGCCCTCACGCCTGCGAACTCTGCGGGAGCCAAAGATGTGGTCGTCACAAATCTCGACTCGCAAAGCGGCACCCTCAGTAATGGCTTCACATATACTCAACCTCCGCCACCTCCTCCGGGAGCCACAGACATAGTGCTGTATGCATCGGAAGCGACAAAAGCAGGCAACTGGCAAGTGGTGTCGGACGCTACAGCAGCGGGCGGCGCGCGCATACATAATCCTGATGCGGGAGCGCCCAAGCGCTCAACTGCTTTGGCCAACCCGACAGACTACTTCGAGATGACCTTCAACGCGCAGGCAAATACGGCATACCGTTTATGGATTAGAGGCAAAGGTCAGAATGACAACTGGGCCAACGACTCAATCTTCATACAGTTCTCGGGCAGCGTCACAAGCAGCCAGACGCCCACCTACAGGATAGGCACTATATCGGCTACGGAGATGAACCTCGAAGACTGCTCCGGGTGCGGGATACAAGGATGGGGATGGCAGGACAACGGCTGGGGTGTGGGTGTCCTGGGGCCGCAAATCTTTTTTCAGACTACTGGGACACAGACGCTGCGCGTGCAGGTGAGAGAAGATGGATTATCTATAGACCAGATAGTGCTGTCGCCGACTACCTACTTAAACAGCTCGCCGGGCGCGTTGAAGAATGACACGACGATACTCCCGAGAAGTGGGCCGCCCAGTCCTGCTCCGACCGTTGGCGGCGTATCGCCGAATAACGGGCCGACGACGGGCGGCACATCGGTAACGATCACAGGGACGGGGTTCCAGGCGGGAGCCGGTGTGACGTTTGGCGGGACGGCGGCGACCAACGTGGTAGTCGCGAACGCGACACAGATAACCGCCACGACGCCTGCGCACGCAGCGGGCAACGTAAACGTAGTGGTGGCGAACACGGATGGACAGTCGGGCACGCTCGCCAGTGGGTTCACTTACACGCAGCCTCCGCCTCCGCCTGCGCCGACCGTAACTAACATTTCGCCCACGTCAGGCCCGACGACGGGCGGCACCAATGTGACGATCACAGGTACCGGGTTTCTATCAGGAGCAACCGTAACACTCGGGGGCACGGCGGCGACCAACGTAGTAGTCGCGAGCGCGACACAGATAACTGCCACGACGCCTGCGCACGCAGCGGGCAACGTAAACGTAGTGGTGGCGAACACGGATGGACAGTCGGGCACGCTCGCCAATGGTTTCACTTACACAACGCCTCCGCCAGCCCCGGCCCCGACCGTAAGCTCTGTATCCCCAAATTCGGGCAGCACTCAGGGCGGCACATCGGTGACGATCACGGGCACGGGGTTCCAATCAGGAGCAACGGTGAGGATCGGCGGCGTGCTTGCCAGTTCAGTTAATGTCGTCAGCTCAACTTCTATAACCGCCCTCACGCCTGCTCACGCGGCAGGGGCTGTCGATGTTGTCGTTACCAATACCGATACTCAAAGCGGCGCCCTGCCTAATGGATTCACTTACACAGCGCCACAACCGCCTCCTGAAACGATACTGCTTCAGGATGACTTTAACGACAACTCGCTCAACACGTCGAAATGGACGGCCAACAATCTCTTTAGCGGTTTTACGGATGCGGGCGTTCCCGTCGCCGAGGTCGCGCAGCGTATCGAGTTCGGCGCCTTGTTGCAGAATGTTGGCGGCTCTCATTACAACGGCGTCAAGTCTGCTACGAGCTTCAGTTTCACCAACGGGTACGCCTACGTCGAGATAGTGCAGCCGGCTGCATCCAACACCGCCGCGGACGCGATGTTCACCCTCGGCAACTCCGTCGACAACTATTACCGCATATACGTCGAGGGCGGCACGCTCTTTTTGCAGAAGAGAATTAACGCGGCGAAGGCCACGCTTCTCAGCGCGCCCTTTAACGCAGTCAATGACAGGTACTGGCGCATACGGCACGACGACGCAAACAACAGGGTGATCTTTGAGACTGCGCCTGACAATGCGGGAGCGCCGGGCGCTTGGACACAACGCCACAGCGAACCCTGGAGCGCGGCTGTCAATCTCGCAGCGGTCCAGTTCGAGCTTAAAGGCGGCACGTGGCAGGTCGAAGCCAACGCGCCGGGCAAAGCGATCTTCGATAATTTCAAGGCCGCCAGGCAATGAAATATGCTACTCTTTTTCGGCAGGCGGCATCCTGATACTTACATTGGGATGCTGCCTGCCGACAATCGTCCGCTCCTCGCCTCACAGGTTCATTTAAAGTTTATCGAGCATGGAAAGGGAATGCCTTGAAGCATATCTACACCACCCGGCAGAAGATAGTTCGCACGGCTCTTGTTTGCGCATTGTTGTGCGCTCAAATCTGCGCATCCGGCGCGACTCCCGTGCGAGGAAACGTTAAGGCTCCGCTCCCTCAATCAGCGGCAGAGATTGTACTGTATGCGTCGGAAGCGCCGGTTAAAGTAGGCAACTGGCAAGTGGTGTCAGACCCGACAGCGGCAGGCGGCGCACGCATTCATAACCCGGATCAAGGAGCAGCCAAACGGACCACCGCGCTCGCAAACCCGGCAGACTACTTCGAGATGACCTTCAACGTGCAGGCGAACACTCCTTATCGGTTGTGGGTCAGAAGCAAAGCTCAAAATGACTTCTGGGGGAATGATTCTGTCTTCATACAGTTCTCGGGCAGCGTCACAAGCAGCCAGACGCCCACCTACAGGATAGGGACTACATCGGCTACGGAGATGAACCTCGAAGACTGCTCCGGGTGCGGGATACAAGGATGGGGATGGCAAGACAACGGCTGGGGCGTGGGTGTCCTGGGGCCGCAAATCTTTTTTCAGACTACTGGGACACAGACGCTGCGCGTGCAGGTGAGAGAAGATGGATTATCGATAGACCAGATAGTGCTTTCACCCACGACTTACTTAAACAGCTCGCCGGGCGCGTTGAAGAATGACACGACGATACTGCCTAAGAGCGGCCCGCCGCCACCTCCTCCGCCTCCAACGCCTGCGCCGCAGTTCGCCCGCGTATTCTTGCTGGTGGAAGAGAATCACAGCTTTGAAAGCGTGATAAACGGCTCGTCAATGCCTTACCTTAACAGCCTCGCCTCCAGGTACGGGTTGGCGATGAATTACTTCGCCAACACACAGCCTTCGATAGGCAACTACTTCATGCTGACGACAGGGCAGATCATAACTAACGACAGCAATTTTTCGGGCACCGTGTCGGTTGACAACATCGTGCGACAGTTGACGGCTTCGGGTAAGAGCTGGAAGTCGTACGCCGAAAGCCTCCCCTCGGTCGGGTACACGGGCGACAACGCGTACCCTTATGTTAAGCGCCATAACCCGTTCGCGTATTTTTCTGATGTCCTCGAAAGCCCCGCGCAGTTAAACAGGCTCGCGCCGTTCTCTCAGTTTGTCGCCGATCTTGCGAACAATCAATTGCCACATTTCTCATACATCATTCCCAATCAGCAGAACAACGCCCACGATTGCCCCGCAGGCATGCCTTCTTGCACGGATGCTGATAAGCTGGCAGCAGCCGACAACTGGCTGCAAGCCAACATCGCCCCTCTGCTTGCGAGCGCGGCCTTCCAGCAGGGCGGACTTCTGATAATCACTTTCGATGAATCGGACAACACGGACACGCAACACGGCGGCGGTCACATAGCGACCCTGGTTATAAGCTCGCGCGCGCGGCCAGGGTTCCAGTCAACGACCTTCTACCAGCACCAGAGCGCGCTCAGGCTGCTGTATCAGGCTCTGGGATTAAACAACCCTCCTGCCGCCGCCTCGACTGCGCCCGATATGACGGAGTTCTTCGACCTGTCGACGAGCCCGACGCCAGTTGTAAGCTCAGTCACTCCGAACACGGGACCGACAGCCGGAGGAACGTCGATAACAATAAACGGGAGCGGCTTCACGACCGGAGCAACGGTGATAATAGGCGGGGTTCCTGCCACGAACGTCACTGTGGCGGGCGGCACAACTATTACTGCCCTCACACCGGCGCACGCGGCTGGAGCCGTAGACGTGATGGTCACTAATACAAATGGTCTCAGCACGACGTTGACCGGCGGATTCACGTATGTTCTGCCAAGCGGCGAGACGGTGTTGCTGGCGGATGATTTCAATGACAATTCACTCGACGGCGCGAAGTGGGTAGCGGGAAATCTTTACAGCGGGTTTACGGATTCATCGATAGCCGCCATCGAAAGGAACCAGCGTTTCGAGATAGGCCCTCTGCGACAGGGAATCAGCGGATCGCATTACAACGGCATCAAGTCAACAAGCGTCTTTAATTTCACCGGCGCGTATTGCTACGTTCATCTCGTTCAGCCGGGTGCCGCCAATACGACCGCCGATGCGATGTTTACCCTCGGCAACAGCGTTGATAACTATTATCGAATTTTTGTCGAGGGGGGGAGCTTGATATTTCAGGAGAGAATCAACGGTGTAAAGGCGACATTGCTTACTATGGCTTATGACACGGCCATTCACAGGTTCTTGCGCATAAGCCATAACTCATCGAGCAGCAGCGTGATCTTTGAGACAGCGCCCGACAACAACGGTCTGCCCGGCGCGTGGACCCAAAGGTTCAGCAAGCCGTGGAGCCCGTCTGTGAATTTGGGCGCAATCCAATTTGAGCTTAAAGGCGGCACGTGGCAGGTCGAAGCCAATGCGCCGGGCACTGTCATTTTCGATAACTTCAAAGCCGCGCGGCCATAGATTTGTGAAGTAAGAAGAAGAGGGCGACGCCTGTTGACGGATAACCGACAAGCGTCGCCCTCTTCATTTCAATCTATCTCACATCAAAGACAGCCAGCGCAGGGTTGTGATCGGAAGGTCTCACGCCCCTGTCGTCGAGTGTGCCGAGCGTAATCACGACATTCGTATTACTGAGATCGCGGGTATCGGGTATCTGGCCGCTTCTGAGGACGATGGACGACGTTGCGCTGGAATACCAGATAGCGTCGATCCTCCCCCTGCGCGTCCTGGTGTGCATCCCTATGGGGTTGTCAGGATATGCCGTAGCAGCGGCTATATTCATCGCCTGCATCCACGAGTCGTAGTATCCCGATTGCATCAACGCCATCTCGGGAGTGTCCGGCCCGGCATTGAAATCGCCCGCGATGATTCGCGCCTCGCTGAATCCAGCGGCGAAGCTCTTTATCTCGTTGATCTGGGTCGAGCGTCGTGTCGATGAGTCGGGGTCGAGGTGCGTCGCAAATATGTTGACAGTCCTGCCCCCTACCGTCACCGTTGCTTGCGCCACTGACCGCTGATAGGTCAAGAAACGATAGCTCGTGCTGGAAATCGGGTACTTCGAAAGGATCATGTTACCTTCATCCGTCCCGACGTACTTCACTGCATGGTAGTAATACCACGCGCGCCCCGTCTTCTGCGAAACCAGGGTTGTCAGAGTTGGCGCAAGGGCGAGCGGCACTTCGCACATCGCCACGAGATCAGGATTGAAGTTGGCAATGTAGGTGGCCGTCCGGTCAGGGTTAAAGATGTTGTCGGTCCCCTTGCCGAAGGCGACGTTCCAGGTCATCACCTTTAGCTGTCCGCCGCTCGGCGGAGGCGCGGGCGAATTTACTGTAATGACGGTAGTCACCGTCGCGGTGGCGCCAAGGTTGTCAGTGACCGTGAGCCTAGCGGTGTATGTGCCAGCGCCCTGGTAGATGTTCGACGGCTGCGACTGCGAGGAGGTGTTGCCGTCGCCGAAGGTCCAGCCGTAGGCGGCGATGAAGCCGTCAGGGTCAG
>DASUNP010000114.1:0-2447 GCA_036277095.1 Blastocatellia bacterium
GCGGGGGTAGGCCCCAAATTAAATTTCATATGAATTTTAATTTGGGGCATCCCCCCGTCTGGTTGGTTAAGGTTGAACTCCCTGGTTTACCTGAGATTCTTAAGCTGGTTGATTCGGTCGCGCATGGCTTTGACGTATATCGCAACTTCGGCGTCGGTAAATCCCCCTGCGCGGAAAGCGTCCGACAGTTGCTTATCCGATAAGCGACCGAGCAAATCTCCCATCCAGCGCGCGTCCTCAACCGAAACGCCTTCGAGCACTTCGCCGTGCTTGCCTTCGTAGTGAAAGACGACCTTGCCCTCCTGCACGCCGTCTATGAAGACCTGATTCGCGAATTGATCAGGCTTGCCTTTTGAGCCCGCCGGTACGTTGCCGAAGCCTGGAATCTTCGAGAGGGCGTTGCCCGTTGAGCCGAGCGTCCCGCCGAGATCAGACACGTAATAGATGCGAGCATTCCTGTCTCCGCCGCTCTCCTTGTTAGGGCGAATGATCTTGTTGTTTACGTCCTTGATGTCCCAGTTATTGATGAGCGCCATCAAGACCTTCAGCCCTTGTAGCTCGCGCTTGCCGCTAAAGGCGTTTGACAACCACGCCCAGTTTGCGAGCGTCTTAAAGCCATCGTCCTTGCGCTCGAACCTGACGTCCCAAACGTCAAACCCGCCGCGCCCTTCGATGTGAGCCTCTTTGACGAAGTAATTCTGATCCACGTGGTAGCCCGCGGCCCAGACTATTCGCGAGGCTGAAGTTTCGGGCCTTGCCTCTGCCCCGAACTTGACCGACCATTCCCGGCCCTTTTCGTCCTTAACAATGATCTTTTCGGACGTGCCGCCTGTGTCGCGCTTCACGAAAGTAAATGTGCCCGACGGGTTTGGCGCCCCCTCGGCCCCGCCCGCTCCGTGGAACAGATCGCGGCTCTCAATATCGGTAGGCTCGCGCCACAAGACCGCGTCTCCTACGAGAGCCTCCTCGGCGTCGCTTTTGGCAGATTTATCCTTCTTGTCAGATTTGTCTTTGTCGTCCTTCTCCTTCTTGGACTTTTCGCTCTTGTCTTTATCTTGCGGGGCGGCGCTTGACTTCGCCGGCGCAATGGCAGTCAGACCTGTCAGTAAAAAAATCACTCCAAGCGCACAAATAATTCTTGCTTTAAGCCACATCGATCTCGCACCTCCTCAAAGATTAATCAAAAACAGATTATAATAGTTCGGTTAGTTGTGGCAAAGTGGATTGAACCGTTATGGCGTGATCGCGGGGAAGCGCGGCGGGGAGGGATTGAGGGCGGGCCTGAAAGCCCGCCCTCAGTTTATAGATCAGTAGGAGCGCTCTATGAAGTCACCTATGTTCACTTCTGCGTTTGTCCGCGTAATCAAAGCTACGGCTGCGGTGCGGTTAACTTTGAGCACTATGAGCTCGCCCAGGACCTTGCGGGGTATCTCCGGGCGCTCGCGCTTCACCTTCTGGCGCGACTCGCGAGTCGCGCTGTTCGCATATTCGCCGCCCTTCCAGTGCTTGCTTGCGTAGCCGCTGTCGTGACCGTTGACAACGTCGTAGTCGGGCATCTTGGCGATGCCTTCGCGGCTGTTTATCTTGCGATAGATCGTAAAGTAATCGCCCGGTCGCACGCCCTGTCTGGTGCCCAGGTCGATGTAGACTACCTGATTAGCGGCCAGGTATTCGCGGAAGGTCGGCGACATGACGATCTGTCCCTTCGTGCTGTTAGACCCTTCGCCGTATCTCGCGAGCGGGCGGGCCTCGCGCGGGGATGGGCCGACTTGCTCTTCGTAGGGCTTGAGCACGTCGCCAAGCTCGACCGAGTCGCACGAGACGGTTATCTCTGCCGTCGCCGTGTAGTCTTGGACCTCAAAGACTCGTAACATGCCTAACTCTCGGACGAAGTGGCCGAGCTTCTTTTTCTTAAAAGGGTGTTTGAATTCGCCGAGCGGTCGAAGGATGTAATAGACGGCGCCTGGTTGGACGCCCGCCTTGCGGCCTTTGTTTAAGAAGACCACATCGCCTTGCGCGAAGGCGTTCTGTTGATTCTCTTTATCGCCCCCCACTACCTGAAGGTCCAAACGCGGCTCCGCTTCTGAAATATAGCCGGTGCAATAGATGTCTGCCCGTTTGACTACGGGGTTTTCTTGGCCTGCCTCTCCCTGCTGGGCTGCGGCGGGTTTCGATGCGGATAGGAATAGAAGGGCTGCCACGATAATGGCAACACAGGCTGTCTGTTTCATTGCGACTCCTTACAGGTTTGTGAGAGCTTTTAAACCGGGTGTTAGGGGCAGGATTTAAACCTTCTCTTTCGGCAAAGTACCAAACTCTCTAACCCAAGTCAATAATTAACTGAGCCTCTCTTTCGGATGGAAAAAAGGTACGGCCGCGTAGCGGCACGATGAGTTTAGCCCGGTGTTTCAACGCCGGGAACCTCAGCATCCAGGGGGGCGCGGGGG
>DASUNP010000115.1:0-21491 GCA_036277095.1 Blastocatellia bacterium
GACAGGGTTGCGCAGAATCTTTAAGTGTAGGGATAATGTATCTACGCATTGAGGGCTATCCTCCGGCTGAGTTGTTATTGACCAAATAGAACTTGCCGGAAGAAGCCCTCTTTTTCAACCACCTTTTATGAAACGGTTACCCGATTGGCGCACGCTTGACATAATCCGGCACGGAAGTTACTTTATTAGTTTCCGCTTTTAGGCTGGTAGCATCATGTTCGAAGCACTTTCAGACAAGCTCAGAAAAGTTCTAAAAGACCTTCGCGGGCAAGGGCGATTGACCGAAGCTCATATTGAGGCGGCCATGCGCGAAATCCGCATAGCCTTGCTCGAAGCCGACGTGAACTTTAAGGTCGTCAAATCCTTCATCGACCGCATAAAGGAGAAAGCCCTCGGTCAAGAGGTGATGGGCTCGCTTTCTCCGGCTCAGCAAGTAGTCAAGGTCGTCTACGACGAGATGGTCGAGATGCTCGGAGGCACTTCGACCCAGCTCCTGTTTACGAAACGCATTCCGAACGTTGTGATGATCGTCGGCCTCCAGGGGTCTGGTAAGACGACGACTACGGGCAAGCTTGCGAAGCATCTGGCCGAGACCCAGAAGCGTCGCCCTTTACTCCTTTCCGTCGACGTGTATCGCCCGGCGGCGCGCCAACAACTCTCGATCATAGCCCAGGCCATAGGCCAGCCGGTCTTTGAGGCTCCGGAAGTAAACGAGCCTTTGGAACTGGTACGGCAGGCCATGCGCGAGTGCCAGCTTGTAGGCTATGACACGCTTCTGATCGATACTGCGGGCCGGTTGCACGTTGATGAAGAGTTGATGGTCGAGCTTCAGCAGATCAAACAGGAGACCGTCCCGTCCGAAATTCTATTTATAGCCGATGCGATGACCGGTCAGGATGCCGTCCGTTCGGCCCAACAGTTCCACGAGAGCGTCGGGCTGACCGGGGTTGTGCTGACAAAGATGGAGGGCGATACTCGCGGCGGCGCTGCGCTTTCGATCAAAGAGGTGACGGGTCAGCCGATAAAGTTCATAGGCGTGGGCGAGCGCTATGACGCCATCGAGTCGTTTTACCCCGACCGCATAGCTCAGCGAATTCTCGGGATGGGCGATGTGCTCTCGTTGATCGAGAAGGTCCAGGCCGAGGTCGACGAAGAGAAGGCGCTTGAGCTCCAAGAGAAACTGGCGCGCGACAAGTTTTCGCTCGAAGACTTCCGCGACCAGCTCAGGCAGATGAAGCGGCTCGGCTCGCTCGATAAGCTCCTCGACATGCTGCCGTCGAATCTCCTGGGAGGGCTGAAGATGACGCCCGAACAGACGGCCGAGATGGAAGACAAGCTGAAGCTCACCGAGGCGATCATAAATTCTATGACGCCCGACGAGCGCCGCAACCATGCCTTGTTGAACGCCTCGCGCCGCAAGCGCATTGCGCGGGGCAGCGGGACGAGCGTGCAAGAAGTCAACCAGATGATCAATGAGTACCTGGACATGCGCAAGATGATGCGCATGATGACATCGGGTGGGCTCGGGGGGATGATGGGCGGATTAGGCGGACGGCTTGCAGGCGGGATGATGGGCGGATTAGGCGGCGGGGGCGGTCGGCGCAAGGCTACGAAGAGGAAAAAGAAGAAAAAGAAACGATGAGGTTCGATTCTCTGGTATAATTAATCATTAATAAGGGCGGCAGGCGGTCAACTGCCTGACATCTGAGATCACACAGCGAAACCCCGCCCGCCCGGACGCTTAAGGCGATCTGATCCGGGTTGCCAGAGATAAACGAATCAAAGGGTAAAGTTTAAGAGAGGTCGAGCCTGGCGAAATCCACGATCGATCTCAGCAATCGAACTTGGAGGTGTATTTTGTTAGCGATCAGATTGACGAGAATGGGCGCAAAGAAGAAGCCCTTTTACAGGATCAACGTAACCGAGAAGCGGACGAAGCGCGATGGCAGCTTTGTCGAGGTGGTCGGTTATTACGACCCTTGCCGCAACCCGGCCGTGGTCAATATCAACCACGAGCGGCTCAACTATTGGATAGAACGCGGAGCGCAGCCATCTGAGACGGTGCGTAGTCTTATTAAGCGCGCGGCTAAAGCTTCGGCTCCGAGCGCCGAGGCAAATGGCTAAAGCTGATTTGCTGGTGATTGGGTAATGCCGTCCCGATGTTGAGAATCAGCGCAGCCCTCTCCGCGCGTCCTTCGTTTCCGACCTGTGATCTGAAGGAGATAACCTATGAACGAGGACGGCTCATTGAAAGAGGTCGTCGAGACCGTTGTAAAGGCTCTCGTCGATTACCCGGACCAGGTAGAGGTCAAAGAAGTTGAAGGGGAAGCCACTACGGTGATTGAGCTGAGAGTCGCGCATCAGGATTTGGGTAAGGTGATCGGCAAGCAGGGACGCACCGCTCGCGCCATGCGAACGATTTTGCGCGCAGCCGGCATGAAATTGAAGAAGCGATTCGTGCTTGAGATTTTGGAGTAGTGACCACGGCAGGCGACAACTCAGACGCATCGCAAGAGGATGTGGTGATAGCGCGCATCGCTCGCGCTCGCGGCATACGCGGTGAAGTCGCCTGCGACATCGAGACCGATTCCCCGGAAAGATTCGGCTCGCTTGACCACGTCACCGTGTGGATGCCCACGGGAGCCAGGCTAAAGCTTGCGATCGAAGACCACTGGTTCCACAAGGGGCGGGTGATTTTGAAATTCGAAGGTTACGACACGATGACTGCGGCCGAACAGCTCGTCGGCGGCCGCCTCGTCGTAGCCGAACGGGATCGGGCCATGCTCGATCAGGACGAGTTTTTTGAATACGAGATAGTGGGCGCCGAAGTCTTTACGACCGACGGCGTTAATCTAGGCCGGGTAGCGCGGTTGATGCGCACGGGGGGCACGGATCTGCTGGTGGTCGAAAGCGGAGCAAACCGTGAACTCCTGATACCGTTTGCCGATGATATTTGCACCGAGGTTGATGTGGATAACAGACGTATCACCGTCAACCCGCCAGAAGGACTGCTGGATTTATAAAAGTCCTGCGACCCGCTGGCGCGGGTTCCCCGAGTGCTGAGTGCTGAGTGAAAACTATTACTCAGGACTCAGCACTCAAGACTCAGGACTCAGGATGCGGTTCGATATTATAACCATCTTCCCGGAGATTTTCCGTGAGGTCTTTGATTTTGGGATAATTCGCCGCGCTCGCGAGGCGGGGCTGATAGAGATCGTCACCCACGACTTGCGCGACTACACGCACGACCGCCACCGACAGGTCGATGATCGCCCTTTCGGAGGCGGGGCCGGGATGGTGATGAAACCGGGACCGCTTTTTCGCGCAATCGAGGCGATGACACAAGGCGACACGGACGCGCGGGTGGTGCTGCTTTCGCCTCAGGGGCGGCTCTTTAGCCAGAGTATGGCCGAAGAGTTCTCGCTGCGCGAGAAGCTCGTCCTGGTCTGTGGCCGGTACGAAGGCATAGACGAGCGCGTCGTCGAGCACGCCGTGGCCGACGAAGTCTCGATCGGCGATTACGTGCTTTCGGGAGGCGAGATACCGGCGATGGTCGTAGTCGATGCCGTCACGCGGCTGATCCCGGGCGCGCTCGGATGCCAGGAATCATCCGAGCGGGAATCATTCGCAGATAATTTGCTGGATTATCCGCATTACACTCGGCCCGCCGAGTATCGCGGTTTGAAAACGCCGGACGTTTTGACAAGCGGCAATCACGCCGAGATCGAAGCATGGCGGCGGCGTAAAGCAGTGGAGAAGACGGCTCGCCGCCGGCCTGACCTTATCCGAAAGGCTTCGCTTTCAGAAAGCGAGCAGAGAGAGGTCGAAAAGATTTTGAAGGAGAATGATAATTAGCCGTTCGAGCTATAACGAGGTATCGCGATGAATCAAACAGTAGAGACAATCGAAACACGACAATTACGCAATGATATTCCTGAGTTCCAGCCGGGCGACACGGTCCGCGTTCACGTGCGCATCAAAGAAGGTGATAAGGAGCGGCTCCAGGTTTTCGAGGGAATAGTAATCGCGCGCAAGCACAGCGGCGTGCGGGAGACGATCACCGTTCGAAAGACCAGCTTCGGCGTGGGCGTCGAGCGCATATTCCCGCTCCACGCGAGCATCATCGATCACATAGACCTGGTGCGCAGGGGCCGCGTGCGTCGCGCGAAGCTCTACTACCTTCGCAAGCTGCGCGGCAAGGCTGCCCGAATCCGCGAGCGGGATACGCGCGGCGAGCGCGCGGCGGCCGCCGCCGCTTCGGCTTCGGTGCCAAACCGTACCGCTCCAGCCGAGCCCGTCAACGAGCCGGTTGAAATAGAGCAAGAGAGCGCGAACAGCGAAGAGTAGGCTGAAAGGGTGAAGATCAGCACTTTTCTGGTTGCGGCCTATATCCTGGCGTTTTTCATTACTCTTTTTGCGTTCTACTGGTACGGCATACGGCCGTACCGCGACTGATTTGCTAGAATAAAGAGCATAGAGGACCGTCAAAAGCCTTTATGCTCTTTTCGCTTTGAAGGCTCGGAGGGGTAGGACATGAAGACGCGCAGAGAGATGCTCGAAGAGTTCGTCGCCGCAGAGCCGAACGATTCATTCTCGCGCTACGCGCTGGCGCTTGAGCTTGAAAAAGAGCAGCGCGGGCTTGAAGCGGTGGCTCAATTTCAAGAGGTGATCGCTCGCGATCCGAATTATGTGCCTGCTTATTACCACCTGGGCCGCGTGCTCATGCACCTGCAACAGATTGAGGACGCGCGCGCTATCTGGCATCGCGGCATTGATGCGGCATCGGCCTCGGGCGACGAGAAGACTCGCAAAGAGATACAGGAAGCGCTTGACGCGCTCGATTAATTACACACGACTAATTAGACGGCCGGCTGTCGAAAGCAACCTTCCCGCCGATAATTCCCATCCGCACGTTGAAATCTTTATCAAATACGACAAGGTCTGCGCGCTTGCCGACCTCTATTGAGCCAACGTCAAGGTCTACGCCGGCGGCGCGCGCGGGAACAATCGTAGCCATGCGAATGGCCTTATCAGGCGCGACGCCCATGCCGATAACGTTTTTGAGTGCCTGGTTCATCGTTATCACGGAACCGGCTATCGTGCCTTCGGCAGGCCCGGCGGCGAGCGCTGTCTTACCATTGCGCACAGAGATCCGCTCTCCCCACACTCGGAATTCGCCGTCGCCCAGCCCCGTAGGCAATATCGCATCGCTGATTAGCGCGACGTGATCGACGGTCTTTGATCTGATTATCAATTCGAGCATCAACGGATGGACGTGTTGAAAATCGGCTATGCAGTCGACGGTCACGTCCCCGCGCACCAGTCCCCAGCCTACCGCGCCGGGCTTGCGATGATGAAGCGGGTCCAGGGCGTTCGGAAAGTGAGTGATGTGGCGCGCGCCCGCTTTTACAGCGAGGTCAAGCGTTTGAGGATCGGCCTGCGTATGGCCTATGAACAGCCGCACGCCTCGGCGCGACAGATCGCGAATCAGATCGATGCCGCCCGCGATTTCCGGCGCGAGCGTCATTAAACGCGCCGTCGCCTGCTCTGTGAATATCTCTATTGCACTCGGGTCGCCGTCGTACTGGCGAAAGTGCGCGGGCGCGAGCGCGCCTGATCGCGCGGGGCTTACGAACGGGCCTTCAAAGTGGACTCCGAGCAATCGCGCGCCCGAGGGCTCGCCTCCGTTTCGCTCCGTTTCATTCTGCCGCTTGATGTAAGAATCGATCTCCGCGAGCGCGGCTTTATACCCCCTGTCGTCTGTCGGCACCAGCGTAGCGAAATAGCCTGTCACTCCCTCGGCGAGCAAGAACTGTGAAAGCTTCCTGAGCGCCGCCGCGTCCGCCTCCATCACGTCGACACCCGCCGACCCGTGTATATGAATATCGATCATGCCCGGCGCCAGGTATGCTCCGCCCAGATCAAACCGATTTGCCACGCCGCCTGGCTCGTCTTCTACTACCTCGCCAATGCGCCCGTCGCTAATCAGCACGCAGCCGCGCTTGAAGCCCTCTTCAAGCGCAATCAAGGCGTTCGATAAAAAGAGTTCGTTCATGGATTTATTGGTGTGCGTCGAAGTAGAAAGGCAAGTCAGCCGAGACTATCAAGCGCGCGCCGCACCGAACCGCTGTGCTCCGCGAGCAATTGCTCGGCCTCTTTCAGCGACAGCTCGGAGCGAAACATCAAGAGCGCGAGCCGGAGGTCCTCGCCCGCCGCCTTGAAAGCGACCTCGGCCTGCTCGTGAGTTATGCCGGTTTCTTCAGAGAGTATGTCGATTGCGCGGTGCCGAAGCTTGTCGTTCGTAGCCTTCAAATTTGACATCAGGTTGCTGTAGACGAGCCCCATTCTTATCATCGAGGCCGTCGAGAGCATGTTAAGAATCATCTTCTGAGCCGTCCCGGCTTTCATCCGCGACGAGCCGGCTATCACTTCGGGGCCGACCGCAGGGACTATGTTCACCTCGGCGATCCGCGCCATCTCGGATTCCGGGTTGCAGGTGATGGCGATGGTGATCGCCCCGCCATCCTTCGCATGCGCGATTGCGCCGATTGTGTAAGGTGTGTTCCCGCTGGCCGATATGCCGACGACCGCGTCGAGCGGCCCGAGATCGAGCGCCTCCAGATCGCGCCGCGCCTGTTCCGGGTCGTCTTCGGCGGCTTCGACAGATGTTTGCAGAGCGTTGGGGCCACCGGCTATCACCCCGCGCACAAGGTCGGGCGAGACTCCGAAAGTGGGCGGGCATTCTGACGCGTCGAGCACGCCCAGCCGCCCGCTCGTCCCCGTGCCGACGTAGATCAAGCGGCCGCCGGCGTCGAGCCGCTTGACTATCAAGTTGACAGCCCTGGCTACGTCTTCAAGCACCAACGATACTGCTTCGGCCACCGCGCGGTCTTCTTCGCTTATGAGCGTGACGATTTCGAGAGCCGAAAGGCGGTCGATATCTTTTGTCTTTGGATTGACCTGCTCGGTAATGGGTTTCATGAGTTCACCCTGAAGACTCGCCACGACGAGCCCCCGGCCTCAGATCACCTTTTGCAGCCACGCGTTAAAGAAGCGGCTTTATGTCTTGCTCAAAGACTTCCATAGACCTCGGGCCGAGATAAGATTTGACGATGCGGCCCTCGCGGTCCAGCACGTATGTAGTGGGTATTGCCGACGGGATTTGATAACCGGCCAGGGCCGACGTGTCGTTTACCATCAACACGGTGTAATTGATGTTAAAACTTTTCATGAAAGGGGCGACCGTTTCTGGTCCGCCTCCGCGCGGCCATACCTTGTCCATAGAGACGCCGACTATCTCAAAGCCCTGGCTGCGGTACTTGTCCTGGAGCTTGACGAAATCCGGTATCTCGACGCGGCACGGGCCGCACCAGACCGCCCAGAAGTTGAGTATGACGACTTTGCCTCGATATTCCTCAAGACTCGTCGAGAGGCTCGACGTGGGAACGGGCGTGGCGGAGACGGTTATAGCCTGTCCGCCTTTTGAACAGGAAGTTGATGAAATAACGAAGCCTCCGGCCAGGACGGCCAGGACCATCGCAATTATTATCGGGGTGCGCAGGCGGCGCGGCTCTGTATTCTTCTTTTTGCGCGACATAAATCTCTCCAATAAAGAACTGAATCACTGCTGAAAATGATTTCACAGCTTTCGGATTTAGACAGCTTACCACGAATTACCGCGCGACCGGAATCCGAATCAGAAGGCCCGTTTTCGCTCCCGCACGCGGGCGCTGCTCGCAAACGAGCGCGGCTTCTCTTTGACCCTGAGCGGGCGCGCGCCCGAATGACGGCGTTCGAGAATTATGCGGCAGGCGATGAGCGCGATCAGCCTGTGCACGAATCGCGACTCCCATTTCATCACCGGCTTGACCTCGATTCTGACGGTCGTTTGCGTCCGGCGCCGCGTGTCGAAACGGCAGACTAACAGAGTCGAGGCGTAAAACTCTTTATGCACGACGAACGAAGTCTCGGACCTGAAACGACTGTCGAATGACCTCATCAAACGGAAGTTGTCTCCCTCGGCCATCTCCGCACGCAGACCTTCGCGGTGAGGGTTGGCGCGCGACCGCTCGACGAGAAAAGACTCGCTCCCATCCTCAGAGATGATAGCTATGCGCTTTCCCAGCGCCGTAACATTGATTTCAAACCTCAAGCCTTCGGCCTCGTAGACGGCCTGCCGCATCCCGCGCCACCTGAGCCTCGCGATAGTGCGGCCATTAACGGTAAATAGATGGCGCGCGCGGCTATAACCCTCGCGCCGCACTATGACCTCGCTCTCGCCCAGAAAATCGCGCTCGAACGCCTCGCCCGCCGCCGCCCTCAAAATCTCTACGCCTGTTTTCATAATCAGGGGTCGGGGGTCAGGGGTCAGAGGTCAGGGAGCAGAGAATTTGAGATCTCAAATTTGAGATTTGAAATTACAAATCCCTGCGCCCCGGCCCCTGGCCCCTGGCCCCTGCTTTCAGGTTCCTATGTAGCGCGCGTAGACCCCGCGCGCGACTGCCGGGTCCGCCGTGCCGCGAATTATGCTGCGCGCGTCACGAAAGACCGTTATGTCGTACCCGTCCACTCGAAATCTGAGCAGGAAATCGTTGAACGCGACCTCGCCGAGCGGCTTCAACCGCTCGGCGAGCGCGCGAAAATCAATGCTGGCCGCGCCCGCTTTCGCAATCTGCACGGCGTTGCGGCCGCAAAGCGTAGTCGTCACCTGTCGCGCCCGGCCTCTTAAGAACTCGAAGTCTCTGAGTCCGCACGCGGGACAGTCCTCGTTGCTCGAAAAATTTTCGAGGGGGATTTGTCTCAACTGAAAATCCCACACATCGATGCTGACGACAGAGCGATGAAGTCTCTCGGTATTCCCCGTCAGCAGTTTTATAGCTTCGATCGATTGAATCGAGCCTACGACGGAGACTACTGGCATCAACACGCCCGCCGTGTCGCAGGTCGGGCCCGAGCCCGGGTCGGGCATCAGTTCAAGGACGCAGCGCAGACAGGGCGTCTCATTCGGTATGACCGTCATGGTCAAACCGTATGACCCTACCGCCGCGCCGTAGACCCAGGGCTTCGCGTGCTTGATCGCTGCGTCGTTGATTAAGAACCTGGTCTCGAAATTATCGGTGCCGTCAAGCACAACGTCCGCGCGGGTGATGATCTCTTCCACGTTCTCGAAATTGACATCCGTAACTATCGCTTCAACCTCGATATCAGAATTGACGCGACCGATGCGGCGGGCGGCGGCCACGGCTTTAGGAATCCTTTCGCGCGCGTCCGCCTCTTCAAACATGATCTGGCGTTGGAGGTTGGACTCTTCTACGAAATCGCGGTCGACCAAAACCAGACTGCCCACGCCCGCGCGCGCGAGCGTCTCGGCTTGAATCGCGCCGAGCGCGCCGCAGCCTATGATAACCGCGCGGGAGCGGGCGAGCCGCCCTTGCCCGACCTCGCCTATATCGTCAAACAGAATCTGTCTCGAAAATCTTTCTCGCGCTTTCATCCTAAGAAGTCCCTGTTCAATTCTACACTACCGACCGCGCGGGCATGAAACAGATAACTTCGGCGTTGCGCGCCTGTTGCGGCATCGGATATATTCTTGCCGTAGGGAACACAGGCGTCCTATCAGTTATGTCTAGTGAAAAAGTGGTGGCGTCGAATCGAGAGGCTTACCACAACTACCACATTCTTGAAACCTACGAGTGCGGCATCGCGCTTACGGGCACAGAAGTAAAATCTATACGCGAAGGGCGCTGCAACCTCAAAGACAGCTACGGGCTGATACGCGAGGGCGAGGCCTGGCTTCTAAACGCGCACATCAGCCCTTACAGCCACGGCAACCGCGAGAATCACGAGCCTACGCGCACACGAAAACTGCTCCTGCACCAGGCGGAGATTCACCGCCTCGCGGGAAAAGCCCAAGAGAAGGGCCTCACGCTCGTCCCGACGAAAATGTACTTCAAGAACGGGCGCATCAAGATAGAGCTGGCGGTCGCGAAGGGCAAAAAGCTTTACGATAAGCGTGAGACTGAGCGCAAACGCGAGGCCGACCGAGAGGCTCGCGCGATGATGAAAGAAAGAAGCAAGGGATTTTAGATTTTGGATTTTGGATTTTGGATTACCGGAAACGGTATTTCATGAAAGCTCCAAGACGCGCAAATTCTCTTCAATCCAAAATCTAAAATCCAAAATCCAAAATGGGGGAAAGATGGAAGTCAGGGCGGATTCAGGAAAGTTCTATGAAGTCGAGGCCGACGCGCTCGTTGTGACCATCTACGAGGGCGAGGGGGCAGACGAAGGCGCGCTCAAAGAGCTGGACGAGCGCGCGGGCGGGGCTGTGAGCGAGTTGCTCGGCACGGACGAGATGCGCGGCAAGCAGGGGGACATGGTCTACATCCACAACCCCGGCCAGATACGCGCGCGCCGTCTGCTGTTGGTAGGCGCGGGCAAGCGCGAAGAGTTTTCCTTCGACACCATACGCAAGGTTTCTGGGACGGCCGCGCGGTTTCTACGCGGCAAAGGCGCGCGCTCGATGGCTATCCTCCGGAGGTCGCAGCTTGACCTTGAGCGCGCGGCGCAGGCTGCGGTCGAGGGTGCTTTGATAGGGCTTTTCGAGCCTGACATGTACAAGACCGAGCACAAAGAGGAGCGACGCATAGACGAGCTTGTGCTGGTCGCCGCCGCGCCTGGCTCAGACAAAGGGCTCGAACGCGGCGTCGAATGCGGGCGGATAATTGGCGAGGCTGTGAACCTCGCCCGCGAGCTTTCGAACGAGCCAAGCTCGACGCTGACGCCTTCGGAGCTTGCCGAGCGCGCGCGGGAGACGGCCACGCGCTTCGGGATGGATATAGATGTCTTAGACGAAGCTCGGATGAAAGAGCTTGGCATGGGCGCGCTGTTGGGAGTCGCGCGCGGGTCGGACGAGCCCGCGAAGCTCATAGTGTTGCGCTACCTGCCGGAAGAGGCAGAGCCTATGGGCAACGACGCCGAGACGATCGCGATCGTCGGCAAGGGGATAACGTTCGATTCCGGCGGAATCTCCATAAAGCCTGCGGAAGGCATGGAGAAGATGAAGTATGACATGTCGGGCGCTGCCGCCACGCTCGCCGCGATGCGAGCAATAGCGCAGCTCAAGCCGCGCGTGAACGTCATCGGCGTCATGCCTTCGACGGAGAACATGCCTTCGGGCCGCGCTTACAAGCCCGGAGACGTTTTGCGCGCGATGAGCGGAAAGACGATTGAAGTTATAAACACGGACGCCGAAGGGCGCTTGATCCTGGCCGATGCCATCGCCTACGCGCGGAAGCTGGGCGCTACGAAGATAATCGATCTGGCTACGTTGACCGGCGCGGTTTCGATCGCGCTCGGCTCGATAAACGTCGCAATAATGGGCAACGACCAGGAGTTCATAGAAGAGATTCGTCAGGCGGGTCGCGAAGTGGGCGAGCGATTCTGGCAACTGCCAATGGACGAAGAGTACCGCGAGATGATTAAGAGCGACATCGCGGACATTAAGAACTCTGCGGGCCGCTACGCCGGAACGATCACGGCCGGCTATTTTTTGCGCGAGTTTGCCGAAGAGACGCCCTGGGTCCACCTCGATATAGCAGGCACCGCATGGGAGAACGAGCGGAAGCCTTACATGTCGAAAGGCCCCACGGGGATTGCTATCCGCACACTCATAAACTACGTCTGCAACCACGCAGCTCCCAAAGGATGAGGAATGAGGGATGAAAAGGATTCTAAGCGCACGCTCGCTTTTTTCATTTGAGATTTGAGATTTGAGATTTCAAATCCTTTTCATCCCTTATCCCTCCCCCTCCCAAATGGCACGGTTATTGCGCTCTAATGATCTCGCATAATCGCGGCGATTGTTCAAATCAAGGTGTGTAAAGGCTTAAGGGCTTTCTATGCGAAGCCGCGTTTCTTTAGGCGTACATTAGCGTCCCGTTTTGTTGCAATGTCGCCCAAACGAATAAGGAGGGAAATCATGAATCGGACCAGTTTCAGAGCAGTAGTTTTTGTCACAATCCTGACCGCGCTGGTGTTAAGCATCAATCTTGTGGTCGGCGCGCAGGATAAACCACAGCACGATCACTCGGCTATGGCGAAGCAAGAGATGGCTAAGGCTCAGGCCGGCACGGCCACGATGACCGCAAAGCTTGTCGATCCTGAGGCGAAGGCTCAGAAGAAAGAGGCCACCGTCACGGTCGATGTGAAGGGAATACAGCTCACGGACCCGGCTACGGCTAATGAACAACCCAAGGCCGGTCAGGGCCACATCCACTATCAGGTCGACGACGGTCCTGTGATCGCAACGACCAGTCCGAAGCTCAGCTTCCACGGGCTTTCAAGCGGAGCGCACAAGATAACAATCACTCTTGCCGCTAATGACCATAGCCCGCTTGCGCCGCCGCAGACGCTGACCGTTACCATCCCCTAAGATTTATCCACGAAGAACACGAAGATTCTTTTCGTGTCTCTTCGTGTTCTTCGTGGATCACTATTCTTCAATGGGCGGAAGGTCGCTGTTTGCCGGGCCGTTGATAACCTTGCCGAAACGGTCAAACTTCGACCCGTGACACGGGCAATCCCAGGTCTTCTCACCCGAATTCCACGACACTATACATCCGAGGTGCGTGCATACAGCCGAACGCTCATGCAGCGTCCCGTCCTCGTCGCGGTATGCGGCAACCTTTATCAGCCCGCGACGGACGACGGCGCCGCTCGCGGGCGCGATCTCTTCGACAGAGCCGACCTCGCCACCCGACAAATAATCCGCGACGTACTGCGCGGCGACGTTGATATTCTCTTTGGCGAATTCGCCCGCAGAGCCGAACGTCACGCGCGACGGGTTGTAGAGCGGAACCCACGAACACTCCCTACCCATGATTAAATCCGTAATCAATATTCCCGCGATTGTCCCGTGCGTCATGCCCTGGCCCGAATCGCCCGTGGCGATATAAACGTTTTGCGCATCGCCGGGATTGCGGCCGATGAAAGCGACCCCGTCGACCGACTCCATCACCTGGCCCGACCAGCGGTACACAATCGTTTCCGCCAGGGGGAATCTCTCTCTCGTCCATTTCTCAAGCCGGGAGTAGCGTTCGGGGGCGTCGTCTTCCTGCCCGGACTTGTGATCTTCGCCGCCGACTATCAACAACTCGTAGCTTTCCCCTGTGCGGCTCTCTTCGGCGGAGACTGTTTGAAGTCGAACGTAATGATAAGGATCTAGCGTGTCCCAGTAGAGGGCGCGCGCGATTGACCCGCTCGGCACTCTCGCGCCGATTACATAGGTGGTGTAAGGAGCCTGCTTCGTATGGATGGCGACTACGTCGTTGACGGGCGTGTTCGTCGCGACGACGATGGCGCGGGCCGCGACGGTAAAGCCGTCGCTCGTCTTTACGTGCGACTGAGCGCCGCCTTCGATCTCTGCGGCGTGAGTGCCCGTAAATATTCGCCCGCCGTCGCGCGTGATCGCGCGTGCCAGCCCCGCCAGGTATTTCATCGGATGAAACTGCCCCTGGCGCGGAAAGCGCAAGCACGTTCCCGTGTCGAATGATTCGATGGGGGCGCGTGCGACTTGCTCGACCTCTTCGAGCCCCGCGCGGTGTGCGGCTTTCAGCTCGTCTTCGAGAATCTGTTTCGACTCATCGGGCGGCCCGAAAAGAAAGCCGTCTAAGCGCTCGAAATCGCACTCGATCTGCTCACGATTGACTATCTCTTCAATGCGGTCTATTGCCGCCGTATGGCTGTCGGCTATCAGTCGCGCGCCCTTCTCGCCGTGAAGGCGCTCCATCTCAACGTAGCGGTCGTCAAACGCGTTTGACAGGTGCGCGGTTGTCCGCACGGTCATGCCTCCGCCTACAGGGCCGTCGTCGAGGACTACGACCGAGTTGCCCTCGCGCGCGAGCAGATAAGCCGTCGTCATGCCCGCTATTCCTGCGCCGACTATGCAAACATCCGCGCTTGTATCTTCGGCGAGCGGGGAGAATTCTTCCGGCCCGCTAGAGGCCATCCATATGGTATTTGTTTGTCCAGACTCGCTGTTCATAAAGGCTCGATCCCTTTTGATCTTCTAATGACAAGCGAGCCACGCCAGGTCGGGTTGTCGCGGTTTTGACAACGCGCGTTTAGCTGATGTAATAATACAACAGCTAATAATCCTTTTCTAGCGGCATCTTTGAACTTTAAACTGTGGAGCGCAAAAAGGAGAAAGTCATGAGGACTCCCGCAAGCATTGGAGGCCACCCGGTTCACCCGATGCTCATACCCTTCCCGTTCGCTCTGTGGACGTTTTCGCTAATAGCTGACGCGATCTATTATTTCTTCGATCACAACGCCGCTTCCATCTGGGACGATATATCGTTTTACACGATGGCCGCCGGAACGGTCGGGGCAGTGATGGCAGCCGTGCCCGGTCTGATCGATTACTTTTCGATAAAGGAACCGCGCGTGAAGAAGATCGCAGGCTGGCACGCGAGGTTGAATGTTCTGGCGCTTCTCATCTTTGGCGCCAGCCTCTACCTGCGGACGATCAAAGGCTCCGACATGGTAGGCCGTAGCCTGACCATTCCAGTGCTGCTGTCGATATTGGGGATAATTCTGATCTCGATCTCAGGCTGGCTCGGGGGCGATATGGTCTACAAACACGGGGTGGCAGTCGAAAGAGCGCCCGGCGAGCCGCCAGCAAGCTAGAAAGAGAGTGGTACTTTATCGGCGCGCATCAAGTGATAAAAATTGGCCGACGTGCGCACGTATTGCTGGTACTCGGACTGCTCCCAGCGGCGGTGCAGCGGAAACAGCTTGTGGTTGTATGAGCCGAGCAGCGGTATCCGCGTCACGTCCTTGCGCGGCGCCCCGTGGGTGTAGAGCGAGTTGAAGACTTCCAAATGCACTTCAGCCGACCCGTTCTTCCGCATCCCGACGTGCAGCGCAGCCGTGCCCGTGTTGTTCTCCATCCACCCGCGATCCCAGTCTTTATGATTCCAGGCGTTGATGTAGGCGAACAACCCGTTGCTCAGGTCGCATTGAGTATAGACTCCTTTCTTGCCCGATTTTGAATCGAGCACGTCGGCCAGCGTGCCCTGGCCCGAAGCCAGAGGCCAGAAGTAGAAGCCCCCGTCCCAGGGCGTCCCATCGTTGATGGGGCCGACCACGTCGAGCCACCCTTCGTTGTAAATCTTGTCGATGAGAAGCCCGACGGTCCGTCGGTAAGCGACGGGCCATTTGTTCCACCAATCCTGCACGTCTTTTTGATTCTCTGTGTTGCCCACTATGCGGCAGATGTGCGCGATCATATCCGCACTACCGCCGCGCGTGATCTGTTCCCACGTAGGATCGGGCGTATCCGCGTCCGTGTGTCTGAGGTAATCCGGGTAATCGGGGGGCAAGTTGTCAGGCATACCGCTCATCTTAGACCTCCTTCAATCGAGCGCGAGTATAGTATCATTTGATTAAATCGGCAATGACAAACAATGACGGAAAAGTATCGGCGGCTACACTCATCGGCATAGGGCTTGCGACCCTTGCCTTTGCCGGAGTGGTCTTATACGCGGGCTACCGCTTCGCGTTGCGCGACGTTTGCGCGCAGAACGACCGCTATTCGATTGCCGCGCTCGCTGCAATAATAGCTTCGGTCATATCGATAATATTTTTCATATGGGGCGCTGTGCGCGGGCGCGCGTGGAGAACTACCTTAGCAGCGGTCGCGTCATCGCTAGCCTCGTTGGGCTTGATCGCTTTCGCAGCCTTTCTCTTCTTAGCCCTCTCTATGTCAGAGTCCGGAGCAGAGGTTAGCGTCTCTGAGGATAACGGATTACATATCAGTGTCGCCGAGGGCTTCCGCGTCCGCTCGCTGCGCGTCGAAGGCACAGGCGGCAGATGGAGCATCAAAGCTATCGATGAGATGCGACCGCCGCTCAGCCAAAACGTCGCGCGGTACACCTTAGGCCAGACGCCTGCGGGCTACGATGAACAAGAGTCTACTATAAAACTCGACGGCGCGTTGCCCGATGGCGAGTATCGCGTAGAGGCTATCATCACATGCCCTTATGGCCCCGCCAGAGCCTCTTTCACAATCAAGCAAGGAAAACTACACAGCTCCGGGTTTTGATAACGGCACACATCTTGCCACTTTTACTGTCGGCATTAGTTTAGCCTGTTTGTTGGTCTGATTCGGTACGTGGGCCGATTTCGCAACGCCGCGTTACCGTACAGGCTCGACGTAGTTATAGAAAGGCAGGGAAAGAAAATGGCTGAATATCACGAGCGGAGAACAGTTATTGAAAGCGAACCCACTAGTAGAGTCGGGCAGGTTGAAACCGAGCACCAGCATGTATTATACGAGCGGCGCGGAATGAGCGGCGCTGCGATTGCCGCGATAGTCATATCTGCGGTTGCGGCGGCTGTGCTGCTCACGCTGTTGTTTACAAACAACCAGTCCGAGGCGCGCGATGCGGAGCTTGCGCAGGAGAGAGCCGAACCGATTCAAACCGTCCCGGCGCAGCAACCTTCGCAGCAGCCGCCCGTCGTCATCACGGTGCCCGCGCCTCCGGCGCAGACCACAACGGTTCCGGTCCCCGTGCCGGTGCCCGCGCCCGCCGGGACTCAGTCAACCACTCCGGCTGTCACCGACACAGGCATAGAGGTCGATATTATTTCAAAGCTTACGGATGACCCGGAGTTGCGCTCGCACCCGATCAACGTCAAGTTCAATAACGGGACTGTCACGTTGAGCGGGCTGGTGCCCAGAGCAGGCCTCAAGGCGCGAGCTGAAATCGTCGCAAGCTCCGTTAAAGGCGTGACTCGCGTGGTCAACGAAATCGCCGTGCAGGGACAGTAAGCAGGAACCAGGGATCGATTTGAGATTTCGAATTCGAAATCTCAAATCGATTTTTTTTGCCCGGATGTATTTTTCGCCCTTCAGCCCGGTCTAGCATTATTGTATGCATGTCTTGGACGTTGCATCAGCATTAAAGATCGGACAAGAGGGATGGGTTACAAGCAGGCAATCTTCCTAACTTCGCAAAACCATTCCATCAAGGACGCGCGCGGCAAAATTCCATGTTTGTCTGCAAGCGGTGTCGAAGCTCTCATTCTTTACTTGCTATCGCCACAATAGGTCCTCCCAAACCTGATGAGCGAATAGCAGTAGAGGGCGCGGGTGGGGGCCCGCGCCTTTTTCTTTTGCCTTTGTTCAGTCTACAATCTCCGCCCGCACTTTATGCTATAATCAACCGCGCCGTCAGGCCCTCTAGTCTCTTATGCCATCCGTTTATGATCTCAAGCCAAGATTTCAAGGTCTGCTCAGACCGCTGATGCGTAGGCTCGCGGCGCTCGGGTTGACGCCGAACGCCATCACGCTGATTGCGGTAGCAGGGTCCGTAGCCGCAGGTGCTGTCATCTCAAGGGCCGCGCGATGGCCTGCCCTGTTGCTGCTGTTGCCCGTCTGGCTGTTCGCGCGCATGGCGCTCAACGCCATAGACGGCATGATGGCGCGCGAGCTTAACATGGCGACGCCGCTCGGCGCGGTCCTGAACGAATTGGGAGACGCTATCTCGGACCTGGGGCTCTACTTGCCGCTGGCCTTTGTCCACGAACCCTCCGAGTGGCCCGTAATAGCATTCGCTATAGGAGCGCTGCTGACAGAGTTCTGCGGGGTGATAGGCCGCGCGCTCGGCGCCAGCCGCCGTTACGAAGGGCCGATGGGGAAAAGCGACCGCGCCTTTATTGTCGGCGCGCTGGCCTCGATCACATTCGCGCTGCCCGCCACCCTTAAGCTATGGCCCTGGATTTTTGCCGCAGCAGCATTGCTTACGTTCGTGACCTGCTGGAATCGAGTCTCAAAATCGCTCCGGGAATTAAGGGCGCAATGATGCTTAACGCTTTGAAGAACCTCACTCCCGTAAGCCGTATGGGATTGATAGTCCTGGGCGTACTCGCGGTCGCCTCTGTCGCGGTGGCGCTCTTGCGCTGGGCAAAGCCGCAGAAAGATTTCGCGGAGCTCGCGGCGCGCGTGCGCGCGTGGTGGATAATGGCCGCCGTATTTTTCGGAGCGCTCGTTGTCAGCAATCCCATCGCGCTCGTCTTTTTTGCATTTCTCAGCTTCTGGGCGATGAAAGAGTACATCACCCTATTGAAGACGCGCCCGGCCGATCATCACGGCCTCGTCTTCACGTTCCTAGCCATACCGATTCAGTATTATTTGATAGGCATCAACTGGTATGGGATGTTCATAATCTTCATCCCCGTCTACATGTTTTTGAGCCTGCCCGTCCGGCTCGTCCTGTCGAAAGAGACGAGCGGGTTCGTGCGGTCGGCCTCGCAGATTCAATGGGGTCTGATGGCTTTCGTCTTCGGCTTGAGCCACATGGCTTTTCTGCTCACGGTCACAGAACTGAAAGGCGCGAGCGTGTCGGGCCGTATGCTCGTGTTGTTTCTGGTCTTCGTAGTAGAGATAAGCGACGTGCTGCAATACGTGTGGGGCAAAACTTTTGGCCGCCACAAGATCATCCCTGCCGTAAGCCCGAACAAGACATGGGAAGGCTTTATCGGCGGCATAGCGAGCGCGACTCTGGTAAGCCTCGCCATTCGTTTCCTCACCCCGTTTTCGGTGGTTGAAACAATTCTCGTATCGCTGATGATCTCTGTGGCAGGCTTTTGCGGCGGCGCTGTCATGAGCGCCGTCAAGCGCGATTTCGGCGTCAAAGATTTCGGCCAGATAATTCCGGGTCACGGCGGGGTGCTAGACCGAATTGACTCGCTCTGTTACGCAGCGCCGATCTTCTTTCATTACGTGCGCTACTTCCACCCCTGGGATTGAGCAGATGACGCAGGCAAGCAAAGCGCGAAAGCTGACCGCGCGCGACATCGCGCAGATGCTATTTTTTCTGCTCATAATCAAGCCGTTCATACACCTGTTCATCGGCCTCCGCGTGCGGGGGCGCGAGAGCCTGAATGCTTCTAAGCCTTTCGTACTTGTCGCGAATCATTCTAGCCATCTCGACACCGTATCGCTGCTGAGCCTGTTTTCGATCAGACGGCTTCGCGACATCCGTCCGGTCGCGGCGGCCGATTATTTCGAGCGCAATCGATTCGTCTCAATGTTTATGAGAATCGCTTTCAACATACTGCCGATAGCTCGGAAAAACATCTCAGCGGAAAACAACCCGCTCCGCCAAATGCAGGCAGCCATCGAAGCGGGCTACTCGTTGATCATCTTTCCCGAAGGCACGCGCGGTTCCGGCGATGAGATGGCGCCGTTTAAGGCCGGCGTGGCGCATCTTCTGGAACGGACTCCCGGCCTGCCGGTGGTGCCCGCTTACCTCGTGAACATGGGGCGGAGCCTGCCGAAAGGCGAGATCATACCTGTCCCCTTTTTCTGTGAGATTCGGCTCGGCGCTCCCCGTCTTGTGGAAGGAAGCAGGCAAGAGATCGTCAAGACGCTTGAAGCGGCCGTGCGAGAATTGAAAGAGATCAATTGATTAGAGAGACATTTCACCGCAGAGACGCAGAGAACACAGAGTTCACGCAGAGCAGAATTATCTTCTCTCTGCGCCCGCACTGTGCTCTCTGTGTCTCTGCGGTGAATCTATCTACTTCTCCTTAATTCTACTGTTGATCTACTTCGGCGATCACTATCTCGACGCGGCGGTTCATCTGGCGGCCTTCGGGCGTGTCGTTGGTCGCGACGGGGCGCACCTCGCCAAACCCGCGCGTGCCGAGAATGCGGTTTTCGGCAATGCCCGACTGGACGATGAAATAGCGGACGCTCTCCGCGCGGTCCTGCGACAGCTTCAAGTTGTACTCGTCGGTGCCGACGGCGTCCGTGTGGCCTTCGATCTCTATGCGGTAATTGCCGGGGTATGCCAGCAGTATCCCGGCGAGCTTGGCTAACTTTTCGCGAGCGCCGGGTTTGAGCGAGGCCTTGTTAAAATCGAACAAGACATCCGATAGGCTGACTATCAACCCGCGCGCTTCGCGGCGAGTCTCAAGGATTTCCGAGAGCGAGACGAACAGTCGTTGCTGCATCTCTTCCTTGTCTCGCTTCGCCTGGTCTGCTTCAAGGCGCGCACGCTCCGCCTGTGCGCGCGCCAGCTCTTCATTAGCCTTGGCTCGCTCGGCCTCGGTCTGCGCCTGCGCGGCCCGGTCGCGCGCTAGCGCGGCGTCCTGCTCGGCCCTCGCCATCTGGTCGCGGTAAGCCGCAGCCTCTTCACGCGCGCGGTCAGCCTCGCCCTGCGCAGCTATGATCGTAGTCCTTGCCGTGCTGCGCTCGGCTTCGAGCCTCGCAAGCTCTGCGCGCTCGACCGACAGCTTGCGGGCCTGCTCGCCGAGCCGCATCACGTCGTGCGCTAGGCCGCTAAATTTTTCACGGTCCTTGCGGTGGCGGGGCCAGTGCTGCTCTAAAGCCGCGAGCTTTATCTCCGCCTGCCTCAATTCCGGTTCGGCGAAACGCTCGGCGTCGGCGCGGCGGGCGATCTCCACGGCGCGGCGCGCGCCCAGTATCATCAGGGGCGTGTTATAGTCCGCGTTCGACGCCGGGGCGTTTGGCGACGCGACTACGTAGAGAGTTCCCGCGTCACCGCTGTATTCTATGCGGCTCGCCTCGATCGTTCCTTCCGTTCCCCTGCGCAAGGCGTTCTCGGCGATGATGATGGGACTGGGCATGCGGACAGCAGAGTGCGGCTCGGCTGTTATGATCAGTCCGAAGGTTTGAAATGAAGTCGTCACCTCAAAATCGAATTCCTTAACAATCGGAAGCTCGGCAAGATTCTCTGCCTGCCCTTCGGGAGCAATCGCCCACAGCACGTGTGTCGTGTAGTAAGCGCCGAGCGATTGCGGATGCGCAAGGCTTTCCATTCTGAGCTTGACGCGCGTGCGCCCCTCTTTACGTTTCACCTCGGCCTTGCCCATCGCCTGGGGATTCAAAGCAGTGCCGACCATATTGACTTCGGTGCCATCGCCCTCGGGGTAATTGACGGCGAGCGTCATTCGCTTGGCTATCATCACCTGTGAGGCAGGAGTTACCGTAGTCACTTCAACGGTCTGTGCGAGCGCCCAGCCTGCCAGCATCAAGATCGCTAGAGCGCTTGCAATAAAAGGTCTTCGTATTGTCATAACCCATTCCCTCCTTAGTACGGTTAAAGTGCTATGTTGTCCTCGTTAAACGCGCGGCATTTATACCAAAAACGCTACACTTCTGAGCGCATACGTGTACTCATTAAGTCCATATGCGCGCTCAAACAAGCCGCTATGAGCAAAAGGGCAAGCTGTGTTCCAGATAGGCTTTAGGGCAGGATTATTTTAGTAGTGAGAACCATTACTCAAGGCTTAATTCAATTGAAGCCAGCGCATAACGCGACAGAGAATTACCGCGTTGCGGTAAATCGATTATTGGCCTTGAACGCCGCGTAGCGGCGGTGTGATTTTAGCCCGGCGTTTCAACGCCGGGAACGGATGGCGATGTTCCCCTCGTCGCGTCAGCGACGACTGAATTCAGT
>DASUNP010000116.1:0-95723 GCA_036277095.1 Blastocatellia bacterium
CTAACGAAATGACCATACTGAGCGAAGGCGTGATTCTCGATGATCTGATGATCGAAGAGATCGAAGAGGTAGTTGCCCCGGGTATCGCGATAGTCCCGAACTAAACCCTAAAGGCACAATTCTGGGCGCGGCGTCGCCGAATCTGATACAATCGCCAAGCTCCGCGACAGCAGGTGATGGAAAGAAAGATTCGACGAGGTCGCGCCTTTAGTCTGTTTAGAACCACAGAAGCAAAATGAGCACCGCCCCTTCACAAGATGATAATTACTGCACTTACCCGCCGCGCATCGCCGACGAAGTCGACGTCACAGAGCAAATCGAAGGCGGCCTCACCCGCTACGTAATAAGAAACACACGGACCTCGCGTTACTTCCTACTCAAGCCCGCCGAATACCAGGTCTTCCGCCAGATAGATGGCACACAATCTCTAAACGAGATCAGCGGCGGCGGGCGCGACTTTACAGGCCCGCGCGTCTCGCGCGCGGCGCTGATAAAGTTCCTGTCCAGGCTTGAATCGTTCGGATTGTTAGCCGCAGGCGGCGCTGGCTCGGCGGGGGATTCAATTAAGCAAGATCGCGGGCTCTACTTTCGAGTGCGGCTGTTCAATCCTGACAGCTTTCTCACATGGCTGGACCGCAATTTTGGGTGGGCGCTAACGCGGCCCTTCATCGTCGCGTCGTTTGTGATGATGGCAGCGGCCCTGATCGGTCTGCTGATGAGGGCAGGCGAAGTCGCAGGCTATACAACTTACGCTTACGAAGAGTATGGGCTCGCCGTAATTATGCTGGTGGCATTGATCATCACCGCTTCGCACGAATTCGCGCACGGGCTCGCCTGCAAGCACTTCGGCGGCGACGTAAACGAAGTGGGCGTCTTGATGATCTATTACGTACTCCCGGCCATGTACTGCAACGTCTCGGACATTTACCGGATCGGTCGAAAACGCGAGCGGCTCTGGGTCATAGGCGCGGGGATTTATTGGCAGCTCGTTGTGAGCGCAGTGGCCGCGCTCGTATGGCTTGTGGCCACGCCTTTCACACCGCTCGCGGATTTCATGTTTCTCGTCTTTATCGGAGGCACGCTAAACATACTGTTCAACTGCAACCCGCTTATAAAGCTCGACGGCTATTACGCATTCTCGCAAATGGTAGGAGTGCCGAACCTCCAGGCCCGATCGTCCGAGTATGTCCGACGGGTCGCCGGTCGCCTCCTCGGAGAAAGGGACGGGCGCAAATATGATTTCCATAGGCCGGGGTTGCTGATCGGTTACTGGCTTTGCTCGATCATTTACTCAGTGGCATTGATATGGCTCATTCTTGGATGGATGGGCAACTGGTTGATAGAAGGCCTGGGTTTGCTCGGTGTTTTGCTAACCTTCGTCCTCGCCGCCCTGCTTACAGAAAAATGGTGGAAGCCTCTTTTCAAAGGAGCAACGACTATGTCAGCACAAAAACCCGCACTCGAAACCAAACCCGAACAACCAGCCGACACTACTGCTACGCGCAAGCGATGGTTCGCGAACCGTCGCCGCATGATTAAGTGGGGGATGGCCGTGTTGATAGTAGCCGCCCTTGTCGCGCCGTGGGAAGCCTCGACCGGGAGCGATTGCGCCCTGACTCTTCCGCCGGGCCGCGAAGAAGTGGCGCGCGCAAACACAGACGCCGTGCTCAGACAGATGTTCGTACGCCCGGGCGACGCCGTGGCCGAAGGCGCAAAGCTCGCCCACCTGGCTAATCCCGAGATCGAAGATCGCTTGACGCAGCTCAACTCAGAGATAGAGCAGCTTCACGCCCGCTCTTCGCAGATCGAAGAGGAGCTTCGCGTCAGAAGCGAGTTGCTACTGTCTGCCAACTTCAAAGAGGTCGACCGCAAGCGGGTCGCCAGCGAGCTTAAAGAAGAATCGAGTCATATAACGGGCTGGGACTCGGGGCAAACGGCTTCGTCGCCGTTGCCGGCGTCTCTTGCAGTGTTGCACTCGGAAATCGAGCTGAAACAGACGGCGCTGGACCACAACCGCCGCGAGGTCGAGCGGTACAGGAAGCTTCTCGAACAAGGACTGGTCGGCAGCCAGTTATATGATAGGGCTGTTGCCGAAATGCGCATGAGCGAAAAGGAGCTACAGGGCGCGCGCTCCCGCCTGGAGGCCGCGATTGTCGACCACCGCCGCGTGACAAACGGCGCCGAGACGAACTCGCTTGTGGCCGAGACCGAAGCCAGGGCCGCGCGCTCGAACTTCGACGCGTTGATCGCCGAGCTTCACGCCAACCGCCAGCAGATGGAATCGCTCCGACAGCGCAGAGACATACTGCAACGCGAATACGACGGCATGAACGTGCTTGCGCCGAAGGCGGGCGTCATTCTGGGCGACGATTTGCACAAGATGGTTGGCCGCCGCTACAGCCGGGGCGAAGAGATTTGCCGCATTGGCGATCTGGAGCAATTCCTGCTCAGAATCGAAGTGAGCGAGCGCGAGATTGCTGACGTCAGGCTAGACAGCCCCGTCCGTTTCAAGCTAAAGACCATCCCCGGCCGCACCTTCACGGGCCGCGTGTCGAAGATCAATGCCGAGCCTGTAACAGACACGCGAGGCCAACAGTTTTACCCCGTCGAAGTTATGGTTGAGAACTCCGACGGCCTGCTGCGCCCCGGCATGACGGGCTTTGCGCGCATAAGCTTCGGCAATCAATCGATCGGGATGATCCTGGCCCAAAAACTCTGGCACGCGCTCAGGCCCGAGCTATGGCTGTTTTGATTCAGGAGCCAGACTCTTTCGTATGCGGTCGCGGTATTCATTCGCTTTCGCTCGCACGGAGACTTCATCGACGGTCAGCACGCGGCGGCTCTCCATCACGACGCGCCCGTTGATCATCACCGTTTCGACGTCCGACGCTTTCGTCGCGTATGCGAGGTGCGAGTAGACGTTGTAAAGCGGCGTCTGGTGCGCGCCATTCGTGCCGATGATTATCAGGTCTGCCAGCTTTCCCGCCTCAAGCGAGCCTATATCCTTATCGAGATGAATCGCGCGCGCTCCCCTGATCGTAGCCATCTCGATCACCTCGCGCGCAGCCAGCGTCGTAGGGTCTTTAGAGATGAGCTTGTGGAGCTTGGCAGCAGTATCGATCTCTTCCCACAAGCTCAGGTCGTTATTCGATGCGGCCCCGTCGGTCCCCAACCCGACATTGACTCCCGCGCGTAACATCTGCGGCACCGGTGAGACGCCCGCCGCGAGCTTCATGTTCGATTGCGGGCAATGGCCGACGCCCACACGCCTGCTCGCGAGCGTCTTTATATCATCCTCCGTCGGCCAGACGACGTGCGCTGCGATCACGCGGTCGTCGAGCAGACCTATACGGTCCAGATAAGCGACGGAGCTGGCGTTGTAACGCTCCTGAATCGTCTTCACCTCGGCAGAGTCTTCGGCCACGTGTATGACGAGCGGCGCTTTGTGACGGACAGAGAACTCGTGCGCCTGTTTCAGGTGCTCTGTCGAAACTGTGTAAGGCGCGTGAGGCGCGATGGCCGGGGTGATGAGCGGGTGAGTTTTCCACTTATTCACGAACTTCTCTACATAAGCCATCCCTGCGTCCCAGGTCTTGTTGTCGGGCGCAGGAAAATCTATCAGCGTCTCACCAAGCACTGCGCGCATGCCTGCGCGCGCGGTCTCGTCGGCGATCGCATCCTCGAAATAATACATGTCGACGTAGGTCGTCGTGCCGCCTCGAATCATCTCCAGGCAGCCGAGGCGCGTGCCCCAGCGGACGAACTGCTCGTCCACGTTTTTTGCTTCCGCCGGAAAGATGTATCTCTGGAGCCAGTCCATCAACACAAGGTCGTCGGCTATGCCACGGAACAGGACCATAGGCACGTGAGTGTGCGTGTTTATCAGCCCCGGCATCACTATCCGCCCGCGCGCGTCAATCGTGCGAGCGGCAGCGTACTTTCGGGCGACTTCCGCCCACGGGCCTACTTCGACGATGCGCTCGCGGCGCACGACGACCGCGCCGTTCTCTATCACTCGCGCCGCGCCGTCCATAGTGACAACCCACCCCCCACGAACAATGATGTCCGCGCGCTCAAGCGATTGCGCCGAGCCTGGGCTAGCCATCGTGACCAGCATCACGAACAGCAAGACAACTGTTAGAGTTCTCAAGCGATCTCCTCCGAATTATTTGTGGAAGCAGTAGAGTCTATCCCGGCAGGCGAGCCGGAAACAAGCGGAAGGTAAGAATCAACCGATCGTGTCTGGGGGCGATTGAAGGAGTCAGCCTACGCCCTGAAGAAAGCTTGAATCGAACGCATTGGGGAACAGATCTTTGATATCGAATTTCTGAACGTCGCCCACGAGGTTCGCCAGGATCACTTCCGTGTCGTCCGTAGAGAACTCCCAGATCATCTGGCGGCAGCAACCGCAAGGCGGCGTGATACGAAGGTGGTCGGCCACGATGGCGACTTTCAAGAACTCTGTCGCCCCTTCGCTCACGGCCTTGAAGATCGCCACGCGCTCCGCGCACATGGTCAACCCGTAGGTGGAATTCTCGATGTTGCACCCGGTGAAGATGCGGCCATCAGTCGCGAGTATTGCCGCCCCGACCTCGAAGTTTGAATAAGGCGCATGCGCCGCAAGTCGCGCCTGTTTCGCGCGCTCTAGCAGTTCGTCGTCGGAAGTTGCGGCCAAAAAGCTTCTCTTTCTCATCACCAACCTCTAACAAAATCCTTTAATTCACCGAGTCGTGTTCGCTCTCCTCCTGCGAATATGGCATCTCTTCGGGCTGCTCGCCGGCTACGGCGAGAATCGATTTTATCTTTCCCGTTATCAGATCGATTCCGACGTCGTTGTGGCCGCCTTCGGGGATGATTATATCAGCATATCGCTTAGATGGCTCTACAAATTGCAGGTGCATCGGGCGGACAGTTGTCGTGTATTGCGAGATGATGGATTCGACCGTGCGCCCCCGCTCGTGAACGTCGCGGTCCAATCTGCGGATGAAGCGGATGTCGGCGTCCGTGTCCACGAAAATCTTCAGGTCCATCAAGCCGCGCAGCTTCGAGTTTACGAAGACCAGAAGCCCTTCGATGATGATGACGGCTCGCGGCTCTACGTGAACAGTCTCGGCCTTGCGCGAATGCGTGGCGTAATCATAGATCGGCTGCTCTATGCTTTCGCCCGCACGGAGCGCGGCCAGGTGATTTATCATCAACTCTGTGTCGAAGGCGTCGGGGTGGTCGAAGTTGACCTTATGGCGCAAGTCTATGGGCATGTCGCCCAGGTTGCGGTAGTAAGAATCCTGTTGCAGGTAGACTACGTTATCTTCGCCGACTGAGCGTATGATCTTGTGCGCAACGGTCGTTTTGCCCGACCCCGTGCCGCCGCTTAAGCCGATTATCATGATCGTTATTCTACCATCAAAGCGCTGATTCCGCTTCGTGGCTAACGAGATGCGGGGCGAGGCGTATGATCAGTTCTGAAAGCTCGCGGCCTGCGCGCGCGCCGACTTCCATCACTTCCTGGTGCGCAATCTCTTGCCCCGCCAGGCCGGCTGCCGTGTTGGTGATGCAAGAGAGCGCGAGGATCTTCATGCCCATGTGGCGCGCGACTATCGCCTCGGGTACAGTCGACATCCCAAGAGCGTCGCCGCCCAGGTCGCGCATCATGCGGACTTCGGCGGGCGTTTCGTAACAAGGGCCGCGAAGCCCGAGATAGACGCCTTCCTTCAAAGTGATCCCCAACTCGCGCGAAACTTCGTGGGCCAGGGCTATCAGGGCGGGAGTGTAGACGTTTGTCATGTCCGGGAAGCGCGGGCCGAAGCGCTCGTCGTTCGGGCCACGGAGCGGGTTGTCGCCCATCAGGTTTATGTGGTCCGTGATAATCATCAGCGACCCCGGCTCAAGGTGGTCGGAAGCGCCGCCCGCCGCATTCGTCAATATCAGCGTGCGAATGCCCATCAGCCCGAACACTCGGATGGGAAGGGTCGCTTCTTCCATAGAGTAGCCTTCGTAAAAATGAAATCGCCCATTCATCGCGGCGACCTCGACCCCGCCGCAAGTGCCTATGATGAGACGTCCGGCGTGGCCCTCGACGGTCGAGCGCATAAAATGCGGTATCTCTTCGTAAGGGATCTCGACCGCGTCCGTTATGGCGTCAGCGACGCCTCCCAGGCCCGACCCGAGGACTATCGCGAGGCGAGGCGCGCGCTGTTGGGCTTTCGAGCCGATGTAGCGGGCCGCTTCTGATGCTCTCTCATAAAGTGGAATCGTCATAATCGAAAGATACAGGAGGCAGGCGCTAGCCGTCACCTATTCTCTTTTATGTAAGGCGTACCGATGGCGCGCGGAGGCGTCGCGCGTCCAATGAACCCCGCCAGCACTACGAGCGTCAACACGTAGGGAATAATCTGTATCCACTGAACTGGAATGTCGACTACGCCCTGCATTCGTATCGAGATCGCCTCGGCGATGCCGAACAGAAGGCAAGCCAGGAACGCTCCGACCGGGTGCCACTTCCCCAGTATCAGGGCCGCCAGCGCGATGAAGCCTCTCCCGGCAGTCATGTTGCGCGTGAAGAGCGAGTTCTGGCCGATTGAAAGATACGCGCCGCCCAGCGCCGCGAGCAACCCGCTCAAAAGCACTCCGGCATAACGCATGCGCGCAACGCTCACGCCTGCCGTGTCCGCCGCCTCGGGGTTTTCGCCGACCGCCCTCAAGCGCAACCCGAAGCGCGTACGGAATAATACATAATAGCTTACGGGCACGAGCGCGAACGCAAGATAGACTAAAGGCTTGTGGCCCGACAATATCACGTTGAGCACGGGTATTTTTTCGATCAGCGGTATGTTCCAATCCGGCAACGTCTGGTCGCGCGGCAGCGACGGGGTAGAGCCGGTCGATGCGTAAATCGCGCCCGAAACGAGCGCCGGGACTCCGAGGAACAAGATGTTGATGGCCGTCCCGACAACTACCTGATCGGCCTTGAACTCTATCGACGCGACCGCGTGAATAAGCGCGACCAGCAGTCCCGCGCCCGCCGCCGCAACGAGGCCGATCCAGGGGTTGCCCGTCCGCTCAGTCACCGCCGCGGCCGTGAACGCGCCGGCGAGCATGATGCCTTCGAGCGCGATGTTGATGACCCCGCCGCGCTCGGAGTACATCCCGCCAAGCGCAGCAAGTATCAACGGCGTCGAGAGCCTCACCATCGAAGCCAGCAGCGATAGATTGATGATGTCGGTAATCATTCTAAGTCCTGAGTGCTGAGTCCTGAGTCCTGAGTGAAGAAAACAGTGAAAGTGTGCTGATGCTTTTGCTCAGCACTCAGCACTCAGGACTCAGCACTACGTCACACGTTAGCCCGGCCCAACAGGCGCTTCGCTCCGCCGCGAAAGATAGCCTCACAGGCGACGAAGAGAATTACGATGGCCTGCAAGATGACGACCCAGTCTTTCGAGACGTTGGTTGTGAATAAATCTATAAACGGGCCTGAGCGTATCAACGCTCCGAATAGAATCGCCGCAAGCAGAACGCCCAGCGGGTGATTGCGACCGAGCAGCGCCACGGCTATTCCTGTGAAACCGTACCCGATGCCCGCCGAGAATGCGTCGTAATATCGATAACGGTATCCGAGGACTTCGTTGATCCCCACCATCCCCGCCAGCATCCCCGAAATGAACATAGCCATCACGATGTTGCGCGAGATAGAGATTCCGCCATATTCCGCCGCCGAAGGGTTGATGCCGACCGCGCGAAGTTCGTAGCCCCACTTGGTCTTCCACAAGAAAACGTAAGCGGCCGCGCAGGCCACGAGCGCGAGCAGGAACGCCAGGTTCAACGGGATGCTCGCGGGGAAATCGATCCCGATATAACCGAGCAGCGAATGAAAGCGCGGGATGTGAGGCCCGACGACTCGGCCGTCTACCTCGGTTGCTATCGGCAGCGTCTGGAGTATCGGGTCGCCCGGCTCGCGATAGTGATATTGAGTAAGATAGCTGACAATCGCGGCGGCGATGAAATTCATCATTATCGTGGTAATGACTTCGTGCGCGCCGAACTTCGCCTTTAACACGCCGGGAATGCCCGCCCAAACGCCCCCGACGAGGATCGCCCCGAGCGCAGCCAGCAACACGACAACCAGGGTGGGCCAGCCCGGAAGCGTAAGCCCCACCCAGGCGGCGGCAAAGGCTCCCGCCAGGAGTTGTCCTTCAGCACCTATGTTGAGCAGCCCGCATTTGAAGGCGATGGCGACCGCAAGCCCCGTGAAGATCAGCGGCGTCGCGTAAAAGAGCGTGTAACCGAGTCCTTCGGTCGTCCCAAATGCGCTTGCGAAAAACAACTGGTAGACGGTCAGCGGGTTGTCGCCCACAATGGCGACGATGATGCCTCCGACTAGGAACGCCGCCAGGACGGCGATAAGCGGGAAGACTATCTCTCTAATCAAGCCTCTCATAAATTAAGCGCGGCCGCCGCCGCCCGTCATCATCAACCCTATCTCTTCTTCCGTCACCGTGCGCGGATCGACTTCGCCTACGATCTGACCTTCGTAGACAACTATCACGCGGTCGCTGAGGCTCAACACTTCGTCAAGCTCCGCAGAGACCAGGAGCACCGCCACGCCCGCGTCGCGAAGCTCCACGAGTTTGCGGTGAATGAACTCGGTCGCGCCTATATCGACCCCGCGCGTAGGTTGAGAAACCAGAATCAGCTTCGGATTTATATCGAACTCTCGCGCAACTATGAGCTTCTGCTGATTCCCGCCCGAAAGCGCGCGCGCGGGCAGGGCGATATTCGGCGGGCGGACATCGTACTCGCTCACCAGCCGTCGGGCGCGCTCGACGATCACGTTGCTGTTCAGGAGCACCCCGCCCGAGATAGGGGGGTCGCGATGTACGCCGAGTATCGAATTGCCCGCGAGGTCGAAACTCAGCACGAGGCCGCGCCGGTGGCGGTCTTCGGGTATGTGAGCTATGCCCAGCCGCTTGCGGTCGTGCGTGTCCAGCCGGTTTATCGATTGGCCTTCTATCTCGACATCGCCCGCGCTCTGATGGCGCAGCCCCGCGATTATCTCTATCAACTCGGTCTGCCCGTTGCCTTCCACACCCGCGATGCCGAGCGTCTCTCCGCCGCGCACTTCCAACGAGACGTCGTTTAAGACTTTTACCCCGTCCTCGTTGAGGTAAGAAAGATTGCTTACTCGTAACACGGTCGCGCGTGGCTGCGACTCTTTTTTTTCGACGCGAAGCAACACCTCGCGTCCCACCATCATCCGCGCGAGCCCTTCGGCTGTGGCCTCTTTCGTGGGCAGGTTGCCGACGACTTTGCCATCGCGCATCACGGTTATGTTGTCCGACAGCGCGAGGACTTCCGCCAGCTTGTGCGTGATGATGATTATCGTCTTCCCCTGGTCCCGCAGCCCGCGCAGGATTTTGAACATCTCTTCGACTTCTTGCGGGGTCAGCACCGCCGTAGGCTCGTCGAGTATCAGTATTCGAGCGCCGCGATAAAGCGTCTTGAGAATCTCCACGCGCTGCTGCTGCCCGACCGATAGACTCGAAACCCGCGCGTCGGGGTCGATGCGCAGCCCGTACTGCTCCGATATCTCGCGCACCCGCGCGCGCGCGCGTTTGTAATCGATCGCCACGCCCGCGACAGGCTCTGCGCCGAGGATTATGTTTTCCGTGACTGTGAGAGGCTCGACCAACATGAAGTGCTGGTGCACCATCCCGAGCCCGAGCCGTATCGCGTCGCTCGGGTTCTTAATCGCGCGCGTAACGCCGTCGATAAGGGTTTCACCGGAGTCGGCGGTGTAGAACCCGTAAAGTATGTTCATCGCGGTCGATTTGCCCGCCCCGTTTTCGCCAATGATCGCGTGAATCGAGCGGTCGACTACTGCGAGGCTTACGCGGTCGTTTGCCACCACGTCGCCGAACCGCTTTGTAATGTTACGCATCTCGACTGCGTATTTCTGTTCTTCGGCCATAGATTAGTTGCGGCAATAACTTGATGAGGCGGCGTTATAATAATCTATCGAATGGCCGGATGGGAAGCCGGGATCGGGGGTTCATTTAAGATAATCTCTCTCGATGGCATCGATCATGGCCACGCGCCGGCGGTGGCGGTCTTCGGTCAGTTCCGCGTCAAGCCACGCTCGAACTATATCGCGCATGGCATTGGGCGATATCATCTTGCCACCGAGCGTGAGCACGTTCGCGCCGTTATGCTCGCGGCTGTTGCGCGCCGAGGCCACGTCGTAGCACATCGCCGCGCGCACTCCCGGAACTTTGTTCGCCACCATGCAAGAGCCTATGCCCGCGCCGTCGATCATAATCCCCAGGCCGCAAGTGCCGCTCGCGACCGCGCGCGCAACGAGGTGCGCGTAATCGGGATAATCGACGGCCTCCGTTGAATGAGAGCCGAAATCCTGAAAGTCGTGTCCGAGGTCGGCGAGCACGCGCTTCAATTCTTCTTTCATCTCGTACCCGCCGTGGTCCGCGCCTATCGCGATCTTCTGCTTGCGCGCGGCCGTGCGGCGCCGGGCCCGCTCGATAGTGACGCCGCGCTCGCGCGCCAGGTCCGAAGCCAGCGGGGTCAGTATCGCCCGCTCGTCTATGCGAAGCGTGTCGCCCGACGATGCCGCGCGCACTTCGCGCTCCGTGATGACTTGCTTACCTCTTTCGTCAACGACGCCCATTCCGATCTCGGATTTTAGATTTTATATGGGCAGTGAGCAAACCGTTTGTGTAAGGCGGGGCTCTGCGTCATTTCTGTTTCTGGAAGAGTCTGTCGAGTACAAGCATCGCTACAAGGCCAAGCCAGATGGTCAACAACAGCACGTTTACCAGCGTCGAATCCATAATCACCTCTCGCGCATTAGTGTGACCGATGCACCGCAATAGTAGCTGACTATACACTAAAAAAACGCAGGGTCAATTCCCTATCCAGGTAAGATGCGGCCCGTCAGATCATCTGGCGCATCCTTTCAATCAGGTTATATGATTTAAGCTTTACAGCGAAAAAATAGTTCTCAAGCCGCGGAGGCGTCCAGCAGACATGCTCAGAAATCGATGCCGCATCCTTCTATCTTTAATCCTTTTTTCGGCCATCATCGCGACACTGCCGCCCGCTATAGAAGCCCAGGACCATGCGCGCGAGGTGACTATACTCTACACGAACGACTTTCACAGCGCGTTCGACCCTATTCCTGCCTACTGGTTGCCGGGCAGCCCTCGGCTTGGCGGCGCGGCTCACCTGTCGTCGCTTATCAATCAGATTCGCAAGCGCGACCAGACTGTCCTTCTGTTCGACACAGGCGATATGTTTACGGGGATGCTCTCATTCCTGACTCGCGGCGAGGCGTTGATGGAGATGATGATGTCCATGAAATATGACGCGATGGCTATAGGCAATCATGAATTCGATTATGGCGCGGATAACTTCGAGAAGCAGATGAACCGCGTGCCCTTCCCCGTGCTGGGGGCCAACATCTTTTACAAAGGGACTACGCATCGCTACAGCCGCCCTCACACGATCATCGAACGAAACGGAATCCGCCTGGGCGTGATTGGAATAATCGGGCAGGACGCGCGCAGCGTCGCTTTGCCATCGGGCATCACTCACCTGGACTTTCCAGACCCGATCCCCATTGTCAGAGACGCAGTGAAAGAGTTGAAGCCGCACGTAGACCTGATCGTAGTCCTTGCACACCAGGGGAAGACGGGGCCTATGCAGACCGACGCCGAGCATCACCAGGACCTTCAGCGTGATTTCGATGAAGACATCAGGCTATGCGGCGAAGTCCCTGGCATAGATGTCTTCGTAGGCGGGCACGCGCACAGGGGGATCGAAAAACCTTTTGTGCATCCTAAAACCGGAACGCTGATCGTACAGACTTACGGCTACGGGACTCGGCTCGGTTATCTCAAGCTTCGCGTGAAGGATAAGAAAGTAGTCTCGCATGAAGGCGAGCTGTTGAAGGTCTGGAGCGACCGTTTGCAGCCTGATCCTGTCGTTGCCGCGAAAGTAAAACATTACCAGCAACAGGTCGCGCCGCAGATAGGCGAGGTGTTGGGGAGGTCAAAAGCGCGGCTGGTGCGCGACTACCGCAAGGAATCGCTTCTCGGAAGCTTCGTTACAGACGTGCTGCGGGAAAAGACGGGGGCCGACGTTGCGATTACGAACGCGGGCGGCCTGCGCGCGGATTTGCCGGAAGGGCCTGTGACAAAGGGGAACGTGCTCGACGCGCTGCCGTTCGTAAACAACCTGGTCGTCTGCGAAATGACCGGGGCCGAGATACGCGAAGTCCTCGAACAAAGCTTCTCGCTTGAGCGCGGGATGGCGCAGGTTTCAGGGCTTCGCGCCACGTATGATATGAAACGGCCTATAGGCAATCGCTTGATCGAGCTTCGCATCAATGATCAGCCGGTCGATGACAAGCGAATATATCGCGTTGCCACGAACAGCTTTCTCACACAGGGCGGCGATCTCTACCAGACATTCTTGCGCGTAAAGCAGCAGGACACGGGCAAGCTGCTCTCCGACGTGATTATGGATTATTTCAGGGAGCGCCGCGATATAGAGCCGCCGAGATTGGGGCGGCTCGTTCCTGTGCCATCAAACAATTGATCTCTATTCGAGGAGCAAGAAACCTGGAAGTTGAGAGCTTACCAGCTTCTCCGCAAGGAAAGCGGTTCCGGCTGGGCGAGACGCCCCGGCAAGCCGGGATGTTATTTTCTGCGCACACGCTTTCGATGGGCGCGGGGTTTCTCGCGAGCTTAATTTTCGGGCGGTGGATGGAGCCGGGCGAGTTCGGGCGGTTCGCCTTCTGCCTGAGCGTGGTAACGCTGCTCGACCTGGTGATCGAATTCGGATTCTTTCCGGCAGGCGCGCGCGTGCTTGCGCTGGCCGAAGACGAAGTGGCCGAGAGGCGCGCGCTCGGCTCGCTCGTCCTGATAGCTCTCGCGGTCGGCGCGGCGCTCGCCCTCGCCGTCGCGGCGCTGGCGATCCCAATCGATCTGCTGTTCGAGACAGACGTGCGCTGGCTGCTCGTTGCGACCGCAGGCTTTGCCTTCTTCCGCCCTTTTCAAACGCTCGTCGAACAGAGTTGCCAGGGGTTGAACCGGATCAGGAGCCTTTCGATCTTTCAACTGTTGCTTTCGAGCTCTTACCTCTTGATGCTCACGGGTCTGGCGCTGTCCAGCCGCCTCACCGCAGGATCGGCTCTGGCAGCCAATTTGACGGGCATCGGCCTGGCCTCCGTCTGGGCGCTTTCGCGATTGCGACCAAGGTTCGACGCTCTCTCCCGCTACGTCAAAGTTACGCTCAAAGAGTCTCGCGGTTATGGGACGAACGTTTATCTCGCGCGGCTGACCGGGGCCGTAGCGACACAGGTCGACAACCTCGTAGTAACCTATTTCGCGGGGACGCCCATGCTCGGCCTCTACGCGCTCGCGCAGAAACTTTCAAACCCTATCAGCACCATCTCTCGCACGCTCGCCATCACGCGTTATCGCGCGTTTGCAAAACTCGACAGCATCCCAAAAAGGATCACCCGCTGGAACGCGGTCGTGCTCGTAGTGCTGGCAACCGGATTGGCGGTTCTAGGTCCGTTCGCGCTCAAAATCCTATTCCCAAAATATGTCGAAGCGAGCAACCTGTTATTGCCTTTCGCCGTCTTCAGCCTGTTCGCTGGTCTGTTCCAGCCATACAACATGTTTCTGGCGTCGCACGGGCGAGGTGCCGAGATGCGCAACATAGCAGTGATGGTAAGTTTGGCCACGCTTGCGGGCCTCTTGCTGACCGTGCCGAGGTACGGCGTCGTGGGCGCGGCCTGGACGGGCGCTGCCGCGATGGCGCTGGACTACCTGTTATACCTTCACTACTATCATAGATTTAAGAAAGCCCTGAGTGCTGCGTAAGGACCAGAGAGAGTTTTTTATTGGCAATCAAAACGATAGACGAATCAAAAGAGAATACTGAATCCGTGTCTGGCACTCAGGACTCAGCACTCGGGACTCAGCACTCAGTAGTGTTGCTGGACCTGTCGGAAGATAAGGGCGCGGCGAGGCGTTGGGCTTCAAATAGATTTCCGGGCTCGGAGATAAAGACGCTTGATAAATCCGATCTCAGACGAGGATCGAAACGTGAGAGAATTAATCGCATTCGCGCGCTCAAACCCGATACGTTCGCCTTCTTCACGTGGGACCTGAATATGCAGAGCGTGCGGAGCGCGATGATACTCTTCTCAGCCCTGGCCGGGGCTCGCCACATAGTTCTAGAGGACCACGCCGGTCGTCGTATATCTCGCTCCCGCCTTAGCGCGTTGATGATCGAAGGGCCGCGCTTTGCTCTAGAGCTAGCGCTTGGCTTTGTATTAATAATTCCTCTCTCGTGGCTGCTCACGGCATTGCTCCGAATCTTTCTGCCGTTTCGCGAGGTGGCGCGCGCCTCCAAAAAAAGAGGAATCGGATCGGAATCGCGCATGGCGCTTCACATCCGCGCCACGCTGGTAAGCTCTACGGCAGGCGGAATGGCTTCGCACATCCAAGGGTTCGCGCGCGGCGCAAAGGCTGCGGGCCATCAATTGACATTTATTTCGGTCGGAAACGATTTGAATGAGTTCTCAACGCATGAGAACGAACCCCGCTTTCTGCTAAAGCCTTCGCCCGCCGTGAGCGCGACGCGTGGGTTATTCGAGTTATGGAATAACCTGGTCTTCACGTTCAACACCTTGCTGCTGATTGAAAGAGGAGAGATCGCTCCCGATAAGATCGATTTTATCTACCAGCGTTATAGCCGGTTCAACTGGACGGGGGTCGTAATATCACTCGTGACAGGGCTGCCGCTCGCGCTCGAATACAACGGGTCAGAGGTATGGATCAGCCGCCGGTGGAACCCCATCAGCCAGCTATGGCTGCTAAAAAAATTCGAGCGGTTAAACCAGATTGCTGCCGACAAGATCTTTGTCGTTTCCGAAGTCGAGCGACGCAACCTGATTCGCGCGGGGGTTGATGCGAAAAAGATTATTGTCAATCCGAATGGAGTCGATACCGATTTATTTCGACCAGGAAGAGGCGGCGCGAGAGTTCGCCAATCGCTCGGCGTTGAGGGCAAGATCGTCGTAGGCTTCATAGGCACTTTCGGACCCTGGCACGGAGCGCCCGCCCTGGCCGAGGCCGCCACGAAAACGAGAAAAGATGTGGGCTGCCATTTTCTTTTCATAGGCGACGGCAACCAGCGCAACCTCGCAGAGTCGATAATCGAGCGCGGCGGGGCCACTCCAAGAACGACTTTCACGGGCCGCATACCGCACGCCGAAGCGCCCGATTATCTGGACGCTTGCGACATACTCGTATCGCCTCACGTGGAATCCACGGACGGGAGCGAATTCTTCGGCTCGCCGACGAAGCTGTTTGAATACATGGCCTCGGCCCGCCCGATAGTCGCGAGCCGGCTGGGGCAGATAGCCGACATCATAGGCGACGGCGAGAATGGGCTGCTCGTAGAGCCAGGGGACAGTGACGCGCTCGCGCGGGCCATTGAACGATTGGCAAGAGATGAAGCATTGCGCGCCCGGCTCGGCGAGGCGGCGCGCCGGACGGTGATCGAGCGATACACCTGGAAGGACAACGCCGCCCGCGTCTTTGACGCGATGAATCGTGAATTGTGATAAAGAACGAATCGATAATCTGTTTTGCGGGCGAAGACTGGTGGTATCACCACCCGCACTCGAAGAACCATATAATGCGAAGGCTCGCGCGCGCAGGGAACCGCGTCATCTTCATTAACTCTATCTCGATGGGGTTGCCGGGGCTTAAAAGCCCTGACTTCTTGAGCAAGATAAAGCGCAAGCTCCGCAGCTACGGCAAGCTGGTCCGCCAGACGGATGAGGGTATCGTAGTCGTCTCTCCGCTCGTCCTGCCTTTCTATTCGAGCCGGTTAGGCCGCGCGCTCAACCGCTGGCTGCTCGTGGCGCAGGTCAAACTGCTAATGATCGCGTTCGATATGCGCAACCCCGTTTTGTGGATCGCCATTCCGACTGCGCGCGATGTCGTAGGCCACCTCGAAGAGAGCACGCTGATCTACCAGGTGTCGGATAAATACGCCGCCAACCGTATGGACCACGCGACCGCTTCAAGCCTCATTCAAGAGTTGCACGACGACATGCTTGAGCGTGCCGACCTGGTCTACTACTCCGGGCGCAAGCTGTATGAAGAAGAGATGAAGACGCGGCCCGAAATATCACACAAAGCGAAGCTGCTCGAACAGGCAGTCGATTTCGACCACTTCGCCGGGGCCACTTCGCGCGAATGGGATCGGCCATCAGACATCGAAGGAATACCTGGGCCGAGGCTCGGCTATTTCGGGATGATCGATTACTGGCTGATCGACCAGGAGCTGATACGGCACGTCAGCCGCAAGCGGCCCGAATGGCACTGGATATTAATCGGCTTGAAATCGACGCACCTGGAAGTCGAAGACCTGCCGAACGTCCATTATCTCGGCTCGAAGCCTTATGACGAAATGGCGCGCTACGCGGCTCAGTTCCAGGTCTGCGTTGTGCCGTGGGTGACCGATAACGAGTTCGTAAACTACGGCAGCGCCATCAAGGTGCGCGAGTACATGGCGACAGGCAAGCCCGTCGTCATCACTCCGCTTTACGAATATGAGCCTCTCGATGGTATACTGCGCATTTCCCGCGACCACGATGATTTCATACGGAAGGTCGAAGACGCGCTCTTGTGCGATAGCGAGAGCCAGCGTGAGGCGCGGCAGCAGGCGGTCAAAGAATCGACCTGGGACGCGCGCGCCGAAGAGGTGAGCCGCGACATTGCCCGACTTCTGGCGGTTGCGCCGCCAGGCAAAAGGCGAAGGTAGTCGACAGAATTCTCGACCCTTGTCTGAAATAATTGCTAATAACGGAGCAGAGGTTAATGGATCGAAGAAGAATCTTTCTCGGCATCGCGTTTGTGACCCTTGCGGTCCTGATGCTTGAGCTCGCGCTGACGCGACTCTTTTCGGCCACGATGTATTATCACTTCGCCTTCATGGCGATCTCGCTCGCGCTGTTCGGCTCGGGCGCAAGCGGGGTCTTCATCTACATCATTCAGCGAAGGCTCGACGAAACTCGCACGGGGAAATGGCTCGCCATAGCCGCGCTGCTTTTTGCGGTGACCACTGTCTTTGCGCTTTACGTGATACTCTCAAACCCGCTCCAACTGGAGCCGGGCGTCGAGAATTATTACAGCCTCGCCAAGGTCTATGCCGCGACCTCGCTGCCGTTCTTCTTCGCGGGCTGCGCGGTGACGCTCGCGATAATGAGGCTGGCGAAAGAGATCAGCCGGTTGTACCTGTTCGACCTGGCGGGAGCGGCGCTGGGGTGCTTGCTGATGATCCCGGTGATGAACGCGATCGGCGCGATCAACACGATCCTGCTGGTTTCGGCAATCGCCGCCGCTGGCGCAATCCTGTTCAGCCTGTCTACGGGCGGGGGCCGCGCCTACCTTGCAGCTTCTCTCGCGCTGACGGCGGGGCTTGCGATTTTTGCCGCCTACAACAGCGCCACCAATCGCATAGACATACGCAAGTCGAAGGGGCTGGAAGAGACGAGAGTCTTATTCTCTAAGTGGAACTCGTTTTCGCGAATCACGGTCGAGGGTGTTTCGGACGAGATTTATGAGATCAAGATCGACGCGGACGCCGCGACCGGCATAACCTGGAACGCGAGCGACCCCTCGCTCCACCAGGACCAGCGCGACCGCATAGACGCGCTCGCCTATCACTTGCACCCGAACGGGAGCGCGCTGATAATCGGGCCTGGAGGCGGCAACGACGTGATGACCGCGCTCGTGTTCGGCGCGCGGCCCATCACTGCGGTCGAGATAAACCCGATCATCGCCCGCGACGTGATGTCTTCCGAGCCGTACAAGAGTTTCTCAGGCTCCATCTACCAGCACCCGGACGTGCGCCTGGTCGTAGACGAAGGGCGCAGCTTTATACGAAGCTCTTCAGACCGCTACGACATCATCCAGGCGACGATGGTCGACACGTGGGCCGCGACGAGCGCGGGAGCATTCTCGCTTACAGAAAACAATCTCTACACGGTCGAGGCGTTCAAAGATTATGCCGCGCACCTTTCCGACGACGGCGTGCTGACGATGACCCGGTGGTATTTCGAGCCGCCTGACCAGTTGCTGCGCCTCATATCACTCACGCGGGCGATGATGAGAGAAATGAATATTACTAACCCTGAGCGCCACATTATGCTCGTGCGCGACGGGCGCACGGACGAGCAGCGGACGCCCGCGACGTTCATCTTCAAGAGAAGCGAGTTCACGGACGAAGAGGTGCAAAGGATCGAGGCGGTGGCGAAAGAGAACGAATTCGAGCTGTTGTACACGCCGAGCGTGCGGCCACAAAACGTCTTCACTAGAATGATCGAGGCTGCGGACCCCGCAGAGGTGTGGGACTCTTTCGAAACCAACGTCGAGCCCACTTGGGACAACAACCCTTTTTACTTCAACTCGATCAGGCTGTCGAATCTGGGGCGGGCGCTCAAAGGGGCGCACGAGTGGCAAAAGACCAATCTCGGGACCTTCGTCCTGTTCGCGCTGCTCGGAATCACCACTATTCTTGTCGCGTTGTTCATACTCTTTCCGCTCGCCGTCGTGCGCCGCCGCAGACTTGCGAACAACTCCGAGGGCAGGCTAGCTTACCTTCTTTATTTCGCCTGCCTGGGCGCAGGCTTCATCATCGTCGAAGTGGCGATGATTCAGAAGTTCATACTCTTCCTCGGCCACCCGGTCTACGCGCTGGCGGTTGTGTTGTTTTCGCTGCTGACCTTCAGCGCGATGGGCAGCTACATCACTGGCCGCTTTAATGAAGAATACCTGCCCCGGACTCTTCCAAAGATTCTAGTAACACTGGTCACGCTCGTAATAGTCTACATACTGGTGCTGCCGCCGATATTTTACGGGCTGGTTCACCTGGCGCATCCCATCAGGGTAGTGATCGCGGTCATATTGATGGCCCCGCTCGCGATCGTCATGGGAATGCCGATGCCAATCGGCATCAGGATGCTGGCCGCGCGTGCGCCCGAAATCATTCCCTGGGCCTGGGGAGTGAACGGCGCAACGTCAGTGATGGGGTCGGTCGCCGCGCTGGTGATCGCAATCCTGACGGGCTTCAACCAGGCTTTAATCATTGGGGCCGCGCTTTACTTGGCGGCGATCTACTTCATCAAGCGACCGCGAGCAGAGGAAGGAATGAAGAATGAAGAATTGAGAATTGAGAATGAAGAGCCCGTGGCGAGTCAAAGCATCTGAGGCTTACAAAAGAATTCTCAATTCTTCATTCTCAATTCTCAATTCTTTATGAGCGTTACAGGCGAAGTTAAGAGAGCGTTGAAGCCGTTTTATTACAGGCTTCCTCCGTCCATCTGTTACGGCCCGCAGTTTACCTCTACGTTGAAGCTCCTTGAAGAGTCGCAGCATTGGGACGAAGGCCGCTTGATCGAGTTCCAGACTTCAAAGCTGCGGCGCATGTTGAAGCACTGCGCGGCGAACGTGCCTTATTACCGGAGCATGTTTCGCCGGCTGGGCTTTGATCCCGAGAACTTCAAAGACCTTTCCGACCTCAACAATCTGCCGTTGCTGGATAGAGAGACGGTTCGGGCAAATATTAAAGACCTGCTCGCAGAGAACATCCCCGCGCGCGGCAGGTTCTACTGCACGACGGGCGGGACTTCCGGGACGCCACTTGGCATATACCACCTCCGAGGCTCCGGCGGGCGGGAGCTCGCTTTCATTCTCACACAATGGGCGCGGGTCGGGTTCCGCTACAACCACCGCCGAGCCATATTGAGAGGCTGGCCTGTCAAGAGCCGCCGCCACTGGCGTTATGAAGCGACGGAGAGAGCCTTCGTCTTCTCGAATTTTCATATGACGCCCGACAACGTGGCCGAGTACGCGCGCGTGATGAGAGACAACCGCCTCACGGCGCTCCATTCATACCCGTCTGCCGTAGTAGATTTTGCCCGCCACCTGAAAGACCTGCGGCTGGAGCCCCCGCAATTCGCGAGCGTGCTTGCGTCATCCGAGAATCTTTATCCCGGTCAGCGGGAGTTTATCGAATCGTTTTTCGGCGGAAGGCTCTTCTCCTGGTACGGACACACGGAAAACTTGATACTAGCGGGCGAGTGCGAAGTCAGCAGCCATTACCACATTTTTCCCGAATACGGTTTGACCGAAGTCTTAAGAGAAGACGGCGCGGCGGCGGAAAGTGAAAACGAGCCTGGAGAACTGATCGGCACGACGCTCGATAATTTTGCGATGCCGCTCCTGCGTTACCGCACGAGCGATTACGCGCGCGTGGGGCCGAGCAGTTGCGCCTGCGGGCGTAATTACAGGCTCCTAAAAAAAATGGAAGGCCGCCAGCAGGAGATGCTCATAGGCAGGTACGGCAACCTCATATCGTTGACGGCCACTTACTACGCTCTGCACACGGACGAGTTCGATCATGTACAGCGCGTCCAATTCTATCAGAAGGAGAAGGGCAAGCTGGAGCTGAGGATTATTCGACGACCGGATTACACGGAGCGAGACACGCGCCGCATACTCGATGCACTCAACGAGAAGATGGGAGACACTATGGAAGTCTCTCTCAGCTTCCCCGAAGAGATTCCTTTATCGCCGCGCGGAAAGTTCCGCCTCGTAATCCAGGAGCTGGAGATTCCTCGCATCACCTTTGACGAAATGCGCCTCTAGCGAAAGACGCTTTAATCATTGTTCTATAGCAATACGCCGCGTCTTTCATCTCTCGTATTAAAACATCACTATTCGACTCTTTCCTACAACGACAAAAGAGATCACCCAGCGAATTCAGATTGATATTTAAGGATTTATCTCGCCGCGAGTGTGCGCGCGTGCGAGTGGAATAACGATTGCAGAATTCGAGTATGGAGGAAGGAGATGACGGTGCTCGCAATAGGGATAGGGATTTTAATGACAGCGCTCGCGGTTGCGATAGGCGGGCTCGTGCTGGAGATGCTTATAGTCGTCTTGAGCCGCAGCTTTGCGACGGCAAACCGAGGTCAAGTGATCGAGCAGGTCGAAGCACCCGTCATACAATTGGTAGGTTCTGAGAATCGAATCGGCACTATGGATTGGGCCGAAGAGGCGGCGGCCTGAGCCGACGCTATAGGAATAATTCTAAATAGCTAAGGAGGACACTATGCTCTGGACAATTCTGGTAATTCTTCTGGTGTTGTGGTTGTTAGGTCTGATCGGCGGCGTCGGCGGCGGTCTCATTCACCTGCTGCTGGTTGTTGCGGCGATAGTGCTGATCTTCAACCTGCTCAGTGGCCGTCGAACAGTAGCCTAGCGAGTCATTAACGTTTGTAAGAGCAGCCCTCGACCGGGTCATCTGGTCGGGGGCTGCTCTTGCGCATTCGCCCGCACTTGTGAAAGCTCGGGCAGGTCGGCGTCGGCGTTACGCCAATATTTTTGCGCTGCTGCGTAAGCTTTCCGCGCAGCCGCCTTATCGCGCTTATGCTCGGCTACGAGCGCGAGCGCGTAATGCGTTCCCGCGTAAGCCGGGTCGTGATCGAGCATCTGCCGGGCGGTGTATTCGGCCAGCTCCCAATCGCCGACTTCGCGAGCCGATCGAGCTATTGCTTCCAATCTAAAAAGCCCCTGGCTCCAGGCGTCCGGGCCGGGCACCGCGCGCAGCTTTCGCATAACCTCTTTCAATATCTCTCGGCCCTCTTTCATTTTTCCCGACCGCAAGTAGACCTCGGCCCTGAGACCTTCGACGTAAGGCTCAAGCGAAGACCTTGTCACCATAGCGCCGACTTGCGGGAGCCCTTGCCCCTCTTTTTCTGCGGCCGTCAACTCTTCGGTCGCTTCGCCGATCCGTCCAAGCACAAGCAGTGCGTGCCCCGCATAGATGTGCCCGACGGCCCGCGCGCCCGCATGTTTGCCCTTTGATAATGCGAGCGACGCGTCAAGCGCCTCTTTGGCGCGGCCTCTTGCGAGCAAGAACGCCGGCCACTCTTTCTTATTAAACTCGCGGTAGTCGGAGACACTTGCCAGCGCGATCGTCTCTCTCATTAGCCGTTCGGCCTCCTTGACCTTGCCCATGTATTGGTAGGAGGTCGAAAGCAGGTCGAGGTTGTGAGGATGATGCCAGTCGTAATCAGGAAGAATATTCTCGGACTTGTAATAAGCGTGCTCCAGCTCGTCTGCCTTGCGAAAGGCGGCGATCGCCTCTTCGATCCGTCCGACGCGGCGAAGGTCATGCCCGTACATGTGGTGCGCGTGTGGGATCGAAACCGACAGCCGCGCGTAAACCGCGCCGTGTTTGAGCGCGTCCTCGATCTGGTTAATCGTCTCGTATGAATGGATCAGGTAATGATGCGCGGCGAAGTTATCCGGTGACACTTTCAGCGCGCGCTCGTAGAAAGCGATCGAAGCCGCAGTCCCGCGCTGGCCGCGCCCGGCCGCGCTCGATTCTTCGGCGTTGCCGCGCAACAGCCATAACTCCGAGTCGTTCATATCTGCGGCCAGCGCGTCGTCAATCGCTTTCTTGTATGCGATATGTTTGGCGACGTTCGGGAGATCGGCCATCGCTTCGAGTTGTTTCGCGCGAATAGCGATACGCCGCCGCTCGCGCTCGCTCGCGCCGGCGGCAAGAGTCTCAGCTTTCGCGAGCGCTTCGCGCGCGGCTTTCGGGTCCTCAAGCCCGGAATAAGCGCGGCTCAAGCCTACGTAAGCCATCGCGAGCTTCGGGTCGAGTCTTAAAGCGTGGTTGAACGAGCGCGCAGCTTCTATCCACACATAAGAGTGGAGGTAGGCGACGCCCTGATTATAAAAAGCCTGTGCCTCGGTCGAGGAGGTCGTCACCTTTTCGTTTATCGAGCCGACACCTTTGCGGAGCGGCAGGGGGCGCTCAAGTATCTCGCGCGGCACATAGCCGACGGCCGCGTGTCCAGCATGCGGGTCTTCCTGGGCGAGTGACGTTTGAAGACCGAGGCCGAACGTAAAGACCAGCACAAAAACGAGGCCGCTAAAAAAACGTCTCATGTCATCCTCCTTCGAGCCCGTCTTTAAGACGGCCTTTGAGAATACACCTGGCACACTTGGGCTTCAAGGTTTTCCCGCAAAGACCAGTACGGCGACGATGCGAATCCTCTTAGCTCATGGCCTGGCTTCAAATACCATGTTGAAGGGCGTCTCGGTCGCTCGCCGGAATCGCGTGAAGCCGCCTTTAGTGACTACGTCTCGAATGCGCGCCTCGCCCGCCTGCGCGCCAAGCCCCAGACCGACCTCTTGGGATAAAGAGGCAGGCGTGCAGATCATCGTCGAGGCCGAATAGAAGATGCGCCCGACGGGATTCAGATTATCTTCGACCTTGTCGTTGGCGAACGGTTCGACGATCATCCAGACGCCGTCTTTCTTGAGCGATTTCAGCACGTGAGTCGCCGCTCCAACAGGGTCGCCCATGTCGTGGAGGCAATCGAAGAAAGCAACCAGGTCATAATCTGCTCCCGGATAATCTTTTGCCGTTGCGACCTCGAAGCTGACGCGATCAGAAAGACCCGCATCCTGCGCCGCCTTGCGCGCCGCTTCGATTGACCCCTGATGGTAATCAAAGCCAACAAAGGTAGAGTTCGGGTAAGCGTTAGCCATCAGAATAGTCGACGCGCCGTGCCCGCACCCGACATCCGCCACGCGCGCGCCTTCATTGAGCTTCGCTTCGACTCCGTCTAGGGCAGGGATCCACGAGTTGATAAGGTTGGCCGAGTAGTTTGGCCTGAAGAACAGCTCAGTCCCCCGGAACAGGTCCGCGTCGTGCTCGTGCCAGCCGAGCCCCTCGCCCGTGCGGAACCTTTCAACAAGAGTCGAGTTTGCTTTGAGCGCCGCAACGGCCAGCATGAATCCGCCCGGCAGGTAGGCCGGGCTAGTCTCGTCAGCAAGAGCAAACGCCTGTTCTTCGGAGAGGCTGTAGCGGCCCGTCTCCGCGTCATAGTCGACATAACCACCGGCGGCCTGCCCCGCCAGCCACTCGCGCACGTAGCGCTCGTGCGTTCGGGTGCGCTCGGCCAGTTCCGGTGATGTTGCCGGGCCGCCTTCGGCCAGGGCTTTATAAAGTCCCAGTTTGAGTCCAATCACTACATTGCCGGCATGAAGCGTCGCTCCAAGATCGGCCACAGCTTTCTGCATGAACTGGTTCAGTCTTGCTTCATCTATAGGCATAACAGTCACCTCATAAGATTATTTCTAGCCTGTGAAATTGCTCACGTGGCATTGACAAAGAAGAGTCCTCGGGCTCGGAGACCGGCCCGTCTGCATGTTCGCTGAAGAAGGTTATCATTGACCTTTTTTATTATTCAAGAATGGCAGGGCTTATTCGCGGTTGATCATTACTCTGCTTTGAAGGGAATAGTCTCATTAGTTCGGTTTGAAGATTGAGGCATCGAGCCGGTCGGCGCAGACGAGTCCGACAAGGTCTTTGACACGCTTTTGATTCTAGTCGAGAACAAGGTGCGGATTGTCACGAAGGGTGAGCTGATGACGCGGCTGTGGCCCGACAGTTTCGTCGAAGAAACAAATCTAACTTTCAACATCAAACAACTGAGAAAATCGCTCGGCGACGACGCCCGCAATCCCAGTTACATTGAAACAGTACCCCGTCGCGGCTATCGCTTCATCGCGGATATGGCAAACTGATCGCTTGCATGGGAAGGACAGAGTCTACGCGTGAGCTTTTGATCCTGCCGTTTGAAGGCGGACAGCCACTGAAGAGACTCAGTCTTGCCGGGTGGGGCTCTCGGTTGCAGTGGGTTGAGGGCGGCAAGGCTTTGATTTATGCGGCTGAACTTGATGGGGTAACAGCTCTCGTCAAGCAATCCCTGGGCGGCGGCCCGCCTGAAAGAATTGTGGACTTCGCAGAAGACGAGCTATTTGACTTCGCCCATTCCATTGATGGCCGTTTCCTTGCCGTAACGCGCGGCTCGTGGCAGCACGACATAGTCTTAATCAGCGGCCTCAACCAGCATTGAAATTCCAAAGCCTCTATAAAAACGAAAGGCGAGATCTATTTGACCTCGCCCTTCGTTCGTCGTTTGGAACCGATCGGCTATTGATCTTCTCCGGTCGCGGGATCGGGCCGGGCTGTCGGCTCCGCGCGCCCCGCGCCGAGGTGGTTGTAATTCAACGCGGCGTTGAAGAGCAGAAAGAATTCGCCCTGCGTCTGGTGCCGCCACATCGGGTTTGTCGCAAACATTACGACGTGCCCTTTGCCAACGGGCACATCTATCACGGCGGGCCTGCCCGCAAGCTCCTGGCCGCCAGCCAGCATCCCGCTCACGAGCAGGCTCTTTTCGTCCGGGACGAAGCGCAACACGACGCGCGGCCTCATATGAGGCGGGGGCAGCAGCGGCCCGAGCTGCTGGCGCACCTCTTCGGGTATCCCCTCTTCGCCCGGTCTCGGCGCAGGTCGCGGTTCCGCCGCAGGCTGGCGAGGCATTGCCTGTATTACATCAGGATCATATAGGCCGCCGCGTCCGCTAGCTCGCCCTGTCTCCTGGCCTCCCTGCCCCCCGCCGCCGCCCGGCAGCGCGCTCACTTGAAACAGCGGCGCTTGATTGAAATATATCTGGAGCCGGTCGCCGTACCCGTAAGCTATGGGGCTCTTCGTATCGGCGAACGTAGCGTTGTAGATCGATCCGCGCGCCTGCAACTGTCGCGGCTCCTGGGTCGTGACGCCAGTCGTGATGCCGTAATCGATCGGTATTTGCGAGATGCCTCCTACGGCTATGAAAAGGCCGCCTTCCTCAATAAACCGCTGCAGGTTCGCTACGCCGCGAATCTCTATCCCGCCGCGAACGTCGTCAGTCTGGTCAGGTGAAAAGCCGAAGTTGGGCGTCAGCTCCGATTGCTTCCAGGGGATCGGGTCGCCGCGCATCGGCAAGCCGTTGACAATCGCCTGTGCCGTGCCTCCGACAGGGGGAAAAACAATAACATCATACTTCTCGCGAAGATTGTTCGTATCGCGAATCTTGTGGACCGATATGTAATCGTAAGGAATCTTCAAGCTGTCGAAGGCCATGCGATACCAGCCTTCGTTCTGCGTGTTGGTCCAGGTGTGGACTATCGCTATGCGCGGGACAGAAAGCTCGTGGCTCTTAACGTCGGGCACCTTGTCGACAGCATGAGCCGTCAGCCCAAGCTCGGTCACGGCCGATTCCAACTGCTGTCTGAGGCCCGACGGGTTGCCTTCGGCTTTGATGATGAACGACCCTGCATTGAACTGCCGATCGCCGGATTTGAAAGACTCTTCGGCGGCGCTCATCCGAACGTCTTTAAGGCGGAATCGAAGAGTCGCAAGCGTGTTGTCCGCATTGTGGTTGATGATGTAACCACTGGTGGCCGATCCAATGAGCTTTCCGCGAACCTTCGCGTCGCTCGTAAGCATGACCATCTGCGAGCCGAGTATCGCCTTATCCGTCACGCGAACGGTCTTGACGTTGCGCATCGCGCCGATAGTCCATCCCGTGTCGTCGTACGGGCGCGGGTCGTTCACGTTATAGTACTGCGTGTCAAACAGCATATCGGCCATGCGCGAATAGGGCTGGTCCATCCTCACGATGTAAGAGCCCGCAGGGAACTTCTGATCCTTAACCTCAAAATCTTTTGTCGACTTGTGGACTTCGATGCCGCGCAGTCGAAGCAGGTTGACGAGGTCCGCAGCCTCGACCGGGCGCGCGGTGTCGCCCGGTATGACCCAGGCCGCTGGGCCTTCGTTCGTAGCCTTGGCAATCGCGCGCTTGCTCTTGATGTAAAAATTGTTTAGGAAGCGGTCTTTGTTGTTCGCGACAAAGTTTATGGCGAACAGTATCCCGGACTGTTGCAGGTTGATGTTGTTGCGCATAGACCATTTGACTCGCGGGAAAGGTGGGTTGGGGCGATACCACTCGCGGCGTGTCTGCTGCGCGTTGAGCGTGCGCTCGCGCGTGTCCGCGCCGCCGTTCCCGAACGTCTCGTAAAACCGCCCGATGGAGTTGTGGCCCGTCGCTATGTAGAGCATGTAATTCGGAGCCCAGCCGTCATAAAAACCGTGAGTCCAGACGCCCGGCACATTGCGCTTCGTCATCTCCTCGATCTCGTGATAGGCCAGCAGGTGAAACTCGTCTATCACCATAGGGTCGAGCCAGGCGTTGTACGGGCCCGTCCCCGTCATCGTGTAGAGGTAAGGGACCGATTCATGCAGGTCGTGAAGCACCTGCGGGTGATATTCAAGAAAGGTCTTCATCTGGTTACGGGTCAGCGCAAGCCCCAGGCCGAGCCCGTCGCGGTTGTTGTCGTGCGCGACATACTTGCCCCAGTAAAGGAGGTTCGGGGCCGCCTTGCCGGTGTTCGCTTTTCGATAATTGTAGAGGTCGACCATGCGGTCGCGCCCGTCGACTTCGAGCGTGGGCGTTATCATCACGATCGCGTTCTTGCGAATCGCATCGATGAAAGGCGTCTCCTCGACGGCGAGCCGGTAAGCAAGCTCCATAAGCATCTCGGGCGAGCCTGTCTCGGGCGAATGTATCGCCCCGGAAGCCCAGTAGATCGCCTTCCCTTCCCCAATCAGCTTCTGCGCTTCGGCATCAGTCGTGCGGCGCGGGTCGGCCAGCCGCGCGGTGATGTTTTTATACTTGTCCAGATTCGCCAGCGTCGCCGAGTCGCTTATGACGACCAGTATCTGCTCTTTACCCTCCTCGGAGCGTTCGGGCGCGGTAAAGACCCGCACGCGGTCAGAGGCTTTTTCAAGCTCGCGGTAATACCTGTACTGGTCTTTCGTATAAGTGAGCTTTTCGGGCGTGCCCATGACGTAGCCGAGAACTTTTTCGGGCGTAGGGACCTTATCCGACGCGGGCAGGTGGTCGACCAGTTCCGTCAAAAAGAACTTCTCGGTCGTATACTCCTGAATCTTCTTCGTGTAGCCCTCGTCGTTGCGCGAGGCGGACGGAGCGGTCTTCGCCTTGCCGTTTTTCTGGCCGGGGCGAGCCGAGGCCACATTAGCGGTCAAAGCTGCCAGCATCGCGCACGCCAGCGCCAGTGCGCACGTCTGCCTGATTCGAAGCAAGCGTTCTCGGTTCATGGTCTCCTCCATAGAAAAGAAGTAATGAATTATGCTTGGTGAACGACGGATCGAAGGAATTAAGAATTGAGAATAAAGAATGGAGAATTATCGATTGAAATTCCCTCTTTTCAATTCTTCATTCTTAATTCTGGATTCTAAATTCTCGAAGAAGCTGGCAGGGCGAACCCGAGTCCGCGCCAGTGGAAGCACGGCCACGAGTGCGCCCGCCTGCCGACTAAGACTCAAAAAACCGTCTCGCGGTTACAGAATCTTTTCGCGAGCGATTATCCTCTCAGCAAGCCCCATATTTTGCAAGCCGGGCAGGGGCCGGAGGGGCGGCCCGTCACTGCCCGAGCAGGCGGTGGATGGTCTCTTCCAGGCGGTCCAGATCATTCGGTTTTACGAGGTAAGCTTGCGCCCCTGCGGCCAGCGCCGCGTCCCTATCCGCTTTATAGGCCAGGACGGAGAAGAAGATTATCGGGGTCTGGCGGTCAAATTCGCGTATCTTCATACAGAGTTCGAGGCCGACCGCGTCGGCCAGCAGCCCTGCCAGTAGAAAGAGATCATACTTGCGGCTTTTCGCCAGGTGCAGACCCTCGGCCAGCGTGCATGCAGTCTCTACGTTGAAGCCGCACATGCGCAAACGCATGGTGATGGCGACCATAGTATCTTCCCAGCCCTCAACGTAAAGGATGCGGCGCTTTAACTCTTCCATAGTTTGATCTCTGATCTATCTGTTGCAGAGGTCACATCTGAAGATCGGGGCCAGTCGATTACCAGATGCGACAGTGATGGAACGCGAATTATAGACTAGCCTGCGGGAATGTCAATAAGGCTCTTTCTTGTTTTTACCCGGATGGGTAATCGTTCGTGACGCTCGCGCGCTTGCGAGTTAAAGTCAGATCGCTCTTGAAAAAATCATATGCAAGAAGTCATGCGGGAGCGCATTCAAAGAGTCGAGAGATGAATACGGAGCGCGCCTCCACCTTTGAGGTGGGACCGGCGCGCTCTTTTATGAAGAGGACAAAAACATGAGAGATTCAATTAAGAATGTGCTGAAGAAGAGATGCCTTGGCGTGATACTGACTTCGCTTTTGATCGTCCCATCAGCGGCCACGTTTGCCCGCTCTGGCGCCGACGAGCTTACGAGCAACTCCGAGGATCAAAAGTCCGTAGCCCTCACGATCTATAATGTAAACCTGGGGCTTGTGCGCGACCGGCGCGACATACAGCTCCCCGGGGGCGAGACTTCGCTGAAGTTTGCGGGAGTCGCTTCACAGATCAACCCCGCCACCGTTCATATAAGATCGCTTACAAAGCCGAACGAGCTTTCGGTCGTCGAGCAGAATTACGAGTACGATCTGTTGTCGCCACAGAAGCTGCTCGATAAATACATAGGCAAGAAGGTGACGCTCGTGCTCAGAAGCTACGTAAATCAGACCGAGCAGCTCACCCCCACCGAGGCCGTCTTGCTTGCCAACAACAGCGGCGCTGTCTGGCAGATAGGCAATCAGATCGTAATCAACCCGTCGAACATCTCAGAGATCAGGTTCCCTCAACTGCCTGAAAGCCTCATCGCAAAGCCCACACTGGTCTGGCGGCTGGCAAGCAATCGCGCGGAGAGGCAATCGGTGGAGGCTTCTTACCTGACGGGAGGGATCAACTGGCGGTCGGATTATGTAGTGCTGGTAAGCCCCGACGAAACGCGCGCCGACGTGAAGGGGTGGGTGACGATTGAAAACAACAGCGGCGCAGAGTATCGCAACGCAGAACTGAAGCTGGTTGCGGGCGACGTGCACCGGGCCGAAAACCGCCAAGCCTATGAAGCGGACATGGCGCGCAAGGTCCAGGCGCGGGCCGCAAAGGAAGAGCAGTTCAAAGAAGAGTCTTTCTTTGAATACCACCTCTACACGCTCCAGCGGCGGACGACGATAAAGCAGGCGCAGACCAAGCAGATCAGCCTGCTTGAAGCCGCAGGAGTAGGCGCTAACAAGCAGTTCGTCATCTACGGCCAGCCTTATTATTATCGCGGCTACAACAACCCCGGAGAGCCCATAAAAGAGAAGATCGGCGTTTACATAGAGTTTGCCAATTCTGAAAAGAACGGGCTTGGCCTCCCGTTGCCCGCAGGCATAGTGCGGCTCTACAAGGCCGACTCGGCGGGCGGGCAACAGTTCATAGGCGAAGACCGCATAGACCACACGCCGAAAGACGAAGCCGTCAAGGTGAAGGTCGGCGACGCGTTCGATTTAGTAGGCGAGCGCAAGATGATGGACTATAAAGTTATCGGCCACCGCGTCTACGAATACGCCTACCAGATCACGATTCGCAATCACAAGAAAGAGGATGCGACCATAATCGTAAACGAGCTCATAGGCGGCGACTGGGAGATGCTTTCGTCTACGCACAAGTGGGAAAAGACCGCCGCATTCGCCGCGCGGTTCTCGGTCCCAGTCGCAAAAGACGGCTCGGCCACACTCTCCTACCGCGTCCGCGTCAGGTGGTAGACGCAATGAAGAAAGTTGCCACAGAGACACGGAGTCACAGAGAAGATAATTCAAAAAATCCTCTGTGGATCAGCCTCTCTGTGGCAAGTTTAAGCTGATCGATCGCGTTACTTTTGTTGACAGTCCCTGCGCATTTTGTGTACTCTTAGCGGGTTAGACTTGATTCGGTTTGAGACTGAAATGTTCACTGTAGACTGGTTTGTGCCCTCGCTCTTTGTTGCCGCATCCCAGCCTGGAATTTCAGTGATCGCAAACCCTCAACATCTGTGAGGAGCCGAAATGGAAGACAGAACGCTCACGTGTGCAGACTGTGGTCAGCCGTTTACTTTTTCAGCGGGCGAACAGCAGTTTTTCCAGGAGCGAGGTATGAGCGAGCCTAAAAGATGCAAAGCCTGTCGCCAGGCGCGAAAAGCCGAGCGTGGCAGCGGCGGACGCGGCCAGCGACGAGGCGGCCCCGGCGGCGGGAGCGGCGGCGGAGGCCGAGGCGGCTCGCATAATCGATGGTAATAATTTGGAGGTTTTTGAGTGGCAAGAGTACAGGTTCACGATAACGAAAGTATTGAAAGCGCAATTCGCAGATTCAAGCGACAGGTGGCCCGCGAAGGCATAATCACCGATACAAAAAAGCATGCATTCTACCTGAAACCGGGTGAGCGGCGGCGTCTCAAATCTCAGGTCGCCCGCCGGCGAGCCAGAAAAAGCCTCAGGAAGCGCACTACAGAAGAATAGGGATCAGGGGTCGAGGGTTAGGGATCAGCGATTTGAGATTTCAAATTTGTAATTACAAATCCTCTTTTCCCTCATCCCTGGCTCCCGACCCCCGACCCCTGCTTATCCGGGAGCGGCCATCAACCGCTGAAGGGCCTCTTTCATCTGGGATCGGGCTTCGTCATCTTTCTCGTTGGCGACCGCATCGTTTAGTGCAGTGATTGCGCGCTTGTCTCCTATGTCGGCGAGCGCGAGCGCGGCTGCGACCTTCACCATTCTATAATCGTCCTTGAGCAGCATTATCAGCGGGTCTACGCCGCGCTTGTCGTGAAGCTCGCCTAATGCTGAGGCTACGGCGGAGCGTACGTCCGGGGCCTCATCCCTCGCCCTCGGCAAAAGCTCCGCGACCGCGCGCGCGTCCTTCAGCCCGCCTAGCCCGAGCGCCGCCGCGCCGCGCACGCTGGAACTCGCATCCTTCAATGCCGCAATCAAAGGGTCTACGGCTCGCGCATCCGAAAGCTGGCCTAGCACTCTGGCGGCCGCGCTGCGGACAAAGGCTACTTCATCCTTCAGCATCGCGATCATCGGCTCGACCGCGCGCTTATCGGCGAACTGGCCGAGCGCGTCAGCCGCCGCCGACCGCACGTCCGGGTCTTTGTCCTGAAGCGTTGCCAGAAGCGGCTCGACCGCGCGCTGATCTTCGAGAGAGCCGAGCTGTTCCACGGCGTCGCGCCGCTCACCCGGAGACTGGCTTTTCAATTGAGCCAGGAGCTTGGTGAACTCATCCGATTTCTTCCCGCCCGATGCCTGGTCACTTGCGCCTGATCTAACCGGCTCATCGAACGGCAAGCCCGCGCTTGCAGAGAGCGGCTGAAATCCCAGAACACATAACAGGGTAATGAGTCTAACTATGGATTTCATCGAAATGCTCCCGAAGCGAAAAATTGTGTAACTAAGATACTCCACTGTGCAGGCCGGTTTCAACTTCTAACTGCCGAACATCCCGCCCAGCTTGTCTCCCAGGCCGCCGGGCAGCTTGTCGGTCAAAGACGAAAGTTGCTCCGGGTTGTTCTTAATGTAGTCGAGAACCGTATCGACGGCCTGCTCGGCTTTCTGCTGGTCGAGCCCGACTTTCGAAACTAATAACGACACGAGTTGATCTTTCATCTTTACCCTCTCTTTCTGTGAATTATCAGCCTATGCGATCTCTCGAAGAAAGCTGCGCCCGGCGTCTAACTTCAGCTCGAAATTCTCGGCGATCGTCTGCCCTATGTCGGCAAGCGAGCTTCTGGTGCCCAGGTCGACCGATTGCCGCCCCCGGCGACCCCAGGCGAGCACGGGGACGTATTCGCGCGTGTGATCCGTAGAAACGTCTCCGGGGTCGCAACCGTGGTCGGCGCTTATTATCAACAAATCATCGTCGCTCATCGCGCGTTGTATCTCAGGCAGCCGCGCGTCGAACTCTTCGAGCGCGCGGGCGTATCCTTCGATGTCGTTGCGGTGGCCGTAAAGCATGTCAAAGTCGACGAGGTTTGTGAATATCAATCCGCGACCAGTCTCGGCCAGCGCCCGCAAGGTCTGGTCCACCGAAGCATTATTGTTTTCTGCTTTAAACTCTTCGGTCGTCCCGCGATGGCAAAAGATCGATCCGATCTTGCCGATTGCCGCCACGTCGAGACCCGAAGATTTAACGCGGTCGAGCAGAGTATCCGTAGGCGGGTCAATGGCGTAATCCATGCGCGCTTCGGTGCGCCGAAAATTGCCGGGCTCTCCCACGAACGGGCGAGCGATCACGCGGCCAACCTCATCTTCGCCCGTAAACAGGCCGCGCGCAGTCTCGCACCATCGATAAAGCTCTTGGAGCGGGACTACCTGCTCGTGCGCAGCGATCTGGAAGACGCTGTCGGCAGAGGTATAAACGATGGGTCTTCCCGTTTGGACGTGCTCTTCTCCAAGCTCCCTGATTATCTCCGTCCCAGAGGCCGCCTTGTTGCCGAGCACGCGTCGCCCGATAGCGCGCTCGAACGGCTCGATCATGCGGGGCGGAAAGCCTTGCGGGTAGGTCGGGAAAGGGCGCTCGGTAATCAGGCCGCTCATCTCCCAGTGGCCTGTCGTCGTGTCTTTGCCGCGCGACTGAGTAGCCGCGCGCCCAAAAGCTCCTGTAGGATTTGCTACAGGATCAACCGGGAGCCGCCTGATGTTAGCAAGCCCCATCTCTCGAAGATTCGGTATATGAACCTGGCGCGACCCAAGCGTGTGCCCCAGCGTGTCTGACCCTTCATCGCCGTATTCCGCGGCGTCGGGCATCTCGCCTATGCCGACGCTGTCAAGCACTAAGAGGACTACACGGTTGAACCGATTCTTTTCGCCCATCGATCATTCTCCCCGTGCGATTTTAATAGCGACCAGCCATGAATTTCAAATTTCATATCTGAGAATTGAAATCATCTGCCACGGATCACGGTTTTTTCAAGTCTTTCTCGGACGAGCTTTGTCACCGCTTCGTATAGCTTGTCGAGCAAGTCTTCGCGCTCTCGACGCCTAGTGAATCCGATTGCTGAAAGTACCAGGTCATCCAGCTTCCGCCGATCCAGGTGGTTCACCTCTTCAAAGACTGAAAAGATCGGCCTGCGAGCAAGCGTCCTTAAAGCAGTCTCAAGCTCTCTCTTGATTTCGGGCGATAACTCTCGCGGGTCCGGCAGTAGGAGACGCTCGGCCACGATCACGTCGATGTCTGCGATCGCTTGAGCGCCGGTCATCTGACGGCAGGTCAATTCGGCAAAGTAGCGCACCCAGGTCGAATTGAGAAGCGCAGCCAACACAGCGGTCGATACCCCTTTTCGCGGGAAGATGCCGTAAAGCTTTTTGTCTTCAAACACGCCGTCGCGATTCAAAGCTACGACCCACCGCTCGCCCACTTTGGATGGAAATATGAGCGGCGCAGGCTTACGCCCGCGCGCAACACTGTACCAGGGCGAGCGCGCCCTACAAGTCGGGCGCAGGTGATAGCCCGCGCGCTCGCCTGCGGCTACGTATTCGAATGCATGTGTACCGGCTATCTCTTCCGGCGCGTTGGCGCAGTTGAAAAAAAGCTTCGCGGCGCGAGTCTTGTCAAGCACTATTCCTGAAATCTCTTTCAGAGAGAAGACCACGGGCGACAAGAACCGGGCTTCAATCCTGCGCCGCGCCCCAAACTTATCTTCTACGATGACCGTTTCGCCGGCTTGAGAGTTACTGACGGCGCGGACGTAAAAAAACTCATTCGCACCCGTCGTAATCCCGCGCCGCACGGAAGCCACCTCGGCCAGTGGCAAAAGCCGTGCATCCTTCACATAAAAGAACTCGTTAGCCCCCGTCTTGACCCCATAGCGAACTTGCGCCATTGCGGATAATTCTTTGAGCTTCGCGCCCGCCCGCTCTATCACTCTGAAGAATGCGTCTTCGGCGCGCAAGTATCTGCCCCAGCCGTTTCCCGCGCGAGGCAGCTCGGATTGAGCAAGTATTCTAATGCGGTGCGTATCGAGCGCGGTTGATGATCGCTCCTGCTCAATCGAGCGCGCGAACTCGACCGCCTTCTTATGGTCATTCGCCGAAAGAATCTCTGCAAGCGGGCGACTGAGTTGCACGAGGCGCACGGGGTTAGCATCACGATTGCTCTGCTCTGTTTCTCGCTCAAGCACTGTGATGATCGTATTGACCGATGCGTCCGCAAAGAAGCTCTCCGCCGCAGACTCGATGATGGAGACGATCTTGAAGTTATCGCGCAAGAAATCTCTGAGCGGAGCGCCGTAACCGGCATCAAGCCAACTGCCCGCCGTCAGAAAGACGAGCCTCCCTCCCGGTCTTAGAAACCGTGTCGAGTGCGCGAAAAAATATACATACATATCCGACCGGCGGCTCCAGCGGGGCCAGCTTATTTCCGGCGATTCAAGGCGGTCACGCTCAAGCCGCTTCTCAGCCCGCCACTTGTCGCGCGCCCCCATCAGCTCCTGGCGAATGTATGGAGGGTTTCCGATTATCGCGTCGAACATGAGCGGAAGGGTTATGTTGTCGCTTACGCGCGCGCCCGGCTCTACATCAAGAAAGTCTGCGCGTGCGACTCGCGCTCCCGTCTTTGCGGCTAACCCAACAGCGCCGTCGGACAGATCGATGCCGAAAAGATTCCTCGCAACTCGGACGCGCCGCAGCGCCTCTGAGAGCAAGCGCCCGTCGCCGCAACTTGGGTCGAGGACCAGCTCTGTCTCCGACCGCACGGCGAAGGCCGCCAATAGCTCGGCCACTTCAAGCGGCGTGTAGTGCTGACCGTAGCGGTGACGCTCGTCCCTGTTTTTCGCCATTGCGCCTTCGGGCTTGATAATAGATTCAGCGTCTATCTAGAATTGTAAATCTAAGAACCGAAATTAGCGCGTTTGGTAAAGATGAATCAAGCGACAACAAAGACCGGCATTGAAAAAAGGCTTTCCGCTACGCCTTTCGTTCCTTACCCGGCTCTGAAGAATGCCCACGCGCAGACGATCATCGCTTCGATGCTCTCGCGCTCCACGCCTCGCTTGAATCAGAACTCGGAGCCGCGTTACTTCGACGTTGCGGCGGGGGTGCGTGTGCTGGCTCACTGCTCTTGGCAGCCGGATCGCGAGGCGCGACCCACATTGCTGATCCTTCATGGCATGGAGGGTTCGGCAGATTCTCATTATATGCTTGGCACCGCAGAAAAGGCTCTGGGGGCCGGTTTCAACGCCATACGGCTGAACATGCGCAACTGCGGTGGGACCGAACACCTCACGCACACGCTTTATCATGCGGGTTTGACCGAAGACCTGCGCGTGATAATCAACGAGCTTATAGAGCAGGACAAACTCGACGAGATATACGTCGCAGGCTTCTCGCTCGGCGGCAACATAGTGCTAAAGCTAGCGGGCGAGTACGCCGGCAAAGCGCCACAGGAGTTGCGCGGGCTGGCGGCCGTCTCCCCCTCGCTGCACCTGGCTTCGTGCGCAGACGCGATAGAATCGAGATCGAATTATATCTATCACCTCAGCTTTCTAATGAGCCTCAGGGGTCGCATGAAGCGAAAGGCGAGCCTGTTCCCCGGTCGGTTTGACATCTCTCCGCTTCGCGGGATTCGGACCATACGCGAGTTTGACAACATCTATACAGCGCCTCACGCAGGGTTTCGCGACGCGGCTGAATACTACGAGCGCGCGAGCGCGCTGCCATACATAGAGCAGATTTCCATTCCCTCGCTCATAATCCATGCGAAAGATGATCCTTTCATTCCTTTTGCCCCCTTCGAGCGCCGCGAGATCGCGGAGAATCCGAACGTGCTGCTGCTGGCCCCGGAACGCGGCGGGCACGTAGGATTCTTTTCAGCCGGCGAAGGCGAAGACCGCTACTGGGCTGAGGTGAGGCTCATCGAGTTCGTCAAGCTTTTGAGCGGCGAATAGGGCTGTCCTGTCGAAGGGTTTCAGGTTATATTTTCTCGGCGCTTTGGACGCGCGTACAGTGAATGCCAATAAAACCTGAGGAATGAATGCTTAATTTCGCCATTCGTGTGGCTCAGGACGCAGGCCGTCTGCTTCGCGACCGGGTCGGCACAAGAATAGACGTAGCTCACAAAGGGGCTATCAATATTGTTACGGACGTCGATATTGCGAGCGAGAGACTCATCCGCGAAGCGATTGCAACTCAATACCCTCGCCATCAGGTCCTGGCCGAAGAAGGCGGGCTTGATGAAAGCGGCTCAGAGTATCGCTGGGTCATAGACCCGCTCGACGGTACGACAAATTACGCGCACGGCTATCCGGTCTTCTGCGTTTCGATCGCGCTTGAGTACCGGGGCGAAACTATTCTGGGCGTGGTCTATGATCCCATGCGCGACGAGTTGTTCACGGCGGAGCGCGGCGGCGGCGCGGCCCTCAACAACCGAAGGATTCGCGTCTCTTCGACCGCGAGCATGATGGAGAGCCTTCTTTCGACTGGCTTTCCGTATGACATCAGAACCTCGACGCTGACGAATCTGGATCACTGGGCCAACTTCGCTATGAACGCGCAGGCGCTCAGGCGCGATGGCGCTGCCGCGCTGGATTTGAGTTACGTGGCCTGCGGTCGTTACGACGGTTTCTGGGAGCTGAATTTGAGCCCGTGGGACATGGCAGCGGGCGCGCTGATCGTCACAGAGGCGGGCGGGCGAGTGAGCGATTTCGGTGGCGGCGAATTCTCCAGCTATAAGCCTGAGATTATCGCAAGCAACGGTTTGATTCACGACCGCATGGTCGAAGTCATCGCAATGGGCAAGACGCCTTAGACTCAGATGAAAAGAACGGAAATAATAGTGCCGGCTTCGACCTCTAACCTCGGCGCGAGCTTTGACACCTGCGGCCTGGCGCTCGCGCTATACCTGAAGGTCGGCGTCGAAGAGTGCGATAGCGGATTTGAAGTCATCGCGACAGGAGAGGGCGCTGAAGATTTGCCGCGCGACGAAACGAACCTGATCGTGAGGGTTGCGCGCGCGGTTGCCGACAGCCGAGGCAAGCGGCTCGGCGGTGCGCGGCTGTTTGTCACAAACGAGATTCCGCTCGCGCGCGGGCTCGGCAGCAGCAGCGCGGCGATAGTCGCGGGCGTCAGCCTTTATGAAACCTTAGCGGGTGAGCGATTGAATGAAGATGAGCTTTTCCGCTACGCGCTTGAGTTCGAAGAGCATGGCGATAATCTTGCGCCTAGCTTGAAGGGCGGGCTTGTAGTAGCCTGCATAGTCGAACGTCGAGGCTATGGGCAGTCGCTTGTGACCGTCAAGCGCGCCTGGCCCGAAGAGGTGAAGATCATTCTCGCCATACCGGAGTTTGAGATGGAGACTGCCGAGATGCGCGCGGCCTTGCCTCAAGAGGTGGCTATGACGGATGCAGTCTTCAACGTTCAACGCGCGGCGCTGCTTCAAGCGGCCATCTCCGAGAAGAGATTTGAGCTGCTCAGCGAGGCGCTGCGCGACCGTCTCCATCAGCCTCATCGCGCGCCGCTCGCGCCGGGGTTGAAAGAGATGCTTAAGCTCAACGGTGAGGCGGGGCGCGTGCGGGGGCTGCTCGGGGTTGCGCTCAGCGGCGCGGGATCGACCGTAGCGGCCTTCGTGACAGAAAACGGCGACGAGATTGCGGCATTGCTTCGCGCGCCTGTGGAGGCGGCGGGGATCGCGGCTCGGACATTGGAGATCGCGGTCGATAATCGCGGGCGAAGAGTATCAACACAGCGGTTGGAGGTTTAAAGGTGCGAATTCAAGCTTTTTTTGCGAGCCTTTTTCTGGCCTTTGCATCCGTCGGGTGCAACAGCGCCGCGTTACTCGACCTCCAGACGCCCGGCGAAGCGCCGCCGAAGGTGAGCGCAAGGTTCCAAGCCGAAATCACCAAGCTCTCTGCGGCGGGCTATCGCCTGAGAGAGGCTGTGGAAGCCAGTTTGGACGGAAGCAACCAACACCTCGCCGCGACTTTTGAGCGCGTAGAGCGCAAAGAACCATCTCAGGCATACGAGTTCAGAATCATCGAAAGCGATGGGCAGGCGGTGAAGACCATCTTCCAACGCACGGAGTTCTTTTTCTCATTCTCTAGCGCAGAAGAGGCCGCACAGCTTAACGCGACAGACATCAATGGGGACGGGTTGAAAGAGATCATCGTGCAAAGCTCAAGCGGCGGCAATTGCTGGAGCTGCAATCCTATTGAAATTTATCGCGTCAGCAATCACAAGGGCGAGTTGATTGCGGCCGCTCCCATTCAAAAGATACTTGATTTAAATGGCGACCGCGTTGCCGAACTCGTGGTCACTGATGGGCGGTGGGAAGTCTATGAAGACTTTTCACATGCTGCGGCGCCGGCGGCGGCGATGGTCTATGCGTGGCGCGATGGGCGATACGTATATGCTCCGCGCGATTTTTTGCCTTTTTATAAAACTGAGATCGATCAGTTGCGCGCTGAGATTGAAGAAGCAAAAGCGGAGATCACGACTGACGGGTTCTCTGACGAATTATACATAGGCCGCGCGGTTTCGCTTGCTATAACCTTATCCCACATGGGCGAGCCGGAGCGCGCCGTCAAAGAGCTTGAAACCTTAATGACCTCAAACGCTAAAACGCCGGAGCAACGGAACCGGCGGAAAACCGTGCTCACGGATTTCCAGACAGGCGAAAGCGCAAAGAAGTTGCGCGAGATGAAGCACGGCGACCCGATGCCGCTCGGATAGTCCTGAGTGCTGAGTGAAAAAACAGCGACAGTGCGCCGACGTTCTTACTCAGGACTCAGCACTCAGCACTGTAGTTTCTCCTTCCGGCTCACTCTCAGGCAGGCTCGAAGGGCCGAGCGCGGTGGCGACTATGTCGTGTGTCTTGAGCGCCAATTCCCTGGCTTTCCCTTTCAACTCCAGCCGGCTCGTCCCCTCTTGAACACGATCGACTTCAATCACGGGGTGGTAAGTAATTGTGAGCCTGCCGGGTCTGGGAAACCATTTCCCTACGGGCCAGATTTCGTATCCGCCTTCGATAGTAACGGGAACTATCGGGACGCCCTGCGTGAGCGCGAGGCGGAAGGCTCCCATCTTGAAAGGCTCAATTCTCCCGGTCTTCGCGCGCCCGCCTTCCGGGAAGATTACCAGGGCGCATCCGCGCTTGAGATGATTCAGGGCTTCGCGCTGCGCCGAGGCATCCGCCCTTTCGAGATTGACGGGAAACGCGCCGAAGGCGCGCATCAGAAAGCCGAGCACGGGGATGGCGAACATCTTGTCCCAGGCCATGTAATTCACCTGACGTTTGAGGGGGATTGTGATCCAGATGGGGTCGGCGAAGGTCACGTGGTTGGGCGTGATGATGCACGGCCCTGTCGGCGGCACGTTTTCGACGCCGCGAAATCTAATCCTGAACCACAGGCGGCACAGCCAATGGACGAAGGGCCTCAGTGCCTCGATTACAAATCGCATACCGTCAGCCATCCGATGAATTTCGGAGTCTGTCATTTAACTACGCCAATGAGCCTTCACGCAAGAGAGCGTTGCCCGGCGTGCGGCCCTGCGCTAGATTAGAATATAAGCAATGGATTACGAACGGACATACGAATACCTGGCCGGACGGTTGCAGCCGCACCTGACCGAGGATGAGCTAACAGAGGTGCGCCTGGCTTACGAGGTGGCCGAGGCGGCGCACGAAGGCCAGATGCGAGACGAAGGCACGCCCTACATCTTACACCCCGTGAGGGTCGCCGTATCGCTCGTCGACGAGCTTGAAATCTATTCCCCTCGCCTCGTATCAAGCGCGCTGCTCCACGACGTGATTGAAGACTCGCCGATCACCCGCCAGCAGATTGCAGAACTCTTCGGGGAAGACGTTGCCGAGGTTGTCTGGCTCCTGACGAAGTTTGATGATGTCAGCCTGCCCGCTTATTTGAGCGCCATCGAAGCCGCTTCGGATACGGGCGCGGCCATAGTCAAGCTCTGCGACCGGCTGGACAACCTGCGCTTTCTAGCCCACTCGCCGAGGGCTGAAAAGAAGCGTCGTTACATACACACGACCGAAGCTTTTTACCTGCCCTTGGCCCGCCGCACCAACAAATATCTCTACGACGAGCTCTCGCGCTGGCTCGAAGAAGCTCGAAACCACGTGAAAGCAGGGGCCGGGGGTCGGGGGTCGGGGATCAGGGAAAAGTGAATTTGAGATTTGAGATTTCAAACCTCAAATTCCAGGCAATAAACCTCTGACCCCTGTCCCCCGACCCCCGACCCTTGTTCTTCTGTAAATCACTGATTTTCATACTGCTTTAGAGCAGAATTGAGCTTGGAGAATGGAGCCATTTTGGTGTAAAATTATCTTTGCTTAAAAGGGTAAATTTTCCTTTTTTATCGGCAAGTTTCTTGCTGCCGAGGTCTTTAGCCCCAAGGCATGAAACCCCTTAACCGGCAGGATTTTTTTTGACGAAAGAGTGAGAGAATGGCTGAAGCAGCACATAAGATTCCGGTCAATATAGAAGAAGAGATGAAGCGTAGTTATCTCGACTACGCTATGAGCGTCATCATAGGCCGCGCGCTGCCTGACGCGCGCGACGGCCTCAAGCCCGTCCACCGGCGCATCCTCTACGCGATGCACGAGCTTGGACTGAATCCGGGAAAGCCCTTCAAGAAATCGGCTACGGTCGTCGGCGACGTGCTAGGCAAATACCACCCGCACGGCGACTCTGCCGTTTATGACGCGCTCGTGCGGATGGCGCAGGACTTTTCCCTCCGCTATCCGCTGATCAACGGGCAGGGCAACTTCGGCTCGGTCGACGGCGACGCGGCGGCGGCCTATCGCTACACGGAAGCGCGCCTGACGCGCATCGCAACGGAGATGTTGGCAGACATCGACAAAGAGACTGTCGATTTCGTGCCGAATTATGACGAGTCGCGCGAAGAGCCTACGGTGCTCCCTACTCGCATACCGAACCTTTTAGTCAACGGGTCGGGCGGCATCGCCGTAGGCATGGCTACAAACATTCCCCCTCACAACCTGAATGAGGTTCTTGAGGCTGCGGTCTATTTGATTCAGAACCCGAACGCGCGGCTCAAGACGTTGATGAGCATGCTGCCCGGACCCGATTTCCCTACGGGCGGATTCATCTATGGGCGCGAAGGCATCAAGCATGCCTATGAGACGGGTCGCGGAACTATCGTAATGCGCGCGCGCGTGGCTATAGACCGCGCGGGCCGCTCCGCCGAGCGCGTCGCGATCGTAGTGACCGAGATACCCTATCAGGTCAACAAGGCGAAGCTCATAGAGCGAATAGCCGAGCTGATAAACGAAAAAAGGTTGGAGGGCATCTCCGATCTGCGCGATGAATCGGACCGCGAAGGCATGCGCATAGTCATAGAGCTGAAGCGCGACGCGATACCTGACATAGTGCTGAACAATCTCTACAAGATGACGCCGATGCAACAGTCGTTCGGCGTCATCAATCTAGCTATCGTCAACGGCCAGCCTCGCGAGCTGACGCTGATGGAAACGATCAACATATTTATCGATCATCGCCGCGATGTGGTCATTCGCCGCACGCGCTACGAGCTGAAGAAGGCCGAAGCGCGCGCCCACATACTCGAAGGCTTAAAGAAAGCGCTCGACAATCTGGACGCGGTTATCAGCGTGATTCGCAAGTCAAGGGTCGCGCAGGAGGCGCGCGAGGCGCTGATGCTGAGGTTCAAGTTCACCGATATTCAAGCCCGAGCAATCCTCGAGATGCAGTTGCAGCGGCTGACGGGGCTTGAGCGGCAGAAGCTGAATGAAGAGTACAAAGAGATCATACAGCGCATCGCCGAGCTGCAAGAGATACTGTCGAACGACACAGCTCTCAGAAACGTGATCGTTAAAGAGCTGCGTGAAGTACAGCGCGAGTACGGCGACGAGCGGCGGACCGAGATCATAGAGGCAGGCGCGGAGCTTTCAATCGAAGACCTGATCGCGGACGAAGACATGGCGATCACCGTGACGCATTCGGGCTACATCAAGCGAACGCCCGTTTCCATCTACCGCGCGCAGCGGCGCGGCGGGATGGGGCGGCGCGGCGCGGCGCTCAAGACCGAAGATGTTGTCGATCACATCTTCGTCGCCTCGGCGCATAGCTATGTGATGATCTTCACGAACAAGGGGAAGGTCTACAAGCTGAAGGTGCACGAGATACCCGACGCGGTTGCGGCGGGGCGCGGAAAAGCCATAGTCAATCTCGTCAATATTCCTAAAGACGAGAAGTTCGCGGCCATCGTCGCCGTGCGCGAGTTCGAAGAAGGCAAGTACGTCGTCATGGCCACGCGGCGCGGCACGATAAAGAAGACGGAGCTTTCGGAGTTTGCCAACATTCGCTTCAACGGGATCATCGCGATGGGCGTCGATGAAGGCGACGAGTTGCTGGCTGCGGAAATAACCGACGGCAGCAAGCAGATATTCCTCGCCACGCACGACGGCATGGCTATCTGCTTTGGCGAAGCGGACGTGCGGCCAATGGGGCGGCCCGCTTACGGGGTACGCGGGATCACTCTGGACGAAGGCGATTACGTAATCAGCGTTGCCGCCGTCACCGACAGCGTCGAGATGCTTTCTGTTTCAGAGCACGGCTACGGCAAGCGGACGAAGCTCGAAGAGTACCGCAAGCAATCGCGAGCCGGTAAAGGCGTGATCAACATGAAGACGACCGATCGCAACGGGAAAGTCGTCGCCGTGCTTCCGGTCGTGAGCAATGACATTCAGATGCTCGTCATCACTAACTTCGGGAAGCTGATCCGGGTTGAGACAAACACCATACGCGAGTCCGGGCGCTCGACTCAGGGCGTAAAGCTGATAGACACGTCCGACGGCGACATGGTTTCATCGGCCTCGCTCATCGAGCGGCAGCAGGACGCGACTGAAGCCGTTGCGGTTTAGGGTGAACCACTTTGAGGTTAAAAGAACCTGGCCCCGGCGGGGCGCAACGCGCGATGACAAGAGGATGGGAAATATCGCGCCGCCCAGCGGGGCCAATTCTTTTGCTTCTCTCGATAACGATCTGCGCCGTTCTATTTAGTAGCGGCTGCAGGAAAGACGACGAACAGGCTTTGAGGCGTGGGGCCGAAGCGTGGGATTCCGGCGATTATATCAGCGCAGCCGAAGAGTACGAGCAATACCTCCAACGTTACCCTTCGGGTCAGCAATCGCTCGAAGCCCGTTTCCAGCTCGCAAACATTTACTACCTCAATCTCCAGCGTTACGAGCAGGCCCGTCTGCATTACAGAGAGTTCATCGAACAGGACCCCGCGAACCCGAAAGCTTACGCGGCGCGCGAGCGACTCGCAGGCGTGCTCGCAGACCTGGGCCGCTCGTACGAGGCGATCGCCGAATATGAAAACCTCACCCCCCAGGACCCGGCCGAGCGCCGCCGCGTTCGGCTGCTGATCGCGGACCTTTATTACAATCAGAAGAACTACAGCCAGGCGCTGACCGAGTATGAAAAGGTGATCGAGCATACCGAGTTTGACGACTTGAGTGAGCAAGCTTACCTGCGCGAGGCGACGATCTATAACGCACGCTCACAGTACAGGCAAGCCCTGGAGGTCTACCAGCGTCTTGCCTCGAAGACCGCAGATCCGGAATCTCATCGCCGTGCGATCTACGGCGTCGCGGAGGCTCACGCGGGGCTGTTCCAGTTCGATGAGGCGATCAAGGCTCTAAGGCAGATTGAGGATGAGAGCGAACAGAATTATATCGCCGCCCGGATAACAGAGCTTGAGCAGAAGAAGCGCGAGGCGGCGCAGGCTCGGACCGGCGTCCAGCCATAAAACAGGGAGAGCGATGTTTGAGCTTGAGACAGAGCGCCTGCGGCTCAGAGAGATGACGCTGGGCGATGCGGATAACTTGATGAGCATCTTCTCCGATCCGGTAGCGATGCGTTATTACCCCGGCACAAAAGACAGGGCGCAGACCGAAGATTGGACAGAGTGGAACCTTGCCAGCTATCGAGAGAACGGATTCGGGCTTTGGGTTGCGACGTTGAAAGCCTCTGACGAATTTGCGGGTCAGTGCGGGTTGATACTGCAAGATGTAGAAGGAGAGCGCGAGGTAGAGATCGGGTATTTATTCTTACGAAGACTCTGGGGGCAGGGGCTCGCAACCGAAGCCGCCCGCGCGTGTCACAGCTACGCCACCGAAGCGCTCGGTTATAAAAGATTGATCTCGCTGATAGACCCTGGGAATTTTGCTTCGCGGCGAGTTGCCGAGAAGGTGGGCATGAAGCTGGAAAAAGAGATCATCAAATGGAACAAGCCCGTCTGCGTCTATTCTGTTCAGGCTGCATAAAGAAGATTCACCGCAGAGACACAGAGAACGCAGAGTTTACGCAGAGAAGAAAACTGTTTTCTCTGCGCCCCCGCCGCGTGCGAAGCACATCATCGGCCATCCTGTGTCCTCTGCGTCTCTGCGGTGAAATTCCTCCCCTCCCTTTAATCAATCTTTCAAAAGCTTGAGCCACTCGCGTATCTGTTTGCCGACTCTCTCCGCGCTCGGGGGGTCATAATTCGACATCACGACGGCGGTGTAGCCGCTATCAGCGTTTATCTCGACCGTGGCATTGATGCCCGGTGCGCCGCCCGCAAATCCAAAGCCTCTGCGACCGCCTGACTTCGGCGACATTTGCCCCGTAAACATCCAGTTTGTGAATTCGGGCGAAAGCAACTTGTTATTCGAAAGCGCGATGGCGAACTTCAAGAGGTCTTCGGCTGTCGAATAGCCGCCGCCCGCCGAGCTTCCTCGCGCAGGGCGCGTGTAAAAGTTATTCCTCCGCCCGCGACCTCCCGCCCCCTCGCGCGTGTAGCCTACCGCCAGGTTCTGAACCACCGCATCGGCTTCGTAAGAATCGGTGTTCTCCATCCCCGCCGGCTTGAAGATATGCTCGCGGACGTAGTCGTAATAATCCTGGCCTGACACTTTTTCGATGATCGCGCCGAGCACTATGTAACCGCCGTTTGAATACTGGCGTTTCGTTCCCGGCTCGAACTCCAAAGGCTCTGCGGCGAACAGTGGGAGGAAATCGCCGTTCTTTCTGAGCCGGTCTTTAGCAGTTGCGTCGAATTTGTGGCCGAAGAAGTCTCCGATGCCCGATGACATCTGAAGTAGATGCTGAATGGTGACCTTCTCCGCCGCCTGGCGGTTCGGATAATCGGGCAAGTGCTTGATGATGCGGTCGTCAAACGAGAGCTTTCCCTTCTCTACGAGCTGCCCGATCGCGACCTTTGTAAAGATCTTGTTTATCGATCCGAGATTGAATTTCGTATCGATGCGATTCGGAATATTGAATTCTTTGCTGGCCAGTCCGTACGCTTTTTGAAAGACCGGCTTTCCGTTCTTCGCCAGAAGCACCGCGCCGGAAAACTCATCCGCCTTCGCAGTATTTTCGAGATGCTTATCTAAAGAAGAGACGAGTTCGCCCTCGGTCATTATGGTCTTTCGATCGCCCGGCGCGCCCGCTTCATTCGAGACGGCTCCAGACGGCGCGTCTGTGTCTTCGACACGAAGGCCGACGAGTTTGTGAGGCGGCGCGGCCTCGAACTCAAACCCGAACTCTAGCCATCCGCCTTGCTTTGTTTGCAGGAGAAGAGTGATCGAAGCGTCGTCAGCCTTTAAGACGCGGCGCAGGTCCAGAGTCTGAAACTCGCCGCGCATCTCTCTGTAAACCTGCAATCGAGCATCTACGGGACGGCGCTCAAGCGAAGCGGGCGCGACGTTGTCGGCAAAGAACTCGCGCATCTGTTTTTCATCGCCGGAATTAAAGGCCTTCAGGTAGGCCGCGACACGCTGGCCCGCAGGCGAATTCGGTATCTCGACCCCGCGAGGCGCTTGCGCAGATATCACAGCGGCCAGGGCCGCGCTGAAGAGAATTGTGAGAGTCGTCTTTCTTGAAAGCATAATCTTGCCCCGTTAATTCTTTGCTTCGGTCGTCTCTTTCTCCAGGTCGCTGATGCTACGCTTAATCTGGTCGATCTTCATCGGATTGGTGGCCTTCTCCAGAAGCTTTTTCAAAGCGGTTAGGTGAGCCGTCCTGAGCGATTGCTCGGCAGCCACTTCGATGTCGGGCTTCACGCCTGTGCCTTCCCAGTTAGTCTTCGTGATCGGATTGATGGCGCGACCGCTAGGAACAAAGACCATAAAGTTCTCGTTGATCCTGCGCACGCCTCCCGGGTGCGCGCCTCCACCAGTCGTCTCGCCGATGATAGTCGCGCGCTTCAAGTTCTTGAGGTTGTAAGTAAACTCTTCAGCCGCCGAAAAGGTGCGCTTGCTCGTCAAGACGTAAACATCCTTACCCGCGTATCGCTTCCCCGGAACATAGGGCAGCGTCCACCATTGATGTGTGCTGTCGCCTTCGCGCCAATAGAGACTGTTGAGGTGAACCGGCTCGGGGCCGAAAAGATAGCTCGAAAGCAGCGCCACCGTAGCAGGGTCGCCGCCGCCGTTTTGTCTCAGGTCGAAGATCAAAGCATCCGTATTAGCCACGAAATTCATGGCGGCAACGATAGTCTCCGCGCTAAATTCAGCCGGGGTGAAGCCGCGCAGGTCTATGTAACCCACGTTCCCTTTAAGCCGCTCAACCTTCTCAAAGCCAAAGTTGATTGAAGTGAGATAGGTGCGGAATCGCTCCTGCTCTTCAGGCGTGGGGCCTCTGTTCCCGCCTTCCGCAGGAAGCTTCTCGTGGCTGTAGCGCACTCGCAAGTGTTTATCGCGGCTTACATCTTGAAGATCGGCCGTGAGCTTCTGCGCAAGCTGTTTGGCGCTTGTGATGTTGTCGTACTCCTTTTTCTGAACCCGCTCGCGGATCGCCTGCTCCATCTTTTTGGCTACTTCCGGGAAGACGTAACTCTCGTTAATCCTCATTATCGCGCCTTCGATTACGGCCGTGCGCGTCGCGGCCTCAAGGGTCAGATCGGGCTGCTCCATCGGCTGCTGCGCGAAAGCCGAAGCGCAACCGGCGACGAAGGCTGTCACGATCAAGCATAAGACTTTTAGCGAGTTTCTCATCTTCTTCTCCTTATCATCGTTGCTGATAGACAACATCAGGTTAATGCCCATTCCTGATTCAGGATCGGCGGGCGAAAAGTTCCTTTATATTTCAACAGAGATTGCTCTACTCAAGGAACGAGGCGCAATCGTCCTTAGTTCCACGCGCTGCGCTCGTCGCGGCGATTACTCGAACCCGCTCGCTTTACGTGCTATTATCTTTCATGTAATATTTCGATTTTCGGAAAGCACTTACGGGCTCAAGAGTGTGACTGATCGAGGCCCGGAGCCTGTATACTATTTGGGCCGGGGTTGTAAATCCACGGAGAATTCTATGCCGATTGAAGCGATTCTCAGAGAGACCAGGATCCGCGAGCTTAAACCGCCAGTGCCTGCCTGTGTCGCGCGCGGAGCGACGCTTCGCGAAGCCATCAGCTCGATGAGGGCGCGACGCGCGGGGTGCGTGCTTGCGTGCGAGGGCGAGCAGCTAATCGGCATATTGACGGAGCGGGACATTCTCAGGCGGGTTGCGGGCGAAGAGATTTCTCTCGATTCGCCCGTGACGGATTTCATGTCGAGCGCTCCGCGAACGCTCACGGCGGATGACCTGCTTGGCGATGCCATACGGCTGATGGATGAAGGCGGTTATCGACACGTTCCCATAGTCGATAAAGCAGGCCGGATCGAAGCGATAATCTCGATCCAGCAGATCATACAGTTTCTTGCAGAGCTTTACCCGACAGAGGTGCTGAACCTGCCGCCCGAGCCGCACCAGTATATGGATTCGCGCGAGGGCGGATAATCATAGCGGATAATCATAAACGATAGGTTACTTATGGAATCAACGACGATACTCAACAACGTAGAAGACAAGCACATAGAAGAGCTGGAGGCCGTGACCATAAGGTTCGCCGGGGACTCGGGCGACGGCATGCAGCTCACCGGGACGCAGTTCACGAACACGTCGGCTGTGCTGGGCAACGACATCTCGACGCTGCCTGACTTTCCAGCCGAGATTCGCGCGCCCGCGGGCAGCCTTCCCGGCGTGTCGGGCTTTCAACTGAACTTCTCGAACCACGACATCCGCACTCCTGGCGACGAGCCGAACGTGCTCGTGGCGATGAACCCGGCGGCGCTTAAAGTCAACCTGGCGGACCTTGAAGAAGGCGGCATATTGATCGTAAACACCGACGCTTTCAACGAGAACAACCTCAAGAAGGCAGGCTACCCCATGAACCCGCTCGAAGACGGGAGCCTCTCGGGCTATCGCGTCTTCAAGCTTCCGATCACGACGCTCAACCGCGCGGCGCTGCGCGACGCGGTCAAGCTGCCGCCGAAAGAGATCGACCGGTGCAAGAATTTCTGGGCGCTCGGTTTGATGTACTGGCTTTACGACCGCCCGCTCGACCAGACCATGCGCTGGATCGAAGACAAGTTCAAAAAGAAGCCCGAAGTCGTAAAAGCCAACGCGACCGCGCTCAAGGCCGGGTTCGCCTATGCCGAGGCGGCGGAGATATTCACTACACACTATCGCGTGCGCCGCGCCGCGATCGCGCCGGGCAAGTATCGCAACATCACGGGCAACGAAGCGACGGCGCTCGGCTTTGTCGCGGCGTCTGTGCTATCGGACCGGCCGCTTTTTTACGCGAGCTACCCGATCACGCCCGCCTCCGACATTCTGCACGAGCTTTCGACGCGCAAGAATTTCGGCGTTAAGACTTTTCAGGCCGAAGACGAGATAGCCGCCGTGTGCGCCGCGATCGGCGCGGCGTTTGCGGGCCAGTTGGGATTGACAGGGACGAGCGGGCCCGGGCTCGCGCTCAAGAGCGAAGCCATAGGGCTTGCCGTGATGACGGAGCTACCGCTTGTCGTCGTAAACGTGCAGAGGGGCGGGCCGTCGACGGGGCTTCCTACGAAGACCGAACAGGCTGACCTGCTCCAGGCCATGTTCGGGCGAAACGGCGAGTGTCCCGTGGCGATAGTCGCGCCCGCGACTCCGGGCGATTGCTTCCACATGGCAGTGGAGGCGTTCCGCATCGCGACAAAACACATGCTGCCGGTCATCTATCTGTCGGACGGTTATCTGGCTAACGGGGCGGAGCCGTGGAAAATACCTTCCATAGATGAGCTTCCGCACTTTGAAGTCAAATTCCATAAAGACCCTGCAAATTTCCATGCCTACGCGCGCGACCCCGAGACGCTCGCGCGGCCCTGGGCGATACCCGGAACGCCCGGCCTTGAGCACCGCATCGGCGGCATCGAGAAGCAGGACATAACAGGCAACGTCTCGTACGACCCTGAAAACCATATGCACATGGTCTTGACGCGCGCCGAAAAGGTCGCTCGCATCGCCGACGACATATCCGAGCTTCAGACCTTTGGAGAATCGGAAGGCCGGTTGCTGGTCATAGGCTGGGGGTCGACTCACGGCTCTATCACGTCGGCCGTAGAAGAGATGCAGCGGCGCGGCAAGTCAGTCTCTTCCGTCCACCTTCGTCACCTGAATCCATTCCCGAAGAATCTCGGGGAAATAATCGGCAGGTTCGATCGCGTGCTCGTGCCGGAGCTGAACATGGGACAGCTCGCGATGTTGCTGAGGGCGCGCTACCTGGTGCCCGCCATCTCGTTCCCGAAAGTCAAAGGGAAGCCGTTCAAGATCAGCGAGCTTACGACGAAGATGGATGAAGTTTACGAGGATTGATTAACTTGTAAGGATAATAAAATATGAGCACTAACATAGATCAACCGAACGGCGGCAACGGGCAGACGCCCCCCGTCAAGCTTACGAGAAAAGATTTCGTGTCGGACCAGGAGGTCCGTTGGTGTCCCGGCTGCGGCGACTACGCGATACTCGCGCAGGTTCAGAAAGTCATGCCCGAGCTCGGCATACGCCGAGAGAATACCGTGTTCGTTTCAGGCATCGGCTGTTCGAGCCGCTTCCCGTATTACATGAACACGTACGGGTTTCACGGAATCCACGGGCGCGCGCCCGCCATTGCCACGGGCATCAAGGCATCTAATCCCGAGCTTTCGGTCTGGGTAATAACCGGAGACGGCGACGCGCTTTCGATAGGCGGCAACCACCTGATTCATGCCATACGCCGCAACCTCGACATCAACATAGTGCTGTTCAACAACAGGATTTACGGGTTGACCAAGGGACAGTACTCGCCCACGTCCGAGTTCGGGAAGAAGACTAAATCGACTCCGTTCGGCGTAATAGACTACCCGCTCAACCCGCTTTCGGTGGCGCTTGCGGCCGAGGCGACTTTCGTGGCGCGTTCTGTAGACACGCACACTGCGCACCTTCAGATGGTCGTCGAGCGCGCCATGCATCACAAGGGAGTCTCTTTCGTAGAGGTCTATCAGAACTGCAACATCTTCAACGACGCCGCGTTCGATATGTTCACGTCGCGCGACGTAAAAGAGGACCGCATGATAGAGCTCCAACACGAGAAGCCGTTGGTGTTCGGCAAAGAGAAGAATAAGGGCGTTCGCATGCGCTCGGACATGCACCTGGAAGTCGTAGAGCTTGGCGACGGCGCGAGCGAATCGGACCTGATAGTGCATAACGAAAAGGCTGCGGACTCTTACCTGGCTTACATGCTGGCCCGCATGGAGTACCCGGAATACCCCGTCCCGATAGGCGTGTTCCGCGATGTCGAAAAGCCGAGCTATGAACAACTGCTCGAAGAGCAGATCGCTTCAGCTATCGAGAGGATGGGGCCGGGCAGCCTCGAAAAGCTGATCCACAGCGGCGACACGTGGGTCATAGAATAGTGCTGAGTGCTGAGTGCTGAGTGTTGGGTGAAAAACAATTACTCAGGACTCAGCACTTGGGGAACCCGCGCAAGCGGGTCGCAGGACTGATTATGCTAATAATATGCCCGCGATGCGGCGAGGAGAACATAGAAGGCGCTGATCGTTGCAAGGAGTGTCTGGAGCCTTTCCGCGACCGCGACGTTCCTCAGCCAAAAGAGGGGCTTCAAAGGCTGCTCATGGAGACGCCTGTAATCGAGGTCTCCCAGCATGCGCCCGTCGTAGTCCAGCCCGACGCGTCCGTCGCCGAAGCCATAAAGCAGATGAAAGCCGATCAGAAGGGGCTGGTTCTCGTAGTCGCGGACCAGTTGCTCGTAGGCATTTTCACCGAGCGAGACATACTGTTAAATCTCGTCGGCGAGGATAAGGATTTAAACCGAATGAAGGTCCGCGACTGCATGACGCGGGCGCCCGAAACGGTTGAGCCGTCAGACTCGCTGCGTATCGCCTTGAATAAGATGTCTGTTGGCGGATTCCGTCACATCCCTATCACCGAGCAAGGGCGCGTGGTGGGGCTCGTGACGGCTAGAGACGCTTTAAGATTCCTGGCCCGCGAAGTACTCTACAAGTGAAAGAATTGTTACGATTTAGTTGTCGCGCTTCTCTCAGGGTGGTATTGATTGAAAGCCTGTTGTATAGTATCGGGCAGATGAGCAAGCAGGGGAAGGGGCAAGCCTCCAGGCCATTACCGGCGGGTTATTCAAACTAGGAGCAAAGAGACAGTAAATGATAAAGAATGGTTTACCTCTATTCCTCACGCTAATTCTGGCACTCTCTTCGGTCGTTGCGGTCTCGGCTGACGATCATCCCAACGACGCTCTTGTTATTAACGCGAAAGGCGAAGTGCGCAGGTGGGAGATGACCGGCCCCTGGGGCGGGGACGTGCGCGCTCTGGTCGTCTCTCCGGCCAACCCCGAAGTCCTCTACCTCGGCACGAGTGACGGGCAGATTTTCTTATCGAAAGACGGCGCCCGCACCTGGCAGCGGATCAAGCCCGGCATAGACAAGCGCGGCCTTTCAGTCGATCAAATAGTGATAGACCCGCGCGACCCCCGCGTCATGTATGTCGGCGTCTGGGCCGTCGCTTCCGCGACCGAAGGCGAGGGCGTCTACAAGAGCGAGGACGGCGGCCAGAACTGGAAGCTTCTGAAAGACACAAAGGGGCTGACCATTCTTTCGTTAGCCATGTCGCCGTCGGATTCCAACTTTCTGATCGCGGGCGCGAAGTCGGGCGTCTTCCGCTCTACGGATGCGGGCAAGAGCTGGGAGCGCATCTCGCCCGAAGGACACCCGGAGATTCGCGGTATCAACTCGGTCGCCATCGACCCACGTAATCACGAAGTGATCTACGCGGGGACGCACCACCTTCCATACAAGACTACAGATGGCGGCCAGAGCTGGAAGCTCACAGGATACAAAACGGTCGGGCTCATAGACGATTCGGACATCATGGGGATATGCGTACTCCCGAACGATCCGAACACGGTCTTCGTCAACGCTTGCAGCGGGATATACCGTTCGTCTTCGGCGGGCGAAAAATGGACCAAGCTCCCCGGCATACCCTTCAGCGCGCGCCGCACTTACGCGCTGCTGCCGCACCCAACTGATTCGAACATCATCTTTGCGGGGACGAGCGAGGGGCTCTGGCGCACGAAAGACGGGGGGAAGCGCTGGATGCTGCTCACCTCGAAGACTGTCGTCATTCGCTCGGTGGTGATCCACCCCGAAAAGCCGTCCCGCGTCTTGATTGCGACGGACGATTTCGGCGTGCGGACTTCGGATAATTTTGGCGACGATTTTACAGACGCGAACGCGGGCTTTATCCACCGCCATATCCTTTCGATAATGCCCGACGCGACAGAGCGCGGGCGATTGCTGGCGAGCGTCTATCACGACGGCACGGCCGGGAGCGTCTTTGCGTCCGCCGACGGCGGCGAAACGTGGCTGAGTTCTTCTCGGGGCTTGGGCGCGCGCGACGTGTTCGCATTTTATCAGTTGCCCGACAACCCCACTGTGATTTACGCGGGGACGAACACGGGCGTCTTCCGGTCTAATGATCGCGGATTTAGCTGGTCTTTCATCGGCAAAGCGCAGGAGCCGAAACCGGAGACGCCTGCGAAGAAACCTGCGAAGAAACCGGCGCGGCGCGGCACACGCTCAAGCGTGTCGGCCCCCGCATTGCTTTCGGCCTCGACCCTGATCGGGAGATACGAGACGCGGGTGGCGCAGCGCAGTGGCCGTAAGCCGGCGGCCCAATCTAAGAAGAAGTCCGCGCCCAAGAAGCGACCTGCTCCGAAGCCCGTGGAGCCCGAAGGGCCGATGATGATCGAGCTCACAAAACAGGTCGATGACATCACCAGCTTTGTCGACAGCACGGGGCGGCGGGGGCTTATGGCCGCAACGCTCGACGGACTCTATCGCACGACGGACGAAACCAGGGGCTGGGAGAAAGTATCTATCAGCGGATACGAGGCGGCGGGGAGGGTGTTTTCCGTCGCGACTCACAAAGACATACCGAACAGAATATTCGTCGGGACCCGGCAGGGGCTCTTCATCTCAAGCGATGGCGGCTCTAACTGGGCGCACGTAGATCGCGGCCCGAGCGATATGACTGTAAAGGCTATCGCCATCGACCCGCGTGACCCCGAGCTTGTGCTGTTAGGGACCAACCAGTTCGTATTCCGCTCGACCAACGGCGGGCGCACCTGGGTGCGCAGGGGCGGCGGATTGCCCGTAGGCGACTTCACCTCGATAGTCATCAACCCGACGAACCCCGAAGAAGTGATGGTCGCGGAGTACTCGCGCGGCGGGATATATCGCTCGACCGACCGGGGCTATTATTGGGACCGCATAGACGCGGAGTTGCCGAGCAATCGAGTCTGGACGCTCACGTTCGACCCGTTTGACCGCGACCGCATATACGCGGGCAGCTTCTCAAGCGGTGTCTACGTGCTCACAATCCAACGCGGAGCCCTGAACAGCAGCCAATAGACAGGAGTCCATGGCGCATGATGCGACTTCGTCGCGGCGCGGAGTCAGGAGTCAGAATCTCGTAAGCAGAGCCTTTGCTGGTTGCGGATTCTGACTCCTGACTCCTGAATACTTATGAAGGTACACGAATACCAAGGCAAGCAGCTTCTCGCAAAATACGGCGTGACGGTCCCGCGCGGCGAAGTAATCGATTCAGCCGATCAGGTGCGCGCAATTGTTGAACGATTGGGGCTGCCCATAGTCGTAAAAGCTCAGATACACGCGGGCGGGCGCGGCAAGGGCGGGGGCGTGAAACTGGCCCGCACCCTTGAAGAGGCCGAAGAGATTGCGCGGCAGATGATCGGGATGAAGCTGGTCACGCCGCAGACTGGCCCCGAAGGGCGCGAAGTCCGCCGCGTGTTGATTGAAGAAGGGTTGAAGATCAAGCAGGAGTTCTACCTGGGGATAGTCCTGGACCGCGCCATATCGCGGCTGGTCTTCATGGCGTCGGCTGCGGGCGGCATGGACATTGAAGAAGTTGCGGCGCACGAGCCGGAAAAGATATTGAAAGAGCCTATCGATCCGGCGGTGGGCCTCCTGCCTTTTCAAGCGCGCAAGCTGGCGTTCGGCATAGGGCTGCCGAAGGAGCTCGCGAACAAGGCGGTCAAGTTTATGACTTCGCTTTATCGCGCTTATGTCGATCTCGACGCGTCGCTGGCCGAGATCAACCCGTTCCTGCTGACCGAAGACGGGGAACTGTACGCGCTCGACGCGAAGCTTAATTTTGATGACAACGCGATGTTCCGTCATAAAGAATACAGCGAGCTTCGAGACCTGAATGAAGAGGAGCCGCTTGAGATCGAAGCGTCAAAGCACGATCTGAATTACATCAAGCTCGACGGCAACATCGGCTGCATGGTAAACGGCGCTGGGCTGGCTATGGCGACTATGGACATCATAAAGCTGGCTGGCGGCGAGCCCGCAAATTTTCTGGATGTGGGCGGCGGCGCGTCTCAGCAGCGCGTAGAAAACGCTTTCCGCATTCTGCTCTCGGACCCGAACGTCCGCGCGGTGTTGATCAACATCTTTGGCGGGATAGTCCGCACAGACATGGTCGCGATGGGTGTGGTCGAAGCGGCCCGCAAGATTGGCGTGAAGGTCCCGGTCGTCGTGCGGCTCGAAGGCACTAACGTCGAGCGCGGGCGCGAGGTTATCGAGCAATCGGGCCTCGGGTTCGTGACGGCTTCGGGCATGAAAGACGCCGCAGAAAAGGTCGTCGCGCTAGCGGGCTAAACGAAGCCCTCCGGTTAGAGTTGAAAAGCGAATGCCGGGTGATTTTATCCGAGTCACCCGGCATTCGCTTTTCAACTCGGCGGTGCGGTCGGTTATAATAAAGTCATGGCTAGAGGCTGGGAAAGCAAATCCGTAGAAGCGCAGATCGAGGATAATCAATTTGACGAGCAGAAGGCTCACTTGAGCCGGGCCGAGCGTGAATTGCGCAAAAAAAAAGAGAGCCTTTTGCTTTCAAGGACCAGGATCGTTGAAGAGCTAAAGACCAGCCGCAATCCCAAGTATAAAAAGATACTCAATGATGCGCTGGCCGACCTCGATCGAAAGCTCGCGGAGTTTGATTAGACCGTCGCGCACGCCGCTTAGCGGCGGGTTGATTTTGGCCCGGCGTTTCAACGCCGGAGACCAATGTCGATATCATGCACACGGCTAAACTCAGAGTGCTGCTACGCGGCGCGACACCGCAGAGTTTTTCTCTCAGTTTTACAATCCCATAAATTCTTAGCGCGCGCTCGCCTGTTTCAAATAATCCTGCGCCTCGCGCAACTCGGGCAATTGCGCGTCGGCCTGCGCCCAAATTCGCACGAGCGCGGAATAAGCCGCCGCCGCGCCTTTGGCGTCCCCGCCGCGCGCCGCAGCCCGTGCCGCGCCCAGCAGCGACCGCGCGCGGTTCGGCTGCCTGAGCAGGGAAATCGCAAACTGCTGCGCCGCTTCTTTTGCGCGGCCCGCGCGCAACAGAACTTCGCCGTAAGCTTCGTGCGATGGCTTTAATAATTCGGGCGGGCCTGACGGCGGCGACATCTCTTCTTCAAGCGCGGTTGCGCGCTTCATCAGCTCGATCGCCTCTTCGTGCTTGCCCTTCACCGATAAAGCGAGCGCCGAGACTTCCAACTGCATGATCTCCATCCTCTTCGCGGTGTAGGCGTCGCCTGAGTCTGCAATCTCTTTGCGAATCGTTTGCAGCTCGGCGACGCTTGTGTCCATCTCTGAGAGCGCGCCCGACGCCGAGGCCAAACCCCAGACGAACGGCCTCCACGCGGGGCGGCGCGGGCGATAGGTGTTCGCGGGACCTGTCGCGCTCGCTTTGGGCGCGGCCCCGTGCATGGCGTGCTCGCCTGTCGCCTCTTTCGCTTCGGGCTTGGGCTGAGTTTTGGCGACGAGTTTCGCCGCCTGGTCCCAACGCTCAGTCTCTACCACGAATGTCGCTGCCATCATGTCATAGGTCCCTTTGAGCCTCGTCGCGTCGGGCATTTCCTGAACGGCCTTTTGCATCAACGAGAGCAACTCTTCTGCCTTGCCCTGGCGGCCTTGCTGCAGATAGACGTAAAGCAGCCATTGGAGACTGTGGTAATCGCGCCTGAGGATCGAAAGGCTTTTGCGCTTGACCCAGGCGTCCGAGGCGGCCCAGGAAGATTCATTAGACGCGGCGGCTTCGGGCCACATCCCCAGTTGCACAAAAATGTGCGACGGCATGTGCCGCGCGTGATGAGCTTCCGGAGCTATCTCGGCATAGCGGCGCGCAGCCGGAAGAGCCAGTATCGCGTGCTCGGGGTCGTCAAAAGCGTGAATGATGTAGTGCGCCGCGCCGGGATGGTTGGGGTTCTTCTCGTAGACCGCAAGCGCGATTGCGCCCGACTTCATCTGGCGGCGGAACCCACGGTCACCGGGCCGAACCGTCCCTTGAAGCGCAAGCGAATAGAAGCTGGCGGCTTCAAGGTCGTCGGGGTAATCGCGATAAATCTTCTCCATAGCCTCGGCGTAAGCTATGTCACGCGCCAACTTGTCGCCTTCGCCGTAGAGCGTCTTGACCGCATTCAAATAAGCCCGCTCACGCGGCGTGAGCTTTGGTGAATCCTTGACCTTCTCTAAGACTTTTCTTGCGGCATCTGCGTCTTGCTCGCTCCAGAGCGGATGATTGTGCGACATGGCCTCGCCCCAATAGGCCATCATAAAGTCCGGGTCTATCTTCGAAGCCGCACGAAATTCGTCAAGCGCCTCCTCGTACCAGAACGAGTGCAGCGCTGCGAGCCCTCGCAAGAAATGCTGTTGAGCCTTCTCCGAGCCCGAATTAGGGAACTCTACGCTGCCGAGCTTTGATTGCTGCGCACGCGCGCTCTGTGCAAGCGATATTACAAGCAGCACGACGAGCACGGACGAATTTTTCACGCGAGTTTTTAAGAGCGACATAGATTTTGCCTCCGTTTCTATGGCTGCAATTCTATACTTGCGGGTATCAAGGCACAAGCTTGGCCGATGCGCGAAAAACGGAAGATTTATTTCGTCATCTCGAATCTGTTGTGGTAGTATGAGCGGACGAAACAGGCAGCACAATTACTTGGCTGAGGTGAAATAATGATCAAAAACACGCTTCGCTCTGCATCAAAACTACCTGTTTTTCTTTTCCTGATCGCCTCATTAATTATGCTAGCGTCCGAAAGGGCGGCGGCTTCTGAGGGGCCAAAAGAGAAAGAGAGAGGCAATGTGACCGAGGCTGTCGAAACCGCTTCGGCTCCTGAATCCGATTGCGTATCGGCTACCGCGCGGCCGGGGGCTTTGAATGTTCATTATGTTCTATACAGCTCGATCAAGGTCCAGCCCGAACCTCAAACTCTATCGCTCGAAGATCAGTCGAAGCTGATCTTCACACCCGTCGCTTCTGTCAACCTCACTAAGCCGCTAATCTTACCGCCGTCGACTGCCCCGGCGCCGCTCCCAAGAATCAGCACCGCGCCGATGACAGTGGGCGAGAAGTTTATGTTCTTTGCCAGGTCTTCTTTCATGCCGCCCGGCCCGTACATTCAGTCGATTTTCACAGGCATGTGGAGCGAGCTGTTTGACAACAACGAGGGCAAAAAAGACACCGTCGAGGATTATTTCGCAGATTCGATGACTCGCGCGGCGAGAAGTTTTGGCAATCGCGCCGCTAATGGTTTCTTCGAGAAGTTTCTCTATCCATCTATCCTCAGACAAGATCCGCGCTACCATCGCTCAGGCAAGACGGGCGCTGGCGCAAGGATCGGATGGGCCATCAGCAGGCTGTTTGTCACCCGCGGCGACCGCGGCGGGAGCCAGCCCAACATATCCTTCCTTGCCGGAGGGCTTTCGGGCGCTTACGTGTCAAGAGAGTGGCAGCGCGAAGAGAAACAGGACACTAGAGATACGTTCAGACGCTGGGGAAATCACGTTCTGATCACCGGCCTGTCGAACATTTTGCGGGAGTTCTTAAGCGGCCAATAACTTTCCTCATCAGTGGCGCAAGTTCGAAACTTGCGCCACACCAATCTCCGAAATCTGCTACTAAAGCCTAGACGGCGCTTAGCTGTTTTAGCAGCCCGCGCGAGCGCAGGTCGCGTTCGAGCGCGTGGCGGATGATCTGGTAATTGATCTCACCTATGAGTGCGACCTGTTCGGAGCGGACGCCCTTGCGGGCAAAAGCTGTGGGGTGTATGCGGAACATCTCGCGGATTGTCTTTCGCAAATCACAGTCTATCGGAGTCCCGCGCCCGCCGCTACAGGCATGGCATCGAGGCGCGCCCTCGACGGTAAGGAAGACAGACTCGTCCGGCACTATGGTCTCCCTGCACGCGACACAGCGAGACGGGTCGGGGAAAAACCCCACCAGGCGTAACAGCCAGGACTCAAAGTACCTAAGCACTAATGCCAGGTCGTGCTCTTCTTCGATCGCTTCAAGCATGGCCGCCACGAGGCGATATATTCTTTCGTTAGGCTCGTTCTCCGGGATGAACTCGGAGAGCAATTCCGCCATGTACGAGAACGCGCCGGCAGTCGCCACATTGCGGGCGGCGCTCCCGAAATGCGAGCGCATGATCTCGCAGTTTGAAATGCTCACCAGCTCGCGCCCCTCCTTTTGAAAGAAGGTGAGCGCGACCTCTGTGAACGGCTCAAGGGCCGATCCAAAACGGCTCTTCATCTTACGAGCGCCGTGCGCCACGCCGCGCATCTTTCCCATGTCTTTCGTGATAAAGACGCAAATCTTGTCGGCTTCGGCCAGCGAATAGGTGCGCAAGACAAACGCATCTGTTGTGTGTAACGGCATAGCTGAGAGACCCTTTCAAACGCTCGAAAAGGAATTATAACAGACTGTAATTCATCTCGTCTGCCCGGCGTGATATATTGATAGAGATGAATTCTACTGATAAGATCGCGGCGAAAGAAACGAGGCTGAGAGAGCTGCTGCGCGGCTATGGCTCGGTGATCGTAGCATTTTCAGGCGGGGTCGACAGCGCATACCTTGCCTATGTCGCAAACGAGGAGCTTGGCGAGCGGGCGCTTGCCGTGACGGGCGATAGCGCGTCTTACCCCACATTTCAGCGCAAGCTTGCCGACGAGATCACCGAAAGATTTGGCATCCGCCACATGATCGTGGCGACCGAAGAATTTGAAGACGCCAACTACACCAGCAACCCCGCGAACCGTTGTTACTATTGCAAGTCGGAGCTGTACACTAAGCTGAACGCCCTGGCGCGCGAGCGGGGATTGGCAACCGTCTGCGACGGTACGAATGCAGATGATGTTGGCGACTACAGGCCGGGCCGCCAGGCCGCTCGCGAGATGGACGTGCGCTCGCCTCTGCTCGAGTGCGAAATGGGCAAAGCGGACATCCGCGAGCTGTCGCGCCGTGCGGGATTGCAGACTTGGGACGAGCCTGCCTCGGCTTGCCTCTCGTCGCGCATTCCTTACGGTCAAGTGGTAACTATCGAGAAGCTTTCGATGGTCGATAAAGCGGAGATTGCGTTAAAACAGATGGGCTTTCGTCAGGTCCGCGTGCGCCATCACGGCGAGGTCGCTCGCATTGAAATTGCGTTAGAGGAGTTACAAAGTTTGCTTAATCTGGAGATGTCCCGGAGAATTTCCGCCGCGCTGAAGGGGCTGGGATTCAAGTACGTTACGCTCGACCTTGAAGGCTACCGAACAGGCTCGCTCAACGAAGTTCTCAGCAAGTCCGGCTAGCGATCACTTAGACTTGGATTCAAGCCTTTCGATCCGTCTATCAAAGGCCCGTACATCTGCCCGCTGCTCTGTCTGAAGAGTCAGTATATTCTCGTTCAGGGTCTCGATTCTACGCACGAGCTTCCTCTGTTCGGCATTCAAATCAGCCAGGTCGCCTCGCATCTCGTCCTGGCCTCTGCGCAATGCCGCAACATCGCCCCGCAACTCCACAACGTCGCTGCGCAATTCATCCTGCCCACTGCGCAGTTGAGACACTTCGCCATGCAATTCGGCCAGTTGACCGGTTAGCTGCTCGCCGAGCGTGTTGATCTTTTCCAGCACGGTTTCTATCGTCGGTTTGGTTGTGATGTCATCGTTATTCATACGACAGAAATACCCTTTTCCGGCCCAAGAGTCAATATCCGAAAATGACTGTAAGATGTACTACGATCAAGACTTATCCTTAAATACCCCGTGCCGCCCCGCCCCACCCGCGAACCGTCTTGCGCCGCTCTCGGTCTCCGCTTCGAGCGCCGCCAGCCCGTGATTGAACTCATTTGCGATCGCGCTATCAAAGCTCAGATCGAATTGCTCGTAAGCCGACATCCGGTCGCCTCGCAGGCAGACCTGGGGAAACTCCGCGATGTCACGGGCAAGCGCCTCGGCTGCTTCTCGCGCTCGCCCGTCGGGCACAACCCGATTCGCCAGTCCCATGCCCAGGGCCTCGCCCGCCCCTACGGGCCTGCCCGTGAGGATCAAATCGAGCGCGTGACCTAAGCCTATCAGCCTTGGCAATCGAACAGTCCCTCCATCGATCAGAGGGATTCCCCACCGTCGGCAGAAAACGCCCAGAGTCGCCGACTCTTCCATAACGCGAAGGTCGCACCACAGGGCGAGTTCCAGCCCCCCGGCCACGGCATAGCCCGCTATTGCGGCTATGACAGGCTTGCTCAACAGCATTCGCGTAGGCCCCATAGGCCCTTCGCCCGTTGAATCGGTGCGGTTGCCGCGACCCTCCGAAATCGCTTTCAGATCGGCCCCTGCGCAAAAGTTGCCGCCCTCACCGTACAACACGGCGACACGCGATTGGTCATCCTCGTCGAAAGCGCGGAACGCTTCGACCAGAGCCTCGGCCGTGGCGCGATCAACCGCGTTGCGCACTTCGGGCCGGCTCAGGATGACTGTAGTCACAGGGCCGTTTCTTTCGACGTAGACCGGCATAATTCACCTCCACAAGCAACTCCAAATGTATAGAGGCGAGCCGCAGCCCGCCTCTATACAACCCCAAGCCTCATGCGATCACCGGGAAGCCTGCCCGCCCGGCGGGGCCTTCAAGTATTTCTCGAACCAGCCCGCCACTCGATTCATGAAATCCAACTGGTGAGCTTTCTCTGAAACGCCGTGGCCCTCTCGCGGGTATGTAACAAACTCCACAGGGACGCCTTTCCACTTCAGCGCGGTGTATAGCTCCTGCGATTGCCCTATGGGCACGCGCGGGTCGACGGCGCCGTGAATGATGAGCGTAGGCGTGTTCGCCTTCTTGATGTAACGAATCGGAGACCGCTCAAGGTACAGCTCATAGTTGTCGTACATGATCGCATCCCAGTGAACGGTCGAATTCTCCCAGAAGATGTCCGACACGCCCGTCATGCTGTACCAGTTTGATATTCCCATCCACGCCACAGCGGCCTTGAAACGCTCGCTTGATGCGGTCGCGGCCCAGGCAGAAGTGTAACCGCCGTAACTGCCTCCGCCGACGCCCACGCGCTCAGCGTCGGTTATCCCTTCACGGATGAGGTAATCGATCCCTGAAAGCATGTCTTGAAACTCTTTGCCCATCAAATCGCGGTGATCCGCTTTAGAGAAATCGACGCCGCGACCGATGCTGCCACGATAGTTCGGGTAAAAGGTCACGAACCCGCGACCGGCCAGCATCTGACCCCAGCGCGAATAACTTCCGTACCAGCCATTCAAGTCAGCCGATTCCGGCCCGCCGTGCGGTTGCATCACAGTGGGGTAGCGACGGCCTTTCTGAAATCCGACGGGTTTTACGATCACGCCTTCGATGGTCCAGCCGTCCGCCGCTTGCCACTTGATTACCTCCTGATCGCCGAGAGCTACGTCTTTCAGTTGCGGATTGAACGTGGTCAATTTGTTGAGAGATTTATTACCGGCTTCTCCAAAGAAGATTTCATTAGGATGGCGCGGCGTGTTGGCTACGATAGCCATCCATTTGCCGTCGCGAGTGAAGCTCGGGCTTGCGCCTAAGATGAGCGGCTGAATCGAAAGCGGCTCGCGCTTGCGGTCGGCCATCGAGATCGAATACATAGCATTCGCTTGCCGCTCAGAGGCGGAGAAGACTATCGTGGCGGGCCTGCCGGGCTGCCAGGCGAGCGTGAAAGCAGACCCCTCGTAACCTTTGACCAGGTTTTCAGCCGTGCCGCCATTCGACGAAACGACAAAGACGCTCCCGGCAAACGGATCGTTCATAGAGGTCGCGCCGAGCCACGCAATCCACTTCCCGTCGGGCGACCAGCGCGTGCTGCCGATCTTCCCTTGCGTCGGCGCAAGCAGCCGGGGCTCGCCGCCTTCGGCAGAGACTATGTGAATTTTCACGCGCATGTAAGCGTCGTCGACGAGCGGCGTTTCCGTAGTCCCGACAACTAACTGCCTGCCGTCCGGCGACCAGTCGAATTCGTGCACCGTCAAATCCTTATTTATGACGCGGCGGCTCTCTTTTGTCTTCAAGTCGATGACGTAGAGCCGCGCGTGCTTATAGTTTCGGTCGGCGACGGTCCAGTCTCTCCCTTCATTTTCTGCTTGAGTCTCCTCCTTCGTCTTAGGGTCGGTCACGACGTAAGCGATACGGCTCCCGTCGGGGGACCATTTGAAAGCGCTTATCGAAGTTTCGGCCTTCGTAACCTGCATGGCCTCGCCGCCTGTAATCGGCATGACATAGATCTGTGCCGTGGTCGATTCGCCTCGTTGTGAGAGAAAAGCTATCTGACGTCCGTCGGGCGACCACTGCGCAGCGCGATCGTTCTTATCGTTATATGTGAAACGCATGGGCTCGCCGCCGCGTGCAGGCATCATCCAGAGCTCGGTTATCGCAGAGCCGGGTTTTTCGTCATCACGACGGGGCCGCGAGACTTGAAAGATGATGCTCGCGCCGTCGGGCGAAACTTGCGCGTCGGTTATATTCCTGATCGTTAAGATCAGGTCGGGCGTTAGAACCTTTTGCTGCGCGATGGCAAGCTGCGCAGCCAGGACTGCGATAACGAGCAGGAGTGCCGGTCGAAAGACTCTCGAAGGTTTCATCAGGGGGTCTCCTCTTTGAGCGTATTTAAGCTTGTGAGCGGAATTCTATTCTACTCGCTTCGCTCGCAAATGAAAACGGCGGCCAGTAAGACCGCCGCTAAAAGAAAAGCTGATCTAAGTAAGGGTCTAGCCCGGAAATTCGACTTTCGGCGCCTGTCGCGAGCCTTCGTCAGCTTTAAACTCTTCGGCTCTTTCAAAGCCGAGTATGTTAGCCATCAGGACGGCGGGAAATCTCTGGCGGGTCGTGTTGTAATCAAGCACCGTTAGATTGTAATCGCGACGAGCGACCGCAATCCGGTTTTCAGTCCCCTCAAGCTGTACCATAAGCGTCTTGAACTGCTCGTTAGCTTTCAGATCGGGATAGTTTTCCGCCAGCACCAGCAAGCGACCGAGCGCGCTTGTCACCTGTGAGTCTGCGGCGGCCTTCTCCTCAACTGTTTTGGCACCGAGCAGACGTGACCGCGCGTCGGCAATATCGCTGAAGACCTTCTCTTCATGCTTTGCGTACCCTTTCACGGTCTGCACCAGATTCGGGATCAGGTCGGCTCGACGCTGAAGCTGAGCGTCGACGTTAGAGAACTCCACTTTGACCTTCTCTTGTTTGGTCGTCAGCGTGTTATAAGAACCGGCGGCCATGAATCCGAAGACAAGTAAGAGAAGCAGTAGTCCCCCCACTACCACAATCAGCCACATCAAGCGCGAGAGCTTCTTACCTTTTACCTCGCCTTGCTGCGCCGCATATTCCCGGCGAAACTCTTCGCTGCCACCTTGCTCATACATATTGCTCATTTCTCCTCCCAAAAAATCTTTAACCTCACAAGTCTACCTTACTGCCCGCGCGGGCGCTTCCTGCTCGGCCTCGCGTCCTCGATGCGTTGCGCGGCGGGCCGCTGCGCTATCGAGCATAGCGGCGACGCGTTCGGCCATCGGGACGAGCGAATCGCGGTCGAGCGCCGAAACCGTGACCGCCTGATACGCACGCCTCAAATTCGCAAGCTCGTCCTTACTTAAAAGATCGGACTTGTTAAAGACGAGCAGCCTGGATATATCTGACAGCCCTAGCTCTTCGAGAATCTTTTCGACCGACGCGATGTGGTTATCAAGCTGCTGGCTTGACGCATCGACCAGGTGGATGAGCAGGTCCGAGCCTTCCATCTCTTCGAGCGTCGCGCGAAATGCCGTTATCAGATCGGGCGGCAGGTCGCGTATAAAACCTACCGTGTCGTTTATGATGACCTCCTGGTCGCGGGGCAGCCGCAGCCTGCGGCTCGTCGGGTCGAGCGTCGCAAACATTCGGTCTTCAGCCGTCACGGTCGAAGCCGTGAGCGCGTTGAGCAGAGTCGATTTGCCCGCGTTCGTGTAGCCCACTATCGAGACTATAGGCAGGTCGCGGCGCTCGCGGCGGGCGCGCTGGACCTGGCGGCTCGTGCGAATCTGCTCGATCTGGCGCTCAAGGTGGTGTATGCGGTCGCGCACGCGGCGGCGGTCGACTTCGAGCTTCGTCTCGCCCGGGCCGCGCCCGCCGATCCCGCCCATCAGACGCGACATCTCCGTACCCGACCCGGTCAGTCGCGGCAGCATGTACTTCAACTGCGCCAGCTCGACTTGAATTTTTCCTTCGCGACTCTGTGCGCGCTGCGCGAAGATGTCGAGTATGAGCTGCGTGCGGTCGATGATCTTCAAGTCCGTCGCCTCGTTTATAGCCCGCATCTGTGCGGGCGTCAGGTTCTGGTCGAAGATAATCACGTCCGCGCCGAGCTGCAGGCTGCGAATCAACAGCTCTTCGAGCTTGCCCCTGCCGACGAGCGAGCGCGGGTCGAGCTTCTGGCGGCGTTGCACTATGGCGTCCAGGACCACGACGCCCGACGAGCGCGCAAGCTCGCGAAGCTCGTCTAGAGATTCGTTGGCGGCGGCGACGCTGTCGGTAGTAACGCTCACAAGTATGGCGCGGTCCCGCTGATCGCGCGGGCTGCGGACGTGGCGCGCGCGGGCCATCTCTTCTTCGAGCGAGTTTATAAGCTCCAGGAAATCGGTATCCAACTGGCTCGGCACGCTCGGGTCGAGGAATTCCCACATCGCGGGCGGGGCCGTTTCGGCCATCTCGTCACCGTCCGCCTCGGAAGCCGCAGCGGCCCGACGCGCGCCGTTGGCCGGGAGCAAGTGCGCCGCGCGCACAGCGCCGGGCAGCCCGTCTTCGCGCACGTCGATCGAGGCCATCAAATCGAGTCGCAACAAGGCGAGGTCCGTCAGGTCGTCCTGAGTCAGTCCTTCGCCGGCAAGGTGCGTGTGCAGGCAGCGCAGCCCGCGGAAGCGCTCTGCGCCCATGCGCGAGCGCTTCAAATCGGGCAGCACGATGCTGCGCGCGTTGCCCACGACCACGTGCTCGACGTAGCCCGCCCGGTTGACCAGCACGCCGACCTGGCGGCTTATCTCGCGTGAAATCTCTGAGAGCTGGCGCGCGAACTCCTGCGTGACGATCTGGTGCGGCGGGATGCGCCTCTTGTAGAGCTTTTCGAGGCGGTGTATTTGGTTCGATTTGAGTCCCTGGACGTTCCCTTCAATGTTGCTAATGGTACTTTCCTCCACTGGGTTAAAACTACTTTTATATTTTACACCAAATCATGCGCGCCGCACAGCAAGCTAACCGCCAGTTTCACGTTTGGCTCTTGCCTTTGGCTCCTGATTGAGCTACTATCAAGCCACTGAACGGTGGACAATAACCCGCGCAAAATCTAGCTGAAATATTATCCGGTTCATCAGCGCCGGACGTTCATTGAACGAACCGCGTGCGGCTCTGTTACTTAAATTGAATCGCGACCAGCCAGCAGCGCAGGACCGACTTGCCGTTTGGAAATTGACACTCTTTGGAGGATGTGTGGTGAACAGAAAGCTAATACGGACAACACTGGCTGAGGTCAGGGAGCGCGGCGACCGCGAATCGCCCAGAGACCGTCGCGGCGGCGGGCCGTCTGACCCCAACCGCAAGCGCGTGCCGCCTGAGCAGACTCATGCCGAAAGCTTTTATTACAAAAAGCAGATGGATAACAAGACTCAGATGGTGCTGGTCTTACAGGACGGCGAGGAGCTTCGCGGGACCATCGAATGGTACGACAGAGGCTGCATCAAGCTGCACCGCAGCGAAGGGCCTAATCTGCTTGTTCTCAAGCACAACATAAAATATCTGTACAAGGACAACGGGGAAGACGGGGAGGACGATTCCGACAGCTCAATCGAAGAATAATCGTGGCAGGCCACAGGCCCCACCATTTTCCTTACCGAAGAAAGCGTGTGACGCGAGCACCTAATAGCCCCAACAAGCCGCGCATTGGAATCACCTTTGGCGACCCTGCGGGCATCGGGCCTGAGATAGTTCTCAAATCCGTTGCCGCGCCTGAAGTGCGCGCCATCTGCACGCCCGTAATCATCGCCGACCGAAAAGAGCTTCAAAGGCAGGCCGACAGCCTCGGCTTGGAGTGTGATTACCCGGTCATTTCAGAAACAGATCTGACTCAATCTTATGACGGAGACGTAATCATCATTGATGTCGGAAGCAAATCTCATAAGGTTGGATGGGGCGAGCTCTCTGCGGCAGCCGGTCAAACGGCGATCGCTTGCATAGAAGCGGGGGTGAGGCTGGCGCTCGGCAGTCGGCTCGACGCGATTGCGACCGCGCCGATAAACAAAGAGGCATTGAAGCTCGCAGGCTCGCCTTTCCCCGGTCACACGGAGATGCTCACAACGCTTTGCGGCGCGAACGATTCGTTGATGTGTTTTTTTGCGGGCGACCTCAGAGTAATATTGTTGACGATTCATATGAGCCTCAGTGATGCCATTAAAGCTATAACTAAAGAGCGCGTAGCCAGCGCGCTCCTGCTCGCGGACCGCGAGTTGAAGAGGTTCGGCGTTGCTAGCCCTCGCATCGCCGTCGCGGGGCTCAACCCTCACGCGGGCGAGCACGGTCTTTTCGGCTCTGAAGAAGAGCGCGAGATAGAGCCTGCGATCACCGAATGCAGCGATAGCCACGGCGTAAACGCGAGCGGCCCCTTCCCAGCCGACACGCTCTTTGTTCGCGCGGCCAGGGGTGAATTCGATGCCGTCGTAGCCTGTTATCACGATCAAGGCTTGATAGCCGTAAAGTGCCTGGCATTCGGGGAAGCGGTTAATGTTACACTTGGGCTGCCGATCATCCGAACGTCCGTAGATCACGGCACGGCGTTCGACATAGCAGGTCGCGGCGTCGCCGACGCGGGCAGCATGATAGAGGCAATAAAGCTCGCCGCTCTACTGGCTACCAATCAGCGCTAATTCTGGAGGTGTGATGAGAACTGTCCTAACAATCTTGATTATTGCTTGCGCAGTGCTGGCCCCGGCCGCCGGGACCGACGATAAGCTTGAGTTGCCGAACGAAAAACATCTGCGCAATATTCGACAGTTGACCTTTGGCGGCGAGAACGCGGAAGCCTATTTTTCAGCGGACGGCAAGAAGCTGATCTTTCAATCGACGCGCGAAGGCGTGGCTTGCGATCAAATATTTGAGATGAACGCGGACGGCTCGGGCGTCAGGATGCTGTCGACCGGCAAGGGCCGCACGACGTGTTCTTACTTCTTTCCGAACGGCAAGCGCATAGTCTATTCTTCGACTCACGAGGCAAGCCCCGACTGCCCACCGAAACCCGATTACTCGCGTGGCTACGTCTGGGCGCTTTATCCCAGCTTTGATCTTTACAGCGCCGCGCCCGACGGCAAGGACGTGAAAGCGCTTACCAAGACTCCCGGCTATGATGCGGAGGCGACCATAGCGCCTAACGGAAAGAAGATAGTCTTCACTTCCCTGCGCGACGGCGACCTGGACATCTACACGATGGACGCGGACGGGCGCAACGTGAAGCGGTTGACTACGGAAGTCGGTTACGACGGCGGCCCGTTCTTTTCAGCCGACAGCCAGTGGATAATCTACCGCGCTTATCATCCGAAAACGGATAAGGAGATCGAAGATTACCGCTCACTGCTGAAGGAGAATCTGATTCGCCCCACTAAGCTCGATCTGTGGATTATGAAAGCCGACGGCACAGGGAAGCGCAGGATCACGGATAATGCGAAAGCCAATTTCGCGCCCTACTTTTTCCCGGACGGCAAGCGCGTGATCTTCTCTTCGAACATGAACGACCCGCGAGGCCGCAACTTCGATCTTTACGCTGTCAACACGGACGGCACGGGGTTAGAGCAGATAACTTTCAACGAGACGTTCGACGGGTTTCCCATGTTCAGCCCCGACGGCAAGAAACTGGTCTTCGCGTCTAACCGAAACGCAAAGTCGCAGGGTGACACGAACATCTTCATAGCCGATTGGGTGCCCTAAGAATCTCAAATCTCAAATTTGAGATTTCAAATCATGGGATTAAAACTATTTTGCCGTAGGCGCCGGGCTCAAGCACCGCTTCGTGAGCGCGCGCGGCTTCTGCGAGCTTAAACTCGCGGCCTACGACGGGGCGCAGCGTGTTGTTTTCAAGCCCCGCGACCAGCGCCGCATGGATGGCAGCTCTCTCAACGTCCGAAACATTCATGAGCGTCATGCCTAAGATGCTAGCGTCGCGCGTCATCGTCGCACGCGGGTCTATTTCGACCGTCCCTCTACTGCCGATCACGACGACGCGACCGAACCGCGCCAGCACGGTCAGGTCTTTTCCGAGATTCACATTCGCGAGCATCTCGAGGATCACCTCGACGCCGCGCCCCCCGGTCAGGTCAAGCACTTGATCCAGATAACCCTCTTCGCGATGATTCAGCACGTGATGCGCGCCCTGCTCTTTTACGAGGCGACGCCCTTCGTCCGTGCCGGCAGTGCCTATGACCGTCAGCTCGGCGGCGCGCGCCAACTGAACCGCAGCAGTGCCGACCCCGCCGCTCGCGCCGTGAACCAGCACGACCTCTCCCGCCCGCGCCTGCGCCCGATGAAAGAGCGCGCGATAAGCCGTGGCGTAAGGGACGTTGACCGCAGCGCCTTGCGCGTAAGAGACGTGCGCGGGCAGAGGGTGAACGTGCGACTCATGGCAAAGCGACTTCTCTGCATACGTGCCGCTAAGCGACCCGCCTGTATAAACCCTGTCGCCCGGCGCGGCCCACTCCACGCCCTCACCGACGACCTCGATTGTGCCCGCTCCGTCCGAGCCCGGCGTGTAAGGCAGCGAAGGTTTTACGGCATGTCTCCCCTCTCGAATGTACGTGTCGACCGGGTTGACTCCAATGGCGTGCAGCCGCACGACAACTTGCCCGGGACCCGCCACAGGCTCCGGCACATCTTCAAGCTTAAGCACTTTCGGGCCGCCGAACTCATGAATGCGAATTGCTTTCATTCTGCTCTCCTTAAAGTAAGTGACTTATTTGAATGCCTCAAGATTCTCTCCGGCCCACTGCTCGAAGGACTTCGGTTTTCTTCCTGTAACTTTCTCTACATCCGGCGTTACCTGCGCCGTCTTGCCTGCCTTTTGAAAAGCATTTAACTCAATCAAAGACTCAATGAGCCACTCAGGCAATCCGCCGGCCTTCATTCCGCTGCGTATAACGTCGTCGGAAACGTCTACATAAGATATTTGCTTGCCCGACACGCGAGAGAGTATCTCCGCGACATCATAATTCGAGAGGGCTTCCGGGCCTGTTACTTCGTAAATCTTCCCTTCGTGACCGCCCTCTGTGAGCGCTTTCACGGCGACAGCGGCAATGTCGGCGGTGTCGACGTAGGCGGACTTTCCGTCGCCGGTCGATTGATAAAACGTCGCCTGGGTTTTGATTGTCGGCATCCCCAGGAAGTTTTGCATGAAGTGCGTGGGGCGGATGAATGTGAAAGGGATTCCAGATGATTCGATCTTTTTTTCTATCTCTCGGTGCCAACCGGCCAGTACCATCGGAGGCTCCGCGTCTGCTCCCAGCACGGACAATTTGACAATATGCTTAACGCCCGACTTTGCCGCCTCTTCGACAAAACCCGCATTGACCTCCACCATGTTGTGAACGAGCGGCATTATCAGGAAAGCCTTCTCGACGCCATGCAGCGCCTCGCCCAAGCTAGGCCGATCGTTAAAGTCCATCACCGAAGTCTCGGCTCCGACTCTTTTAATTGCCTCGACGTTGCTCGTGGCCTGGACGGCGGCTCGAATGCGGGCGCCTGCTGCGTTCAGTTGCTCGACTACCTGAGAGCCGACTTTGCCGGTCGAGCCTGTCACAAGAATCGTGTCACTCATCATCGTTCCTTTCTCTGAATAGCGATCGTTTTTTCATTCTGCGGCTGTAGACCGGCTCTCTTCAGGCATTATTTGAATCGTCGTCTTCTCGCCACGGCGGATGACGGTCAGGCGCGAGCTTACGCCCACTCGCTCTTCGGTGAGCAAGCGGTGAAGATCATCGACGCCGGAAACGGGTTGCTCGTCAAAGGCGACGATGACATCGCCGTCCGCGAGGCCCGATTTTTCCGCCGGGCTGCCGGCTTCGACAGACACGATCAGGATGCCGCTTGTAGCCGCGAGGTTGTGAGCGCGCACCATGTGGCGGTGCAGCGGGACGTTCTGCCCGCCGACGCCAATGTAGCTGCGCCGTATCCGCCCATCCCGAATCAATCGACCCGCGACAAACTTCGCCGTGTTGATCGCGATTGCAAAACAGATCCCTTGCGCGGGCAAGATGACTGCGGTGTTTACGCCGATGACTCTGCCGCGCGAATCCACGAGCGGCCCGCCCGAGTTGCCCGGGTTGAGCGCCGCGTCGGTCTGGATGATGTTATCGATCAGACGCCCGGACCTGGCGCGGAGCGAGCGGCCTAGCGCGCTCACCACTCCTGCGGTCACGGTGGTTTGAAACCCGTAAGGGTTGCCGATGGCAATTGCCAACTGGCCCGGACGGATCGCTTGCGAATCTCCGAGGTGCGAGGGCGAAAGGTTAGGCGCGTTAATCCTCACGACCGCGAGATCCGTGTCAGGGTCGTCTCCAATAATCTCGGCGCGATGGCGTGTGCCGTCAGAAAGAGTAACGTCGAGCCTCGTCGCCTTATGCACGACGTGGCTGTTGGTGAGAATGAAACCGTCAGGCGTAAAGATGAAGCCCGAACCGTTGCTGTGCATCTGGCGCGGGCGGCGCTGGCCGTCGGGCCGTCGGGTGCTCGCCTGCCGGCTCATTTCAATGTTGACGACGGACGGGCCGACTTTCTCGACCGCCTGCATCACAGCCTGCGAATAAGCGTCAAGAAGCTCTTCATCCCGAGCAGGCTCGCCCGCAGAGCCGGGAATTTGATTGCGGTCAACATCACCGTTCGATACAAGGTTGAAACGTCTTTGCATTTTTTCCCTTCCCTTCTGTTCTCAAGCCGGAACTTTCCTGTTTTAAGTATAGCGATCTTTCTGTAGAATAGAACCCGCGCGCGAGTTGACCCTTAGGAAAGTTGCTCCAATCTTAAATCCCGGCACACGCAGCCAGCACAGCGGCGCCGCAAAGGAAATTATCGTATGTCCGACACTCCGGAAGCACCGGCAGACGGCGGCAAGCTCATTGTTTTGACAGCGCCGCTCACAGAGACTATAGACCACGCGGGCTATTTCATTCAGATGGGCATGGCGTCAATGCCCATCTGGATGGAAGGCGTGCTGAACCGCAAATACCCGAAGTGGCGCGAGGTCGAGCGCAACGAGGACGGCTCGGCCCGCTACATGCCAGCGGGCGTCCGCCTGGTCGAAAAATCTTTGCTGCGAGAGTACGAGCCGAGCGACATGGTCGCCTGTTTTCCCGACGACCTGGGTAACTTCATCGGGCCAAACACCCGCGTCGTCGCAGTCTCTACGCACAACCCGCTCGGCGTCACCTTTGCAGCGGGCGTTTACACATCTATCTTCGGCTCGTCAAAGATGCCCATCAATTCTCATTATTCGCGGCAGATGTTTGAGAAGATCAATTCCAGCCCTTACCGCAAGAACTTCAAAGTTCTGGTCGGCGGGTCGGGCGGCTGGCAGATCATTCAGACCGATTCGTTTGAAGAGCTGGGCGTAGATTGCGTCGTCGAAGGCCGCAGCGAATCCGCGGACGCGATGGAGCTGTTCCGCAAGGCCATTGCCGGCGAGAGCCTGCCGCGACAGATCGAGGTCAAACACCCTACGACGCGCGACCAGATACTCTTCCCCGACACTCGCACGACGTTCGGCGTCGTCGAGATGACAACGGGTTGCGGAAGGCGATGCCAGTTCTGCGTGCCCGATCTGAATCCGCAGATAGACCTTCCCAAAGAGAAGATCATGGATGCCGTTCGCGCGAACGTGCGGCAGGGGAATAATCAGATTTCTCTGGCAACCGAAGACATGTTCATATGGGGGCAGGTGCACACAGACACGCCGTTTTATTTCCCCAACCGCGAAGCGCTCATCGATCTCTACTCGGAGGTCGTCAACACGCCCGGCGTCGATTACCACGTTCTATCTCATTGCACGATCGCGCCCGCAGCAGTTGACCCGATCCTTATAAAAGAGCTTTCCGATCTGCTCTTGCCCAAGAGCCCTATTCACTTGCCTCACCTGAGCAACCACCCAGAAAAGAAAGCGCTCGCGCCGCTGATAGGTCTTGAGACGGGGTCCGTCAGCATGGCGAAAAAGATCATGCCAAGCAAAGGGGTCCCCTTCCCTATCGAGGACTGGCCGAGCGTGGTGTTGGAAGGGCTGAGGGTCTTGAATGAAAACAACTGGTTCCCGATGATGACGCTCATCGTCGGCAACCCCGGCGAGACGGATGAAGACGTTCAGGAGACGCTGGACTTGATATACGAGATGGAGCGCCGGGGTCTTTTCGCATTCCTGGTTCCTTCGATCTTCACGCCGCTGCACGACACGCGCATGGAGAAGCAAAAAGGAGTGACAGAGACTCGCCAGCTCACCCCGTTGCAATGGCAGTTGATGATGAAGTGTTGGAAGATGAATCTGAGGCCGGGCCAGTATAGCTGGTGGGGGCCTACGGCGTGGCGGGTCGGAGCGATTCTCCTATGGCTTTATAAGCTGCGTCGGATCAACGGGCCGAGTTTCACCTGGCCTTTGTGGATGTTCTCCGGGGCCATTTCGGAAAAGCGGCTCGCGCGAATGGGCAAGATTTACGTCGGCAAGCCGATGAAGACCAAGAGCCGCCAAGAATTGATAGCCTCGCTCAAGCCTTACTACTTGCAGTTCTTGCGTGCAGACAACGGCGACCTGCCCGCAGATTACGCGCCACCGCCGCGCGTGCTGAAGGCATCGGACGCCTTCCGCGTGCTTTCCTAAGTGCTGAGTCCTGAGTGCTGAGTGAAGAAAACAGAGAAAGTGTGCTGATGTTTTTACTCAGCACTCAGGACTAAGAATGATTCGATTGCGAGCTGGCGGTTGATGTTGCGCGACAGCCCCTGAAGGATTTGCTCTATACGCTCTACCCAATCGGTTATTTGCTCAAGCGTCGTCACCTCGGCAATCCGTAAGAGCCGAGGCTGGATGTCGGAATTGGTGATTGATTCGTGCGGCTGACCGAGCTTCAAGCGAAACAGGTCCGATAGCAGGACCAGCAGTGCGTCGAGGTGGTTTTCAAACTCATCGCGTTCGAGCTTGCGGCCCAATTCTTCAGCAAAGCTCATAAGCCGCACCGTGTCGCGCGCGACGGCTAGCGCTTCGATCATCTCCAACATCCGGCCGCGCTTTTCTCGGAATTCGCCGAGGTCGATCTCCAGCGCGCGCCCGATGCTCCCGCGCGCGAGGCGCGCGAGCAAGCGAGTCTCATCGGCGGGGCGCTTGTAGTTTTTCGCCAGGTGCGATTCAAGCTCTTCGGTTGCGAGCGGCGCGAATGTGAGCATCTGGCAGCGCGAGCGAATCGTCTCAAGCAGCGCGTAGGGCTTTGAAGTCACCAGGACGAACAGCGTCGTCGAGGGCGGCTCTTCGAGGATTTTGAGAATAGAGTTTGCAGCCTGCACGTTAAGCCGGTCCGCTTCATCGATGATCGAGACGCGGCGGCGGCCTTCGAACGGGCGAAACTCCGCCTCATCGGCAAACTTGCGTATCTGATCGACCTTGATGAAATTGCCTTCGGGAGCAGCCGTCTGCACATCGAGGTGCTCGCCCGCAGCCACCTTGCGGCAAGGCACACAGACGCCGCAGGCGTCGCCATCTTTTGGCCGCTCGCAATTGAGCGCCTGCGCGAGCGCCTGCGCGAAGCGGTATTTCCCGACGCCGCGCGGGCCTGCCATTATCAGGCTCTGCCCCGTGCGGCCTTCGGCCACCGCGCGCTTGAGCAGCTTCTTTATCCTCTCGTTTCCGACTAGCGAAGCAAATGGCATAAATTTGAGTTTTGAAATTGTAACAGTTTTTCTTTTCGCGCGCTCGTGGTAACCTACCCGTGGCTGATGTTAAAAGATTTCTTAAGCTCAAGACTCGAAAAATGGAAGCGGCTTGAAGAGCTGACCGCCCGCGCCTCAAGGATAAGATTGACCAATCTCAACGGCGAGGAGGTGCGAGAGTTCGGACGCCTCTATCGCCGCACGGCAGCTGACCTCGCGATCGCCCGCGAGGAGGTCCGGGATCAGCGGCTAGTCAATTATCTGAACCACCTTGTCGCGCGCGCGCACGGCGCAATATACCGCAGCGAGTCTTCGGGCTTCGGGGTCTTCCTCTCTTTCTTCCGTTTCGAGTTCCCGGCAGTCTTCAGAAAGACCTTTCCTTACATTTTCACATCGTTCATGTTGTTCATGCTGCCGTTAACATTCGCGCTTGTCCTGAGCATCATCGACGAGCGATTCCCAGACGCGGTCGAGCCCGGTTTGAAAGAGCTTATTGCGGGACATTACAACTGGACCGAATCCGTAAACAAAGGCAACGCGCTTGCCTCGACTTCGATACAGACTAATAACATCACGGTCACGTTTGTGGCCTTTGCCGGAGGCGTGTTCGCGGGGCTGGGGACGGTTCTCGTGCTGATTCATAACGGTATCAGCATCGGAATGACTATGGGGCTTTGCATCAAGTATCGATTCTGGGACATCTTGATCTTTATAACTGCGCACGGGGTGATAGAGCTGACGGCCATCTTCATCGCGGGAGGGGCTGGGCTGCTCATAGGCAAGGCGCTATTGATGCCGGGCGACCATCGACGCATAGACGCTCTAGTCACAAACGGCATGCTCGCAATAAAGCTGATTATGGGCTGCGTTCCGATGCTGCTCGTCGCCGGGCTGATCGAAGGGTTCGTCTCTCCCGCGCACATCTCGCCGTACTACAAGTTTGCTATCTCAGCCATTAGCGCGGTCGTGCTTGTAGCCTATTTTCTTAAACCTGATCTGCGCAAAAAGATTTGAAATCTCAAATCTCAAATTCTCTTATAAGAGTCCTCTCTCTTTAACTTCAAGATACTTGTTGACCAGCTCAAGCGATAACCTCCCCGCGGGCACATCCAGCGCAAGCCCGCCGGCGTGACGTATTCGCGAGAGCGCCTCTTCGCGCTGGCGAAGTATCTCTTCGGCGACGCTCTGGCGATAAACGTCAGCCGAGGTGGCCGGCTTGAGGCGTACCAACTCGCCTAAGTCCGTGTCGCCTATCGTGACTATCAGCGGCAGGTGGCGAGGCACGAGCTTTGACGTGTGCGCGAGAAGCTCGGCTGAAGCGTCGCGGTCGACAAGGTCAGTCAGTATGATGACCAGCGACCGCCGCCGATAATTGGCGCCGAAGAAATTGAACGCGCGGGCATAGCTGGGCTCAATCAACTGTGGCTCGACGTTATAGAGAGCTTCCATCAGTCTATTCACCTGATCTCGGCCGCGCCTGGGCGGCAAGAAGTTTATGACGCGGCGCGAAAAGACCATGAGCCCGACGTTATCGCCACCCGCCGCCGCTACGTAAGCTATCGAAAGCGTAGCGTTGATGGCATGGTCGAGCTTTGAAAGATTCCCTATGCGCGCGGTCATCAACCGCCCCGTATCGAGCATTACCATTATGTTCTGGCTCCGCTCGATCGTGTACTGCCGCGTGATAACCTTTCCACGTCGCGCCGTCGCGGCCCAGGAGACGTGGCGTATCTCGTCTCCTATGACGAAATCCCGCAGGGATTCGAACTCGCGACCCTGCCCGCGCAACCTCATGCGCCTTATGCCTACCTGCGGCTGCCGGTTGCGATGGGCGAACAGCTCATTCTTCTTCGCCTCGCGTATGTCCGGGTAGACTTTCACGTCGCGCGCAGTCGGGTAAGTCAGTTGATGCCACAGAAGCCCGAGCCGTGTGCGGAAGCGGACAATCGTATTGCCAAAGCTGTAGTTGCCGCGCGCTGTCGGGAGCAGTTCGTAGCTCCATGTGCGTGCGCGACCCGGCGGCACCGTCAGCTGCGCTTCGCGTGGGTTGAGCAATACCATCAGAGGCGGGTATTCGTCTTTAATGATAAAGGTGATTTTTCGCCGCGCGAGGTTTCTTATCTTAATCGAAACCTGATTCGGGGCTCCCATCGAGTAGCGGTCTTCGGTTTCGCGCTCGACTCTGAAATTCTTCGCTTTCTCCGAGATGAAATAATCGATCACGGCTAAGGCGATCAAGGCCAGGTCATAAAGTATAGTGACGTAGAGCGCGCCGGGACTGATCCAGCCGAGCGCGAGCAGCCCAACGCCCAGCGCGAGCAGGATAAAAAACCTGGCTGTAAAGACGAATTTCAAAACCAGTAGTCCTCGTTAATGCTGCCCCGCTCCAGCGCGCTGATCAGGTCGGCAACGCTCGCGAATCGCGAGATTGTGTAGACCGCCGCCATCACTTGATAAGGCAATTCGAGTCTTTCAAGCGCTTCGCGTGGCGTGGCCCACACCTCTTCGTCCACTTCTTCGCAGTTGACCGATGTCAGGAATTCGTCAACCACAGGGTAAGCGAAAGTCTGCATGTGATAGACGGGCCCCGCGTGCGGGCTTGTGTTTATGTTGCGCAAAAGCACGAGACGGTCCGGGTCTATCTCTACGCCGATCTCCTCTTTAACCTCGCGGCAGGCCGTCGCCTTTATGTCGCCATCCGTCTGGTCGCACCGGCCGCCGGGGAAGACAAAGGCCCCCGGGTAATAACGAAAATGCTGCGGGCGGCGGCTCAAGTAGACTTCTATCCCTCGAGGCGTATCCCTCACAAAAGCGACTGCCGCAGCGGGTATCGGCTCTCTCATATTAGTCCTGAGTGCTGAGTGCTGAGTGCTGAGTGAAAGAAAAGGAGAGTGCGCGAATGAAAGTTTTTACTCAGCACTCAGGACTCGGGGAACCCGCGCCAGCGGGTCACAGCACTTCATATCATCGCGGGACTTCGAGGCCCGCCATCACTTCATCCAGAACTTGATCGGCGGTCGTGCCTTCGATCTCGGCCTCAGAGCGAAGGACTATGCGGTGGCGCAGCACAGGCTTCGCAATCTCTTTCACATCATCTGGCGTTACGAAGCTGCGGCCGCGCAGCGCGGCCAGGGCCTTCGAGCAGAGAAGCAGCGCGACGGCCGCGCGCGGGCTTGCGCCCCACGAGATGTTAAGCGCCGTGCGCGTGGCCCGTATAATAGCGACGATATATCTTTGAATGCCTTCTTCGACCGTGATGCGGCGGACGCGCGAGCGGCACTCCAAAAGCGCTGTGGTGTCATCCAGCGGGCGAATACCCAGGTCCTCCAGCCGGCGCGCGTTGAAGCCGGCATTCCAGTTAGAGACGACCTGCACCTCTTCGGCCTCACCGGGGTAGCCGACGAGTATCTTCATCATGAAGCGATCCAGCTGCGCTTCGGGGAGCGGGTATGTTCCCTCGTACTCGATGGGGTTTTGCGTCGCCAGCACGGTAAACAGCGGCGACAGCTTATGCGCCTCGCCATCTATGGTGACCTGGCGCTCTTCCATAGCCTCAAGCAGCGCGGCCTGAGTCTTGGGCGGCGTGCGGTTAATCTCGTCGGCGAGCAGGAGGTCTGTAAAGATCGGCCCCTGCCTCAGCGTAAAAGTCGAGGTCGCCATGTTAAATATGTTTGTGCCCGTCACGTCGGCAGGCATCAGGTCGGGCGTGAACTGTATGCGCCCGAAGTGAGCGCCTATGGCGCGCGACAGCACTTTTACCAACAATGTCTTGGCCGTCCCCGGCACGCCCTCTATCAACGCGTGCCCTTCCGTGAGAATGGCGATCAACACCTGCTCCATAATCGCATCCTGACCGACTATTGCCTTGCGCGCCTCGCCTTTGAGATGCTCAACAACTCTATTCACATATTCCGGCAAAGGAATAACCTCCAATCTCTAATAATCTGCATGTAACCTTAAAGCACCCACCAAAGCAAATGCTCATTATCGCCTCTGCAAGAACATTTCGACAGATTGCAAGAATAATATGTCAAGTTGGGGAGTTCGGTTGTAAGACATCCGCATTAGCTGTTTTCTATGTTTCCCCCTCACTTGACTCAAGAGTTTACATGTCTTATTTTTTGTTGTATCTAATCTAAGATCTTTTCAGACATTCATAAGACCGATAAGTATACGCTTCGTATTACTTTATTCAATTCATTTAATATAATTTTGTGGGAGATTGGCGGAGGTTTAAGTACCGGATTGGATAAAGGGAGTAATTGAATTCTTGTCATAAGGCAAAATACAATGATGAGGTAATCTGAGAATGGCATATATTGGTATTTTGAAGGGACCTAAAGAATCACAGCTTGTTGATCTAGTGGGACATAATTATTTTGGTATAACCCCTGCTCACCTTATATCATGCTTTTGAGATTAGGTAGCGAACCTAGGCGGTTTTATTTGGAGGAAAGCGGTGGCATCACCGATTTAAGACAATCGAAAAGAGTTTTGCCGTTATAGTAGGAATTGCTGCTTACCAGGAATCTTAGTTGAAGGAAAAAGCTATGAAAATGGCCGTACTTCTAGATATCGATAATACACTTACACCTCCCCGGCAACAGCTTACCGGACAAATGGCTGAGATTCTAAAACGGCTTTGTATTCCCTTTCATGTTGCTGCGGGGAGTGATATGGCTCTTTTGAAAGAGCAGTTCTTCGAACCACTCTACATATTCGGTTTCCGAGAGCAATTCGATGCTTTTCTCAGCAATGGCGCTACTCATTACCGATGCGATTTTTCTAAAGAAATGTTCATAGAAATGGTTTCAGAATTCAGCATTCGCGACCATCTCGGAGAGGTCAATTATAATTCCTTGATCAATGTGCTGAAAGAAACCCTAGAGCTTGAAGAGTTTCAGATACGGTTTCCTCTGAAGGTCATAGGTGAAAGAATTACGTATCGGGGATCAATGATTAATTTCTGCCCGATAGGTAGAGTTAATAAAGAAAGTGCAGAAGCGCTAAATAACAGAAGTAATTTCGTAGAATTTGATCATACCTATAGATATAGGGAAAGACTTATTGACCATTTGAAGCATGAATTATCCTCACTCATAGATCAGCAGCAGTTGACAATAACTTTAGGCGGTCAAACCTCTTTCGATATAGGTATCGCAAACCAGGATAAAGCCAATGCTGTGCGCACGCTTTTGAGCACAGGTATTGAGAAACTCGTATTCATTGGCGACGCATTGTATGAAGGTGGGAACGATGCCCCCCTCCGTAAGTTCGTCGAGGGCTGGCATTCCATCAATCCTTGCCCTCTTGAAACGATTCAAGTGAGTTCTTGGAGGGAAACGGCACAGAAGTTTCAGGAACTTGGATTCATTTGTGAACGCGCTGAATGATGTCTGGAGGCTCAATGCATTCGGAAAAAGTTGACATTAAACCTTATGACGACAAATGGGATGATATAAAGATTTCAAACGCACTGGCCCATTCCTACTCACTTGAGGAATGGTCGCAGAGCTTTTCCTTGATGACAGCCGGTTATCGAGATCAATTAAATCCTGATGATGCAAATGATCCCAAAGTAGCGTTCAATTTGCTTACTGCAGCGATTCTCGGCGAAGCCAAGGCCAGAGTTTTTGAGCGAAAGCTTAAAGCAGGAGAGATTGCACAAGTACACGTCGGAGGAGAAACCCGACCGCACACACAAGAGTTTATTGCTATTCTTTCGCGGGTGTATGCTGCGCATAATATGATAGTTCATCTAAGGACGCGAGTCCGAACAACTCCAATCTGGTATTCCTCTTTTGGCGTTTTCTATGAGCAATACCAAAGCGGTGACAACCTAACTGCCAGTCACTCACAGTTCTTCAAAGGCGGATGGAAGCCTATAGATTCGGAAGGCAAGCAACTTCTGGCAGAAGAGGAAGAGATCGTTGCGGAGGTTCAGAGAATTGTTAAAAGCCGGGCGACAATCCACCTCGCGCCGTGGCTGTCTAGCGAAAATATCCTGCACGATTTCGATGTTGATGAAGCCTATGTAGCCTATCTAAAATCAGTCTTGGGTGAGCCACTGGTTGCTGAGATAAAACGGGCTGCGAGAGAGGGGTTTCGATGCGCGGCCTGTCCAGTTGGCGGGTCGATGAAAGCTACCACAGAACGCCTATTTGAACTAATGGGTATTTCCACAGGTGAGGAAGGTGTTATTCAGTATTTTCTGGGAGAGGAAGACCCTCACTACCATGGCGTAGGTCAACTTCATGGGCATAATCATGGCACCGATCCCGGCAAGTGGCAGATATATCGAAATATTGGAGCGCAGGAGATACTACTCAGCGATCAGGCAAAAGTCGTTTTTATTTGGGACCCCGACGGTGACCGCTTCAACATAGTGACCATAGCGTCTTCTAATCGAGCGAAGCAGGCTGTCGAACTTGGTCTCGAAGTTGAATCCTTCCCTGACAGTGATAAGTGCATCGTGTATTTTACGCCCAACCAGATATTCTTCATGCTGACCGCATATAGAGTATTTGCTTTGAAGAAAGCCGGGCTTCTCAGTGAGTATAACTGGTTCGTAACGCGCTCTGTCTCTACAACTCATGCATTGGATGAGCTAGCAGCATTGGAGGACATTCCGGTAGCCGATGTTCGCGTGGGCTTCAAATACATGGGCACTTTTGCTGAGTGGGTTGAAAATCGCGTTGATGTGAACGAGCTATATATTACTCCGACCGGAAACAAGGTGATACTTGGAGAGAAACCGCGCCCGCTAATCATGTGCGAAGAATCTGGTGGAGCAATCTTTGGCGGCACGGAGCTTTTATGGAATAAGAGCCGCACGAAAGGTTTGCTCACAATGCGCGAGAAGGATGGAATGCAGCTAGCCCTCTTTACGCTTTCTCTCGCGGCTTTCCTTCATAACACTGGTCAATCGTTCGCGGATTTCTACTGTGAGAGAGTTACAAAAAACGAAATAAAGAATAAGTACTTCAATCGCCGTGATGTTCTCTTATACGATGAAAGTCTGGGTGGAGCGGAACGACAGGCCGCAAAACAAGCTGGGATTGCTAAACGGGATCAAGTCATGGCATTTTTCCAAAACCTGGCAGCGCGCTTTGCATCAGGTGAGTCAGCTGACGCTATAGGTGCTGAGATCAATTCCAAGCTAGCCGAAGGCGATAAGCCTTTGCCGCGCCCAAAGAAGATTTTCTTCTTGGGCGATGGCACGCTAATAGAGTGTGATCCTTTCTGGTATGTCATACGTGCATCCGGGACAGATGCTGTACTCAGGTATTATATCGAGGGCAATGATAGAGATGAGCTTGAGGCTACCCAACAAACGCTTATACACCTGAGTATCTGACATAGGTTGGCAAAAAACCCAACTGTTTCGCATTCAAGGGCTGCACAATTTCGCAGACCGCCCATTCGCCACGCACAAATTGATCACAAAGCAAGAGTTGGCGTCGACTGGCGCTAACGCAGCACGAGCGCATTCTGGCAGCTATGGTCAACGTGGCGGGCGGAGCGTCTTATTAGGATCATTGCGGCGGCGTTTTGGCACGGACTGTGTCAGGGTAACAGGCGAAACAGTTGGTTTTTTCCATTTGCACTTCCGGGAACGACTCCACACTTCTTCAAAGTGTGACTCAAATAATTGGTATAGACCGTGTTTGCCGTCATTTCTTACTACCCAAATTGGCACATGACCGCATATTTCCTGATCTTCTTTCTTTCCCTCATCTCCTTTTTTCTTTCCGAGATGGTATATTTCGACGAAAGCTTCATCCTCACATATGATTAAGCCGAGATATGGCGTGTCATAGTGTCTGATCTCAACATCAGGTTCTTGAGAATAGAGAGCGCAAACCGGCTCACTATCTGTGTAGAACTTGCTCTGCTCATATTTTATGCCTGGGCTTTCGATTTTAGCGCGATCCCTTGCAGCTTTGCAGTTTCTATCTAAGAGCAATAGCCTTGCCTTTGCGTGATTCTTAATAGCCGACCTAAATAGAGTTCCCAGGCCCTCCTTTTTTGGAAACACATAATCATTGAGTGTAAAACCAAGCATTCGGATCAGTCCGCGACTATCTTTTAGTTCCTTTAATTTCTTTTCCAGACGAGGGGTCAACTCTTCCCTGTCTGCATAAAACCGTTCCAAACCCTTCTTACTGACATCCTTAAAATTGCTAATAAACTCCTCCACAACCTCCAACGTAATTCGTTCAGCTACAACTGGCGGCTGAGTAAAGGTCGGCATTCTTACCTCTCCATGTTTCTCATGTATGATTCGCCCTGTTTCAATTAGGATCGCGTACAAACAGTTCTGTACTTGTTTCTCATCGTCAAGGTTGTACTTGGGAATACGAAGCCACTCAAGCCAACCGCGTAGTTGGTTAAATGTCCTGTGTTTCAGATCTGTCTGGTTCGTATGCAGTATGACGATTCGTTCCATGGGGAAACCAGACGTTCGTAAAAAAAACTTTGCTGCGACCCACTCCTCTCTCATCCACTCTCGCGAATTATTATGGTCAGTAAAGATCTGCAAAAAAAACCGCGCTCTTTTTAGATTATCGAGCGTGTGATCTTCTGGCGATCCGAGCGTTTGAGCTTCTGTAAAGTCAAAATACTTTATCTTCCAATCTTTAAGAAATTCGGCGAGCTTGTTTTTGATCTCTATTGATTTGTTATTACCAGAATAGTAGCTCAGAAATACATCAGGGTTTTCCTCAACTGATTCTGTTGTCATTGCGCCTCCTCTTTTTGTACCAGTCTACGATTTCACTGATCAAGCTTTGTGGATCTGTTTGCGTGGGCTGCCAGCCCTTACTCGCAATCAGGGTGCAATCCGACACATAATGTGTGGGCTCGGACATGCGGCAATCTTCATAAACTAAGTTCAAATCCAAGCGGTGTTCTTCCCGCAACATGTGGGCTACTTGCTCAATGCTCAGTTCGTTACTCGGCCCCCCTCCGACGTTATAAACGGCCCCGCCCTCACCGGACAGATAGTCGAACTTGTTGAGTGCTATCTCAATCAATTCGAGGTAGTCCGAGATGTGCAAAACATCTCGACTCTGCTTACCACTACCGTAGACAGTAAATGTAATCCCGTTCACCGCGCAACCAATCAGATGGCTTATCCACCCATGGACCTTGCTGCCTATCTGCCCTGGGCCTGTAATGCCGCTCATCCGAAAACTGATGACCGGAAGCGAGTGCATCCTGGCATAACTGAGCAGGCATTCCTCGCCAATGTATTTCGAAATAGCGAACGGTGGCTGCGGTTTTCTTGATTGGACTATTGTGGCGCAAGCTTCAGAAACAGCTCCACGTTCGCGTATAGCAACTTCGACCGCATCCGTATCATAAATGCGAATGGAATTGCAGTAAATAACGCGGGCCGAGTGCCTGCGCGCATATTCCGCCACAAGAAAAGTACCAAACGCATTCGATTTAAAATCACGAACAGGGTCCAGTCCTGATGTAATCGCCGAAACCTGTGCCGCTCCATGAAAAACAAAGTCACACTTTTCAATCCGTTGCCATACTTCAGGGTCTGCTATATCTCCGCGGTGAAAGTTAGCTCCCAACCTTGTCAACTCAGATAGCTCGCTTTTGGCCTCAAGTCGATCCTTCCAATCTAGAACCACAATGTCAAAATCTTGATGTAATTTGCGAACGAGACTCAAGCCGATAAACCCTAGACCTCCAGTGACTAATAGGCTTCTCTTTGTTCGTACAATGGAAGAGTTCATAATCAACTCCCAAGTCTAAAATTATGTAAGATCTCACCATCACGCATGTAAGGCTTCGTTTCTGATGTCAGCAAAAACTCGCTGACTATAGCTTGTCCGAGTTTAATATTGGCAGCTAAAGACTCAAACTCTGAAAGAAACTGTAGCGTATCAGGAGGCCTACTGAGAAAGCGAGCCACAGTGCTGTGAATAGCATTAGGAATACTACATTCTGGAAGTACGAGCGTCTGCATTACCGAAGCGACGGCACTTCTTAACGCTGATATTTCCCCGGTCCGATTAAGGATTGGCAAGAATCCGGCGCGTCGGGATAAGACAGGCGGACCCACATCAATTATGAACGGTTTCACGGATGACAGTAAGAGACCTATTCTAGAAATAATCATTGGTATAATTTGCAGAAAGCCGTGAACTTCCTCGTCGCTGGGATGTGGATGATATTTGAAATTTACCAGGGTCATTACGGTCACGTGAGTTTGACGGTAGGGATAAACGTAAAGACCGGAATCTAATCTAGAGAGAGCCTGAGCAGTTCTTTCATATGGTTGCTTTAGAATGGAGGGCAATGGCCACCCAATAGCCAAGTTCATACCGAATACCGGGGACTCCGGGCTAACCTGAAGGATATCATCCTCTTCGACTCCATTATCTATTATCTCTTGTCGAAGAATACTCCAGGTCTCTTTGCTTATATAGGGTTCAGGGTACATATGAGGTGATGAGCATTTCGACGGCTTTCCTAACTTCGGTACTCAAGCACTTCTTCCGCCCCACAGCGATTTAGCCACAAACTAAGCGAATCTGAACTGCACACCGGAATACGCATTTATTCGGTCCCTAACCAAGCTCTCAGTTGAGTTTCAGCAGTTCTGTGGCCTATTGTCAGACCGCGTCCGAGTGTACAGCAGTATCTGACGAGTAGCAAGGAATGAGAAAGACAAAAAAAGTTAGGGGATTCACAGTATTAGCAGTTAACTCTCATTAAACGCTCCCTCAAGCAAAAAGTGTTCTACCCTTTTGAACCGGTTATTATTCGAAGTCAGGCTCCACTCTACTGCCCTCTAATTCCCTCCGACTACCCTTCCAGGTTAGAGTTGACCATAATCGTAGCTTACTTGAAAACAAGACAACAATTCCTAAAGTAGAATATTAACTTGGTCAACAGAAAATCTCACAAAGAAATATCTTGCACTGCGGATCGAAAGGTGATAAAGTTCGAACCTGTCGATATGCCCATCCCCACTATGGGCTTGGACGCCCCCAGACCAGGACGCTTGTGAATCAGCTAAGCAGGGTATCCGTACTGCCTTGCCCTTCTGCATTTAAGAATAATGATAAAGTTTGGGACTTCCGGTTGGCGGGCAATAATCGCCGACGGGGCGCCCGCGCTGCCGGAGGTAACATCGGAGATAGAGCGCGAGATAATGAGCCTTATTCATTCTCGAAGACGGGTCGTGGGTCTTGATGCGCCCATCGGGCACCGAACCACTGGTGCGGATTTACGCTGAGGCTTCTAACGAGCAAGAACTGGAGGTGTTACTTGAGTCAGGCCGCAAATACATTCTGGGTTAATCGTTCGAGGTTTTCTTCTAAAGAGAATCAGATCGCAAAACGACAAGTGCGTTTTCGCCATTTAATCGATGGACTGGTCTTAATGATCATACTGGCAGCGACGGCCACATGCGTATCCGTCTATGTACGGACGCGAGCCGAGCTTGGGGTCGCAACGGCCCGGCACAGTGCTGCCGCCGATCAGGTCGGAGAGCTGAGGCTACAGGCAGAACGGCTTGAGCGCGAAGTAGGGAGGATAAGGAGTGATGCGCGAATGATCGAAACATTCGCACGTCATGATCTTGGATTTGTTCGCTCGGGCGAAGTGGTAATAAAGATCGAGAGCAACCAGAAGGCTACAGCAACAACCGTAGTGAGCAAGCGCACGGAGGTGCATAGCTTGACACCCCAAACTGCGGAAAGTTATACTGAAGCTTCACATTGATCTTTCGATTTTGACGCGGGGTGGAGCAGTCTGGTAGCTCGTTGGGCTCATAACCCAAAGGTCGCAGGTTCAAATCCTGCCCCCGCAACCATCCTTTCAATCACTTAGCAGCGGCCAGCATTGGCCGCTGCTGGTGTCTGTGGCCCATTTGTGGCCCACTTTCTACACCTGCTTTTTCAAGAACCGCTACAGCCCGCAGCTTTGCCTGTTGCGTGGCATGCGTGTATGAGGCTGTCATGGCTATGCTCTTGTGGCCCAGGATCGCAGCTATCGTGAACGGGTCAATTCCTGCTTCGCCCATTCGCGTCGCCGCCGTGTGACGCAGATCGTGAAACCGGAAGTCCTCTATGCCTGCGTTCTCAAGAGCCTTTTCAAATGCCTTCTTGATACAGACCAAAGGACGCCCTGTTTCAGGGTTAGCAAATACATACTCTGAGGCAAGCCTCGCACAATGAGAAGTCAACTCGCCGTAAAGCCTGTCATTCATCGGAACTCTTCGGTCCTCATCCGTCTTTGTTCTGGTTACGTGAATCTCGCCCCGATGAAAATCCAGTTCCCTTCTCCTGAGCTTCAGTATCTCGCCCAGACGCATTCCCGTTTGCAGTGCAACCAGCACGATCAGACGCAGGTGAGCCCGCTTGCCCTCGAACTGCGCCATCAAGCGTACCTCTTCATCCGGCAACAGATAGCGACTGCGCCGAACCTCACCTTTGAAGTGGTCTACTTCTGCCACAGGATTGTCTCTGACCTCTCGGTTGCTGATAGCAAGGCTGTAGATGCGCGATAATAACTCAAGCTCCCGGTTTACTGATGCGCGGGACCGCTGTTTTCCACGCACTGTAACCGCCTTGCTTCTCGTCACTTTGTACTTCTCCACAAGGAACGGGCTAATATCGAGCATCTTCTTGCTTCCAAAGTATGCTAATATCGGCTTGAGCCTGGATTCGTCGCTTTTCCAGGATCGTTTGTTTTCTTTAGCCCAGGGCAGATAGACCTTCTCAACAAATTCTTTGAGGGTTTTATTGCTCTGGGCTTTGCCGTATCTTCCCTCAAAGATTTCATCTCGGATACGCCTCTCTGCTTCCTGTGCCTTGTACTTAGTTCGCGCTTCGGGAATCGAACCCCTGTAACGCACCCCTTTGATTTTGATGTAGTAGTACCACCTGTCACCACGCTTATAGACAGACATGGTTTACTTCCTTTCCCAGGTTGCAGCCAACTGGGATGCTGCAATTTTACATTGTGATGTAGTAGCAAGTCTATGGCGTTTATGGGTATCGTTTTCAGGCAAAGTCCAGGCGAGCAATTCAGCTAGCAGAAATATGACTCGGCCATTCGCTTTACGGTAGGGGATACGATCTTGCGACACCCAGGCGCGAATGGTCTTCACTTCTACGCGCAATAGCTCGGCAGCCTCTTCAACCTCAAGAAAGACCACCTGTAGCAGTTTGAGAGTGTCTTTAGCGTCAAGCCGCCGTTTGAGAATCAAAGCTACTTCCGATGCTATTTCATCTATGGATGGTTGATCCGGAAAATCTACCTCTGTTGTTTCATGGTTGCTCATCGCTCAACCTCTTTCACACTCTCGAAATCCCATTAGCGTGTGCGACGTGAATAGTGATTGCTCTACGCTACCTTGGGAACTGTTGCTGGGCGCTGTAGCCAGATCGACAACACAACATCTTTCGCCCGCGCACAAGCGCCGCAGATTTGAGTATCACCCTTAACGGTGTCCCGTATCTCTCCGCAAGACGAACAATTGGCAGGCCCGTACAATTCAATATCAGGCATAGCCAGAAGCAGAGGGACTGGACACGGCCAAACCAACCCGGTCAATCGTCGAAGCATCGCCCCCGCGCGCCACGCAACATCTTCATCTTCGACGGCAACGAGTGCAGTTAATTCCGGTGCATGATCCCTAATCAACCAGCGCAGGTCGTCATGAACTTTCGAGCGCGGCCCGACAAACAGAATCCCATTCTTAATTTCAGTCCTCAAGTTTGCAGCTTTGATAAACCCTAAAATCTTGACTGCGCCAGCGTGGAAGCCCTCCATAGGCTCAACAAAGTGATTCATACGAAACCCTCCATATCTTTTTCTAAAAGCGCATCTACAACGCCATTTTCTGAATTGTCCGCTATAGTGTTCACATCATTGTTTATTACCCCCAGATGCGCGGTTTCGTAGCTTTCATTTGGTAGGGTCATCGATGACCCTACAACCTCAAAACCAAGTCCTGTAACGCCTTCTTTTTTCTTACGTTTGCGGCGCATATTCTTAGTGATTTTGAGTAGAAGAATTCTCTCAGCCTGCCTCAAAAATTGTTTTGTATATGCCTGACGTTCGACGGTCGACTTATTCAGGTCGTCAAGCAAATCCGAGATTCTTTGGATTTGCTTCAATGCCAATTTTTCAGCGTCAACCCATTGAGCATATTCGTCTTTTTTGGGCGGGTCTGGCCTCTCTGATGGTTCCGACTGGTTTGTATATATGCGAGCGATTACAAGCGCCGCCTCTTCGCGCGCCTTTCCGGGATTGTAGCCCCTACCCTCGCGCATCGCAGGGTGAGCGGCGGCTAGTTCTTCGGCTTCATCAAAGAGTTTTTCATCCAGCTTGTAACGGGCGGGAATCAACTCGCTTTCCTCCACGCCGGCAACAATTCGAACTTTCCTTTTGCCTTTTTCGATTCGTCTAAGTAGTGGGTAATCAACTCGCTCTCTCAGTTCCTCAAGCAATTGGTTTATGCGACGATTCCCAAACCGTTGGTTGCGGCCATACAACTCTTTGCTAGACTCAACATCTCCCACTTCCCTGACCTTGATATGTCTGCCAAGTAAAGCACCGGAAACCCTCGCGGTTTTCCTGCCATTGAAGATCGCACACATTGCTATGTAGGTTCGGAAGCTCTCATCGCTGATACCCCAAAAGGCAAAGCACCGGCAGATAATCTGCTCGCGCCCTGTCAGTTGCGCGTCAGTTTCGACACTGGGCTTACCATTGCCAGAGTAAAAACTTATTTGTTTGGTTCGGATTTTCGCTATCGTATTTGGTACGTAGGTCGGATGATTAAAAAGCTTATCACGCGAAAGCCCACTGGCGAGCCAGAGTCTTTTTACCTGTTCGTCATCTTGAGAGTAAAAGCAAAGTTTTTTGACAAGCGCCCAATCGGCCTCACTTGCAGAGTTGAACGCCGAGATATCGCCGCCCCAAAGAGCTTCAAACTCCGAGCCGTATTCATCATTCAGAGCCTTTTCGACAAGGTAGGAGTCCGACAATACGCAATCTGACGACTCAGCTGAGGTCCCGCCGTTTGCCGGGCACGCTCGATTTCCTTTCTGCCTTCGCTTCGGTTGCCAAGTTGCCCGATGATGCTCCTTGAGCAAAGATATAAGGACATCCGAGGTCAGGCAGTTGCCCAAGACGATCACCTTTCCACCTTCACCGGCTCCATAAAAGAATCTACTGGCATCTGAGCAGGCAGGATCAGACTTGAACCTCCAGATAAAGGCCGCAAGGATACGCTCGAATTGAGTTCGATTCTTTACCGTTCTCGGAATCACAAAGATGACCCTGAAATGATGCCAGTCTGCCGTATGCGAAGATGTTGTATAGGCAATCGCCCCGAAGAGGCGGATAAATGGGTTTTCTAGCGTCTGCTCAAGCGTAACGTAATGGGCGGGATCGACCTTTACTTTTCGCTTCACCTTTCTCCCGCCCGGTCCGTCAATGAGTATGTATTTCGAATTGTCAAAGTCTATGGGGACTAAATCGGATTGCCTGAAATGCTCTTTGGCCCTATGAAACTGACCGCGCTTACTAAGAAAGATTGCGGTAAAGTTATTGCGCTGGCGAATCTCAGCCGCGAACTCATTCAGGCTGAGACTCTTTTGCTTGTAGCAATGAGTAAGGCTATTTGCCGCGTGCTTGTCACTCAGAAGGTCGGCTTTGTATTTGATCTCGTCGTTGATAGCTACTACCAAGCGCCGGGGCCAATCACGCTGAGGTTTGCGGTTGTTATTCAGGCCGACCATCTTTACTGTTTCCCCATTCCTGCTTATGAGTTAAAGGCACGATGGGTGCGCCCTTCTCTCTTTTGTCGTTCACGCTCGGCGGCGAAGCGCTCAACTTCATCAGTCCGAAAGATTCGCCTACCCGAGGGGGTGCGTTGCGCGCTCAGCTTGCCAGTCCTCTCAAGCTGTCTGACATACTCGGTGGAACACTTGAGTATGAGCGCCACATCCACCGTTCCCAGAAATTCTGCCGCCATGTATTACTCCTTCCTATTGAGAAGTCCCAATGCACAAGAGTAAGCCAGGATAATGTATAACTAAGGAAGAACTTTTCTCGGTGTTTTTAAGTGGATCAGGTTACACTCCAGAGGTAACTGGGGCGTTATCTGATGGCAGCCCTCGGCTTAAGGTCTACTAATTCTAGGATGCGGAGAACACCTTTTCTCACGCGAGCATAAGCTCTTAGCTTGTCGCGCCGATGCCCGTATTTATTTCCCTCAATCGAATAGTAACTCTCTTCAAAAACTTGATACCTGACTGCCCATTCGAGATGCTTGTTTACCTCGTCGGCTCCTACTTCCATTGGTTTTACACTACTATTTTTTTTCGCAGTTTCGTTTACTCTCTCCAATAATTCTGTCGCTCTTTCAAATAGTGTGTCACGAAGGTTCTTAAACTCCTGGCTACCTAATAAGTTGAAAACAGGCAGACTCAGCCCGGCATCAATCAATCCTTCCATTTGATTTAAGGAAAAAGCATCACTCTGGATGTGCGGGTCGAGAGAATAACTTGACAAGAAAGCTCTCTGTCGCTCATTGAAAGATTCTACAAATCGCTTCTCTTGCTCGCTGAAAGAGTCCACAAGCGCTTTTTGCCGCTCATTTAAGGAGTCGCGACGCATACTTGCTAAGTTATGCACCATTACAAGAGAACCAAAACCTAGATAATTAGGATGTCCATAGAACGGAGGGGGTGTAAATCGCTTACCAGCTCTATCATTGAACTGGTGCCAATTCTGGAGGGATAGCAAGGCAACCTCATAACACCATTCAGAATTTAGATGGTATGTTTCTCCCCATTGCCAGATGGCTTTCCTTAACGGGTCGTCTTCACCAAACAGACTAAAAAAAGATAGTCTACCAGATTGCTTTTCCAACCTCTCAAATACTTGCTGCCGCCGTAATTTAGATTTCCTATCTTGTTTATCGCGGAATCTCGCAAAATCTTCAAAAGGGCGTTCGGCTAAATCGCCTAATGGTTTTCTCTCTTTCTTAGGTTCGAGCTTCTCAATGGTTTTCAGAAACTTATCCTGTAGCCATATCTGGGAGTTTCTATTATCAATCCAATCTAGAGCCCCATAACCGATTCGCTTACGCTTCCCCATGACACGTTCTCTACGGTGTCTCTGATAGTGATGGCACACCAACCACGTTCAGGGATTGCGTGGCCCTTAGTGGTTTATGGAGCCAGCATTAGATGAGCCGAAGGTCTAAAGCTTCCCTGCTGTAATCTAGGACTGTCCCACTACCCTAAGCGGTTGCTTTGTAGGTCGCGGCTGCTTTACTTTCTTTCCTCTCTTCTTTCTAGCCGTCCGCTTCTGCACGTTCGTCTGTGTAGCGTGATCCTGCGCCACGTTCACCGTTCGCGGATTGTTTATTATTATCTGCGCCGAGTACCGCCTCAGATCGCGCAATGCCCGCATAGTCCGCAGACACATTGCATTTACTTGCCCGAGCATTTCATGTGCCTGCTCCATCAGCGCGTCTTTGCCTATCGGCATCATCTCCCACTTCCCATTCCTTTTTATCTTGCGGCTTTCTTCCTGGGCATCAAACATCATCCGCTGTACGCATATCTGCATCCAGTGGTCCTGTAGTACCTGCAATTGTGCGAGCGTTTCAACCAGTTGCATCTCCTGCCCGCCGCGGGGTTGCCAGTCTTCTATGAGCGCCTCGCGCCGGGCCAGAAACCTGCCGTAGGCTATAGGGGCTTGGTTCTCCGCCACCACCATAGCGGCCAACATCCCGCTCCTGAGTTCTTCGCGCGCTCGCACTTTGACGTGCTCCCATACAACCTGGGCTGCGCCATCGTTGTCGAGTTCCGCGTCGGACAGGTTGTGCCAGCGCAGTTGATCGGGATCGACAAGCCCCATCTGCTCTCTGGTGAAGTAGGTGCGCAGGTAGCCCTTGTCCTGCTCGCGCAGCATGACAGCTTCTATAAAAGCGTCCGCCATGTTGCGGGCCACAAGGTCGATTTCAACCTGGGCCGGCTTGGACTTTTGCAAACTGTCTGACGAGTTCTTCATATCCCCTCACAAGCGCCCTCAGCTCGCGCACATAACCGCCACACTTCGAGATGTCCCGGAGTAGTTGGCGTGGTTGCTCGCTGAGTTCGCGCATCTGTTCAACATCTGCAAGCCTGATGTACCGCTTGCGTATCCGACCCTTCTCTTTCCAGAAAGCGGCGTAATATGGTCCGTGAGACTGACCGGATGCGCACCTGCAATTAGTCTTACCGCATTTGACGTACTGAGCGCAGACGGCGAAGCGATAGGCTGGAGCGGCTACCGTCTTAGGTAAACTTTCGCCAAGTTTGTTTTCGTGCGGCGAAGCCTGACCCGGAACTATCTTTTTTCCCTCGGCCCGTTTCATGTTTGATGATTATATCATGGCGTCAAGATCAATTAGACGGGGCGCTGTCTCGGCGTTGAGCCGCGCATTTCCTCGATATTATGGACACGTAAAGGCGGGACTGTCAGCCAAGCTTTAAGCTTGAACCCGGTTTATCCCTAAACAGGCATTGTGAAGAGACTACGGACTAACTGTAGAGGGAGGCTACTTAAGAAGGGCAATCACCGCAGCGGCTGCGCTCACCAGCGTTCCAATTGAGGCCACTGCCGTCAGGATCACAGCCCACTTTGTTAGTCTTTGAATCGCTTGGGTGTGTTTGTCCTGACTGCGCCGCTCTATCTCAGCAACAATGCCATTATAGGAGTACTGAACATTCTCTGCTTCCGTGCGTAGAGCAGCCTTCAACTCTTCCTCAGTCCAGTCAATAAGCGCCCTGCTTTTCTTTTGTAGTTCCATGACCCTCCAAGGACGAAATTATCAAGTAAAGCCTGACAGGCTATAGAATTAAGCCAACGATTGGCGTTCCACGAAACCGAATACCTTGACTAACAGACTGCGGCATGCGAACTTATCTTTAGGTCCAGGTTGTCTTGTTTCGGGTTTCACCTGGACTGGTTGTGGGTTGTCAGGTGAGCCCGGATCTTTGATAACCATTGACTGTAGCGATCTGGTTTCAGACGTTGCAAGAAGACTCTCGGCAGGAGAAATATCAGCCGAGCTTATGCCTGAACTTCGCTATGGGGTGATAGCAGAGGTAGAGGAGTTCGTAACAGAACTTCTAAACAGGATTCAAACAACTATGGAGACAAATATGATCAATACAGTGCAGAACGGACTTAGCAGCAACCCACAACCAACAACACTTTAAATATCGAAACTATCTCATTCTTCCATTCCTGGTTCGTCGCCGGACTTCAGCTATAATTTGTTGCCCTTTGAGTTCAAGATTAACTCCTTCCTGTTTTAGGTAAAATCTATTGCTTTCAGAACAATAAAACTCGTGATCTTCTCCCTTCCCAATAACTAGTTCTAATACTCGAAGATCCTCTATCGGAGCCCTGTTTCTATCCAGAACCTGATGAAACTTTATGGGATATTCTGAGTATGCAACGGGAGGTATTATCCTCGATAGTTTACCCACAATTCCACGCCTTATTTCATCTCGTTGGCTTTTATCGACTCCGATTCCGACAATGGTATGGTCATTATTGACTCCCCAAAATAATCGACAATGATCTTCGCCCTGCCGGTCATCAATATTTAAGAATCCGATTACGTAATCGTCCACTTCGTTAAGAACTGCTCGAACAACATTACCACTCGTGATTGATTTGAACTCATCAAATAATGTCTCATCAAATCGAAGTCTCTCCCCTTGTATGAACTCAGTTTCTACAGGTCGCAATACCAGTAACCGTGTTGCTTCTTCGCGCGCCGCGGCAGGATTAGGGGGATTTGAGTTACTAGGAAAGAAGCTTCGCAGACGTTCGGCTTGTTGTTCACTAAATGGAGTAAGCGTCCCTTCTTCTCTAATACTATCGAAGTTCGCGAAAATAGATACTTGTCTAATCTCATCAACCCTCTTTATCTGGTATTGAAGGAAGTTCTGACTTACTGTGATGTCCCGATACCACCTATTGTTTTTCTCGTATGGTTCTCCAAGATCGCCTATGAACCCCCATCCATAAAGACAGGAGGTGATCTGGACCCCAATAAGAGGCACAGCAGAAATGAGAGTTCTCCGGTAAACTAACCGACAGGAGAACTCAGAATGCGGAAATCGAAATTCACAGAAGAACAAATAATCAACCTGCTCAAGAGCGTTGAGGCTGGCCA
>DASUNP010000117.1:0-12302 GCA_036277095.1 Blastocatellia bacterium
GATAAGGGCAAAGATCGCAAAAACGTTTTTGCGATCTTTGCCCTTCTCCAGCTTTAATGAATTATGATCTACCGCCTGCGTTTGGTAGGTCGGCTGGCGCGGCGTCGAACGCGAGGCGCGGCCACTGTAGCTCTCTCAACTACTTGCGCGGTTGTCGTAGTGACATTGGCATCGACCGGTTCGGTAGCCGGGCCGAGTCTCATCTTATCTTTGCCAATCCCGTAATCGATAGCGATCAGTAAAAGCAGCCCGCTCAGACTGAGCGTCATGAGCCAGTAGCCGATAGTTAGCCATACCCCGCCGCGCCATACCGTGAGACTTATGATTAGACCGACTACAGCTAAGAACAAGAGCCGGGGAATGGTAAAGACTCCCGACTTAATTACTTTCTCCTCTGCCATGAATAAATCTCCTGAGTTGATGATAGCCAACAATTATGACTTCAACCCGGCCCATTTTGCAACCCGCATTAAGTACGCGAGGTGATTCCCGGCCTCACCCGGCTATCGTTAGCACGATAAGGGTCGCAAACAGAACGAGCATCACACCGACCGTTGCGTATTTGAAGTAATGGCTGGGCCAGCTTCTCACTCGATTGCCGACGTACTTGATCGTCCAGCATTCGGCGATCCAGCGGGCGCACCGGCTGATAGAGAGTACGGCGAGAAATACTGCGGGGTCTATTGCGGTGAAGCCCGCCCCAAGACTTGCAAACCTGAACAGCCCTGTCGTGATGCCTGCCAGCACGATGAAAAAGATTCCCCACTCGCTGTTAAACCACCCGACAACGTCGGCCCACCTCTCCCCGCCGTCGTAATAGAGGACCAATCGCTCGCCCACCGAGCTGAAGAAGACGCGGCCTATGACGTAAAGCAGAAGCCCGCCGAGAGTCGAGCCGCAGGTTGCGGCAAGAGCAAACTTGAGCCACTTGTGCGGCGCTGCCGTCACAAGCGCGACCATAATCAATGCTATTGGAATGGGCAGGATGGTGCAGCCGGCTAGCTCTATGATGAAAACAAACCCGATGGCCCATCGGTGGTGAGCAATCAAGACGGCGTTACTGCGGATCTTCTCTGCCCACCATCGTGGACTCCAAAAACGTCTGCTAAACATACTGTAAACTGCGCCCTTGAATATGTGTCTTAGCCCATTTTGATACTAACATCCGAGCTGAAGATGGTCTAGAGTTGAGGTCTGTGCCCTGCAAAAAGGGCAGGCCCACAGCCTGCCCTTGTCACACCGCCTGGTGAATAATTCTCCTTTAGACTTCGGCTCCGATGCGCATTCCGTAAAACGAGCGCCAGACGAAGTACAACGAAACGAAAAAGAATATTGCCGCCAGGATGTGGCCGAAACCTGTCCCGCGCGTCCTGGTCATTTCAACAGCCAGCTCAACTGCGAGCAGACCGAAAAGCGTTGTGAACTTGATTACAGGGTTCAAGGCCACCGAAGAGGTATCCTTGAACGGGTCGCCGACCGTATCGCCCACGACCGTCGCGTCGTGGAGCGGCGTCCCTTTCTGCTTCAGCTCTACTTCGACGATCTTCTTCGCGTTATCCCATGCCCCGCCCGCGTTCGCCATAAAGATCGCCTGATAAAGACCGAAGATGGCTATCGAGATCAGGTATCCGATAAAGAAGAAGGGGTCGACAAACGCAAACGCGAGCGTCGCGAAGAAGACAGTCAGGAAGATATTGAACATGCCTTTCTGCGCGTACTGCGTGCAGATCTGAACTACCCTCTTGCTGTCTGCCACCGAGGCTTTCTCTACGCCTTCCAGCCTGATGTTGGCTTTGATGAACTCGACGGCCCTGTATGCGCCGGTCGTGACGGCTTGCGTCGACGCGCCTGTGAACCAGTATATGATCGCGCCGCCCGTGATCAGCCCGAGCAGGAAGAGCGGGTTTAAGAGCGACAGGCTCTCAAAAAATGCGGCTTCACTTGCCGCCTCTCCTCTAAGAACCTGAATGATCGAGAAGATCATCGTCGTAGCGCCGACGACAGCCGTGCCGATTAGCACGGGCTTTGCCGTCGCCTTGAAGGTGTTTCCGGCGCCGTCGTTCTCTTCAAGCAGGTGTTTGGCCCTGTCGAATTGCACCGGGAAGTTATGTTCGTTCTTGAGTTCCGCCTCGATACTCGGAATCTGCTCGATCAGCGATAGCTCATAGACCGATTGCGCGTTGTCTGTGACGGGCCCGTAAGAGTCGACCGCAATCGTCACCGGCCCCATGCCGAGGAACCCGAACGCCACTAGCCCGAACGCGAAGACGGCGGGCGCTGTCATAAGCGGCGCTAATCCCATAGTGCTGAAGATGTAGGCGATGCCCATCAAAATGATGATGCTGATGCCTAGCCAGAAGGCTGAGAAATTGCCCGCCACTAGACCCGACAGAATGTTGAGCGACGGCCCGCCTTCGCGGCTTGATATGACCACCTCTTTTACGTGACTCGATTCGGTTGACGTGAAGACCTTGACCAGTTCAGGAATGATCGCGCCCGCGAGCGTCCCGCAAGAGATGATAGTTGCAAGCTTCCACCACAGAGTAGTGTCGCCGCCAAGCGTAGGGACTAGAAGGTAAGATACGATGTAGGTAATCACTACCGAAATTATCGAGGTGAGCCACACAAGAGTAGTGAGCGGTGCCTCGAAGTTCATCTGGTCGGCGTTCGCATAGCGGCCCTTTGCTATGGCCTCGTTGATGAAGTAGGACGCGGCGCTCGCCACGATCATCATTATGCGCATCACGAAAATCCAGACCAGCAATTGCACCTGCACGGTAGGGCTGGGAATTGCAAGAAGGATGAAGGTGATGAGCGCGACGCCGGTCACGCCGTAAGTCTCAAACCCGTCGGCGCTCGGCCCTACAGAGTCGCCCGCGTTGTCGCCCGTGCAGTCGGCAATGACTCCGGGGTTGCGCGCGTCGTCTTCCTTGATCTTAAAGACGATCTTCATCAAGTCCGAGCCAATGTCGGCTATCTTCGTGAAGATGCCGCCCGCAATTCTGAGCGCCGCAGCGCCCAGAGATTCGCCGATTGCGAAGCCGATGAAACAGGGGCCAGCATAATCGACCGGGATGAACAGCAGTATGCAGAGCATTATTAGCAGCTCAACGCTGATAAGCATCATGCCGATGCTCATGCCGGCCCTGAGCGGGATCGCGTAGATCGGATATGGCTTGCCCGCGAGGCTGGCAAACGCCGTCCGCGAATTTGCGAATGTGTTGACGCGGATGCCGAACCACGCCACTCCGTAGCTGCCCGCGATGCCGACGAGGCTGAACAGAATTATGATTGCAACTTTCAGCGGCGGGAAGCCATGCTCTACCGCGCCTGTCACCGGGTTTACGGTCGCCGCCAGAAAGCCGAAGTAGATGGCGACTATAATGCCGATGAATATCCAGAGTATGAGGATGAATTTCCCCTGCGTGACAAGGTAGGTCTTGCAGGTTTCGTATATAAGCTCGGAGATCTCGCGCATGCTGCGATGCACGGGGAGCTTTTTCAAGTTGACGTAGATGGCCATGCCGAACAACAGGCCTAGAAAACAGACGATCAGGCCCAACAACAACAGCGTGTGCCCGTCGAGGCCGAGAAACGTTTCTCTTGAAAGATCGGGGAGCCGGAGGTTGGCCTCGCCGCCTGGACGGCGCGCGGCCGGCTCGGCCTGCGGTTGCGCAATTGCCGTCAAAGCGTTCAGCGCGACGAGCGCAATTAGCGCCGAAGCGTAAACGAGATTGCGACGACTTAGCATGCCCCTTGTGGTCCTTAGAATCATACTGAAGGCAGGAACAGGTTCCATAGTATTTATCATTCACTCCCTTTGAATTCAGCCGCTAACCGATCCCTTCGATCGGCCTTTTGATTTCGGTGACTGACTAATCTTTAATGTTGAGCCGTGGTAGGAGTAGCGGCATCCGGCGGCGGTCCACTGCACAGATACGCATCGCGCGCTCACGGCAAAAAGAGCCTTATAGCATATCGCGGAGAGAATGGGCAAGCATCGGCGCGCAATCAGGAGAGGGCTTTTACTGCTTATAGATTGAAGCGGCGAGATCGGTTTTAGCAACGTAGCTGTCTTTCGCCTGATCGAACATCCATTCGGCGCGGTGTTGCAGATTACCTTTCACCTCATAGGTGAAAGAGATCAGGTAAATGGTCTCTTCAACCGGCGTGACGTGCCATCCTTCGTCCTCAACCAGCTGCCCCGCCTCGCGCGCCTTATCTACCTCTTGCTCCAGGCGCTCTTCTACGTTTAGCCCCGCCTGCTCGGATGGCAACTGCCGTAGCCTGTCTAAGGCGATTTGTGACGGGTCGGTGGACTGAGCCTTTGACTCTTCCAGAAACGTCATCCCGATGTAGCTGCCGATACCGCAGACCAGCATCGTTGTAACAACGATGAAGACCGCAGCCTTAGGGCTCACGTTGATTCGCTTTCGCTCGACTCGCTTCTTAGCCCTGGCTCTGGCTTGAGGCTTATTGTTTTTGTTCTTAAGGTAGCTTCGCCCTTTCGGGGTAGGCAGCTTGCACCCTGGACAGCACAACGCGTCGTTTGATGTTTCGACGTAGCACTTTGGACATCTCATAGTTTCTCACCCCGAGTCAACGTTCGAACATTGAAAGCATTTCAAAGACCATAAGCGCGCAATCCAACTCGCTCTCAAATCTCCTGGCAAATCAGCGGATTTGAGACGGCTCAACTTAAAAGGGTTCCGTTTTTTGTCATTGCCGCCGCACTTTACGTGACAAATGGCGTTAGGATCGCGCCGACGTTGAACGTCCGATCAATTATGATCTCATTCTAGAACCTACCCAGGCTGAGTACAAAATGTCTGTATTTCCAGATACAGAGGCCGTCAATCGTTTCGCTATTGCAACCGAATAGTCAGGCAACCTCTTGGCGCTCTGTTTGCAGTCCGCAGAGGCCGAGAGGTTCTGGCCGTGATCTCTGAGGGTGAGATATGAATGAAAGAGGATTCTCTCTCATCGAATTGCTGATCGTTGTGGCGATCATAGGGATCGTTTCTGCCATCGCGATCCCGGGCTTGTTGCGCTCGAAAAAAGCAGCGTACGAGGCCAACGCCGTGCGGTATCTGAAATCGTGGATGCCCGGCCAGGAATTATACAAGAAACGTCACGGTTTCTATTCCATGACGGATGAAGAGCTTGTCCAGGAAGGTTTCATAAACAAGTCCCTCAATTCAAGCAACAACGCAGATGACACGGCTTTCACCTACGACATGCTCAATAACAGGACGAATCCGGATGGCACGCCTAACACCACGCGCTGGTGGGGGACGGCTAATCGCAGGTCCGCGCTTTTGGCTACGCGTTCTTTCTACATCGATCAGAGCGGGTTGATACGCGCGAGGGTAGGAAATACCGCAGGCGTTGGCGACCCTGCAATGGATTAATGACCGCGCGCCGCATCTTTATGCACGCTTATCAGATCGCTGAGCAGCGCGTAAGCCGTCTGCTCAATGCCGGGCTCGTGTTCAAAGACGGCTATCTCGCCCATCAGGTCCGTCTCGATCATCAAGATGTTTGAAGTGCCGCGCGCAGATGCCAGCGGCGAAGCCGGCGCGAGAATCTCCGGCAGCGCGCTCATCTTCAAACCGCTCTCGGTCGTTCGGGCGCGTGAGACTAGCCTGATGGCCCCGCCCGATTGATGTGCCCGCGCGACTTCCGCTTGAGTGAGATCGCGAATGCCGCTCCGCTCGACATCCTTCGGTCGGAGGTCTGCGCTCATCAAGACATTTGCCAGCGCGACCGCTTTAACGGCCGCATCCCACCCGTCAATGTCGTAGTCGGCGTTCGCTTCAGCGATGCCTGCCCGCTGCGCCTCTACGAGACACGAAGCAAACGAGCGGCCCTCCTCCATCCCCGTCAGTATCAGATTCGTAGTGCTGTTTAGCAGGCCGGAAAAACCTGTAACTTTAGTCGCAGGCAAACATCTTTCAACAAGATTGAATATCGGGGCGCCATCCATCACGGTTCCTTCAAAACGAAAACTGACCTTTCGTTCGCTCGCCAGCGCCCTTAGCTCACGGTAAGCGAAAGCCACGGGCCCCTTGTTTGCTGTTACGACGTTCATTGAGCGCTCAAGCGCGCGGCGTATGATCGTCACGGCGGGCTCGCCATCATCGGGATTGAGCGGCGTCGTCTCAAACAAGAGATCGGCTTCGCAGCTTTCGACCGTCTCAAGCGCACGCTCTTTCAATGATGTCCCAGGCAGTGTCGACAGGCTCAAGCCGCTCTCCACGCAACGAGCCGCTTCGGTCAGATCGATTCCTTCGACAGATGTTATGCAGCCGTGACGCCCGGTTGCGATAGCGGTCGCTCGCCAGGTAATCCCGTACCGGTCGGCCAACTGCGAGCGGCGTATGTCGAGAATGCGAGTGAAGGCTCGCGCGACGTTGCCGAAGCCTATGAAAGCAAGTTTCAAATCCATGCTCTGACTACTTTAACCGAGTAATGAAGCTCTCAATTCTGTTCAACCCTTCTCGCAGGTATTCAGCTTCGGCCCCGAACCCGATTCTCAAGTAATTATTCATGAAAAAATGTCTGCCCGGGACAATAAGAACGCTCTGTTCCCGGCGCAGCTTTTCGACCATCTCAACGGAATCCATATCGAGGTTGTAACGAAGGTAAGCAATAGCGCCTGCTCGCGGTTCTACGAGAGAGAAAAGCCCGCCCTGCCTGTCTATCCACTCGCGCAGGATTGGATAGTTGTGATTCAGAATCGTTCTGGTGCGTTCAAGCAAGCGGCTTCTATTCTCGGGCCGTAAGGCTACTGTCGCTAGGAAGTCGGTCGCAGGCCCCGGCCCGATTGTGGTGTAGTCGTGATAAGCCCAAGCCCGCGCAACAAGCTCCGTGGTCGAGGCGACCCAACCTATGCGCAGGCCAGGAAGACCGTAAGCTTTCGCGAGCCCGCTCGTGACAATCACTCTTTCATATCGCCCCCAGAAGCTCTCGGTCATCTCTCCGTTCAACTCGGCGCCGCGATAAATCTCGTCCGCCAAAATCCATGCGCCGACGCGCTCGGCCGCTGCAACTATTCGCCCCATCTCTTCCGCCGAGAGGATAGCGCCCGTAGGATTGTTCGGGTTGCAAACCGCGATCAACTTTGTCTTCGACGAGATTGCGCTTTCCAGTCGATCGAGGTCGATCTTCCAGCCGCTCTCTTCGACAAGCGGGAGCGGTTTGAGGTCGGCCCCGAAGCACTTGAAAAGTCCCCATAGCTGCATGTAATTGGGGACCATCATAATGATCTCGTCGCCCGGCTCGGTCATCATCCAACTGACGATAAAATTCGCCTCGGCGGTTCCCGTCGTGACAATTATGTTCTCTACGTTCGCGCCTTCGTACAGGCTGGCGATGCTCGCTCGCAGCTCAGGCGTCCCGTTCGATTGGCTATAACCAAGCTCCATTCCCAGGAGCCGCTCGCGATCTTCGGGCTCCGGTATCAAATCGCCTATACGGACCGGATGAACACCGCTCTCCGACAGGTTGTAGTCGACAAGGTTCTCCCAGGTCGATTGCATGCGCTCCATCTCAAATTGTTCAAGCTTCATCTTCTCTCCTCCCGTCTGTGATCAAGCAGGATTTTCAGAATAGAGTAACCGGGCGCGGGTCTTCAACTCCGCGAGCGGACTTTCGCACGCTGCCTCTGTTGCGTTACTCTCAGATAGACGCTCAAAGCTAAGGGGGAAACATGAAGCTGCTATCGATGAAGACTGACCGGGGGAATCTGGCGGGCATAATAACCGGCGAAGAGGTACTTGATGTTACAGGTTTTTGCGAGATCATCGAAGGGCGCGGCGAGTGGGTCGAAGCCGACTCGGATGTGGCTACATACCATCATATCGAAGGCGCTTATCGAGACGCTCTCGACCTTTTCAAGCACGGGCCGGATTGGCCTGCCAGGATAATTGTGAAACTGGAGGGCGATCCGATTCTCATCAATCAATGCAGGGAGGATGGCGTGCTGGTCCCGCTCGCTCGCGCCGAATTGAATCCCCCCGTGCTCGCGCCCGGGAAGATCCTGGCCGTGGGATTGAACTACGCCGCGCACGCAGCGGAGCAGAACGCGCAGCCGCCCGAAAGCCCGCTCATCTTCTCAAAATGCACCACGGCGCTCGTCGGCCCCGGAGACGCGATCAGGCTTCCCCGCATCAGCGAAAAGATCGATTACGAAGCCGAGCTTGCGGTCGTCATCGGGAAGGAAGCGAAATCGGTATCGGCGGCGAGCGCATACGATTACATCGCCGGCTTCACGATAATCAATGACGTGACGGCGCGCGACCTGCAACGCCGCGAGCGACAGTGGGCGCGCGCAAAGGGGCTCGATACTTTCGCCCCCTGTGGCCCGTGGCTCGTGACAAAAGACGAGATAGCGGACCCGCACTCGCTCGACCTTGAGCTGCGAGTGAACGGCGAGGTAAGGCAGAGCTCGAACACAAAAGATTTGATATTCAAAGTCCCGCAGTTGATTGAATTCATCTCTCAGGACCTGACGTTGCGGCCCGGCGACATAATCTCGACCGGCACGCCGTCAGGCGTTGGGGTCTACAGCGAGCCGCCGGTATTCTTGCGCGATGGCGATCGCATAGAGATCACAATCTCCGGTATCGGAACGCTCACGAATTCTGTGGTTGGAAGTTGAGGTTGTTTAAGGCGGGCGAGATTATTTGTTGCGGTCGCGGTAGAGTTCTTCCGGTTTAGCTGAAGGCGGCAATGTTTCAACGACTATGTAATCCGGAATCTGTATGTGTATGAGATCACCGAGCGAATTAGTGTGAGGTATCTCCCACACTATGCCGTTCCAGGTCGCCAGATCGAAAGACTCCGGGTCATTCGGCGCTCCTCTAACCCTGATCCAAGCTTGCTGTCCTTTCTTCATTTCTGCTTAACCGCACCCTGGCTTACCATACATTAAGGGGCAGCAGGACGTTCACCTACAAAGTGCCACACCTTGAGTAGGGTTTTCAAGCGTTGCTCGCGGACCATTAAAGAGGGAGTTGATACGACCAACGCATCTAGATGACAGTCGTAACGATCTCTCTTATGCTCCGTTGAAGCTCCGCGTCATCAGTTATGGGAGAGCCGATTGCGACCTCACATGCCACGTGGGGGTGTATGCCGCTGCTAACGAGCTGCGCTGCGTAAACGAGCAGGCGTGTAGAGACGCCCTCTTCAAGCCCGTGGCCCTTGAGGTTGCGGACCTTTTCGCCTATCAAGACCAGGTCGCGGGCGGTCTGCTCGTCCACGCCGCCTTCGTGCATGAGGATGTCGATTTCGAGCGGGGCGGGAGGGTAGTTGAACTCCAGCGCGACGAAACGCTGGCGGGTCGATTGCTTCAGGTCTTTCAGGACGCTTTGATACCCGGGGTTATAAGAGACTACGAGAAGAAAATCGTCGGTCGCCTGAAGAATCGTTCCGCGTTTTTCAACCGGAAGGATTCGCCGATCATCAGTGAGCGGGTGAATCAAGACAATAGTGTCCTTGCGCGCCTCGACCACTTCATCGAGATAGCAAATCGCGCCGTGCTTGACGGCGGTCGTCAAGGGCCCATCGTGCCAGACGGTCTCGTCGCCTTCGAGCAGGAACCGGCCCACGAGGTCCGTGGCCGAGAGGTCTTCGTGGCAGGCGACGGTCACCAGAGGCCGCCTGAGCCGCCACGCCATGTACTCTATGAACCGAGTCTTCCCGCACCCGGTCGGCCCTTTGAGCATAACCGGGAGCTTTGCGCGGTAAGCAGCCTCAAACAGCTCCACCTCTTTGCCAACGGCAAGGTAATAAGGCTCACGCGCGATGACGTGTTTTTCGATGGCTTGTTCTACGCTTTCCTGGTTGGCTGTCATAGACCTCTATTGGCTGTATTTTTCTCAGTCGTGTATAATTTTAGTCTTTATGGCGGCCCTCTCGTTCGTCACATGGCGGCCACGGAAAACGATCATAGCATCTGGCCCGCGCGCGAGCCAAGATGGATAGGCAAGCGGTGAATATAGCGGTAGCAATGAGCGGAGGCGTCGACAGTTCTGTCGCCGCCGCGATACTGAAAGACCAGGGGCACGACGTAGTCGGCTTCACGATGCAGTTGTGGAACCAGCGGCGGCGGCTCGGCCCTGACGGCGAGCCTCAGCCTTCCAGGTGCTGCTCGCTCGATGACGTGTACGACGCGCGGCGAGTGGCCGAAGACCTGGGCTTCCCGTTTTACGTGCTGAATCTGGAAGACGAATTCGAGCGCGGGGTCGTCCGCCCGTTCGTCGAGGATTATCTGGCCGGGCGCACGCCCATACCGTGCGTATCATGTAATACTAAATTGAAGTTCGCGCGGCTCGTTACGCTCGCGCGCGAAGTAGGCGCGGAGCGCGTGGCTACGGGCCATTACGCCCGAGTGGAATACGACGAGAAGACCGGGCGATACGCGCTCAAGAAGGGGCGCGACCTGTCCAAGGACCAGTCGTACTTTCTCTTCGAGATGACTCAAAAGCAATTGGAGCGCGCCCTATTCCCGCTCGGCGATTTGACGAAGGCCGAAGTACGAGCGATCGCGACTCGCTTAGGGCTTGAGACGGCTGAAAAACCGGAGAGCCAGGAAATCTGTTTTGTTCCTGACGGCAACTATTCGCGCTTTGTTGAAGACTACGCGCGGTTTGAGATGGATGAAACGGCAAAGAATACCCCGGCGCTTCGGGCGGGTGAGATCACCTCGACGGAAGGCCTTGTAATTGGCGAGCACGCTGGCTTGCATCGCTACACCATAGGTCAGCGCCGCAGGATCGGCATCTCGTCGCCCGATCCGCTCTACGTCGTAAAGATAGACGTGCCGCGAAATCGCCTCGTTGTAGGGAAGCGCGAAGACCTCTACAGTCGCTCGCTCGATGCAAAGGCAGTGAACTGGCTCTCGATAGCGCCGCCCGCCGCGCCTGTGCGTGCGTGCGTCCGCGTCCGCTACAGGTCTGCGGAGGCGCAGGCCACAATCACCCCGACGGGGACCAACTCGGTCCGCGTTGAATTTGACGAGCCTCAACCGGCGATAACTCCCGGCCAGGCCACGGTCTTTTATAATGGCGACGTAGTGCTTGGCGGCGGATGGATCGAATCGAGCGCGAAGTGAAATGCGCAGGCGAAGAATTGGCCGGCTCGACCCGAAGGTTAGCTTATTGCGATTGATGAATATAAAAACGAGCACTTGCATTTTGCTTATCGCTGTTTGCTTCGCCTGCATCGGCTGCGGCAAATCGAGCGGCCCCCTTAGAGCAGACGCGACAGAAGGTGTTTGCCCCGTCTGTCGCATGGACGTAAAAGCTTCGGACCCGGCTATGGCTGAAATTTATTACTCGGATGGGACGAAGGTGATGTTTGAAACGGCGGGCGACATGCTGACTTTTTATAGCGCGCCCGATAAGCATGAAGTCACCGATGCACAGAAAGACCGGGGAAACATCGAGAGAATTCTGATGAAGGATTACAACTCGAAAGCGGGGATCGATGCGCGGCAGGCTGCGCTCGTTTATAAGAGCAAAGTCAATGGCCCGATGGGGCCTGACGTTTTCGCCTTTCAGAGTCAGCAGGAGGCCAGATCGTTCGTAGAAACAAACGGCGGCAGCCTGTTGACCTTTAATGATTTGACTCCTGAGATGGTTCGCAATTTAAGAAAGAAATGAATACCAAAAGACTCCTATTCGGATTATCACTGCTGGCATTGGTGACCATAGCCAGTGCACCCCGCGTGCTTGGACAGAGCGACCGCGTGGTCAAAGCGCAAGCTTACGCATCAGTCGACGCCGTTAGGCCAGGTGACAAATTCAAACTGGCCGTCGTGCTCAACGTAGAGCCTGGATACCACATCAACGCGCATGTGCCTTCAGACCCAGGTTTGATCGCGACAGCTATCTCGCTTGAGCCGACGCCCGGCATTCGATTCGCTGAACCGAACTACCCCGCTCCTGTATATCAACGATTTGAGTTCTTGCCCAACACAGACCTCGCGGTTCATGAAGGCACAGTCTATATCGTAATCGATGCGGAGGCGGACAAGTCCCTGGCGCAGGGGCAGGCAGTGATTCGCGGGACCTTGACCGTGCAATCATGCAACGACAAGGTGTGTCTTATTCCTTCGGACATCAAACTCGAACTGCCCATCCGCGTGGGTTCAAAGGGGCAGGCTGTAAAGAACGTAAACTCTGAGATATTCGCCCTCGCCGCTCAGCCGCCGCCGCCTGCAAGACCCGGCCTGAAAGTTTATCAAGGCGACCAGGCCCCAAGCGAAACAGACACAGCCTCGCCCTACGGCAATA